>NZ_CP066218.1:3708655-4944873 GCF_016313185.1 Mycolicibacterium baixiangningiae
CCCGTAGGACCACAGTTCGTGGCGGTAGGCCAGTGTGGTGTCCCAGTCGATATCGGCCGGGGCACCGGGGCTGGTATCACCGAGCGCTCTCGGTACCACATGTGCTGCCGCATAGGCGATCCGCGACTCGATCGGCCGCTGCGGCCTGTGCCAGGGCCCCGGCTCACCCAGCCGGTAGGTGCGGACGTCGCCGTCGGTGGGCAGGAGCACCGACGCACCGGTCAGCGTCCCGGAGGTCGTGGTCACAGCGCGATCTCCGGCACCTCGAGGCGACGGCCCTCGGCGGAGCTGCGGAGACCGAGTTCGGCGAGCTGCACCCCGCGCGCGGCCGACAACAGGCCGAACCGGTGCGGCCGTCCGGCCACCGCGTCACGCAGGAACTCTTCCCACTGCAGCTTGAACCCGTTGTCGAGGTCGGCGTTGGCCGGCACGTCCAACCACTGGTCACGGAACTTCTCGGTAACCGGGAGATCGGGATTCCACACCGGTTTCGGTGTGTGCGCGCGCTGCTGCGCCACGCAGCGGCGCAGACCGGCGACCGCTGATCCGTGGGTGCCGTCGATCTGGAACTCGACCAGTTCGTCGCGGTAGACCCGCACCGCCCACGACGAGTTGATCTGCGCGATGATGCCGCCCTCGATCTCGAAGATGCCGTATGCCGCGTCGTCGGCCGTGGCGTCGTAGGGCTGGTGCGCCTCGTCCCAGCGGGTGGGGATGTGGGTGACGGACCGCGCGGTGACTGCCTGCACCGGCCCGAGCAGCGCCTCCATCACGTAGTTCCAGTGGCAGAACATGTCGACGGTGATCCCGCCGCCGTCTTCCGCGCGATAGTTCCAGCTGGGCCGCTGAGCGGGTTGCGAGTCACCCTCGAAAACCCAGTAACCGAATTCGCCACGCATCGACAGGATGCGTCCGAAGAAGCCTTCGTCGACGAGGCGGCGCAACTTGACCAGCCCGGGCAGGTACAACTTGTCATGAACGACGCCGGCGACGATGCCCGCATTCTCCGCCATGCGGGCCAACTCGACTGCCTCGCTGAGCGTTTCGGCGGTCGGCTTCTCGGTGTAGACGTGTTTACCTGCCTTGATCGCCGACGACAGCGCCTCCACGCGGCGCGAGGTCACCTGGGCGTCGAAGTAGACGTCGATGGTCGGATCTGCGATCACCGCGGCGGTGTCCGTCGTCCACTGCGCGACGTCGTGCTCGGCGGCAAGGTCGGCCAGCTTGTCCGCGTTGCGCCCGACCAGGATCGGTTCGACGTCGACGCGGGTGCCGTCCTCGAGTACCAGGCCGGTGTCGCGCAGCGGCAGGATCGAGCGGACCAGATGCTGGCGGTAACCCATGCGACCGGTCACGCCGTTCATCGCGATACGCAGGGTTCTGCGGCCTGAGCCAGATGCCATCGGGGGATTCCTTGTCTGTGGGCCGGCGCCCCGATGTGGGCGCACCGGCGAGTGCTGTCGTTGATCGGCACCGGTGCGGAACCCGATTCGGGGACCCGCGCGGTGTCAGCACTTCGGAATGCGCTTTCCACGGTAAGCTGTGGCGCACCGTCCGGTCAACCCCGGTCTGACCCCCCGGGCTCGTCGGGTGGACGACAAGAAAGAGACGGCGATGGTTGCGGTGAGACTGCAAGATGTGGCCGCCAGGGCGGGCGTGTCGCAGGCGACGGCTTCGCGCGTGCTCAACGGGTCGTCGAGGATTCCCGGGGAGGGTGTGGCCGACCGCGTCCGCGCCGCCGCACGCGAACTCGGCTACGTCCCCAACGCGCAGGCGCAAGCACTGGCGCGGGCGTCGACCGGGTTGTTGGGCCTGGTCGTGCACGACATCGCCGATCCCTACTTCTCGTCGATCGCGCGCGGCGTGCAGGCGGCCGCCAGAATCGCCCGCAAACAGATGCTGCTGGCCAGCACCGACCGCGACTTCGACATCGAACACGAGGCGGTCAGCACGTTCATCGCCCACCGGGCGGACGCGATCGTGCTGGCGGGATCGCGCCAGAGCGGCGACCTGGACCGAGACCTGGAGGCGGAGTTCAGCCGCTACCGGGACAACGGCGGCCGCGTCGTCGTGATCGGGCAACCGCTGGCGTGCGGCGGAGCGGTGGAGCCCGAGAATTACCAGGGTGCAGCGCAATTGGCCAACGCACTCGTTGACGCTGGGCACACCGAGTTCGCGGTGATCGGCGGTCCGGGCAGCATCCGCACTGCGGTCGACCGCCGCAACGGATTCGTCGAGGCGCTCGGCCGGCGGGGCCACACCCCACAGGTCGAGGTCTCGGGGGACTTCACCCGTGACGGCGGCTACCACTCGGCGCGTCGACTGGCCGCCGCACTGGAACTGGAACCGGGCGGCGGGGCGTCACCGGCCTGCGTGTTCGCAGTCACCGACGTCATGGCGATCGGCGCCATCGCAGCGTGGCGGGAGCTGGGATTGTCGGTGCCGCGTGACGTCTGTGTCGCCGGCTTCGACGACATCCCGACGCTGCGGGATCACACACCGAGCCTGTCCACCGTGGCGCTCCCCCTCGAGCACATCGGAGCGCGCGCTGTCGAACTGGCGCTGTGCGTCGACTCCGGCGCTGACGACCTTCGCGAACGCGTCCCCGGCGCCGTGGTGTTGCGCGACAGCACGCGCCTGCCCTGACATCGGCGTCTGACCTGCGCGAAGCGAGGGACAACGTAGGGACGTTGACACTGTGTGCTGGGTCACGTTAAAGTCGGAATCGCTTCGGAAAGCGCATTCCCACTCGGGCCCCGGGTCCGGGTCACTGCGAACTAAGGACATTCATGGCGGTAGCGGCATCAGCTGGCGTGCGCCCCACCGGGGGCAACGGCTCACCACCGGATCCCCCATCGGCTTCCCCTGGGCTCGCGCGCCTGCGGCGTCCGAGCTTCAACCCCCGACGCACCGCGGCCGGCCTCTGGCGGCCGGTGGTACTCGTCCTCGCGCTGGTGGCGGGCTGGTACGCCGTCACGGCAGCCGAGCTCGTCGCGCCCTACATCCTGCCCTCGCCGGCCGACACCTGGCGTACGGCACAGGAGAACGCCGCCTATCTGGCGCAGAACACCTGGGTGACAACGTGGGAGACGGTGATCGGTTTCGTGATCGCCGCCGTCGTCGGTGAGTTCGTCGCCGTGATGATGATCTACTCGGCGAGCCTCGAGAAGACGGTGTACCCGCTGATCCTGTTCGCCCAGGTGGTACCGAAGATCGCCATCGCCCCGCTGTTCGTCGTGTGGCTGGGTTTCGGGCCCTCGCCCAAGATCCTCGTCGCCGTGTTGATGGCGTTCTTTCCGATCGTCATCTCGGGTCTCGCCGGGCTGCGTTCGGTGGACCCCGAGATCCTCGAGCTCACCTCCACGATGGGTGCGAGCAAGTTCAAGACCTTCATGAAGATCCGCTTCCCCGCGTCGCTGCCCCAGTTGATGTCCGGTCTGAAGGTGGCGGCCACCCTCGCGGTCACCGGCGCAGTGGTCGGTGAATTCGTCGGCGCCAACGAGGGTCTGGGCTACGTGATCCTACAGGCCAACGGAAATGTCGACACCGCAATGCTTTTCGCTGCCCTGATCATCATGTCGGCGCTGGGCATCGTGTTGTTCGCGATCATCGAGATCGCCGAGAAGCTGCTCATCCCGTGGCATTCGTCGCGCCGCATCGTCAACTCCGCCAGCACCGCCGTCTGACCGTCACTCAACGAGGAGATCGACCCATGACATCTTTCCGCCGCCGCGCCACCGTCGCGGCCGCCGCCACCACCGCCGCGCTGACCCTGGCCGCCTGCGGCGGGGGCGGCGACAGCGAAAACACGCCTGCCGCAGACGGTTCGGCGAACTCCGCCACCCTCATGCTCAACTGGTACCCGTACGGCGAGCACGCACCGTTCTACTACGGCGTGCAGGAGGGCATCTTCGACAAGCACGGCATCGACCTGCAGATCGACCCCGGCCAGGGCTCCACGAAGACCGTGCAGGCCGTCGGGTCGCGGCAGGTCGACTTCGGCTGGGCCGACACCCCCGCGGTGCTGAGCAACATCGACAAGGGTGTCGAGGTCAGGAGCACCGGCGTGTTCCTGCAGACCACCCCCTCGGCGGTGCAGGTGTTCGCCGACTCCGGCATCAACACCCCGCAGGACCTCGCCGGTCGCACCATCGCCGTGTCGGCCGGTGACGCGCCCACCACCACCTTCCCGATCTACCTCGACAAGGTCGGCGTGCCGCAGAACCAGGTGACCCAGCAGAGCCTCGACGCGGCGGGCAAGATGGCCGCGATGCTGTCGGGCCGCGTCGACGGCCTCATCGGGTTCGCCCACGACCAGGGGCCGACGATCGCGAACAAGAGCGGCCGAGAGGTGCGCTACCTCAAGTACTCCGATGCCGGGCTGAACTTCTACAGCAACGGACTGATCGCCAACGAGTCGACGATCGCCGACAATCCGGAGCTGGTGCAGAAGATGGTCGACGCCACCAGTGAGGCATTCGCCGCCGCCACCCAGGACCCGGAGGCCGCTGTCGACGCGATGGCGGGCAAGGACCCGCAGATGCCGCCGCGCGAGGTGCTGCTGCAGCAGTGGCAGCAGACCATCCCGCTCTTGACCACCGCCGCCACCGAAGGTCAGGTGCCGGGCAGCAACGCGAAAGAGGACTGGACGACCACCATCGCCACCCTCACCGACGCGGGGTTGCTCGAGACGGCGAAGGACCCGGCGGAATACTGGGATTCGTCGTTCGCTCCCCAGGCCGAGCAGTAGGGAACGAGACGATGTCCACCGCGACCTTCACAGCACCCAAGACCACAGTGACCGAAGACGCCATCTCGATCGAGAACCTGACCGTGACGTTCTCGTCGAAACGCGCGACGGTGACCGCGCTCGAGGACATCGATCTGCGCGTCGCCGATGGTGAGTTCGTGTCGATCGCCGGCCCCTCGGGTTGCGGCAAGTCCACCCTGCTGAAGGTGGTGGCCGGGCTCACCGACTCCACCTCGGGTGAGGTGCGGCTGCGCGGCAAGTCCGTGCGCGGACCGCAGCGCGAGATCGGCTACGTGTTCCAGCGCGCTGCGCTGCTCGAGTGGCGTTCGGTGCGCCGCAACATCCTGCTGCAGGCGGAGATGCGCGGCATGTCCCGCCGGGACGCCGCACGCCGCTGTGATCACCTGATCGAGATGACGGGGCTCACCGGCTTCGAGAATGCGCTGCCCCACGAGCTGTCCGGCGGGATGCAGCAACGGGTTTCGTTGTGCCGAGCATTGCTGCACGAGCCGGGAGTGCTGCTGATGGACGAGCCGTTCGGTGCGCTCGACGCGCTGACGCGCGAGAAGATGAACGTCGAACTGCATCGCATCTGGCGCGAGACCGGCACGACGGTGGTGCTGGTGACCCACTCGGTCGCCGAGGCGGTGTACCTCGCCAACCGGGTCGTGGTGATGAGCCCACGGCCTGGCCGCATCGTCGAGACACTCGACGTCGACCTGCCCGCCGAGCGCGATTACGCCGAGACGATGGAGCGCCCGGAGTTCATCCGCGTCGCCAACCGGGTGCGTGACCTGCTCGGCAGTTCCACCGCCGCAGACTGAGGCGGGTTCCTAGGTGTGTTCGGCAGCGAGCTGCTCGACGCTCATCCCGTCGACGAGACGGTCCAGCGCGCCTGTCATTCTCGGACACTCCCGGGCGGGGTGGTCGGTCGCGCACCCCAGCGCATGGGTGAGGAACTGCTGGGCACCCCGTGCCCGGGCGATCACCCGGTCCAGCTCGGCGATCTGGTCACGCACCGTCTGCCGCCACTGCTCACTCGGTGCGTCGAGCACCGCCGCCGCGGTGTCCAGCGGCAGACCGAGCCCGTGAACGATCTTGAGCAACGCCAGCCGGCGCAGCTCGTCGGGCCCGTACATCCGCCGCCCAGACCGCCGTGACTGCGGGCGCACCAGACCACGGTCGTCGTAGTAGCGCAGCGCCGACGTCGTCATCCCCAGCCGGGTTGCCGCCTCGCCGATCGGAATCGCCTCCATCCGGCCATTTGACTTCAACCGGACTTGAACCGGCAAGGTCGAATTCATGACCGAACCCACCACCGTGGTCAACCACCATGCCGGCCATCCCGGCTTCGCCGGCCTCACCGGCGTCCTGTTCGCCATCGTGTTCCTGCTCACCGGACGCGGCAACGCCCGTCTCGCCGCCGACGTCGCCGCCGTGTCGGTGGACGACCGTGTCGTCGACGTCGGGTGCGGTCCGGGGACCGCCGCCCGCGTCGCGGCCCGCCGGGGCGCCCGGGTCACCGGTGTCGACCCATCGGAATCCATGTTGCGGGTGGCGCGGGCGGTGACCCGCCGTCGCACCGCGGTGACGTGGGTGCGGGGCGGCGCCGAGGCGCTGCCCGTGCCCGATGCGTCCGCGACGGTCGTGTGGGCGCTGGCGACGGTGCACCACTGGCCCGATGTCGGCGCGGCGCTGACCGAGATACACCGCGTGTTGTCTCCGGGCGGGCGGCTCCTCGTCGTGGAACGTCACGTGCAGCCCGGCGCCACGGGGCTCGCCAGCCACGGCTGGACGGCGCAGCAGGCCGAAACGTTTGCCGCACTGTGCAGGTCCGCCGGCCTGACCGATGTGCGCGTGACCGGACACCGGCGTCGGCGCCGGCGCTCCTGGACCGTGCGCGGCGTTCGCCCCCAAGGGCTATGACGTCCCCGGCACCAGCCACCGCCCCGACAGCGCCCGCCAGCCGACGAACACCAGACGCAGCACCATGAACGCCGACAGTCCCGCCCAGATCCCGAGCAACCCCCACCCGAACGCCAACGAGAGCCAGATCAGGGGCAGGAATCCGATCAGCCCGCTGATCAGCGTGGCGTTGCGCATGAAGGTCGCGTCTCCCGCGCCCAGCAGCACTCCGTCGAGCGCGAACACCACACCCGCGACGGGTAACTGCGCGACCAGGAACCACCACGGCACGCCGATCTCGTCGAGCACCGAGCGGTCGTCGGTGAACACCCCCGGCAGCACCGAGGATCCGGCGGCGAACACCAGCGCCAACAGCCCGGCGGCGACGCTCGAGAACACGGTCACCCGCCACGCCACCGACTTCGCGTGCGGGAGGTGTCCCGCCCCCAGCGCCGCCCCGACCAGCGACTGCGCCGCTATGGCCAGTGAATCGAGCACCAGCGCAAGGAAATTCCACAACTGGAGCACGACCTGGTGGGCGGCGACGGCGGCCGCCCCGAACCGGGCGGCCACCGCACCGGCCGACACGAAACAGGCCTGGAACGCCAGCGTGCGCAACACCAGATCGCGCCCCATCACCACCTGGGCGCGCAGCACCGACGGCTGCGGGCGCAGCGGAACCTTCTCCACGATCAGCGCGCGGCAGAACATGGCCGCGGCCAACCACTGCCCAACGACGTTGGCCACCGCCGACCCCGCGAGACCCATCCTGGGCGCGCCCAGCCACCCGTACACCAGCAGTGGGCAGAGCACCGCGGACACCGCGAACCCCACGACGACGTAGCGCAGCGGGCGCATCGTGTCCTGGACTCCGCGCATCCACCCGTTACCCGCCGCGGCGATCAGGATCGCCGGTACGGCCAGGCTGGCGATGCGCACCCACGGGAGCGCGGCGTCGGCCACCGCCCCACCGCCTGACAGCACGGACACCAGCGGTACGGCCGTCGCCTGAACGGCCACCACGATCGTCGTGCCGATGGCCAGGGCCAGCCACGTGGCCTGGACACCCTCGCCCACCGCGGTCGGCCGGTCGCCTGCGCCGTAGAAGCGGGCCGCACGCGCCGTCGTGCCATAGGACAGGAAGGTCAGTTGTGCGCTGAGTACCCCCATGACCAGCGCGCCGATCGCGAGACCGGCGAGGCTGAGCGCACCCAGCCGCCCGACGACCGCGAGGTCGAACAGGAGGTATACGGGTTCGGCGGCGAGTACACCGAGTGCGGGAAACGCCAACGCCGCGATACGCCGGCTGGTCGCCGGTTCGACGGGCGAAACGCCGTCGGGCTCAGCCAAGTGCCGCGCGCAGGGCCGCCACCACGTCGTCGGCCGGTCCGCTGGCCGAATAGCCCGCGGCCAGCCGGTGTCCACCACCGCCGAACGCCCCGGCCACCGACGTGAGGTCGATCGACTTGGCGCGCATGGACACCGACCACTGCTGGGGTTCGAGTTCCTTGAACACCGCTGCCACCTCGGCCTGCCGGGTGGTGCGCACGATGTCGACGATGCACTCCACTTCTTCGGGCCGCGCGCCGGCCAGCTCGTCATGGGCCACCACCGCGTACACCAGGCCGCGGCCGTCCACGGCATCGGGAAGCAGGCGGGCCGAGGCCAGCACGCGCGAGAGCATCGGCAGCCATGCGAACGGGTGGGTGTCGAGCAGTGTCCGGCTGATCGAGGCGTTGTCCACACCGAGGTCGACCAACCGGGCGGCCAGCCGGTGGGCGCGGGCGCTGGCCCAGCGGAACGAGCCGGTGTCGGTGGTCAGGCCGGCGTAGAGACAGTGCGCGACGCCGAGGTCGATCGGTTTGTTCCACGCGTCGAGGAGTTCGGCCACCAGCATCGTGGTGGAGTCCGCCGACGGGTCGACATAGTTCGCGGTGCCGAACAGCTCATTGGACGCGTGGTGGTCGATCACCAGGACCCGCCGCCCGGACATGGCCAGGTCACGCAGCGCGCCCAGCCGGTTGAGGCTGGGGATGTCCACGGTGACCACCAGGTCGGCGTCTGCGCGCATCGCCTCCGGCGCCACCAGCAGATGCCCACCGGGCAAGGACTGCAACGACTCCGGCAAGTCGGCGGGTGCCGCGAAACTGACCTCGACACTCTTACCGGCGTGGTCGAGGACCAGCGCCAGTGCCAGGCCGGCGCCGATGGTGTCGGCGTCCGGATACACATGACAGATGACGCTGACAGTCGTGGCCGCGGCCAACATGTCGGCCGCCCGGTAAGCGTCTACGCGCGCGCCGGCAGGTACGTCAGTCGTCTTGTCTATTGCGGTCACCGGTGTCCTCAGCGTCGAGCGCGGCCTGAACTTCTCCAGACCCCCCGGATTCCTCCTCCGCCCCACTCACACGGTACGGGTCAGCCTCACCGGCGTGCTTGGCACCCTGACGAACTCTCGCCAAATCCTCATCTGCGGCGCGCGCACGGGCCAGCAATTCCTCCATCCGATGCGCGGTGTCGGGCACGGTGTCGCGAGTGAACGCCAGGGTCGGGGTGAACCGGACTCCGAGGCTTGCACCCACCTTGGACCGCAACACACCCCTGGCGCTCTCCAGCGCGGCCGCCGCCCCGACGAGGTCAGGTTCCTCGTCGAGGCTGCGACCGATCACCGTGTAGAACAGCGTCGCATCGTGCAGATCATTGGTCACCTTGGCGTCGGTGATCGTCACACCGGTCAGCCGCGGATCCTTGATCTCGTACTCGATCGCCGAGGCGACGATGGTGGAGATGCGCTTGGCCAACCGTTTCGCTCGTGCGGGGTCAGCCATGTGTTAAGTCCTCGCCTTCTCCACCAGTTCGTACGTCTCGATGACGTCGCCTTCTTTGATATCCGAGTAGGTCAGCGTCAAACCGCACTCGTACCCGTCGCGCACCTCGGTGACGTCTTCCTTCTCCCGCTTGAGCGACGACACAGTGAGGTTCTCGGCCACGACCACGTTGTCACGCAGCAGCCGCGCTTTCGCGTTGCGGCGCATGATGCCCGACTGGACGAGGCAACCGGCGATGTTGCCGACCTTCGACGACCGGAAGATCGCGCGGATCTCGGCGCGGCCGAGTTCCTTCTCCTCGTAGATCGGCTTGAGCATGCCCTTGAGCGCGCTCTCGATCTCGTCGATGGCCTGGTAGATCACCGAGTAGTAGCGGATCTCGACACCCTCGCGGTTGGCCAGCTCGGTGGCCTTGCCCTCCGCGCGGACGTTGAAGCCGATGATGATCGCATCCGAGGCCGACGCAAGGTTGACGTTGGTCTCGGTGACACCGCCGACACCGCGGTCGATGACACGCAGTTCGACCTCGTCGTCGATCTGGATGCCCAGCAGGGCCTCCTCGAGCGCCTCGACCGTACCGGCGTTGTCGCCCTTCAGGATCAGGTTCAGCTGGCTGGTTTCCTTCAGCGCCGAATCCAGGTCCTCGAGGCTGATGCGCTTGCGGCTGCGCGCGGCCAACGCGTTGCGCTTGCGGGCGCTGCGCCGGTCGGCGATCTGCCGGGCGATGCGGTCCTCGTCGACGACCAACAGGTTGTCGCCGGCACCTGGCACCGATGTGAAGCCGATGACCTGCACCGGCCGCGACGGCAGCGCCTCCACGACATCCTCGCCGTGCTCATCGACCATGCGGCGCACACGCCCGTAGGCGTCGCCCGCGACGATCGAGTCGCCGACCCGCAGCGTGCCGCGCTGGATGAGCACGGTCGCCACCGGGCCACGGCCACGGTCGAGGTGCGCCTCGATCGCCACGCCCTGGGCCTCCATGTCGGGGTTCGCCCGCAGGTCCAGTGCCGCGTCGGCGGTCAGCAGGACCGCCTCGAGCAGCGCGTCGATGTTGGTGCCCTGCTTGGCCGAGATGTCGACGAACATGGTGTCGCCACCGAAGTCCTCCGCCACCAGGCCGTATTCGGTGAGCTGACCGCGGATCTTCGCCGGGTCGGCGCCTTCCTTGTCGATCTTGTTGACCGCCACGACGATCGGCACGTCAGCGGCCTGCGCGTGGTTGATGGCCTCCACCGTCTGCGGCATGACGCCGTCGTCGGCGGCGACCACGAGGATCGCGATGTCGGTGGCCTTGGCACCGCGGGCACGCATGGCGGTGAACGCCTCGTGGCCCGGGGTGTCGATGAAGGTCACCAGTCGCTCATTGCCGTCCAGCTCGGTCAGGACCTGGTAGGCGCCGATGTGCTGGGTGATACCGCCGGCCTCGCCCTCGCGAACGGTGGCGTTGCGGATCGTGTCCAGCAGGCGGGTCTTGCCGTGGTCGACGTGGCCCATGACGGTGACCACCGGTGGACGGAACTCGAGGTCGTCCTCGCCGCCCTCGTCCTCGCCGTAGGTGAGGTCGAATGACTGAAGCAGCTCGCGGTCCTCGTCCTCGGGCGAGACGACCTGCACGACGTAGTTCATCTCGCTGCCGAGCAGCTCGAGCGTCTCGTCGTTCACCGACTGCGTCGCGGTGACCATCTCACCGAGGTTGAACAGCGCCTGGACCAGCGAAGCCGGGTTGGCGTTGATCTTCTCGGCGAAGTCGGACAGCGATGCGCCGCGGGCCAACCGGATGGTCTCGCCGTTGCCGTGCGGCAACCGCACGCCACCGACGACCGGCGCCTGCATGTTCTCGTACTCGGCGCGTTTCGCCCGCTTCGACTTGCGACCACGGCGAACGGCACCGCCGGGGCGACCGAACGCACCCGCTGCACCGCCACGCTGACCGGGGCGACCTCCGCCGCCACCGCCTGGCCTGCCGCGGAAACCGCCTGCAGCCGCTCCACCGGCACCGGCACCGCCGCCACCGGGACCGCCCGCGCCGCCGCCGCGGTAGTTACCGCCGCCGCCTGCACCACCGGGACCGCCGGGACGGCCGCCACCTGCACCGGGGCCACGGCCACCGGGGCCGGGGCGCGCACCGCCGGGACGTCCCGCGGGGGCACCCGGACGGGGGCCGGCGGGACGGGGCGGCATGTTGTTGGGCGACATACCCGGACGCGGCGTGCCGGGCCGGGGGGCGCCTGGCCGGGCCTGCGGCCGTGGGATCGGCCGCTCCACCGGCTGCTGCGTGGAGAACGGGTTGTTGCCGACCCGCGGGGTGCGCGGGGCGGGTTTGGGCGCCGGGCCGGGACGCGGTCCGGGTGTGGGCCCGGGACGTGACGGAGCGGGCGCGGGAGCGGACGCCGCGGGCTGGGCCGGGGCAGGCGCCGCAGGCTGGGCCGGGGCGGTCACCACAGGCTGAGCCGGAGCGGGTGGTGGCACCGGGGCCGCCGGCGCGGGCGCCGCAGGCTTGGGGGCCGCGGGCTTCGCGGGAGCCGGCGCGGCCGGTACCGGTGCGGCCGCAGCGGCAGCCGCTGCGGGCGTCGCGGGGGTGGCCGACGGCGCGGCGGGCGCACCGTTACCTGCGCTCTTGGCCTTGTCCGGGGTGGACCTGCTACCGCCGAACTTCTCGCGCAACCGGCGCGCTACGGGTGCTTCAACGGTCGAAGAAGCTGATTTGACGAACTCGCCCTGCTCTTTCAGCGTTGCGAGCAAGTCTTTGCTGGTGACACCGAGTTCCTTCGCCAACTCGTGTACGCGGGCCTTACCTGCCACTACATCTCCATCTCTAGAGGCGACAGCGGTGGTAGGCCGCGCCTCGGGTTAGCTATGACGCATTGTCATCGGAACTTCACGGTGTGCTCATGTTCTTCGCTACCTGTTCTCTTGCCGGGTGAGGCGAACCCGCCGAGAAATTCTCGACGTGCTCGATCACCGCGGATAAGTCCGGTGAACCGGTGATTCGCAACGCTCGGACGAACGCTCGCCGCCGGATTGCCGCGTGTAGGCACTGCTCGCGCGGATGCAACCAGGCACCCCGCCCGGGCAGATTACCCGCTGTGTCAACGATCGCGGCGCACTCACCGTTCCCGTCGACCACAGCGGCCACTCGAAGCAATTCGGCGGCCAGCTCTCGCTTCCGGCATCCCACGCATGTCCGCACCGGCCCCGGGGGGTGGTCTTTCGTGCTTCGACGCGGCGATACCGAAGTCTCGCGCTGGCTCACGGATGAGTCTACCGCCCCGGCCCCCGCGAACTGAAACGGCCGTCGCACTACCGATCACGTACCGCGGGATGCGGCGCACCGGAATCGGGCTTTTGCTCGTCGGCCGGCGCCGCATCGCTGCGGATGTCGATCCGCCAGCCGGTCAGCCGAGCCGCCAGCCTGGCGTTCTGCCCCTCCTTGCCGATGGCCAGCGACAACTGGAAGTCGGGCACGACCACGCGGGCGGCCCGGGTCTGCTCGTCGATGACGCTGACCGAGACGACCTTCGCCGGCGACAGCGCGTTGGCGACGAACCGCGCCGGATCCTCGTCGTGGTCGATGATGTCGATCTTCTCGCCGGACAGTTCGCTCATCACGTTGCGGACCCGCTGGCCCATCGGGCCGATGCAGGCACCCTTGGCGTTGAGCCCGGGTACGCGTGAGGCGACCGCGATCTTCGACCGGTGCCCGGCCTCGCGAGCCACGGCGACGATGTCGACCGAACCCTCGTTGATCTCCGGGACCTCAAGGCTGAACAGCTTGCGCACCAGGTTCGGATGGGTGCGCGACAGGGTGATCAACGGTTCCCTGGCCCCGCGGGTCACCCCGACGACGTAGCAGCGCAACCGGTCGCCGTGCTCGTAGCGTTCGCCGGGCACCTGCTCCGCGGCCGGGATGACGCCTTCGTTGCCCTTGGTCTCACTGCCCATCCGCACCACCACCAGGCCGCGCGCGTTGGCACGGGCGTCGCGCTGGATCACACCGGCGACGATGTCGCCCTCCCGGGCGGCGAACTCGCCGTAGTTCTTCTCGTTCTCCGCATCGCGCAGGCGCTGCAGGATGACCTGGCGCGCCGTGGTGGCGGCGATGCGGCCGAATCCCTCCGGAGTGTCGTCCCACTCCTGGATGAGGTTGCCGTCGGCGTCGGTCTCGCGGGCCATCACCTTCACCGAACCGCTCTTGCGGTCGATGTCGATCCGCGCGTCCGGCTGATGGCCGTCGGTGTGGCGATAGGCGGTCAGCAGCGCCGACTTGATGGTGTCGACGACGACGTCGACGGTGATGCCCTTGTCCGCCTCGATGGCGTGTAGGGCCGCCATGTCGATGTTCATTCTCCGGCCTCCTCTGCCGATTGGCCGGTCAACTCCAGCTCACGCTGGCTTGGTGGTGAGAACTCCACCTGGACAACGGCTTTGACGATTCCCTCGAGCGGAAGCTCGCGCACCGTGAAGTTGGCACGCGCGCCTTCGCGCACCACCAGCGACACCGACGTCCCGCCATCGGTGAGCGCGCCCAGCCGGCCGGTCAGCTGCGATCCGTCGGACAGGCTGAGCTCCACCTTGCGTCCGCGCGCACGCCGGAAGTGCTTCTCGGTGGTCAGCGGCCGGTCGACTCCCGGCGAGGTGACCTCGAGAACGTACACGGCGGCGTCAGCGGTCGAACCAGGGACCGACTCGTCGACGCGGTCGAGTTCTTCGGAGGCTGAGCGCGAGAGGCTGGCGATGGTGTCCAGGTCGAGCGGGCGGTCGCCGTCGACGACCACGGTGATGCGCGGTGGGCGCGCGCCGCCGTCGATGACGACGCTTTCGATCTCGAATCCGGCGCGCGCGAACTCGCCGTCGAGTAGCTCCTTCACCTGCTCCTGCGACGGCAACCCCGCCGGTCGCAAACTTGGCTCCGGTGCCACGGCGAGCTCCTCATCTTGAGTTTTATTGACGCATTGCCCGACGGCGGGCGAAGGTGGCCGCCGGAATCGACTATCCACGATACGCCAGGCCCGGGAGGGTAGACACCGAACGCAACAGCGCCGAAGCGGCGCTACGGACACCCGCGGTGGCAATGGCAGGATGTTGCTCGTGCCGCGCGCCTTCGCCCCCGACACCGGGAACGTCAGCAGGCGGAACCTGCTGGCCGGCGCGGCGGTCCTCGCGGTCCTGGCTGCGTCCGCCGCCGCGTGCGGCTCCCCACCGCCACCACCGGAGGTCGACGAGCTGGCCGCCCAACTCGACCGGGCCCGCGCCGACAGTCGACTGGCCGCCGACGCCGCCGCCACGGCCCGCCCGCCACTGGCGCAGACGCTGACCGCGGTGGCCGCCGAACGCGCGGCGCACGCACAGGCGCTCACCGACGAGCTCACCCGGCTCGCCGGCACCGACGCCCCGACGACCACGCCGTCGACCAGCACCGCGGCTCCGGTCAGACCTCCGACCGCCCGAGACGTCGTCGCCGCGCTGCGTCAGTCCGCCGAGAGCGCCACGGACCTCGCGGTGCAGATGTCGGGGTATCGCGCCGGTCTGCTGGGGTCGATCGCCGCGGCCTGTACCGCGGCCTGGCAGGTCGCGCTGGCGCCACCACCGAAGGACGCGCCGTGACCTCTGTCGAGCCGACTGAGGCCGATCCGCCCCGCCCCACCGACGCCTCCGACGGGGCGCTCTACGACGCGATCGCCACCGAACACGCCACGATCTACGGGTACGGCCTGGTCTCGGCGCACTCCGCGCCGGAGGTGAACTGGCTGGTGTCGGCGTCGATCGCCGAACACCGCGAACGCCGGGAGGCCGCGATCGCCCTGCTGGAGCAGCGACAGGTGGCGCCGCCGCTGCCCGCCGTCGGCTACCAGGTGCCGATGCGGGTGGACGATCCGTCCGACGCCGCGAAGCTCGCGGTGCGCATGGAGGAGGACGGCGCGACGGCGTGGCGGGCCGTCGTGGAGCAGGCCGCGGACACCGAGTACCGGAGCTTCGGGCTCACCGCGCTGACGCAGTCGGCGGTCGCGGCGGCGCGCTGGACCCAGATCGTGGGCACCGACCCGGTCACCGTCGCCTTCCCCGGCGGTGCCGAGTAGCGCCTACCGCACTACAACGAGTGGCGCTACCGCACCGCGCCGAGGATCTCCGTCGCGGCGTCGTCGACGGCGATCTCCCGCTTCTCACCGCTGAACCGGTCGCGCAGTTCGACCACGCCGTCGGCCCAGCCGCGGCCGACCACGACGATCCAGGGCACGCCGAGCAATTCGGCGTCCTTGAACTTCACCCCCGGTGAGGACTTGCGGTCGTCGAGCATCACTTCGAGCCCCAGCCGGTCCAGCTCGCCGGCCAGTTCCGTCGCTCCGGTGCGCGCGCCCTCGTCCTTGTTGGCGATCACGACGTGCACGTCGAACGGGGAGACCGCGGCGGGCCACCGCAGTCCCAGCTCGTCGTGTTGCTGTTCGGCGATCACCGCCACCAGCCGGGACACTCCGATGCCGTAGGAGCCCATGGTCAGCCGCACCGGTTTGCCGTCCTCGCCGAGGACGTCGGCGTTGAAGGCCTCGGTGTATTTGCGGCCCAACTGGAAGATGTGGCCGATCTCGATGCCGCGCGCGCTGACCAGCGGTCCGGCGCCGTCCGGTGAGGGGTCGCCGTCGCGCACGTTGGCGGCTTCGATCGTGCCGTCGGCGCGGAAATCGCGGCCCGCGACCAGCCCGACGACGTGCTTGTTCGGCTCGTCGGCACCGGTGATCCACGCCGTGCCGTCCACGATCCGCGGATCGACCAGATAGCGGACACCGTTGGCCAGCAACGCTTTCGGACCGACATACCCCTTGACCAGGAAGGGGTGCTTGGCGAAGTCGGCGTCGTCGAGCATGGCGTACTCCGCCGGATCCAGTGCGGCGCCGAGCCGTTTGTCGTCGACCTCACGATCACCCGGGACGCCGACGGCGAGCAGCTCCCACTCCCCGCCGGGCTCGCGCACCTTGAGCAGCACGTTTTTCAGCGTGTCGGCCGCGGTGACCGCACGGCCGGCGAAGCTGGGCAGGTCCGCGCTGTTGGCCCAGTCGACCAGCGTCGCGATCGTCGGGGCGTCCGGCGTGTCGTACACCACCGCCTCCGGCTGCCCTTCGATCGGCGGCGATTCGGGCACCTGGGTCAGCACCGCCTCGACGTTGGCGGCGTAGCCGGACTCCACGCAGCGCACGAACGTGTCCTCGCCGACCTCGCTCTCGGCGAGGAACTCCTCGGACGCGCTGCCGCCCATCGCCCCGGACACCGCCGAGACGATCACGTACTTCACCCCGAGCCGGGCGAAGATCTGCTGGTAAGCCGCGCGGTGCAGGTGGTAGGCGGCCTTGAGGCCGTCGTCGTCGACGTCGAAGGAGTACGAGTCCTTCATCACGAACTCGCGGCCGCGGAGGATGCCGGCGCGGGGGCGGGCCTCGTCGCGGTACTTCGTCTGGATCTGGAACAGGATCAGCGGGAAGTCCTTGTAGGAGCTGTACTCCCCCTTGACCGTGAGCGTGAACAGTTCCTCGTGGGTCGGACCCAGCAGGTAGTCGTTGTCGCGGCGGTCCTTGAGCCGGAACAGGGTGTCGCCGTATTCCGTCCACCGGTTGGTGGTCTCGTACGGCGCGCGCGGCAGCAGCGCGGGGAACAGGATCTCCTGGCCGCCGATCGCGGTCATCTCGTCGCGGACGATCTGCTCGATTTTGCGGAACACACGAAGCCCCAGCGGCAGCCATGTGTAGAGGCCCGGTCCGACAGGGCGGACGTACCCGGCCCGGATGAGCAGCTTGTGGCTGGGCACCTCGGCGTCGGCGGGATCGTCACGCAGGGTGCGCAGGAACAGCTCGGACATGCGGGTGATCACAGCGGGCCAGCTTAGCCGCCGGGCAGAGCCTCGGAGCTCGCCGGCTCCGGAGCGTCGAGCGCGCCTAGATCACAACTCGCCGGCGTCGATCGCGTCCTTGACCTCCTGGGCGTGCGCGACCTGTTCGGAGGTGTAGCCGATCAACAGCGCCGCACCGCCGACGAGGACCGCGACCGCGGCCACCCACAGCAGCCCGTAGGTGTAGCCGGCGTCGAGCGCGCCCAACTGGGTGGTGTCCATGTTCTTCACCGGCCCGGTGGTGCCGCCGAGGTAGAGCGTGCGAGAGGTGATCACGGCCTGGACGATGGCCAGCACGACGGGGCCGCCGAGGTTCTGCAGCATCAGCGTGATCGCCGACACCGGGCCGATCTGGTCGAAACCGACACCGGCGATGGCTGACAGCATCAGCGCGACGAAGATGATGCCGATCCCGACGCCGCCGACCACGAGCGGGATCACCAGGTTCGGGAAATAGGGGATGCCGCTGTTGAGCGTCGAGCCGTAGATCATCGCCCCCAGCACCAGAACACCACCGGAGATCACCAGGATTCGCGGCGGGACAATCGGAACCAGTTGCGAGGAGAGGGCCAACCCGATACCCATCGCGATGGCGAAGGGGATGAAACCGATACCGGCGCGCAGCGGGCTGTAGCCCAGGATGTCCTGCACGTAGAGGCCGATCAGCACCGACAGGGTGAACATGACGCCGCCGGCCAGGAAGACGGCCGCGAACGTGGCCAGCCGGTTGCGGTCCTTGAACAGCTCGAAGGGCACCACCGGGTTCTCCGCGAAGCGCTCAACGAAGATGAAGGCGAGCAGGAAGACGCCGGCGGCGACGATCGAGGTGATGGTGACCGGCGACAGCCAGCCCTTCTCCGGACCCATCGAGAAACCGAATACGGCGGCGGTGCAGCCCAGCGTCGCGAGCAGCGCGCCCGTCGCGTCGAGTTTGAGCCGCTCTTTGTGCGTCTCACGGAGCGCGGTGTGAGCCAGGTAGAGAATCAACAAGCCGATCGGGGCGTTGACCAGGAACGCCAGCCGCCACGACACCTCGGTGAGCGCGCCGCCGACGACCAGGCCCATCACCGAGCCGACGCCGGTCATCGCGGCGAACACTGCGGTGGCCGCGTTACGCGCCGGGCCCTTCGGGAAAGTCGTGGCGACGAGCGCCAGAGCGGTCGGCGAGGCGATCGCGGCACCGACGCCCTGCAGCAGCCGGGCGATCACCAGCGTGGCCTCGTCCCATGCGATGCCACACAGGATCGAGGCGATGGTGAACAGCGCGACGCCCACGATGAAGGTGCGCTTGCGCCCGATGGTGTCGCCGAGGCGGCCACCGAGGAGCATCAGACCGCCGAAGGTCAACACGTAGGCCGTGATGACCCAGCTGCGGCCGGCGTCGGACAGATTGAGCGCGTCCTGGATCTTGGGGAGCGCGACGATGGCGATCGTGCCGTCCATCGTGGCCATGAGCTGCATGCCGGCGATCGCGATCACGGCGGCGAAGAATCTGCGCGACGGCAACCAGGTCGGTGCCTTGTTGGTTTGTGCCGCGGGTGTTTGCTCCGCGCTCATCGGCTGTGCCCGCTTCGCTCGGCCTTCCGCGTCGCGGATCATGGCTGCGCGCTCGGCGTCGTTGAGAGCCGTCATAACAGGTTACCTTACAGTAATCTTAGGAATCCTTTACCCACCGAAGGCGGCGACCGGCCCGATCACAATGATCGCGGGAGGTCGAATACCCTCGGCGCTCATCCGTTCCGGCGCGTCAGCCAGCGTAGCTCGCAACGTCCGCTGTGCGCTCGTGGTGCCGTGCTGCACCACGAGAACCGGAGTTTCCGCAGGTCGTCCGCCGTCGAGCAACGCCTTGGTGAACAGTTCGATCCTTTCGACCGCCATCAGCAAAACAATCGTCCCGGTCAGCGCTGCGAGCGCATCCCAATTCACCAACGATTCGGGGTGGTCCGGCGCGACATGTCCGCTGACCACCACGAATTCATGTGTGACGTGACGATGGGTGACAGGTACCCCGGCCAGCGCCGGAACACCTATGGCGCTGGTCACACCCGGTACGACGGTGACAGGGATCCCGGCCTCGGCGCAGGCCAGCACCTCTTCGTAGCCGCGCGCGAAGACGAACGGGTCACCGCCCTTGAGGCGGACGACGAACTTGCCCGCCGAGGCGCGGTCGATGAGCACCTGGTTGATGGCGTCCTGCGCCATGGCCCGGCCGTAGGGGATCTTGGCGGCGTCGATGACCTCGACGTGCGGCGGGAGTTCGGCGAGCAGTTCCTGGGGCGCCAGCCGGTCGGCGACCACGACGTCGGCCTGGGCGAGCAGCCGGCGCCCGCGCACGGTGATGAGTTCCGGGTCCCCGGGCCCTCCGCCGACCAGCGCGACGCCGGTGGTCACGGTGTCGGGGTCGTCGCCGGCGATCAGTCCGCTCGCGAGAGCCTCGTGGATCGCTGACCGGATGGCCGCCGAACGGCGGTGCTCACCGCCGGCGAGGACACCGACCGACAGGCCCTCGTACTCGAAGGACGCCGGCGTGACGGCGGTCCCCTCCCGGGCGACGTCGGCGCGCACGCAGAAGATGTGGCGGCGCTCGGCTTCGGCGACGACGGCCGCGTTGACGTCGGGATCGTCGGTCGCGGCGATCACGTACCAGGCACCGTCGAGGTCGCCGACGCGGAAGTCGCGCAGCGTCAGTGTGATTCCCGCCATAGCCTCGACGGCGGGCGTGGCGGCGCGGGCGATGACGTGCACGTCGGCGCCGTTCGCGATCAGCAGCGGCAGCCGGCGTTGTGCGACCGTTCCCCCACCGACGATGACGACCTTCCTGCCGGTGAGGCGTAGGCCGACGAGGTACGCGTTATCGGTCACCCGGCGAGCTTAGAGCGTGCGGCCGACGCCACGAAGCGGGCGATCGCCTGCGGGTGGGCGGCCGGGTGGGTGTGCAGGTAGCCGGCGTGGACTCCGCGATGCACCGCCCCGTCGGCAACCGGCCCGCCGGCCCGGCCCGCGAATTGCCACGCCGGCTCGTACCGGTCGGTGAATGTGACCGCGGTGCGGTGGAACTCGTGCCCGATGACGCGCTCCCCGGCGCGGTGCAGCGTGGAGTCGGCGGCCGCGACGGCCTGGCGGTAACCCAGTGTGAGGCGTTCGGTGAACCGGGCCGAACCCGACAGCACCCCGCACATGGGGCGGCCGTCGAGGTCGTCGACCAGGTAGGTCAGGCCCGCGCATTCCGCGTGGACCGGGGCGCCCGCCGCGGCCAGGTGCGCGATCTGTTGGCGCACAGCGGTGTTCGCGGACAGGTCGGCGGCGTGCTGTTCGGGGAACCCGCCCGGTATCACCAGTGCCGAGGTGTCCGGGGGCAGGCGGTCGGTCATCGGGTCGAACTCGACCACCTCGGCACCGGCCGCGCGCAGCAGTTCGCTGTGCTCGGCATAGCCGAAGGTGAAGGCTTTCCCGGCGGCCAGCGCGACGGTCACACCCGATTCGGTGGATTCGGCGACGTGCGGGCTCCACGGTGTGCCGGCGACGGTCGCGCGCGCGCAGCCGACGACGACGTCGAGATCGACGTGGCGGGCGACGAGCTCGGTCATCGCGGTGACCGCGTCTCGGGCGGCCCGGCCATGCTCGGCCGCGGTGATCAGCCCGAGGTGGCGGGACGGGACGGCCAGCGCCTCGGTCCGCGGGATGGACCCGAACACCGTCAGCCCGGCGTGTTCACACGCCTGTCGCAGCACCTCGTCGTGGCGCGGTGAGCCCACCCGGTTGAGCACGACTCCGGCGATACGGGTGTGCGGGTCGAAGGTGGAGAACCCGTGCAGCAGAGCGGCGATGCTGTGGCTCTGCCCGCGGGCATCGACGACCAGCACGACGGGGGCGCCGAGCAGGCCTGCCACCTGCGCGGTGGAACCCGTTGCGGGCCCGGTCATCCGGTCTCCGATACGCCCGTCGAACAGACCCATGACACCTTCGACGACGGCGATGTCACTGCCTGCGGCGCCGTGCGCGTACAGCGGTCCGATCAGATCCTCGCCGACGAGGACGGGGTCGAGGTTGCGTCCCGGACGTCCGGTCGCCAGGGCGTGGTAGCCGGGGTCGATGAAGTCCGGGCCAACCTTGAACGGCGCCACCCGCTGACCGGCGCGGCGTAGCGCCCCCATCAAACCCGTTGCCACGGTGGTCTTCCCGCTACCCGAGGCGGGCGCGGCGATCACGACGGCGGGCGTCACCACTCGATGCCCTTCTGACCTTTGCGTCCGGCATCCATCGGGTGTTTGACCTTGGTCATCTCGGTCACCAGATCGGCGGCGTCGACAAGGGCCTGCGGTGCGTCGCGGCCGGTGATGACGACGTGCTGCCTGCCCGGCCGCGACCGGAGCACCTCGACCACGTCGTCGACGTCTACCCACCCCCACTTGAGGGGGTAGGTGAATTCGTCGAGCACATAGAAGTCGTGGCGCTCCTCGGCGAGCCGGCGGGCGATCTCGGCCCACCCGTCGGCTGCGGCCGCGGCATGGTCGTCGTCGCTGCCGGGCCGCCGCGACCAGGACCAGCCCGAGCCCATCTTGTGCCACTCCACGGCCCCGCCCGCACCGTGTTCGTCGTGCAGGCGGCCCAGCTCACCGAACACCGCCTCCTCGCCGACCTTCCATTTCGCGCTCTTGACGAACTGGAACACCGCGATGTCGAAACCCTGGTTCCACGCGCGCAGCGCCATCCCGAACGCGGCCGTCGACTTGCCCTTACCCGCCCCGGTGTGCACGGCCAGCAGTGGCGCGTTACGCCGGGCGCGCGTGGTGAGCCCGTCGTCGGGAACGGTCAGAGGTCGGCCCTGCGGCATGGATTCCTCCGTTAGGCGGCGTTGCGGTCGGTCTGGGTGACCAGCCGGGTGAGATCGTCGGCGCGCAGGTGGGCCAGGCGGACGGCGGGTCCGCGCAGCGCGGTGGCGAGTTCCTCGGCGAGGCCGAGCCGCACCAGCGAGGTCTCGCAGTCGACGACGACGGCGGCAGCGCCCTCGGCCACCAGGCGGGCGGCGGCCTGACGGGTGCGGCCCAACGGGTCCGGTCCCCCGGTGGCGCGGCCGTCAGTCAGCACGACGACCAGGCAGCGACGGGCGCGGTCGCGGGCCTTCTCCCGCACGACGACGTCGCGGGCGGCCAGCAGACCCTCCGCCAGCGGGGTCTTCCCACCGGTGTCGAATCGCGACAGCCGGCGGCTGGCGATGTACACCGACGTCGTGGGCGGCAGCAGCAGCGTGGCCTGTCGCTGACGGAACGTGATCACGGCGACTTTGTCGCGGCGCTGGTAGGCGTCGCGCAGCAGTGACAGGGTGGCGCCGCCGACCGCCGCCATCCGGTCGCGTGCGGCCATCGAGCCCGAGGCGTCGACGACGAAGACCACGAGGTTGCCCTCGTGACCTTCGCGCACGGCGCGGCGCACGTCCTGCACCCGCGGCCGGGGGCGGCCCGGCACGCGCTGGTTCTCCGCGGCCGCGAGCAGCGTGCCGAAGACGTGCAGCCCGTGTCCGGTCTCGGCGTCCGGGGTCGACGCCACGACGGTGCCGGTGCGGTTGCGGGCCCGTGAGCGCCGTCCCGGTGCGCCCTCCCCCACCCCGGGCACCACCAGCGTCTTGGTCTTGAACGCCGCCGACGGTGCACCGCTGTCGCGGGTCTGGGTCGACGGTTTCTTCTGCGGCACAGCGGACCCCGAGGATTCGGTGGCGTTCCCACCACCGGGTGGGTCGGGGTGAGAGTCGGGGTCGGGTTCTGGATCGGTGTCCGGGGGATTCGCGGATTCGTCGGCCTGGGCCATCGCTTCGTCGAGCCGTTCCGGATCCAGGCCGGGATCGTCGAACGGGTCCCGTCGGCGCCGGTGGGGCAGTGCGAGTTCGGCGGCCACCCGGATGTCGTCTTCGCCGACGGTGATATCCCCTGTCGCTGCGCTCGCCCCGGCGACCGCGCCCCGCCATGCCGCGTGGGCGACCGCAGTGCGCGCCACCACCAGATCGGCGCGCATACCGTCGACGTCGAAAGCCGCACACAGCGCCGCGATACGCCGTAACTCGTTGTCGGGCAACGATACCGACGGAACCCGCGCACGCGCATCGGCGACCCGGCGGGCCAGGTCGGTGTCGTGGTGCGCATAGCTGTCGGCGAATGCGTCCGGATCGGCCTCGAACGCCATGCGCTGACGAATCACCTCGACGCGGACGTCGACGTCGCGGCTCGCCGCCACGTCCACCGTGAGACCGAAGCGGTCGAGCAACTGCGGGCGTAGTTCGCCCTCTTCGGGATTCATGGTGCCGATCAGCACGAACCGCGCCTCGTGGCTGTGGGAGATGCCGTCGCGTTCGATGTGCACGCGACCCATCGCCGCCGCGTCGAGCAGCACGTCGACCAGGTGGTCGTGCAGCAGGTTGACCTCGTCGACGTAGAGCACCCCGCCGTGCGCCCGGGCCAGCAGACCCGGCGAGAACGCATGCTCACCGTCGCGCAGCACCTTCTGAAGGTCGAGCGAACCGACCACCCGGTCCTCGGTGGCACCGATCGGCAATTCGACCAGGGCACCACCGTCGACCTGGGCGAGTACCTGTGCCAGTCCGCGTACCGCGGTCGACTTCGCGGTCCCCTTCTCGCCGCGGATCAGCACACCACCGATCTCGGGTCGCACCGCGCACAGCAGCAGGGCGAGGAGCAACCGGTCGTGCCCGACGATCGCGCTGAACGGATACGCGGGCGTCACTGGTGCGCCGTCCCGGATCCCGGGCGCAGCATAGGGACGTGCGAAATGCCGTCTTCGACGAATTCGTCTCCGGCGCGGACGAATCCGTGCCGGGCGTACATCGCTTCGAGATAGGTCTGCGCGTCGATGCGGCACGGGTGGTCGCCCACGTCGGCGAGCGCCGCCTGCATCAGTCGGGCGGTGTGCCCGTGCCCGCGGGCGTCGCGCCTGGTGCACACACGACCGATCCGGAATCCCTTGTTACCGCCGGGATGTTCCTCCATCAGCCGCAACGTGGAGATCACTTCGCCGTCGGGGCCCTCGAGCCAGAAGTGGCGTGTCTCGGCCAGCAGGTCCCGACCGTCGAGTTCGGGATAGGGGCAGGCCTGTTCGACGACGAACACCTCCACGCGCAGTTTGAGTAATTCGTACAGGGTTGCCGCGTCGAGGTCCTTGGCCCAGTTGCGGCGCAGCGCGACCGTCATCGCCCCACCACGTCAGGCAGTGACCGCGGTTGTGCGCGCGGCGTCGGGCTCCCGGTGCTCGGTGTCCGGACCGGCGATCGGGAGACCCTCCGCCGGGCGGTCGAGTTTGAGCACCTTGGTGCCGTGCGCCCACACCTCTTCGAACAGCTTGGGTTCGGTGGACAGCGGAGTTCCGAGCGAAGGCACGATCTCGCGAAGCCTGGGTAGCCAGCCGCGGTAGCGGTCGGCGAAGCAGCGCTCCATGATGTCGAGCATCGCGGGCACCGCCGTCGAGGCACCGGGCGACGCACCGAGCAGCCCGGCGATGCTGCCGTCCTCGGCGGACAGCACGGTCGTGCCGAATTCCAGCACCCCCCCGCGTCCTTTACGCCGGACGACCTGCACGCGCTGGCCGGCCACATCGAGCTCCCAGTCGGAATCGACTGCGCCAGGAGCGAATTCGCGCAACGCGTCGACGCGGTCGGCCGCGCTGAGCCTCAGCTGGCCGATGAGGTACTTGAGCAATCCCATCTCGGTGAGCCCGACACCGAGCATGGAGGTCAGGTTGTTCGGCTTGACCGAGAACGGCAGATCGGTGACCTTGCCCTGTTTGAGGAATTTGGGCGACCAGCCGGCGAACGGGCCGAACAGCAGCCACGACCTGCTGTTGATCACGCGGGTGTCCAGGTGTGGCACCGACATCGGGGGCGCGCCGAGCGGCGGCAACCCGTAGACCTTGGCCTGGTGCCCGGCGGTCAGCGACTGGTTGTTCGTGCGCAGGAACGCTCCGCCGACGGGAAAGCCGCCGAAGCCCTTGGCCTCCTCGATGCCTGCCTTCTGCAGCAGCGGCAACGCCCCGCCGCCGGCGCCGACGAAGACGAACTTGGCGTTGAGCTTGCGCTTGGCCCCGGTGCGGCGGTTGACCACCTTCACCGACCAGCTGCCGTCGGACTGCTTGTCCAGATCGCGCACTTCGTGTCCGAACAGGGTGGTCATCCCGCGCTGCGCCGAGTAGCCGAAAAGCTGGCGCGACAGCGAGCCGAAATCGACGTCGGTGCCGTCCTGCGTCCAGTTCAGCCCGACCGGTTCGGAGAAGTCTCGCTTATCGGCCATCAGCGGCAACCGCCGGGCGAATTCGCCGGGATCGTCGATGAACTCCATCGACCCGAAGAGCGGGTTGGTGACGAGCGCGTTGTAGCGGGCGCGCAGATACTTCACGTTCTCGGCGCCCTGGACGAAGCTGACGTGCGGGATGGGGTTGATGAAGTTGCGGACGTCGGGCAGCACCTCGTTCTCGACGGCGTAGGACCAGAACTGCCGCGAGACCTGGAACTGTTCGTTGACGTGCACCGCTTTGGTGATGTCGATGCCGCCGTTGGCGGTCTGCGGGGTGTAGTTGAGCTCGCACAGCGCGGAGTGTCCGGTGCCCGCGTTGTTCCACGGGTCGCTACTCTCGGCCGCCGCGCCGTCGAGCCGCTCGACCAGGGTGATCGACCAGTTCGGCTCGAGCAGCTTCAGCAGGACACTCAGCGTGGCGCTCATGATGCCGGCACCTACGAGCACGACGTCGGTTTTGGCTACCTGTGTTTCGGACACCAGCTCATCGGTCCTTTTCGTCGCGGCTTTGTGACGGCTTACCTCGTCCCAGGTTATCCCGCTGCAGTGCCCGCCAATCGTGCGGCCGACTGTGCCATCGCTCACCGCCGTGACCTGCGGGCTCACCGGGCAGCCTAAGGTGACATCCGTGAGTTCCCGGGTGCGCAGCTGGGACACCGACGTGCTGCCGGACTACCAGCGGCACACCCTTGCGCTGGGACGCGATCCCGACGGTGAGGGCGACCTCGTCGCGACGATCGTGCGCCGGGGCCGGCCGCAGCCCGATGCGCGCCACGCGGTGTTGCTGGTGCACGGGTTCACCGACTACTTCTTCCACACCGAACTCGCCGATCACCTGGCCACCCGGGGCCTCGCGTTCTACGCGCTGGACCTGCACAAATGCGGCCGGTCGCGGCGGGGCGCGCAGACGCCGCACTTCACGACCGACCTGACCCGCTACGACCGCGAACTCGAGCAGGCTCTGGAGATCATCGGTGAGGAGACCGACGGCGCCGCTGTCGTGGTGGTCGGGCATTCCGCGGGCGGGCTGATCGTGTCGCTGTGGCTGGACCGGCTGCGACGGCGAGGGATGACCGAGCGACTCGGCGTGGCCGGCCTGGTGCTCAACAGCCCCTGGCTGGATCTGCAGGGACCGGCGCTGCTGCGCTCCCCGGCCACCTCGGCCGCACTCGGCGCAGTCTCACGGCTGGGCAAACGCCGGATCGTGCGGTCGCCGAACCCGGGTGGCGGTTACGGCGCCACACTGCACCGGGACTTCGGGGGCGAGTTCGACTACGACCTCGAGTGGAAACCGGTCGGCGGTTTCCCCGTGACGGCGGGGTGGATCCGCGCGATCCGCCGCGGGCACGCCCGGCTGCACCGCGGACTGGACGTCGGCGTCCCCAACCTGATCCTGCGCTCGGACCACAGCGTGCGCGAGGCGCCCGATCCGGCGACGATGCAGCGCGGCGACGCGGTCCTCGACGTCGCACACATCGCCCGCTGGGCGGGCTGCATCGGTAATCGCAGCACCATCGTGCCGATCGCCGACGCGAAACACGACGTGTTCCTTTCGCTGGCCGAGCCGCGTCGTGCGGCCTACGGTGAACTGGATCGCTGGCTGGACTGGTATCTGGCCGAACATCCGGCTACCACGCAACGATCCGAACGGGGATGACGGACATGGGGCGAGCGAAGCGACGGGGGATGTGGATGGGGCGAGCGAAGCGACGGGGGATGTGGATGGGGCGAGCGAAGCGACGGGAAATGTAGATGGCGCATTTCGATATCGCGATCATCGGAACCGGTTCGGGCAACTCGATTCTCGACGAGCGCTACGTCGACAAGAAGGTCGCCGTCTGCGAGGAGGGGATGTTCGGCGGCACCTGCCTCAATGTCGGGTGCATCCCCACCAAGATGTTCGTCTACTCGGCCGGGGTGACCCAGAATGTCCGTGACGCAGCACGCTTCGGCATCGACGCCCATGTCGACGGGGTGCGCTGGAGTGACATCGTGTCGCGGGTCTTCGGCCGGATCGACCCGCTGGCCAGCGGCGGTGAGCACTACCGGCGTTCCACGCCCAACGTCGAGGTGTTCGCCAGCCACACCCGTTTCGCCGACGCGCTTCCCGACGGCCGGTACCGGCTACGCACCGACGACGGTGACGAATTCACCGCCGACCAGGTGGTGATCGCGGCGGGCTCGCGCGCGACCGTACCGCCGGCCATCGCCGACTGCGGGGTCGCCCATCACACCAGTGACACGATCATGCGGCTGGCCGAGTTGCCCGAGCACATCATCATCGCCGGGGGCGGTTTCGTGGCCGCCGAATTCGCGCACATCTTCTCCTCCCTCGGATCGCGGGTCACGATCGTCATCCGGGGCACGGCCATGCTCGGCCACGCCGACGACACGATCTGTGAGCGCTTCACCGACATCGCGGGCAAGAAGTGGGAGATCCACAGTCGCCGCAACATCATCGGCGGCTCCACCGACGAGTCGGGGGTCACGCTCAGTCTCGACGACGGGTCCGAACTGCACGGCGACGTGTTGCTCGTGGCCACCGGCCGGGTTCCCAACGGCGACCTGCTCGACGCGCATGTCGCCGGCGTGGCGGTCGAGGGCGGCCTGGTGACCGTCGACGAGTTCCAACGGACCACTGCACGCAACGTGTTCGCGCTCGGCGACGTCTGCTCGCCCTATCAGCTCAAGCACGTGGCCAATCACGAAGCCCGGGTGGTCAGGAACAACCTGCTCATCGACTGGGACGACACCGATGCGCTGATGCCGTCCAATCACCGCAATGTGCCGTCCGCGGTGTTCACCGAACCCCAGATCGCCTCCGTCGGTCTCACCGAGAACGAGGCGCGGGCACAGGGTTACCGCATCAGGAGCAAGGTCCAGGATTACAGCGACGTCGCGTACGGCTGGGCGATGGAGGACACCTCGGGTTTCGCGAAACTCATCGTCGACGACGACACCGGGCTGCTGCTCGGCGCGCACATCATGGGCCACCAGGCGTCGTCGATCATCCAGCCGCTCGTGCAGGCCATGGCGTTCGACCTGCCTGCGCAGGATATGGCGCGCGGCCAGTACTGGATTCATCCCGCGCTGCCCGAGGTGGTGGAGAACGCCCTGCTCTCCCTGTGCGGTGAGCCGCCGTGGCCCCCGGCCCGACGGCACTGAACCTCATGCCGCGCAGCCGCCGTCGTGCAGATATCCGCGCGTCGTCGCGACCTCGGTGAGCAGTGCGCGCAGACGGGTGCGCCCGCGGTGCAGCCGCGACATGACGGTGCCCAGCGGGATGTCGAGGATCGCGGCGATCTCCTTGTAGCGCATACCTTCCACGTCGGCATAGAAGACCACCAGCCGTTGGTCGACGGGCAGTTCGGCGAGGGCCGCGCGCACCTCGTCGTCACCCATCGCCTCGAGTGCGGCGAGTTCGGCGGAGGGCAGCCCGGTCGACGTGTGCGCTGCGACGGCGGCGAGTTGGGCGTCGGTGACGTCGGCGCTGACCTCGTCGGGGCGGCGCTGCGCGGTGCGGTACGAGGAGATCCAGATGTTGGTCATGATCCGCAGCAGCCACGCCCGCAGGTTGGTTCCGTCGGTGTAGGACCGAAAGCCCGCGTACGCCTTGGTCAGCGTCTCCTGCACCAGGTCCTCCGCGTCGGCGGTGCTGACCGTGTAGCGGCGGGCGGCGCGGTAGAGGGTGTCGATCAGGGGCGGCACGTCTCGGGTGAAACGTGCGGCGAGGTCGTCTGTCGCTTCATCGATCGTCGTGCCCACACCGGCAGACTGACACCTCAACCGGAGTTGAGGTCAAGCGAATTTGTCGGGGACGGTGAACCCCCACGGCAGTTCGAGCCGGTGAGCGGCCAGCAGCGCGGTGTCGGCGAGCAGGTCGGCGATCGGCCCGTCGGCCACCACCACGCCGGCGTCGACGATGACCGCGCGCTCGCACAACTGCGCGGCGTAGGGCAGGTCGTGGGTGACGATGATGGTCGTGGCGTCGATGGCGAGCAGGGTCTCGGCCAGTTCGCGGCGGGCGACCGGGTCGAGATTGGCCGATGGTTCGTCGAGTACGAGGATCTCGGGGTCGCACGCCAGCACCGTCGCCAGCGCGGCACGCCTGCGCTGCCCCGCCGAGAGGTGGGTGGGACTGCGCCCGGCCTCGTCGCTGAGGGACACGGTGGCCAGTGCGCGATCCACCCGCGCGGCCAGTTCCTCGCCGCGCACCCCGAAGTTGGCCGGCCCGAACGCCACGTCCTGGGCAACCGTCGGCATGAACAGCTGGTCGTCGGGGTCCTGGAACACCAGGCCGACGCGCCTGCGGATGTCGGCGAGCGTCGCCCGGCGCACCGGTGTCCCGCCGATGTGCACACTGCCGGCCGTCGCTTCGAGCACCCCGTTGAGATGCAGCATTAGCGTCGTCTTGCCCGCCCCGTTCGGTCCGAGCACGGCGACTCGCTCGCCTGCGCCGATCGTCAGGTCCACGCCCGCGAGCGCTACATGGCCGTCGGGGTAGACGTGCCGTAACTGCTCGATGCGCACGGCCGGTGCGGTCACGAGACCACCCACGCCACCACGGCCACGGCGGCCGCCCCGGCCGCCGGCGACAGGGCGACCGCCCACTGCGCCCTGCCGGCCGGTGGCGGCGCGCCGACCGCGGCCAGATCCGGTGTGCGGCCGTCGAAACCCCTCGACAGCATCGCGAGGTGGACCCGTTCCCCGCGCTCGTAGGACCGCAGGAACAGCGCGCCGACACCCTTGGCGACGGCACCGGCCTGGTGCAGTGCCCGCGGCGAATCCCCGCGCGAGATGCGGGCGATGCGCATGCGGTCGGCCTCGGCGGCCAGGAGGTCGATGTAGCGGATCATCAGCACGAGCACCGAGGTCATCACGGCCGGGACGCGCAGTCGGCTCAGCGCGGCAGGCAGTTCGGCCGCCGGGGTGGTCGCGGCGACGGTCAGCGCGGCGGCGACACCGAGGGTGCCCTTGGCGACGATCCCCCAGGCGGCGTAGAGGCCGGTGATCGACAGGGAGACGCCCCCGACCTCGGTGCGCTCACCGCCCTCGGCGAACGGCAGCAGCACCGCGAGCACCACGAACGGCGCCTCGATCAGCATCCTCGGTAGCGCCCAGCGCGGCGGGATGCGCGCGGCCCACCACATCGCGGCGACGATCGCCCCGTAGGCGACGTAGGGCCACACCAGTTCACGCGGGGTGGCCACGACGGACAGGACGAACGCCACCAGGCAGACGATCTTCGTCTCGGCCGGCATGCGGTGCACGACGGAGTCACCGTGGCGGTAGAGCGGATGCGCGCCCGCACCCACGGCTATCTCCTGCTGCGACGGCTACGGGCGATGAGCCAGAACAGCGCAGCCCCGAGGGCGGCGGTCACGATCACGCCGACCACACCCGCGACGCCGTTGGTTCCGGACCGGCCGCCGACGGTGTAGTCGGCCAGCGGTGAGTCGGCCAGCGCGTGCTCCTCGGCGTGCTGGGCGATGCAGTCCCCGGTCAGCGACTCACCGTCGACGGTCTCGACGACCTCACATCCGCGCAACGTGGCGGCGTCCAACCCGTCCGGGCTGGCGCTCGCGACATACGACAGACCGCCGGCGACGACGAGGGTGACCGCGGCGAAGGCGACCCAGAAGAGTCGGCGGCCGCTCATGCCGGCACCGTCTCGCGCGCGCGACGCAGCAGGTAGACCAGGTCGGGGCGGACCCGTGCGACGGCCACCACCGTGATGGCGGTGATGGCGCCCTCCCCCACCCCGATCAGGGCGTGCGTACCGCCCATGTAGGCGAGGACGGCGCCCAGCGATGCCGGCGCCGCGCCGCCCATCGCATACTCGAGCACGAAACCCATTGCCGCACAGACGGTGCCGACGAGCGCGGCGACGAACGCGATCGCACCGATCACCGTCACCGTCACAGTGCCCCTGCGGCGGATGATCGCGAACAGCAACGCGGCGGTGCCGTACCCGGCGGCGACGCCGATCACCGCCATGTTCGTGATGTTCGTGCCGAGTGCGGTGACACCGCCGTCGGCGAACAACAACGACTGCACCGTGAGCACCAGCGCAATGCACAGGGCACCGGTGTAGGGGCCGACGAGGATCGCCGCCAACGCTCCGCCGAGGAGATGGCCGCTGACCCCGGGCAGGATCGGGAAGTTGACCATCTGCACGGCGAACACGAACGCCGCAACCAGCCCGGCCAGCGGAACCGCGCGTTCGTCGAGCTCGGCCCTCGCACGCAGAACGCAGAACCCAAGGGCCGCAACAGCAATGACACCGAACAGCAGCGACGTGGGCGCGTTGACGATGCCGTCGCTCATATGCATGGCGACGTGGTCGAGGGTCACCAACCGAGCCTAGGACCGCACTTCACATCTGTCCAGATGAACAGATGTTCAGGAGTACTCAGCCGTGCCTGGCGCCGATCCAGTGCAGGAGGTCGTGGACGATGTCGTCGTCGAGGCGGTAGCTGACCGCCCGGCCCAGGCGGGTCGAACTCACCCAACCCTGCTGGCGCAACACTCGTAGCGCCTGCGACACCGCGTTCTCCGAACGGCCGAGGGCGGCGGCCAGATCGCTGACGCAGATGCCGGGCGCACGGTGCAGGCAGAGCAGGATCTCCAGCCGATGCGGGTCGGACAGCAGGTCGAAACGCTGCGTCCAGCCACCGGTGTCGACGTCGGCCAGCGCCGAGGTCGCCCGCTCGACCTGCTTGTGATCACCGGGTCGCTCCACTGCTGTCAACTTAATCCACCACGTCGTCCGCCGGTGCCCTCGCGGGACCTGGCGTCAGTCCAGGAAGCCGTGCAGCAGCGCGGCCGACCCGGCGACATGGGCCCGCATCGCCGACTCCGCCGCATCGGCGTCCCCGGCCAGGATGGCGATGACGATGTGGTGGTGCTGCTCGTCGGAGTGGGCGATGTTGGTCTTCAACAGCGGGATCTGGTCGAGCATGGCGTTGAGTCGCATCCGGTTCTCGGCAACCAGCGGGACCAGCGACGCTGACCCCGCCACCTCGGCGATGGCCAGGTGCAACCGGGAGTCGAGCCTGCGGTAGTCGTCGGGCGCGGCGCCGCGGACGTCGGACAGCCGGGTCCACAACTCCTCGCGCTGCGCCGCGGTCAGCGTGCGGCCGGCCGCCATCCGGGCGGCGCCGACCTCGAGGATCTCGCGCAACCGCAACGCATCGTCGATCTCGTCGCCGGACAGCCCACGGTCCTCGCGCGGGTGCCGGGGCAGTTCGTCGGCGAGGAAGGTGCCGCCGTAGCGACCGCGGCGCGACACCAGGTATCCGGCGTCTGCCAGGGATTTGATGGCCTCCCGCACCGTGTCGCGGCTGACCCCGAGACGTGCGGCCAGTTCGCGCTCCGGCGGCAGCGACTCACCCGGGCCGAGCATGCCCAGCCGGATCGTCTCCAACAACCGGCCGACGGTGTCCTCGAACGCGTTGCCGAGCCGCACCGGGCGCAGCAGGACCTCAGCCGCCGGCTCCGCGGCGGGGCGTTCGCCGGCGGGCTGAGGTTCCGGTGCGGGGACCATGACCGTGACGGCTACAGCGGTGTCACGTACGCCGAGCTGATGCCGCCGTCGACGAGGAACGACGACCCGGTGATGAACGACGAGTCGTCACTGGCCAGGAACGCGACCGCCGCTGCGAGTTCATCCGGTTCGGCGAAGCGCCCGAGCGGGATGTGCACGAGCCGGCGAGCGGCCCGCTCCGGATCCTTGGCGAACAGCTCCTGCAGCAGCGGGGTGTTCACCGGTCCGGGGCACAGCGCGTTGACCCGGATGCCCTGGCGGGCGTACTGCACGCCGAGTTCGCGGGACATTGCCAGCACGCCGCCTTTGGAGGCGGTGTAGGAGATCTGCGAGGTGGCCGAACCCATGACCGCGACGAACGACGCGGTGTTGATGATCGACCCCTTCTGCTGGGGCACCATGTGGCGCAACGCGGCCTTGCAACAGAAGAACACCGACTTGAGGTTGATGTCCTGCACCCGCTGCCAGGCGTCGATGCCGGTGTTCTCGATGAGGTCGTCCTCGGGCGGGCTGATGCCGGCGTTGTTGAACGCGACGTCCACCGAACCGTAGGTTTCGGCGGCGGTGTCGAACAGGGTGTCGACGGCCGCCTGATCCGAGACGTCGACGGGGACGAAGATCCCGTTGAGGTCGTCGGCGACGGATTTGCCGGTGGCCGGGTCGATGTCACCGATGACGATCCTGGCGCCCTCGGCCTTCATCCGCTTGGCCGTGGCCAGGCCGATGCCGCTGGCACCGCCCGTGATCACGGCGACCTTGCCGGCCATCCGCTGGGTCAGGTCCACCTGGGTCATGCATTCTCTCCGATCGCATCTGTGACTGCTATGAACACGTTCTTGGTTTCGGTGAAGGACAGCGGGGCGTCGGGTCCGAGTTCGCGGCCCAGTCCCGACTGCTTGAAGCCCCCGAAGGGTGTGGTGTACCGGACAGAGGAATGCGAATTCACCGACAGGTTCCCGGCTTCCAATGCCCGCGAGACGCGCAGCGCGCGCGACACGTTGTCGGTCCAGATGGAACCGGACAGTCCGTACGGGGTGTCGTTGGCGAAGGCGATCGCGTCCGCCTCGTCGTCGAACGGCAGCACCGTCACCACCGGTCCGAAGATCTCCTCGGCGACGGCGCGGTCGGTGCGCTGCGGGGTGAGCACCGTCGGTGCGAACCAGTACCCGCGACCCGCGGGCGCCTCGCCACGGAAGGCGACCGGTGCGTCGTCGGGTACGTAGGACGCGACGGACTCCCAGTGTTTCTTGCTGACCAGCGGGCCCATCTCGGTGTCGCGCGATGTCGGGTCGCCGACCACCACACCCTTGACGGCCGGTTCGAGCAGTTCCATGAACCGGTCGTAGACGTTGCGCTGCACGAGGATCCGGCTGCGCGCGCAGCAATCCTGCCCGGCGTTGTCGAACACCCCGTAGGGCGCGGTGGCGGCGGCCTTCTCCAGATCGCAGTCGTCGAAGACGATGTTGGCGCTCTTGCCGCCCAACTCCAGCGTGACCCGCTTGACCTGTGCGGCAGCCCCGGCCATCACCCGGGTGCCCACTTCGGTCGACCCGGTGAACACGATCTTGCGGACATCGGGATGGGTGACGAACCGCTCGCCGACCACCGGCCCTTCACCGGGCAGCACGCAGAACAGACCCTCGGGCAGACCCGCCTCGACCGCGAGCTCGCCGAGCCGGATCGATGTCAACGGCGTCCACTCCGCGGGTTTGAGGACCACCGCGTTCCCCGCGGCGAGCGCCGGCGCGAAACCCCACGCCGCGATCGTCATCGGGAAGTTCCACGGAGTGATCACACCCACCACACCGAGCGGCTCGTTGAACGTCACGTCCAGCCCGCCGGCCACGGGAATCTGTTTGCCGCACAGCCGTTCCGGGGAAGCCGCGTAGTACTGCAACACGTCGCGGACGTGCCCGGCCTCCCATTCGGCGCTGCCGATCGGATGACCGGAGTTGGCGACCTCCAGGGCGGCCAACTCGTCGATGTGCGCGTCGACCACGGCCGCGAAGGAGCGCAGCGCCGCCGCACGTTCGGCCGGCGCCAACCGCGCCCACGTCCGCTGCGCCGACTTCGCCCGCGCCACCGCATCGTCGACGCCCTCGACGTCGACGAGTTCGATCGACCGCAGCACCTCCTCGGTCGCCGGGTTGATCACCTCACAGGAGGTCACGTTCGTACCCTTTCCATCGCATAGTGATTCGCGGCCGCCACGGCCGCGGCGAACAACCGCAGATCGTCGAGTCGTTCTTCGGGATGCCATTGCACTGCCACGACCCAGTGGCCCGGATGGCTCCGACGGTCCAGTTCGACCGCCTCGATCACCCCGTCGTCGTCGCGGGCGCTGACGATCAGGCCGTCACCGACGCGGTCGATCGCCTGGTGGTGGTAGCACTGGGCGTCCGAGGACTCCCCGATCAGCTCCGCCAGCCGGGTGCCGGGTTCGGTCCACACCGCCGACGTGCCGAACTCCGCGGCACCCTTCTGGTGGTGGGTGTGGCCGATCACGTCGGGCAGATGCTGGATCAGTGTGCCGCCCAGCGCGACGTTGAGCACCTGTGCCCCGCGGCAGATCCCCAGGACCGGGACACTGCGCCGCAGCGCCTCGTCGAGCAGCGCGAACTCCCACGCGTCGCGGGTCCGGTCGGGCTCGTCGGTGGTGGGGTGCGGATCCTGGCCGTAACGGGCCGGGTCGACATCCTTGCCGCCGGTGATGATCAATCCGTCGAGGCCGTCGAGTACCCGCGCCGCCGCACCGGAGTCCACCGGTTGTGGCGGCAACAGCACGACGACGCCGCCGGCGAGGTTCACCCCCTGGAAGTAGATCGCGGGCAGGAAGCTGGCGTTCACGTCCCACACGCCGGTCTGCGCCTGTTGCAGATAGGTGGTCATGCCCAGCACGGGGCGCCGGGATAGATCAGAGCCGCTCAAAGCCACGCACCCGTTCCCAGTCGGTCACCGCGGCGTTGTAGGCCTTGAGTTCCACGCGCGCATAGTTGAGGTAGTGCTCGACGACGTCGTCGCCGAAGGCCGCACGGGCCACCTCGGAGCGCTCGAACAACTCGGCCGCCTCGCCCAGCGTGGTCGGCAGCCGTTCGGCGCCACTGGTGTAGGCGTTGCCTGACACCGGTTCCGGCAGTTCGAGTTCGTTCTCGATGCCGTAGAGGCCGCCGGCAATCAACGCCGACACCGCGAGGTACTGGTTGACGTCTCCGCCAGGCGCGCGGTTCTCCAGGCGCATCCCGGCGCCGTGGCCGACGACGCGCAACGAGCACGTCCGGTTGTCGAACCCCCACGCGACCGCGGTGGGCGCGAAGCTCCCTTCGGCGAACCGCTTGTAGGAGTTGATGTTCGGCGCGTAGCACAGGGACAGCTCACGCATGGTGGCGAGCTGGCCGGCGATGAAGCTGCGGAACAGCGGCGACATCCCGTCCTCGGCGCTGTCGTCGGCGAACACCGCACTGCCGTCCTCACCGCGCAGCGAGATGTGGATGTGGCAGCTGTTGCCTTCCCGCTCATCGAATTTCGCCATGAACGTGAGGCTCTTGCCGTGCTGGTCGGCGATTTCTTTGGCGCCGTTCTTGTAAATGGTGTGGTTGTCGCAGGTGATCCGCGCGTGGTCGTAGCGGAACCCGATCTCCTGCTGGCCGAAGTTGCACTCCCCCTTGACGCCTTCGCAGTACATGCCGGCACCGTCCATACCGAGCCGGATGTCGCGTAGCAGTGGTTCCATGCGCGTCGAGGCCAACATCGCGTAGTCGATGTTGTAGTCCGTGGCGGGCGTGAGGCCCTTGTACCCCGCGGCCCATGCCGAGCGGAAGGAATCGTCGAACACGATGAACTCGAGTTCGGTGGCGGCGTAGGGCACCAGGCCCTTCTCCGCCAGCCGCTCGATCTGGCGGTTGAGGATGCTGCGCGGTGCCTGGGTGACCGGCCGGCCGTCGGTCCACGACAGGTCGGCCATCACCAGCGCGGTGGCCGGCAGCCACGGAATCACCCGCAGGGTGTCGAAATCGGGCGTCATCACCATGTCGCCGTAGCCGGTCTCCCAGCTGGACATGGTGTAGCCGTCGACGGTGTTGTTCTCCACGTCGACGGCCAGCAGGTAGTTGCAGCACTCCGCCCCGTGGGCGGCGATGTCCTCGACGAACAACCGGGCGGACACCCGCTTCCCGGTGAGCCTGCCCTGCATATCGGTGAACGCGACGATGACCGTGTCGATCTCGCGTTCGGACACCATGCGTTCGAGGTCGGCCTGCGCCAACATGCCGGTTACGGCCCCCATGCGTGCACCTTTCCGACGGGCTTCACTTCTGAACGTGAAGCCGACCATTACCCAGCGTTCTGCCGGATGTTCACCAAGAGATTTACACGATCGCTATTTTGCAAAGGTAGGACACCAGACCTTTGGGATCTTATGCTGCCTACTGCGGCGGATGCAGACCGCCCTACTCGAGGTTCGAAGGAGGACCAGAGTGCCCGAGGGTCATGAACATCTCGACGACGACGAGCAACACCTCGCGAGGCTCGGTTACGTCCAGGAGCTGCAACGCTCCTGGTCGGGCTTCTCCAACTTCGCCATCTCGTTCTCGATCATCTCGATCCTGGCCGGCTGTTTCACCTCATTCGGCCTGGGCTGGAACAACGGTGGCCCCGCCGCGATCGCGTGGGGCTGGCCGATCGTCTCGGCTTTCATCCTCATCATCGGCCTCTGCATGTCCGAGCTCGTTTCGGCATTCCCCACCTCCGGCGGAATCTATTGGTGGGCAGCCAAACTGGGCGGACCGAAGGCCGGCTTCTACACCGGGTGGCTGAACCTGATCGGGCTCATCGCCATCCTGGCGTCGGTGTCGTACGGCTGTGCCACGTTCCTCGACCTGACGCTGGGCACCTTCAGCGAGGGCTGGCTGGCCGGCTACAGCCTCACCCGAACGTTCATCATGTTCGTGATGATCCTGGCGGCCTCGGCGACCATCAACATCTTCTCGAGCCATCTGCTGGCGGTCATCAACAACATCTCCGTCTGGTGGCATGTCGCGGGCGCGGTCGCCGTGGTGGCGATCCTGTGGCTGATCCCCGAACAGCACGCCACCTTCGGCGAGGTCTTCGCCCGCACGGTGAACAACAGCGGCATGTTCGGCGGCGAGACGTCCGGCATCGGCTGGCTGCTGTTCGTGCTGCCGATCTCGGCGATCCTCACTCAGTACACGATCACCGGATACGACGCGTCGGCTCACCTGTCAGAGGAGACCAAGAGCGCGGCCGACGGCGCCGCCAAGGGCATCTGGCGGTCCATCTTCTACTCCGCGATCGGCGGCTGGATCCTGCTGCTGACCTTCCTGTTCGCGGTGCAGGACGCCGACGAGGTGTCCGCGGGCGGCGGCGCGGTGGTGACGATCTTCAACCAGGCGATGGACTCCAAGTGGGTCGCGATCGTGCTGCTGATCTCCACCGCGGGACAGTTCTTCTGCACGACCGCGTGCCAGACCAGCGCCTCGCGGATGTTGTTCGCGTTCAGCCGCGACCGCGCGGTGCCCGGCCACCAGCTGTGGTCGAAGGTGAGCGCCAAACGCGTCCCGGCCAACGGGGTGGTCGTGACCGCGGTGCTGGCGGCCGTCATCACCCTGCCCGCGCTGGTCGAGGTGGACATCAACGGCGCACCGGTGCCGGTCGCGTTCTTCGCGGTGGTGTCGATCGGTGTCGTCGGGCTCTACCTGTGTTTCGCGGTCCCGATCTACTACCGGTGGAAGCTCGGCGACCGGTTCGAGGTGGGGCGGTGGAACCTGCGTGGCCATTACAAGTGGATGGCTCCGGTCGCGATCGTCGAGATCGTCATCACCGCGGTGATCGCGATGTTCCCGACGTCGCTGGGCGGTATGCCGTGGGATCCGAGCTTCGAGTGGAAGTTCGTCAACTACACCCCGCTGCTGGTCGGTGGCGTGCTGCTCCTGCTCTTCATCTACTGGCACCTGTCGGTCAAGAAGTGGTTCACCGGCCCGATCAAGCAGGTCGACGAGACTGGTGGGCGGCTCGAGGAGGTCTCCTGATCTCTGCGCGGCGCGTGACGAATGTGAGGTAGACCATTCGGAGCGCATACCGCAGCGCCAGGTGGGTACGCCACTGCGGTGTCCGTCAAACGAAAGTGCGATGTCCCGATTGACGCAGCTGTCAGGCACCCCCGACGCGGTCGCGGTAGGGTCTAGGCGATGTGTGGAGCCACCGGCGAGGTACGCCTCGACGGCAAAACCCCTGATCTAGCCGCCGTCTCGGCGATGGCCGAGACGTTGACCCGCCGCGGTCCGGACGGTTCCGGCGCCTGGTCGCAGGGCCGGGTCGCGCTCGGACACCGTCGCCTCAAGATCATCGACCTGTCCGAGGCCGGTTCGCAGCCCATGGTCGATGCCGACCTCGGGCTGACGATCGCCTGGAACGGCTGCATCTACAACTATCAGCAGCTGCGCACCGAACTCAGCGGCCACGGCTACCGGTTCTTCTCGACCAGCGATACCGAGGTGCTGCTCAAGGCCTACCACCACTGGGGTGACCGGTTCGTCGACCGCCTCTACGGGATGTTCGCGTTCGCGATCGTCGAACGAGACAGCGGACGCGTCCTGCTGGGCCGCGACCGGCTGGGGATCAAACCGCTCTACATCTCCGAGGACGCGAACCGGATCCGATTCGCCTCGACGCTGCCCGCGCTGGTCGCCGGCGGCGGCGTCGACACCCGCATCGACCCGGTCGCTCTGCACCACTACCTGTCCTTCCACTCCGTCGTGCCGCCGCCACTGACCATCCTGCGCGGGGTGAAGAAGGTGCCGCCCGCCTCGCTGGTGGCCATCGAACCCGACGGCCGGCGCACCACCACCACGTACTGGACCCCGGACTTCACGCGGCACGGCGACCGCGCCGACTGGTCAGAGCGCGACTGGGAGGACGCGGTGCTGACCGCGCTGCGACGCGCCGTCGAGCGGCGGCTGGTCTCCGACGTGCCCGTGGGCTGCCTGCTGTCCGGCGGCGTCGACTCCAGCCTGATCGTCGGCCTGCTCGCGGAGGCGGGTCAGGCCGGCCTGCAGACGTTCTCGATCGGATTCGAGTCGGTCAACGGGGTGGCGGGCGACGAGTTCAAGTACTCCGACATCGTCGCGCAGCGCTTCGGGACCGACCACCACCAGATCCGTATCGACACCGCACGCATGCTGCCCGCACTCGACGGTGCGATCGGCGCCATGAGCGAGCCGATGGTCAGCCACGACTGCGTGGCCTTCTACCTGCTCAGCCAGGAGGTGGCCAAGTACGTCAAGGTGGTCCAGTCCGGGCAGGGCGCCGACGAGGTCTTCGCCGGGTACCACTGGTATCCGCCGATGGCCGAACCCGGCGCAGCGTCGCTCGGGGGTTCGGTCGCCAGCTACCGGGCGGCGTTCTTCGACCGCGACCCGGACGCCGTCGGCGCACTCATCAATCCCCCGTATTTCGCCGCAGGCGACCCCAGCGGCCGCTTCGTCACCGAGCACTTCGCGCGCGAGGGCGCCGCGACCGGCGTGGACCGGGCGCTCCGCCTCGACACCACCGTGATGCTGGTCGACGACCCGGTCAAACGCGTCGACAACATGACGATGGCCTGGGGTCTGGAGGGCCGGGTTCCGTTCCTCGACCACGAGCTGGTCGAACTGGCCGCCACCTGCCCCCCGGAGTACAAGACCGCACAGGGCGGTAAGGGTGTGCTGAAGGAGGCCGCGCGCCGGGTCGTTCCGGCGGAGGTCATCGACCGGCCTAAGGGTTACTTCCCGGTGCCCGCGCTCACCCACCTCGAAGGCCCCTACCTCGAACTCCTGCGCGACGCCCTGTCCGCACCGGCGGCCAAGGAACGCGACCTGTTCCGGCCCGAGGCGGTCGACCGTCTACTGGCCGACCCGAACGGCCGCCTGACCCCGCTGCGCGGCAACGAGCTGTGGCAGATCGGACTGCTGGAGTTGTGGTTGCAGCGGCACGGGATCACGGGTCCGGCCGCATGACCAACCTCGGCTCCCACCTGGACCCGGACAGCGATCACACCGAGGCCATCACACTCGGGTTGCACGATGCTTCGCCGCAGCACCTGGTGGACGCGATGGCCGACGACGTCGTGCTCGAATTGGGTTGGGGCCGATTGATTTTCGGTCAGACTTTCGCCGATCCGGAGAAGCTGGCCAAGGTGCTGCAGCACGAGGGCCCGGGCCGGCGCGACATCTGCATCTACGCGCGCGAATCGCACGTGCTGGTGGCGCGCTCACCCTCGGAGCTGTTCATCGATCCGAGCCACACCTACCGGTTGCGCTTTCCCGAGCACGAGGACACCGCCGCAGGTAAACCCGTGGGATTCACCGTCCGGTCGCTGCGCGAACCGTCCGACGCCGATGCGATGAACCGGGTGTACGTGCAGTGCGGGATGGTGCCCGCACCGACCGCCATCATCTGGGACAACCACAACAACGCCGACGCGGTCGACTACCTGGTGGCGGTGCGCGACGACGACGGCAGCGTCATCGGCACGGTGACCGGCGTGGACCACAAGCGGCTGTTCAACGATCCGGAGGACGGGTCGAGCCTGTGGACGCTTGCCGTCGACCCGACGTCGAGCCTCCCGGGCGTGGGCGCCGCACTCACCCGCGCGCTCGCCCAGCTGTTCCGTGACCGCGGACGCTCCTATATGGATCTGTCGGTGGCGCACAACAACACCGCGGCAATCGCGCTCTACGAGAAGCTCGGCTTCCAGCGCGTGCCGGTGCTGGCGGTCAAGCGCAAGAACGCGATCAACGAACCGTTGTTCACCCACTCCCCCGAGACGATCGACGACCTCAACCCGTACGCACGCATCATCGCCGACGAGGCGATCCGGCGAGGTATCTGGGTCGAGGTGCTCGATGCGGGTGCAGGCGAGATGCGGCTGAGCCACGGTGGACGAAGTGTCATCACCCGGGAGTCACTGTCGGAGTTCACCTCCGCGGTGGCGATGGCGCGCTGCGACGACAAGCGTCAGACCCGGCGGCTCGTCTCGGAGGCGGGTATCACCGTCCCCAGGGGACGGCTCGCGACATTCGACGAGGAGGACCACACGTTCCTCGCCGAGGTCGGTGACGTGGTGGTCAAACCCACCCGAGGGGAGCAGGGCAAGGGCATCACCGTCGGTATCGACGGCCCCGAGGAGCTCGACGCGGCACTGGCGCGCGCCCGCGAACAACATCCCGACGTGTTGATCGAACAACGTGCGCCGGGCGACGATCTGCGCCTGGTGGTGATCGACCGCAAGGTGGTCGCGGCTGCGTTGCGAATGCCGCCGGAGGTCCTGGGCACCGGCACGCACACCATCCGCGAACTCACCGAGACCCAGAGCCGGCGGCGGGCGGCCGCGACGGGGGGCGAATCGCAGATCCCGATGGACAAGATCACCGAGAGCACCGTCAAGGAAGCCGGCTGGTCACTGGACGACGTACTGCCCGAGGGACAGCGGCTGCGCGTACGCCGGACGGCCAACCTGCATCAGGGTGGCACCATCCACGATGTGACCGCGGAGGTGAACCCGGCGCTGTGCCGCGTGGCGGTCGCCGCCGCGGAGGCGATCGGCATCCCCGTGACCGGGATCGATCTGTTGGTGCCCGAGGTCACCGGTGTCGACTACGTCTTCATCGAAGCCAACGAACGGCCGGGGCTGGCAAATCACGAACCACAGCCCACAGCAGCGGCTTTCGTGGATTTCCTGTTTCCCATGCAGCCGGGTCTGCCGCAGGCGTGGACGCCGGAGGAGACGCCCGCCTAAGTCACCAGGTGCTGGTGCGCATCACGATCTCGGCAGCGAGCTGCGCGGTGGAGTCGGCGGCGTTGCGCCGGCCCAGCAGGTCGACGAGGCGGTAGTCCGCGTATACGAAGCGCTGGCTGGCTTTCGCCACCGACCGGGATGCCGGGGTGCTGACCAGCGCCGTGGTGTTCATCTCCACCGGTGGGCAGTGTTCGTCGCGGACCGCCCCGGTCGGATCGGGCACCCGCGGATGCCCCCGGTCGATCACGACCAGCCCGATGAACCGGTCCAGCCGCGTGGCGGCCAGCTCCCAGGCCAGTTCGCCGCCGTGTCGGTCGCCCACGAGCAGGGCCCACCGGACATCGAGCGCGTCGAGGATGCCGACGACGGCCTTACCCGTGAGCCGGGCATCGGCGCCGATCACCACGGTGCGCAACGACGCGGTGTGCAACCGCTGGCAGATTCCGTCGTACGCCGCGGGCGAGTGCTGGGCGGCCCCGAGCAACACCACCGCCGAGCCCTTCTCGGGACCTGACACGTCCACCGGCACGGGGAAACCGTCGACGGTGACCATGGAGGAGAGCATTCGGCCACGCTACCGGCAACGCTGCGCCGGCGGGTGGAGTTTTTGGTGTTGCGCCGGTCTCAATCGGCGTCGATGCGCTCGGCCTGGCGGGTGGCGGTGTCCAGAAACGTCTGCGGCAGGGCACCTTTGGCGGTGATCTCAGGATTCGGTGTGGGAAAGGCGATCCCGAACACCGCCATGGTGCCGATGTTCTCGAAGCTGAAGTACACACTGTTGTCGACGCCGGAGAGTGTCATGGTCTGCCGGTACACCAGGGCGTCGGGCCGCGTGCCGTCGATGCGGGTGGTGGTCATCGGGATGCCCGCATCGGTCAGGTCGAAGAACGTCTCATAGCGGGCGCACCGTTCGGCGGCGGCGGCGAGCTGGTCGACGTCGAGCCGCCACGTCAGCACCGTCATCACTGAGCGCGCCCCGTCGTAGGCGGCGACGTACTTCGCCGCGCTGCCCGGTCCGCGTTGCGCCGAACTCTCGATCACCCGGGTCAGCCCGTCGGAGCACCCCTCGGGGCGCGAGAGCATCGGCGGTGGACCGCTCGCCGCGCCGGACTCGGCGGGCTCCTCGACGATGCGGTCGTACTGCACCCCGTCCGGGAAATCCGCGGCGGTGAGCACCACCTTCTCCAGGCGGGCACCCGGCCAGGTCGGTGTGCCCGTCACCGTGGTGGTGCACGCGGCGAGCACTCCGCACAGCAGCAGTGCACACGGCACCGCACGCCACCCGGTCATGGCGTCAGGCTACCGGCGCGACGACCTGCCGGTCAGGCAGCGTTGTCACCGACGAGGGACACGACGTTGTCGTCGGACACCCCGGCTGGAGCGGCCGACCGGACGGGATTCTGCATCGGCGGCTGGCCGTAGTCCACCTCGCGATGCGGCAACCGCTGGGTGATCGCGCTGACGGCGACCAACCACACCGCCACCGGGCCGAGATCCCACAGCGGAAATCTCTCGGTGATGTGCTCCAGGAGGATCTGGACGCCGGCTCCGAGGACCGCCGCACCGGCGATGGCACAGGCCGACCACGTCTTGTCGGCCCACCCCCACAGCGACACGGCGGTGAGTGCGGCGGTCCCCACACCGGCCGCCAGAAGGCTCGACCGTGGGCCATCGGCCGCCGGCGACGCGAGGAACGAGACCACGATGGGCACCATCGGCACCACGGCGACTGCGACGCCGACCGCCAGCGTCACGATCCACATCGCGATGCGACTTCTGCTCTGCACCGCCGACTTCGAGTCGACGATCCGAAGCGCGCGTTGGTTGAGCCAGTGCTGCACTCCCAGGATGACGGCGACGATCGCGAGGATCGATTCGGCCGCCGCGAACGGAGCCAGTGGCGTGGGGCGGGCCGCCGCCATGCCGAACACCGTCGCCAGGCTCACGCAGCAGGCGACCAGGACCCACGACGCCGCCCGCCACCGCCCGGTGTGGGCGCCCCGAAGAAGCGACGCCCAGCCGGCCTCGACATCGAGCTGCGGATACTGTCGGCCGATCGAATCGAGTTTCCGGCCCAGGGTTCGCCAGTTCTTGCCGGCCCGCCATGTCCGGGCGGCGATCAAGATGCCGAGGGCCGACAGCACCACCGCCGAGAATCCATGGATGAACCCGCCGGTGACGCTGACGCCCAGAGCGCCTGCGGTCGCCAGCACGGTGATCACGGCGATGGCGAGCCGCAAGGGGTCCGCGACCAGTGGCAGGGCGACGGCGACGGGGCGGATGGCGATGTTTCCCATGCGGCTCAAGGCGCCGCCGACCGAATACGGCGAACTGTTGCCCGGCCACAGTGCGCGGTACACCAGGGGCACCACGCGCGAGGCCAACGCGAACCGGTAACGCGGACCGACCACACTCAGTGATTCACCGCCCACCGTCGTCACCAGTGGTGGTGGTGGTGTGGAATCCGCCCGTCCGGGCTGCTTCACGATGAATTGCGCTTGTTGTTCGGCGGACTCCGCGAGGATGTCGTCCTGTAGTTCCTTGGTCTTCAGTTCGATGTACTCACGCCGCAGATCGGTGGTGGCGTTGACCGCGGCCTGCAACTGTCCGACGCCGGCTGCGGGCAAGCCGCCCTCGAACTTGCTGCGGTTGGCGAGGAGGCGCACGATACCTGCCGCGGCATCCAAACGGCCCCAGTGCCAATCGTTTTCGCGCCAGTGCCACAGGAAGAATCCACCGAAGCGGTTCAGCGCATTACCGGCCAGCTTCGCGTCCGCGGTGAGCAGGCCGTCGGTGTCCTTGAACACCTCGACCATGCGCGCCTCCCCCGGCGTCTTCCGTACCCACTGGCCGAGATACTTCGCCTTGGCCGCCTTCTCGAGGTGGGGAACATCGATACGCGGTCGTTCGTCGCCGGTGATGGTGTCGAATCGGATGACGTGTGCCGTGTCCGGAACACCCGTCGACGCGAAGATCTTGGCGATCTGCTCGATGCCGAAGGTGGCCAACGGCGGCAGATAGAAATGCGGATAGACCGACTCCGCCCAATACGCCAACCACTCGGGTGTCTGCGCCGGCGGCCGCGGGTCGTTGCGCGGGTCGTAGAGCCCTCTGACGGCCTCACCTGACCGTTCGCGGATCTGCTCGAGCATCGCGTTGAGGCCGGCCCGGACGCTCGTGACGAGCGACTCACCGCTCGGATACCGAAACTGGTTGGGCGCTGACAGGAGTCGGTACATGTCGGCATCGAGGTCTTCCGGTGTTCCCTCGGGTTCGCACAACAACTTGCGCAGTTGCGGAGTGATGCTCAGGCTCATCTGAGCACCGCGGCTCTCCTGCAGGCTGGTGATGAGGGGATACTTGTCGTCCGGGGTTCTGTTCTCGCTACGCAGCGGACGGGCCAAGACCTCGTCGACGGCACGGTGTTTGGCTTCACCGAGTACGGTCAGCCACCGGTACAACGCCGCCTTCCAGCACATGAGGTCGGACAGGAGCGCCCCGCGTTTGTGGTCGTCGACGAGTTCGGCGGGTAGCGGTGGAACCACCTCGTCCTCGGGTAGCGTGTAGTCGACGATGAGGTCTTCGAGCGCTCGGACCCACGCGATGAGGACACGAACCCAATCGAGCAGGGCCACCACGTCAGTGGACAACTGCCATTTGATGCTTGTGTCGTTGTAGGCAAGCGCCACTTCGTTTTTGATGCGGATCGCCGCCCTGTGCGGCAACGGGACGTAGTCCACAGCCTCACGCGGCGGGTAGCACAACTCCGCCCAGGGCTCGGTGAGCAGGCCCGCGATGCGCGGGGCGTCCATGGCGATGCGGCACTGGGTGTAGGACTCGTCGCGGACGAGTTCGGTGACGAAAGTGGCTGTCCTGCTCTCCGGGTCGCCCGCGGATTGCCGCAGTGCCCGCATGATGGCGGCCAGCGCCTCCAGCCTGCCGCGGGTTTGCAGCACCCGGTCGTTGTATTCGCGGATCAAAGACAACTCGTCGCCGGCGGTCTCCTGCCGTTGCTTCAACGCCAGGGAGCTCCGGATGACGGGCACCCAACTGGCGGCACTCGTCTTCTCCGGGGCGTCGGGCGCCGGGCCCCGGCTCACCGGCGGCTCCGGGTCGAGGTAGACCAACGATCGATCCGACGGTTCAGACGCCGACGCCCGCTGGATCGCCCGGATCGCCCGGTCGATCGGGATGTTGTCGAAGATGCCGCCGTCGACGACGCCGAACGGCTCATTCCGGCCGGCCGAGTAAAGGAACGCGCGGGCCATGTTGACCGTCACCTGCTCGGTGGTCGCGTAATCGGACGGCAACGGCGCCGATTCTCCCTGCGCGGCGGATCCGGAGCGCATCGCATAGATGCGCGCAGGTTCGAACGCGCCGGGGAACGACGAGGTGGCCCTGGCGGCGAGGGCCATGCGGTCGAGCGCCATCTGGCGGCGCCATCTCGCGGTATCGGCGACCTTGTCGGTCTTCTCACCCACATCGACTTCGTCAGGCACCCGGTCGGCGGGCGCCGGAATGGTCGAGTAGGTGGAATCGAGCGTGCCGCCGGTCTTGGAGAACGAGAATCGCGCACGGTTCTGACGCTCCGGGTGTCGCGGATCGTCGAGCAGAGTCGCGGCCAGTTCAACGGCGATCCGAGGCGTCGGCGAATCGCCGTTGGGGATGAGTTGTTCCGGGTACTGGGCCACGGTCGCCGGATCGAGGTCACCGGCGATCTGTCCCAATGCTTTGCGCACGACCTCGAAGAGCCGCCCGTCCCCGCGCAGGATCGACTCGACCCGGCCGGAACCGGGCTCCCGCAACAGCTCCCAGATTCCGCCGTCCTCGATCCAAGTCCGCCGTACGACGTCGTCCATGACGGTGTCGCACGCCTGGGCCAGGCCGAACAGCACCGCGTTCAATCCGCCGGCGCTGGCTCCGGCGAGGATGTCGATCTCGACCTTGTTGTATTGGCCCGTGCGCTGGAGCAGTTTCCGGTATACATCGGCACGGATCTCCCGGTGGTTGTGCGGATCTGGCCCGAGGTGTTCGTTGTTGCACGCCCGGCGGAACAGGTCGAGCTCGGCAACGGCGCCCCCGATCCACACCGCCAGGCTGACTCCGCCGCGCATCGCCAAGGCGAGTCGCATGGTGCGATAGGGCTTGCCGTCGGTCACTTGTCCCCCTCGATTTGCTCCGTCGAGCGATTGTGACGCCGGCCGACCGGCGGCACCTGCGTATGGCACTACTCGACCGGCGAGAAAACCTGTGGTCCTTGCGATGTCAATCGAAGTGCCCTCAGAGCCGGTACATCTCCCGCGCCATCCGCGAGTACTCGGTGAAATCACGCCGCGACTGCGGGTGGAGCCGTGGCTCGTGCCGCAGGCTCACGAACCAGGCGACGACCGTCCTGCGTCGGTGCGTCTCGCGGTGGGGGGCCGCCAGCGCCGCCGCCGAACCGAGCATCACCTCGTGCTCGGTGACGACCACTTTCGTCCGCGTCTTCGTCAGCGGAAGCGCCTGTGTGTAAAGGGTGTTCATGACAATCGCTCCTGGATGCGGGGCCGGTCTTCTCCGGCTCGATCACAGGGAACGTAAGGCGCTACCCGGCGAGGGTCGCGAGTAGTGCGCTACCCGTTCTTCGCCTACCGACGCAGCCCGGTCGTGACGGTCGGTCGTGACGGCGGCCCGGCGTCGAGGAGGTTCACGACGGCGTCCACGTCGAGGTGGCTCTGCAGCAGATCAGCCATGACGTCCAGTTGGGCGTCGCGGCGCGCGGAGACGTCGACGTCCCCGGCGACCACGAAGCCGGACCGACCTGCCGCGGCGGCCGCCTCGGTGAGCCAGGCCCGCCGGAACGCGTCGTTGTCGAACAGTCCGTGCCAGTGGGTGCCGAACACCGCGCCGCGGCGCACGCCGATGCCGGCCCAGTCGTCGGCGTCGGCGCGGACGACCTGACCGTGGTGGATCTCGTATCCGTGCAACGGTGTCGTCCAGTGCCGCAACGTCTTTTCGTCGGCGAACGCGATGTCCGCATCCACCAGCCCGAGCCCGTCCACCTCACCGGCCCGCGATTCGACGGAATCATCGATGCGGCGGCAGAGCATCTGGAAGCCACCGCAGATACCCAGGACGGGACGGCCGGAGCGGGCGTGTGCGGCGATCGGTTCGGCCAACCCGTTGGCGTGCAACCATTCCAGGTCGGCGACGGTGGCCTTCGTGCCCGGCAACACGACGACGTCCGCATCCGCCACGTCGGCCGGGTCGCTCACCCACCGCACCGCCACGCCCGGCTCGCACGCCAGCGCCTCGATGTCGGTCGAGTTGGAGATCCGCGGCAGCCGCAGTACCGCCACATGCAGCCCCTCGGTGCCGCGCGGCGGCGCCGGCCTGCCGATGACCCGGCCCGCCACGACGGACACGGAATCCTCGGTGTCCATCCAGAGGTCGTCGCTGTACGGGATCACTCCGTAGGTCGGGCGGCCCGTCAGGTCGCGCAGTTGGTCGAGGCCGGGTGCGAGCAGCGCCGGGTCACCGCGGAACTTGTTGACCACGAACCCGGCGATCAGCGCCTGGTCGTCGGGATGCAGGACCGCGACGGTGCCGAACAGATGAGCCAGCACCCCGCCCCGGTCGATGTCACCGACCACGAGGACCGGCAGGTGGGCCCGCCGGGCCAGTCCCATGTTGGCCAGATCGGTGCCCCGCAGGTTGATCTCCGCCGGCGAGCCGGCACCCTCACAGAGGACGACGTCGAATTCCTCGCGCAGAGAACGGAGTTCGTCGGCCACCACCTCGGCAAGCCGGTCGCGGTGCGTGATGTAGTCCTTCGCGCTGACGGTACCGGTCACGCGCCCGCGCACGACGAGCTGGGAGGTGCGGTCGCTGCCCGGTTTGAGCAGGACCGGGTTGAATCGCACGCTCGGGGCCAGGCCTGCGGCGCGGGCCTGCATCGCTTGCGCCCGCCCGATCTCACCACCCTCGACGGTGACCGCCGAATTGTTCGACATGTTCTGCGCCTTGAACGGCGCGACGCGCACACCTTCGCGCGCCAGCAGCCGGCACAGTCCGGCCACCATCATGGATTTCCCGGCGTCGGAAGTGGTGCCGGCAACGAGCAGCGCCCCGGTCACCTTCTCCGCGCGAGCAGACGTGAAACTGCTCATTTTCGCGGCATTTCGGGCAGTTTTACGTCTGCTCGCGAGGTCACGGCAGGGTGAGGATCTCGGCGCCCGTCTCGGTGACCACCAGGGTGTGCTCGAACTGGGCGGTCCACTTGCGGTCCTTGGTGACCACGGTCCAGCCGTCGTTCCAGATCTCGTAATCCAACCCGCCTAGGTTGATCATCGGTTCGATGGTGAAGGTCATACCGGGTTCCATGACGGTCTCGACGCTGGGCTGGTCGTAGTGCAGCACCACCAGCCCGTTGTGGAATGTCGTGCCGATGCCGTGGCCGGTGAAGTCGCGAACGACGTTGTATCCGAACCGGTTCGCGTACGCCTCGATGACCCGGCCGACCACCGAGAGCGCGCGGCCCGGCTTGACCGCCTTGATCGCCCGCATCGTCGCCTCGTGGGTGCGTTCGACGAGCAGCCGGTGCTCCTCGGCGACGTTGCCGGCAAGGAAGGTGGCGTTGGTGTCCCCGTGGACGCCGTCGATGTACGCGGTGACGTCGATGTTGACGATGTCTCCGTCCTCGACGACGGTCGAGTCCGGAATGCCGTGGCAGATGACCTCGTTCAGCGACGTGCAGCAGGATTTCGGAAAGCCCTTGTAGCCCAGAGTGGACGGGTAGGCGCCGTGGTCGACCATGTAGTCGTGGGCGATGCGGTCCAGGTGGTCGGTGGTGACGCCGGGCGCGACGGCCCTGCCCGCCTCCGCCAGGGCGCCCGCGGCGATGCGACCGGCGATGCGCATCTTCTCGATCACCTCGGGCGTCTGTACCCAGGGTTCGTTGCCCTCGTCGACGGTCGGCCGCCACGCGTACTCGGGGCGCGCGATCGATTTGGGCACCGGCAGCGTCGGGGAGAGCTCGCCGGGGCGGAGGGCGGTGCGCACAGACATGACCCCAGGATAGCCAGGAGAACGAGCCTCTCCTATCGGGAGAATGATGCTACGTTTCCCTGATGCTCGGCGAGTCCACCCCGATGAAGACCACCCCTGACCACCTGCTCGGCCAGTTGGGTATCCACGATCTGCTGGAGACCGACGAGCGCATGGTCGTCGAGATGGAGAACCGGCCGAACCTGGCCAACACCCGCGGCGCGTTGCAGGGCGGCCTCGTCGCGACCCTGATCGACATCGCCGGCGGCCGCTTGGCCGACCGGCTGGTCGCCGACGGACAGAGCGTCACGACGGCGGATATGACCGTGCACTTCCTGGCACCGGTCGTCGTGGGTCCCGCCCGCGCCGAGGCGACGGTCGTGCGCGCGGGCAAGCGCATCATCGTGACCGCGGTCGACGTCACCGATGTGGGACGTGACCGCCTCGCCGCACGCGCCACGCTGAGTTTCGCGGTCCTCGACCCCCGCTGATCGAACTCCCGTGTCAGCCGCGCTCGCCGAGGAATCTCGGCCGGCGCAGCCACCCCGTCTGGGGGCCGCGGATGTCGACCGAGCCCCACACCACCCTGCCGGTGAGCACCACGTGCGGCCTGCCCTCCGCGGGAACGTCCCTGCGGTGGTCGGATGCGCTCCCGACGATCACCTCGACGTCGTCGATCGAAGCACTCGCGCCGTCGGGCAGCCGCAGGTCGAGCCCGCCGAACTTCAGGTCGAGTTCGATGACGACCATCGGTCCGGCGAACCGCGCGCGGGTGAGGTCGAGATCGATCGACCCCATGCGACGGTGCAGCGCCAGCCGCGTCGGCACGATCCACTCCCCCTGGCGCTTCAGCGAACCGAACACCCCGCGCAGCTCGACGCGGTCGGTGGCGGACGTGACGATCGCCCCGGGTCCCGGGAGGTCGGTGACCAACGCGTCGAGATCGGAACGCATCCGTGCCTGCGAGACGAGGGCCGAGCGTTCCTCGAACTCGTCGATGTCGATGAGGCCGAGCGCGACGGCATTGTGTAATCGCCGCAGAGTGCCGTTGCGGTCGGCGTCGGAGATCCGCATCGGCATGGGGTCGGGACGGGCGTCACCGTTGTGGGCCGGGGTCGTCATAGCCCCTCCAGGCTACTCAGGCCAGGTAGCCGGCGGGCAGTCCGTCGAGCATGCCGCGCAGCATCTGCACCGCGTACTCCGAGCTGCCGCCGCCGACGATGAGCGCGGCGAAGGCGAGGTCACCGCGGTAACCGGCGAACCACGAGTGGGAACCGCCGGCGAACTCGGCCTCCCCGGTCTTCCCGCGTACGTCACCGGCGTCGGCCAGATCCTTGGCGGTGCCGTTGGTCACCACCAGCCGCATCATCGGGCGCAGGGAGTCGACCACTTTGGGGCTCACGGGTCCGTGTTCGCCGGTGATGACGGTGTCGCGGCCTTCGATCAGCCGGGGCACCGGGGTCTGTCCCGCGGCGACGGTCGCGGCGACCAGCGCCATCCCGAACGGGCTGACCACCACCTTGCCCTGCCCGAAACCGTCCTCGGTGCGCTCGGCGAGGTTGACGGTCGGCGGCACCGACCCGGACACCGTGGGGATGCCCTCGATCTGATAGTCGGGGCCGATGCCGTATTGGGCGGCCGCGGTGGTCAACCCCCGCGGCGGCATGCGGCTGGCGAGTTCGGCGAAGGTGGTGTTGCAGGAACTCGCGAAGGCCCGCGACATCGGCACCGTGCCGAGATCGAAACCGCCGTAGTTGGGCACCGTGCGATGGCCGATGTCCATGTGCCCCGGGCAGCCGAGCAGCGTGTTCGGGGTGGCCATATCGCGTTCGATCGCGGCACCGGCGGTGACGATCTTGAAGGTCGACCCCGGCGGGTACAGCCCCATGGTGGCCAGCGGGCCCTCCGCGTCGGCGGCGGCGTTCTGCGCGACGGCGAGTATCTCGCCGGTGGAGGCCTTGATCGCGACGATCATCGCCTGCTTGCCGGTGAAGTTCACCGCGTTCTGCGCGGCGGTCTGCACGGCACGGTCGAGGCTGATGGTCACCGAGGGTGCCGGATCCCCCGGAACCTCGTTGAGGACGTCGACGTCGACACCGTTCTGGTTGACGGTGACCACCCGCCATCCGGAGCGGCCGTCGAGTTCGTCGGCGACCTCCTTCTTGACCTCGTTGACGATGGCCGGCGCGAAACGCTCGTCGGTGGGCAGCATGTCGGCCTGCGGGGTGATGACCACCCCCGGCCGCGGGCCGAGCAGGCCGGCCACCCGGTCGTGGTCGGCCTGGTTGAGCATCGTCAGGCTCATCGGTTCGGCCATCGAGCTCGCCTGTTCGGCCAGGCGCTGCGCATCGACGGTGGGGTTGAAGGGTCGCAGCGCGTCGGCGACCACTCGAGCGGTCGACATCAGCTCGGCGCCGGCCGCTTTCGCGTCCAGGGCGAAGTGGTAGCGATAGCCGGGCACCAGCACGTCGCTGCCGCCGCGCTCGTTGACCGAGGCTCGCGGCGGTGGGTCGGCGCGCAGCGCGAACGACTGGTTCTCTCCCAGCCGGGGATGCAGACCCGTTGTGGCCCAACGGACTTCCCAGCGCCCCTCGTCACGCACCATGTTGAGCTGACCGTCGTAGGTCCACGTGCGGTTCTTGGGCAGGTGCCACGTGTAGCGGTAGGTGATGGCCCCGGTGTCCTCGGAGTATTTCGAACCGAGGATCTGCGCGTCGAGGTGCGTCGCCTGCAGTCCCGCCCAGGCTTCGTTGAGCGCGGCGCGGGCATCGGCGGGCCGGTCGGCGAGTTCGGCTGCGGCGGCGGTGTCGCCGGTCGCCAGGGCGGTGAAGAACTCCTCCGCCGTGGGTTCGGGACCGTTCGGCTTGGGGGTGCAGCCGGCCAAGCCCAGGCTGCCCAGAACTGTGGCCACCGTGAGCAGACAGGTGACCCTTGTTGCTGCTGAGGTTTTAGTTGCCATTGAGGCAGATGTTAGGGATGTGACGACGCGTTTCGGTGGAGGCGCACCGTGACACGACTGTGATGAGTCCGCGTTCGCGGCGTCACAGCGACCGACCCGGGGAATCCCGGTTCAGGCTCCCGCCGCCGGTGCCCGCACCACCAGGGGCACCGCCGGGAAGTAGGCCGCCATCTCTGACCGCGAGGCTCGCAGCACTGCGGTCCCGTAGCCCCGCTTGCGGTGCTCCGGGCGGATCCAGATGCGCACGTTCACTTCACCGCCGGCCAGTTCGCCGAACACCATGCCAACCTTCTGGCCCCCGGCGATCGCGACCAGCCAGACCGCCTCCTCGGCGTCCACACGGTCGACGGCAGCGCTGATCTCGTCGTCGAGCGCACCGGCCGGCGCGCCCGAACCGTCACCGGCGGAAGGGACATCCGTGGTACGCGCGGCGAAGACGTCGCGATCGTCGGCGGCGGAAAAGGGCCGCAGCGCAACAGGTTCGGGGTGTGACGACCGCTCGCCCCTGGTGAAGCTGAGCTGATTGTCGAGGTCTTCGAGTTCGGCGGCGATCCGGCGCCGCGACACCTTCGTCAACCGGTCGAAGGACAGCCCCAGCACTGCTTCACCGCCGACCGCCGATGTCCCGAGCAGCGCGGCGACCGCTTCGACGGCCGCGTCGTGGTCCTCGGAGGCAACGATCGCGTCGAGCAACTCGTGCCGGCGTTCCAGCGCCCGCACCAATGCGTCGGCGATCTCCCGGCGGGCGGCGCTGCTGTCAAGGACGACATCGTCGGCATCAGTCATGGCCGTCAGCGTAGCCGTCGCGATCAGTCGAGCAGCACGGTGGCGAAGGTGCCGACCTCACGGAAGCCGATGCGGGCGTATGTCGCCCGGGCCACCGTGTTGTAGCTGTTGACGTAGAGGCTGGCGATCCGCCCACCGCGGACGACGGCGGCCGCCAGCGCCGCGGTGCCTGCGGTACCCAACCCGTGGCCGCGCCAGTCGGGATGGACCCAGACGCCCTGGATCTGGCCGACAGCAGGCGATTGCGATCCGACCTCCGCCTTGAACACGACCTGGCCGCGCTCGAAGCGCGCCCACGCGCGGCCCGCCGCGATCAGGCCCGCGACACGGCGTCGGTAGCCGCGGCCACCGTCGCCCGCACGGGGGTCGACGCCCACTTCACCGATGAACATGTCGATGGCCGCCACCAGGTAGGCGTCGAGTTCGTCGATGCGGACCGGCCGCACCGCCGGATCGACGGGAGTGGTGGGCAGGGTGTCGAGCGCCATCAGCGGCTGATGGTCGCGGACATCGCGAGCCGGACCCCACGCCCGTTCCAGGCGCCCCCACATCGGGAGCACGAGCTCGGCGCGGCCCACCAGCGAAGAACACCGTCTGGCGCTGCTGGTGGCCTTGTCGGCAAAGGCATGCATATCGGCGGGCTCACCGCGCAGCGGGATGAGGTTCGCCCCGGCGTAGCACAGCGATTCGGTGGCGTGGCGGCGCGTCCACAGTTCGCCGCCGATCGCGCCGGGCTCGACGCCGTGATCGGCCACCCGCGAGGCGACCATGCAGCTGCCGACCGGATCGTCGTCGAGCACCCGCTGGACCGCTGCCACGTCGCGCACCACCGAGACTCGACGGTCGTCGGCGAGGCGGAAGAGCGGCGGAGCCGACATCGATACTGCTTTCTGCTGGACCGAGGCGGTGACACCACTCACCGCGTCGACGTTCAGCTTACGGTCACCACAGGCGAACCGCTGGCACTTCCCTCCGGGCTGTCGCCGCTGACCGATTCGATCTCGGCGGCGATGCGCATGGCCTCCTCGATCAGCGTCTCGACGATCTGCGCTTCGGGCACGGTCTTGATGACCTCGCCCTTGACGAAGATCTGGCCCTTCCCGTTGCCGGAGGCCACCCCGAGGTCGGCTTCGCGCGCCTCGCCGGGACCGTTGACCACACAGCCCATCACGGCGACCCGCAGCGGCACCTCCATGCCCTCCAGCCCCGCGGACACCTCGTTGGCCAGCGTGTACACGTCGACCTGGGCACGCCCGCACGACGGGCACGACACGATCTCCAGCTTGCGGGGCCGCAGGTTGAGCGACTCGAGGATCTGGTTGCCGACCTTGATCTCTTCGACCGGCGGCGCGGACAGCGACACCCGGATCGTGTCCCCGATCCCCCGCGACAGCAACGCACCGAACGCGACCGCGGACTTGATGGTGCCCTGGAACGCCGGCCCGGCCTCGGTCACCCCGAGGTGCAGCGGGTAGTCGCACTGCGCGGCGAGTTGTTCGTAGGCGGCCACCATCACGACCGGATCGTTGTGCTTGACGCTGATCTTGATGTTGCCGAACCCGTGTTCCTCGAACAGCGAGGCTTCCCACAGCGCCGACTCCACCAGCGCCTCGGGTGTGGCCTTGCCGTACTTCTGCATGAAGCGCTTGTCCAGCGACCCGGCGTTGACGCCGATGCGGATGGGGATGCCCGCGTCACCGGCCGCCCTGGCGACTTCGCCGACCCGGCCGTCGAATTCCTTGATGTTGCCGGGGTTCACGCGCACCGCCGCACATCCGGCGTCGATCGCGGCGAAGATGTACTTCGGCTGGAAGTGGATGTCGGCGATCACCGGGATCTTGGACTTCTTGGCGATCACCGACAGTGCGTCGGCGTCTTCCTGCCGCGGGCACGCCACCCGCACGATGTCGCAGCCCGACGCCGTCAGTTCGGCGATCTGCTGCAGGGTGGCGTTGATGTCGTGGGTCTTGGTGGTGCACATCGACTGGACCGATACCCGATAGTCGCTGCCCACGCCGACGTCGCGCACCATCAGTTGGCGCGTCTTTCGCCGCGGCGCCAGCACCGGCGGCGGTGCGGGCGGCATACCAAGCCCGATGGCGGGGCCGGAAGTCATGAGGTCTCCTATTGGAACAACCTGATCGGGTTGACCAGGTCAGCGGTCACGGTCAGCAGCATGTAGCCGACCACCACCACCAACACTACGTAGGTGGCGGGCATGAGCTTGAGGTAGTTCACCGGCCCCGCGGCCACCATGCCGCGCGCCGACCGGATCATGTTGCGGATCTTCTCGAACACGGCGATGGCGATGTGGCCGCCGTCGAACGGCAGCAGCGGCAGCAGGTTCACCGCGCCGAGGACGAAGTTGAGCTGGGCCAGGAAGAACCAGAAGGCCACCCACAGCCCGGCTTCGACGGTGTCGCCGCCGATGATGCTGGCACCGACCACGCTGATCGGCGTTTCCGGATCACGCTCGCCGCCGCCGATGGACTCCACCAGCGCACCCACCTTCGTGGGGATCTTGGCCAGCGATTTGCCCAGTTCGACGGCCAGGTCGCCGGTGAAGGCGAACGTCGCGGGCACCGCCGACAGCGCGTTGTGCTGGGTGGGCCCGAACTGCGCGGCACCGATACCGATGGCGCCGACCGTCGACGGCTGGTCGCCCTCGCCGGTGAAACGTTGGGTCTGCGTGACGTCGACGACCTTGGTGAGTTTCTCACCGTCGCGCTCGATCACGATCGGGGTCGGACCGGAGGCCTTCTGCAGCGTCACCCGGGCATCGTCGAAGGTCGCCACATCGGTGTCGCCGACCTTGACGATCACGTCGCCCGCACGGATGCCGGCCTCGGCGGCCGGGCCCGGCCCGGTGCACTCGCCCACCTGATCCTTGCTGACCTGCGGTGCCACACAACCGGTTTGACCGACGATGGCGGCGGTCGGCGGGTTCAGATTCGGCAGGCCCCAGATCACGGCGATCGCGTAGATGAGCACCAGACCGATGACGAAGTTCATCCCGGGCCCGGCGAACAGCACCGCGACGCGCTTCCACACCTTCTGCCGGTACATGGCGTACGGCCGGTCCTCCGGTGCGAGTTCCTCGACCGACGTCATCCCGGCGATGTCACAGAACCCGCCGAGCGGTACGGCCTTGAGGCCGTACTCGGTGCTGCCGAGGCGGTTGGGCCGCCGGGTCGACCACACGGTCGGACCGAACCCGACGAAATACCGCCGAACCTTCATCCCGGTGGCCCGCGCGACCCACATGTGCCCGCACTCGTGCAGCGCCACCGACACCAGGATGGCCAGCGCGAAGAGCACGATGCCGAGAGCAAACATCATCTGGTGACTAACCCTTTACTCGAAGGTGTTGCGGCCCGCTCGACGGCGCGTCCCGCGCGGTCCCGAGCCCAGCGCTGCGCGTCGAGGACCTCCTCCACGGTAGCGGGTTCGGCCGCCCACTGGTCGGCAGCGCGCACGACGTCGGCAACGGTGTCGACGATCTCGGGGAACCGGATGCGGCCCGCGAGGAACGCCGCCGCCGCCTCTTCGTTGGCGGCGTTGTAGACGGCGGTGAGGCTGCCGCCCCGCCGGCCGGCCTCCCTGGCCAGCTGCACCGCCGGGAACACCTCGTCGTCGAGCGGAAGGAATTCCCAGGTCGAGGCGGTGGAGAAGTCGCATGCGGATGCCGCGCCGGGAACCCGGTCGGGCCAGCCGAGCGCCAGCGCGATGGGCAGTTTCATATCCGGCGGGCTGGCCTGGGCCAGCGTTGACCCGTCGGTGAAGGTGGCCATCGAGTGCACGATCGACTGGGGGTGCACGACGACCTGGATGCGCTCGTAGTCGATGCCGAACAGCAGGTGCGTCTCGATGAGCTCGAGACCCTTGTTGACCAGGGTCGCCGAGTTCAACGTGTTCATCGGCCCCATCGACCAGGTCGGGTGCTTACCCGCCTGCTCGGGGGTCACCGAGAGCAGGTCTTGGGCCGACCAGCCGAGAAACGGCCCGCCGGATGCGGTGAGCACCAGCTTGGCCACTTCGCCGGCGGTGCCACCGCGCAGGCACTGCGCCATCGCGGAGTGTTCGGAGTCGACGGACACGATCTGGCCCGGCGCGGCGGCCCGCAACACCAACGGCCCCCCGGCGACCAACGATTCCTTGTTGGCCAGCGCCAGCCGCGCGCCGGTGGCCAGTGCGGCCAGCGTCGGCTCGAGCCCGAGCGCCCCGACGAGTGCGTTGAGCACCACGTCGGCGCCGGTGTTCTCCACCAACCGGGTCACCGCATCGGGTCCGGTGTAGGTGACGTCGCCGATCTGTTCGGCTGCCTTGGGGTCGGTGACGGCGACGTCGGTGACCCCCGTCTCGGCTCGCTGGCGAGCCAGCAGATCGGGGTTCGCACCGCCGGCGGCGAGTCCGACCACCTCGAAGCGGTCGGGATTGGCGGCGATCACGTCCAGTGCCTGGGTGCCGATCGACCCGGTGCTGCCCAGGATCAGCACCCGGAGTCTTGTGCCCACGCGCCCCATTGTGCCGCCTGGCGGGCCCTCGCCCGCAGCCGCCGAGGATGTGACGCGAATCTGACCGCTCGCCGGACCAGCCATCCGCATCCGGGCCGCGCCCGAATCCCCCGCGTCAGACGTCGAGGGGGCACCTGCCGCTTCGCACGAGATAGGCGCGGCGCACCGCCGCACTGAGCAAAGGGGACAGTGTCGATGAAGAACCCGTCGTTGAAGAACCCGTCGTCGAGTAACACGTCGTTGAAGCCACGCACGACCACTCACACGCACCGCAGGACCCTGGCCGCGGCGGGGCTCAGCGCTCTGGCGATCTTCGGCGTCGCGGCGTGTTCGAGTGAGGAGGCCGAGAGCACCGCCTCGTCGGCGTCGAGCGCCGCATCGTCGGCTGTCGAGTCCGCCACCGCCACTGCTCCCACCTCGGGTGCGGCCGCGGATCCCGCCGCGAACCTGGTCGGTTCGGGCTGCGCGGCCTACGCAGAACAGGTGCCCAGCGGACCGGGTTCGGTCGCCGGCATGGCAGTCGAGCCCGTGACGGTGGCCGCGTCGAACAACCCGATGCTCACGACGCTGACGCAGGCGCTCTCCGGTCAGCTGAACCCGAACGTCAACCTGGTCGACACCCTCAACGGCGGCGAATTCACCGTCTTCGCCCCCACCGATGAGGCGTTCGCCAAGCTGGACCCGGCGACCGTCGAGACGTTGAAGACGGATTCTGATCTGCTCACCAGCATCCTCACCTATCACGTGGTGCCGGGACAGGCCGCTCCCGATCAGGTGCCGGGCGACCACAAGACCGTCCAGGGCGCCAACGTCACCGTGACCGGTGACGGAGAAGCCCTGAAGGTCAACGAGGCCGGGCTGGTGTGCGGCGGCGTGCAGACCGCCAACGCCACGGTCTACATGATCGACACGGTCCTGATGCCGCCGGCCAACTGACCCATCCCCTTCCACCTCTCCCGCGAGCAGACGCAAACATGCCTGTTCCGGGGCCTTTTTCGGACAGTTTTGCGTCTGCTCGCGCAGAAAATGAACACCCAACCAAGGAGTGAATACTGATGACTGTCAACAAGAATCGCGTTCTGAACGCCGGCTTCGCGGCAATCGCCGCCGCCGGGTTGTCGCTGGGCGCGGCCGCCACGGCACAGGCACAGCCCGCGGCCGGACTGGTGGGGCCGGGCTGCGCTGCCTATGCGCAGCAGGTGCCGACCGGCCCCGGTTCGGTCATGGGCATGGCCATGGATCCGGTCGCGACGGCCGCAGCCAACAACCCGATGCTGACCACGCTCACGAAAGCTGTGTCGGGACAGCTCAATCCGCAGGTGAACCTGGTCGACACCCTCAACGGGGGCCAGTTCACGGTGTTCGCGCCGACCGATGAGGCGTTCGCAAAGATCGATCCCGCCACGATCGAGCGGCTCAAGACCGATGCGCCGCTGCTGACCAGCATCCTGACCTACCACGTGGTGCCCGGCCAGGCGGCTCCCGACGCCGTCGTCGGCACGCACAAGACCGTGCAGGGGGCCGATGTCACCGTGACCGGTAACGGCGCTGACCTGAAGGTCGACGACGCGTCGGTGGTGTGCGGCGGCGTCAAGACGGCGAACGCGACGGTGTACCTCATCGACACGGTGCTGATGCCGCCGGCCGCCTAGGCCCAGGACCGGTCAACCGGCGGGTGGGAAGCGCTCGATCCAGTGCTGGGCGATATCCACCCGCCGGGTGATCCACACCTTGTCGTGGGACTGCACGTGGTCGAGGAAACGCTCCAGCGCCGCGGTGCGGGCGGGGCGTCCGACCAGCCGGCAGTGCAGGCCGATCGACAACATCTTCGGGCTGCCCGCCACCCCTTCGGCGTAGAGCACGTCGAACGCATCGCGCAGGTGGGTGAAGAACTCCGTGCCGCTGGGGAATCCGCCTGCGACGGCGAAGCGCATGTCGTTGGTGTCCAGGGTGTAAGGCACCACCAGGTGATCGTGTCCGTCGACCGCTGTCCAGTACGGCAGGTCATCGGCGTAGGAGTCGGAGTCGTAGAGAAAGCCGCCGTGCTCGACGACCAGCTTGCGCGTCTGCGGTGAGTCACGGCCGGTGTACCAGCCCACCGGTGCGCTGCCGGTCAGCTCGGTCAGCAGTGCGACCGCCTCGGCCATGTGCGCCCGCTCGACGTCGGGCTCGACGAGCTGGTAGCTGATCCAACGCAGACCGTGGCACGCGATCTCGTCACCGCGCTCGGTGAACGCGGCGACCGCCTCGGGATTGCGGGCCAGCGCGAGCGCCACCCCGAACACGGTCAACGGCAGCCCGCGACGCTCGAAGACCCGCAGCACCCGCCACAGCCCCGCCCGTGAGCCGTACTCGTAGAGCGATTCCATGCTCATGTGACGGTCCGGAAAGGCCTGTGCGCCAATGATCTCGGACAGGAACGTCTCCGACGCGGGATCACCGTGCAGGACGCTGTTCTCGGCACCCTCCTCGTAATTGAGGACGAACTGCACCGCGATGCGCGCGTCGCCGGGCCACCGAGGGTCCGGAGGATGCGAGCCGTAGCCCACCATGTCGCGCGGATAGTCGGCGGCGCTGGCACTCATGGAGGGGATTCTGGCAGGCGGCCGGACGATGCGCCGAGTCCGTCGCCGGTCATGATTGCGTCACCGCGCACCGGGTTTCCGCGGCCGGGCACCGGGGCAGGTTCACGTCATGCCCACGGTGATGTGGTTCCGCCGCGATCTTCGACTACGCGACCTGCCTGCCCTCGTCGATGCGGCGCAGGCCGACGGCGAGGTGCTCGCCTGCTACGTCCTCGACCCGCGGCTGCACACGTCGTCAGGTCCGCGGCGGCTGCAGTACCTGCACGACGCGCTGCGGGATCTCCGCGAACAACTCGACGGCCGCCTGCTCGTCACCCGCGGACGCCCGGAGACGCAGATCCCCGCCGTCGCGACACGCATCGGCGCGTCCGCGGTGCACGTCTCGGACGATTTCACGCCGTTCGGGCGGCGCCGCGACGACGCCGTCCGCCGAGCGCTGGGCGAGATCACGCTGGATGCGTCCGGGTCCCCCTATCTGGTGTCGCCGGGCAGGATCACCAAAGGCGACGGAACCCCGTACAAGGTGTTCAGCCCGTTCTTCGACGCGTGGCGCAGGCACGGGTGGCGGGCGCCGGCACTGAGCGCTGCGACCACGGCAAGGTGGATCGATCCGGCGGATCTGGGGGGCGGCGGGGACCTGCGGACCGAGATCCCCCACGACGGCGTCGCGTTGGACATCCCCGCGGGTGAACGCGCCGCGCTTCAGCACTGGGAGGACTTCGTCGAAAGCGAACTCGACGGTTACGCCGACAACCGCAACCGCCCGGATCTCGACGTCACCAGCCGGATGTCGGCGCATCTGAAGTTCGGCACCATCCATCCCCGCACGATGGCCGGCGACCTCGGAGGCGGCAACGGCGCGCAGACCTATCTGCGCGAGCTCGCCTTCCGCGATTTCTACGCCGGGGTTCTCTACGAATGGCCCCACAGTGTGTGGTGGAACTGGAACACCGGTTTCGACGACATCAGAGTGGACGACGGCCCGGCGGCCGAGGAGCTGTTCGAGGCGTGGAAGCAGGGGCGCACCGGGTTCCCGATCGTCGACGCCGGGATGCGACAACTCGCCGAGATCGGGTGGATGCACAACCGGGTGCGGATGATCGTGGCGTCGTTCCTGGTCAAGGATCTGCACCTGCCGTGGCAATGGGGTGCGCGGTGGTTCCTCGAGCAGTTGGCGGACGGCGATATGGCCAACAACCAGCACGGTTGGCAGTGGACGGCGGGGTGCGGCACCGATGCGGCGCCGTTCTTCCGGGTGTTCAACCCGTCGACGCAGGGGGCGAAGTTCGATCCGGACGGCACGTATGTGCGGCGTTGGGTGTCCGAGCTGAGCGGGGTGGCCGATGTGCACCAGATGGGCGACGATCGCCCCGCGGACTATCCCGCGCCGATCGTCGACCACGCGAGGGAACGGGCCGAGGCGCTGCGCCGCTACGCCGAGATCGGCTAGGGCACGCCGTATACGACACACCGTCGTATGCCAGAATGACGGCAGTTCGGTTTCGACTGTGAGGAGCACCCTGTGGCCAACACCGAGGTGGAACGACACACCGGCGTCGACGTCGAGGACGTGCCGTCCGCGCAGTGGGGCTGGAGCAAGGAGAACCCCCGGGTCATCCACATCTCACTGCTGCTGGGCGCCGCCTTCATCCTGCTGATGATGCGGGGTAACCACGTGGGTCACGTCGAGGACGCGTTCCTCATCGGATTCGCCGCACTCCTGGTCGGCTGGGTCGCCCGCGACTGGTGGATGCGCCGGCGCGGCTGGACCCGCTGATATAGCTAGCCGCCTGACGCGATCAGGTCGGAGTCAACGGGGCGGTAGCCCCCGCACACCAACAGCTCGGTGTCGTCCGCGGCGGCGTGCGGGCAGTCGGCCGCCGACAGCGCGTGACGTTTGAAGATCCGGGCGGCCGCGCTGAGCCGGTACCGCACCGGTTCGGCCCGACCGCCCAACTGATCGGGCCACCGCCCACCCCACAGCACCACCTCCGTGCGACCGGACATCAGCGCGGTGCGCACCTCGTCGCGCAGGCACCCGGCGGAAGCCACCAGATCGGCCGAGACCGCCAGGCCCACGGGGATCGCCTCGCCGGTTCCCTCGCCGCCGGGTCGGAGCACCCGGCCCTGCACGCCCAGGATCTGCAGCGGGCGTAGGTCACCGGCGTCGAGCAGCCAGGCGTTGACCCGCCATCCGGCCATCGCCCGGTCGAACATCCAGCCACCCGCGCACCGCACCACATCGGCGACGTCCGCGCCCAGCACGTCGAGCCGGTACTCCAGCCGGGTCGCCGCCGCACCGGCGATGCGCGCGGGGCGGTTCACGTCGTCGATGGGAAGGGACCGGGTCGCCACAGGCAGCTCCATTCACCGTCGGATGGTCGACCCAGCGTGACACTATCGAACTGACCTGTAAAGTCTCGATTCAGGACGTCGGGTCCGCGCTCACGTTTGCGGGACCGACGATCAGGCCAACCGCTACCGGGCGGCACCGGCAAGCGGCAGCGCGGCGGGCACCTCGGTGAGTGGACCGGCGATACCTGCCGCAGCGCGGATTTCGGCGAACGACCGCACCATCGCATCGGTCGCCTCGTGCGGATCGTCGAGGGTCTGGTCGTCGGTGAGCACCGAGACGCTCAACTGGTCGACGTAGCTCCACACGGTGATGTTCATCCCGCTGCCGACGACCAACGGCCCGACGGAGTAGATCTCGTCGACGGACGCGCCGGCGACCAGTCCCAGCTCGCGCGGGCCCGGCACGTTCGAGATGGTCAGGTTCATGATCATGCTCGACTCGCGACTCCGCGATTGCCACCGGAAGACCGGCGGGACCAGTTTGGGCGGTAGATAGTTCAGCCACGAGGCGATGAGCGTCGGGCCGAGGAGGTGGTGATTCTCCTTGGCGATCTGCGTGGCCACGGCCGTCAGCCGCACCCGCTCGAGCGGATCGGCGACGTGCACGGCCAACGACGGTGTCATGTACGAGAATTCGTTGCCCGACAACCGCTCTGGCGAAGTGTTGAAGGCGATCGGCACTCCCGCGATGAGCGGTGCGTCGGCGCGGCCGTCGTACCGCAGCAGCAGTTCGCGCAGCGCGCCGGCCGCGGTGGCCAGCACGATGTCGTTGAGGGTGACGCCGAGGGTGCGGGCGACGAGTTTGGCGTCGGCAAGCGCCAGGGGCGCAGTGGCGAAGCGGCGCACCGGGCTGACGACATGGTTGAGGAACGAGCGCGGCGGCGCGAAGTTGCGGGCCAGGTCGGGATGGGCGCCGCGCTCCCTGCCCCTGCGGTACACCTGGGACACCCCGGCCGCGGTGTCGCGCAGCAGAGCGGGCAGTCGACGGATCTGCCGGAAGTGGTCGCCGCCCGCCGCGCGCAGCAGTTGGACGGGAGTCTGCCCTGGGTGCACGGACGGGTCGTTCCCGTCCGCGACCGGTCCCTGCGGCGAGATGGCCCGCGACATCTGGTTCGCCGACGCCACGCCGTCGGCCAGGACGTGGTGCACCTTGTGCACGATCGCGATGCGGTCGCCCACCAGTCCTTCGACGATGTACATCTCCCACAATGGTTTCGACCGGTCGAGTGGGGTGCTCGCGATCCGCCCGATCAGTTCGTCGAGTTCACGCCGCCCGCCCGGAGCGGGTACCTCGAGGTGGCGCAGGTGGTAGTCGAAGTCGATGGTCGCGTTCTGCGCCCACATCGGATGGTGCATGCCCCCGGGGATCTCGACGAGTTGGCGCCGCAGCGGAGGCAGCGCCAACAGCCGCGGTGCGGCCACGCTGCGGACGAGCTCACGGCTGTAACCGCCCGCGATATCGGAGATGTCGAGCACGCCGACCTTCAACGTGTGCATGTGGATCTCCGGTGTCTCGCTGTAGAGCATCAACGCATCGACACCGTTGAGTCGCTTCACACTTCACCCCGTCCGTCGTCGTCACCCACCCTGCGCCCCCGGCTCGTGTGTTCCACACACTGTGACACGTCCCCCGGCGGGCCGCCTCGGACGGCACCGGCCCGGCACCCGAGTGCGTGACAGTCAGGCGGTATTTTGTCACCCATCGACCACCAGGAGCGCACATGACACTGACCGCCGGACGTGGTCCGCTCAGCGCCGACCCCGCCGGCTGGTTCACGCCTGCGCTCGCGGACGGCGCGGTGTTCGCCGAACCGCACCCCCGCCGCGTCGTGGCGGTGCAGGCCGGGCGCACCGTCATCGACACCGAGGACGTGGTCATGGTGCACCGACGCGGCCACCCGCTGCGCTACGCCTTCCGGCCTGACGCCGTCGGCGATCTGCGCGGCACCCCGGTGGCCGAGGCGCCCGGATACGTGCACGTGCCGTGGGATGCGGTGGACACGTGGTTCGAGGAGGGCCGCGAGCTGGTGCACTATCCCCCGAATCCGTATCACCGGGTGGACTGCCGGCCGACCGACCGCGGGCTGCGCGTCACCGTCGCGGGCACCGTGCTGGTCGATACGACGCGCACGGTCGTGGTGTTCGAGACGGCACTGGCCCCGGTGCTCTACGTCGACCCGGCGCATGTCCGCGTCGACCTGCTCCGCCCGAGCGCGACCACCAGCTACTGCAACTACAAGGGGTGGGCGACGTACTGGTCGGCGGTCACCGACGATGCCGTCACCGACGACGTCGCCTGGTCGTATCCGGATCCCCTGCCCGAATCCCGGGCCATCGCAGGCTTTCTCAGCTTCGACCCGGCCCGCGCCGAGGTACTCGCCGAACTGCCCGCGGCGGCGGTGGGCGCGGATTGCGGGTGTGAGACGTGACGTCGCTCAGCAGTTCTTGGCGACCAGCGTGCCGAACCGCTCGATGGTCTCCCGCGCGTGGGCGAGAGTGTCACCGGGAATCGTGACCTGGATCCACGTGACGCCGAGCCGCTCGAGTGCGGCGACTCCCTCGAGGTAGCGGTCGGCGTCGAAGTCGTCACTGCCGGGATCACCGCCGCCGAGGTTGGTGAACGTGACATCGACCGTGGCGGGATCGCGGGCCTGCGCATCGCACCGGCGGCGAAGATCCTCGATCGCCTCGCCGAGCCGGTGCACCGAGTCGAGTGGGGCGGTGCGGGCGGTCTGCGCCAGCATGGCGGGCGCCGGGAAGGACACCACCCGTCTCCGAAGGTCACGACGCGGGCGCGGGCGGCGGCGGTGTTCCCTCCGATCCAGATCGGTGGGTGGGGGTTGCTGAGGGGACGCGGATGGGCGGTGATGCCGCCGGCGGTGAAATGCCGGCCCTCGAACGACACCTCGTCAGAGGTCCACACCGCGCGGATCACCGACAGCGCCTCGGTGAAGAGGTCGGCGCGTTCGTCGTAGTCGACACCGAGTGCGGCGAATTCGCGTTTGAGATAGCCCACCCCCACGGCGAGGGTGAACCGTCCACCGGAGAGCAGATCCAGTGTCGCACCGGATTTGGCCACCACGAACGGGTTGCGGTACGGCAGCACCACGATGTTCGGGATCAGCCGCAGGGTGCTGGTGTGCGCCGCCGCGAAGCTCATCGCGACGAAGGGATCGAGCGCGTCGTGGCCTCCGGCGTCGAGCCAGCGCTGCGTGGGCGCCGGATGGTCGGTGAAGCCGAAGCCGGAGAAGCCGGCCGCCTCTGCCGCCACCGCAACCGCCGCCACCCCGTCGCCGGTCACCAGTTCCGGGTTGTACGGATGGGTGTGCATCGGGTGGGTGATGGTGAAATGCATACCGCGTTCCTCGCTTCTGCGTGCGACGCCGCCCTCGTTGTGCCGGGCCCGTCGATGAGAATACGATTCTCCGCGACGGCGAAGCCCACTTTCGCCGAGGTGGGAGCGGCCACATGGTGGATCTCGACGTCGGCGTCTACGTACCGCAGATCGGGTTCACCTATCCGGACATGCTGCACCGGGCCACCCGCTGTGAAGCGCTCGGCATCGGATCCCTGTGGCTCTACGACCACCTCTACGGACCCGGCGCGCCGGACTACCCGTCGATGGAGGCCTGGACCCTGGCGACGGCGCTGCTGTGCGGCACCGAGCGGCTGCGGGTGGGACACATGGTGTTGTGCAACCAGTTCCGGCATCCGGCGGTGCTGGCCAAGATGGCGACCACCCTCGACCACATCGCCGGCGGGAGGCTGCAGTTCGGGATCGGCAGCGGGTCCATCGAGGACGAGCACCGGCGCGCGGGCCTGGACTGGGGTTCGTTCGCCGAACGGTCCGAGCGCCTGGCCGAGACACTGGAGATCCTCACGCAGGCGTTCACCACCGGGCGGGTCGACATGGCGGGCAGGCACTACCGCGTGCACGACGTGCCGATCACCCCGCGACCGCAGGACGGCACCCGGCCGCCGATCGTCGTGGGCGGGGTCGGGGAGCGGTACACGTTGCCGTTGGTCGCGCGGTACGCCGACGTATGGAACGTGCCGACCTATGCGCTGGCCGATCTGCGGCACAAGGTCGAGGTGTTGCGCGGCATCTGCGCCGACGTGGGCCGCGATCCCGACACGATCGTGATGTCGGTCGAGGCGGTGATGGCACTCGCCCCGGACGACGCGTCGCTGCCCGACGTGCGCCGATTGGCCGAGAAGCGTTTCGGCGGGCCAGGATTCGGGCTCGCCGACGGAGGTCTGGTCGGCACCGCACCTGCGATCGTCGACCGGCTGCACGAGCTCGCGAACATCGGATTCCGGCAGGTGGTGCTGTTCACCCACGACCGGGCCTCCGATCAGACCCTCGACCTGCTCGCCGGGCAGGTCCTCGCACGCCTGTGAGGTCAGCGCGGCGGCGAGTAGTCGGGCCGGCCGAGACCCAGTGCGTGTTGCGCGATCATGTTGCGGAACACCTCGAGCGTTCCGCCGTAGATGCCGGTCGGCCCGGCGAGACGGAACACGTACTCCGCTCCCCCGTCGTCGGCCGCGCCGACCGTGCCGATGGGTAGTGCCGCGGCCGCGCCGAGGATGTCCATCAGGTCCGGCGAGACTTCACGCATCGTCTGGGCGATCGCCACGCGCCCGAACATCCCCGGTGTGCTCATCGCCGCCTCCATCCGCGCGATGCCGTGGCCCAGCCGGTATGCCACCGAACCGTCGTCGATGCGCCTGCGGCCGGCGGCATCCGGCGTGGCGACGATCGCCGCGATGCGGTCCACCGCGTCGGCCATCACCGTGATGTGTTCGGTCATGACCGCGATCTTCTGCAGACCGTCGTCGGCGCGTTCACCGGTGCCGTGTTCGGCGTCGAGAGCCCCGCGAAGCACCGACCATCCGGCGTTGACGTCACCGACGCGGTAGCGATCGCTGATCCGGACGTCGCTGTAGTACGTGATGTTCGTGCGGTCGCCGTCGATGGTGCGCAGCGGTTGGATCTCGACTCCCGGCGCATCGAGCGGCACCAGGAACATGGTGAGGCTCTTGTGTTTCGGCGCCGCCGGATCGGTGTTGGTGATCAGGAAGACGTAGTGCGCGTTCTGGGCGTTCGAGGTGAACATCTTGGAGCCATTGATAATCCAAGTCGATCCATCCGCTTCCCGCACCGCCCTGGTCTTGCACGTCGCCACGTCGGATCCGCCTTCGGGTTCGGTGTAGCCCAGGCACAGGCGCAGCCGACCGGACATGACACCGGGCAGCACGTCGTCGACGAGGTCCGGCGAGGCGAAGTGTTCGACCGTGTGAGCGACCATCGCCGTGGTCCCCCAGTGGAACCATGGGGTGTGCGCCCGGCCGATCTCGAGGTCCCAGATGCGCCGGCGCACCGCGGAGAATCCGCCGTCGGCCGCGCGGCGGTAGTCGGCGGCGAGGTAACCCGCATCGCCGAGCGCCACGTGCACACGCTCATCGAAGTTCTCGCCGGTCTCCCGGTCGCGCGCGATCACCTCCTCGGTCACCACCGTGCGCAGGAATTCCCGGAGTTCGTGCTGGAAGACCCGATCCTCCTCGGACAGGTCGACGACGGAGAAGTCCATCCGATGAGCGTGACATTGCTGCCACGGTCTGTAAAGGTGGGGATGTCGCGCCGGAGTCGGGCGCCACGCAGGAAGGCAGGCCGTTGGGCATCGTCACGACCAGTTCGGACACCGCGTTCGCCTATGCGCCCGAGGCGATCTACGACTTCGTCACCAATCCCGCGAACATCGATCGCTACCATGCCGCGGTCGCCCGCGAACTCGACGCGCAGCGCGTCACCGCCTGACCACCACTCAGTCGTGCAGTGCCCGCCGCAAGGCCGCCGACTGCAGCGCGAACAGCTGCCTGCTGACCTCCCAATCCGGCAGCAGAGAGTCGAACCCGTGGCAGGTGCCGGGGAACACGTGCAGTTCCGTCGCCACCCCGGCGCCGAGCAGTCGCCGCGCGTAGTCGAGCGCTTCGTCACGCAGCGGGTCGAGTTCGGAGCAGCTGATGAATGTGGGCGGCAACCCGGTCACGTCGGCGCGGCGCGCCGGTGCGGTGGAACGGGCCGGTTCGGTGGGGTGAGCGCCAGGGAGGTAGTACCGCCACATCTGCTCGACGGCAGGGCCGTCGAAGCCCGGGGTGTTGGTGAACTCCCGCTGCGAGGGAGTGGACCGGTCGTCGAGGACCGGTTGATGGAGTAGCTGAAACACCACGGGTGGCGCCGACCTCGCCGCGGCCGCCTGCGCCAGCAGAGCGGCCAACGCTCCGCCCGCGCTGTTGCCCGCGACCGCGATACGCGACGAATTTAATTGCAGCTCAACCGATTTCGCGACCGCCCAGCGCAGCGCGGTCAGCGCATCGTCGACGGCCGCCGGATGTGGGTGTTCGGGCGCCAACCGGTAGCCGACCGAGATCACGGTGCACTCCGCACGCCTGGCGAACTCCACGCACTGCAGGTGATCGGTGTCCAGGTTGCCCAGGACGAAGGCGCCCGAGTGGCAGTACACCACCGCGGGTGCCGGCGAGGGGCGACCGCGGTACACGCGGACGGCAACCGATCTCCCCTCGAATTCTGCTGTCTCGTCCGAGATCTCGACACCCCCCGGGTCGAGCGCCGCGGCGCTCTCACGGCGCCGGCTGTCGAGGGATCTGCGCACGACGTCGAGGTTCTCCGGTGACAGGTCGGTGCGGGCAGCGGCGAACTGCCGCAATGCGGGGTGTAGCCGCGACCCCGTGCCGGACTCCGTCACACCACGGTCCTCAACGTCCCTTCTTCGGTCCGGCGCCGGTCAGCGCGTACGCCGCGGCCGCACCGAACATCGACGCGGTGACCGCGGTGGTGATCCGGGCCTGCCGGTCCAGGGCCGGTGCGCGCAGACCGGTGAGCACCTCCACCGCGGTGAGACCCACCGTGGCTCCCAGCGCCGGCCGAGCGCCCCCACCGCTGAGCAGGATGGCCCCCAGGGCGGCTTCGCGCATGGCGTACATCTGGGTCAGATGGTGACGCTCGGCCACCGCGCCCGATGCGGACGTATTGGTCAGGCGTTTCGGCGTCACCGTGCCGACGACTCCGACGAGCAACATGAGCGCACCCATGACGCCTTGGATGCGGCGCGAGGTGCGGGGACTGGCGATCATGGTCATCGTGGTGAACTCCTCGGGTAGGCGGTCATCGGTCTGCCATCGTGTGCGTGTGCACCTCGATGGTGGGGAGGTGCGCCGGCGCATCGAAGGTGTAGTCGGCGGCACGGAAGTGCCGTGTCATCGACCAGAAGGCGCGGGCGCTGCGCGGCCACTGGGTGACCACGCGGCCGTTGGGGGCCCGAAAGTAGTTGCTGCACCGGGTGGTCCACACGGTGCCCGCCATCCAGGCGTCGATCTTGGCGATGAATTCCACCATCGTCTGCGGCCGCACGGCGATGTAGGACTTGCGCCTGCGGCGCATGTACTCGAGGGCCCGCACGAGGTAGTGGGCCTGCGCCTCGAGGATGAAGATCACGCTGTTGGACCCGACATTGGTGTTGGGCCCGTAGAGCATGAAGAAGTTCGGGAACCCGGGCACCGCCATCCCCAGATAGGCGTACGCGCCGTCACGCCACTTGTCGCGCAGGGCCCCGTCTTCGCCGACCACGTCGATCTGGCCGAGATAGTCGGCCGCCGCGTAGCCGGTCGCGCACAGCACCACGTCGACATCCAGTTCCGTACCGTCGTCGGTGACCAGCGACCGGGCCCGTAGCGACCGGGCGGCGCTCGACACGACCTCGACGTGCGGCTGGTTCAGCGCCTGCAGGTAATCGGTCGCGAACACCAACCGCTTGCATCCGAGCGGATGCGTGGGTGTCAGCTTGTGCCGCAGTGCGTCGTCGCGCACCGTCGCCTCCAGGGCCCGGGTGGCGATGCTCGTGAATTCCTGGGTCTTGTCGCTGCCGTTCTCGATCACCGAGATGTTGCGCTCGCTGCGCAGCCAGAGCCTCGTGCGGTAGACCCGCTTGGCCAGCGGGATGTGGGCGAACATCCACTTCTCGCGATCGGTGTACGGGCGATCCGGCTTGGGCAGGATCCAGGTCGGTGACCGCTGTACGGAGTACACCTTCGCGGCGACCTTCGCCACCTCCGGAAGCAGCTGCGCCGCTGTCGAACCCGTGCCCAGAACCGCCACCCGAGCACCGCCCAGATCCGCAGAGGGGTCCCACCGGGCGGTGTGCATCACGACCCCGGTGAACGCTCCCTCCTCCACCAGATCCGGCATGACCGGGCGGGTGAACATGCCCACCGCGGAGACGACCACGTCGAACCGGTAGGTGTCCCCGCCGGCGGTGCGCAGTTCCCAGTCGCGCGAGGCGCCGTCCCAGCGGGCGGAGACGATCTCGGTGCGCAGCGTCAGGTGAGCGCCCAGGTCGTGACGGCGCGCGCACGTCTCGAAGTACTCGAGGATCTCCGGTTGCGCCGACCACAACCGCGACCAGCCGGCGTTGAGGTCGAAGGAGTACGAGTAGAGGTGCGATTTCACGTCGCAGGCCAGGCCCGGGTAGGTGTTGATCCGCCAGGTGCCGCCGACGCCGTCCTCGCGGTCGAAGATGGTGAAGTCGTCGAAGCCGGCCTTCTTCAGGAAGATTCCCAGCGCGAGCCCACCCGGGCCGGCGCCGATGACCCCGACCGACAGGGTTTTTCGCACCGACGATCTCGTCACGCTACTCATCCGATCTGCAGGGTCTGGCCGCCGTCGACGACGAGTTCGGAACCGGTGATGAACGCCGCCTGCTCCGACACCAGGAACGCGACGGCGTCGGCGATCTCGACCGGTTTGCCGATGCGGCCCAGGGTCGCCCTGGCTGCCAGTCGGCCCTGTGTCTGCGGATCGAGCATCGGGGTCTCGACCGGACCGGGGAACACGGCGTTGACCCGGATTCCGGACGGGGCGAGTTCAGCCGCGGCCACCTGCGTCAGACCGCGCAGCGCCCACTTCGAGGACCCGTAGGCCGCGTGGTGCGGGAACGGCCGGATCGCACCCGTGCTGCAGGTGTTCACGATCGCCGCGCCGTCGGCCGCCCTCAGGTGCGCGACCACCGCCTGAATGCCGAGGAACGGCCCGAGACAGTTCACCCGCCAGCTGCTTTCGAAGCCGGCCGGGGTCTCGTCGACGAGCGCGGCTCGGTGCAGGATGCCGGCGTTGTTCACCAGCGTGGTGAGCGCCCCGAACCGGTCGACGGTTTCGGCGACCGCGGCCGACCACTGCTGCGCCGATGTGACGTCCAGACCGATCGGTGTCACGCCGTCACCGAAATGCGCCACACTGTCGTGCAATTCGTCGATGAGCACATCGCACGCCGCCACCAGGAAGCCGTCGGCGTGCAGCCGCGCCGTGATCGCCGCACCCTGCCCCCGTGCCGCACCCGTGACCAGCGCCACCCGCTTCACCGGTAACCCCCGGTCGCGTGTGATTCCGGCGGTTCGGCGGCCCTGGCCTCAGCCAGATGCGCGGCCGCGCCGCGCCGCAACGCCTGTGACTCCGAGGCGAGGGTGATCACGCGAAAGCCCATGCGGGCGGCGTCGTTTCCGAGTGCGCCGGTGCCGGCGTGCACCCCTGCGACCAGACCGGCGGCGGTCGCGGCCTGGGCGATGTCGGCCATGACGTCGCGCACCTCCTGCCTGCGCCACGCCGATGTGGGGTCATAGCCCATCGAGATGGCCAGATCGGCGGGCCCGACGTACACGCCGCTCAGACCCGGCACCTCGCAGATGGAGGCCAACGCCGACACTCCCCTGGTGGTCTCGACCATCGCGAACACGCTCACCCGCTCTTCCAGGTCGGACGGCACGTACCCCAGACTCGACCGCAGCGGGCCGAAGCTGCGCACGCCCGCGGGGGGATACCGGGTGGCGGCGACGGCGTCCGCCGCCTCGTCCGCGGACTCGACCATCGCGATGACCACCGCGTCGGCGCCGGCGTCGAGCACCCGGCCGATCGGCGCGGGGTCCGCGGTGGGTAGTCGCACCATGGTGGCGATCGGCATGTGCTCCAACCGGCGCAGCATCGACGCCGCATCGGCGTCGTCGAGATAGCCGTGCTGCAGGTCGATGCCGACGTAGTCGTAGCCGGCGGTCGCGAACTCCTCGGGCCCCAGCACTGTCGGGCCCACCACCCACCCGCCGAAGAGCGCTGCGCCCGAATCCAGGCCGCTCTGGAGCCTGCTGCGGGCGGTCATCCGGTGATCGCGATCTTGACCCGGCCGGGCGTCGGCCGGCAGGCCAGTTCGAACGCCGCCTGGACGTCGTCGACGTCGAACGTGTGGGTCACGTATGCGGGCAGCAGGTCGGGGTGCTCGCGGGCGAAGTCGTCGGCGAGCGCGAGCATCCGCCGCCGCTGCAGGGTCACACCGGATTTCAGGGTGAGGTTGTTGCGCAGCATCAGCCGCATGCTGATCGGATACGTGTCGTCGTCGGCGACACCGAAGTAGAAGACGGTGCCGCCGAACGCCGCCGCTTCGATCGCGTGGTTCAGGGTCGCCACCTGATGCCCGACGGCTTCGATCACCACGTCGGGCCGGTGATCGGCGCCCAGGTGGCTGAGCCAGCGGTCGCTGGTGGCGCGCACCACCGTGTCGACGCCGAACACGGGTCCCACGACGGTGCGGTCGAGCGGATCGATGCCTGTCACATGCTGTGCACCTGCGGCTTTCACGACACGGGAGAACAGCAGACCGATCGACCCCTGGCCGATGACTGCGACATGGCGGCCGGTGAGGTCGGGAAGTTGTTCGGTCGCATAGAGCACGCACGCCAGCGGTTGCAGCGCGACGGCCTGATGCGGTGGCAGCGCCGGATCGTATGCGGCGAGCCCTTCACCGTCGGCGACGACGAACTCCATCAGACCGTCGAAACCCGACGCCCACCCGACCACGAGGTCGCCCCGCTGGTGCGCCGGGTGCCGGCTCGCCAGGACCTCACCGGCGATCTCGTGGATCGGGAATCCGGTCATCTCGGCCGCGCTGACGCCGGTGTCTCCGGGCAGTCGTCCCTTGGCGCCACGGAAACCCGGCAGATCGCTTCCGCAGATCCCGCCCGATCCGAAGCGCAGCAGTACCTGTCCGTCACGGAGATCGTCCCCAGACGGCGCGGGCAGGTGCAGCTTCTCGAAGGTGTACGGCGCCACCAGCCGATACGCCCACACGGTCAGACCTCCACGTCGACGGGAACGCGGTTCCAGCCCCACTGGAAGCTCGACGGGGGCCGTGAGGCGTGGTCGGCGTCGACCGCGAAATCCGGTACCCTTCTGAGCCATTCGGTCACCATGATGCTGATCTCCAGGCGTGCGAGATGGACGCCGAGGCAGAAGTGCTGTCCGCGGCCGAAGGCCAGCAGCCGCTCGATTCGCCTGTCCCAGATGAATTCGTCCGGTTCGGGGTACTCCCGCTCGTCGCGGTTGGCCGATGCCAGCAGGGTGATGATGCGCTGGCCGGGTTCGACGGTCGTACCGTGAATGGTGAACGGCGTGCGCACCGTTCGCGCGAACCACTGCGCCGGTGCACAGTACCGGATCATCTCTTCGCGGGCGACAGGCACGGTGGCCGCCGGATCGGCCCGTACCTGCTCCAGCTGCGCGGGCCGCTGCCCGAGTTCCCACAGTCCGTGCGCCACGATCTTGGGCACCGTCTCCGTCCCGCCGATGAACACGCCGAGCAGCTGCACGGCGGCCTCGGCATCGCTGAGCGGGGTCCCGTCGGGCTTGCGGTAGGCGAGCAGCGAGTCGACGATCGCCGTGCCCGCGGCGGACGGATCGGCGCGCCGGCGCGCCACGATCGGGATCAGGTACTCCAGGTAGCCGGGCCGGGCGTTCGCCACCTCGACGCCGCTGCCGGGCTGGGCCAGGCTGCCCGCGTTCACGGTGGCAAGTACGTCGGGGGCGAGTTCGGTTGGCAGCCCGATCAGTTCGCAGACCATCGATGCGGCGACCATTCCGCCGTAGTCCTGGGTGAGGTCGAACCGGCCCTGGGGCAGCAGTTCATCGAGGCGTTCGTTGGCCAACTCGCGGATCCGGTCAGTCAGCCCGCTCACCGACCTCGGGCGGAACGGACCCGAGGTGCAGCGCCGCACGTCGGTGTAGATCGGGGCATCGAAGTTGGCGTGGAACGGCATGGGCGACAGCGGCGGATCGGGCACCGGACCGGTGTTGTGGGTGGCCAGTACGGCGGTCGACGGCAGGGTGCCCTCCGAGGCGACGAAGGTCCCGTCGTTGACCTCGAGGACATGCCAGATGTCTTCGAACCGCGAGAGCGCGTAGGTATCCCACTTCTCGACGTAGTAGAGCGGGCGCTCGTCGCGCAGGGTGCGGTAGAACGGCAGCGGGTCGGCCATCACGGCCGTGTCGAACGGATCGTAGGAGAACGGTTGCACCACTGAGCCCTTCCCGACGCCGGTCACTGCAGCGGGGACGGTGGTAGCGCCTGCAGGATCGAGTCCTCCCAGCCGTCCCGCAGCGCGGGGGCCACGCTCATCCAGGTCACGATCTCCGCCGGCGGGCTGTCCTTCCACGACGGGTAGTGCTCGGCGAAACAGTCCCACTCTCCGTCGAGCGCCCAGTAGTGGATGACCTCGTTGAACCGGAACGTCGTGACGAACGATCCCAGCCACCGCTTGCCGGTGCGCTCCGACCACGGCACGTAGAGCCGCTCCAGTTCGCGGATGTAGTCGTCCTGGCGCCCCGGTTTGGTCTGCATGATCTCCTGGATCACCAGGCCGGCACCGAATTTCGCGTCCTGCAGTTCTGCGAGTGTGCGGTTGCTGCGTCCGGCGTACATGATCCGTCCCTCGCCGGTGGCGCCCGTCTCCGCCAGGAACCGCGACCACGCGACCGCGGCGTCGGCGTGGCTGCCGCCCGGGCGCTGCGCCTTGCCGATGCGGGCGTAGTCGGCGAATGCGTCGATCTCCCAGATGATCGTGACCTGGGGCCAGTGCCCGTTGTACGGGGTGCTCTCCCAGATCGCGAACAACCGGGCCCCGAGGTCGGCCATCATCGGGTGATAGTCGGCGTTGAATCGTTCGGTGAACTGCTCAGCGCGCCCCGAGCCCAACGCGATCGTCTCGTGGAGGTAGAGCAGCGTGTGGCTGTAGTACTTCTTCATGGCGCGCCAACGCCGCAGGTGGTTGACAGTGGCACCTAGGGAGCGTGACACTTGTTACGTGTTTTGTAAAGGTGTGATGTGACGGCACGTGAAATGGCCGATGGAGCGGGGCTCCTGGCGCCCGCGATCCTTGCGGAGGGGTTCTGTTTCGGGGAGGGGCCCCGGTGGTTCGAAGGCCTGCTGTGGTTCTCCGACATGCTGGGCGAGGCCGTGCACACCGTCGACCTCAGCGGGTCGGTGACCACCGTCGCGGTACCCGGCCACGCGCCCTCGGGGCTGGGTTTCCGTCCGGACGGATCGCTGCTCATCACGTCCACCGAACGCAGGCAGGTGCTGCGTTACGACGGTGACAGCATCGCGGTCATCGCCGATCTCGGCGACCTGGTCACCGCGAATCTCGGTGACATGGTGGTCGACGACGCAGGTCGCGCGTTCATCGGATCGCAGGCGCGGGAGAACGGGACGATCATCCGCCTCGACCCCGCTCACGGCGACGACGGCGCCGCAACGGTGGTCGCCGACGGACTCGACTTCCCCAACGGTATGGCGATCACCGAGGACCGGACGACGCTGATCGTCGCCGAATCCACCGGCCGGCGGCTCACGGCTTTCACCCTCGACGCCGACGGCGGCCTGCATGACCGCCGGATCTTCGCCGACGGGCTCGACGGGCCGCCCGACGGTATCGCGATCGACGCCGACGGAGGGGTCTGGACCGCGATGACGCTGGCCCACGAGTTCCAGCGGGTGACCGATGGTGGCGCGGTGACCGATCGCATCGACATCGGTGACCGCACCGCCATCGCCTGCGCGCTGGGCGGACCCGAACGCCGCATCCTGTTCCTCGTCTCGACCACCGATGCCTATCCGGAACGCCTTGTCGGCACGCGACTTTCGCGTATCGACACGACGATCGTCGACATCCCCGGGGCAGGGTTGCCCTGATGTCGGATTCGTACTACGAATTCGTCGGCTGCGATTCTCACGGCGAGAAGTTCGTCGCGACCGATCTGGTGCGCAGCACCTGGTCTGCCGCGATCCAGCACGCCGCGCCGGTGTCGGCGCTCCTGGTGCGCGCACTGCAACGCTGTGAGCCACGCGAGGACACCCGCTTGAGCCGCGTGATGGTCGATCTGCTGGGCCCGGTCCCGGCCGACGGCGAACTGCGGGTCAGCGCACAGCGCGAGCGGGCCGGAAGCCAGATCGAACTGGTCAGCGCGCAGATGTCGGCGCCAGGACCCGACGGCACACCACGGCCGGTGGCCCGGGCGAGTGGATGGCGACTGCAGCAGCGCGACACCGCCGGCGTGGTGCACGCAAGCGCGCCTGCGCTGCGCCCGGTGTCGGAGGCCCGCAGCCGCGACATGGCCAAGGACTGGGACCGCAACTACATCCACAGCCTGGACTGGCGCTGGCTCACCACACCGCTCAACGACGGACCCGGCGAATCGTGGATCACGCCGACCGTCGACCTGGTCAAGGGTGAGACGATGACACCGCTGGAGCGGTTGTTCACGGTGGCCGACGACGCCAACGGCATCGGCGCGAAACTCGACATCCGCAGGTGGACCTTCCTCAATACCGACCTTGTCGTGCACGTGCACCGGATCCCCGACGGTCACTGGATCGGCATCCGGGCCGAAACCAGCTACGGGCCGGACGGAATCGGCGTGACCAGCGGGACGCTGTTCGACGAGGCCGGACCGGTCGGCGCGATACAGCAGTCGGTCCTGGTGCGGCCACGACCCACCCGTTAACGCCTACGCTGGCGGGGTGCGGTGGATCGTCGACGGGATGAACGTCATCGGCTCCCGCCCGGACGGGTGGTGGCGTGACCGGCGGAGCGCCATGGTGAGTCTCGTCGAACATCTCGAGCGCTGGGCGCGCGCCGAAGGCGCCGATGTGACGGTGGTCTTCGAGAAGCCGTTGTCCCCGCCGCTGGCCTCCGAGACGATCACCGTCACCAATGCGCCCGTTTCAGCGGCGAATTCGGCAGACGACGAGATCGTCCGGTTGGTGTGCGCGGCCCGGGATCCGGGCGCCATCCGCGTCGCGACGTCAGACCGCGCACTCGTCGAACGGGTTCGCGCCGCCGGTGCGGCCACCTATCCGGCCGACCGCCTGCGCAACGACATCGACCCCCGCTGAACGGCAGTCAATCGGTCAATCGTAGTGCGGCGGCCGGACACTGGGGCACCGCCTGGCGCATCCGCTCGTGGCCGGTGCACGTGGCGAGGTCCACTTCTACCCGCATCATCCCCTCACCGCACGACGGCAGGAAGCCGTTTGATGCCGTGCACGAACGTGCTGTGCAGCAGGTCCGGTTCGCCGAACTCGACGTGGCTCAGCCGAGTCAGGAGTTCCCGGAACAGGTGACGCAGTTCGGCTTTCGCGAGCTGGTTGCCCAGACAGAAATGCGGTCCGCCGCCGCCGAAACCGAGATGCGGATTCGGGGAGCGGCTCAGGTCGAAGGCATGCGGATCACCGAAGACCGCCTCGTCGCGGTTGGCCGAGCAGTAGAACAGCCCGACCTTGTCACCGGTGCTGACCGGAGCACCGTTGATCTCCGTGTCGGTGGTGGCGAACCGCGCGAACTGCAGTACCGGCGTTGACCACCGGATGAATTCCTCGACCGCGGTGCCGATCCGGCCCTCGAAGTCGGCCGTCAGCCACTCCCGCTGGCCGGGATACTCAGCGAGCGCGAGCATCGCGTGCGTCGTCGTCTGCTTCGTGGTGTCGTTACCCGCGGACGCGAGGAGGATGAGGAAGGCGCCGATCTCCTCGTCGGTCAGTCGTTTCCCGTCGACCTCGGCGTTGACGATGCTGGTCATCAGATCGTCACCGGGGTGGCTGCGCCGGAACTTGGCCAGTTCGACGCCGGTGGCCGACAGCAGCATGATCTCGTTGACCGTGTCGGCGGCGCGCTCCTCGAGCGTGCTGTACTCATCGTCGCTCATCGAGAACAGCTTCTCGGCGGCGTTGGCCACGGCGGGTTGATCGGCCGCAGGCACACCCAGCATCTCCATGATGGTCAGCATCGGCAGCCGCGCCGAACATGCTGCCACAAAATCGATTTCGCCCGCTCCGACCAGCTCGTCGACCACGGCGACGGCGTTGTCGTGGATCTGCTGTTCGATGCGCCGGACATTGCGCGGGGTGAATGCAGAGCTGATCAGCCGCCGGTACACGGTGTGTTCGGGCGGGTCCATCGTGAGGAAGAACGATGCGAACCGCTGCACTTCGGCCGGCATCGGGTCAAGCGCGACCCCCCGGGCGGAGGTGAACAGTTCGGGGTGCTGGCTGACGAACACCATGTCGGCGCGCCGGGTGAGCGCCCAGAAGCCGTCCTCCTCCATCGGGAACAGAGACGACAGCGGCTGGTGCCACGTGAGCCCGTCACCGGCGCGCAACTGCGCGAACACCGTGTCGCGTTGTGCGAACGGTTGCTGCCAGAACGACGCCGAGGTGATGTCGACCGAGCTGTACTCGCGGGCCGTCGCTGATGTGGACGTCACCGGATCAGCGTGACAGTCGCCACAAAATTTGTAAAGCTATGGCGGTGACCCCGGTGTCGAGTGAGGAGAATCCGACCCGTGAGCGGATCCTGGCCGCCACGGCGGAGGTGCTCGGCCGCAACGGGATGACGAAACTGAGCCTGTCACAGGTCGCGGCGCAGGCCAGGGTGTCGCGCCCCACCCTCTACCGCTGGTTTCCGTCGAAGCAGGACCTGCTGGCGGCCTTCGTGGTCTGGGAGCGCTCGCTCTACGAGCGGGCCGTCGCCGAGGTCGCCGGGGACCTGCCTGCCGCCGAGCGCCTGGATGCCGCGCTGCGCATCATCGCCGAATACCAGCAGTCCTACCCGGGCCTGCGCATGGTCGACATCGAGCCCGCGCAGGTCATCGCCCGCCTCTCCCACATTCTGCCGCGCATGCGTGACCGGCTGCAGCGGGGTATGCCCGGCCCTGATGCCGCGGTCGCCGCGTCGACGGCTGTGCGGGTGGCGATTTCGCACTACCTGGTGCGCAGCGACGACGGTGACGAGTTCCTCGCGCAGTTACGCCACGCCGCGGGCCTCACCTGAGGTCGCCGGTGGTCGAGTGCCCGGCCTATCCGTTGACGGTTGTCGTCATATTCGCCCCGTCAGCCGGCCGACGCGAGGTCAGCTGCGGTGCTGATGATTCCGAGCTCACGGCCGAGGTAGCGGTAGAACTCCCACAGTGGCCGCTCCAGAAGCGCCAGCCGACCCGTGCTCGTCACCCCGGAGCGGATGGCCTTCTGCACCGCCGCGCACACGTCGAGATCCTCACGGTGGATATCGCAGATCGACTTCACCAGCTGACTGCGCCGCTCATCGAGGTCTGGTGCGGCGAGCGCCGCCGGAGACATCGCGATGTCCAAGTGGATCTCGACCCTGCCCGCGCCTACCGGCAACGTCTTGAGCCAGTACATGAACCCGGGACCGAGCGAGATCTGCAAGAGCGGATAGGCGATGAAGATCAGCAATTTGTGACTGTGCTCGGGGGTCAGTGTCGGTGCGCCGGGCGCCAGGAACGGGACCTCGGCAGGGTATCCCTCGGCCTGCTGCGACCACATGGTGGTGAAGTACCGTCCGACATCGCCGGTATAGCTGAGCTTGGCCGGGAACTCGTCTTCCAGACTGCCGCGGTGCGGCCCCATGTGGTGGTAACACTCCATGAAGTTGTCCACCATGATCTTCCAATCCCAGTCGCACACCCCCCAGTCAGTGGTCTCGACGATCTGGTAGTTCTCGAAATCGTACGGATCGACGAGCGGTTCCAGTCCCGCGAACTGCTCGGCGACCGGTGTCGCCTGGCCGTCGAAATTGACGAAGACGAATCCTTTCCACACGTCATGACGGAACGCTTTGAGACCCCAGTCTTTTCGGTCGAAGCCCGGGGAGTTCTTCATCTCCGGCGCTCCGGCGAGGTGTCCGTCCAGGCCGAACGACCATAGGTGATACGGGCACTGCAGCACATTAGCTTGCCCTGCGCCGCTGCAGATCTCCATCCAGCGGTGGGTGCAGTTACGCGAAAGTACCCGGATGTCGTTCGTGCGGTCTCGGGTAACCACCAGCGGGGTGCCCAGGATATCGATGCTGTAGTAGCTGCCCGGTCCCTCGAGTTGTTCCACGCGGCACACCGGAATCCATCCGCGTTTGAAGATCTTGTCCACTTCTGCTGCGTAGAGTTCGTCACTGCCGTAGGCCTCTGGCGGCAGCGTTATGGCGTGTCCGGGGGATTCCACTGCGCAGGTGGCGGCCAGTCTGTTGTAGTCGAAGCTCATAGTTCGTGTCCCTTTGACATGAGATCAGCTCGGGCGGTGGGGAATTCGTCCGGTAAAAAGAAGCTCCTGAGGCGCCAGTGCCAGGATCTCCAGATTGAGCTCGGTTGATCAAGAATGGTCACGAGAACTGTGACAAACAGAAGGCTAGACAGCGTGTGTTGCCTGACTGTTTCCGAACAGTGAATGACCTATTGGAGCGTGTAACGAGGAATGCGCGGGCAACACCGGTCGTGCCGTAGCCGGTGATCAGCCCGTAGACCAGGCGGGGAGTCCCGGCGGCGACCGCCTTGAAGTCCAGCCCGAGGCGGCGTCGTGCGGCCGGGCGCACGTTCGTCACCAAAACGTCTGCGGTGCCGAGGAGTCGCGTGCGGTCCCCCACCTCCGGTCGGAGGTGAGGTCCACCACCACACTGCGTTTGGACCGGTTGTCCATCTCGAACGGCGGATTCTCGTCATCGATCCCGAGCATCCCCCCGAGCGCGGCGACCCATACGCCCCATACGCCCAGTTCGACGACCCGGATGCCGTCCAACGGACCGGACATGGCCCTCCTCTTTGAAGTGCGAACGAAACTGGTTTACAGTCTGAAGCTTATTTGTAACCCCCCATGATGGTGGCCGAGGAGGCTCGCAACGGTGACGAAGATGTCCGGCATTTCGCCCATTGTCGGCTTGGCCGCCCACCTGGGCCGCGGCGTGCAACGGGTGGCGACCGACGCCGTCGTCCGCGGGATGCGGCCGTTCCCCCGCACCGCGGCCGACCTCGACGTGCGGACGGTGGCACGTCTGACGAATCTGCCGGTGACCTCGGTGTCGGTGATCGGCGGCGACGCCGGCACATCGTCACGAATCCGGTTGGCGCTCACCGGTGAGAACGTGCCCGAGACGGTGTTCGTCAAACTCCCCGCCCAGACGGCCGCGACGCGGCTGATGGGTGAACTCGGTCGACTCGGTGACACCGAAGTGCGCTTCTACCGGCAGCTGCGCCCCGAGCTGACCGCCGCGCCCGAGGTGTACGGCTCGGCGTTCGACCCCGTCACAGGTCGCTACGTGGTGATACTGGAAGACCTGCCGGCCGACGAATGTCGATTCCCCGACATCCTTCACCCGTTGGGCCGCGATGAGGCGGCCCTCGTCCTCGAAGCCCTGGCGCTCCTGCACGCCACGTTCTGGGGGCGGCTGTCGGCACCCGGACAGAAGGGACCCCTGGACTGGGTGTACTCCCCGTCGGCCGACCACACGTCGATGCTCACCGGCAGGCTGCTGAAGACCTCGGCCCGCCGGATGGCCGAACGCAGCGACATCCCGGTCCAGGTGGGCAGCTTCATCGACGAGAACTACCGTGCGGCAGCACAATTGATCGACAGGCCGCCGCACACGATCATGCACGGCGACGCGCACCCCGGAAACGTCTACTTCCGCAACGGCACCGCCGGACTGCTCGACTGGCAGGTCGTGCGCCGCGGCCATCCCAGTCGCGAGTTGGCCTACACGGTGGTCACCAGCATGACGCCCGAGGACCGGCAGGAGTCCCAGCGTGACCTGCTCGACGTCTACCGCCATGCGCTCGCCGCCGGTGGCGGACCCGACCTCGACCGCGACGTCCTCTGGCACCGTTACCGTCAGGGGGCGCTCTACGCCTATGTCGCCGCCCTCATCACAGCCGGGATGGGCGGCATGCAGAACGACGACATCGCGTGCGAGGGATTGCGCCGGGGCGTCGCGGCCCTGCAGGAGCTCGACACCGTCGCACTGCTGAAGAAATCGCTGTGATTCCCGGCGCCGGCGGTGCGGATTGCCCGACGTGGCGTTACAGGCTCTACCATTTGTGAAACACCCCGTCACTTGAGGCCCTGGATGTGAACGAACCACTGACCGCCCGGCGCGACGCTGCCGGATTCGACGATTCGTCGACCCAACACCGCATCCTGGCGGCCACCGCCGAGGTGCTCGGGCGTAGCGGCCAGACGAAGCTGAGCCTGTCGGAGGTCGCGCTGCAGGCAGGCGTGTCCCGGCCTACCCTCTACCGCTGGTTCGCCTCCAAACAGGAACTCCTCGACGCCTTCGGACGGTACGAGCGGATGACGTTCGATCAGGGCATCAGCAAAGCGACCCAGGGGTTGCGGGGAACCGAAAAGCTCGACGCCGCTTTGCGTTTCATCGTGTCCTACCAGCAGTCCTACTCAGGTGTCCGACTGGTCGACATCGAACCCGAAGTGGTCATCGCGCAGCTGTCCCGGATCATCCCGCTCATGCGGGCCCGACTGGAGAAACTCCTGTCCGGCCCCAACGCCGGAGTCAAGGCGGCCACCGCCATCCGCGTCGCGGTGTGCCACTACATCGTGCGCAGCGACGACGGCGACGAATTCCTCGCCCAGTTGCGTCACGCGGTCGGTATCAAGAACCAGGACCAGGTGTGAAGGCTTCCGGTTGTGAAACCGCGTGGCCAGCGACAGCGACTGTCAGCTCCGCGCGGTCACCCGGACCGGGATGTTGCCTTGCCGCGGCATCCCGGTGATCGGGTCGTAGTCCACGTCGGTCGGGACGAGGCGGCCGACGTTGCTGCCCCGCTCACGGACCTCGTCGTCTTCGGCCGGCAGGCCACCGAACGCGTGGTGCATGGCGACCACGTCACGGCGCAGGCTGTCGTCGCCCTCGACCACGCTCGGGATGCTGTCGTGCGGTGAGGTGACCGTGACCAGCGATCCGTCCGGCAGGCCGAGCGCTGCCATCGCGTCGGGATGCATGTACACCGGGTTGTAGGGCCTGCCGCGGTTCAGCGTCGCCAGATTGGTGCCCGACGAGTTCATGAAGTTGTTGTGCCGCCGCGGGATCAGCCGGAACGGGAAGCCGGATTCGGTTCTCGCCGAGGCGAAGTCCTCGGCCACGAATTGAGCCAGCTCGGTCAGCAGATACCCGTTGCCGACGTCGAGCCTGGCCGTGCAGTCGGGATCCCGCGGGGCGACCACCGCGTCGACGTCGAAGATCTTTCCGTGCGGATGGCTTGCCACCTCGTCGAACGGGATGCGCGACGTCGAACACATCTGCGCGAACAGTTCCTCGGTGGTGAGGTCGGTGTCGCCGTTCATGTTGAGCACAACCGGCGCGGACTCCATGAACCTGCCGCCGCCCCCGCCGAAGAAATTCACGAACCACAGGTCCAAGCCCATTCGCCCAGCTAGCCCGAGGAAGAACTGCCACTCCTCGGTCAGATCGGAACCGGGGGGCGGCTCGAGGAGGCGGGGCGCGTACTGCGCATAGGCGGCGGGGATCCCGGTGCCGCTCGCGTAGTACTTGATCAGCTCACTGCCCATCGTCATCGCCGGCGTCTCCATCTGCATCATCGGCGCGATCACGTAGTCGGCCAGCCGCGACGTCAGCGACATCTCGGTGTCCAGGGTGACAAGCAGGTCGAGGCTCTGCAGTGCGCGTAGCGTCTTTCGCTGGTCGGGCCAGGCCGCCATCGGGTTGCCGCCGATGCAGATCAATGCCTTCACCTGCCCCTCGCCCGGTAACAGGATCTCGTCGGCCAGCGCCGCCGTCGGCATCCCGCTGACCGTGTCCGTCAGACCCCGCACCCGCAGCCGCTCGCCGTACCCCCAACCCTCGTACGGCGGATGAGGCTGCGCCTTGGCCGTGAACGCCGGCATCAGAGTGTTGGGCCGCACCACCCGCTCCCCGGCACGTTGCCACCGGCCGCAGATGGTGGTCAGACACAGGCACAGGTATTCGAGCAGGTTGCCGTGCATTGCGAAGTTGGCCCCGGTGCCCGCGTTCACCATGCCCGGGCGGGTCCCGTGCGTCGCGAACAGTCGCGCCGCGTCGACCAACTGCTGCACCGGGATGTCGGCCCGTTGCGCCACGTACTCCGGGGTGAAACCGGAAACCGCCTCGGCCAGGGCGTCGAAACCCTCGACATTCTCGTCGAGAAATGCCCAGTCACACAGCTTTTCGCGGATGATCAGGTTGATCATGCCCGCGACGATCGTGACGTCCTCGCCGGGCCGCGGCTGGATGTGGATCGCCGCGCGTGCCGCCGTCTGCGAGCGGCGCGGGTCGATCACGATGAGTTGCATGCCCCGGCTGATCGCCGCGCGCAGGCCCTGCCCGGGATTCTGGCCCGGGATACCGATCGCCTTGGACACCAGCGGGTTGGTGCCGATCAGCATCCAGCTGTCGGCCTCGTGGAAGTCGATGTCACCGCCGAGCCAATGCCCGTGTGCGGCCAGCGCGATCTGCTTGCCCGGCTGGTCGATCGTGTTGGCGGTGAAGAACATCGGCGATTCGATCGCCCTGATGAACGCGTTCGCCATCAACGCCGACGCGGGATAGGGCAGCCCGTTCGTGCCGAGGTACAGGGCCACCGATCGTGGCCCGTGGGTGTCGATCAGACTCTGCAGCTTCGTCGCGATCTCGTCCATCGCGCGGCCGGCCTCGATCGCCGTGTACGAGCCGTCGGCTCCACGTTTCTGACTGTGCAACAGGCGGCGGGGGTTGTTGTGGATGTCGGGGAGCGCTCGGCCCTTGGCGCAGGTGTATCCCTTGAACATCGGGTTGTCGGGGTCACCGGTGACCTTCGTGAGCGTGCCGTCGGTGACCGTCGCCAGCACACCGCAGTGCGCTGAGCAGATCCGGCAGATGCCGGGACGCGTCGTCGTCTGTGACATTGCCGCGATGCTAAGCGGTCGCCCAGCATTGCGGACCGAATCGCCGACGACGTCAGAAATCGGTGTCGACCGCCTCCGCCGCGGCGCACGATGGCGGCCAGCTCGACCCGGATCCGCGATGCACGCAGGGCACTGCCGTGGGAGGCAACCCGATTGGCAGCACCCGCTGTTCGGCCGGCGACGCTGACGTGGGGAACACATTAGGAGAACTGTCCCACCGGATTAGGAGAACGATATTTCCGTCATTCTGCTGACGTTTCGGGCGTTGTTTGTAACGCTAGGCCCATGACGACTGTGGAGACCGAATCCGGCGTGCTGGCCGGTGACGAACGGATGCTGATCGACGGCGAACTACAGCTGACGAGCAGCGGAGCCATGTTCGATGTGATCCATCCGGCCAACGAGGAGGTGGCCGGGCAGGCCACCGACGGCACCGTCGAGGACATGGCCCGCGCGGTGGCCGCCGCGCGCCGCGCGTTCGACGAGACGGACTGGTCGCGCGACCTCGACTTCCGCTACCACTGCCTGACCCAGTTGCATGAGGCGCTGGAGCGGAACAAGGAACGTCTGCGTCGCATCCTGATCACCGAGGTCGGCTGCCCGGTGACCGTGAGCGGCAGCCAGATCGAGAGCCCCATCGAGGAGGTCGAACACTGGGCCGAGCATGGGAAGAACTTCGACTACCTGGTCGACACGGGTGTGCACCCCACCCAGCTCGGGCCGGCGCGGCGCAAGATCCACTACGAAGCGGTCGGCGTCGTCGGGGCGATCACCCCGTGGAATGTGCCGTTCTACCTCAACATCGCCGAGACGGTGCCGGCGCTGATGGCCGGTAACACCGTGGTCCTCAAACCCGCCCAGCTGACGCCGTGGTCGGGCAGCGAATACGGCCGCATCGTGGCCGAGGAGACCGACATCCCGGCGGGGGTGTTCAACGTGGTGGTGTCGAATGCCAACGAGGTGGGAGCGGCGTTGAGCGCTGATCCGCGGGTCGACATGATCACCTTCACCGGGTCCACCGCGACCGGGCGGGCGATTCTGGCCGCGGGTGCGCCGACGGTGAAGAAGACGCTGCTCGAACTCGGCGGCAAATCCGCCCACATCGTCCTCGATGACGCTGACTTCAATTCCGCGTTGCCGTTGGCGGCGATGATGGCGTGCGTCATGAGCGGCCAGTCCTGCATCCTGCCGTCGCGGATCCTGTTGCCGCGCAGCCGTTACGACGAAGGTGTGGAGATCCTCAAGGCCATGATGGAGGGGTTCCCGGTCGGCGACCCGTGGACGCCGGGAATCATGCAGGGCCCACAGATCAGCCAGACACAGCGCCAGAAGGTGCTGGGTCTGATCCGCTCGGGTATCGACTCCGGAGCCCGCCTGGTCACCGGCGGCGGGATCCCCGAGAATCTGCCGGTCGGCTACTACACCCAACCCACCCTGCTCGCCGACGTCGACCCCGATTCCCCAGTGGCCCAGGAAGAGATCTTCGGTCCGGTGCTGACCGTCACCCCCTATGACACCGACGACGACGCCGTCGCGATCGCCAACAACACCATCTACGGCCTGTCCGGTGAGGTGTCCGGCGGCGACGTCGACCGGGCGTTCGCCGTCGCGTGCCGGATGCGCACCGGCAATGTGACGATCAACGGCAAGAGCCACTTCGGCATCACCAGCCCGTTCGGCGGCACCAAACAGTCCGGGCTGGGCTACCGCAACGGTGACGAGGGCTACAAGGAGTACCTGGAGGCCAAGACCATCGGTATGCCCGAGTGAGCGAGCGTGCGAGCGAACCACAGATGATGAGCGATTCGGCCGAGATCGCCGCGCTGCTCTGCCGGTACGCCCGCGCCGTGGACACCAAGGACTGGGAGCTCTACCGGTCGGTGTTCACCGACGACGCCCACATCGATTACTCCTCGGCCGGCGCCATCGCCGGTGGCCGCGACGAGGTCGTCGACTGGTTCGCCGCCAACTTCGGGGTGCTCCCGTGGAGCATGCACTACATCACCAACATCGAAATCCTCGAGCGCTCCGATGACGGCGCTCGGGTGCGGGCCATGTTCTACAACCCCATGCAACTGCCCGGCATGCCCGACATCAGCTCCTGCGGCGGCTACTACCACCACGAACTGGTGCGCACCCCCCACGGCTGGCGCAGCAGACACCTGCGCGAAGAGAACATCTGGTTCACCAACGCGCCCGCGCGCACCGGCTGACGACACCGCCGCCGAAACTGCGGCCAGATCACCAAAACCCCGCCGAGCGTGATCTCCCAGCAGTCTCGGGGGAGGCGGATCAACCTTCGGCGGCCAATTGCCCACAGGCCGCGGCGATCTCGCGGCCGCGGGTGTCACGCACCGTGCAGGAGACACCACGCTCGCGGACGCGCCGGACGAACTCGCGCTCGACGGGCTTGGGGCTCGCATCCCACTGACTTCCCGGCGTGGGGTTGAGCGGGATCAGGTTGACGTGGACGAGCGGGCCGAGCGCGCCGTGGAGGCGCTTGCCGAGCAGATCGGCACGCCAGGGCTGATCGTTGACGTCGCGGATCAGTGCGTACTCGATCGACACCCGGCGTCCGGTGACATCCGCGTAGTACCGCGCGGCCTCGAGTGCTTCGCTGACCTTCCAGCGGTTGTTCACCGGGACCAGCGTGTCCCGCAGTTCGTCGTCCGGGGCGTGCAGCGACAACGCGAGTGTGACGTTGAGCCGTTCGTCGGCGAGTTTGCGGATCGCCGGCGCGAGGCCGACCGTCGACACCGTCACCGACCGTGCCGAGATGCCGAACCCGTTGGGCGACGGCGCGACGATGCGCCGCACCGCGGCGATCACCCGGTTGTAGTTGGCCAGCGGTTCGCCCATCCCCATGAACACGATGTTCGACAGGCGTCCGCCGTGCTGATTCCCCGCGTCACTTCGTTCCTGCCCGCCGGAGCGTGCGGTCCCTTCCCCGTCGCGGTCGCGCAGTTCGGCCGCTGCCGAGCGCACCTGCTCGAGGATCTCGGCGGCCGACAGGTTGCGCATCAACCCGCCCTGCCCGGTCGCACAGAACGGACATGCCATGCCGCAGCCCGCCTGTGAGGAGATACAGACGGTGTTGCGGTCCGCGTAGCGCATGAGCACGGACTCGAACGTCGCGCCATCCTTGGCGCGCCACAACGTCTTTCGCGTCTCCCCCGCGTCGCACTCGACGGCGCGCACCACCGACAGCAGATCGGGGAACAGCGCCTGCGCCATCGTGGCGCGCACAGCGGCGGGCAGGTCGGTCATCGACTCCGGATCGGCGATGAGCCGGCCGTAGTACTGATTGGCCAGCTGCTTCGCGCGGAACGCCGGCATGCCGAGTTCGGCGACGGCGGCGGCGCGGCCTTCGGCGTCGAGGTCGGCGAAGTGCCGCGGCGGCATTCCCCGTCGCGGTGCTTCGAAGACCAGGTTCTGTTTCATGATCCGTCCAGTATCAGGCTTGTTCGGTCAGTACGTCGCGCACCGCCTGCTCGGCGGCGGCCAGGATGTCCGGGTCGACGCCGTGGCGTCCCCGCACGAACACCGAGGCGCGGCTGGTGGGTGCCAGCCCCTCGGCGAGGCACAGGCCGTCGGCCAACCGCCCGATCACCGGCAGCAGCGCCACCCCGAGCCCGGATCGCACGGCCGCCAGCAGACCGGACAGGTCCGAACTCTCGGCGGCGATGAAATACGGCACCCCGATGCGGTCGAGCGCGACGAAGGTCGGCTCACGCAGCGTGCACGGTTCGGAATACATCACGACCGCCAGCGGGTCGGTGGCCGATCCCGCGAAGGTGCGCGCCGAGATCCACTTCAACGGCACCATCCCCGCCGCGTTCGCGGGGTCCAGGCCGGAACCGTCGAGCATCACCGCGAGATCGACCGCGCCGTGTTCGATGGCGTCGGCGAGCATGACGTTGCGATCGAGCCGGAACCGCAGGCGCCAGCCGGGCAGCCGCTCCCCCAGCGCCGCCGTCAACCCGGGCAGCAACACGTCGGCGCCGTGTTCGGTGGCGCCGATCAGCAGCACCCGCTCTTCGGCGGCACCCAGATCGGTGAGTGCGGCGTCGTGGGCGGCCAGGATGGTGCGGGCGTGGGCGAGCACGCGGTAACCCAGCTCGGTGAAGGCGACACCGCGCCCCGCACGCTCGACGATCGGCGCGCCGACGACCGCTTCGACGCGGCGGACGTGCTGGCTGACCGCCGACTGCGTGAGATGCAGGACGGCCGCTGCGCGGTGAAATCCGCCACAGTCGGCGACCGCCACGACGCTGCGCAGCGGTGCGATGTCGAGCACCTGTGCCATAGGGTCAAGGTACTCCGATCAGCAGTGACGATCAAAAAACCCGTCGCCGCAACAGAACTTCAGCGCCAAGGGTCCAACCGATCATGAGACGTGATCGGTCTCGATCGTCGATAATCGTTGGACCGCGTCGCCCGTCGCCGCCCACCATGGCACCATGACGCCCACCCGCATGCCGCTGCGCACCGCATCGGCGGTGACCGTGACGTTCGCCCTCGGCTATCCGATCGGCAACCTCGCGGTGCACGCCATGACACCGATGGCCGTCTTGTCGATCCGCTTCGGGCTCGCGTCGCTCATCCTCGGCGCGTGGGCGGCCGTCCTCAGGGTGGGCTTCCCCACCGGCCGCACGTTGGGGCACGTCGCCGTCACCGCTCTGTTGATGCAGGCCGTGCAGTTCTGCGCGCTGTACTACGCGATCCAGCGGGGCGCCCCGGCGGTGTTGTGCGCGGTGGTCATCGCGATGAACCCGGTCGTGACCGCCCTGCTCGCCGCGGGGTTCCTGCGCGACCGTCTGCACGCCGGGCGGATCGTCGCGCTGGTGCTGGGCGTGGCGGCGGTGCTCGCCGCGTGCGCTAACCGGCTCGTGGCTGAACGCGGGGTCGATCCGATGGTGCTGCTCCTGCTCGTCGCGCTGTTCGGACTGGCCGCCGGCGGGGTGTACCAACAGCGATTCTGCGCCGACGTCGACTTTCGCGCTTCCTCCGCCGTGCAGAACGCCGTCGCGTTCCTGCCTGCGCTCGCGCTGACGCTCACCACCCCGTTCGAGGTGCATGACGCCACCAGGGCGGGGTTCGCCGTGGCCGCCGTCGTCCTGCTCAACGCCACGCTCGGCCTGTCGCTGTACGTGCGGGCGATCAACCTGCACGGCGCGTCGTCGGTCGCGATGCTGTTCTGCGTCATCCCTGCTGTCGCGGGCGTCATGTCGTACTTCATGCTGGGCGAGCGCATCGACATCGGCATCGGCGTCGGGTTGGTGCTCGGCGCGTTGGCCTGCTGGCTCAATGCGCGCTCCTCCCGGCGCCACGGCGTCAGGCCAGCAGCGTCAGCACGATCCAGGTCGCGACAGCTGACGGCAGCATTCCGTCCATCCGGTCCATCATCCCGCCGTGACCCGGCAGCAGATTGCTCATGTCCTTGATCCCGAGGTCGCGTTTGAACTGGGACTCGATCAGGTCGCCGAGTGTGCCGGTGATCACCAGCATCACCCCGAGCGCGACACCGGCCCACCACGGCTTGTCCAGCAGATAGACCACCGCGAGCACCGAGGCGGTCCCGCCGAACAGCAGCGATCCGGCCAGTCCCTCCCAGGACTTCTTCGGGCTGATCGCCGGCGCCATCGTGTGCCTGCCGAACAGCACCCCCGCCACGTAGCCACCGATGTCGGAGAACACCACGCCGAGCATCAGACAGAACACCCGGTTGGCGCCGTCTTCCGGATAGATCAGCAGGGCACCGAAACTCGCGAACAGCGGCACCCACGTCGCCAGGAACACGGCCGCGGCGATGTCACGCGAATAGTTCTGCGGCGTGTGGTTGAGACCTTGACCGATCAGTCGCCAGATCATGCAGACGACGACGGTGGCCGCGAATCCGCCGAGCGCGCCGGCCGGGCCGAACGGCCAGGTCAACCACAGCGTGGCCTGACCGCCCACGAGCAGCGGGATCATCGGTATGCGGTAGCCGGCCTCCGTCAGCCGACTGCTCACCTCGTAGGTGCTGATCGCCACGGCCAGCGCCACCAGCACCAGCCACAGGTACGGCGCGAAGAGCAGGATGGCGATCAACCCGAAGCCGAGCGCACAACCCACCGCGATGGCGGCGGGAAGATTGCGCCCCGCACGCGACGATTTCTTGTGCGGTTCGTCGACCGGTGTTTCCGACACAGGACTCGCTTGCTGCTGAAAGGCCACTAGACCTCCAGCAACTCGCCCTCTTTGTGCTTCACCAGCTCGTCGATCTGGCTGGTGTAGGTGTGCGTGGTCTTGTCGAGGTCCTTCTCCGCGCGGCCGACCTCGTCCTCGCCCGCCTCACCGTCTTTCTTGATGCGCGCCAGCTCTTCCATCGCCTTGCGGCGGATGTTGCGCACCGACACCTTGGCATCCTCACCCTTGCCCTTGGCCTGCTTGACCAGGTCGCGGCGACGCTCTTCGGTCAGCTGCGGGATGGACACCCGGATGATGTTGCCGTCATTGGTGGGGTTGACCCCGAGGTCGGAGTTGCGGATCGCATCCTCGATGTTGCGCAGCTGATTGGCCTCGTAGGGCTTGATGACCACCATGCGCGCCTCGGGCACGTTGATGCTCGACAGCTGGGTGATCGGAGTGGAGGACCCGTAGTAGTCGACGTGGATCCGGGAGAACATGCCCGGGTTCGCGCGGCCGGTGCGGATCGACGCCAGGTCGTCGCGCGCCACCGACACCGCTTTCTCCATCTTCTCTTCGGCATCGAAGAGGGTTTCGTCGATCACGGCTTCTCCTTTTATGTGCGTGCTCGCGTGCCTGGCGCCGAGTCAGGTGGTGACGAGTGTTCCGATCTTCTCACCCGCGACCGCGCGGGCGATATTCCCGTCGGTCAGCAGGTTGAAGACCAGGATCGGCATGCCGTTGTCCATGCACAGCGAGAACGCGGTGGCGTCGGCCACCGCCAGGCCCCGATCGATGACCTCCCGATGGCTGATCGCGGTGAGCAGCTGGGCGTTCGGGTCCTTGCGGGGATCGGCGGTGTAGACGCCGTCGACCGCCTTGGCCATCAACACCACTTCCGCACCAATCTCCAGCGCGCGCTGAGCCGCTGTGGTGTCGGTGGAGAAGTACGGCAGACCCATCCCGGCGCCGAAGATGACCACGCGGCCCTTCTCGAGGTGGCGCACCGCACGCAGCGGGATATAGGGCTCCGCCACCTGGCCCATCGTGATGGCCGTCTGCACGCGGGTGTCGATGCCTTCCTTCTCGAGGAAGTCCTGCAGCGCGAGGCTGTTCATCACCGTGCCGAGCATGCCCATGTAGTCGCTGCGCGTGCGTTCCATACCGCGCTGCTGCAACTGCGCGCCGCGGAAGAAGTTGCCGCCGCCGATGACGACGGCCACCTGGACACCGCTGCGCACCACCTCGGCGATCTGACGTGCCACGAGGTGCACGACGTCTGGATCGAGGCCGACGGCCCCGCCACCGAACATCTCGCCGCCCAGTTTGAGCAGCACTCGGCTGTACAGCGGCCGGATCTCGCCGACTGCCGCGCCGTCGCCGTGGTTGTTGTTCGGCTCGGACATCGGTCTTTCGGCCTCCTCGCTGCGACGTACCGGGCGCTCCCCCAGGGGCACACCCATCCTGCCTCATGCGGGGTTCCCGATGTGGCCGGGGCAGCGGAATCCGCCCGGCAACCGGTCAGGCGAGGTGGGCGGAAAGCAGCCAAGCCGGCACCGATTTGCGGCCGTTGGGCTCGTCTCGCATGCCGGATCCGCCGAATTCGTCCGCGCCAGGGAAGCTGGCCGGCATGTTGGCATGGATACGGGCCGGCCGGACCTCGTCGACCTCCCAGTACCCGGAGACCGCATCACGCAATTCCTGCTCGGTGACGGGATTCACGGGGCTGTCGGCCGGCATGCCCGCCGCGTCGAACACCAGGACGAAATACGAGGCGCCCGGGGCCGCGGCGCGCACGATGGAGCGCTGATACCCCTCGCGCAGTTCGACCGGCATCGAATGGAACAGCGTGCTGTCGACGATCGTGCCGAACCGGCCGTCATATCCGCCGAAGTCGCTGATGTCGGCGACGTCGAAGGTGGCGTTGGTCAGGCCGCGGCGGGCCGCCTCGGCGCGCGCCATGGCGATGGCGGTCGGCGCGGCGTCCAGCCCGACAGTCGTGAAACCGCGCTCGGCGAGGTACAGCGCGGTGGCCGCTTCCCCGCAGCCGGCGTCGAGCACGTCGCCGTGGAATTTCCCCGCCTCGATGAGCGCCGCGATCTCGGGCTGTGGTTCGCCGATGCTCCACGGCGGGCGGAACCCCACGAATTCCGGGGCATCGCCACGGTAAGCGGATTCGAACATCTCGTGCGGTGTGGTCATACACCCGTTGATATCAACCACGTTGATACATGTCAATATCGTTGACATGTCCGATTTCCTCGAGGACCAGCCACTGGGCTTTCTGCTGCACCGAGTGGCCGCCGCGTTGCGCGGCGACGTGACCGCCACCGTGCTGGAGCCCCTGGGGCTGACCTTCCCGCAGTACATCTGCCTGCGGATGGTGTCGAGGCGGCCGGGCCGGTCCAACGCCGAACTGGCCCGTGACACCGGCGTCTCGCCACAGGCCATGAACATGGTGGTGCGGACACTGCAGGAACGCGGCCTGGTCGACCGCCCGGATACCGTCGCCTCCGGCCGCTCCCTGCCTGCGGAACTCACCGAACGGGGCCGAGACCTGTTGGCGCGCACCGACACCGGTGTGCGAGCCGCGGACCGGCGGCTGATGACCGATCTCACCGAGGCCCAGCGGCGGGAGTTCAAGCGGATCCTGGTCGCCCTGGGTTCGGACTAGAGTCGGACGTCATGACGACCCCAGCCGGGCACGTGTACGTGTCGCGACTGCTCACCGACGGCGCCATGGAGCGGCTCCGCGAGCTGAGCCGGCCCGTCCGGATCGGGGACGACAACCCGCCAACGCGCGACGCACTCGAAGCCGGCATCGCGGGCGCGAGCGCCGCAGTGGTGACGCTGACCGAACGGGTGGACGCCGACCTGCTCGCCGTGGCCGGCGACGGGCTGCGGGTGGTCGCCAACGTGGCCGTCGGTTACGACAACATCGACGTCGGGGCTGCCCGCGCCGCCGGGGTGACGGTGACCAACACCCCGGGCGTGCTCGACAACGCCACCGCCGACCACACGTTCGCGTTGATCCTCGCCGTCACGCGGCGGGTCATCGACGGTGACCGGTTCCTGCGCTCACGTCAGCCCTGGATCTGGGGACCGCGCATGCTCGTCGGCCTCGACGTCAGCGCGGGTGCCACACTCGGCATCCTCGGCTACGGCCGCATCGGCAAGGCGGTCGCGAAACGGGCCCGCGCATTCGACATGACGGTGTTGGCCACCTCGCGCAGTCGCACCTCCGGAGTCGACGACGGCGTCCGGTTCGTCGACAACGACACGCTGCTGGCCGAGAGCGACGTGGTGTGCGTGCTGACCCCGCTCACCCCCGAAACCCGCCATCTCATCGACGCCGCGGCGTTCGCTCGCATGAAGCCGACCGCGTACCTGGTCAACACCGCGCGCGGCGGGGTCGTCGACGAGACGGCTCTCATCGACGCACTCACCGCCGGGCGTATCGGTGGCGCCGCGCTGGATGTGTTCGAGAATGAACCCCATGTCAATCCCGCGCTGCTCGACGCCCCGAACCTCGTCCTCACCCCGCACATCGCCAGCGCCGGCGAGGCGACCCGCGACGCCATGGGAATCCTGGCCGTCGACAACGTCGCGGCCGTACTGGCCGGCCGGCCCGCGCTGACCCCGGTCTCGTGAAAATCGTTCTGGCGCCGGACTCCTTCAAGGAGTCCATGAGCGCGGCCGAGGCCATCAGCGCCATGCGTGACGGCGTGCTCGCCGCCCTGCCCGACACCGAATGCGTCGGGGTCCCGATGGCCGACGGCGGTGAGGGCACCGTCGACGCGGTGGTCGACGCGCTCGACGGCGAGATCGTCACCGTCGAGGTTGCCGATGCCCTCGGGCGCGCTATCCCCGCCCGCTACGGTTACGTCCCGGGCCGCCGCCTGGCGGTGATCGAAATGGCCGCCGCGGCGGGGTTGGAGCTCATCGCCCCCGACGAGCGAGATGTGTTGCGCGCCAGCACCTTCGGGGTCGGGCAGTTGATCGCACACGCACTCGACCGCGGGGCCGGAGAATTCCTGGTCGGGCTCGGCGGGTCGGCCACCAACGACGCAGGCGTCGGCATGCTCACCGCCCTGGGCGCCTCGCTCACCGACGCGGCGGGCGCACCGCTGCCGCCGGGCGGAGCCGCGCTGGCCGACCTGCACCGCATCGACCTGAGCGGCCTCGATCCGCGCCTTGCGCATGTGCGCATCCAACTGGCCTGTGACGTCACCGCACCGCTGCTGGGACCCGGCGGCGCCAGCGCGGTGTTCGGCCCGCAGAAGGGTGCGACACCCGACGACGTCGCCCGGTTGGAGGCCGCATTGACCCGGTTCGCCGCGGTGGCCGACGCTGCGCACACCGACACACCCGGTGCGGGCGCGGCCGGTGGGCTCGGCTTCGCCCTGCTCGAATTCCTGGGCGCCACAAGCCGTCCCGGCGTCGAGGTGGTGGCCGAGACGGTCGGACTGGAGCAGGCGCTGCGGGGTGCGCAGTGGGTGTTCACCGGCGAGGGCGGCGTCGACGCGCAGACCCTGCTCGGCAAGACACCGTTCGGGGTCGCCCGCGTCGCCGCCCGCACCGGGACCCGGGTGGTCATCTTCGCCGGCCGGGTCGCCGACGACGCGTCGGTCCTGCTCGACCACGGCGTCGACGAGATCGTCGGCATCACCGCACCCGGAACCCCGCTCGCCGAGGCGCTGCGCACCGGCCCGCAGTCGCTGGCCCGGGCCGCCGCCGACTTCCTGCGCCGACACTACGGTTGTTGACGGAATTCGCGGGCGGTCTCAGGGGGTCGTTGCAACACCCTTTTGAATGAGGAGTGTTGCGATGGCTCGTGTGCCATTTCAGTCTCGGAAGCCGGCGTACTGGAATCACATTCGGCGGGGGCTCAGTCCGGCTGATGCTGGGGTCGCCGTCGGCGTGTCGGCGGGGTGCGGGTGGCGGTGGTTCCGTGAGGCTGGCGGGGTGAAACCAGCGAAGCCAGCTGTGACGTCATCCGGGCCGCGACGACGTCTGACCCTTGAGGAACGCATCGAGATCCAAGCGGGGGTGCATGCCGGTGAATCGTTGCGCTCGATGGCGCGACGCCTGGGTCGAGCGCCCTCGACGATCAAGCGCGAAATCGACAACAACGGCGACCGGCCCAATCGCTCGACCTCGCCCACGTCGGGTTATCGCCGCAAGCACGCCTTCGGTGCCCGGCAGAGCGGACGCACCGCTGTGGTGCGCTATCAGGCCAGCGCAGCCCACGACCGCTGCGCGTTCAACGCTCGGCGTCCCAAGGATCGGCGACTGGCCACTGAGCTGCGTTTACGCCGGGAAGTGCAAACTCGGTTGAAGCTGCGTCACAGCCCCGCGCAGATCGCCCGGCGGCTGCGCGTCGAGTTCCCCGACGAACCGGAGATGTGGGTGTCACACGAGGCGATCTACCAGGCCATTTACCTGCAGGGCCGCGGATCGCTGCGCCGCGAACTGGCCACGTGTCTACGGACCAAACGTGCGGTGCGCCGGCCACGCACTCGACCCGGAGAACGGCGCGGACGCATCCCGAACATGGTCATGATCAGCGAACGACCCCCCGAGGTCGCCGACCGCGCCGTGCCCGGCCACTGGGAAGGCGACCTCATTCTGGGCAGCACCGAATCGGCATCGGCGATCGGCACGCTCGTCGAACGCACCACACGGTTCGTGATGCTGCTGCACCTACCCCACAACCACGGAGCCCTCGCCGTGCAGGACGCCATCGTGGCCAAGATGGCCGAACTGCCCGAGCATCTCCGCCGCTCATTGACCTGGGACCAAGGCAAAGAGATGGCCAACCACCTTGCCATCGCCGCGGCCACCGAGTTGGACATCTACTTCTGCGATCCACACTCACCATGGCAACGCGGCAGCAACGCAAACACCAACGGCCTACTGCGCCAGTACTTCCCCAAAGGCACCGATCTATCAGTCCACGGGCCGGGCATCCTCGACAACGTCGCCGCCGAACTCAACGGACGACCACGCCAAACCCTGAACTGGAAAACCCCGGCCGAAGCCCTCAACGAACTACTCTCAAAACCGCCCACTGTTGCAACGACAGCCTGAAACCGCCGCGCGAATTCCGTCAACAACCGTAGTGTCGCGGCCCCGCTTTACGACTCCCGGGCGACGTCGGCGACCGGCAGGCCCGCCGCGTGGTGCGCGTGGCACGCCTTCGGCGGCGACGGCGGCAGGTCGAGCGCCGGGTTGCCATCGAAGAAGCCGACCGGCTTGAGGTGGAATCCGGTGTAGGCGCACGGCATCACCGGCCAGTCCTCGGGCCGGACCACGTGATGCGCGCCGACGGTGTACCAAAGCACGACGTCGGTGTCCTCCAGCGGAGCGTCGTCGGCGATGTACACCGGCAGGCCCTGCACATCGGCCGACTGGTACATGTAATCGCCTGCGGCATACAACTCGGCGGGGTCGTAGCGCGTCACCCACAGGTTGTGCTGGACGAACCGTGCACGGTCGTAGATGTGGGAGCCCTCCTGCACCATCACCGGCACGACGTCCTTGGGCGTCAGCTTGTAGGCCACGGGTGCGCCGAGTTCGTTGCGCTTCGACGGGTTGGCGACCTTCCAGTACCTGCCGGTCGACCAGTCCCAGTCGCGTGCGCCCTCGGCCTCCGACGCGACCAGCGTGTCGCGGGTGATCCACGCGTTGTGGTGTGGGTTGAGCGCCGGATCGGGTTCGGGGATCGAATCCACCTCGTAGACACTGTTTCCGGGACCGTCGATGCTCATGTCGAGCCGGAAGCTGAAGAAGTGCTGGTGGTTCGGGCCGTAGATCCCCGGCGCCACCATCTTCCCCCAGCGCGGCTCCTCCCCGTCGGGTACGGCTCCGGTGGTCAGCACCCCCGACAGTTTGACCTCGACCTCCATCGAGGCGTCGTTGTAGAAGTACCAGAAGAAGCCGTACTCGTAGTTGCCGACGGTGCAGATCATCGACACGACGAGCCGTCGCGACCGCCGCACCTCGACCTCACCGGTGCGGAAGTCGGTGTGCTTCCACGAGATTCCGTAGTCCTCCTCGTGCATGCAGATGGCGTTCGGGATGGTCACCGCGTTTCCGGCCGAGTCGTTGACCGTCCCGTCGAAGTAGAAGATCTCGCCGAGACAGTCGCACCCCAGGGTCAGCGGGTTCGCCGAGAACCCCATTCCGACCTCGCCCATGTCGAAGACGTTCTTGTTCCAGTGCGTCGGAGCGGTGTCGCCGTAGGGCACCACCATTTCCGACAGCGACGCCCGGTACACGATCGGGCGGGTCTCGCCTCGATCGGTGTAGGTGACCTCGTGCAGCACAATGCCTTCGCGGGGGTTGAACCCGACCCGCATCGACCATTTCTGCCACTGCACCTTCCAGCCGTCGACGGTGAAGCTCGGACCGTCGGGCTGGGTGATCTCGATGGGTTTGACATCGTCGCGGAATTCCGTGAACGCCGGCCGGTTGTTCGGGTCGAACATGAACTGCTCGCTGTAGTTGCCGGCGGTCGGCGGCAACGGCACCACGCCGTGGTCCTCGACGTCGATCACCTTCATCGCGTCGAGATCGAACGTGACGATCAATCCCTCGACAGGCCGGGCGTATCCGTGTTCGGACGGGGCGGCCCGCATGAACGTCAGGGGACGGCAGATCAGCGGTGAGTTGTCGTAGTGGTCCTGCTGACCGTAGTAACCGGCGGGCCACGGATCGATCATCGCCAGGCTGAAGTCGGTGACGCCGCGTTTGCGCATCGCCTCCTGCCAGCGCGGATCCTGCCGCACCACCTCCTCGACGCCGGTCATGTGCTCGACGAGGTAGGACGGGAAGCGGCCGGGTACGGCCTTCCAGGAGTCGATGACACGGGCCCCGAGGTCGACGATCGCCTCGTAGACGAGTTTGGCCCCGCCGTCGTACATGGTGGCGAACGCCCGGCGGGATACGCCGTCGAGACCTTCGAAGGTCAACTCGGGGGTCTTGGCCGGCTCAGCGAGCGAGATCATCACGAATTTCAGTGTCGGCGTCGCGTATTCGGAGTCGATGATGATCGCCGCCGCCGCCTCGATCTCCGCGCCACTGAGCGGATCGAGTGGGTAGGCGACCGCACCATCGGTGGTGTCTGCCTGCAGGACGTTGCTGTTGACGGTCATATGGGTGTCAACCTCTTTCCGGGTTGGGCGATTCGGTTTTGTTCAGATCGAGGACCGCCAGGTGGGCCAGCGCGTCGTCCTGGTTCGTCTTGTGGGCCGAGCGGCGGCCGAAGACGTACACGACCAGACCGAGGGCGAACATACCCAGGCTGATCCCGCCCACCCACGTCATCCACGTGGCTTGCGGCACATCGATCCACGGTGTCACGAAGGAGTAGTAGATGCCGCCGACGGTTCCCAATGAGCCGACGATGACCACGAGCCACACGCCGACCATCCCGCCGGGGATCCGCCAGAATGTCTCGTTCTCGTAGCGATCGGCGTACTTCTTGCGCGCGACGATCAACGGGATCAGGAAGAAGAACCCGGACAGCAGCCAGACCGTCGACAGTCCGCCCTGCAGGTAGATGGTGACGTTGGCCATGCTGCTCTGGGAGTACAAACCGACCAGGATCAGCGACGAGATGACGCCCTGAATGAGGATGGCCGACACCGGATTACGGGTGCGGGGGTTGAGGTGGGTGAAGATGCGCGGTAGGTGACGCTCCAGCCCGGAGACGAAGATCAGGCGCGAGTACGCCACCTGATAGGTCATCAGCGCCACGATGATGATGCCGGCCAAGACGACCGCGCATATCTCCATGAGGCCCGGGAAGCCGGCGACGTCGAGCATTCCGATGATTCCGGTGACCGGATCGATCTCGTCACCGGGGAGCGCCATCATGGTGCCGAGCGTAGTCATCAGATAGATCACGACGAGCGCCGTCGAACCCCACAGGATCATGCGCGGCCCACTGCGCCGAACGGACAGGAATTCCGCGCCCATGTTGTACGGCGTCTCGACCCCGAGCAGGTACAGCAGCACGGTGCCATAGAGGAAGCCGGCGACAGCGAAGTTCGGAATGGTCGCCTCGGCCCAACTGAAGGGCGTGGCCGAGCCGTTCTCGACGGCGAAGAGCAGACCGCAGACGAAGATTGTCAGCGTCAGCACGCCGTAGACGACGAACACCACGTTCATGATGCGTTGGTTCGCTGCGAGTTTCGCCAACGCCAGTCCGATGACGGTCCAGAGAATCACCAGCTGCAGGATGATGCTGATGGTCAGGCCGAGTTCGGCGTGGAAGGCCAGCAGCAGGAACTGCAGCACCACCGCCGGTGACGAGGCGGCGTTGAGGATCACCGGCACCCACGACAGGTAACCGCCGACGAACCCCCAGGTCTCGCCCATCGTCCGGTAGGCCCAGATGTACACCCCGCCCTGACCCGGCCACAGGTTGCCGAGTTCCACCACGGCCATTCCGGCGGGAATCAGGAAGGTGAGGATGCCGAGCACCCACATCGGGATGGCCGTCCACCCCCCGCCGGCCATCACCGACGATCCGGTGACCCAGCAGATGATGAAAACGTAGGCGGCCGTAAGCCCGAACGTGCTCATCACCTTGGGCAGGATCTGCTCAGGGACGAGCTCGGTGGTCATCAGCGCATCGCGCCCCTTGGGTGGGGGCGCCGAGAGTTCGGCGGTCATGGTTCTCCCGAAAGATGTTGAGGGGTAGGGGTCAGGTGACGATCTGTCCGTCTTTCATGCGGACGACACGGCTCGCTTCTTCGGCCACCGTGGGATCGTGGGTGCTCGCGACGACCGTGACGCCCAGCGTCGAACACAGGTCGCGCAGCATGCGCACCACCGTCTCCCCCGTGCGGTGGTCGAGGTTGGCCGTCGGCTCGTCGGCGAGCACGAGCGTCGGATTGCTGATCAACGAGCGCGCGATCGCCGTGCGCTGCTGTTCGCCGCCGGACATCTTGGTCGGCTGGTGGTGGATGCGGTGGCCGAGGCCGACCAGTTCGAGAAGCTCGATCGCTCTGGTGCGCAACGCTTTGCGGTCGTAGGGTTCGAACATCAACGGCAGCTCGACGTTCTCGACCGCCGAGAGGAACGGGATGAGGTTGTAGCTCTGGAAGATGAACCCGATGGTGTCGTGGCGCAGCGCGGCTAACTGGCTCTCGGTCAGGGTGCGGGTGTCGCGCCCGGCGACGGTCACCGAACCCTTGGTCGGCCTGTCCAGCCCGCCGATGATGTTGAGCAGGGTGGATTTTCCGCTGCCGCTGGGGCCCATGAGGCAGACGAACTCGCCGGGCATGATCGTCAGGTCGGCGGCGACGAGTGCGCGAACGACCTCGTCACCGAGTTTGTGCAGCTTCCAGACGTCGGCGATCTCGATGACCGGCTGCGGCGGTGGCGTGGTCGCGTCGGGGTCCCGGCGTTCTTCGATGGCGGTCATTGTCAGCCTCCTGCGGTCAGGGAGCGGATCGGCGGACGCGACGCGGCCGCCCAGGTGGGAAGGACGCTGGTGGCCAGTGCCGCGACGATGCTGACGCCGACGGCGATGACGGCGCCGGCCACCACCCCGCTGACCGCGACGCCGCTGGCTGCCAACCCGGTGACGCCGAGGACGACGCCGGCCAGCGCCGCCAAAGCGGCCCCGGCCAGGGATCCGAGGACCGCGGCGACGACGGGTTCGACGAGCAGTGCGGCGACGACCGGCAAGCGCGGAATCCCGTTGGCCGCCAGCACGCCCAGCTCGCGGGTGCGGTTCGCCACGGTCCGGGTGGTGGCCACCGCCACCTCGACGACGCCGACCAGCAGCACGCTGACGGCGATGAGGATGACGGCGCGGTTGAGCTCGTCGGCGTGTCCGAGTGACGCGGATTGGTCCCGGATGCCTTCGGACATGCCGAACACGATCACCACCAGGAACGCGCCGGTCGCCGTGGTGACGACGGGCAGCACCATCTCGCCGATACGGCGGCGGGCCGACAGCCAGCCGTAGGACAGTCCTCTGCGTAACACTAGCGAGCCCCCAGGAGGTCGACCGGACGTTGTTGCAGCAACCGGTGCACGGGGACGAGCGCACCGACGATCGCCATCGCGGGGATGAACGCCGCGACCATGCCCGCGGCCTGCGCCCACGCGACCGGTGTCGCGATATCCGTAATCACCAGTGCCACCGCGGCGCCGGCGCCCAGCACCCCGACCAGATAGGCGACGAAGAACACGAGCGCCGATTCGACGAGGAAGAAGTACAGCACCTCGTCGGCGAGGCCGATGCTCGACATGATGCCGAATTCGCGCTTGCGTTCGGAGACCGCAGCCAGGAACGACGACACCGCGATCACGAACCCCAACGCCAGCCCGATGGTCGAGATCAGCCCGAGCGTCGAACTCGTCACCTTCCCCGAGAACAGCGCCGAGAACTTCTGCTCGAACGACAGCGGTCCGGTACCTCCGACGGTGTCGTAGATCAGGCCGTCACCTCCGGGATCCGGCGCGAGTGACGGGTCGGCGGTCGACTTCAGCCCGGTGGCCGCGCTGAACTGCTGGGCGAGATCGCGCCGCTTCTCCTGTCCCGCAGGCGCATTGACGATCCACCAGCCGTCGTCGCCGACCACGGCCCGGGCGACCGAGGAGGCCACCGTGACCGACTGACCGGTACCGGTCACGGAGGCGACGAGATCGTGCCCGTCGACGTCGACGTGGTCGCCTGGGGACACGGCAAGACGTTCGGCCACTGCGGAACCGAAAACAGCTTCGCCAGACGGCGTTTCGTCGGTCCCGCGCAGCGACACCGGAACCCCGTTGGCCTCTGCGCGGCCCGACAGGGTGCGGGTGGCGGTCCACCCCGGGGGAACCTCGATCTCCGGGGCGGCGCCACCGGCGATGAGCGCCTGCGTGTCGGCGTCGTACTGCACACCGGCGGCGGGCACCACCCACAGCTGCGCGTCACCGAGCACGTCGGCGACCGAATCAGCGCCTGTGATGGCGAAACTCGACGAGATCGTACGCACGACCGTCACACAGGCGATCGCCAGCGCGATCCCGAGAACCGACAGCACGAATCGCTCGGGGCGTCGGCGGATGTTGGCCAGCGCGAACCGGACGAGGCACCCGAAGGTGTTCCCGGAGGAGGAAGCGATCATCGGTGATCGAACGGACGTGGTTGCGTTGTTGACCTTACTGGTCTCCACAGTCAGCGATGGTGGGATCGAGTTGTTTCACCCACCGCTGCGCGCGGTGTCGCGGAGGTTAACTCCGTCCGGACGTGGTTACGTCGACGTGTCCGCGCACAACGGATTTCGTCGTCGACGCCCGGTCGTCGCGCCCGCAAAGACCGGTCAGGAGGCTTCCTGGAGACGCCGCCAGGGCCGCGCCTGCTCGAGTTCGTATGCCAGTTCCAGTAGCCGGGGCTCCTGACCCACCGTCGATGCGAACATCATCCCGATGGGCAGCCCGGTGCCGGATTCACCGAGGGGCAACGAGATCGCCGGGTCGCCGGTCGCGTTCTGTAGCGGGGTGAACGCCACCCAGTCGACCAGCCGATCGATGATCTGCTCGTAGTCCGCCGTCGGGTCGAGGTGTCCGATCCGCGGTGGCGGCTCGGCCACCGTCGGGGTGAGCACCACCTCGTAGTTCCGGGCCAGCGCGGCGGTGACGCGGCGGGTGCGCGCCAACCGGGCGATGGCGACCGGCAAACGGCGCAGATTGCGGGCGGCGTGGGCCTCCAACCCGAGGGTGAGGTTGTCCAGACGCGTGCGGTCGAAGCTCGCGCCGAACGTCCGGCGGCCGCCGCGGACGAGGGCGAACGACAGGAACGCCCAGTACAGCAGGAAGTCCCCCATGAAGCGCTCGGGTATCGGGTTGTCGATCGGCGTGACGCGGTGACCCAACTCCTCTAGCAGCGCAGCGGTTTTCGTTGTGGCCTCGCGGACCTCGGCACCGGCTTCCCGGGCGATCGAGTGTGTGCACACCGCGATCCGCAGCCGCTTCTGCCCCGGGCCGGTGACGTCTCCGATCGGCGGCAGCGTGGGATTGCGGTAGACCCGCTCCATCTCGCGGTAGAACGCGGCGGTGTCACGCACCGACCGGGTCACGACGCCGTTGGCGACGATGCGCAGCGGCATCTGCCGCATATCGCGGTCCAGCGGGAGCCGGCCGCGCGACGGTTTGAGCCCGACCAGTCCGTTGCAGGACGCGGGAATCCGGATCGAGCCGCCACCGTCGTTGGTGTGGTCGGGGTGCGACGGATTCCGCACGACGCCGAGCAGACGTAAAAGTGCCCCGGAACGCGCGTTCCGGGGCACTTTTACGTCTGGTCGCGGGTCAGGCCTGACCGACCTCGAACCGGACGAACCGGGTCACGGTCACGCCGGCGTCGTCCAGCAACGCCTTGACCGTCTTCTTGCTGTCGGACACCGACGGCTGATCGAGCAGCACGACGTCCTTGTAGAAACCGGTGACCCGGCCCTCGACGATCTTCGCCAGTGCCTGCTCGGGCTTGCCCTCGTTGCGGGCCGTCTCCTCGGCGATGCGACGCTCGTTGGCGACGACGTCCTCGGGCACGTCCTCACGGGTGAGGTACTTGGCCTTGAGCGCGGCGATCTGCAGGGCGGCCGCGTGCGCCGCCCCCTTGTCGTCGCCCTCATACTCCACCAGCACACCCACGGCCGGCGGCAGATCCGCGGCGCGCTTGTGCAGGTAGGTCTCGACGTTGCCGTCGAAGTAGGCGACGCGGCGCAGTTCGAGCTTCTCGCCGATCTTGGCGCTCAGGTCCGCGATGACCTGCTCGACGGTGGTGTCACCCGATTTCGCAGCCTTGAGGGCGTCGACATCGGTGGCCTTGGCGGCGGCGGCCGCGGCGACGATCTGATCGGCCACCGACTGGAACTCCGCGTTCTTGGCGACGAAGTCGGTCTCGGAGTTCAGCTCGATCAGTGCGCCGTCCTTGGCGGCGACCAGGCCCTCGGCGGTCGCGCGCTCAGCGCGCTTGCCGACGTCCTTGGCGCCCTTGATGCGCAGCAGTTCGACGGCCTTGTCGAAGTCGCCGTCGGCTTCGACGAGCGCATTCTTCGAAGCCATCATGCCGGCGCCGGTCAGCTCCCGAAGCCGCTTGACGTCGGCAGCGGTGTAGTTCGCCATATAAGCCTTCCCTACGGGTTCTGGGCGATGGTGGGTTCGGTCTGGATGTCCGCCTCGGGCGTACCGGGCGCGGCACCGGCCGCGGTCGGCGACGCCGTCGCGCCGGCGAGCAGTTCCTGCTCCCACTCGGCGAGCGGCTCGGCGACCAGCCCGTCCTGGCCGGCCTCCGGCTTGTTGCCGTTACCGCCGCCGGCCCGGGCCTGCAGACCCTCGGCGACCGCGGAGGCCACCACCTTGGTCAGCAGCGCAGCGGAGCGGATGGCGTCGTCGTTGCCCGGAATCGGGTAGTCGACCACGTCGGGATCGCAGTTGGTGTCGAGGATCGCGATGATCGGGATGTTCAGCTTGCGAGCTTCCGCGACCGCGAGGTGCTCCTTGTTGGTGTCGACGATCCAGACGGCCGAGGGCACCTTCTGCATGTCGCGGATACCGCCCAGCGACCGCTCGAGCTTGTTCTTCTCGCGGGTCAGCATCAGGATTTCCTTCTTGGTGCGACCCTCGAAGCCACCGGTCTGCTCCATGGCCTCGAGCTCCTTCATGCGCTGAAGACGCTTGTGCACGGTGGAGAAGTTGGTGAGCATGCCGCCCAGCCAGCGCTGGTTCACGTAGGGCATGCCGACGCGAGTCGCCTCTTGGGCGATGGACTCCTGCGCCTGCTTCTTGGTGCCGACGAACATGATCGAACCGCCGTGCGCGACCGTCTCCTTGACGAATTCGTACGCCTTGTCGATATAGGTCAGCGTCTGCTGCAGATCGATGATGTAGATGCCGTTGCGGTCGGTGAAGATGAACCGCTTCATCTTGGGATTCCAACGACGGGTCTGATGCCCGAAATGAGCGCCGCTGTCGAGCAGCTGCTTCATGGTTACGACGGCCATAGTCAGCCATGTCCTTATGTTGTCGGTTGTCGCCCAGCGTCGGGTGATGCCGGGCCCTGGTGCCTGCTGGAGTGCCGGACCCGCTTTCAGACGGGACCGCCGGCATCCGGTACGACGTGGAAGTCGAGATGCAGACACGCGAAGTCAGTCCGCTCGATGCGAACTGCACGTTGGAGTTTACACCGTCGGAACAGGTGCTTTGTCCACAGCGGACGCCCCCTCCACAGGCCGGCGGCGCACCTCTGGCGATTCCGCGGACAACCACCTGAACTGTGACGATGCGGATGGTTGCGGTGCTGATGTTCCTGGCCCTGCTGATGACCCCCGCGGTGGCGGCCCCGGCGCGCGCCGACGACGACGGCCGTTTGGACTGGCCGCTGCGGCCGCGGCCCGCGGTGGTGCGGACGTTCGACGCTCCCACACCGAATTGGCAGCGCGGGCACCGTGGGGTCGATCTGGCCGTCGCGCCGGGCCAGTCGGTGTACGCCGCACAGGCCGGCACGGTGGTCTTCGCCGGCAACCTGGCCGGACGGCCGCTGGTCTCGATCGCTCATCCCGGCGGCCTGCGCACCAGCTATGAGCCCGTGGCGCCGTCGGTGCGGTCCGGGCAACGCGTGCACACCGGCACGGTCATCGGTGAGGCCGAGGTCGGTCACCCGGGGTGCGCGGCCGCCGCGTGCCTGCACTGGGGCGCGATGTGGGGTCCGGCGTCGCGGGCGGACTACGTCGACCCGCTGGGCCTGTTGGGGACCACGCCGGTTCGGCTGCTGCCGCTGCGGTAGGTGCGGCGGGACAATCGAGTGATGATCGCCGGCGTGCGCGACGCCGCAGGCGACCGGTTCGACCAGATCGAGCTCAACGCGCTGATCCAGGCGGTGGTGGTGACCGACGACCGGGAGGCCGCCGCGGCCGATCTCGCCGGCACCGCTTCGGGGTGAGCTATCGGACGGTGTTCGACGCGGACGTGACCCACTGGCGCGAAACAGCATTCCCGGCTGTCAAGACGACGCCTTCGTAGCCGGGAATGCTGTTTCGCGCGGCAGGCGGGCCGGGCGTCACGACCTGCCAGACCGCCAACCCACATAGATCAGTCCGATACCCAACGCTGCGATGACCGGACCGGCAATCGACCACGTCGTGGTGCCGCTCATCGGGCTGCCCCCGACGAACCCGAACCCCTGCAGCGCGAAGAGCCCGCCCGCCAGCGCCACCAGAACTCCGAGCACGACCAGCACGACGCTTCTCATCCGGCCACACTAACCGCAGACGGTGGCCGTTCGTGGCAGGGCGTTTCGCGGGGCGGGAGGCTACGCGCGGGGGTGGGCCTGGTCGTGGACAGCGCGCAGGCGCGCGACGGTGACGTGGGTGTACAGCTGGGTGGTCGCGAGCGTCGAGTGGCCCAGCAGTTCCTGCACGATGCGCAGGTCCGCGCCGCCCTCGAGCAGGTGGGTGGCGGCGCTGTGCCGCAGGCCGTGCGGGCCGATGTCGGGTGCGCCGGCCACCGCGCCGACGGTCTGGTGCACGACGGTGCGGGCCTGACGCGGGTCGAGGCGCCGCCCGCGGGCCCCGAGCAGCAGCGCGGGTCCGGACTCGGGGGTGGCCAACGCCGGGCGGCCACCGGTCAGCCACGCCCGCAGTGCCTGCTCGGCCGGTTCGCCGAACGGGACAGTGCGCTGTTTATCGCCTTTGCCGAGCACCCGCAACAGCCGCCGCGCGGTGTCGACGTCGTCGATGTCCAGCCCGCACAGTTCGCTCACCCGGATCCCGGTCGCGTACAGCATCTCGACGATCAGATGGTCCCGAAGGGCGAGCGGATCCCCTTGCTGGGCACCGGAATTCGCGGCGTCGAGCGCGTCGAGCGCCTGATCCTGGCGCAATACGGCCGGTAGGGTCCGTCGCGCCTTGGGCATCTGCAACCGGGTGGACGGATCGCTGGACATCAGTCCGCGGCGTACCGCCCACGCGGAGAACGTCTTCACCGCCGACGTCCGCCGGGCCAGTGTGGTGCGTGCGGTTCCGGCCGACGCCTGCGCGGAGAGCCATGCACGCAGCAGCGGCAGGGTCAGGGCCGAAAGGTCGGCGCCGGGTGCCCGTTCGTCGGCGAATGCGAACAGCGACCGCAGATCGCCCCGATACGCACGCCGGGTGTGGTCGGAGCGGCCCCGCTCCAGCGCGAGGTACTGGTCGAACTCGTCGAGGACGGACTCCACGCCCCTACCGTGGCAGAGCTGCCGCGGGTGTCTAGCCGACGCGCCGCAGCGTGTCCGGGGTGAGATCGGCCAAGGTCGGATAGCCGTCGACGGCCATGGTCAGGTCGGCTTCGGCGAGCAGCGAGCGCAGCACGTGGACGACACCGTCGACGCCGCCGAGCGCCAACCCGTAGGCGTACGGCCGCCCGATGCCCACCGCGGTGGCACCGAGCGCGAGCGCCTTGACGATGTCCGCACCGCCGCGGATGCCCGAGTCGAAGAGCACCGGCAGCCCGTCGGCCGCCTCCACGACACCCGGCAGGCAGTCGATGGCGGGCAGGCCGCCGTTGGCCTGCCGCCCACCATGGTTGGAGCAGTAGATTCCGTCGACGCCCTCGTCTTTGGCGCGCCGGGCGTCGTCGGCGTGGCAGATGCCCTTGACGATGAGCGGCAGCGTGGTCAGCGACCGCAGCCACGGCAGGTCGTCCCACGTCAGGGGATTGCCGAACAGGGACACCCACTTGAACACCGCGGCCTGCGGGTTCTCCTCGGGCGACTGGGCCAGCCCGGCCCGGAACACCGGGTCGCTGGTGTAGTTGGCCAGGCAGCGGCCGCGCAGCTGCGGAAAGTTCGACGTCGACAGGTCGCGGGGCCGCCACCCCGGCACCCACGTGTCGAGCGTGACGATGATGCCCTTGTATCCGGCCGCCTCCGCGCGTTGCACCAGGCTCGCGGCCAACTCCCTGTCGGTCGGGGTGTAGAGCTGGAAGAAGCCGGGCGTATCGCCGAACTCGGCGGCGACGTCTTCGAGCGGGTCTTCGGTCAGCGTGGAGACCACCATCGGCACCCCGGTGCGTGCGGCGGCGCGGGCCGTGGCGAGGTCGCCGTGCCCGTCCTGCGCGCAGATACCGATGACACCGATGGGCGCCATGAAAACCGGTGCGGGCAAGGACAATCCGAAGAGTTCGACCGACAGGTCGCGCTCGCGGGTGGCGCGGAACATCCGCGGCACCAGACCCCAGTTGTCGAATGCGGTGCGGTTCACCCGCTGGGTCCGCTCGTCACCCGCCCCGCCCGCGACGTAGGAGTACACCGACGGCGGCATCGCGGACTGCGCCTTGGCCTCCCACTCCGCGAACGTCATCGACAGGTTCGGCATGATGCCGGACAGTCCCTGCAGGTAGATCTCGAGTTGGTAGTCGCCGAATGCCATGCCTGTCAGCGTGCCAGCCCGCACACCGGGGGCGTCGTAGACTCGCGTGTCTCAGCCCGCGGCTTCGGCTTTCGCCAGCTCCGCCTTCCACTGCCGGAACGTCTCCTCGGTGCGGCCCCGCCGCCAGTAGCCCGAGATCGACGACGCCCACTTGGCCTCGACGCCGCGTTCCTTGCGGATGTAGGACCGCAGGTTGTGCATGACGGCCTGAGCCTCGCCGTGGATGAAGACCTGCACCTGCCCGGGCAGCCACAACGCCTCCTTGACCGCCGCGACCAGCGGGGCGTGGTCACCGGCAGCTTCCTCGGGAACCAGGTCGGCGCGTCCGCCGCGGTAGATCCAGCTGACCGACACACCCTCCGGCGCGGACAGAGGAAGCACGTCGTCGGGACCGGCGACCTCGATGAACACCTTGCCGACGGCGTCGGCCGGCAGCGCCTCGAGCACCGCGCTGATGGCGGGCAAGGCCGCCTCGTCCCCGGCGAGCAGATGCCAGTCGGCCGCCGGGTCGGGGCTGTAGGCCCCCGAGGGCCCCATGAGGTAGGCGGGTTGGCCCGGCTGCGCCGAGGCGGCCCACGGGCCGGCCACACCGTGCTCGCCGTGGACGACGAAGTCGATGGTGACCTCCCCGCGGTCTGGGTCGACCTTGCGCACGGTGTAGGTCCGCACCACCGGCCGCTTCTCGGGCGGGAGCACTGTGAAGCTGTCGAGGGTCAGCGGCCGCTCGAGGGCCGACACGTCGATCCCGTTCTGGACGATGACGAGTTTCACGTAGGCATCGGCGAAGTCGCTGGGGGTGAAGGTGTCGAAACCGGGCCCCGATCCGTTGCCGCCGAGCACCACGCGGACCATATGGGGTGCCAACTGCTCGGTGCGCACCACTTCGAACGTGTGGACCGGTCGTCCAGCCACGAATGCCTCCCAATGTCTGTGCTGATCTTCTTCGACGATACGAGCGGGGCGGGCCGCACGGTCGGCTACCGCTTCCTGGCCAGTCTCCAGCGGCCACCGTCATGCCCCACCAACCCTGCCATCTCCAGCATCGCGAGCGGTCCCAGGACCTGGTAGGCCGGGATGCCCGCGGCGACGGCCACCTCGTCCGCGCTGCGCGCCCCCCGCTTCGGCAGGGCGTCGTACACCCGCCGCTCGGTGTCGGTGAGCGCGTCGAGCGGTGAGGCGGGCCGTTCGTCGGCCGGCGCCAGTTCCCCCATCCGACCGACCAGCTCGACGACCTCCTCGGCCCGGGTGACGACCAGGGCGCCGTCGCGCAACAGCCGGTGACACCCCACCGACGCCGCGGAGGTGACCGGCCCGGGCACTGCGCACACGTTGGTGCCGAGAGCGCCGGCCCACCCCGCGGTGTTGGCCGCACCACTGCGGGCGCCGGCCTCGACCACCACCGTGGCGCCCGACAACGCCGCAACGAGCCGGTTGCGGGTCAGAAAGCGGGTCCGGGTCGGGCGGGAGCCCGGCGGATACTCACTGAGCACCAGACCGTCGTCGGCGATCCTGCGCAGCAGCCCGGCGTGGCCCGCCGGGTAGGGCACGTCGATGCCCCCTGCGACCACCGCGACGGTCACCCCCTCACCGGCGAGTGCCGCCCGATGCGCGGCGCCGTCGATGCCGAACGCGCCGCCCGACACCACGGCGACATCACGCATCGCCAGACCGGCGGCCAGATCCGCCGCCACGTGCTCGCCGTATGCGGTGGCGGCACGAGTCCCGACGATCGCCGCGGCGCGAGAGGCCACCTCGCCCATACGCGCCGGACCGACCGCCCACAGCACCAACGGTGGATGGCCCTGCGGCCGCTGGCTGACCTCAGCGTTGGTGAACTTCAGGAAGTTCACCAGCGGCCACTCGTCGTCGAAGGCGGTGACCAGCCGCCCACCCATGCGGGCCAGCACATCGAGATCCCCTTGTGCACAGTCTTGTTCGCGACGTGCTTCGGTCTTCCGCTTGAGCGCCTCGTCCTTCAGGTCACCACGTCGGATCTTCTCGGCCGCCACCACCGGCCCGTCGCGCGCCACCAACGTGGCGAGTTCCGGACACGGCGGTTCGGCGACCCGAGACAGGTACGCCCAGGCGCGTTCCACCTCGGTGCTCATCGCCCGCCCTCCACCTGACGGAAGCTCAGCGCTATCCCGACGTCGTCCTTGGTCGGGGACGACCGCCCGGCGAGGTCGGCCAGAGTCCACGCGACGCGCATCGACCTGTCCACTCCCCGGATGCTCAGCACGCCGCGGTCCAACGCGGTCTGCAGCGGCTCCATCGCGTCGGTGGACAGGCGGAACTTCCTGCGCAGCAGAGGTCCGCTGACTTCGGCGTTGGTGCGGATGCCGTACGGCCGCCACCGTTGCGCGGCCGCCGCGCGGGCTGCTGCGACCCGTTCACGCACCACGGATGTGGGCTCGCCCGTTTCCGGGGTGAACGCACCGGCCCGCACCGGGTGCAGCTCCACCCGGAGGTCGACACGGTCGAGCAGTGGGCCCGACAGCTTGCCGAGGTAGCGACGCTTGACGCCACCCGGGCAGATGCAGTCCCTGGGATTGGGCGGTGCGCAGGGGCACGGATTGGCGGCCAGCACCAGTTGGAAGCGCGCGGGGTAATGGGCGACACCGTCTCGGCGGGCGAGCCGGATCTCGCCGTCTTCCAACGGGGTTCGCAGTGCCTCCAACGCGCTGACCCGGAGCTCGGCGCATTCGTCGAGGAAGAGTACGCCGCGGTGGGCGCGGCTGACGGCACCGGGCCGCGCGAGTCCGGACCCGCCACCGACCAGTGCTGCGACGCTCGACGTGTGATGCGGGGCGACGAAGGGCGGACGGGTGATCAACGGCGTGGCACCGGTCAGTAGACCCGCCACCGAATGGATCGCCGTCACCTCGAGGGACTCCCCTTCCGACAGCGGCGGTAACAAACCCGGAAGCCGTTGCGCCAGCATCGTTTTGCCCACCCCCGGCGGACCGGTCAGCATCAGGTGGTGTGCGCCGGCGGCGGCCACCTCGACGGCGAAGCGGGCGTGTGCCTGGCCGACGACGTCGGCGAGGTCGGCGGTCTCGTCGGCCTCGACCGGCGGTGCGGCGATGCGGGCTTCCAGGTCGGCTTTGCCAGCCAGCCACCCGTGGAACTGTCCGAGTGTCCGCACACCCCACACCTCGACGCCGTCGACGAGGCTCGCCTCGGCGAGGTTGTCGCGTGGCACGACCACGGCCGGCCACCCTTCGCGCTTGGCGGCCAGTACCGCCGGCAGTACCCCTTTGACGGCACGGACGCGGCCGTCGAGCGCCAATTCGCCGAGTAGAACGGTCTTGTCCAGCCGGCCCCACTCCTTCTTGCCGTGCGCAGACATCACCGCGGCAGCCAACGCCAGGTCGTACACCGACCCCATCTTCGGCAGAGTGGCGGGCGAGAGCGCCAGCGTCAGCCGGGACATGGGCCATTCGGCGCCACAGTTGGTGATCGCCGCACGCACCCGGTCACGCGACTCCTGCAGCGCCGCATCGGGCAACCCGACCAGATGCACCCCAGGCAGCCCGTTGGAGATGTCGGCCTCGATCTCGACGATGACTCCGTCCAGGCCGAGCACCGCGACCGAGAACGCACGTCCCAGCGCCATCACGCCACCCCCGTCAGATGGGTGATCTCCGGGGTGGCTTGCCGCCCGATCCGCACGCCGATGACGTCGATGCGCACCACCGCCCAGTGCTCGTCCTGACCGGCCAGCCACAACCCGGCCAGCCGGCGCAGCCGCCGCACCTTCTGCGGGGTGACCGCTTGGGCCACCCCGCCGAAACCGTCACCCGTGCGGGTCTTGACTTCGACGAACACCACCGCCCGCGCCGCGGGATCAGTGACGATGACGTCGAGTTCGCCGTAGCGGCACCGCCAATTGCGTTCCAGCACTTGCATACCGAGATCGCGCAAGTGCTCGACGGCCAAGTCTTCCCCCAGCGCGCCGATCGCCGCGCGTGTCCACGAAGTCATGCCACGAGATTGCGCAGCGACACCGACACCGAGGGCACCGCGAGACCGAGTTATCCCCAGGCGCCGATTCATCCACAGCCCGGGCGTCGCGGCAGTGTCAGCCGGCTCGTTCCCCGATGGTGACGGTCATCTGCTGCTGGGCACTTCCGCGATGAACGGATATTGGCACCTGGGCACCGGGTCGCGTGCGGCGCAGCGCACTCAACAGATCCTCCACACCGCGGACCGCGTTACCGTCCAGCTCGGTGATCACGTCGCCGGATTGCACCCCGGCCGTCGCCGCGGGCGATCCGCGGTCCACCCCCGTGACGAGCGCTCCATCTTCGACGGACACACCCAGACCGCGCCGGACAGCCGGCGTCAACTGCGTGATCGACACCCCCAGATACGGGTGCGCCGCGCGCCCGCTCTCGAGCAACTGGTCGGACACGTCGATCGCGGTGGCGGACGGAATGGCAAAACCGAGCGACACCGCGCCGGCCGCCGGTGGGATGTAGGCCTCGTTGATTCCGACCACCCGGCCCTCGGCGTCCAGCAGCGCTCCCCCGGAATTGCCCGGCGATATCGGCGCGTCGGTCTGGATGAGATCGACAAGTGACTGACTCTGCGCCGCCGAACCGGGGATGTCGCGGTGCAGCCCGGAGATCACGCCGGCCGTCACCGAGTTCTGAAAGCCCAGCGGACTGCCGATCGCCACCGCCCAGTCGCCGGGCCGCGGCAGCTCGACGCGGTACTCCGGCACCGGCAGGCCGGTTCTCGAGCTGCGAACCACCGCCAGATCGGTGACCGTATCGGTGGCGAGCACGACACCGTTGGCCTGCTCGCCGTCGGCGAATTCGAGCGCGACGTCCCGCGCAGTCCCGACCACGTGGGCGTTGGTGACGATCACATCGGGTCGCAGCACCACTCCGCTGCCCACACCGTTGTCGATGCGCACGGTCACCACGCTCGGGCTGACCCGCTCCACCACGTCGGCGAACCCGGCCACCTGGGGCGAGCCGGCGGTCTGTGGATTCGGTGTGGGTGATTCCGCACTCGTTTGGCCACTCGTCTGCGCATTGTCCTGCTGGCTGCCGGAACCGCAGCCCGGCACCAGTGCCAGCACCGCCACGACTCCGAACGCCGTCACTCTCCTCCGTGTCCTCACGCCTGCCCCTCACCCACCGATGCGATCTGTCCGCCACCTGTCCTCGTAGGTTACGACCAGCCCGAACCCGCCGCGGCGACACCGCCAATTGCGTTCCGGCACTTGCCTATCGCCCGAATCCATGAGGCCGTCCCTCCGATGCGGGTAGCTTCGGCACCAGGGCATGGTTTCGGCGGAGGCGGGGCGAGGATGCGCACCATCGCTTTGGAAGAGCACTTCATCACCGGTGATCTCGCGCATTACAGCGACGCCACCCGTTCGCTGGCCCAGCCGCAGGTGTGGCAGGAAGCCAGCAGACGCCTCACCGACCTGGCCGAACAGCGGCTGGCCGATATGGACGCCGCCGGGGTCGATGTCGCGGTCCTTTCGCTGACCGCGCCGGGCATCCAGGCAGAGCCCGATCCGCAGCTCGCAGTAGCGCGGGCCGCCGAGGCCAACGACTTCCTGGCCGGTCTGATCGCCGCGAACCCCACCCGGTACCGGGGGTTCGCCGCGTTACCCCTGCAGAACGGCGACGCCGCGGCCAGAGAACTGCAGCGCTCAGTCGAGCAACTCGGAATGTGCGGCGCCCTGGTCAACGCGCACACCCAGGGGGTGTATCTCGATGCGCCACCGCTGCGGGCGGTGTGGGAGCGCGCCGAAAGCCTCGACGTCCCGCTGTACCTGCACCCGGCCAACGGGTTCGACACCCCGCACGTCATCACCGGGCACCCCGAGCTGATCGGCCCGATGTGGAGTTGGGGCACCGACACCGCCACGCATGCGCTGCGGCTGATCTTCGCAGGGGTGTTCGACGACTTCCCCGGCGCCAAACTACTGCTCGGCCACATGGGCGAGAGCCTGCCGTACTCACTGTGGCGCCTGGATTCCCGCTGGGACTGGCACCGCCACCACGGCATCGAACTCCAACTCGACCACCCCTCGGAGTACCTGCGGCGCAATGTCTACGTGACCACCAGCGGGGTGTGCGACGATCCGCCGCTGTTGTGCGCGCTGGCCGCCCTGGGCTCCGAGCACGTGCTCTTCGCCACCGACTATCCGTACGAGGACATCACCACGGCGACCGCGTTTCTGGCCGGTGCCGCGATCAGCGACGACGACCGGGCCAGGATCAGCCACGGCAACGCCGAGCGGCTGCTGCACATCGACCCATGATCCGCACGGCCCGACGTCGGAGTTTCACGCTCGTCGAAAAGGGGGACTCGTAGCCGTTCCATTCTGGGCTGCACCGACGCAGGAGGTTTTTCACACATGAGCGCCAGACCCGGCTACGGCAACGTGCACGGCGCCGTCAACAAAGCCACCGACAACAACGCCTTCGAGTACGCGGCGCGCGCCGGGTTCGCCGCAAGCGGTGTCCTTCACCTGCTGGTCGGCTACATCATCCTGCGGATCGCCCTGGGCAGCGGCGGTAACGCCGATCAGTCGGGGGCGCTGGCGGCGCTGGCGGGCCAGACCGGCGGCAAGATCGTGCTGTGGGTCGCCACCATCGGCCTCTTCGCGCTGGGGCTCTGGCGGCTCGCGGAGGCGTTCGTCGGTTCCAAGCCCGGTGAGCGCTCCAGCGGGGAGGACAACCCCGCCTGGAAGCGCGCCAAATCGGTGGGCCTCGCGATCGCCAACTTCGCCATCGCGTTCTCGGCGATGCAGTTCGCCACCGGCGGCGGACAGTCCAGCGGCCAGCAGAACTCCGGCATCTCGGCCCAGCTCATGCAGTCAGGCTGGGGGAAGCTGCTCTTGATACTGATCGGCCTCGGCGTCATCGGCGTCGGCGGCTACCACGTGTACAAGGGGGCCACGAAGAAGTTCTTCAAGGATCTGCGGGTGTCGAGCGGAACGGGGATCACCGCGGTCGGCGTCGCCGGCTACGTCGCGAAGGGCCTCGTCCTCGCCGGCGCAGGCATCCTGGTCATCGTCGCAACCCTGCAGGCCGATCCGGCCAAGGCTTCCGGTCTCGACGCCGCGGTCAAGACCCTGGGTCAGGCTCCGTTCGGGAAGTTCCTCCTGATTGTCGCCGCGATCGGCATCGCCGCCTTCGGTGCGTACAGCTTCGTGCGCAGCCGCTACGGCCGCATGTAGCCACCCTGGAGACGAGACCGCCGCCGCAGCGTCGCTGCGGCGGCGGTATCGCGTCAGGACTTATTCGGCGAGCGCGTCGAACAGCATCGCCAACTGGCCGGGCTGCACGGTGACCCCGCACTGGTTGCGCTGATCGATCAGCGGCCGTGCGATGTTGCGCAGGTCGAGGAACTCGTTCGGGTTCGCGGTGAAGTACGCCCGAACCGTGGCCTCCCCGTCACCGGCCGGCTGCGATGCCGCCCGGGTCAGGGCGTCGTTGGCGCCCGGATGGGTGCTGAGGTAACCGCCAGCGGCGCTGAGCACGCCGCCCGCCGTCGTGGCGAAGCCGCTGGCATTGCACGCCGCCGGCTGGGCGGCCGCCGTCGGCAACGCGATGGCGGCGGCAGCGACACCGCCGAGAGCGCAGGCGGCAAATGCGCCGGCGATGCCGCGGCGCGCAGTCTGTGAGGACATGGTCATGTCTCGTCTTCCTCGTCTGTATTAGGGAACGGTCGCGTTCCACGGCGACCACGAGCCAACGTACCCGCCGAAACCGACGTCGATCCGGGGCGAAAAACGCCCTGGTCAGATTGCGAAAAGCGTTACAGATCGCGGCGTGACGTCGGCCTCAATCCGCGCCGATTTCCTGAGCCTTCGTTAAGGGTGAGCCGCTGCGGTTAAGAACCGAGAAGGCCCTCTCAAGAAGTTGTGACCGCACTGTGACAGCTACCAAGCGCCGATTTCCGCTCCGGGGAACCCACGGCATCAGACTGCGCCAAGCACGGTCGGCCGCGGGCGAGCGAAGGGTATCTTCACTTAGGTCAGCCTCAGGTGATGGCGCCGGTGGCGGAAAGGACGTCCCGGATGCGACCTCGCTGGAGCCGGATCGCTGGAGCCATATCAGTCGTCGCGGTGGCGGTCGGCCTGACCGCCTGCTCGAGTTCCGGCGACTCCGACGAGCTGCTGATCTACAACGCACAGCACGAGTCGCTCACCAAGGAATGGATCGACGCCTTCACCAAGGAGACCGGCATCAAGGTCTCCTACCGCCAAGGCGGCGACACCGAACTGGGCAACCAGCTGGTCGCCGAGGGTGACGCCTCTCCCGCCGACGTCTTCCTCACCGAGAACTCCCCCGCCATGGCCGCCGTCGAGCGCGCCGGGCTGTTCGCCGATCTCGCCCCGGACACGATCCAACAGGTTCCGGCGCAGTACCGTCCGGCCACCGGCAAGTGGACCGGCGTCGCCGCACGCTCAACGGTGTTCGTGTACAACAGGGCTCGCCTGCAGCCCGACCAGCTGCCCACGTCTCTGGTGGACCTGCAGCGGCCGGAATGGAAGGGACGCTGGGGCGCACCGCCGGCGAAGGCGGACTTCCAGGCGATCGTCGCGGCGCTGCTGCAGCTGAATGGCGAGCCCGCGACGGCGGAGTGGCTGGCCGGGATGAAGGCCAACGCGGTCATCTACAACGACAACATCGCAACCCTCAAGGCCGTCAACGCCGGAGAGGTCGACGGCGGCGTGATCTACCACTACTACTGGTTCCGCGATCAGTCGAAGACCAAGGAGATCAGCGGCAACACGGCCCTTCACTACTTCAAGAACCAAGACCCCGGCGCGTTCGTCAGCCTCTCCGGCGGCGGCGTGCTCGAGTCCGCCGACAAGAAGGACCAGGCGCAGCAGTTCATCGCGTTCATCACCGGCAAGGCCGGTCAGGAGGTGCTCGAGAAGGGCACGTCGTTCGAGTACCCGGTGGCCAGCGGCGTGCCGGCGAATCCGGCTCTGCCCCCATTGGATTCGCTGCAGGCGCCGGCAGTCGACCCCTCGACCCTGGACGCCCAGAAGGTGACCGACCTGATGACGAAGGCTGGCTTGTTGTAGGTGGTCGCGACCGCTCCCCCCGTCACTGCGCCCGTCGCGCCGACCAGCCGGTCGGAGCCGACAGCGCGGCCCGGGCCGCTGGTCGCGGCGACGGTGATGATCCTCGTCGCCGCAACGCTGATCCCGCTGGGATATGTGGCCTGGGGCGCGATCTCGATCGGCGGGCACCGGGCGTACGAGCTGGTGGTGCGGCCGCGCGTCGGTGAACTGCTGATCAACACCGTGGCCCTGGTCGCGGTCACCGTCCCGTTGTGCGTGGTGCTCGGGGTCGGTGTGGCGTGGCTGGTCGAACGCACCGATCTGCCCGGCCGGGCGTTCTGGCGTCCGGTGTTCGTCGCACCGCTTGCGGTCCCTGCCTTCGTCAACAGCTACGCCTGGGTCGGGATCATCCCGTCGCTGCACGGGTTGTGGGCGGGGGTGCTGGTCACCACGCTGTCCTACTTCCCGTTCGTGTACCTGCCCGCCGCCGCAACGCTGCGCCGCCTCGACCCCGCTGTCGAGGAGTCGGCGCGCGCACTGGGATCCGATTCCATCGGCGTGTTCTTCCGGGTGGTACTGCCGCAGCTGCGGTTGGCGATCCTCGGCGGTGGACTGCTCATCGCGGTGCATCTGCTCGCGGAGTTCGGTGCGTTCGCGATGGTGCGGTTCGACACCTTCACCGTCGCGATCTTCCAGCAGTTCCAGGTCACGTTCGACGGGGCGGCGGGCAGTATGCTCGCCGGCGTCCTGGTGCTGCTGTGCTTGATGCTGCTCGTCGCCGAGGCCGGGGCGCGCGGCCATGTGCGATACGCCCGGATCGGCTCCGGTGCACCACGCGCCTCCACTCCGATACATCTGGGCCACAACGCTGTACCCGCGCAGGCCGCGCTCGCCGGTCTGGCGGTGCTCGCTCTCGGCGTGCCGGTGTGGACGATCCTGCGCTGGTTGTGGATCGGTGGCGCGCAGGTGTGGAATCTCGCCGATATCGGCGCGGCACTCGGCCAGACCGTCGCGCTGGCCGCGACGGCAGCCGCACTCACGACAGTGCTCGCCTTCCCCGTTGCCTGGGTTGCGGTGCGCTCCAGCGGATTCCTGGCCCGCGCGGTGGAAGGCGCCAATTACATCACCAGTTCGCTGCCCGGGATCGTCACCGCGCTCGCGCTGGTCACCGTGACCATCCACCTCGCCCGTCCCCTCTATCAGAGCGTGGCGCTGATCGTCTTCGCCTACGTGTTGCTGTTCATGCCGCGCGCCCTGGTGAACGTGCGCGCCGGGCTCGCCCAGGTCCCACCCAGCCTCGAGGAGGCGTCCCGGTCCCTTGGCCGCTCGCCGACCGCGACGTTCCTGCGCGTCACACTGCGCCTGACCGCACCCGCGGCCGCGGCCGGCGCATCGATGGTGTTCGTCGCCGTGGCCACCGAACTGACCGCGACGCTGCTGCTCGCCCCCACCGGCACCCGGACGCTGTCGATGCTGTTCTGGTCCTACGCCGGCGAACTCGACTACGCGGCCGCCGCACCGTACGCCCTGATGCTGGTTCTACTCGCCTTCCCGGTGACCCTGGTCCTGCTCAAACAGTCGACGAAGGTGGCCGCCCGGTGATTCTCGAAACCCGCGGGCTCGCAAAGTCGTTCCATGGCGCCACAGTGCTCGACCACATCGACCTCGACCTGGCGCCGGGCACCCTCACCGCGATCGTCGGATCCTCCGGGTGCGGTAAGACCACCCTGCTGCGGCTCATCGCCGGCTTCGAAAACCCTGACGCGGGAACGATCGCCATCGCCGGGCGTGAGGTGGCGAGCGCGTCCGCCGCGGTGCCGCCCCACCGTCGCAGCGTCGGCTACGTCGCGCAGGACGGTGCACTGTTCCCCCATCTGACCGTCGGGCAGAACATCGCCTACGGCCTGCCCGGCGCGGCCCGCAGCGCCGCGGTGCGTGCCCGGGTGTCCGAACTCCTCGAAACCGTCGCGCTGGACGGCGATTACGCGTCTCGCCGCCCGCACCAGCTCTCGGGTGGGCAGCAACAGCGTGTCGCGCTGGCCCGCGCGTTGGCCCGAGAACCCGACCTCATGCTGCTCGACGAACCGTTCAGCGCGCTGGACACCGGGCTGCGGGCTGCCACGCGAAAGGCCGTCGCCGGGCTTCTCGCCCAAGCCGGTGTGACCACGCTGCTGGTGACCCACGACCAGGAGGAGGCGCTGTCGATCGCCGATCAGGTGGCGGTCATGCGCGACGGCCGCTTCACCCAGGTGGGCACGCCCGAGCAGGTGTACCGGCGGCCGGCGGACCGGTTCACCGCGGAATTCCTCGGCGACTGCATCGCCCTGCCGTGCACCGTGACGGCCGGCGTCGCGGACACCGCTCTGGGGCGCATCCGGGTCGCGGCAGCCGCAGACGGTCCCGCCACACTCCTGCTCCGGCCGGAACAGCTCGTGGCGACCGTCGTCTCCGACAGCGAGCAACTCGACGGCGTCGGGACCGTCGTCGCCACCGAATTCCTCGGCCACGACGTGCTTTTGACGATCGAGCCCGCCGCCGGTTCCGATCCGATCATCGTGCGGCAGCACAGCCTCGACCCACCGCCGGTCGACGCCAAGGTGCGCATCCAGGTGGTCGGTAGCGGAGTGGTTCTGCCATGAGGGATCTGCTTGAACATCTTCGCGGGCACGGCGACCGGGTCGCGGTGCTGACCGACACGCAGCAGATGTCCTACGGCGGCCTCGCCGACCGGGTGTCGGAGGCCGCCGACCGGCTCGGGGACACCCGTCGCCTGGTGATGCTCGAAACCCGCAACGACATCCCCACTCTGGTGCACTATCTGGCCGCGCTCGCCAGCGGTCACGTGGTGCTGCCGGTCCCGGCCGGACGTGACCACAGCGAGTTGCTGGCCACTTACGACCCCGATGTCGTGATCGACGCCGCCGGGATGTGTCACCGGCGTCCCGGCAGCGCCCACACCCTGCACGAGAACCTGACGCTGTTGCTCTCCACATCCGGCAGCACCGGTTCACCGAAGTCGGTCCGGCTGTCGCGGCGGAACCTGCTCAGCAACGCCACCGCGATCGCCGACTATCTCGACATCCGCGAAAACGACCGCGCCGCAACTACTCTGCCGATGTCCTACTGCTACGGGCTCTCGGTCATCCACAGCCATCTGCTTCGCGGTGCGGCGCTGATCCTCAGCGAGGACTCCGTGGTCGACGACGAATTCTGGACGCTGTTCCGCCACCACGGCGGCACCACCTTCGCCGGTGTGCCCTACACGTTCGACCTCCTCGACCGCGTCGGCTTCGACACCATGGATCTGCCGGACCTGCGCTACCTCACCCAGGCCGGCGGCCGGCTGGCACCCGAGCGGGTGCGGCGCTACGCCGAACTGGGCGCGGCGCGCGGCTGGCAGCTGTTCGTGATGTACGGCGCCACCGAGGCCACCGCCCGCATGGCCTACCTGCCACCCGAACTCGCCGCCGAGCATCCGGGCTGCATCGGGCGGCCCATCCCGGGTGGGTCGTTCACGATCGAACCGCTCGACGGCTGGCCGGCCGACGATACCGCGGGCGAACTCGTCTACCGCGGCCCCAACGTGATGATGGGATACGCGCACGGATCCGCCGACCTCGCCCGTGGTGACGAGGTCGATGCGTTGCACACCGGTGACATCGCGCGGCGCCGGCCGGACGGGCTCTACGAGGTGATCGGCCGCAGCAGCCGGTTCGTCAAGATGTACGGCCTGCGCATCGATCTGCAACGCGTCGAGACGGCGCTGCGCGATCGTGGGGTGACCGCGTTGTGCACAGACCTCGACGAGCGTCTGGTCGTCGCAGCGACCGCGCCTCGCGACCGCGACGAGGTGGCGCGCCTGGCCGCCGACACCGCGGGTATCCCGTCGACTGCCGTACACGCCGTGGTGGTGTCCGAGCTGCCGGTGCTGCCGACGGGCAAACCGGACTACCCCGCGGTGCGTGCCTTGGTCGATGCACTCGACGACACCGCGCTCGACGACACCGCGCCGCAGGCCTCGGACCTCGCGACGGTGGTCGCCGACGTCCTGCACATCGACAGGAATCAGGTCGATCCGGACGCCAGCTTCATCGACCTGGGCGGCAACTCGCTGACGTATGTGGCGATGTCGGTCCGCCTCGAGCGCGCCCTGGGCCGGCTGCCCGCCGACTGGCAGCGCCTTCCACTGCGCGAGCTGCAGCGCCGAGCGGTCCCCCGGCGGCGCTGGACCGCCACGCTGGAGACCAGCGTCGCGCTGCGCGCCATCGCGATCGTGCTGATCGTCGGTTCGCACGCCACGCTGTTCGAGATGTGGGGCGGTGCGCACGTGCTGCTGGGAATCGCCGGCTACAACTTCGGCCGGTTCTGCCTGACGCCCGCCCCCCGCGGGCACCGGGTACGCCACCTGCGCACGACGATCGCCTGGATCGCGATTCCCTCGATCGTGTGGGTGGCGGTCGCGCTGGTGATGACCGACGACTACCACCTCTCGAATCTGTTGCTGGCGAACAAGATTCTCGGTCCGCACGACAGTATGACGGCCGGGCGGTTGTGGTTTGTCGAGGTCCTGGTCTGGATTCTGGTGGCGCTGGCCGCCCTGTGCCTGCTGCCCGCCGCGGATCGCGCCGAGCGGCGGTGGCCGTTCGCGTTCGCCGCGACGTTCCTCGCGGTCGGCTTGGCGCTGCGCTACGACGTTCTCGGGCTGAACCTCGGCCGGGAGGCCTGGTTCACGATGCTGGCCTTCTGGTTCTTCGCGGCCGGTTGGGCGGCGGCGAAGGCGACCACCGCGTGGCAACGTGTCGCGGTCACGGTCGCGCTCGTGGTGGGCCTCTACGGCTACTTCGGCAACACCCACCGCGAATTGCTGGTGTTGACGGGCTTCGTGCTGCTGATCTGGCTACCCGCCATACGCTGTCCGGCCGGTCTCACGGTGGCGGCCGGCGTGGTCGCCGAGGCGTCGCTGTACACCTACCTCACGCACTTCCAGGTCTATGCGCTCTTCGAGGGCCACCCCGCGCTCGGCGCCGCCGGGTCGATCGTGGTCGGCGTGCTGCTCACCCAGGCGGTCACGCTGGTGCGCCGGCGGATGCGCGAGCGCCGGCCGACCCTCAGCGCTCCCGCGGTTCCCGCTCGGCGATGAGCCCCTCCTGCACCAGGGTCGCCGCGATCACGCCGTCCGCGCGCACGAGGCTCGCGGTGATCACCCCGCGGCCGCGCGCGGCGGCGGGCGAGGTGGACTCCAGCAGGTTCCATTCGTCGGCACGCACCGGCTGGTGAAACCACACCGCCGAATCGGTGGTGCCGCTGCGATGGGTCCGCGCTCTCATCGAGTGTTCGTGCACCTGCAGCGCGGGGTCGATCATGTAGAGGTCGGTGACGTACACCGCGACCAGGGTGTGCACCAGGGGATCCTCGGGCAACGCCACCGTGGCACGCCACCACAGCCGGCGGACGAAATGTCCGTCGGAGCGGTCGTCGGTGACGCGGATGTCGAGTTCGTCGAGCGGCACCGACGGCGCGGGCCCCGGTGGGCCGGTCCGGTCGAGGGCGTCCGGGCCCGTCGCCGGCAGCCGGTGCCGGCCGTGTTCGGGACCCGCCATCGGCGCCGCGAACGACACCGTCGCGGTGGTCAGCAACCGCCCGTCCTGGCGGGAATCCACCCGGCGCGCGGCCGTGGTGCGGCCGTCGGACACCGCGGTGACGTCGTAGTCGACGGGGTCCCCCGCCTCGCCGCCCCGCAGGAACTGCAGATGCATATGGGTCGGGAGCCGGTCGGCGCCGACGGTGTGCGCGGCCGCGGCCAGGCTCTGCGCGGCGAACTGACCGCCGTACGCCCGTTTGCCCGCAGGGCCACTAGGGCGCCCGATCCACGTGTCCGCACTTTGCCCTGCCGCCACGCCGACGAGCTCGAGCAGTCGGCTCACGAGTCGCGCGATCCCGTTGCGACGCAACCGGATCCGGTCAGCCGGCCGATCTCGTCATCCGACAGGCCGAGCCACTCGGAGAGCACCGAAGCGGTGTCGTCGCCGAGCGCTGGGGCCGCGACGGCAGGCGGGTAGGTGCCGTCGAACGCGATGGGCAACCCGGGGGCCAGATGGCGGCCGACCCGCGGCTGGTCGAGTTCGGTGAACAGGGGGTTGGCGGTGACCCGGTCACTGGCGGCGACCTCCGCGAAGCTGCGGTAGCGCTCCCACAGCACCGAGGTGCCGGACAGGGCCATTGTGACCTCGTCGGCGGTGTGCCCGCTGAACCAGACGGTGAACAACCCGGTCAGCGCGTCGCGGTGCCGGTAGCGTTCCCCCTCGTCGGTGAGGTCGGCGCCCAGTGCATCGCCCAGCGCGGCAACGGCATTGGTCGTTCCGGTGAGTTCGGTGAGGTCGCGGAAGTGCCGGTTGGTCAGCGCGACCACCATGAACGCCGCGCCGTCGCTGCTGACGAAGTTCTGGCCGTAGGTGCCGTACAGCGAATTGCCCACGCGAGGACGGGTTTCGCCGGTCACCATCGCCTCGGTGAGCAGCGCGAGGTTGCCCGCGGTGGCCAAAGCCACGTTCTCCAGGGGAATGCTGATCCGGGCGCCGGCGCCGGTGGCGTCCCGGTGCCGCAGGGCGGCGGTGACCGCCAGCGCGACGTACAGCCCGCAGGACACATCCCACGCCGGAAGCACGTGGTTGACCGGTGTCGCCAGATCCGGCGGGCCCGTCACCAACGGGAAACCCGTTGCGGCGTTGACGGTGTAGTCGACCGCGGTGCCGCCGTCGGCGCGGCCCGACACCTCGACGTGGATCAGATCCGGCCGGCGCTCGACCAGTACGTTGTACGAATGCCATTGTCGCCCCGCCACATTCGTGATCAGCACACCGGCGTCGGCGATCAGGCGCGCCACCAGCTCCTGACCTTCGGCAGTCCGCATGTCCACCGCGACCGAACGCTTGCCCTTGTTCAGCCCGGCCCAGTAGATGCTGTCCCCGGCGTCGGTGACCGGCCATCGCCGATAGTCCGCGGCCCCGCCGACCGGGTCGACGCGGATGACCTCGGCACCCAGTTGCGTCAACGTCATCCCCGCCAGCGGTACCGCGACGAAGCTGGAGATCTCGACGATGCGCACCCCGGCGAGCGGCGGGACCCGATCCGTTGGAGGCATCCGCTCAAGTTAGCAAGCGGTCAGGCGCTCGCCGTGCGGGCCAGCTTGATGGCGGCCGCCTCGATGGTGTCCTCGCTCAGCAGGACCTGCAGCGCGGCGTCACCGAGCGGGATGAAGCTGTCGCGGCCGGCGACGCGGTCGACCCGGCCGGTGTAGCCGTGGGCGAGCAGCGCGGCGAGCACGCCTTCGCCCACGCCGCCGGTCTCGCGGGTCTCGTCGACGATGAGCACCCGGCCGGTGGCCCGCGCCTCGCGCAGCATGTCCTCGACCGGCAGCGGTGCCAGCCAGCGCAGGTCGACGACGCGGGTGGCGATGTGCATGCCTGCGAGCCGGTCGGCTGTCCGGAGGCTCATCCACAGCCCGTTGCCGAACGTGAGGATCGTCAGGTCGGCGCCGTCGCCGTAGGTGCGCGCGCGGCCGATCGGGGCGGTCGCGCCGGACAGCGGCGCCAGCCACTGCTCGTCGCCGTCGGTGTGCAGATCTTTGGTGTGGTACAGCGCGATCGGCTCCAGGAAAAGGCACACCGCGCCGGCCGTCTTCGCGGCGGCCACGCACGCCTGCATCATCGCCGCGGCGTCGTCCGGGCGCGCCGGGGAGGCGATCACGACACCGGGGATGTCGCGCATCGCCGCGATCGAGTTGTCGTTGTGGAAATGCCCGCCGAAGCCCTTCTGGTATCCGTAGCCGGCGACGCGCACCACCATCGGGTTGCGGTACTGCCGGTCGGCGAAGAACTGCAGGGTGGCGGCCTCACCGCGGATCTGGTCGGCGGCGTTGTGGAAGTACGCCAGGTACTGGATCTCCGGGATCGGCAGTAGGCCCGACACTCCCGCGCCGAGGGCGAGGCCGAGGATGGCCTGCTCGTCGAGCAGCGTGTCGAACACCCGTGCCTGGCCGGCCTTCTGCTGCAGACCGCGGGTGACGCCGTACACGCCGCCTTTGCGGGCCACGTCCTCACCGAAGATCAGCGTCTCGGGGTGGCGGGCCAGCGCGTCGGCGAGGGCGCGGTTGATCGCTTGGGCCACCGTCATCGGTGCGCCGTCCGTCGCGGGATACGGTGCGGCCGAGGCGGCCACCGCCTCGTCGAGGCTGTCCCGCAGCGGGCGCAGCACCGCGTCGGGGCTGTCGAGCTGGGGCAGGTCGGCGACGTCGCGGGCCATGTCGAGCACCTCGCGGCGGCTGGACTCGTAGCGCTCCAGCACCTCCTCGGCGGACAGGATTCCTTCGGCCACAAGTATTTTCGCGGTGTTCAGCACCGGGTCGCGCTCGAAGTCGGCGAGGATCTCGTCGGGGCGGCGGTAGGCCGGTTCGTAGTCGGAGCCGGCGTGGCCCATCAGCCGCACCGTGGACAGGTGCAGGAAGGCGGGACGGCGTTGCGTACGCACCCAGGCCGCCGCCGCGCGGGCCGTCTCCAGGGGGGCGACCAGGTCCGACCCGTCGGCGGCGAAGTACTCGAGGCCTTCCCGGTGGCCGTAGGTGCGGGCGATCCAGCCGCGCGGGGTCCTGGTGGAGATGCCGATGCCGTTGTCCTCGCAGACGAACAGCAGCGGCATCGGCATGCCCTGGTAGGCGGTGTGCATCGCGGTGTTGAGCGCTCCGACCGCGGTGGAGTGGTTGGCCGAGGCGTCGCCGAAACTGCACACCGTGACCGCGTCGTCGGGCCATAGGCAGGGCACGTCGAGTTTACGGGCGCGGCCCGTCGAGAAGGCCACCCCGACCGCGCGCGGCAGATGCGAGGCGATGGTGCTGGTCTGCGGGATGATGTTGAGGTCCGCCCGGCCGAACACCTTGTGCCTGCCACCGGAGATCGGTTCCTCGGTGGCCGCGACGAGGCCGAGGAGCACGTCGCGCAGCCCCGCGGACAGTCCGTCGTCGACCTGCTGGGCGCGGGCGAGGAAGAACCCGCCGGACCGGTAATGCAGCAGCGCCGGGTCGGTCGGTCGCAGCGCCGCCGCCACCGCGGCATTGCTCTCATGCCCTGAGGACCCGATCGTGTAGTAACCGCGGCCGCGGGACCGCAGCCACCGGGCGGCCAGGTCGAGGTGGCGGCTGCCGAGCGCGGCGCCGAACACCGCAAGCGCCTCGCGGACCGTCACCGTGGATCCGTCGCGCACGGGATCGTCGTCGCCGCGGCGCGGCGCGGGAATCTCGCCGCGCCGCGACGGGGCGGTGCGTGACAGGGCCGAGATCGTCGTCGTGAAGTGTTCGTCGACGGCTTCACGTTTCGTGCTGGCCACCGGGCCTCCTGAACTAGCGGCGTGCCGTCAGCGGAACGCGGACAGTCCCGTCAACGCCTGGCCGATGATGAGAGTATGCATCTCGCTGGTGCCCTCGTAGGTCAGCACCGATTCGAGATTGTTGGCATGGCGCATCACCGGATACTCCGAGGTGATGCCGCTGGCGCCGAGGATGGTGCGGGCCGTGCGGGCGATGGTCAGCGCCTCGCGGACGCTGTTGAGCTTGCCGAGGCTCACCTGGTGCCCGGCGATGTCGCCGGCGTCCTTGAGCCGGCCGAGGTGCAGCGCGAGCAGCACGCCCTTGCCGTATTCGAGCGTCATGTCGGCGAGCTTCTGCTGGGTGAGCTGGAATCCCGCGATGGCCCGATCGAACTGACGCCGTGAGCGCGAGTAGTCCAGCGCGGTCTCCAGGCAGTCGCGGGCGGCGCCGAGCGCGCCGAACACGATGCCGAACCGGGCCTCGTTCAGACAGCTCAGCGGGGCCCGCAGGCTGGTGGCGCCGGGCAGCCGCGCGCTGTCGGGCAGCCGGACGTCCTCGAGTACCAGTTCGCTGGTCACCGACGCCCGCAGCGACATCTTGGACTTGATGGTGTGGGCGCTGAAGCCGGGGGTGTCGGTGGGGACGGCGAAGCCGCGGACGCCGTCCTCGCTGCGCGCCCATATGACCGCGACGTCGGCGACCGACCCGTTGGTGATCCACATCTTCGCGCCGTTGAGGATCCAGTCGTCCCCGTCGCGGGCCGCACGGGTCCGCATGCCGGCCGGGTCGGAGCCGTGGTCGGGTTCGGTCAGGCCGAAGCAGCCGATGGCTGCGCCTGCCGCCATCCGGGGCAGCCACTGCTGCTTCTGCTCTTCGCTGCCGTAGGCGTGGATGGCGTACATCGCCAGCGAGCCCTGCACGCTGACCAGTGACCGGATGCCGGAGTCGCCGGCTTCCAGCTCGAGGCAGGCCAGACCGTAGGCCACGGCCGAGGTGCCCGCGCAGCCGTAGCCCTCGAGGTGCATCCCGAGCAGGCCGAGATCGCCGAGCTCGCGGGCCAGTTCGCGGGCGGGCAGCTCACCGTTCTCGTACCAGGTGGCGATCTCCGGGGCGATCCGGCGCTTGACGAGCGACCGCACGGTATCGCGGATCTGGCGCTCCTCGTCGTTGAGCAGCGCGTCGATCCCGACCAGTGCGTCGGGCGACATGGGTTCGGTCACGGTGCGGGACAAGGGATCTCCTCGGGTGTCAGCAGCAACCGGTGCTGCGGGTGGCGGGGGCGGGCAGCCGCGGCTGCGCGGCGGGGCGTGTCCACGTGACCGCACGGCTCGGCGGGGGTGTCTGCTGGCTGCGGGTCTCGACCAGCGCGACACCGTCGACGAGGACCGTCGCGATGCCGGGAAGGTCACCGAGCGCGAAGCATTCGAGCGCGTCGGTGGCCACCGATCCGGTGATCGGGCCGAGCACGAGGAGATCGGCGGGCCGGCCCTCGGCCACCACCCCGGTGTCCAGTCCGTGGGCGCGGGCGGTCTGGCCGGTCGCGGCGGCCACCGCGTCGACCGGATCGAGCCCGCACACCGAGGCGAGATAGCAGATGTTGCGCAGCATGCCGCGCGGGATGACGCCGGTGCCGCCGGGGGTGTCGGTGCCGAGGGTGAGGCGGTGCACCTGGTCGCGCTCCGTCAGTTGTTCGGCGACGAACTTGGTGGCGCGGTAGTTGTTCGAGCTGCACACCTCCACGTACGCCGACGGCAGGTCGGCGATGATCGCGGCGATGTCGGCGTCGGGCGCGGGAATCGGTCCACCCGAGATGTGGCCGACGATGTCGGGCTGTACGGCCAGCACGACGTCGCTGCCCGCCACCCGACTCGACCCCGACCGCGAGACGCCGCCCGAGTGCATCTTGACCGTCATACCTCGGTCGTGGGCCCACTGCATATAGCGCTGAGCTTCCCCGTCCCCCAAGCGATTCCAGTCGTAGAAGATGAACTTGAGCTGGTCGATGCCCTCGGCGTGGGCCCGGTCGAAGTGCTCTTCGGTCATGCCCGGCACCAGCAGTACCGTGCCGGCGTTCACCTTGACGCCCGAGGGCCGCATCCGGCCGGTGGTGTGCTTCGACGTGATCGCGATCGAGAGCACCAATTCCGGGGTGAGGGCGTCGAACGCCAGGCCCGGGATGTGCAGTTCGCCCGCGGAGACCATCGACGTGGTGCCGCCGTGCAGGTAGTTGCCGATCCACCCGATCGCGTCCTGCGCCGGTGTCCACTCCCCGAACGTCGGGTGGACGTGGCCGTCGACGAGGCCCGGCATCACGGTGAGGCCGCCGGCCGACAGCACCTGGTCGGGAGCGGGATGGTCGGTACCGATGCCGGTGATCACCCCGTCCTCGATGACCACGGTGGTGTCGCGCAGCGGGGCGACGTCGGGGTCGCCGTGGATCAGCAGCCCGATGTCCTGCACGAGCAGTGTCGTCACGGCCCCTCCTTGCATTGGATTTTGTATACATTATCGGATCGGGGCGGGACGAGGGAAGGCCGCCCACGCCTTCGGCACGATGAAAACGACGGCCACGACGATCGCGGCGCCGGCGAGGTTCATCCCCAGGCGCACCCCGCCCTCGTACCACGGGAACCAGTGCGGGTACTCGCTGACCACGAGCAGCACGGGCGGGCCCGTGATCGCCCACCACGTGTAGTTCACCGGCCGCAGCGCGACCGCCAGCAGGAACAGCAGCACTGTCACCGCGACCGCGACCGGCGCCGCCGGATGGGCGCCGAGCAGGGCCGCGGCGAGCGTGGCCCCGGCGGTGTTGCCGCACAGCCGTTGCACCAGGCGCGTCCGGGTCGCCGACCGGCCCGGCTGGATGGTGAGCAGCACGCTCGTCACCAGCCAGTGCCCGCCCACCGCATCGTCGGGCAGCCACCCCGCCACCACGACCGCCACCGCCACCACGGTGGCCACCCGGGCGGCGTGCGCGCGGTCGAGTGACCGCGCGGCCGGCTCCTCTGCATCATGCGGCCGATTTCTCAGCGCCGCAGTCGTATTGGCGCTGAACCACCACACCGCCCACGCGGCGGACACCGCGCCCGCCCCGATCGCGTATGCCGACAGGTCGGCGAGAGACGGGTGCGGACCGGCGTCGACGGCGATCAGCACGACTGCCAGGCCGGCGGTGGCGCCGACTCGGTCGATGAGCGCGCCGGATACCGCGGCGACCACGGTCGCCACGGCCAGGGCGGCGGGATGGCCGCCACAGGCGACGACGAGGGCGCCGGCAACGAGCACGGCGGCCGCACGGGCCGCAATGGTCGTCAGCGCCGCGGGCCACGTCGTGGGAAGCGACGGCACGGCGGTGAGGACGAAGCCCAGCGCAAGCGCCGAGCCGAACGCCGGCCTGCCCTGTAGCTGCGGAACGATCAGCAGCAGGCCGAGCGCGCAGGCGAGCGCGGCCGCCATCCCCCACCTGCTGCGCCCCACCGGCTGCAGGAGCGCCGGCAGCGCGGCACGGGGCCGCATTACTCCGGCGGGGTCGCCGCGTCGAGCACCGCCTGCACGATGCCCTGGTAACCGGTGCAGCGGCAGATGTTGCCGGACAACGCTTCCCGCACCGATTCCTCCGAGAGTGGCTTGTCGGCGTCGGTGTCGCGCAACAACTCGACCGCGGTGACCAGAAAACCCGGTGTGCAGAAGCCGCACTGGAGACCACCGCGTTCGCTGAACGCCTCGCGCAGCCGGGCCGTCTCCTCGAAAACCTCCAGCCCCTCGACGGTGTCGACGCGCGCGCCGTCCACCTGCGCCGTCAGCGTCAGACAGGCCCGCGCGCTGCGACCGTCGACGAATACGGTGCAGGCTCCGCACACCCCGTGCTCACAGCCCAGATGCGTACCCGTGAGGCCGAGTTCGTCGCGCAGGAAGTCGGCCAGGGTGAGCCTCGGCGGCACCGAGCGGGACACCGGTCGGCCGTTGACGGTGACCGACACCGCGACGGCCGCGGGACTCTCAGACATGGGCGGCCTCCTGTTCTCGCGCCGCACGCGCGGTGGCGGCGGTGAGTGCCTCGACGAGCGCTTCGGCACACAGTCGCCGGATGTAGTCGGTGTCCTCGGCCGCCGGGTCTGTACGTGCCGACCACGCCTGCGCGAGATCGCGCCACAGTGCCTGTGTGGGCCGCGATCCAGCGGCCTCGTCGCCGAGGAACAGCAACGGCCGGTCAGCGGCGCTGAGCAGGGCCGCGCGCACCCCGTCCACGGTCCCGTCGGGACGCAGCGTGAGCAGGCAGCCGGCACCGGCCAGACCGTAATCACCGTGCTGCGGGGCGTATTCGACGAAGCCCCACCCCTGGCCCGGCCGGATCGTGGGCACCGATATCCAGGTCAGCATCTCGTGGGATTCCAGCCCGTTGGTGTAGAACGACACGAACATGTCCTCGGCGGCGACGGTTCTCCGCCCGGACAGCGCCGACTCCACGTGGAAGGTCGCGTCGAGAACCAGTGTCACCAGGGGCATCTCGGCCGCGGGGTCGGCGTGGGCGATGGACCCGCCGATGGTGCCGCGGTTGCGGATGCCGACGTGGCCGATGTAGCGGGCCGCATCCGCGAGCAGCGGTGCGCGCGCGGCGATTTGCGGATCGACTTCGACAGTGCGGTGGGTGACGAGCGCGCCGAGGATCAGATCGTCGGTGTCGTCGAAGATCCGGGTGAGCTCGGCGAGTCGGCCGATGTCGATGACCGCCGATGGCCGGGCCAGCCGCAGGTTCATCAGGGTCAGCAGCGACTGACCGCCCGCCAGCAGCTTCGCATCGGGGTGGGCCGCCAGCAGGTTGAGCGCCTCGGCGACCGATGCCGGCCGGTGATAGGCGAATTCGGCGGGCTTCACGAGGCTGCCCCGGCCAGTGCTCGGCACAGGTCGCCTGGGCGGATCGGTGTGCTGTCGACGTGGACGGCGCCGTCGAGCGCGTCGTCGACCGCACTCGCCACGGCGGCGTAGACCGCGATCGTGCCGCTCTCCCCCGCGCCCCGCACCCCGATCGGGTTGACCGGGGTGTCGACGTGACGGTGTTCGACAGCCACCCGAGGCACGTCGGTCGAGAGGGGAAGATGATAGGCCGCGAACGTCGTCGACAGGGGTTGGCCGGCGTCGGAGTACCGCCACTGCTCGAACAGCGCGCCGCCGAGCCCCTGCGCGACCCCACCGATGATCTGGCCTTCGACGATGCGGGGGTTGATTTCTCGACCGCCCTCGTGGGACACCGCGTAGCGCAGCACCTTCACCAGGCCGGTGCGCCGGTGCACGCCGACGATCGCGGCGTGCACGCCCATCGTCCACGTCACGGTCTCCACCCGGAACACGGCGGTGACGTCGAGGGCCTGCCCGCTCTCGGCGTCCCCGCCGACGGTTTGGGCGCGGGCGATCTCCAGCCAGCTCAGCGCGCGGGGCCCGGCGCGGAACACGCCGTGCGCGTAGTCGATCGGGCCGTCCACGCCGAGCAGTCTCCGCACGTGTTCCACCGCGACCCCGACCAGTTTCCCGGCCGCCTCGTGCACCGCGGAGCCGGCCAGGATCGCCGAGCGGCTCGCGAACGTGCCCACCCCTTCGGGCAGCCGCTCGGTGTCCGACGGCACGTACCGTACGCACTCCATCGGCACGCCCAGCGCCTCGGCCGCCACCTGCGCGAAAACGGTCTCGTGGCCCTGCCCTGCGGCGGCGGCGCCGGCGGTGACCTCGAATCCGCCGTCGGCGAGCAGGCGGATGCGCGCGGTTTCATGCGGTCCGCGCCCGGTGGCCTCGAGGTACGAGGACAGCCCGTAACCGATGCGGTGGTCTGGATGTTCGGCGGCACACCGATCAACCTCGTTGCGCGGCAGCAGATTCGACACCGACTCCAGGCAGGCGAGGTAGTCGCCGCCGTCGAAGGAGATAGGCACGCCGTCGCGGTACGGCAGCGGACGGGAGTAGGGCAGGTCGGCGGCGGTGAGCAGATTGCGTCGCCGGATCTCCTCGGCGCTCAACCCGAGCCGGCGGGCGGCGGCGTCGAGGCTCCGTTCGAGGGCGAAGGTGGCCTCGGGTCGGCCCGCCCCGCGGTACTGCGCGGTGAGCGTCTTGTTGGTCAGCGCCGCCCGTCCCGTGATGTGGGCGGCGGGGATCCGGTACGGGCCGAGCAGGTGGATCGCGGTGTTCGCCACGATTCCCGCCACCCATAGGCTGCCTGCGCCGATGTCGGCGACGAACGAGTCCTCCCACGCCAGGATGTGGCCGTCGGCGTCGAGTGCCATGCGGGTGTGGTGGATCTGGTCGCGCCCCTGGGCGCTGGCAACGAGGTGTTCCTGACGGTCTTCGACCCAGATGACCGGGACGCCGGTGTGGCGGGCCAGCACAGCCAAGGCGATCTCTTCGGCGTAGACATTGGCCTTGGTGCCGAAACCGCCACCGACATCGGGTACCGCCACCGTGATGTCCTGCGGGGTCCAGCCCGTCACGGCGCAGATCGCGTCGCGCACGGTGTGGGGGATCTGGGTGGAGGTCAACAGCTCGACCCGCTGCCGCTGGGCGTCGAATGCCGCGCGCACCCCCCGGCCTTCGAGCGGGATCGCCCCGTGGCGGTTCATCCGGTAGGTGCCCTCGACGACGTGCTCGGCACCGGAGAAAGCCAGTTCGGGCGCACCGAATGAGAACTCCAGGCGGGCCGCCTCATTCGAGCCCAGATGTCCGAAGAGCACGGCGCTGTCGGGGCCCAGGGCGTACGCCGGATCGGTGACCACGGGCAGCGGGGTGTAGTCGATGTCGATCGCTTCCAGCGCGTCCTCGGCGCGGTAACGGTCCTCGGCGATCAGCACCGCGATCGGCTGGCCGATGTAGTGCACCGTGTCGGCGGCGAGCACCGGCAGGCGCTGGTCGGCCAAGAAGCAGTTCGTCGCCGCGGTGAAAGCGGGGTTGGGGGTGGTCAGGGCGGGGATCGCCACGCCTGTCAGCCCGAGGTCGGCCGCGGTGTAGACCCCGAGGACACCGGGCATCCGGGCCGCGGCGGCGGTGTCGATGTGGTTGATGCGGGCGTGCGCCTCACTGGACCGCACGAAGACCGCGTGGTGGGCGCCCGCCGCGCGGTCGGCGAGAAACCGGCCGTGCCCCGCGAGCATCCGGTCGTCCTCGCGGCGCCGCACCGACGTGCCGATGTAGCTCAATGTAGCCGTTTCTCCCACTGCCACAACGCCACCGAGATCGCGAACGAGATGGTGATCAGCAGCATGATCGTCGCCACCATCGATGGATAGTCCCCGTGGCTGTAGGACTGCAGCACCACCCGGCCGAGCCCGCGGCGCGTGGCGAAGAACTCGGAGAGCACCACACCTACGACGGCCAGGCTGACGGCCAGCCGGATACCGGTGAGCAGCGGCCGCCGGATCGCCGGGAAGATGATGTGTACCAACGTCTGCCATGCGTTCGCCCGCACCGAGCGCGCCAATTTCCAGTACACCCGCGGGATCTCCTGCACACCGGTGGAGACGTTGATCAACACCGGGAAGAGCGCGAACAACACGCCCATCACGACTTTCGATCCGCTCAGGCTGAAGATGGGCAGCAGCACCGGGTACAAGACGATCTTCGGAATGCCGTTGAGCATGATGATCAGCGGCTCGAGCAGCCGGCGCATCAACGATGACAGACCCAGCAACAGACCGATGCCGCCGCCGACGGCGGTGCCGATCACGAACGCCAGGAACACCGCCTGCGCGGTCACCCGCAGATCGAACAGATAGCTGGGGTCCGACAGGTTCTCGACGAGCACCGTGAGGGTCTGCACCGGAGACGGGATGACGAAGGTGAGGCTGGACATGATCTCCCAGCCGATCGCCACCACGACGGCCAGCGCGACCGCGCCGACGAACTGATTGCCCAGCAGCGAGCGGGCCCGCCGGGACTTCGGTGCGGCCTCGCTGCGCGGCAGTGTGGCGGTCATGCCTTCCTCCCCCGCAGCAGGACCCGCTCGACGAGCGCGAGCAGCACTGTCAGGATCATCGACAGCGCCAGCACCACGGCGATGTAGGCGAACATCAGTGTGTTGTCGAAGATTTCGTACAGGTATCGGATGCGGTAGCCGAGCCCGGCCTGGGCGGTGGTGAACTCCATCGCGATCGTGCCGATCAGCGCGTACACCACGGCCAGGCGCAGCCCGGCGACGATGAACGGCCCGGCCGCCGGGACCGCGATGGCGAACAGGGTCTGGCGCGGGGAGGCATTGAGCGATCGGGCCAGCTTCATGTACACCGGCGGCATCGTGTTCAGGCCGACGGCGGTGTTGAGCGCCATCGGGATGGCGGCCATGATGGTCGCCAGGATGATCACCGACATCGCATTGATGCCGACGAGCACGATCATCACCGGATAGAACAGCACCATCGGCACCGCGTAGAACGACACCAGGTAGGGCTCGAACACCCGGCCCACCAACGGCAGCTTCCAGAACGTCAGACCCGCGGCGAAGCCCAGCAGGCTGCCCGCCACGATCGAGACGGCGACCTCCATACCGGTGCGGCGGGCGTCCAACCAGAACTGGGAATCGCCGAACAGCACGGGCAGTTCGCCGAAGATGGTCGACGGCGCAGGCAGCACCCGCTCGCTCCACCAACCCGCTGCCGCCCCGATCTCGGCGAACACGATGAACAGTGCGATCAGCGCAACGGTGGACAGGACGCTGACCAGCGCGTCGCCCATCTTCCGCGGACGGCGGGCGGGGCCGGGCCCGGTGGAATGTGGTGGCATGGTCTCGGTGGGCAGATCGTCTTCGGCCAGGGACGACGCCGTCATGTGGCCGCCGTCTCCTGCTGGCGGAACCCGCGCATCGACTCGGCCTGCAGCGAACCCCAGATGCGGTTGTGCAGTTCGTTGAAGCGGGGGGTCGACACCACGCCGGCGTCCCGTTCCGCCGGCAGGTCGATGTCGACGACGTCGATGATCGAACCCGGCCGGTAGGACATCACCCAGACCTGCTGTGACAACAGGATCGCCTCGCTGATGTCGTGGGTGACGAAGACGATCGTCTGGTGCGTGCGAGCCCAGATCTGGCGGACCTCGGCGCCGAGGAAGAGCCGGGTCTGCTGGTCGAGTGCGGCGAACGGCTCATCCATCAGAACCACCTCCGGCTGGACCGCCAGCGTGCGCGCGAGTGCGACGCGCTGCCGCATTCCGCCGGAAAGCTGTGAAGGATACGACTTCTCGAACCCACTGAGGCCGACCAGGTCGACGGCCTCCTTCGCGCGCTGGCGGCGTTCGGCCTTCGGGGTGCCGATCATCTCCATGGCGAAGCTGACATTGTCCTCGACGGTGCGCCACGGCAACGTCGAGTCCTCTTGGAAGACAACGCCGATTTTGGGGTCCGGTCCCGTCACCGTCTTGCCCGCCACACTGACATGGCCGGCGGTGGCCCGCTGCAGACCGGCGATGACGGCGAGCAGCGTGGACTTGCCACAACCGCTCGGCCCGACGATGGACACGAAGCTGCCGTGGGACACGTCCTGGTCGATGCCGGTGACGGCGGTGACCTCGCCCGCCGGGGAATCGAACACCACGGACACGCCTCGCATCTCGATGCCCTTGGAAGTCGCGTTCACGAGTCTCCGATCGTGGTCAGGTGCGGTGACGGTCTTGGTCAGAATTCTGTGCGGGCATCCTCGGGCAGGTACTGCTGATCGAGCACCGTCGCCCAGTCGACGGGCTCGGAGATCTGTCCGGCGGCGACCATGAGATCGGACAGGTTCTTCAGCCCCGCCGGATCGACGGTGAGCGAGTAGCCCTTCTCGATGTCGGGGGTGTTGCGCAGCGCATCGGTCATCACCTGCGGGCTCACCCCGACCAGGGGGCCGAGTTCGGCGCCGGCCTCATCGGGGTTCTCGACCACCCACTTGTTGAGGCGGTCGGCGACGCGGAAGAAGGCCGTGAGGTTCTCTCCGTTGGCCTCGGCGTAGTCGCCGTTGACGGCCACCAGGTCGGCGGGCATGTCGCCGATGACGTCCCGCGACTTCACCAGGACCTCGGCGTTGTCGGTGGCCTGCTTGTCGGCGATGAACGGCTGCATGGCCCACCCGGCGGTGATCTGGCCGGCCTTGGCGGCGGTCCAGTTGTCGCCCATCGGGCCGACGGCCTGGGCCTTGACGCCGAGCTTCTTTTCAAGGGCCTTGACCACGAGCTCCGTGGACGAGCCCGCCGAGCTGAAGCCGAGCGTGGCGCCCTCGATCGTGCGTCCGGGCGGCGAGATCCACGAGAAGTCGTTGACCTGGAACCACGGCGCGACGACTTTCAGGTTCGAATCCGCCTGCTTGGCGGCCAGCAGCACCGAGGTGTTGCCGGCGATTGCCATGTCAGCGTCACCGCTGGTGACGACGCGCATCGTGTTGCCGCCACCACCGCCGGAGTAGAGGTCGACCTTGAGGCCCTCCTCCTCGAACCAGCCCTTGTCGATGCCGGCCTGCAGAATGGCCATGAACGGCAGGCTGTCGACGCCCGTCGCCGAGATACTCAACTCGTCGGTGCCCTGGGCGGCGGGTTCGGCGGATTCATCGGCGCACGCGGTGGCTCCCAGAAGGAGCGCGCCGGCGGCGAGGAGGGCGGGAAGAGCTTTGGGGGACCAGATCATCGACAACCTCCGGTAAACTGAATATTGGATACAGCATACGATCAGGTGTGATCTAGGTCAACATTTCACGCCTGGGGACCGGCGTGCCAACACACCGGCGAGTTCGAGTCCTGCGGCGATCCCGACCATGGCGGCCGCCGCTGTCCACCGGGGCGCAACCGAACGCCCCGATCCGTCACGCGAATCTTCTTGCGGGCGCACCGCAGAAGCCGTCCCGCCGCTCGGTGACGCGCCCTCCGGGATGATCGCCGCACCGTCAGCCGGCGTCAGCGCGCGCTTCAACGGCGGCGGAGCGCCCGGCACCGGACTGCCCGGCGCCGGGTGATGCGCGTCCGCGTCGCCGGACTGTGTCACCGCCCCGATCCGTCCACGATCTCGGCGAAGGTGCGGATGGTCGGCGCACGACTCTGTCCGGGCCGGACGAACGGCACGATCGACACCTGGTCAACCCCGAGCGACTCGATCTCCTTGAGCCGCTGGGCACACTCGGCGGGGGTGCCCGCCAGCGCGAACAGGTCGACCAGTTCGTCGGGCACCAGATCGGCGTGCGACGCCTCGGTGTTCATGTGCTCGTAGTAGTTGTAGCTCTCGCGGATGCGGTCGATCGCCTTCTCCAACGTGGGCTCCACCTTGGCCGGCAGCGGCCTGATCGCGACCCGGGAGACGTGCGCGCGGACCAGATCCCGCGCCTCGGAGCGATCCTCGCTGATCGCCGTGGGTGTCCAGAGCACGATGTGCAGGTCGTCAAGCGTGCGCCCGCTCTCCGCCGCACCGGCTTCGATCGTCTTGAGCGCCGCCTCGATGAAATGCGGTGCGGTGCCCACCAAGACGATGACACCGTCGGCGATGCGGCCGGATATGCGCAGGATCTTGGGCGCCGACGCCGCGATGTAGACCGGGATGTCCAGCGGCTCGGACAGATAGTTGAGATGGAAGTCGGCCCCGCTGGTCGCCTCCACCACCTTCTCGCCGCGGAACAGCGCGCGCAGCTGGCGGATCGACTCCTCCAACTCGGCGAGCTTCTGCGGTTTGAGGCCCATGGTGCGCAGCGACGAGTCGCCCGTGCCGATGCCCAGCGCCACCCGGCCGCCGGTGAACTCGGCCAACGTCGCCCACGTCGAGGCCAGCAGCGACGGATGACGGGTGACGGCATTGGTGACGCCGGTCCCGAACACGATGCGCTCGGTGCCCACGGCGGCCGCACCCATCACCGTCGAGGACTCACGCCAGATGTTCTGCGAGTCGCCGAACCACACGTTGTCGTAGCCGAGCGATTCGCACAGCTGCACGTATTCGCACATGGCCCCGACGGGTTCGGTGGGGAAGAGACCGACTCCCTTGCTCAACACCTGCTCGACCTCCTACGGTTGGATATCGTATCCAATCGTAGGGTGGCTCCCCCGGACCCACAACCGGAACGGGCGAACTCGTTCAGAAGAGGAGATGCAGATGCGACTCGTCAACGAGTTCTCGGTGGACGCCCCACTCGACGCGGCCTGGGCGACGCTGACCGACATCCCCAAGGTGGTCGAATGCATCCCCGGCGCCGGACTCGACCGCCGCGACGGTGACGACTACCACGCCAGCGTCGCGGTGAAAGTGGGTCCGGTGGGGATGACGCTGGCCGGCACGGCCACCGTGGTCAGCCGACGCGACGACACCCACGAGATGGTGGTGCGTGGGCACGCCCGCGACCGCAAGGGCAACGGCTCGGCAGAGGCGACGGTGACGATGAGCGCTCGCGAGTCGGCCGCCGCCGGCCATTCCGATGTCACGGTGGTCACCGACCTCGAATTGGGCGGGCGCATAGCGCAATTCGGCAGCGGCGTCATCTCGCAGGTGAGCAACCGGATCCTCGCGCAGTTCGTCAAACGGTTGAACGCGCTCATCACCGGGGGCGCCGATGAGAAGGACGTGGCCGCGTCCGCGTCCGAACCCGCACCCACGGACTGGCGGCCGGCAACCTCGGATACCGCGTCGCTGCTGGCGACGATGCTCGCCGGGGTGCTGCTCGGGCTGGCGATCGGGCGGACGGCACACCGGCTTCGATGACCTCAGCGGTCGACCGCGGCGACCAGTTCGAGTTCGACGCAGGCGCCGCCCGGCAGGGACGCCACGCCGATCGCCGTGCGGGCATGCGCACCGCAGTCGGCCCCGAACACCTCGAGCATGAGTTGCGACGCCCCGTCGATCACCGAAGGGTGAGCATCGAATTCGGTTGTCCCGCGGACATATCCACGTAGATGGACCAGGCCGCGCACCGCGTCGAGCCCGGCTGCCGCCTCGACGGCTCCGAGGAGGTTCAGCGCCGCCAGGCGGGCCTGCTCGACAGCCTGGCCGACCGTCACGTCGGCGCCGACGACCCCGCGCAGGCTCGGCGCACCGGGCCGCCGCGCGGTGGCACCGGAGATCCACAGCTGATCGCCACACCACCGCGACGGGATGTAAGCCCCTTTGGGCGGTGGCGGTGCCGGCAGCTGTAACCCCAACGCCGTCAGCCGTTCTCGCGGTGTCACAACTGCCGGTCGGCTTCCTCCCGGGCGAACACCTGGTGCAGGTGGTCGACCGCGTGCGAGCGGTGCAGGTGGTTGATCGCCACGGCCTGCTCGACGTCGCGGGCGACCATAGCCTCGACGAAGAGCACGTGCTCGCTGTTGACCTTCTCCAGATCCATCAGGTGCGCGTAGAGCGGACGGTATGCGTCGGCGGTGTTCCACAGCTGGGTCACCAGCCGTCTGGTGCGGGCCATCCGACTCGCCTCGAACGGCAGGAAGTGGAAGCGGCGGTTGGCCACCCCGACCGCGATGAGGTCACCCGCAGTGGCGGCCCGGTCCATCTCGGCCATCTCGGCGCGCATCGCGTCGACCACGTCGTCGGTCAGCTGTGGCATCGCGTCGCGGATGAGCTCCTCTTCGAGGATGTCGCGCAGCCGGAAGACCTCGAGTAAGTCCTCCAAACCGAGCTTGGCCACCCGGTACCCGCTGTGCGGGACGTAGGTGATGTACTCCTCGGCCTCCAGCGTCTTGAGCGCCTCACGGACCGGGATGCGGGACATGCCGAACTGTTCGGCCAGGGTCTCCTGCACGATCCAGCTGCCGGGCGCGAGCTTGCCGGTGGTGATGTCGCGGCGCAGCGCCTCGGCCACCGCCTGCTGCGCGGTCTTCGGCCGCACGAAGTCCGCGCGCGGTGCCGCACCCGCGTCGGGGCCGACGGGCGTGCGCTTGGTCGCGGTGCGCGGAGGCATGAGGGCTCCCTTTCGCCGATATTGGATACTCTATGCGACCGTTCCACGACGTGGCCAGTTTCGGCGCGCCTCACACCAGGTCGATGGCTTCGGCGATGGACGGCAGCACGCGGCTGGGCCGGAACGGGTACCTCTCGACGTCCTCGATGGACGTCGACCCGGTCAGCACGAGGATCGTCTCCAGCCCGGCCTCGATACCTGCGACGACGTCGGTGTCCATCCGGTCACCCACCATCACGGTGCTCTCGGAGTGCGCCTCGATGCGGTTGAGCGCGCTGCGGAACATCATCGGATTCGGTTTTCCCACGAAGTACGGCTCCCGCCCGGTGGCCTTGGTGATCATGGCGGCCACCGATCCGGTCGCCGGCAGCGGTCCCTCCGCGGAGGGACCGGTCACGTCCGGGTTGGTGGCGATGAACCGGGCACCCCTGAGAATGAGCCGGACCGCCTTGGTGATGGCCTCGAAGGAGTAGGTGCGCGTCTCGCCCAGCACCACGAAGTCCGGTCCGACGTCGGTCAGCGTGTACCCGGCCTCGTGCAGTGCGGTGGTCAGCCCGGCCTCCCCGATGACGTAGGCCGACCCGCCCGGCAGCTGATCGGCGAGGAAGGTCGCGGTCGCCAACGCCGAGGTCCAGATCGCCTCCTCCGGCACGATCAGCCCGGAGCGCGCCAGGCGGGCGGCCAGATCGCGAGGGGTGAAGATCGAATTGTTGGTCAGGACCAGGAACGGCCGCTCCCGTTCGACGAGTCGGGCGAGGAACTCCGCTGCCCCGGGCAGCGCATGCTCTTCGCGGACGAGGACACCGTCCATGTCGGTGAGCCAGCATTCGGCATTCGCGCGCACCGGTTCAGTCTGTCACTGTGCCGCAGGTGTACCGGTTGAATCATGACCACGAGCCGGCCGCGGATAAGGTCGGCGGGGTGAATGTCCCGCCCGATCTGGATCGCCGACACCCTGGCCGAACTGCGGTGAGGGCCTACTCGGGCAGCCGCAGCTCCGGCTTCTCGACCTCTTCGATGTTGACGTCTTTGAAGGTGATCACCCGAACCTGTTTGACGAACCGGGCGGGCCGGTACATGTCCCACACCCACGCGTCGGCCAGCCGCAACTCGAAGTACACCTCGCCGTTGGCGTTGCGTGGCACCATCTCGACACTGTTGGCCAGGTAGAAGCGGCGCTCGGTCTCCACCACGTAGCTGAACTGCCCGACGATGTCCTTGTACTCCCGGTACAGCGACAGCTCCATCTCGGTTTCGTACTTCTCGAGATCCTCGGCGCTCATCAGTGCTGCTGTCCTTCACGTCGGTATGGCACGGCCGGCGGTCCCTCGCGCAACCGGCTCATCGCAATCCTCCCCTACCCGAGTTCATAGCACTGCCCGGGTTCATCGTCGGTCAGCACACCGGCAACCTGAGGTGTACCCGCAGGAACCAGCCGGCGCACGTTGATGAACGAATAGCGGTGCTGGCTGGACGGCCCGAGCGCGGCGAGCGCGGCGGTGTGCGCCGGGGTGCTGTAGCCCTTGTGCTCGGCGAAACCGTACCCGGGATGCTCGCGTTCCATCGCCACCATCAACCGGTCGCGGCTCACCTTGGCCAGCACGCTGGCCGCCGCGATGCAGGCTGCGGCCGCGTCGCCGCCGACCACCGGGAGTGACGGCGTCGGCAGCCCAGGCACCCGGAATCCGTCGGACAGCACGTAACCCGGCCGCAGCGGAAGACCCGCCACCGCCCGCCGCATTCCCTCGATGTTGGCGATGTGCACACCGCGCCTGTCGACTTCCTCCGAGGGGATGAACACCACGTGGTAGGCCAGCGCGTAGCGGCGGATCAGCGGGAACAGCCGTTCGCGCTCCTTCTCGCCCAGCTTCTTCGAATCGTCGAGCGCGGCGAGGCTTTCCAACCGGTTCGGACCCAGAACGCACGCCGCGACCACGAGCGGGCCGGCGCACGCGCCGCGGCCCACCTCGTCGACGCCGGCCACCGGGCCGAGCCCGTTGCGGTACAGCGCGGACTCCAGGGTGCGTAGACCGGATGCCTTGCGGATCACCGTGCGGGGCGGCCATGACGCCGGCAAGCTCAAGCTCCCGGCTCGTCGCGCAAGCGGCTCATGGCGGATCTCCCACTGCGGGTTCGTCCTACTGGTTCGCGTCAGCGGTCTGCGGGTTCACCGAGCCCACCCCGCCCCATCGGGACGGCGGCCAGGCGATGAACCGCGCCTTACCGATCACATTGTCCACCGGAATGGTGCCCGCTTCAGGGTCACCCGTGCACAGCAGACCGCGCTGCGCGTCGCCGGGCAGGTTGGTGCAGTGTGCGCGCGAATCGGCCGAATGGGTGCGATTGTCCCCCATCACCCACAGCTTGTCCTCGGGGACGGTGACCGGCCCGAACTCGTTGCCCAGACAGGGGTAGACGGCGGGGTCGGCCATCATCGTCTCGGGGTCCAGGTACGGCTCTTCGAGCCGTTTACCGTCGACTGTCAGCCCGGTGGCCGCGCGGCATTCGACGGTCTGGCCGCCCACGGCGATCACCCGTTTGACCAGGTCGTTCTCATCCGGCGGGACGAAGCCGACCACCGACAGCGCGTTCTGCACGACGCGCAGCGCGGGGTTGTCCGACCGGATCGACTTGTAGCCGATGTTCCAGTTGGGCGGTCCCTTGAACACGATCACGTCGCCGGGCTCCGGTTCGGTGAACCGGTAGGTCACCTTGTCAACCATGATGCGGTCGCCGACACAGCCCGGGCACCCGTGCAACGTGGGTTCCATCGACTCCGAGGGAATCAGGTACGGCCGTGCGACGAACGTCAGCATCACGTAGTACAGGACGATCGCGATGGTGACCAGGATCGCCAGCTCCCGCAACGCGGAATGTTTGCGTTCGGGGGTGTCGTCCCGATCGTCGGCGTCCGGGTCGGCACCCGATTCGACCCTGCCGACGGTGTCCTCGGGCGACGACTCGGCGCTATCGGTCACGGCTTCAGACTAGCCAGCGAACCGACCGACGCCTCGTCAGCGCCGACGCGGGTCAGCGCTTCTCCTTGATCTTCGCCTTCTTGCCGCGAAGCTCACGCAGGTAGTACAGCTTCGCGCGGCGGACGTCACCGCGGGTGACGACATCGATGTGGTCGATGTTGGGCGAATGCACGGGGAACGTGCGCTCCACACCGACGCCGTAGCTCTCCTTGCGAACCGTGAAGGTCTCGCGGATGCCCCCACCCTGCCGGCGCAGGATGACACCCTTGAAGACCTGGATGCGCTCTTTGGAGCCCTCGATGACCTTCACGTGCACATTGACGGTGTCTCCGGGGCCGAAAGCCGGGATGTCGTCGCGCAGCGACGCCTGATCGACGAAGTCCAGCGTGTTCATCGGTGACACTTCCTTGTTGCTTGCGGCGTGGGCACGCTGTCCAGAACAGCACGTGCCGAGCCGGTGGGTACGGACGCTATCGGGGCGTATGTCGCAGCGGACCGCAGGGAGGTACCCCACGTCCAGCGCGGACAACTGCTCAATTGTGCCAGACGGGCACCGGTCCAGTGAAATCGCCGCTTCGGCGCACTCATTTCGTGACCCGTGCTGATCAGCGGCCGCACGGGGTACACGTTAGGCTGAAAACACCGATTCGCCCCGCACAGGTGCGCCGGATCGGTTCCCGCCATAGGCGCCCACCAGCATCCGAGAAGGAGATCTATGCCACGGCCGTCGGTGCTGTGGACGGCCACCGCAGCGACGGTGGTCGCCGCAGTTGTCGTCTCGGGATGCGAGGCGCGTGTGCACGGCACGCCGCCGCCTCCCGACGGCCCGCATCTGACTGTCGTCGCACCTCAGGGCTCGATGGCCCCGCTCCCCGAAGCTCCGCCCGACCAGCCCGCCGCGGCGTTCGCCGGGCTCGACGACCGGGCCCGTCTGGCAAGCGACCAGGCAGCCGAAGCGGGTGCCGACATCACCGTGCTGGTCAAGGATCGCAACACCGGCCAACTGGTCTCCAACGGCAACGGCCGCGGCATCGCCATCGCATCGGTGGTCAAGCTGTTCATCGCCGACGACCTGCTGTTCAGCGGCAAACCGCTGTCCCCGGAGGACCGTAAGTCGTTCGAGTCGATGCTGCGGTCCTCTGACGACAGCGCGGCCGAGGTCTTCTGGAACCGGGGCGGCGGCAGCGCCATCGTCACGCGCGTCGCGAAACGCTACGGCCTGGGCGACACCCGTCCTCCCGGCAACGGCCGGTGGTGGAACACCATCAGCACGGCCGACGACCTGGTGCGGTACTACGACATGCTGCTGTCGGGTACCGGGGGCCTGCCGCAGGACAAGGCCGAGATGATCGTCAGCAATCTCGCCGCATCGACGCCCAACGGGATCGACGGCACCCAGCCCGGTGGGGTGTACCCGCAACGCTTCGGCATCCCCGAGGGGTTGTACGCGATGCCGGTGGCGGTCAAACAGGGCTGGATGTGTTGCGTCAGCTCCGACTGGATGCACCTGTCGACGGGCATCATCGGCGCCGACCGCCGCTACATCATGGTGATCGGATCCGATCAACCGGCCGGCGCCGCCGAAGCCCGCGCCACCATCACCCAGGCGGTCAAGACGATGTTCCCGGACGGCCGGATCTAGCTGTCGGTCAACAGGTCCGGGCGCCGCTCCCGGGTTCGCGTGAGCGCCTGTTCGTGCCGCCACGCCGCGACCTTGGCGTGGTCGCCGGACAACAGCACCCCGGGCACGTCCAGTCCGCGCCACGTCGGCGGTCGCGTGTAACTCGGTCCCTCGAGCAGACCGGCGGAGTGTGAGTCATCGGCGTGGGATTCGGGGTTGCCCAGCACGTCGGGCAGCAACCGCACGACCGCCTCGACCATCACCAGCGTCGCCGACTCCCCTCCGGTGAGCACATAATCGCCGATCGAGACTTCCGCCACCCGCATCCGCCGCGCGGCATCGTCGACGACGCGCTGATCGATGCCCTCATAGCGGCCGCAGGCGAACACGAGGTGCCGTTCGGCACTCCACTGGCGGGCGGTCGCCTGGTCGAACAGCCGCCCCGCGGGGGTCGGTACCACCAGCAGCGTGTCCTCGGTGCAGAGGTCGTCGAGCGCCGCGCCCCACACGGGCGCCTTCATCACCATGCCGGGCCCGCCGCCGTAGGGCGCATCGTCGACCGAACGGTGCACATCGTGGGTCCACCCGCGCAGGTCGTGTACCCCCAGCTCGACGCGCCCGGACTCGATTGCCTTGCCCGGCAACGACTCTCGTAATGGATCGAGGTAGCGCGGGAAGATGGTGACGACATCAATTCGCACAGCTGCCCACCCTGCTACTCCAGATCCAGCAGACCCTCGGGCGGATCGATCTCCACCAGCCCCTCGGTGAGCGACACCCGCGGGACCATCGCCGTGACGAACGGCACAAGCACCTCGGCTCCTTCGGGCGTCTTCACCGACAGCAGTTCACCGGCCGCTGTGTGCAGAACCTCGGCCACCGTGCCGATGTCCGCACCGGCGACGGTGCGCACGCGCAGCCCTTCGAGCTGATGGTCGTAGAACTCGTCGGGATCGTCGATGGGCGGAAGCTCTCCGGTGTCGACGAGGAACAGGATTCCGCGCAGCGCATCGGCGGAGGCACGATCGGCCACCCCGTCGAGTCGCACCAGCAGCCGGCCGCCGTGCGGGCGCGCGGCGTCGATCACGAAGTGCCGCTCCGCACCGCCCTTCGACGGCCTCCCGCGCAGCTGCGCACCCGGGGTGAACCGGCTGTCAGGATCGTCGGTGCGGACATCGACCACCAGTTCACCGGTGACGCCGTGCGCCTTGACGACCCGCCCGACTACGAGGTCCATGAACGCCGTTCGTTCGCTATTGGTCGGTGTCCACCACGTCGACGCGGATACCCCGTCCGCCGATCCCGGCGACCAGGGTGCGCAGCGCGGTCGCGGTGCGACCGCCCCGGCCGATGACCTTGCCCAGGTCCTCGGGGTTCACGTGCACCTCGACCGTGCGGCCGCGGCGGTTGGTCACCAGATCCACGCGCACGTCATCGGGGTTGTCGACGATCCCGCGGACGAGGTGCTCGACGGCGTCGACGACGACTGAGCTCACGTCCGGGCTCAGCTCTCGGCCGGCGCGGGCTCGTCCGAGGAGCCTGCGGTGGCGCCGGCGATGGTGGCATCCTCGCCCTCAGCGGCGGGCTCGGACTTGTCGGCCTGCGGGGCGGGGTCGGCGGTCGCCTCGATGTCGGAAGCCGCCTTCTTCGCGGGCGCCTTCTTCTTCTTCGGCTGAGTGGCCTCGGCGCCGGGGCCGCCCTCGGCCTCTGCCAGCGCGGCATTGAACAGATCGAGCTTGCTGGGCTTGGGCTCCTTGACCTTCAGCGTGCCCTCCGCGCCCGGCAGACCCTTGAACTTCTGCCAGTCGCCGGTGATCTTCAGCAGCTGAAGGACGGGTTCGGTGGGCTGGGCGCCGACGCCGAGCCAGTACTGGGCCCGCTCCGAGTCGATCTCGATGAGGCTGGGCTCTTCTTTGGGGTGGTAACGGCCGATGACCTCGATGGAGCGGCCGTCGCGGCGGGTGCGCGCGTCGGCGACCGCGATGCGGTACTGGGGGTTGCGGATCTTGCCCAGACGGGTCAGTTTGATCTTGACAGCCATGGTGAAGCGTTCTCCTATGAGTTGCCACGCCGCAATTCAGCGATGCGGGCGGAATTGCCCGATCCGGTTTTGCCTCGCGTGTGTGACCACCCCACGGCCGGAGTCGCGGGCGGACAGCCGACCATTGTGCCAGACCAGCGCCTCCGGCCGGAAATCGCTCGACGCGGCACACTCGAGACATGGCCTCACTTCGTCAGCGACTGCTCACCAACCTTGCCGGACAGCTGGGCCGTCCGCACGGCGCGCTCGGCGGAGTGGTCGCCGGCGCGCTCAACCGCGGGAACGGGCAGGCGATCGCGACGGCCGTCGCGGCGGCGCAGGTGCCGGCCGGCGGGGTCGCCGCCGACATCGGCTTCGGCGGGGGTGCCGGGTTGCGACTGCTCGTCGACGCCGTCGGCACCGGCGGCACGGTCCACGGTGTCGAGATCTCCGACGACATGCTCGACAGGGCGCGGCGGGCCTTCCGCCACGACCTCGACAGTGACCGGTTGCGGCTGACCCGGGGCTCGCTCACCGCGCTGCCCTTCGACGACGCCAGCCTCGACGCCGCCATCACCGTCAACACCGTGTACTTCATCGACGACCTGGACGCCGTGGGGACCGAGCTCGCGCGGACACTGCGGCCCGGGCGCCGGGCCGCCATCGGGGTGGGCGATCCGGACGCCATGCGAGCGCTACCGATGACGCCCTACGGATTCCGGTTGCGTCCGGTGGCCGACATCGTCGCGGTGCTGGAGGCCGCCGGCCTGGCGGTGACGGTCGAGAGCAGGACCGACGGCCGGATGCCACGGCACACGATCACCGCGCAACGGGCGGGCTGACGATCACACCAGCTTGTCGAAGCACTTCTCCTCGACGCGCCGCGTCATCCGCCAACCGTCCGCGGTGCGGGCGAACTCGTCGACGTACCAAATGCCGACGAAGTACACCTGGCCGGCGTCCCCGCCCATCACCATCGGGTTGAAACAGATGGTCCGCGACGTCGCGGTGTCACCGGAGACCGTGACGTCGAAGTTGCCCACCAGGTGTGAATACGCCGGGAAGTTGGGCAGCACGTCGGCCAACCACTTCTTCACGTCGGGGTAGGGGCCGTCGATGCCGCCGGTGGCGCGGTAGTCGATGTAGGCGTCCGGCGTGAACACCCCGTCGAGGTCGTCGAACCGGCGCTGGTCGATCGCCGAGGAGTAGTCGACCATCAGCTGCTGGATCTCCAGCCGGTCCGAGATTTCCGCCAGGCTCAACATTGCTCGATTGAACACGATTAGGCTCCGCCCATGCAGAGGCTCGCCATCGTGTTCGCCGCCGTCCTGGCCGCGCTCAGCGTCGCCGTCGCTCCGGTCGCGAGCGCCGACATCGACATCCAGCCGGTCGGCTCGGTGCCCATCCCCGTGGGACCCGCCGAGGCGTGGATCGTCGCCGACATGGACACCGGTCAGGTGCTCGCCGGCCGCAACGACGACGTTCGGTACGCACCGGCGAGCACGATCAAGACGCTGCTCGCCCAGGTCGTCCTCGCCGAGGTGCCGCTCGACGCGACGATCGTCGCCGACGAAGCGGACACCAGGGTCGAGTGCAACTGCGCCGGGGTGGCACCCGGCCGCACCTACACCGCACGCCAACTGCTCGAGGGGCTGCTGCTGGTGTCGGGCAACGACGCGGCCAACACGCTGGCCCGCATGCTGGGCGGCACCGACGTCGCGGTGGCGAAGATGAACGCCAGGGCCGCCGCGCTGGGCGCCCATGGCACCAACGTCGTGACACCGTCCGGATTGGACGGGCCGGGGATGCCGTTCTGGTCCACCCCGCACGATCTGGCCGTGATCTTCCGCGCGGCGATGGCCGATCCGGTGTTCGCGCACATCACCGCCATGCCGACGGCGGTGTTCCCGGCCAAGACCGGCGACGTCGTCCTGGTCAACCAGGACGAGCTGCTGCACCGCTATCCCGGAGCCATCGGGGGAAAGACGGGCTTCACCGACATCGCCCGCAAGACCTTCGTCGGCGCGGCGCAGCGCGATGGCAGGCGGCTGGTGGTCGCGCTGATGCACGGGCTGGTCAAAGAGGGCGGACCCACGTACTGGGATCAGGCGGCCAGCCTGCTGGACTGGGGCTTCGCGCTGGACCGCAGCGCGAATGTCGGTGCACTCTGAGGTCGTTCCAAACACGATGTCATTGAGCCGCAACGCTTTCGAGACCGATTCGAGGCGTAGGCGCCGTTAGGCTCTGGCGCCGTGGCCTGTTCGCGTTCGAGTCGGTGGTCGCGAACGCTCATCGCGGGATGCGCGCTCGCGTTGACTTTGTCGTCGGTCGGGGTGGCCGTACCCAAGGCCGCGGTCGCGCAACCACAACCGGCGGGCGCGCTCACGCTCCCGGAGGGGCCCGCACAGGCGTGGCTCCTCGCCGACCTCGACACGGGCCGAATCCTCGCCAGCCGCAACCCGTATGAACGCCATGCCCCCGCGAGCACCATCAAGGTGCTGCTGGCAATGGTCGTCCTCGACCACCTGTCCCCCGACAACTTCGCCCGGGCCAACACATCCCACACCGAGGTGGAGTGTTCCTGTGTCGGGCTCGCACCCGGCCAGCCCTACACCACCCGCCAGCTGCTCGCGGCGCTGCTGATGGTGTCGGGTAACGACGCCGCCAACATGCTCGCCGACATGCTCGGCGGTCAGCGATCCGCGGTCGCGGCGATGAACCGCAAGGCCGCGGCCGTCGGCGCCAGGGCCACCAGGGCCTCCTCGCCGTCCGGACTCGACGGTCCAGGATGGGAGTCGGTCACCACCCCTCACGATCTCGCGGCGATGTTGCGGGCCGCGCTGGCCTATCCGTTGATCGCCCAGATCATGCGCGCCCCGTCGGCCCAGTTCCCCGGTAAGACGATCACCAATCAGAACGAGTTGCTCACCCGCTATCCCGGTGACCTCGCCGGCAAGACGGGCTACACCAACCTCGCCCGCAAGACGTATGTCGGTGCGGCGCAACGAGGTAGCCGCCGCCTCGCGGTGGTGCAGATGTACGGGACCGGCGACCTGTACGGCCAGGCGATCGGCCTGTTCGACTGGGGGTTCGGCCAGGCCTAGGCGCGCACTTTGCTCGCCTCGAGCGTGCCGCTATGTCAGGGCCCACCCTTCCAGTGGTCGATGCGGTTGTAATCGGGCGTGAAGCCGTGATCGACGCCCCACAACACGGCCTGGGTGCGGCTCGCCACCCCGATCTTGCGGTAGATGGTGCGGATGTACGACTTGACGGTGTTGGGGCTGAGATATGTCAACGCCGCGACGTCGGCGTTGCTCTTGCCCTGGGTGATGAGGGCCAGGATCTCAGCCTCCCGGTCACTGAGTCCCTCGCCGCGACCGGGCCAGTCGAGTCCAACAGCACTACGGGCCCGCGGCGGGACGTCGCTGATGACGGTCTCTCCGGCGTGCACCGCCTCGAGAGCGGCGACCAGTTCTCGCGCCGGCAGCGTCTTGGACAGGTACCCGTGGGCACCGTGTTGCCGGGCGCTGGCAATGAGATCGGGATGAAAGTTCCACGTGTAGACCACGACTCGGCGGGCGCGCGGATTGGCGACCAGGACGGCGATCTCGTCGTGATCGGACTCGGGCTGGGCGAAAGAGTCGTAGAGGACGATGTCGACCGCGTCCTTCACACCCATGTTGGCGTCGAGCTCTGCCACGAGCACACGATCGCGATACCGGTCGAACATGTTGGCCACGCCCATCAGCACGACGTCGTAGTCGTCGACGAGCGCGACGGTGATCGGCGAATGGGTCGGTGGTGCCATGAATTGAAGACTACCTACCTAGGGGTGTAGCACCACCCCCCTTAGGGGTGTTGAACTGACGTCAGTGCCGAGCAACCGCCCGGCCGTACCGATCGAAGCGCACCGTCGGCGCTCACCCGGAAAGGCTCACAGCCATGATCGGACTCATCATCAGCCTCCTCGTCATCGGACTCATCGCCGGCGCTATTGCGCGCCTGCTGATTCCGGGCAAGCAGAACTTGTCGATCCCGATGACCATCGCCCTCGGGGTCGTCGGTTCATTCGTCGGCGGATTGCTCGGGTACCTGCTGTTCCACAAGGACGGTGCGGAGGGATTCTTCCAGCCGTCCGGGATCATCGGCTCCGTCATCGGTGCCGTCATCGTCCTCGCGATCTGGCTGCGCGTCGGTGGACGCAGGTCGGTCCGGTCGAGGTAGGCCCACCCGTGCACAACAAAGATCGACCATTCGCGCAATCTGGGTCGATCTCTGTTGTGCGACCAGAACCGATTCGGCACCGATGGGACACGATGGAGATGGACGACGAAACAGTCGATTGCAGTCTCGCCCACGGCGACGCCTTGGCAATCGAGCAGAGCTGGGTGGAGCGGACCGTGGTACTCACGGTCTCGGGAGACCTGGACATGCTGACCGCTCCTGCGCTGACCGAAGCCATCCAGGCCGCAGCCCGACACGAGCCCACAGCGCTGATCGTGGATCTGTCGACACTGGAGTTCCTGGCGTCAGCGGGAATGACTTTGTTGATCACCACCCAAGAAAAGCTTGCACCGGCGACCCGATTCGGTGTCGTCGCTGAAGGCCCCGCCACCAGCCGGCCACTGAGAATGGTCGGGGTGGACCGGCTCGTGCCCCTGTACCGGACCCTCCCCGACGCTTTGGTCGGCTCAGCTGACCAGGGAAAATAAGGTCGCATCGCGGCCACGAATCCGGCCGGGCCGAGAATCGACCTCCGGTAGGCGGACTCCGACCTCGCCGCTCCCATGGACACGTGGTGACCGTCACCCGGCCTCCGACGAGGGACGCCACCATCGCCGCTCTCAGCCAAGTAAGGTCGCCCTAACTTGATGGAGGGAGCGATCGATGACGGGCCGGCCGGACTTCTCGCTGATCGTTGCCTTCGGCACCGACATGGGCAACGCCGAGGACGCCGCCATGACGTTCGCCGAGGAATGCCAGGCCGTCGGCATCGACGTCGAGGCGGCCGAGCTCAACCAGGTCGACGTCGCGGACCTGCAGGCGACCACCCACTTCGTGGTGGTCACCTCCACATTCGGCGACGGTGACTTCCCGGACAACGCCACCCTGTTCTGGGAGGCCATCAGCGCCGAGACCCACCGGCTCGAGCATCTGAGCTTCGCGGTCCTCGCCCTCGGCGACACCGCCTACGACCTGTTCTGCCACGCCGGAAAGCTCCTCGACGCACGGCTGGAAGCCCTCGGCGCGACCCGGTTGGCCGAGCGCGTGGATGTCGACGGTTCATACGTGCAACCCGCCAAGGCGTGGACCACCGACGTCGTGAAGCTGCTGCAGGATGCTCTCGGCGATCCCGGCAGGGCATTCGAGGCCGTCCCCGCATCCGAGCGCAGCGAACCGTCCGGCCGGGAGCGCCACCATCCCGTCACCACCCGGCTCACGGTCAACCGACTGCTCACCGCAACGGATTCCGACAAGGAGGTCCGCCATTACGAGATGGACCTCACCGGATCCGGGATCCGCTACCGCGCAGGCGATTCGCTGGCCGTGCACGCCACCAACGACCCCGAGCTGGTCGACGCCATCCTCACCCACCTCGGGACCGGTCCCGACCATGCCGTCCCCGATCACGACGAACCCCTCGGCGCCCTGCTCACCGAACACCTGGAGATCCGTACGCCATCGCGGGCGTTGCAGGCGCTGGTCGCCGCACGCACCGGCGACCCGGAGGCAGCGGCCGCCCTGCGCGTCGCGGCCACCGCGGCGCCGGGATCGTGGTGGTACGGCAAGGACGTACTCGACCTGATCAGGCTCGCGGATCTGGGCGTCGACGAGGTCGTCGACACGTTGCGCCCGTTGCAGTTCCGCGACTACTCGATCGCCTCGAGCCCCCTGGTCCACCCCGACAGCGTGCACCTGACCGTCGCGACGGTGCGCTACACCGCCGGGAACCGCAGGCACGGCGGTGTGGCCTCGACCTTCCTGGCCGAACGCGGCGACACCCTCACGGTGCACCTGCGCCCCAACCACGCCTTCCGACTGCCCGCCGGTGACGTGCCGATCATCATGATCGGCCCCGGGACCGGCATCGCACCGTTCCGGGCGTTCCTGCAGGAACGCCGAGCGACCGCCGCGCCCGGCAGGTCCTGGCTGTTCTTCGGGGACCGTCGCCGCACCACCGACTTCCTCTATGGTGACGAACTGCACGCGTTCGCGGAGTCGGGCACCCTGACCCGCCTCGATCTGGCGTTCTCGCGCGATACCGCGGCGAGACCGTATGTGCAGCAACGTATGCGGGAGAACGCGGCCGAACTCTTCAGCTGGCTGCAGGACGGCGCACACCTGTACGTGTGCGGTGACGCCGACCGGATGGCCAAGGACGTGGACGCAGCCCTGCACGAGATCGTCGCCCGCTGTGGCGGATTGGACGCCGACGGCGCCCACGCTTACGTCAACGACCTGATCAAGAGCCACCGCTACGTCCGCGACGTCTACTAGCGGAACGCCCTGCCCCGCAGGATCACCAGCGCCGGCTGGTTGACGACAGCCGCGCCGCGGCGCGGATCGTCGTCGTAACAGACCAGATCGGCGGGTGCACCGTCGGCCAGACCCGGGCGGCCGAGCCAGGCGCGCGCATTCCAGCACGCCGCGCCCAGCGCGTCGGTCGGGCTCATCCCGATCCCGTGCAGTGCGTCGATCTCGTCGCCGATGCGACCGTGCGCGATCGTGCTGCCTGCGTCGGTGCCCGCGTAGATCGGCACGCCGGCCTCACGTGCGGCGGCCACCCGCGGGTAGGACCGCTGGTAGAGGTCACGCATGTGGGCGGCGTAGGTCGGGTACTTGGCCGCCGATTCCGCGATGCCCGGGAAGTTCTCGAGGTTGATCAGCGTCGGCACCAGCGCGGTTCCGTGCTGCACCATCAAGGCGATCGTGTCGTCGGTGAGCCCGGTGCCGTGTTCGATGCAGTCGATGCCCGCGCTGATCAGTCCGGGCAGCGCGTCCTCGCCGAAGACGTGTGCGGTCACCCGGGCACCGTTGGCGTGCGCTGCGTCGATGGCCTTCTTCAGGATCACGTCATCCCACAGCGGGGCCAGATCGCCGATCGACCGGTCGATCCAGTCGCCGACGAGTTTGACCCAGCCGTCGCCGCGGCGCGCCTGCTCGGCGACGATCTCGGGCAGGTGCGTCTCGTCCTCGACGTCGACGGCGTACCCGGCGAGGTAGCGCTTGGGTTTGGCGACATGGCGCCCGGCGCGGATGATCCGGGGCAGATCCGCGCGGTCGTCGAGGCTGCGGGTGTCCGTGGGCGAGCCGCAGTCCCGCAGCAGCAGGGCGCCGACGTCGCGTTCGGTCTCGGCCTGCGCGGCCGCCTCCTCGAGGCCCACCGCACCCCCGGGCACCGGCCCCAGCCCGACGTGACAGTGCGCGTCGACCAGGCCGGGCACCATCCAGCCGTGCTCGAAGATCGTCTCGGCGCCGCGCACCGGCTCAGAGCTCAGCAGACCGTTGACGATCCACCACTCGGCCGGCTGCTCGTCGGGCAGGCTGCGCCCTCTGACATGGAGGGGCGTGGAGACCACCACGGTCAGTTCTTGGGGAACTTCAGCTTGCTCAGATCGAAGTCGGCCAGCCCCGGCGGAAGCTCGTCGAGCCCCTTCGGCATGTTCGACAGGTCGGGGAAACCCGCGGGCATCCCCGGCATGCCCGCACCGAGCGGGTTGCGGTTCTTCGGCGGCGTCGGCCCCTTGCGCCCCTTCTTGCCTGCCTGCTTGTTCTTGCCCTTGGCGGCCTTGCGGGTGTTCTTGCGGGCGAACGGCATTCCCATCTGGCCGGCCATCTGCGACATCATTTTGCGGGCGTCGAAGAACCGGTCGACGAGCTGGTTGACCTCGGCCACCGTCACACCGGAACCGTTGGCGATCCGCATCCGCCGGGAGGCGTTGATGATCTTCGGATCGGCTCGTTCGGCGGGCGTCATCCCGCGGATGATCGCCTGCACCCGGTCGAGCTGGGTGTCGTCGACGGCGGCCAGCGCATCCTTCATCTGGCCGGCGCCCGGCAACATGCCGAGCAGGTTGCCGATCGGGCCCATCTTGCGGATCGCCAGCATCTGCTCGAGGAAGTCCTCCAGCGTCAGCTCGCCGCTACCGATCTTGGCTGCCGTCGCCTCGGCCTGTTCGGCGTCGAAGTGCTGCTCGGCCGCCTCGATCAGGCTGAGCACGTCACCCATGCCGAGGATGCGGCTGGCCATCCGGTCGGGGTGGAAGACGTCGAAGTCCTCGAGCTTCTCACCACTCGACGCGAACAGGATCGGGACGCCGGTGACCTCGCGCACCGACAGCGCGGCGCCACCGCGGGCGTCGCCGTCGAGTTTGGTCAACACGACGCCGGTGAACCCGACGCCCTCGCGGAACGCGTCGGCGGTGGTGACGGCGTCCTGGCCGATCATCGCGTCGAGGACGAACAGCACCTCGTCGGGGTCGACGGCGTCGCGGATGGCCGCCGCCTGAGCCATCAGCTCCTCGTCGATGCCGAGGCGGCCCGCGGTGTCGACGATGACGACGTCGAAGTGCTTCGCCCTCGCTTCGGCGAGGCCTGCGGCGGCGACGGTCACGGGATCAGCGGTTCCCTTGACCTCCGGGGCACCCGGAGCGGTCCCCGGATGCGGTGCGAACACCGACACACCGGCGCGTTCGCCGACGATCTGGAGCTGGCTGACCGCGCCGGGCCGCTGCAGGTCGCAGGCCACCAGGAGTGGGGTGTGCCCCTGCCCCTTCAGCCACTTCGCAAGCTTCCCGGCCAGCGTCGTCTTACCGGAACCCTGCAGGCCGGCAAGCATGATGACCGTCGGTGGGGTCTTGGCGAACGCCAGCGGACGGGTCTCACCCCCGAGAATGCCGACGAGCTCCTCGTTGACGATCTTGACGACCTGCTGGGCGGGGTTCAGCGCCCCGGAGACCTCGGCGCCCTTGGCGCGTTCCTTGATGCGCGCCACGAACGCGCGCACCACGGGCAGGGAGACGTCGGCCTCCAACAGCGCAAGCCGGATCTCCCGGGTCGTCGCGTCGATGTCGGCATCGGTCAACCGGCCTTTGGTGCGCAGGCCCTGCAGGGCACCGGTCAACCGGTCGGACAAGGATTCGAACACGGCGTCCAGCCTAACTTCCCTGCCGCGAAACGCTCATCCGCGGCTCAGCTCGCGCGTTCGGCCGGTTTGGGAGGCGGCGGCGGGGTGGGCAGCACCGCGTAGAGATCGCGTTCGAGTTCAGTCCGGATCGCCTGGCCGTCGGAGTCGCTCCCGGCGGCCAGTGCCGGCACCGCGATGCCGAACACGTCGACCACCGAGGACCCCAGCGTGGTCACCTTCGCCCAGGCGATGTCGACACCGTCGCGTTCGAAGACCGCGGTCAACCTCGCCAGCAGTCCGGTGCGGTCGATGGTGCGGATCTGTACGACGAGCTCGCTCGGTGACTGGCCAGTGGACCACAGCACGCGGGGCGGGGCCGGGACGTGGTTGGCCGGGACCGCGGCCAGGATCTCCCCCGCCCGGGATGTGCCGTACTGGGCGGCCTCGCGTTCGCGCCGCTCCAGCGCCGCCAGCACGTCGAGTTCCCCGTCGAGCGCCAGGATGAACTGCTGGCGCAGGAGTTCGGCCGCCGGTGGCGCACCGAAGTGCGGGGACACCACGAAGGTGTTGACGGCCGAGCCCTGATGGCTGTTCACCGAGGCGGAGTGCACCCGCAGCGAATTCAGCGCGAGCACACCTGCGGCCTTCGACAGCAGTCCGCGCCGGTCGGGCGCGATCATCGTCACCTGGTGGATGTGCGGGCTGTCGGCAGGAGTGAGCTCGACGTGGACACTTACCGCACCGGCCAGTTCGAGGTGGCGTGGGTCGATTGGATCGGGTTGGGGCAGCGGCTCGCCCGCCATCACCAGTCGGCATCGCCGCACCAGGTCACCGATCAGCGAGGCCTTCCAGTCACCCCACACCCCCGGCCCGGTGGCCAACGAGTCCGCCTCGGCGAGCGCGTGGAGCAGTTCCAGCAGCACCAGGTCGCCGCCGAGTTTGTGCACCACGGCGTCGATGGTCTTGGGATCCTGCAGATCGCGCCGGGTCGCAGTGTCGGGCAGCAGCAGGTGGTAGCGCACCATCTTCGACAGCACGTCGATGTCCGAGGGCCACAGCCCGAGCCGCGTGCCGATCTGATCGGCGAGTTCGGCACCGATGACGCTGTGGTCGCCGCCGCGTCCCTTGCCGATGTCATGACACAGCGCGCCAAGCACCAGGAGGTCCGGGCGTGATACACGGGTGGTGAAAGCGCTTGCCCACGAGACGGTTTCGACCAGATGACGGTCCACCGTCCAAATGTGCACCACATCGCGCGGCGGAAGGTCGCGCACCGCACCCCATTCGGGGAAGAGCCGCCCCCACAGTCCGGTGCGGTCCAGCGCCTCGATGGTCGACACCACGGCCGGGCCCACCGCGAGCATCACGAGCAGATCCTTGAGCGCCTGACGCGGCCACGGCGTACGCAGTTCGGGAGCGGTTTCGGCAAGCCGGCTCAGCGTCGACACGGCCATCGGCAGCCCGGTGGTGGCCGACGCCGCCGCGACCCGCAGGATCAGCCCGGGGTCGCGCGCCGGGCGGGCGTCACGGGCGAGGATGACCTCCCCCGCGTACTCGACGACACCTTCGTCGAGCGGCCGGCGGACGGGCCTGCGCAGCGCGGCGAACCCGCGGCGCGGCAGCGCGTTGGCGGCGGTGCGCAATCCGGCGTCCACGTAGTAGCTGATGGTCCGGGCCGCGTCGGAGAGCATGCGGGCCAGGTCGAACCGGTCGCCGATGCGCAGTGCCGCGCCGATCTCGTCGGCGTACTGCGCGAGCAGCAGATCGCGACCGCGGCCCGAGATCCGGTGCAGTTCGGTGCGCACGTTCAGCAGCGCCAGGTGCGCCCCGCCCAGCGTGCCCGTCGGGGAGGCGAGCGCCGGGCTGGGATACACGTCGGCCAGCTGGGCGATGGCCAGCGCGTTGAGCAGCTGGACGTCGCGCAGTCCGCCGCGGCCTGATTTGAGGTCCGGTTCGGCACGGTGGGCGATCTCGCCGCTGCGGCGCCACCGCGCCTGTGTGTGGTCGACGAGTTCGGCGAAGCGCGGGGCGATTCCGGTGCGCCACTGCCTGCGCGCACCACCGACGAGCAGCGACGACAGATCCGCATCCCCGGCGATGTGGCGGACTTCGAGCATCGCGAGCCCGGCCGAGATGTCCTCACCGGCGACCTTCAGCGCCTCGGGCACGGTCCGCACACTGTGGTCGAGCCGAATGTTGGCGTCCCACAACGGATACCAGAGCAATTCGGCGACCTGGCTGACGACGTCGGCGGGCATGTTGTCGTGCAGCAGCATCAGATCGAGATCCGAGTACGGCAACAGCTCACCGCGACCCAGACCGCCGGTCGCAACGATGGCGAATCCACTCGTTGCCGTGATCCCGATCTCGGTTGCCTTTGTGCCGAGCCAGAATTCGTGCAGATCCAGCAGCGCGTCACGCAGCGCGGTGGTGTCGAGTTGACGCGGTCCGCCGGTCAGGAGCTGCTGGGTCGCCCTGACCAGATCGGTGGCGGGCCGCAACGAGCCCGCCGCCGGCGCCGTCCATCTGGGGGCGCCGGCGGCGGGTCGTGGTTGGTGTTCTGTCATGTCGGAAGTCCTCCCCCGGACCAGTGAATGCTTGCGGTGTACAGCCGGGAGACGATCCCCTGGTCGATCAGAGGGCGTCTGCCCCCCGCTCACCGGTGCGCACCCGTACGACGGTGTCGACGGGGCTCACCCAGACCTTGCCGTCGCCGATCTTGCCGGTGCGGGCCGCCTGCACGATGACGTCGACGACCTTGTCCACGGCCGAGTCGTCGACGACCACCTCGACGCGGACCTTGGGCACGAAATCGACGGAGTACTCGGCGCCCCGGTAGACCTCGGTGTGGCCCTTCTGCCGACCGTAACCCTGGACCTCACTGACGGTCATCCCGAGGATGCCCGTCTGCTCGAGCCCGGTTTTGACGTCTTCGAGCGTGAACGGCTTGACGATCGCAGTGATCAGCTTCATTTCGTCGATCCCTTCCAAGAAAATTGTTGCCGATCAGACGAGTTCATAAGCCGTTTCCGCGTGCTCGGTCTCATCGATGCCGGTGTCCTCGTCTTCCTTAGCCACACGCCAGCCCATCGGCTTGACGATGAAAGCGATGATGACTGTCATCACGCCAGTAAAGACCACTGCTACCAGAGCGATCACGATCTGCACCACCAACTGCTGGATTCCGCCGCCGTAGAACAGCCCGGTCTCGGTGGCGAGAAGCCCGATGGCCACCGTGCCCCACAGGCCTGCGACCAGGTGGACGCCCACCACGTCGAGCGAATCGTCGTAGCCGAACTTGTACTTCAAGCCGATGGCGACCGAGGACAGGACGCCCGCGATCGCGCCGAGGATGAGCGACCCGATCGGCGAGAGCGACCCGCAGGCCGGGGTGATCGCGACCAGCCCGGCCACGATGCCCGAGGCGGCGCCGACGCTGGTGGCGTGTCCGTCGCGGATCCGCTCGACCGCCAGCCAGCCCAGCATCGCAGCGGCGGTGGCGGCGGTGGTGTTGACCCAGACCAGACCGGCGAGCGCATCGGCGGCGCCTTCGGATCCGACGTTGAACCCGAACCAGCCGAACCACAGCAGTGCCGCACCGAGCATCACGAACGGGATGTTGTGCGGACGGTACGGCGTCCGGCCGAATCCGGCGCGCTTACCGATCAACAGGGCGAGTACGAGCGCCGCCATACCGGCGTTGATGTGAACCACCGTGCCGCCGGCGAAGTCGATCGGCGGGACGTTGGCGGCACCTTCGTCGGCGTTGTAACCGAACAGCCATGAGGCGAAACCGTTCTCGGCACCCGAGAGCAGGCCGCCACCCCAAACCATGTGGGACAGCGGGAAGTACACCAGGGTCACCCAGACGCCACCGAACACCAGCCAGGTGGCGAACTTCATGCGCTCGGCCACCGCACCGCTGATCAGCGCGACGGTGATGACGGCGAAGGTCAACTGGAAGGCCACCCAGACGATCGCGGGAACCGAGCCGAATCCGCCGATCGGGAACAGCTCCTCACCACCGATCTCACGCGACTCCAACAGCGGGCTCAACCCGAACAGCGCAAAGGGGTTGTCGAAGATGCCCAGGATGTCGCTCTCGCCGGTGTGCGCCGAGGCGAACGACATCGAATATCCCCACAGCACGTAGATCACGCTGACCACGCCGAGGGATCCGAAGGACATCATCATCATGTTGAGGACGGACTTCTGGCGGGACAGGCCGCCGTAGAAGAACGCGAGCGCGGGCGTCATCAACAGCACCATCGCGGCGCTGACAAGGACCCAGGCGGTGTCGCCGCTGTTGAAGGCGGCGAACGCTTCGTCCGGTAAGGCTAAGACCACTTTGTGTGAACCTCCTCAGGAATTGCGCCGACGGATCGGCCTCCCGAGAAGACTCTTGTGCGCGGGTTTCGCTGGTGATGCACTGGTGTTTCTGGAATGTGAACGCAGCGGCCCATCTGGTTACGCTCATGTTTCGGACGGGCCGACAGCGGTCGATCGGGCGGTCGGGGGTCCGTCAGCCGAGCAGCGCGTCGACGAATGCGGCGGGTTCGAACGGCGCCAGGTCGTCGGGCCCCTCGCCGAGGCCGACGAGCTTGACCGGCACGCCGAGTTCCTGCTGCACGCGGAAAACGATGCCGCCCTTGGCGGTGCCGTCGAGTTTGGTCAGCACAACGCCGGTGATCTTGACGACGTCGGCGAACACCCGCGCCTGCGGCAGGCTGTTCTGGCCGATCGTCGCGTCGAGCACCAGCAGCACCTCGTCGACGGCGGCGCGCTTCTCGACCACCCGCTTGACCTTGCCCAGCTCGTCCATCAGCCCGGTCTTGGTGTGCAACCGACCGGCGGTGTCGATGACGACGACGTCGGCGCCGCTGTCGATGCCCTTGGTGACGGCGTCGAAGGCGACCGACGCCGGGTCGGCGGCTTCCGGTCCGCGGACCACCTCGGCGCCGACACGCGACGCCCACGTCTGCAACTGATCGGCGGCCGCGGCACGGAAGGTGTCGGCGGCGCCCAGGACGACTCGGCGACCGTCGGCGACCAGGACGCGGGCCAGTTTGCCGACCGTGGTGGTCTTGCCGGTGCCGTTGACGCCGACCACCAGTAGCACCGACGGTTTGTCGGCGTGTGGCAGCGCCCGGATCGACCGGTCCATCTCGGGGTGCAACTCGGAGACGAGCACGTCGCGCAGCACCGCGCGGGCGTCGGCCTCGGTGCGCACCGCCTCACTGGCCATCCGGATGCGCAACGCCGCCACCACCGATTCGGTGACGACGGGGCCCAGATCGGCGATGAGCAGGGTGTCCTCGACGGCCTCCCACGACTCCTCGTCGAGGTCACCGCCACCGAGCAGGCCGAGCATGCTGCGGCCCAGGGCGTTCTGGGATTTGGACAGCCGGCCGCGCAGGCGGTCGAGCCGTCCGTGCACGGGTGCGATGACCTCGGCGGGTTCGGGCTCGGGTTCGGGTTCGGGTTCGGGTTCGGGCTCCGGTGTGGGCTCGGGCTCGAGCACTGGTGCCGGTGCCGGTGCCGGTTCTGCGGGGGCCTGCGGCGGGGCGGTCTCGACGGGCGGCTCCGGAAGCCGCACGTCGGCGATCGGGCGCTTTGGCGCATCCCGCGGGATCGTGGCGTCGTCACCGACGGCCGGCAACCCGCTGGTGTCGATGCGGTCCTTCGGCCGGACCGGCGGCGCCTCCGTCGTCCCTGACGATTGTGTGAACGTGAACCCGGAACTGGCCGTGTATCCGCCGGAGCGGTCGATCGGTGTGGCAGTGTCGGCGTCCGAGAGCCTGATCCGCCTGCGCCGGTAGCGGACCAGACCCACCACGAGCGCAACGACGAGAAGAACGGCGATGACCGCGATTGCGATCCACACAGCCAGCGAGAGATCCAGGGTCACCCCGCCATTGTCTCAGGGTGGCCAACCGGTGACGCTGTGGCCCGGTGGCAGCGCGACCGGTGCGGGCACCGGCATGGAAACGCGCAAACGCCGCCACATCGACGTATGCCTGGACGGGCCGGTGGAGTATCAGACGGTCACGACCGGTCTCGAGCGCTACCGGTTGCCGTACAACGCGCTCACCCAGACCTCGCTGACCCGGCTCGAGCTGGGCACCGAATTCCTCGGTAAGCGGCTGTCCGCGCCGGTGCTGATCGGCGCGATGACCGGCGGTGCCGAACTGTCCGGCACGATCAACCGCAACCTGGCCGCCGCCGCACAACGCCTGGGCGTCGGCATGATGCTCGGTTCACAGCGGATCATGTTCGACAACGACGCGGTGGCGGCGAGCTTCGCCGTGCGCGACATCGCCCCGGACGTGCTGCTCATCGGCAACGTGGGCCTGGCGCAACTGTCCGAACCCGTCATGCCTGTGCTGGAGCGCGCGCTCGACGACGTCGGTGCCGATGCGCTCGCCGTGCACACCAACCCGCTGCAGGAAGCCATGCAGCGCGACGGCGACACCGACTTCACCGGATCCATCGAACGGTTGCGCACGCTGGCGGCAACCCTGAAACACCCGGTGATGCTCAAGGAGGTCGGCCACGGCATCGGCGCCACGGCCGCCGCCGAGCTGGTGGGCTGCCCGCTCGCGGCCGTCGACGTGGCGGGGGCCGGTGGCACGTCGTGGGCCCGTGTCGAGCAGCTGGTCCGCTACGGCGAGATCCGCTCCCCGGCCCTGGCCGAATGGGGCATCCCCACCGCCCAGGCGCTCCTCGAGGTGCGCGACACCCTGCCGGGTGTGGCGCTGGTGGCCTCCGGCGGTATCCGCACCGGAATGGACGCCGCCAAGGCGCTCGCGATTGGGGCCGACGTGGTGGCCGTCGCCCGTCCGTTGCTCGCGCCCGCCATCGAATCGGCCGACGCGGTCGTGGAATGGCTGCTGCGATTCATCGACGAACTGCGGGTGTGCCTGCACGGGTGCGGGGCCGCCGACCTGTCCGCGCTGCGGCGCGGCGGGGTGCTGCCCGCGCTGCCCTGACCGGCCGTCAGGGCTGGGTGCCGACCAACTCCTGGCCGCGCATGCGCTGGGAGATCACCTGCGTGATGCCGTCACCCTGCATCGTGACGCCGTAGAGCGCGTCGGCCACCTCCATGGTCGGCTTCTGGTGGGTGATGACGATGAGCTGGGACCGCTCGCGAAGCTGCTCGAACAGGCTGATCAGCCGGCGCAGGTTGACGTCGTCGAGCGCCGCCTCCACCTCGTCCATCACGTAGAACGGCGACGGGCGGGCCCGGAAGATGGCCACCAGCATCGCCACCGCGGTCAGCGACTTCTCACCGCCCGACAGCAGCGAGAGCCGCTTGATCTTCTTACCCGGCGGCCGGGCTTCCACCTCGATGCCGGTGGTGAGCATGTCGTCGGGATTGGTCAGCACCAGCCGGCCCTCACCCCCCGGGAACAGCGTCTCGAAGACCTGGGTGAACTCGCGTTCGACGTCGGCGTAGGCCTCGGCGAACACCTGCAGGATGCGGTCGTCGACGTCGGCGATGACGTCGAGCAGATCCTTGCGGGCGGCCTTGACGTCCTCCAGCTGGGTGGACAGGAAGGTGTAGCGCTCCTCGAGCGCGGCGAACTCCTCGAGCGCCAGCGGGTTGACCCGGCCCAGTTCGCCGAGTTCCCGCTCGGCGCGTTTGGCGCGGCGTTCCTGGGTGGGCCGGTCGAACGGCATCGGGGCAGGCGCGATGACCTGTTCACCGCGCTCCTTGGCCTGCTCGTACTCCGCCATCTCCAGCTCTGTGGGCGGCAGTGCGGTGTGCGGGCCGTACTCGGCGATCAGGTCGGCGGGCGCCATGCCGAACTGGTCGAGCACGGTGGCCTCGAGCTGTTCGATGCGAAGGGCGGCCTGCGCCTTGGCGACCTCGTCGCGGTGCAGCGAATCGGTCAGCGCGGTGAGGCGGGCGCCGAGCTCGTTGACCTCCTCGCGCGCCTTGCCCAGTGCCGCGGCGCGCTGCCGGCGTTCGGCGGCCAGGGCATCGCGACTGCGCGACGCCGCGGCGACCACCGCGCTCAACCGTGCGGCGACCTGCCTGCCGGATTCCGCTACCGCACCGGCGATGGCGGCGGCATGTTCGCGCGCCTGTTTGGCCCGCTGCGCGCGCATCCGGGCGTCCCGCTCGGCGGCCGCCGCGCGACGCAGCGAATCAGCCCGTCCGCGAACGGCGTTGGCGCGTTCCTCGGCGGTCCGCACCGACAGCCGCGCCTCCACCTCGGCGGCGCGGGCGGCGTCGGCGGCGGCCATCGTGGTCTGCCGGTCGACCGGTTCGGCGTCGAACATCGGCGCCTGTTGCGCGTTGTGCAGCCGGGTCTCGAGTTCGGTGAGTTCCGCGACGGTCCGGGTGCGGCCGGCTTCGAGTTCGTCGCGCTGTTTGATCAGCCGCTGCCATTCGACCGCGGCGGCGCGGGCGGTCTGGCCGAGCCGGCCGAGCTCCTCGTAGATGGCCGCGATGGCCGCGTCGGACTCGTTGAGCGCCGCCAGGGCGTGTTCGGCGGAATCCTGGCGGGCCCGCTGTTCGGCCAGCGCGCCGGAGAGTGCGGCGGCCAGTTCGCCGACCTGCTTCTCCGAGGCCGCCAGGTCCGCGCGCGCTTTGTCGATCTCCGACGCGATCTCCAGGGTGCTGGGTTTGCGATCGGAACCGCCGCTGACCCAGCCCGCGCCCACCAGGTCGCCGTCGGCGGTCGCTGCCCGCAGGTGCGGCCGGTCCGCCACCAGGTCGAGGGCGGCGGGGAGGTCGGCGACGAGGGCGACGCCGGAGAGCAGCGCGGTGACCGCGCCGCGCAAGCGTGGCGGGGTGTCGACCACCTCGACGGCCCACACCGCGCCGGCGGGCAGCGCGGACGTGTCGGCGGAGGATGTCTCCGGCCAGTCGCCCAGCACGATCGCGGCCCGTCCGCCGTCGGACTCCTTGAGCGCGGCGACCGCGGCACGCGCTGCACCGGAGTTCTCCGCGGCCAACGCGTCCGCGGCCGCGCCGAGCACCGCCGCCACGGCCACCTCGTGGCCTGCACGCACCTTGACCAATTCGGCGACGGATCCGAAAAGTCCTGCGCCGCCGTGGTTCTGCAGCAACCAGGCCGCGCCGTCGCGTCGGTCGAGGCCCACGGCGAGCGCGTCGATGCGCGCCCTCAGCGAGGCCACCTGACGTTCGGCGGCCCGTTCGGCGGTCTGCAGTTCGGACACCCGCTCATCGGCCTGTCGCAACGCGGCCACCGTGCGGTCGTGCTGCTCGTCGAGTCCGAGCTCGCCGGCGTCGAGTTCAGCGATGCGGGACTGCACGGTCTCGAATTCCGCCTGGGCCTGCTCCGCCCTGGCGGCCGCCTCCTCGATGCCGACCGTCAGCCGCGCCACGGTCTCGTCGACCGATTCGACGCGGGTGCGCATGGTGTCGACCTGGCCGGCGAGCCGGGCCAGGCCTTCGCGCCGGTCCGCCTCGGCCCGCGCGGCGGCCATGTGCGCACGTTCGACGTCGGCGGCGACGCGCTCCCGCTCGGCCAGTTCGTCGCGCGTGGCCTCGAGGATCGCGCGCGACTCGGCCAGCTCGGCGAGCAGTTCGGCTTCATGGGCCGCCATGTGGTCGGCCTCGGCCTCCAGCTCCTCGGGATCGCGGCCGGTCGACGGCTCCGGTTCGGCGTCGAGCAACTGCGTGCGCTCGGCGGCGATCCGGACGGTCGCGCTCACCCGTTCCGCGAGCGCCGACAGCCGGAACCAGGTCTGCTGCGCCGCCTCGGCGCGTTCGGTCAGCTCGGTGACGGCGACCTCGTGGCCGTCGAGTTCGGCGGTGGCGGCCTCGAGCCTCGTGGTGATCTCGTCGTGCTCGCGGCGGAGCATCGTCTCGGTCTGGTGGGTGTCGTCGAACTCCGAACGGCGGGTGACCAGGTCGTCGGCGGCCAGCCGCAGCCGGGCGTCGCGCAGGTCGGCCTGGATGGTCTGGGCCCGCCGCGCCATCTCCGCCTGGCGGCCGAGCGGTTTGAGCTGGCGGCGCAGTTCGGTGGTCAGGTCGGTCAGCCGGGCCAGGTTGGCCTGCATCGAATCGAGCTTGCGGACCGCTTTCTCTTTGCGTTTGCGGTGCTTGAGGACGCCGGCGGCCTCTTCGATGAAGGCGCGGCGGTCCTCCGGGCGGGACTCGAGGATCTCCGAGAGCTTGCCCTGCCCGACGATGACGTGCATCTCGCGGCCGATGCCGGAGTCGCTGAGCAGTTCCTGCACGTCCATCAGTCGGCAGTGGCTGCCGTTGATCTCGTATTCACTGCCGCCGTCACGGAACATCCGGCGCGTGATCGACACCTCGGAGTACTCGATCGGCAGTGCGTTGTCGGAGTTGTCGATGGTCACCGTCACCTCGGCGCGGCCCAGCGGCGCCCGCGACGATGTGCCGGCGAAGATGACGTCCTCCATCTTGCCGCCGCGCAGCGTCTTGGCACTGTGCTCACCCATCACCCAGGTCAGCGCGTCGACGACATTGGACTTACCGGAGCCGTTCGGGCCGACCACACAGGTGATCCCCGGCTCGAATCGCAGAGTCGTCGGCGCTGCGAAGGACTTGAAGCCCTTGAGCGTCAGACTCTTCAGATGCATGACGTGCCAGACTACCTAGCGCTCCAGGAATCCGGTGATCTGCTCGCGTGCATCCGACCAGTCGGCGATCACCTTGTCGACGCGGCCCGGCGTGTCACCGCCCTCGAGCAGGCCGAGTAGCTGCTCACAGGTCCCGCGCGGCCCCTGGGCGACCACCTCCACGCGGCCGTCGGGCTTGTTGGCGGCGAACCCCGTCAGCCCCAGCTCGAGCGCTCGCGCGCGCGTCCACCAGCGGAACCCGACGCCCTGGACGTGGCCGTGCACCCAGGCGGTCAGCCGGACGTCAGGCGCGTCGGACATCGTGTGTCTCGAAGGTCACCGTGGTGCCGGATTTCAGCGTGCGTCCGACGGTGCACACCTGGTCGATCGCGCGTTCGACGACGATCAGCAGGCGGGCGACCTCGTCCTCGGACAGCCCGGACAGGTCGACCTCGAGTGACTCTTCGAGTAGCGGATACCGCTCCTGCTCGCGGTCGGCCGGGCCGGAGACGCGAATGGTCGCGGGATAGTCGTCGCCGAGCCGGCGGCGCAGCGGCTGATCGCTGCTCATCCCGCTGCACGCGGCCAGCGCGATCTTCATCAACTCGCCGGGGGTGAACACCCCGTCGACGTCCTCCGACCCGATCAGCACCTCGGCGCCGCGCGAGCTGTGCCCCGTATAGCGGCGCACGCCGGTGCGCTCCACCCACAGATCCGTCATGTCCCCCATCTTCGCCGACCGGCTCGCGAAACAGCATTCTTGGTCGTCGAGTCGGCCGCTTGAGAGCCGGGAATGCTGTTTCGCGGCGAGGTCAGGTGCGCCGCACGCGCGGGCGGGGCTGACAGCGGGGGCAGTAGAACGACGAGCGGTTCATGAACTTCTCGCGACGCATGACCGCACCGCAGCGCCGGCACGGCTCACCCTCACGGCCGTAGGCGTCCAGCGACCGGTCGAAGTATCCGGATTCACCGTTGACGTTGACGTAGAGCGAGTCGAACGACGTGCCGCCCTGCCCGAGCGCCTCGGTCATCACCTCGGCCGCCGCGTCGAGCACCTCGCCCAGCGCCTTACGCGTGAGCGAGGACGCCAACCGGGCGCCGTTGACCTTCGCCCGCCACAGCGCCTCGTCGGCGTAGATGTTGCCGATACCGGACACCACCGTCTGGTCGAGCAACTGACGCTTGATCTCGGAATCCTTGCGCCGCAACACCGTAACGACACCGTCGCGGTCGAAGCGCGGATCCAGCGGATCGCGGGCCAGGTGCGCGATCGGGCGCGGGACGTCGGTCCCGTCGACGGTGATCATGTCGGCGAGCAGCCATCCGCCGAAGGTCCGCTGGTCGACGAAGCTCAGCGCGGTCCCGTCGTCGAGCAGCGCGGCGATGCGCAGGTGATCCGCTTTCGGGATCGGTCCGAGCAGCATCTGCCCGCTCATCCCGAGGTGCACGACCAGCGCGGCGCTACTTTCTGCTCTTCGCGCAAGCGGCTCATCGCCGTCATCAAGGGTGAGCCACAGGTACTTTCCGCGCCGACCCGTTCCGCTGATGCGCGCGTTCAGCAGCCGCGCGGTCATATCGGCAGGCCCCGCTTCGTGGCGACGCACCGCCCGCGGGTGATGTACCCGCACCGCGGCGATCGCCTTGCCGGTGACGTGAGCGTCCAGCCCTCGCCGGACGACTTCGACCTCAGGTAGCTCGGGCATCCGAACTGTCCAGCGCCGTCCACGCCGCCGCCGCGGCCTTGAGCTCGGCCTCCTTCTTGGTGCGGCCGACGCCCTTGCCGTATTCGATGTCGGTGACGAGCACCGAGGCGGTGAACTCCTTGTCATGGTCGGGACCCGTGGAGGTCACCACGTACGATGGCGCCCCCAGACCGCGGGCGGCGGTGAGTTCCTGCAGGCTGCTCTTCCAGTCCAGGCCGGCGCCCAACGTGGGCGCCGTGTCGAGCAGACCGGCGAACAACCGCAGGATCACCTCGCGCACGACGGTGAGCCCGTGTTCGACATAGATTGCGCCGAGCAGAGATTCGACGCCGTCGGCGAGGATGCTCGACTTGTCGGCGCCACCGGAGTTCTCCTCACCCTTGCCCAGCAGAAGGTGCGCGCCCAGGCCGTCGTCGCTCAGTTTGCGTCCGACGTCGGCGAGCGCCTGGGTGTTGACGATGCTGGCCCGCAGTTTGGCGAGGTCGCCTTCGGACCGCTCGGGGTGACGGTGGTATAGCTCCTCGGTGATCGTCAGTCCGAGTACCGCGTCCCCGAGGAATTCGAGCCGTTCGTTGGTGGGCAGGCCGCCGTTCTCGTACGAGTAGCTGCGGTGGGTGAGGGCCATCGTGAGCAGATCGTCGGGCAGACTCACGCCGAGCGCCGCCAGCAGCGGCGAACGGTCCACCGTCACTTGTCGTCTCGTTCCACCAGTCCGGCGAGCTTCGCCCAGCGCGGGTCCACCTTGTCGTGATGGTGACCCGGTTCGGCGGTGTTGAGCGCGATACCGCAGTCGGCGCACAGCCCCGCGCAGTCCGGCCGGCACAGCGGCACGAACGGCAACGCCAGCCCGACCGCGTCGATGATCGGCTGTTCGAGGTCGACCGTGTCGGGCACGCCGGCGGCGCCGACGCGACCCACCTCGTCGGCCTCGGTGGTGGCATCGGTGGTGCTGTCGGGATAGGCGAACAGCTCGGTGAGATCGATCTCGACCTCACCGGTCAGCGGCGTCAGGCATCTGGCGCATTCCCCGGTCGTCGGCGCCGCCACCGTGCCGGTGACGAGGACGCCCTCGGACACCGCCTGCACGAGCAGATCGAGCGTCAGCGGTGCGCCCTCGGCGATGCCGATCAGGTCCAGTCCGATCCGCATCGGACTCGCCACAGTCTCCTGGAACGCCATCATCGACCCAGGTCGCCGGCCCAGCCGTGCGATGTCGAGCACGAGCGGCGATCGTGGTGTTCTACCGTGCCTCGCCATGCCCCGATCCTACGGCGCGGGCCTGCGCGGCCCGCGCGGCACCGGGTTTGGTGCGCTCAGCGGGCCGCGTAGTCGTGCGTCCCGGCGGCGGTGCGCAGCTGATGGCGGCCGCGCCCGACCGAACGCAGCGTGCCGTTGAGGAAGTCCTCGAACTCGGCCAGTTTGCTGTCCACGTAGATGTCGCATTCTCCGCGCAACCGGTCGGCCTCGGCGTGCGCGGTGTCGATCAGGCGGGTGGCCTCGGCGGTCGCGGTCGAGACGATCTCGGTCTGCGACACCAGACGCTGTTGCTCCTTGATGCCTTCCTGCACGGCCTTCTCGTAGGCGAGGTTGCCGCTTTCGATCAGGCGATCGGCTTCGGATTTGGCCCGGCCGGTGCTGGCGTCGTACTCGCGCTTGGCGGTGGCCATGACGCGTGACGCCTCGTCGCGTGCTTCGCCCACCATGCGATCGCTGTGCTGGCGGGCCTCCCCGACCATGCGGTCGGCCTGCGCCTTGGCGTCGGCGAGCAGTCGGTCTGCCTCCGCGCGGGCGTGGTTGACCATCGACTCGGCCTCCGCGCGGGCGTTGCCGACCATCGACTCCGAATGCTCCTTGGCGTCGCGCAGCATGGCGTCGCGGGCGTCGAGCACGTCCTGGGCGTCGTCGAGTTCGCCGGGGATGGCGTCCTTGATGTCGTCGATCAACTCCAGGACGTCGCCGCGGGGAACGACACAGCCTGCCGTCATCGGCACGCCGCGGGCTTCTTCGACGATCGCGCCCAGTTCGTCGAGCGCTTCAAAAACTCGGTACACGGCAACACCCTCCCAGGCGTAGTTGTTGGTTACCAGTGTGCCTGGTGTTACGCCTGTGACTGGGCTTCCCGCACGGTGTGTCGCTTCTGCCAGGCACATCTGGCACGGTTCGGGATAATTCGAGTACCGAGGTTATGTCAAGTGCGTCGCGCTCAGCGCAGTGCGGCGCCGATGACGTCGCGCGCCCGGTCGATCATCGACGCGAACGGTCCGACCGCGAAGTTCAGTTTCGCCGACTCCACACCCGGATGCGGCCGGGTGGGGGCGATCGCCTCCGCCGCCCGCACCGCCGACGCGAGCCGTTTGAGCTCGTCGGCGTCGAGTTCGCGCTGGAGCTTGTCGAACTCCTCCTGCTCCTCACGCTCGGCGTGTTCGACGACGGCGTCCCGGAACGCGGCCAGCTCCTCGAGGAACTGAGCCGAGCCGAAGTCCATCCCCTCGAGCTTCGACAGCTGCTCCTTGGCGTCGTGCTCCTCGGCCAGCCGGGCGTCGACGACGTCGTCTCCCCCGTCGATCTCCTGGCGCGCCCGCGGATGGACGACCATCTCCTCGGCCGTCTCGTGCACCGCCAGGAGCTGGCGCAGTTCGGTGAACGCCTTCGCGCGCGCCTCATCCGAGGACGCCGAGAACACCTCCTCGAACATGTCCTTGATGAGGTTGTGCTGATCTTTGAGGAACCTGACGACGTCGTCGGTCGACTGGACGAACGTTTCAACCATGGCGAGAACCTCCGCAGGTGGGCTGGGTCGGCGCAGGTGGGCTGGTGCGCCACCGCAGTCCTACCCCCGCTGTGTTCCGCTCAATCCCGCAGTTTGGCCTGTAACCGCACGTTCACCGCGTCGGGTAGCAGGCCCGAGACGTCACCGCCGAGCGTGGCGACCTCCTTGGCCAGAGACGACGACACGAAGGAGTACTGCGGGGTGGAGGCCACGAAGAACGTGTCCACGCCCGAGACGTGCTTGTTCATCTGCGCCATCTGCAGCTCGTATTCGAAGTCGGTGCTGCTGCGCAGACCCTTGACGATCGCGGTGAGCCCACGGGACCGGACGAAGTCGACGACCAGTCCCTGACCGAATTCGACGCGCAGATTGGGCAGATGCGCGCATGCCTCCGCGATCATCTCCATGCGTTCGTCGACGCTGAACATGCCCTTCTTGTTCGGGTTGACCAGCACCGCGACGACGACCTCGTCGAACTGGGCCGCGGCCCGTTCGAAGATGTCGACATGGCCGAGGGTCACCGGGTCGAACGATCCCGGACACACCGCGCCACTCATGGGTGACGACGGTACCTGATCACCACAGGCGTCACTTGCGCACCGCGCCCGGTCAGGGCGTCGGATCGTCGCGTTCGGCCATGTCCAGGCGGGTGTCGCCGTAGCGGCGTGAGGGCCACGGCGACCAACCGGGCGGCCACCGCAGGTCCGTGCCCGACGCGCGCCGCTCGATCACCGCGACCGTGCCCGCGCGCACCCACCCGCCGGCGGCCAGTGTCGCGAGCATCGACTCGACCTCGCCGTCGGGCACGTCGTAGGGCGGGTCGGCCAGCACCAGGTCGGCGGGCTGATCCGCCCCGCCGGCCAGTACGGTCGCCACCGGGGCGCGTCGCACCTCAGCGGCGGCGCCGACGCCGAGCTCGGCGATGTTGCGGCTGATCGTGCGGGCGGCGCGGTGGTCCTGCTCGACGAACACCGCCCGCGCCGCACCCCGCGAAAGCGCTTCCAGGCCAAGGGCGCCCGATCCGGCGTACAGGTCGACGACCACCAGGCCGTCGAAGTCCAGCCGGGCGTCGAGCACGTTGAACAGCGCTTCGCGCACCCGATCGGCAGTCGGCCGGGTTCCCTTGGGAGGCACCGCGATCCGGCGGCCGCCGAGTGACCCGGCGATGATCCGGGTCAGCTGACGACCACCAGCAGGTCACCGCCCTCGACCTGGGCGGTGGCCGCGACCGCGACACGGTCGACGGTGCCGGCCTTCGGCGCGGTGATCGCGGCTTCCATCTTCATCGCTTCGATGGTCGCGATGGTCTGCCCGGCGCTCACGGTGTCCCCGACCGTCACGCCGACGGTCACCACCCCGGCGAACGGTGCGGCGACGTGGTCGGCGTTGGTGCGATCGGCCTTCTCCGCCGTCGGCACATCGCTGGCGACGCTGTGGTCGCGCACCAGCACCGGGCGGAGCTGGCCGTTGAGGATGCACATCACGGTGCGCATCCCGCGTTCGTCTGGATCGGAGACGGCTTCGAGCCCGATGAGCAGCTCCACCCCGCGCTCGAGGACCACCCGGTGCTCGTCGCCCTGGCGCAGCCCGTAGAAGAACTGGTTCGCGCTCAATCGGGAAGTGTCGCCGTAGGTGTCGCGGTGCGCCTCGAACTCCTTGGTGGGCCCGGGGAACAGCAGCCGGTTCAGCGCCGCCTGCCGCTTGGTCCCGGGCTGCGCGAGCACCGCCTCGTCCTCGGGTGAGAGTTCCTCGACCGGTTTGGCCGGGGCGCGGCCCGCGAGCGCCTTGCTGCGCAGCGGTTCTGGCCACCCACCGGGCGGGTCACCGAGCTCGCCGCGCAGGAACCCGATCACGCTGTCGGGGATGTCGAAACGGGCCGGGTCGTCGGCGAATTCCTGGGCGGTGATCCCCGCGCCGACGAGAGCCAGCGCGAGATCGCCGACCACCTTGCTCGACGGGGTCACCTTGACGAGCCGGCCGAGGATGCGGTCGGCGGCCGCGTAGGCCTCCTCGATCTCCTCGAACCGGTCCCCCAGCCCGAGCGCGATCGCCTGCTGACGAAGATTGCTCAACTGGCCGCCGGGGATCTCGTGGCGGTAGACCCGTCCGGTCGGGGAAGGAGGGCCGGACGCCGCAACGTCGAAGGGGGCGTACACCTTCCGCAGCGCCTCCCAATACGGTTCGAGGTCGCACACCGCTTCCAGCGATACGCCTGTGTCGTATTCGGTGTGCGCCGCCGCGGCGACGATCGAACTCAGCGCGGGCTGGCTGGTGGTGCCCGCCAGCGGGGCCGCAGCCCCGTCGACCGCCGACGCACCCGCCTGCCACGCCGCGAGATAGGTGGCCAACTGACCGCCGGGGGTGTCGTGGGTGTGCACGTGCACCGGTAGATCGAAGCGCGAACGCAGCGCCGAGACGAGAGTGGTGGCGGCCTGCGGGCGCAGCAGCCCGGCCATGTCCTTGATCGCGAGCACATGCGCGCCCGCGTCGACGATCTGTTCGGCCAGTCGCAGGTAGTAGTCCAGCGTGTAGAGGTTCTCGGCCGGATCGGAGAGGTTGCCGGTGTAGGACATCGCGACTTCGGCGACGGCCGTTCCGGTTTCGCGCACCGCGTCGATGGCCGGGCGCATCGACTCGACGTTGTTGAGCGCGTCGAAGATGCGGTAGATGTCGATCCCGGTCGCCGTCGCCTCCTGGACGAATGCCGCGGTGACCGTTTCCGGATATGGCGTGTACCCGACCGTGTTGCGGCCGCGCAGCAGCATCTGCAGGCAGATGTTCGGCACCGCCTCACGCAGGGCGGCCAGCCGGTCCCACGGGTCTTCTTTCAGAAAGCGCAGTGCCACATCGTAAGTCGCGCCGCCCCAGCACTCGAGCGAGAGCAGCTGCGGGGTCATCCGCGCGATGTGCGGCGCGACCATCAGCAGGCCGGTCGTGCGGATCCGGGTGGCCAGCAGCGACTGATGGGCGTCCCGGAACGTGGTGTCGGTCAGCCCGACCGCCGGTGAATCGCGCATCCACCGGGCGAACCCCTCGGGCCCCAGCTCGACCAGCCTCTGCTTGCTGCCGCTCGGCGGTGTCGTCGTCTCGTCGAGGGGCGGCAGTTTGTCGTGCGGATACACCGAGGACTTGCGCGGCCCGTGCGGTTGGTTCACCGTCACGTCGGCCAGGTAGTTGAGGATCTTGGTGCCGCGGTCCGCCGGGGTGCGCGCGGTCAGCAGGTACGGCCGTTCTTCGATGAACGAGGTGGTGACGCGTCCTGCGCGGAAATCCTGGTCGTTGACCACGGCCTGCAGGAACGGAATGTTCGTCGACACTCCGCGCACCCGGAATTCGGCAAGGGCGCGGCGTGCCCGCGCCACCGCGGTGGAGAAATCACGGCCCCGGCACGTCAACTTGACCAGCATCGAGTCGAAGTGGGCGCTGATCTCGGCGCCCAGCACGGTGCCACCGTCCAGGCGGATCCCCGCGCCGCCCGGCGACCGGTACCCGGTGATGCGTCCGGTGTCGGGCCGGAAGCCGTTGGCGGGATCCTCGGTGGTGATGCGGCACTGCATCGCCGCCCCGCGGATCTTCAGCGAATCCTGGCTCAGGCCCAGGTCGGCCAGGGTCTCCCCGTCGGCGATCCGCATCTGCGACGCCACCAGGTCCACGTCGGTGATCTCCTCGGTCACCGTGTGCTCCACCTGAATACGCGGGTTCATCTCGATGAAGACGTGGCGGCCGCGCTCGTCGAGCAGGAACTCCACTGTGCCGGCGTAGCTGTAGCCGATCTGGCGTGCGAACGCCACCGCGTCGGCGCAAATCCGTTCCCGCAGTTCGGGATCGAGGTTCGGTGCGGGCGCCAGCTCGATGACCTTCTGGTGACGCCGCTGCACACTGCAGTCCCGTTCGAACAGGTGCATGACGTCGCCCTGCCGGTCTGCGAGGATCTGCACCTCGATGTGGCGGGGGTTCACCACCGCCTGCTCCAGGTACACCGTCGGATCGCCGAACGCCGACTCCGCCTCCCGGCTGGCCGCTTCGATCGCCTCCGGCAGCGCATTCGGTTCGGTGACCCGCCGCATGCCGCGGCCCCCGCCGCCGGACACGGCCTTGACGAAGATCGGGAACTCCATGTCACCAGCCGCGGCCACCAGCTCGTCGACCGACGACGACGGGGCCGAGGACCGTAGCACCGGCAGGCCTGCGCCGCGCGCGGCCTCGATGGCCCGCGACTTGTTGCCGGTCAGTTCGAGGATCTCGGCACTCGGGCCGATGAAGGTGATGCCCGCCTCCGCGCAGGCGGCCGCCAGTTCGGGGTTCTCGGAGAGGAATCCGTAGCCGGGGTACACCGCGTCGGCACCCGCGTGTCGGGCGACCCGGATGATCTCGTCGACCGAAAGATAGGCCCGGACCGGGTGGCCCATCTCGCCGATCTGGTAGGACTCGTCGGCCTTGAGCCGGTGCAGTGAATTGCGGTCCTCGTACGGATACACCGCGACGGTGGCGATGCCCATCTCGTACGCGGCGCGGAACGCGCGGATCGCGATCTCGCCTCGATTGGCGACCAGGACTTTGGTGATCACGCGCTACCCTATCCCGCTGCCTCGGCACTTCCTACAAAAGGGTCGACCAGTAATCCCAGAACCGCACCAGAATCAGCAGGATCAACGCGGTGAACCACAAGGCAGTCAATGACCAGCGCCACTGGTGGACGGCGCGGGCCACCGCGCTCCCGGCCAGCGGCCGCCGCAGCGCGATCGAGGCCGTCACGACCAGCAGCGGGATCGTCACCGCCCAGACCACCATGCAGTAGGGGCACAGCGCGCCGATGCGATACAGGCTCTGGAAGATCAGCCAGTGCACGAACACCGTGCCGAGCAGTGTGCCGATGGCAAGGCCCGACCAGTACCACCGCGGCAGCCGGACGTTCGCGACGGCCAGCACGCCGGTCACCGTGACGACGGTGAAGCCGGCGATGCCGATGAGCGGGTTCGGGAACCCGAACAGGGCGGCCTGCGGCGTGACCATCACCGATCCGCACGACAGGACGGGGTTCAGCGAGCACGACGGGGTGTACGAGGGATCGATCAAAAGCTCGATCTTCTCGATGGTCAGCGTGGCCGCGGCGACGAGGCCGACCACGCCGGCGATGAGAACCCACACCGCGCTCGCCCTGGGCACCGCGAGCCCGGCCGGCCGGTCGGCCGCGGAGGCGGTCGACGCGACCATGTCGGGCGCGGTGGCGGTCATGACGCGGGAGCCGCCGCCGGACCGTCGAGCCCGGGTACCTCGCCGACGATCTCCTTGATCTTGGCGACCAGCGCGTCCGGGGTGGACGGGTCGTAGTCCTCACCGTTGATGCGCACGCTCGGCGTGGCGCGGATCTCGGTTGCCGCCGCCATGCCCTCCACCATGTCGACGTAGCGGCCCTTCTTGATGCAGTCGGGCACCCCGCCGCCGGCGCCGGCCTGACGTGCCAACTCGATGAGTTGTTCGTCGCCGGGGTAGGTGCCGCCACCCTCGGCGGGCTGGATGCCCTCGGTGAACAGCGCGGTGTGGAACCGGCGGAAGGCGTCCTTGTTCTCGTCGGCGACGCAGTACGCGGCGTTGCCGGCGCGCGAGGAGTAGCCGTCGCCCTGCGCGTCGAGGATCGAGACCATGTAGTAGTCAGCGGCGACCGCGCCGGTGTCGATCAGCTTGTTGATCGTCGGCCCGAACTGCCGCTCGAAGTTGCCGCACGCCGGGCAGAGGAAGTCCTCGTAGAGCGACAGCACGGCCTTCGGCTCACTGGTGCCCTCCTTTGTGACCACGTTCTCCGCGGCCACCCGCACCGCGGTCGCCTCACCTGAGGCCGGCTTGTCCTCGGCCGACGTCACGATGTAGAGCACAAGCGCGACGGCGAACACCACGACGACAGCCGTCAGACCGATCTGAACGAACAGATTGCGCTTGCGATCGGCCGCCCTCAGGTCGTAGCGGGCGTTCTTCTTCGGTTTCGTGGCCACGCGACCAGCGTACCGGCGGCCCCGGCGGCACCCTAGCCGCGGCTGAGGTGCGCGCGTAACGCCGAGATCATCGCCGCGGTGGCGGTGGCGCTGTCGCCGCCGAGCGGGAAGAAGTTGACGAACGCGTGGATCAGCGAGCGCTCCTGCCGCAGGTCGACGGCGACGCCCGCGGCGCGCAGCGCCTCGGCGTACCGGTTGCCCTCGTCGCGCAACGGATCGAATCCGCCGGTGACCACCAGCGCCGGCGGCAGCCCGGACAGGTCCTCGGCCAGCAGCGGCGACACCTCGGGATCGCGGCGGTCGACCGTCGACCCACCGAGGTAGAGGTCCATGAACCAGTCCATGTTGCGGGCGGTGAGGAAGTAGCCGTCGGCGAACAGTGTCTTGGAACGGGTCTCGCTGCACACGTCCACGACGGGGTAGATCAGTAGCTGCAGCGCGGGGAGGCGGACCCCGTCGTTGCGGGCCCGCTGCGAGACGACGGCGGCGAGGTTCCCGCCCGCACTGTCCCCTCCGACGGCGATGCGATCCGCGTCGACCCCCAGGTCGGCGGCGTGCTCACCCGCCCACCGGAACGCAGCGTAGGCGTCGTCGGCCGCCGCGGGCGCCTTGTGCTCGGGGGCCAGCCGGTAATCCACCGACAGCACGGTGATACCGCCGTCGCGGCAGATCAGCCGGCACAGCTGGTCGTGGGTGTCCATGTCCCCGATCACGAACCCGCCACCGTGGTAGAAGACCAGCAACGCGGGGTCGGGTGTCGTCGGGCGGTACAGCCGCGCCGGTATCGCGCCCGCCGGACCGGGAATGGACAGTTCCGATACGTCGGTCACGATCGCGCCGGGCAACATGGCCGCGGTGATGCGCAGTTGGCGGCGCGCGACGGCGACGTCGTCGCTGGCCACCAGGCCGCCGATCCCGGCCGCGCGCTGAGCGGCGAGCATCAGCTGCAGCGTGGTGTCGAGGGTGTTGCCGTCGACGGTGACGGAACGGAAGCCGAGCAGCGCCCGCTTGACGGAATCGGGAAGCAGCGGGAGGGTCCGCAGTGTCACCCGGGTACCCGCGTTGAGGACGGCGGGCCGCATCCGGCTCTTTCTCCGCGGAGCGCGGTCACCCCCGCGGGCGGTCGGCCCGGCGGGCGGTGCGGCGGCTGGCAGACTCGGCGGCATGGGTGCTCCTCTGATCACGTTGAACGACGGCAATTCGATACCTCAGGTCGGCCTGGGCGTCTGGCAGACACCGCCCGAAGACACCGAACGCGCAGTCGCGGCGGCGCTGGCCGCCGGCTATCGACACGTCGATACGGCCGCAGCGTACGGCAACGAAGAACAGACGGGCCGGGCGATCAAAGACTCCGGGCTGGACCGTTCGGAGGTGTACCTCGTCACCAAGCTGTGGAACTCCGAGCAGGGTTACGACGCGACGCTGGCTGCCTTCGACGCCAGCGTCGGCCGCCTGGGGGTCGACTACCTCGACCTGTACCTGATCCACTGGCCGGTGCCGGAGAAGAACCTCTTCGTCGAAACCTTCAAAGCCTTCGCCCATCTGCGTGAGCAAGGCCGCATCCGGTCGATCGGTGTGAGCAACTTCGAACCCGAACATCTGCGTGTGCTGGTCGACGAGACGGGCATCGTGCCCGCGGTCAACCAGATCGAGCTGCATCCGCTGCTGCCTCAACAGGAGCTGCGAGATCTGCACGCGCAGTTGGGAATTGCGACAGAGGCGTGGAGTCCGCTGGGGCAGGGATCGCTGTTGACCCACCCCACCGTGGCCGCCGTCGCCGAATCACACGGGAAAACCGCCGCACAGGCACTGATTAGGTGGCATATGCAACTCGGTAATATCGTCATCCCCAAGTCGGTGAACCCGCAACGAATTGAGAGCAACTTCGACGTGTTCGATTTCGAACTGAGCGAGAAGGACATCACGTCCATCTCGGCACTCGAGGACGGCACTCGAATGGGTCCTGACCCCCGAACCTTCAACTTCACAGGGTAGGTGACATGACGTCAACGCGCGGTGAGTCAGCCGGCATCCCCTCCGTATCCCTCAACGACGGCCACTCGATCCCGGTCATCGGGCTCGGCGTCGGTGAGCTGTCTGAGGCCGAGACCGAACGATCCGTGGCCACCGCGCTCGAGGCGGGTTACCGGTTGATCGACACCGCCGCCGTTTACGGCAACGAGGCCGCGGTGGGCCGGGCGGTCAACGCCTCGGGCATCCCGCGCGAGGAGATCTACGTGACCACCAAACTGGCGGTCGCCGATCAGGGTTTCGGAACGGCGCAGGACGCCGCCCGGGCCAGCCTCGAACGCCTCGGCCTCGACTACATCGACCTGTACCTCATTCACTGGCCCGCCGGTGACCACGGCAAGTACGTGGACAGCTGGGGTGGTCTGATGAAGGTCAAGCAGGACGGCGTCGTTCGCTCCATCGGAGTGTGCAACTTCAACGCCGAGCACCTGTCGAACATCATCGACCTGTCGTTCTTCACCCCGGCGATCAACCAGATCGAGCTCCACCCGCTGCTCAACCAGGCCGAACTGCGGGAGATCAACGCCGGCTACGGCATCGTGACCGAGGCGTACGGACCGTTGGGCGTCGGCCGTCTGCTGGACCACCCCGCGGTGACCGGCGTCGCGCAGGCCCACGACAAGACGCCGGCGCAGGTGCTGCTCCGCTGGAGCATCCAGTTGGGCAACGTGGTGATCTCGCGGTCGGCCACCCCGGAGCGCATCGTGTCCAACCTCGACGTGTTCGGCTTCGAGCTGACCGACGACGAGATGGCCACACTCAACGGCCTCGACGAAGGCAAACGGTTCCGCCCCGATCCGGAGACCTACACCGGCCCCTGACGGGCCGCCGCGCGGGTGGCTCAGCCCCTCGGGCAGGTATCTGCCGCTTGCCGCAACGCCGGCGCCGACGGAGCGTCCACGGGTAATCCGTAGCCGCGCAGCACCGCGATGAACTGAATTGCGTACTGGCAGTGGAACGCCGCATTGGGCGGCATCCACCGCGCCGGCTCCTGGTCACCCTTGTCCTGGTTCACCTCCCCTTGCACCGCAAGGAGATTGGCCGGATCGTTGGCGAACCGCACCCGCAAGTCGTCCGGCCACCCGTGCGCTCCCTGGTCCCAGGCGTACGCGAGGGGCACGATGTGCTCGATCTGAACGGCCGCACCGGTCTGGTTGCCGCGGGTGAACGAGATGACGACGTTGGTGTACGGGTCGTGCAGGACTCCGGTCGCCACAGCCGTCGGGCACCGGCTGATCGAGGTGTAGGTCTTGTCGACCAGATCCCGGTCGAGGATGTCGTTGCGGGTGTCGCATCCGTTGTGGCCGCCCGGGGCCCCGTTGTCGTCTGTCCAGGCGTCGCCGAACGCTGCCCGCCGGTAGTCGTGGCCGCGTAGCCGAGTCGGCACCACCGTCACGCCGGCCAGGACGTCGGCACCCGGTGCGACGGTGGGCACTTCGGCGTCGGCGACGAACTGCGCCGAACGCTGGGCCGTCGACGACACCGTCTGGAACGCGACGAGCACCGCGAGCACCGCGGCCAGCACCATCCACACCGTCCGCGTACGGCTCACGATTTCTCCAGGTACTCGACGCGGTCGTGGTCGATGAACGGTGCGGCCAGCACGGCCATACCGGGATTGCGGGGCTCCTTCTCGTAGAGACCTTCACAGAGCTTCCGCGCCGTGAGGATCACCTCGAGATGGTCGGCCAGCGACAGGAACCGCAACGAGTTCAGATGCCCCGACTGCGTGAACCCCAGCACGTCGCCTTCGCGGCGCTCCCGCAGGTCCAGGTCGGCGAGCGCGAACCCGTCGAGCGTGCCCGCGACCGCCTTGAGCCGCCCGCCCGCCTTCGAACCCTCCGGCAACCGGGTTGCCAGCAGGCACAGGCTGGGGTGGCTCCCGCGGCCGATACGTCCACGCAGCTGGTGGAGCTGGCTGATCCCGAACCGGTCGGCATCCATCACCACCATCACGGTGGCGTTGGGCACGTCGACGCCGACCTCGATGACCGTCGTGCACACCAGCACGTCGATCTCCCCCGCCCGGAAGGCCGTCATCACCGCGTCCTTCTCGTCACCGGAGAGCCGGCCGTGCATCAGCCCGACGCGCAGCCCGGCCAGCGGGCCGGCACGCAGCGTGTCGTAGAGCGCGAGGACGGTCACCGGGGGCGGGCCCTGCTCGTTGCTCTGCGGTTTGTCGCTCTCGTCGATGCGCGAGGCCACCACGTAGGCCTGCCTGCCGGCACGGACCTCCTCGACGATGCGGGCCCACGCGCGGTCCAGCCACGTCGGGTGCTGGGTGACGAAGATCGTGTTGCTGGTGATGGGTTGGCGGCCGCGCGGCAGCTCACGCAGCGTCGAGGTCTCCAGATCGCCGTAGACGGTCAGCGCCACCGTCCGCGGTATCGGCGTTGCCGTCATCACCAACAGATGCGGTGTGACACCGCCGCGGGCCTTGGCACGCAACCGATCCCGCTGCTCGACACCGAAGCGGTGCTGTTCGTCGACCACCACCATGCCCAGGTTGTCGAATTCGACGGCATCCTGCAGCAGCGCGTGCGTGCCGATGACGATGCCGGCCTGCCCGGTGGCGACCTCGGTGCGGACCTGCCGCTTCTGCTGCGGGGTCATCGAGCCGGTCAACAACGCCACCCGGGTCGCGGATTCGGCGCCGCCGAGTTGACCGGCCATAGCCAACGGGCCGAGGATCTGACGGATCGACCGGTCATGCTGTGCGGCAAGGACTTCCGTCGGCGCCAGCATGGCGCACTGGTATCCGGCGTCGACCATCTGCAGCATCGCGAGCACCGCGATGACGGTCTTACCGGACCCGACCTCGCCCTGCAGCATCCGGTTCATCGGGCGGGTCTCGGTCAGTTCGGTCGACAGCACGGCCAGCACCTCGCGCTGACCGTTGGTGAGTTCGAACGGCAGCCGTTCGCGCATCCCGGCGACCAGTCCGTCCTGCATGAGGGGCGCAGGCGGGCCGGCCTCGACCAGCTCGCCGTAACGCCGTGACACCAGACCCCACTGCAGACCGACCGCCTCGTCGAAGGTCAACCGCTCCCGCGCCCTGTCGCGCTCGGCGTCGTTCTCCGCCAGATGGATCGCCCGCAGTGCAGCGTCTTCTGACATCAGATCATGTTCGCGCACAAAGGATTCCGGCAGCGTCTCGGGAACCGGGTCCAGCACGTCGAGGACCTGGCGCACGCACGCATAGATGTCCCAGCTCTGGACTTTCGCGCTGGCCGGGTAGATCGGGAAGAACTCGCGTTCGAACGCGGCGAGCAGATCGTCGCCCGTGGCGCCGGACGACGCCGCGATGGTCTTGAGCGATTTGGTGCCGATCTTCCTGGTCGCCGATGTCTCGAGGACGAGGAACGCCGGGTGGCTCAGCTGCAGGGTGCTGCGGAAGTACTTGACCTCTCCGGAGAGCATCAGCCGGGTGCCGACGGGCAGCTGGTCGATCATCCAGTCGGCGTTGAAGAACGTCGCGGTGACCATCGGGGTGCGCTTGCCGAGCGTCACCCGCAGATACTTCCTGGACCGCTTACCCGGCAACGCCTTCATCTGCCCCGTCTTGGTATCGGTGATGACGTCGACGAACGTGACATGCTCACCCTCCTCGAGATCGAGGCTCTCGCCGTCGCCCCGCACGCTCATCCCGTCGCTGTACTTGCGCGGATAGTGCCGCAGCAGATCGTTGACCGTCCGGATGCCGAACTGTTCCTCGAGCGCTGCCGCGGATTTGCCGCCGATGACGAAGTCGAGGCGGTCGGTCAGGGCGGCCACGTCACTCCACCCCGATCAGCAGCGCATCGCCGCCGTGGCCGGTGTGATAGGTGACCAGTTCGGCGCCGAGATGGCTGCGGTGTACGTGGTCGCGCAGCGCGTGTCCGATCGCGCCGTCGACTCCGTCTCCGGTGAGTACGGTGACCAGTTCCCCACCCGAGAGCAGCAGCAGGTCGATCAGACCCGCCGCCGCGGCGGTCACATCAGGCCCGACGATGAGGACCTCGTCACCGGAGAGTCCCAGCCCGTCGCCGGGTGTGCAGGCACCCGCCCACGTCAGCGCCTCCTCGGTGGCCATCCGCACGGCGCCGTGCCGCGCGCCTGCCGCGGCACGCGCCATGGTGTAGCCGTCGTCGACGGCCTGGCGCGCGGGATCATGCACGGCCAGAGCCGCCAACCCCTGCACCATCGACCCCGCGGGTACAGGCACGACGTCGATCCCCCAGCCGATCGCGGCGGTGCACCCGGCGACCAGTTCCTCCGCGGCGACATAACCGTTGGGCAGCACCATGACCTGCCCGGCCCCGGTGTCGACGAGCGCGCGCAGCAACTGTTTGGCGCTGACCTGCGCATCCGGCTCGGGCCGCAACACATGGGCACCCTCGCCGGCGAACAGCTCGGCCGCGCCGGATCCGTCGACGACCGCCAGCACGGCGCGTGCGCGGCTCCAGCTGCCCTGCGGGCGGGTGGTGGCGGCACCGGCGAGCGCGGTGATCTGGATCCGGCTCGGGACGCCGACCGCCAGACCGGCCTCCACGGCGGCGCCGGCATCGTCGGAGTGCACGTGCACCGAGTACTGGCCCGGTGTGCCGGAGCCCCCCGCCGCCGCGATCACGATGGAGTCCCCGAGATGGTCGAGCCGCCGGCGCAGCTGCTCCACCCCGTCCGGGCCGCAGCCGCCGAGCAGGTACATGACCTCGAACTGCGGGGCGGAGCAGGTGTCCGCGGGCGCGGACGGCGCGGCGGGCCGGTAGGTCTCCCGGCGGGGGGCGCGACCGGTGAGGGCGCGGGTCAACGCGTCGAGCAGCACCAACAGCCCGCGCCCGCCCGCGTCGACGACACCGGCGTCGGCCAGTACGGCGAGTTGCCGGGGGGTCTGGTCCAGCGCGACGGCCGCGGCCTCGGCTGCGGCGGCGACCACCTGGGGCAGCAGGGCGGCATCGGCCACCTCGGTGTCGGCCGCCCCGGCCGCGGCGGCGAGCACCGACACGATGGTGCCCGGCTTCGCGTCCAGTGCGGCGTCGACGAGTTCGACGGCGTGCCGCAGCGCATCGGCGAACAGCCCGCCGTCGACCTCGGCCAGCGTGCCGCCCCGGCGGGCGGCGGCTGCGGCGGCGACCTCGGCCACGCCGCGCAGGATCTGCGAGAGGATCACCCCGGAATTGCCGCGGGCGCCGTGCAGGGCCCCGGCCGCCAGAGCCGCCGCCACGGCCGCGACGTCACCGGCACAGTCCTGAGCCTCCGACCAGGCCGAACGCATCGTGAACAGCATGTTCGTGCCGGTGTCGGCATCGGGCACCGGGAAGACGTTCAACCCGTTGATCTCATCGGTGTGCGAGATCAGGTCCTCGACCGCCGCGTGGGCCCAGCCGCGCAGCACCGCCGCGTCGAGTCGCCCAGCCGCCATCTCACCTCCTGCACCGCACCCCGGTCGTGCGCGCCAGCCTAACGACAGCCCCGGACACCGACCCGGCGCCGAGGCCGCCTGTGGATGGCGCTCGCGGGCGGTTTTGGCGATCACCCACCCGGCCGGTATCCTGATCAGGTTGTCGGGTCAATCCGCGCTCGCCGCGGCCCAGGGACCCGAATCCCCACGTACTGATCCAAGGAGTTCTCGATATGGCTGCCGTGTGCGATGTCTGCGGAAAGGGCCCCGGCTTCGGCAAGTCGGTGTCGCACTCCCATCGCCGGACCAGCCGTCGCTGGAATCCGAACATCCAGCTGGTGCGCGCCGTGACCCACCCGGGCGGCAACAAGAAGCGTGTGAACGTGTGCACCTCCTGCCTCAAGGCCGGCAAGGTCTCTCGCGGCTGACCGTCCGCGGCTGAGCCCGGCGGTTGGGTTCTGCGCCGCCCGGGTAGCCCAGCGGCATGTCCTCACCCGAGAAGAGTAGGTCTGCGCTGTTCGCCGCCACCGCGGCTGTTGCCGTCGGCATGCTGGTCACCGGATGCGGCGGGGATTCCGCCGAAGGCGGCGATACCTCCAGCACCGAGACGACGTCCACCACCGAGACGACGTCGGTGACGGTCAGCACCCCGGTCGAGACATCCGTGCCGGAGTCGACCACCCCGGCACCGGGGGCACCCAGCCCGACTGAGGGCGAGGGCACCGTGGAGATCCCCTCACCTCCGGCGATTCCTTCACCTCCGGCGATCCCCTCGCCTCCGGCGATCCCGTCGCCGCCGGACATCCCGGCACCGCCGCCGATTCCCGGGCTGCCCTGACGGGCCCTACGGCAGCCGCCAGTCGATCGGTTCGGCGTCCATCTGGGCCAGCAATTCGTTGACGCGGCTGAACGGTCGCGATCCGAAGAAGCCGCGGGACGCCGACAGCGGGGACGGATGCGGCGACTCGATCGCCACGCACGCCTCACCGGTCAGCATGGGCTTGAGGGTCGCGGCGTCGCGTCCCCACAGCACGGCCACCATCGGTTCGTTCCTGGCGACCAACGCCCGGATCGCGCACTCCGTCACCGCCTCCCAGCCCTTGCCGCGATGTGACGCCGGTGTGCCCGGTCGTACAGTCAGCACCCTGTTGAGCAGCACCACACCGCGCTCAGCCCACGGGGTGAGGTCGCCGGTGCTCGGTTGTGGGTGACCGAGGTCGGCGGTGTACTCGGTGAAGATGTTGGACAGGCTGCGCGGCAGTGGCCGCACCTCCGGGGCCACCGAGAAGCTCAGACCGACCGCGTGGCCGGGCGTCGGATACGGATCCTGGCCCACGATGAGGACGCGGACGCGGTCGAACGGGAACGAGAACGCCCGCAACACGTTGGCACCCGCGGGCAGGTAGCGGTGACCGGCGGCCAGTTCGGCCCGCAGGAACTCCCCCATCTGTGTCACCTGCTCGTGCACGGGCTCCAATGCCTTCGCCCAGCCCTGGTCTACGAGTTCGGAGAGCGCGCGTGCAGTCACGAAACGCCAACTTAGCGTGCGGTGTTCGTCAGAACGACTGCCAGCCCCGGTTTCCGCTCCACTCGCCGCCGTCGACCAGCACCTCAGCGGGACCGGCGGCCACCCGCCCGATCACCCGCCACCCGGCCGGCGGCGGGCCGGGAAAGGTCGCGACCAGCGCATGGTCCTCGCCGCCGGAGAGCACGAACTCCCACGGATCGCCGCCGACGGCGGCCGCGGCGCCCGCCACCGCGGCATGATCGGCGTGCAACCCCGCCCGGTCCACGCCGATCCGGCACCCCGACGCATCGGCGATGTGTCCGAGATCGGCCAGCAGCCCGTCGGAGACGTCGGTCATCGACGTCGCACCGGAGTCGGCCGCGGCGCGGCCCTGTCCGTAGGGCGGCACCGGAACGAGGTGGCGGCGGCGCAGTGGTTCGAAATCCTCGATTTCGTTGTGCCACAACGCATATCCGGCGGCCGACCGGCCCAGTTCGCCACTGACGGCGACGATGTCACCGGGGCGGGCGCCGTCTCGGCGCACGGGCGCCCTGCCGGCGAGGTCACCGAGCACGGTCACCGCGATCACCCACTGCGGGGCGCGGACCAGGTCACCGCCGATGATGCCCGCGCCCATCGCCGCCGCTTCGTCCCACATACCGTCGTTGAGCCCCAGCGCGGAGGCGGCCGGGGTGTCGGCGGGGGCACCGAACGCCACCACGAATGCGGTCGCCGCGGCGCCCATCGCCTCGACATCGGCAGCGTTCTGCGCGATCGCCTTGCGCCCCACCTCGTGCGGCGCCGACCAATCGAGCCGGAAGTGCCTGCCCTCGACCAGCATGTCCGTCGACACCACGGTCCGACCGTCACCGCGGGACAGCACGGCGGCATCGTCACCGGGCCCGATCAGCACCGACGGTGGTTGCCGTCTGCCGCGCACCAGCGCATCGATCACCGCGAATTCACCGACGTCGGCCATGCTCTCGGCCGGGTCGAACGGGGCCATGTCACCTCCACCCGGCCGCCGTCACGACGCGCAGCACCGGCTCCACCTGCGGTACGTTTGGTCCCCGGAGTCTATGGGGCGGGACGGAGGCGAACACGGGTGGTCGAGGCTTTCATGCTGATCCAGACCGAGGTCGGCCGCGCCGAAGTCGTGGCGGCGAGGTTGGCCGAACTGCCCGGTGTTCGGTCCGCGGAGTACGTCACCGGCCCCTACGACGTGGTGGTGCGGGTGGGCGCCGACAACCTCGACGACCTGCGCTCCGGCATCGTCCCCAGTGTGCAGGGCGTGGACGGGATCACGCGGACGCTGACCTGCCCGATCGCGGACGGCGCGCACCCATAGGCTTGTTCGGGTGACGCCCGACGATCCGCAGCGAGCACTCCGCGACGGCCCGCCGCGAACATTGATGATCGCGGCCATCCTGGTGGCCGTCGCGGCGCTCGTGGTGGTGCTCGGCATCGCGGCCGTACGCCAGGGCCGGCCCGAGCAGCAGCCGGTGGCGATCGCGTCGGTGCCTGCGCCGCGCGCCGACAGCCCGGAGTGCCAGGCCCTGCTGGGCGCGCTGCCGGAGATGCTCGGTGACTTCCGCCGCGCCCCGACGGCAGAACCGACGCCGGTCGGCGCCGCGGCCTGGCAGGCCGGCCCGGACACCGAGGCGATCATTCTGCGCTGCGGGCTGGACCGTCCGGTGGACTTCGTGGTGGGGGTGCCGATCCAGATGGTCGATGCGGTGCAGTGGTTCCGCGTCGGGGAAGAGGCCGCCCCCGGGAGCCGACAGGAGCCCCAGCAGACCCGCAGCACGTGGTATGCCGTGGACCGCCCGGTGTACGTGGCCCTCACACTGCCGCAGGATTCCGGTCCCACGCCGATCCAGGTCATCTCCCGGGTGCTGACCGACACCTTGCCGGCCCAGCCCCCCGCCCCCGGTCCGCCGCGCTAGCGCAGGCCGGTCCCGCGGGCGACGGCCGTGTCCACCATCGCCGCGAGCAGGGTCGGATAGTCCACCCCGCTGGCCGCCCACATCCGCGGATACATGGAAATCGTGGTGAAGCCCGGCATGGTGTTGATCTCGTTGACGACGGGTCCGTCGTCGGTGAGGAAGAAGTCGACGCGCGCCAGACCCTGGCAGTCGATCGCGCGGAACGCCTGGATGGCGAGTCGGCGGATGTCGTCGGCCACGTCGTCTTCGATTTTCGCCGGCACGTCGAGCTCGGCGCCGTCGTCGAGGTATTTCGTCGCGAAGTCGTAGAACCCGTCCTCGCGGCCGCGCACGCCGGCCACCCGGATCTCGCCGACCGTACTGGCCTCGACACGGCCGTCCGGGTACTCCAGCACGCCGCATTCGAGCTCGCGGCCCGGTATCCCGGCCTCGATGATCACCTTGGGGTCGTGCGCGCGGGCCAGGTCGATCGCGGCAGGCAGATCCGCCCAGTCCGCCACCCTGCTGACGCCGATCGAGGACCCGCCGCGGGCCGGTTTGACGAACACCGGCAGGCCGAGACGGTCGCGTTCGTCGAGCGTCATGTCCGCACGCCCGGGGCGTAGCACCACGTGGTCGCCCACCGGGAGCCCCTCGGCGATCAGCAGCTTCTTGGTGAACTCCTTGTCCATGCCCGCGGCGCTGGCCAGGACACCGGCCCCGACATAGGGCACCCCGGCGAGCTCGAGCAGGCCCTGGATCGTGCCGTCCTCGCCATAGGGCCCGTGCAGCACCGGGAACACCACGTCCACCGCGGCGAGGACCTCCCCTGCCTCGGTCTGGCTCAGCGACACCAGTTCGCCGCGGCGGCCCGGATCGGCGGGCAACGCCAGGGCTGTCCCGGACGCCGCGCTCACCTCGGGCAGCCGCCCGTCGGTGATGGCCAGCGTCTCGGGCCGCCCGTCGGTCAGCACCCAGGAACCGTCCGGGGTGATCCCGACGGCGAACACGTCGAAGTGCTCGGGATCGAGGTTGCGCAGGATGCTGCCCGCGGAGACACACGAGATGGCGTGCTCGGAGCTGCGCCCGCCGTAGACGACGGCAACGCGGGTGCGCTGGTTGCGGGCGATCACAGTCTGCAGAGGCTACCGTCCCGGCCGCGCCGGGGACGATTCGATATCAGCCGAGCGCGGCGCTGAGGTCGGCGATGAGGTCGTCGGTGTCCTCGATGCCCATGGACAGGCGGGCGAATCCGTCGGGCACCGGGTCACCCCAGCGGGCGCGACGGTCGATCGAGGTGTGGATGCCGCCGAAGCTGGTCGAGGCGACGAGCAGTGCGCTGCGTTCGACGAGCGCATGCACGGCCGGGGCGTCGGCGAGCTCCACCGAGACCAGCCCGCCGTACCGCCGCATCTGCCGCGACGCCACCGCGTGTGCGGGGTCCTCCGGTAGTCCGGGATAGCGCACGCCGCGTACGGCAGGGTGTCCGCGCAGCAGCATCGCGACCGCCTGCGCGTTCTGGCACTGCCGCTCGAACCGCAGGCCGGCACTGCCGAGGCTGCGAAGCACCAGCCACGCCTCGAACGGACCGAGGATGGGCCCGGCGAGCAGGCGGTCCCGTTCGAGCGCGGCCATCAGTTCGGGGTGACTGCCCGCGACGTAACCGGCGATCAGATCGCTGTGGCCGGAGAGCGCTTTGGTGGCGCTGGCCACCACGAGATCGGCGCCCAGCGACAGCGGTTGCTGCCCGAGGGGGGTCGCCGTGGTGTTGTCGACGATCAGGGTCGCGCCGCGCCCACGGCAGGTCATCGCCAGCCGGTGCAGGTCCACCACGTCCAACCCCGGGTTGGCGGGCGTCTCCGCCAGCACCACGTCGGCGTCGGCCGCCGCCGCGCACATGTCGGCCGTGCCGACTTCGAGAACTGTGACACCTTGTGGCGCAAGGTATTCGGTGGCATAGCGGCGGACCTGGTAGTAGCCGTCGGCAGGAACGATCAATCGTTTCCCGGGGCCGGTCAGCACCCGCAGGGCCGAGGTGGTGGCCGCCATCCCGGAGCCGAAGGCCAGCGCCGTCGAGGCCCCTTCCAGCTCGGCCAGTGCCGCTTCCAGCCGCCGCCAGGTCGGATTCGAGCTGCGCCCGTAGGTGTCCAGCGGTTGGGCTTCGTCCGGCGACAGGTGATACGCCGAGACCGGCACCGGCGGTGTCGCCACGGGCTCTCCTGGAATCGCCTCGGCCCCAACGGCTTTGACGCTGCGTGTGGAATCGCCGTAGGCGCCTTCCATGCCGGCTACTCCGGTTTGGTGCTGCGACCGAGCAGCAGCACGACGGCTTCGTCGACGGAAAGACCCTTGTGGCAGACGCGGTTGACCGCATCGGTGAGCGGCATCTCGACGTCGTAACTGGACGCCAGCGCCAGCACCGACCGGCACGAGGTGACGCCCTCGGCCACGTGTCCGCCCGCGGCGAGCAACGCCGATTCCATGGTCCCGCCCCGGCCCAACCGCTCGCCGAAGGTGCGGTTGCGCGATTGCACCGAGGTGCAGGTGGCAACGAGGTCGCCAACGCCGGCCAGCCCGGCCAGCGTCGTGGGTTTGGCGCCGAGCGCGATGCCGAGCCGCATGATCTCGGCCAGTCCACGGGTGATGATCGCCGCGACCGTGTTCTCCCCCAGTCCGACGCCGACGGCCATTCCGCACGCCAGCGCGATCACGTTCTTGCACGCACCGCCGATCTCGGCGCCCACCACGTCGGCATTGGTGTAGGGCCGCAGATAGCCGGTGGCGAACGCGCGTTGCAGCGCGACCGCGCGACCGCTGTCGCTGCAGGCGACGACGGTGGCGGCAGGTTGTTCGTCGGCGATCTCGCTGGCGAGGTTCGGTCCGGTCACCACCGCGACGCGGGCCGGGTCGGCGCCGGTGACCTGCGCGATCACCTGGCTCATCCGCATGAGTGTGTCGAGTTCGATGCCCTTGGCCAGGCTCACCAGCGTGACGTCGTGGCCGATGAGGCCCTTCCACTGCTCGAGGTTGGCCCGCAGGCTCTGTGCGGGCACCGCCAGCACCACCGTGCAGGCGCCGGTGAGCGCCTCGGCCGGGTCCGAGGTGGCGTGAATCGTCGTGGGCAGAGCCACCTCGTCGAGGTAGCCGCTGTTGTGGTGGGTGGCGTTGATCTCGGCCGCGACCTCCGGCCGGCGCGCCCACAGCCTCACCGAGTTACCGGCGTCGGCGAGGACTTTGGCCGTTGCCGTGCCCCACGCACCGGAACCCATCACCGCCGCCGTCACCACGCGTTCACCCTAGCGCGCAGCGCGGGGAGTCCGACGGCGTCGGCCGCCCAGCGCGGGTGCTGGCAGGATGGCGGCCATGCGCGGCACGAGAAGCGACGGCGCCGCCCCGCCCGGCACGGAGACGGACCCCGACGTGGGGGTGGTGATCGCCGTCAAACGCCTCGCCGCCGCCAAGACCAGGCTGGCGCCGATCTTCGCGCCCGACACCCGCGAGACGGTGGTGCTGGCGATGCTCGTCGACACCATCACCGCGGCCGCCGCGGTCGCGCGCGTCATCGTCGTCACCCCCGACCCCGCCGCCGCGGATGCCGCACTCGCGCTGGGCGCACAGGTGCTCACCGACCCGACCCCGGCCGGTCACCCCGACCCGCTCAACAACGCGATCGCCGCCGCGGAGGCGGTGATGCGTCAGACGACCCCGAATGTGGTTGCGCTGCAAGGTGATCTGCCGGCGTTGCAGTCGCGGGAGTTGAGCGAGGCGATCGCCGCAGCGCGGGTCCAGCCCCGCAGTTTCGTCGGCGACCGCCACGGCACCGGCACGTCGGCCCTGTTCGCGTTCGGTGTGGCACTCGATCCGCGATTCGGCCCCGATTCGGCGCAGCAGCACCGCCGTTCGGGCGCGATCGAGCTGACCGGTCCGTGGCCGGGTCTGCGTTGCGACATCGACACCCCCGATGACCTGCGGTTGGCCCGCCGCCTCGGCGTCGGCCCGCAGACCGCGCGCGCCGTCGGCGCGGGAAGGTGAACATCTCGCATACGCGGTGGCAGGACGCCGCCGCCATAGGGGAGGATCGACTCCATGACCGAAGCCGAGGCCGGGATCCGCGCGGAGAACGGTGAGCGGGGGCCCGAAGATTCGACCCCGGACGCGCCGCCCGCCGCGACGTCGCCTGCCGTCGACAACGCCCTGCCCGAGGACCGCTACCTCAACCGGGAACTGAGCTGGCTGGACTTCAACGCCCGGGTCCTGGCGCTGGCCGCCGACACGTCACTGCCGTTGCTGGAGCGGGCGAAGTTCCTCGCGATCTTCGCGTCCAACCTCGACGAGTTCTACATGGTGCGCGTCGCCGGTCTCAAACGCCGCGACGAGACGGGGTTGTCGGTTCGTTCGGCCGACGGGCTGTCGCCGCGGGAGCAGTTGCGCCGAATCAGCGAGCGCACCCAGCAGATCGCCTCGCGCCACGCGCGGGTGTTCCTCGACTCGGTGCGCCCCGCGTTGGCGGGCGAGGGGATCGTCATCGTCACGTGGGGCGAACTCGACGAAGCCGAACGCGCGCAGTTGTCGACGTACTTCCACGAACAGGTCTTCCCCGTACTCACCCCGCTGGCGGTCGACCCGGCGCACCCGTTCCCATTCGTCAGCGGACTCTCGCTCAACCTCGCGATCACCGTCCGGCACCCCGACGACGGCGGACAGCACTTCGCGCGAATCAAGGTGCCCGACAACGTCGACCGGTTCGTCCAGCTCGGCGCACGCGACAACAGCGGTGAGGTCGTGCGGTTCCTGCCGATGGAGGAACTGATCGCGGCGTTCCTGCCGGTGTTGTTCCCCGGCTTGGAGATCGTCGAGCACCACGCCTTCCGGATCACCCGCAATGCGGACTTCGAAGTCGAGGAGGACCGCGACGAGGATCTGCTGCAGGCGCTGGAACGCGAACTCGCCCGGCGGCGGTTCGGCTCTCCGGTGCGACTCGAGGTCTCCGACGACATGACCGAGAGCATGCTCGAACTGCTGCTGCGCGAACTCGACGTCGACCCGGGCGACGTGGTCGAGGTGCCCGGCCTGCTCGACCTGTCGGCGTTGTGGCAGATCTACGCCGTCGACCGCCCGGCGCTCAAGGACCGGCCCTTCGTGCCCGCCACCCCACCGGCTTTCGGTGAGCGGGAGACCCCGAAGAGCATCTTCTCGACGCTGCGCGACGGCGATGTGCTGGTGCACCATCCCTACGATTCGTTCTCCACAACCGTGCAGCGGTTCATCGAGCAGGCTGCTGCCGATCCGAATGTGCTTGCGATCAAGCAGACCCTCTACCGCACCTCGGGCGACTCCCCGATCGTCAACGCCCTCATCGACGCCGCCGAGGCCGGTAAGCAGGTGGTGGCACTGGTCGAGATCAAGGCGCGCTTCGACGAACAGGCCAACATCAAATGGGCCCGCGCCCTGGAGCAGGCGGGCGTGCACGTCGTCTACGGGTTGATCGGGCTCAAGACGCACTGCAAGACCGCACTCGTGGTGCGCCGGGAGGGGTCGATGATCCGGCGCTACTGCCACATCGGGACCGGCAACTACAACCCGAAGACCGCACGCCTGTACGAGGATGTCGGTCTGCTCACCGCCGCCCCCGACATCGGCGCCGATCTGACCGACCTGTTCAACTCGCTGACCGGATACTCACGCAAGGTGGCCTATCGCAACCTGCTGGTGGCGCCGCACGGCGTGCGCAAGGGCATCATCGAGCGCATCGAACGGGAAGTGGCGGCCGCCCGCGACGGCGCCGAGGGCCGGATCCGGCTGAAGGCCAACGCCCTGGTGGACGAGCAGGTTATCGATGCGCTCTACCGCGCATCGCAGGCCGGTGTCCGTGTCGAGGTGGTGGTGCGCGGTATCTGCGCGCTGCGGCCCGGTGTGAGCGGATTCTCCGAGAACATCGTGGTGCGCTCGATCCTGGGCCGGTTCCTGGAGCATTCGCGCGTCATCCACTTCCGCGCCCTCGACGAGTACTGGATCGGCAGCGCGGACATGATGCACCGCAATCTCGACCGCCGCGTCGAAGTGATGGCCCAGGTGAAGGATCCGAGGCTGACCGCACAACTCAACGATGTGTTCGACTCGGCGCTGGACCCCGCAACGCGCTGCTGGGAACTCGGCTCCGACGGTCACTGGACGGCGTCACCGCGCGAGGGTGAGACCGTCCGCGACCATCAGGTGTCGATGATGCGCCGTCATCGCCACCCGTGACGCTGCCCCTGCCGGGCCCGCACTGACCTGCAGGAGTTGAGGTGTCGAAAACCAAACCGGCGAATATCGTTGCGTCGCCTGCCAAGACCGTGCTCGCCGCCGGTGCCGTCTTGTGGCGGCCCAACGGCGATGCGTCGGCGCCCGAAGTCGCCGTGATCCACCGACCGCGATATGACGACTGGTCACTGCCCAAGGGCAAGGTGGACCCCGGAGAGACCGAACCGGTCACCGCGGTGCGGGAAGTGCACGAGGAGACCGGTTACACCTGCGTCCTCGGCCGGCGGCTGGCGTCGGTGAGTTACCCGGTCGAGCAGGGCGTCAAGAAGGTCCGCTACTGGGCCGCCCGCACCGTCGACGGGTCCTTCTCCCCCAATGACGAAGTCGACGAACTGATCTGGCTGCCCGTCCGAGAGGCGGTCGAACGCCTGGGTTATCCCCATGATCGGAAGGTGCTGCGAAGGTTCGCCAAGGTGTCGCCTGACACCCAGACGGTGCTCGTCGTGCGGCATGCGACCGCGGGGAGCAAGTCGCGATACCGCGGAGACGACCGCAAGCGGCCGCTGGACAAGCACGGTCGCGCGCAGGCGGAGTCGTTGGTCGGTCAGCTGTTGGCGTTCGGGGCCGACCGGCTCTACGCGGCCGACCGGACCCGTTGCGAGCAGACGATCGAGCCGCTGGCCGATGAACTCGGCGAGGCCGTGCACCCGGAACCGGCACTGACCGAAGAGGCTTACGCCGAGGACAGGAAGACCGCGCGACGGCGGGTGCTCGAAATCGCCACCGAGGCGGGGCACGCCGGGTACACCCCGGTGATCTGCTCGCAGGGCAAGGTGATTCCCGACCTGATCGAGTGGTGGTGCGACCGCGACGGTGTCCGACCGGACAGGTCCCGCAACCGCAAGGGCAGCACGTGGGTGATGTCACTCGCGGCGGGCCGACTGGTCGCCGCGGACCACATCGGCAGCCCGCTGGCCGGGAAGTAGACGGCAGAACCGCCGCGGATCGGCACGACCCGCGGCGGTTCAGCGTTCGTCAGGCGTTACTTGCGGCCCTTCTTGGCCGGCGCCTTGCGGGCCGGAGCCTTGCTGGCCGTCTTCTTGGCGGCAGTGGCCTTTTTGGCAGGCGCCTTGGCCGCGGCCTTCTTGGCCGGTGCCTTGGTCGCAGCCTTCTTGGCCGGTGCCGTCTTCTTGGCTGCAGCAGTCGACTTCTTCGCCGGTGCCGACTTCTTCGCGGCGGCCGTCGTGGTGGTCTTCTTCGCAGCGGTCTTCTTGGCCGGTGCCGTCTTCTTGGCCGCAGCAGTCGACTTCTTAGCCGGTGCCGTCTTCTTGGCGGCAGCCGTCGTCTTCTTCGCGGCGGTCTTCTTGGCGGGGGCCTTCTTCGCGGCGCGCTTGGCCGGGGCGGCCGCCACACCACGCTTGACGGCGGGACCCTCGGACGCGAGCCGCTGTGTGCCCGAGACGATCGCCTTGAATTGTGCGCCCGGACGGAAAGCCGGCACCGAGGTCGGCTTGACCTTCACCGTCTCACCCGTGCGCGGGTTACGCGCGACACGTGCCGCCCGCCGACGCTGCTCGAAGACGCCGAAACCAGTGATGGTCACGCTGTCACCCTTGTGAACCGCACGCACGATGGTGTCCACGACGTTCTCCACCGCGGCGGTGGCTTGCCGACGGTCGGTGCCCATCTTGGTTGTCAGTGCGTCGATAAGCTCCGCTTTGTTCATGCAAAACCTCCGAAAAACCAGTGGCCCTACTTGGACCGACTAATGGACACGGTAAACCCACTGACCACTGATTTCCAAGAGCCACGCGCAGTTTCGGCGGCTCCTGGCGAATTTTTCGGCAATCCGCTTGGCTCCCTTGACGTCCCCCAAGGGCGTCGGGAAGGGGTGCGGAGGCGGCGATTTCGGCCGCTCGGACGCCCTTGATCAGGCGGGCAGAGTGCGCGGTTTCCAGCTCGGCCTGCGCCGCTCGTAATCCTCGATCGAATCGAGTTTCCGCAGCGTAAGGCCTATATCGTCGAGCCCCTCGAGCAATCGCCATGCGGTGTAATCGTCAATCGTGAACGGCACCACTAGCGTTCCCGCGATGATGTTGCGATCTTGAAGATTGACAGTGAGTTCCAGCCCGGGATTCTGCTCGATCACCTTCCACAGAAGTTCTACGTCATTTTGGTTCACCTCGGCCGCCAACAACCCGGCCTTGCCCGCATTTCCGCGGAAGATATCGGCGAACCGCGACGAGATGACGACCCGGAAGCCGTAGTCCATGAGCGCCCAGACCGCATGCTCGCGGGAGGATCCCGTTCCGAAATCCGGTCCTGCGACCAGAACCGAACCCTTGTCGAACGGTGGCAAATTGAGCACGAACGAGGGGTCATTTCGCCACGCGGCGAACAGCCCGTCCTCGAAACCCGTTCTAGTGACCCGCTTCAGATACACCGACGGGATGATCTGGTCGGTGTCGACATTCGACCGACGCAGGGGTACGCCGATCCCGGTGTGAGTGCGAAAGGCTTCCATCGCGAGTTCTCCTTCAGCGAGTGGGGACGGCGGACAGGTCCGCGGGAGACGACAGGGTGCCGCGAACGGCGGTGGCGGCGGCCACGGCCGGCGAGACCAGGTGCGTGCGCCCGCCTTTGCCCTGACGCCCCTCGAAGTTGCGGTTGGACGTCGACGCGCACCGCTGCCCCGGCGAGAGCTGATCGGGGTTCATGCCCAGACACATCGAGCAGCCGGCCTGCCGCCACTCGGCGCCAGCATCGACGAAGATCCGGTCGAGCCCTTCGGATTCGGCCTGTGCGCGGACGCGCATCGAACCCGGCACCACGAGCATCCGGATCCCGTCGGCGACGCTGCGGCCGCGCAGGACGTCGGCGACCACGCGCAGATCCTCGATGCGGCCGTTGGTGCACGACCCGACGAACACGGTGTCCACGGAGACGTCGCGCATCGCGGTGCCCGCTTGAAGACCCATGTAGGTCAACGCCTTTTCCGCGGCCTGGCGTTCACCCTCGTCGACGATCAGCTCGGGGTCGGGCACCGCACCGGAGAGCGGCACACCCTGGCCGGGATTGGTCCCCCAGGTCACGAACGGGCTCAGCTCGGCCGCGTCGAGGTACACCTCGGTGTCGAACTCGGCGCCCGGATCGGTGCGCAGCTGCCGCCACGCCTCCACTGCGGCATCCCAGTCCGCGCCGGTTGGTGCGTGCGGCCGTCCGCGCAGGAATTCGAACGTGGTGTCGTCGGGAGCCACCATGCCGGCCCGGGCACCGGCCTCGATGCTCATGTTGCAGATCGTCATCCGGCCCTCCATCGACAGCGATTCGATGGCGCTGCCTCGGTATTCGATGACGTACCCCTGTCCACCGCCGGTGCCGATCTTGGCGATCACGGCGAGGATGATGTCCTTGGCGCTGACGCCGGGCGGCAGCTCGCCGTCGATGTTGACCGCCATCGTCTTGAACGGACGCAACGGAAGTGTCTGTGTCGCCAGCACATGCTCGACCTCGGAGGTGCCGATACCCATCGCGAGGGCCCCGAACGCGCCGTGGGTGGAGGTGTGGCTGTCACCGCACACCACGGTCATCCCGGGCTGGGTCAGGCCCAGCTGCGGCCCGATGATGTGGACGATGCCCTGTTCGACGTCGCCCATCGGATGCAGACGGATGCCGAATTCGGCACAGTTGCGCCGCAACGTCTCCACCTGGGTGCGCGAGACGGGGTCGGCGATCGGCTTGTCGATGTCGATCGTCGGCACGTTGTGGTCTTCGGTCGCGATGGTGAGATCCGGACGGTGCACGGGTCGGTTCGCGAGTCGCAGACCGTCGAAGGCCTGCGGACTGGTCACCTCGTGGACGAGGTGCAGGTCGATGTAGATCAGGTCCGGTTCGCGCGCGGCACCCTCCCCGGTACCGAGGGCGACGACGTGGTCGGCCCACACCTTCTCTGCGAGGGTGCGCGGCGTGGCGGGCTGTGCCATAACCATCTCGATTCTTCTGGACTCTCGGCCTGCGACGTTGCGCTGGCAATCTCACATTGCGGGACGCTAGTATCTCCCTGTGAGACAGGATAGCGGTATCGGCGTGCTGGACAAAGCTGTGGGCGTACTGCACACCGTGGCGGAGTCGCCCTGCGCCCTCGCCGAACTGTGCGAGCGCACCGGGTTGCCGCGCGCGACGGCGCACCGGTTGGCCGCGGGTCTGGAAACCCACCGGCTGCTCGCCCGTGACGCCGAGGGCCGGTGGCGGCTGGGGCCGGCGCTGACCGAGTTGGCCGGGCAGGTCAACGATCCGCTGCTGGCGGCCGGCGCGGTGATCCTGCCCCGGCTACGCGAGATCACCGGTGAGAGCGTGCAACTGTACCGGCGTGAGGGCACGGCGAGAATCTGCATCGCGGCGCTGGAACCGCCAGCAGGACTGCGGGATACCGTGCCGGTCGGCACCCGGCTGGCGATGACGGCGGGCTCGGGCGCGAAGGTGCTGCTCGCATTCGCCGACGCCGCCACCCAGCAGGCTGTGCTCCCCGAGGCGATGTTCACCGAGCGCACATTGGCGGAGGTGCGCAGGCGCGGGTGGGCCCAGAGCGCGGCCGAACGCGAGCCGGGGGTGGCCAGTGTCTCGGCACCGGTGCGCGACGGCAAGGGCGCGGTGGTGGCGGCGATCTCGGTGTCCGGCCCCATCGACCGGATGGGTCGCCGCCCGGGCGCGCGGTGGGCCGCCGATCTGCTGGCCGCCGCCGACGCACTCGCCCGTCGGCTCTAGTTCTCGTCGGCGAGATCGACATCACGGTGGCGACGGCGCCGTCGGCACGACCGTGGCGAAGATCTCGCGCGCCGAGGATGCCCACGAACGCCGACAGCGCCCGACTCCGTGGAGTCGAGCGCTGTCGCGATGTACCCCCGATGGGATTCGAACCCACGCTACCGCCGTGAGAGGGCGGCGTCCTAGGCCGCTAGACGACGGGGGCCAGAACTTTCGGTTGGTCAGCATAGCCCAGGCGAACAACGCTGACCTAATCGCCTGCGAGAGCCCTGAAGGCTCTCCGTGCAGACATACTTCGCAGCTGGGGTACCAGGACTCGAACCTAGAATGGCGGTACCAGAAACCGCTGTGTTGCCAATTACACCATACCCCAATGGCTACCCATAACCGCTGGCCATGGGCTTTTTCGGAGCGTTTGCGCGGTGGGGATCGCCCCCGCGAATCGTTCCGGCGCCGACGTGCACACTACCAAAGATTTCGGCGTGCTTTCGCCACGCGCCCCCCAGGCCGGCGCCAACTCCTAGGCCGAGGCGGCCGCATGCTCGCGGGCGGCCCGCAGCCGGGCCAGGCTGCGGTCGCGTCCGAGCAACTCCAGCGACTCGAACAGTGGCGGGCTGACCGATGCGCCGGTAGCGGCGACGCGGACCGGCCCGAACGCCTTGCGGGGTTTGAGCTCGAGATCGTCCAGCAGGGCCTTCTTCAGCGCGTCCTCGATCGCGGCCGTCGTCCACTGCCCCACGGCCTCGAGTCCGGCGAGCGCGGCGTCGAGCACCTTTACCGCGTCGGCTTTGAGCTCTTTGGCGGCTGCCTTCTCGTCGAGGGCGAACGAGCCGTCGTCGAGGAACTTCAGCAGCCCCCACGCGTCGCCCAGGACGACGATGCGGGTCTGCACCAACCGGGCCGCCTCGGCGAACTGGGAGTCGTCGAGGCCGACGTCGTGGCCGTGCGCGGCGAAATACGCCTTCAGGCGGGCGGTGAAGTCGTCCTCGGTCAACAACCGGATGTGCTCGGCGTTGAGCGCATCGGCTTTCTTCTGGTCGAACCGGGCGGGGTTGGAGTTCACATCGGCCACGTCGAACGCGGCCACCATCTCGTCGAGGCTGAACAGGTCGTGGTCGTCGGCGATACCCCAGCCGAGCAGCGCCAGATAGTTGAGCAGCCCCTCGCGGATGAACCCGCGGTCGCGGTGCAGGAATAGGTTCGACTGCGGGTCACGTTTGGACAGCTTCTTGTTGCCCTCACCCAGAACGCTTGGCAGATGGGCGAACTGCGGAACCTGCTCGGCCAGACCGAGCCGGATCAGCGCCTCGTACAGCGCGATCTGGCGTGGCGTCGACGGCAGGATGTCCTCGCCGCGCAGGACGTGGGTGATCTTCATGAGCGCATCGTCGACCGGGTTCACCAGTGTGTAGAGCGGTTCCCCGTTGCCGCGGGTGAGCGCGAAGTCGGGAATCGTCCCCGCACCGAACGTGGTCTCGCCGCGCACCAGATCGCGCCAGGTGATGTCTCGATCGGGCATGCGCAGCCGGATCACCGGGTTACGCCCCTCGGCGCGGTAGGCGGCGCGCTGCTCGTCGGTGAGGTCGCGGTCGAAGTTGTCGTACCCCAGCTTGGGATTCCGGCCTGCGGCGAGGTGGCGCGCCTCGACCTCCTCGGCGGTGGAATACGCCTCGTAGGCCTCCCCCGCGGCGACGAGGCGAGCGATCACGTCGCGGTAGACGTCGCGGCGCTGCGACTGGCGGTACGGCGCGTAGGGTCCACCGATGTCGGGTCCCTCGTCGTAGTCGAGTCCGAGCCAGTTCAGCGCGTCGAGGATCGCCTGGTAGCTCTCCTCGCTGTCGCGCGCCGAGTCGGTGTCCTCGATGCGGAACACCAACGTCCCGCCGGTGTGCCGCGCGTACGCCCAGTTGAACAGCGCAGTGCGGATCAGGCCGACATGCGGGGTCCCCGTCGGGGACGGGCAGAATCGGACACGGACCGTCATATCGCTCTCCTCATGCGCGGTGCTCATCATTTACCTTTGCGCACAACGGGGTTCGTGAGCGTGCCGATGTTCTCGACGGTGACCGACACCGTGTCGCCGTCCTCGATCGGCGACACCCCCTCCGGGGTCCCGGTGAGGATGAGGTCTCCGGGCAACAGGGTCATCACCGCCGAGATCCACTCCACGATCGCCCCGATGTCGTGCAGCATCAACGACGTCCGGCTGAGTTGTCTGATCTCCCCGTTGACCTCGGTGCGCAATTCGAGGTCCGAGGGGTCGACGTCGGTGACGATCCACGGGCCCACCGGGCAGAACGTGTCATGACCCTTGGCGCGGGTCCACTGGCCGTCCTGCTTCTGCTGATCGCGCGCTGAGACGTCGTTGGCGATCGTGTAGCCCAGGATGTTCTCGGCCGCACGGGCGGCGGGCACGTCCTTGCACGGCCTGCCGATGACCACCGCCAGCTCACCTTCGAAGTGCACCGGGTTGGCGTTGGCGGGCAACTGAATCGGGATGTTGGGCCCGATGATGGAGGTGTTGGGTTTGAGGAAGATCACCGGATCGGGGAAGTGGCCGCCGCCCATCTCCTCGATGTGCGCGGCGTAGTTCTTCCCGATGCACACCACCTTGCTGGCCAGGATGGGGGCGAGCAGCCGGACGTCGGCCAGCGGCCAGGACCGTCCGGTGAAGGTGGGGGTACCGAAGGGATGTTCGGCGATCTCCTTGACGACCGTGGCAGGGTCGCCGGGAGCGCCCTCCACGCTGACAAAGGCGACCCCGTCGGGGCTGGCGATTCGACCAAGGCGCATACCGCCAGCCTAGTGTCAGCCGCCTTGGCCCCCGGCAAGCGCCGTCCGCAGGAACGGGGTGGAGTCGGGCAACGACGCCAGCACCGTGCCGCCGTGGTCCTGGTCGGGGTAAACCCGCAACGTCACGTCCTGACCATTGGCGCTCAGCTGGTCATACAGGCTGAGTGTGGAGTCCGGCGGCACATCGCGGTCGAGCAGGCCAACACCGAGGAAGATCGGCCGGTCGTACCCGCTGACCGGCAATCCCATGTACGCGTCGAGCGCCTCGGCGGCCCCTGGCAGCGACGCCAGCGGCGCCCGGAAGAACTCTGCCGGGGTGCGGCCGGCGAGCGCCGCGTCGAGCGCTGCGTAGCACAGCGTCTCGGCCAGCGTGGCTGCGTCGAGCCCCTGTGGGCTCAGCACACTGTCGACGCCGAGGTCGGGCCGCGCCTCGCGGAACGCGGCGAGGATGTAGGCGGCGTAGCTGTTGGCGGCGGGCCCGAGCGCGGGCGGCAGCGCCATGTCGGGGGCCGCGCGTTCGATGACCTTCTCGATGTTGGCCGGGGTGCCGGTGGCCACCACCCCGCGGTAGTCCAGGCCGCTGCCCGCGCTGAACTCCGTCGCCCACCGGGCACTGCTGACCGCGGCCGCACCGCCCTGACTCTGTCCGACGATGGCCCACTTCGGCGACAGGGGCAGCCCGAAGCCGTGGGCGGCCACCACGGAGTCGACGACGGCGCGGGCGGTGGCCACGCTGTTGAGGTAGCTCATCAGACCGGGGGTGCCCAGCCCGGTGTAATCGGTGGCCACGATCGCGTAGCCCTGGTCGAGCCAGTGGGTCAGGTACTCGTCGTCGCGGGGGTTGCGCGGCAACGCCGACGGTGTGCAGTCGTCGCCGAGGCCGACGGTGCCGTGCGCCCACGCGACGGTCCGCCAACCGCCGTGCGGTGGCTCACCGTGCGGCAGGAAGACCGCGGCCGTGCTGACCGCCGGCGCGTCGTGCTGATCGCGGGTCGCGTAGAGGATGCGGTACGCCGCGCCGGCGCCGCGCACCGACAGTTCCGGGCTCAGCGGCACGTCGCGGATGAGCGTGCCGGGCGCCGGGATGTTGCCCGTGTAGGCGCGGGCGTCCAACCCCGACCAGTTCGGCGCTGCGGCCGACGCCGACGGCACCGGGGTCAGCACGCTCAGGCCGCCGAGCAGCAGGACCACGGCGGCGACAGATCTCCACATCACGCCCGATACCGTACGCACCCGTGACAAGTCATACCATATTGTGGGAATGAAGTTCGAATATGTGAGATGCCCGTGCCACCATGGACAGATGACCGCTCCGGTGATCGGCACAGTGCGCCGCTGGTCGATGCTGGCGCTGGGCGTCACCGCCACGATGTGCGCCAACGTCTTCATCTACGGCGCGGCGTTCCTGATCCCGACCCTGCACACCGAGCGCGGGCTGGATCTCGCGCTGGCCGGGTTGATGGCGTCCATGCCGAGTTTCGGCATGGTGGTCACCCTGATCGCGTGGGGTTATGTCGTCGACCGCGTCGGTGAGCGCTTCGTACTGACGGTCAGCTCCGCGCTCACCGCGGCCGCGGCCTTCGGTGCCGCGGCGGTGGAATCCCTTCCCGCCGTGGGCGCCCTGCTCTTCGTCGGCGGCATGGCCGCGGCCGGCAGCAACTCCGCCAGCGGCCGTCTGGTGGTCGGGTGGTTCCCGCCTCGCCAGCGCGGCCTGGTGATGGGGATGCGCCAGGCATCGGTTCCGTTGGGAGTCGGCCTGGGCGCGTTGGTGATTCCGCGTACCGCACAGAGCCAAGGGGTCGCGGCGGCCCTGCTGTTCCCGGCGGTGGTCTGCGCGGCCGCGGCGGTCTTGTGCCTGCTGGGCGTGCTCGATCCGCCGCGACCGCCGCGTGCGGAGGCGCCAGCCGAGGACCTCGCCAACCCGTACCGGGGCACCGCGGTGCTGTGGCGGATCCACGCCGTGTCCGTGCTGCTCGTGGTGCCGCAGGCGGTGATCTGGACGTTCACGCTGGTGTGGCTGATGTCCGAACGCGGATGGTCGGCGGCGTCCGCGGGCGCCCTGGTGACTTTCGCGCAGATCCTCGGTGCGGGCGGTCGCATCGGCGCCGGATACCTGTCCGACCGGGTCGGCGACCGGTTGCGGCCGATCCGCTGGATCGCCTGCGCGGCGGCGGCGATCCTGGCACTGCTGGCGCTGACCGACGCGTTGGGCTCCCCGATCAGTGTCACGCTGATGGTGGTGGCGTCGGTGATCACGGTGTCGGACAACGGTTTGGCATTCACCGCCATCGCCGAGATCGCCGGACCGTTCTGGAGCGGACGCGCATTGGGCACCCAGAACACCAGCCAGCACCTGGCGTCCGCCGCTTCCGCTCCGGCCTTCGGTGGGCTGATCGGGCTGTTCGGGTATCCCGCGGCATTCGCGGCGCTGGCGGTGCTACCTCTGCTGGCGCTCCCGCTGGTGCCGGTGCACGCGCCGCCAGGACGGCACTGACTCACTGGGCTGCGAGGTCAAAGACGGCCGTGTGGCGATCGACCGCGGCGAATTCCTGCCGGTCGCGGCGGGAGCGCCAACAGGGCCGCTGCGAGGAAGCACAGCGCCCCGATGAAGGTGCCGAGATTGGCCAGCAGCGCATCCTCGGTTACGCCGGCCGGCGTGACGAAGGCACCGAGCGCAGATGCGCCGAACGCCACGCAGCCGACCATGTTGACCCACTGCACCTGCCAGTCCCGCGATCTGGGCGCAAAGTAACCGGCGGTCACGCTCACCGCGGCGATCCCGAGCGCGCCGCTGAGGAGGAAGGCCGCCGAGCCGGTGGCGTCCGGCGCCCACACCAGGCGACGCTGTTCGGTCACCGCATGTGCCCACACCGCGGCACCGGTGCTCACGTTGAACAACAGCGTTCCCATGAACTGCGTTGCCGCCGAGAGCCATTCGAGGCGCGACCCGGCGCGTGAGCGAACCAGCTGCACCCACGCCGCGCTGGTGAAGAAGAACGAGCCGGCGAAGCACAGGCCGTTGGCGGCGCCGGCTCCGGCGACGGCGGCGAAACCCGGCACCGTGGCGAGCGCGAACAGCGTCGAGCCGATCGCGAACAGCCAGCACTGCCGCGCCGGCGTCACCTACAGCAGACCGACGATCCGGTCACCGATGGCGCCGGTGCCCAGTTTTTCGTCACCGCGGGTGGCCAGATGCGCTTCCACCGCTTTGTCGACGCGTGCGGCGGCGTCGCTTTCGCCGACGTGCGCCAGCAGCAGGGCCACCGACATGATCGCCGCCGTGGGATCCGCGATGCCCTGACCCGCGATGTCCGGGGCGCTGCCGTGCACCGGTTCGAACATCGAGGGGTTGGTGCGCGTCGCGTCGATATTGCCGCTGGCGGCCAACCCGATTCCGCCACACACCGCGGCGGCGAGGTCGGTGACGATGTCGCCGAACAGGTTGTCGGTGACGATGACGTCGAACCGGCCGGGGTCGGTGACGATGTGGATCATCGCGGCGTCCACGTGCTGATAGGCGATGTCGACGTCCGGGTACTCGGCAGCCAACTCCTGCACGGTGCGCCACCACAGCGCACCGGCGAAGGTCAGCACGTTGTTCTTGTGCACCAGCGTGAGGTGCTTGCGGCGCTGCTGGGCGCGGCGGAATGCATCGTCGACGACGCGGCGCACGCCGAAGGCGGTGTTGAGGCTCACCTCGGTGGCCACCTCGTTGGGCGTGCCGACCCGGATCGCCCCGCCGGTGCCGGTGTAGGGCCCTTCGGTGCCTTCGCGGACCACGACGAAGTCGATGTCCGGGTTACCGGCCAGCGGACCGGTCACCCCGGAGTACAGCTTGGCCGGCCGCAGGTTGATGTGGTGGTCGAGGACGAACCGGATGCGCAGCAGCAGACCGCGTTCGAGAACACCGCTGGGCACCGACGGATCGCCGATCGCCCCGAGCAGAATGGCGTCGTGGGCCTTGAGTTCCTCGAGCACCGAATCGGGAAGGATCTCCCCGGTGGCGTGGTAACGCCGCGCACCCAGGTCGTAGCTCGTCTTCTCGACGTCCGGCAGGACCGCGTCGAGGACCTTGACGGCCTCGCCGATCACCTCGGGTCCGATGCCGTCTCCGGCGATGATCGCCAAGTTCATGGTCACGACAGGTCCACCACTTCCAGTGTCTTGGCGTCGACGGCCTCGGCGATCGCGGTCCGCACATCGGAGGGCACGTCGCGGTCGAGGCGCAGCAGGATCGTCGCACCCGGCCCCTCCGCGTCCTCGCTGAGCTGGGCTGCGTGGATGTTGACCTCGGCGCCCCCGAGCAGCGTGCCGATCTTGCCGAGAGCCCCCGGCTGGTCGACGTAGTTCACGATCAGGTTGACGCCCTCGGCGCGCAGATCGAAGTTGCGCCCGTTGATCTGGACGATCTTCTCCACCTGCTGCGGACCCGACAGCGTGCCGGCCACGTTGGTCACCGACCCGTCGGAGCCCACCGCCCGCACATCGACGAGGCTGCGGTGGTTCGGGCTCTCCGAGGCGGTCGTCAGTTCGGACTGCACACCGCGTTCGGCGGCCAGGCCCGGTGCGTTGACGAACGTGACCTGCTGGTCGGTCACCGTCGAGAACAGCCCACGCAGAGCCGAAAGCCGAAGCACCCCAACCTCTTCGGCGGCCAGCTCGCCGGACACGCGCACCGACAGCGTGGTCGTCGGCTCGGTGGCCAGGGTTCCCGCCAGCAGGCCGAGTTTGCGGACCAGGTCGAGCCACGGCGCGACCTCCTCGCCGACGACACCGCCGCCGACGTTGACCGCATCGGGCACGAATTCACCGGCCAGCGCCAGCCGGACGCTCGACGCCACGTCGGTGCCCGCACGGTCCTGCGCCTCGGCGGTCGAGGCGCCCAGATGCGGCGTGACGACCACCTGCGGCAGCTCGAACAGCGGGCTGTCGGTGCACGGTTCGGTGCTGAACACGTCGAGGCCCGCACCGCGCACGTGACCGCTGGTGATCGCGTCGGCCAGAGCCTGCTCGTCGATCAGCCCGCCGCGCGCGGCGTTGACGATGATCACGCCCGGTTTGGTCTTGGCCAGCGCCTCTTTGTTGATCAGGCCGGCGGTTTCTTTCGTCTTGGGCAGGTGCACCGAGATGAAGTCGGCGCGGGCCAGCAGATCGTCGAGGGCGAGCAGTTCGATGCCGAGTTGCGCCGCGCGCGCCTGGGACACGTACGGGTCGTAGGCCACCACGTGGGTGCCGAACGCCGCCAACCGGGCGGCCACCAACTGACCGATCCGGCCCAGCCCGACGACGCCGACGGTCTTGCCGTAGATCTCGGTACCGGAGAACGACGAGCGCTTCCAGGTGTGCGCACGCAGCGTCGCGTCGGCGGCGGGGATCTGCCGGGCGGCGGACAGCAGCAGCGCGAGCGCGTGTTCGGCGGCGCTGTGGATATTCGACGTCGGCGCGTTGACGACCAGCACGCCGCGCTCGGTGGCGGCGTCGACGTCGACGTTGTCCAGACCGACGCCCGCGCGGGCGACGATCTTGAGCTTGGGCGCGGCGGCGAGGACTTCGGCATCGACGGTGGTGGCCGAGCGGACCAGCAGGGCGTCGGCGTCGGGAACGGCGGCGAGCAGTTTGTCGCGGTCGGGGCCGTCGACCCAGCGGACTTCGACCTGGTCACCGAGGGCGGCGACGGTGCTCTCCGCGAGCTTGTCGGCTATCAGAACAACAGGGAGACTCACCCGGTCAGCCTAAAGGTCGGTAATTTCGTATCGGCGGGCAGGAGCGAAGCGACCGGGGAATGATCCCGGCGGGCAGGATACGGGCAGGTAGCGAGGCGGAGAGGTGTACAGAGTGGACGTCACTGTCGTCGGCAGCGGGCCCAACGGCCTGTCCGCCGCGGTCATCTGTGCACGTGCGGGGTTGTCCGTCCAGGTGCTCGAGGCCCAACCCACCCCCGGTGGCGGTGCGCGAAGCGCCGCGGACCCGGAGTTCCCGAATGTGCTGCACGACGTGTGCTCGGCGGTACACCCGCTCGGAGTGGCGTCCCCGTTCTTCGCGGAATTCGATCTGGCGGCGCGCGGTGTGGAGCTGATCTCGCCGGAGGTGTCGTACGCCAACCCGCTACCGGGCCGGCCTGCGGCTGTCGCGTACCGGTCGCTGGACCGCACGTGCGCCGAGCTCGACGACGGCGGATCCTGGCGCCGGCTGTTCGGGCCCCTCGTCGAACACGCGGACGGAGTGCTCGGCTTCTTCCTCGGCGACAAGCGCTCGCTGCCGCCGGATCTGCCGACGACGGTGCGCACCGGGTTACGGGTGCTGGCCCAGGGCAGCAGGGTGTGGGGGTCGCTGTGCGGAGAGGACGCCAGGGCGCTGTTCACCGGCGTCGGCGCGCACGCCATCAAGACCATGCCGTCCCCGGTGAACAGCGGTGCGGGGCTGATGCTCGGCACCATCGCGCACACCGCGGGCTGGCCGGTCCCCGTGGGGGGTACGCAGCGGATCGCCGACGCGCTGATCGCCGACCTCGAGGCGCACGGCGGCGAACTGGTGGTCGGTGCACCGGTCACCGCGCCCCCGGCCGGGGTGGCAATCTACGACACCGCGCCCACCGCACTGCTCCCGATCTACGGCGACGCGGTGCCGGCCCGGTACGCGCGAGCGCTGCGTCGCTACCGCTACGGCCCCGGTGTCTGCAAGGTCGACTTCGTGCTGTCAGGTGAAATCCCCTGGCGCGACGCGCGACTCCGCGACGCCGTCACCGTGCACATGGGCGGGAGCCGGGCGCAGATGGCGCTCGCCGAACGGGAAGTCGCCGCCGGCAGGCACGCCGACTGGCCGATGACCCTGGCATCGCTGCCGCACCTGGCGGATCCGTCGCGCATCGACGCGCAGGGCCGTCGCCCCCTGTGGACCTACGCGCATGTGCCGTCGGGGTCGCAGGCCGACCTCACCGAGACGGTGACCGCCATATTCGAGCGCGTCGCACCCGGGTTCCGTGATCTGGTGGTGGCCGCGCGGTGCGTTCCCGCGGCGCAGATGTCGTCGCACAACGCGAATTACGTCGGCGGCGACATCACCGTCGGCGGGGCAACCCTCTTCGCGGCGATGGTGGGGCCCACCTGGCGCCTCGACCCCTGGACGACGCCGATCCCCAAGACATACGTGTGCTCGTCGGCGACCCCGCCCGGCGCCGGCGTGCACGGGATGGCCGGCTACTACGCGGCACGGACGATGCTGCGCCGCGAATTCGGCATCACCGAGCTGCCTTCGCTCGCCCCATGAGAGCGAACTCGGCGCGCTAACCGACGGTGCTCGTCGGTTAGCGCGCCGAAATCGAAAGGACGCCGAAATCGAAGGGACTACGCCGTTTCGGTGATCGGCCGGTCGACCCAGCTCATCAGGTCACGCAGCTTCTTGCCGGTGACCTCGATGGGATGCTCGGCGTTCTTCTTGCGCAGGTCCTCGAGCTCCTTGTTGCCGCCCTCGACGTTGGCCACCAGGCGCTTGACGAAGGTGCCGTCCTGGATGTCCTTGAGGATGGCGCGCATCCGCTCCTTGGTGTCGGCGTCGATGACGCGTGGGCCGGACAGGTACCCGCCGAACTCGGCGGTGTCGGAGACCGAGTAGTTCATCCGCGCGATGCCGCCCTCGTACATCAGGTCGACGATGAGCTTCAGCTCGTGCAGCACCTCGAAGTAGGCCATCTCGGGGGCGTAACCCGCCTCGACCATCACCTCGAAGCCGGTCTTGACCAGTTCCTCGGTGCCGCCGCAGAGCACGGCCTGCTCACCGAACAGGTCGGTCTCGGTCTCTTCCTTGAAGTCGGTCTTGATGACGCCGGCACGGGCGCCACCGATGGCGGCGGCGTACGACAGGGCCAGCGCCTGGCCTTCACCCTTGGGGTCCTGATCGACGGCGATCAGACAGGGCACGCCCTTTCCGTCCACGAACTGACGGCGCACCAGGTGGCCGGGACCCTTGGGCGCGACCATGCCGATGGTGACGTTGGCCGGGGGCTTGATCAGGCCGAAGTGGATGTTGAGGCCGTGGCCGAAGAACAGCGCGTTGCCGTCCTCCAGGTTCGGCTCGATGTCATTGGTGAAGATCTCGGCCTGCGCGGTGTCGGGTGCCAGCAGCATGATCACGTCGGCCCACTTGGTCACCTCGGCCGGGGTGTCGACCTCGAGACCCTGCTCGGTGACCTTCTCGCGGGACTTCGACCCCTCCTTGAGGCCGACCTTCACCTCGACGCCGGAGTCGCGCAGGCTCAGCGAGTGCGCATGCCCCTGGCTGCCGTAGCCGATGACCGCGACCTTGCGTCCCTGGATGATGGACAAATCGGCATCATCGTCGTAGAACATCTCAACTGCCACTGGTAATTTCCTTCTCTGACTTGCGGTTTGGGATCTATTTCACGGCGCCGATGCCGCGCGGACCGCGCGACAACGACACCACACCGGACTGCACGAGCTCCCGGATGCCGTACGGCTCGAGCACCCGCAGCAGCGCTTCGAGCTTCTCCTGCGTGCCGGTGGCCTCGACGGTCAGCGATTCGGTCGACACGTCGACCACCTTGGCGCGGAACAGGTTCACCGCTTCGATGACCTGACCGCGGGTGGTGGCGTCCGCGCGCACCTTGATGAGCGCGAGTTCGCGGGCCACCGCGTTGCCCTCGTCCTGTTCGACGATCTTGATCACGTTGATCAGCTTGTTGAGCTGTTTGGTGATCTGCTCGAGCGGCGCCTCGTCGGCGCTGACGACGATCGTCATCCGGGACATGTCCTTCTGCTCCGTCGCACCGACGGCCAGGGACTGGATGTTGAAGCCGCGCCGAGAGAACAGTGCCGCGACTCGGGCGAGGACGCCGGGTTTGTCCTCGACGAGCACCGACAGCGTGTGGGTGCGGACGTTTCCGGCCATCAGGCATGCCCTTCTTCGTTGTCGTCGAACAGGGGCCGGATACCGCGGGCGGCCTGGATCTCGTCATTGCCCATTCCGGGACCGACCATCGGCCACACCTGCGCGTCGGCGCCGACGGTGAAGTCGATCACCACCGGGCGGTCGTTGATGGCTTGGGCCTGCCTGATCACCTCGACGACGTCTTCTTCACGCTCACAACGCAATCCGACACAACCCAGGGCTTCGGCGAGTTTGACGAAGTCGGGGATGCGGCGGGAGTGCGTGGCGAGATCGGTTTGGCTGTACCGCTGCTCATAGAACAGCGTCTGCCACTGGCGCACCATACCGAGGTTGCCGTTGTTGATGACGGCCACCTTGATCGGGATGCCCTCGATCGCACACGTGGCCAACTCCTGGTTGGTCATCTGGAAGCAGCCGTCGCCGTCGATCGCCCACACCTCGGTGTCCGGGCAACCCATCTTGGCGCCCATCGCGGCGGGCACGGCGTAGCCCATGGTGCCCAGGCCGCCCGAGTTCAGCCACGTCTTGGGCTTCTCGTAGGAGATGAACTGCGCGGCCCACATCTGGTGCTGCCCGACGCCGGCCACGTAGATGGCGTCCGGACCGGCCAGCTTGCCCAGCGACTCGATGACGAACTCGGGTGAGAGGCTGCCGTCGCTCTGCGGCCCGTAGCTCAACGGGTAGGTCGACTGCACCTCACGCAGGTACGACCACCAGTTGTCGAGCGACAGGCTCACGCTGTCGACTCCCCGGTCGCTGCGCTCCTGCCCGCCGCTGTCGCGGCGCAGCGCCTCGATGAGCTCGGTGATCACGGCCTTCACATCGCCCACGATCGGCACGTCCGCGTGGCGGTTCTTACCGATCTCGGCAGGGTCGATGTCGGCGTGGATGACCTTGGCGTCCGGAGCGAACGAATCCAGCTTGCCGGTCACCCGGTCGTCGAAGCGGGTGCCCAGCGCGATCAGCAGATCGCTCTTCTGCAGGGTGGCCACCGCGGTGACGGTGCCGTGCATCCCGGGCATGCCCATGTTCTGCGGATGGCTGTCCGGGAACGCGCCGCGCGCCATCAGCGTGGTCACCACCGGGATGCCGGTCAGCTCGGCCAGGTCGAGCAGTTGCTCGCTGGCCTCACCGCGGATGACGCCGCCACCGACGTAGAGCACCGGCTTGCGGGCCGCGGCGATCAGCTTCGCAGCCTCCCGGATTTGCCGGTTGTGCGGTTTGGTGTTCGGTTTGTAGCCGGGCAGGTCGATCTGCGGGGGCCAACTGAACGTGCACTGGCCCTGCAGGATGTCCTTCGGGATGTCGACGAGCACCGCGCCGGGCCGCCCGGTCGAGGCGATATGGAACGCCTCGGCCAGCGCCCTGGCGATGTCGTCGCCGTTGCGCACCAGGAAGTTGTGCTTGGTGATCGGCATCGTGATGCCGGAGATGTCGGCTTCCTGGAAGGCGTCGGTGCCGATCAGCCCTCGTCCGACCTGGCCCGTGATGGCCACCACGGGGATGGAGTCCATCTGCGCGTCGGCCAACGGGGTCACCAGGTTGGTGGCGCCGGGGCCCGAGGTCGCCATCATGACGCCGACCTTGCCGGTGGCGTGTGCGTAGCCGCTGGCGGCGTGGCCGGCACCCTGCTCGTGGCGCACCAGCACGTGGCGCAGCTTCTTCGAGTCGAACAGCGGGTCGTAGACCGGGAGCACCGCACCGCCGGGGATGCCGAAGATGGTGTCGACGTCGAGCTCCTCGAGCGAACGGATCACCGCCTGGGCGCCGGTCATTTGCTCGGGGGCCAGCGTCCGGGGCCGTACGGTCTTCGGGCTGGTCGACTGGACGGCCGACACGGCCTGCTCGGTGTCAGGCGGTGTCGCGTGCGGTGGTCGCGTGGTCGGTGCGCTCACGGTGTCCTCTTGTCGTTTTTTCCTGGTGGGGCGGACGCGTTCTCGGGCAAGAAAAAACCCCCGACAGCGGGCCGCTGTTCGAGGGTGGCGCGTCGATGCTGTGGCTATGCCCGGCAGAGGGCCAGCGCGGCATCAACGCGCCAACCAATTACTACTCGCATCCCCGGGGTCTGCATAACACTCGACGGTAGCCTCCGCACTGGTCACTGGTCAAATTGCGGTCGGGGGTCGCTCCGCCGGTCGCCCGCGGTGCCAGAATCGGTGACGTGAGCTCTTCTGACGCGTCGGCCCCCACCGCTCCGGTCGTCATCCGGATACCGGCGACCGCGCACCTCGCGGTCGGCTTCTTCACGCTGGGGTTGTTCTCGATCGTGTTGGCCAATCCGCGCTGGTTCGCCCCGCTGCTGGTGATTCCGGTGGTGGCCTCACTGCTCGTCGTCCGTCTGCGCACGGTGGCCGAACGCGACACGGTCACCGCCCGCAACCTGCTGGGCAGCCGGACGGTGGCGTGGGACGACATCGAGGGGCTTCGATTCAGCAGGGCGTCATGGGCCCGCGCGACGCTCAAGGACGGCACCGAGGTGCGCCTGCCCGCGGTGACGTTCGGCACGCTGCCGCGGTTGACGGCGGCCAGCGGCGGGCGGGTGCCGAACCCGTATCAGTGATCCTGCGCGTCAGGCCAGCGGATTGGCGCCGTTGAGCAACACCCACACGGCGACGCCCAGCCCGATCCCGAGCACCAGCGCGACGAACGATCCGACGAAGGGGCGACGCGCCCAGCCGCGGCCCGCGTCGAAGCCGTAGCGCCCGGGCCCGGTCAGGATGATCGCGGCGGCGATCACGATGAGCGTCACCTGGAATTCGAAGCCGCCGGGCAGGAAGAACGGGAACCCCTCGGACTGGCCCGCGACACCGGCGAGCAGCGCGTTGATCAGGTACGCGAGCGCGATCCCGGCCGCGACCGGCGTGAACAACCCGAGCACGAGCAGGACGCCCGCGCCGATCTGCGCGGCGGCGCCGACGTAGGTGAGGATGTCGGCGTGCTGGTAGCCGATCTCGGCCAGAGAATCCTGGAAGCCGCCCAGACCCGGCCCGCCCCACCAGCCGAACGCCTTCTGCAGGCCGTGCCCGACGAGCAGGACGCCGAGCCCGACGCGCAGCAGCATCAGCCCGAGGTCCTGGGTGCCCCGCCTGCGTGCCGCCTTGACCTGCTCGTCGGTGGCGTCGGGTCCGATCTCGGTGGGCTCCGCCCCGAACGGCATCATCGGGTGGTTGGCATGCGGCTGGACGTACGGCAACGGTTCGGGATCGTTCATCAGCCCGAACGCCGGAGGCGCCGGGGCGCCCTTGTCGGTGTCGTAGCGAGGGATCGCGGTGGTCTCGAAATCGCCGCCGTAGGTCGACGACGGCAGGTCGTCTTCGGGGTCGACCAGGCTTGCCGAGGTCGGCCGGGCCGGATCGTCGGGCCGTTGCCAGGTGCGCGCGTCCTGGGGGTGACTGGTCACGCCTGCCAGGGTAAGTGCTGATCATCGCGGAATCGTGCATTTACCACGGCGCTTCTGCCGTTGTCTTGCCGGTGTCGAGTCGGCACCGCCGTGGCGCGCACTCCGGAAGAATCCGTAACCTGGCCAGCATGAGAACGCGCCGGCCGCTTCTTGGAGTGGCAGCACTGCTGTGCGTCACGGCGCTGTCCGGGTCGGCCTGCGCACGTTTCGACGAGGCCCAGTCGCAGCCGTTCACCACCGAACCCGAGCTTCGTCCCGGGCCGACGTCGTCCGAGCCGCCGCCCCCGCCGCTGCCGGCCAAACCGTTCCCCAAGGCCTGCCCCGCCCCCGGCGTGATGCAGGGCTGCCTGGAGAGCACGAGCGGGTTGATCATGCTGCCGGACAGCCAGTCCGCGCTCGTCGCCGAGCGCACCACCGGCGCGGTCAAAGAGGTGTCGGTGCGCGCCGAACCCAAGGTGAAGACCACGATCCCGGTCGATCCCTCGGGCGACGGCGGGTTGATGGACATCGTGCTCTCCCCCACCTACACCCAGGACAGGCTGATGTACGCCTACGTCAGCACGCCGTCGGACAACCGGGTGGTGCGCATCGCCGACGGCGACGTGCCCAAGCCGATCCTCACCGGTATCCCCAGGGGTGCGACCGGCAACACCGGCGCGCTGATCTTCACCAGTCCCACCACGCTGCTGGTGCAGACCGGCGATGCGGGCAATCCCGCCGCGGCGGCCGATCCGGCGTCGCAGGCCGGCAAGGTGCTGCGCATCGAGCAGCCGACGACGGTCGACCAGGCGCCGACGACGACCGCGATGAGCGGTCTGGGCCCGGGCGGCGGTATGTGCATCGACCCCTCCGACGGGGCGCTCTACGTCACCGACCGCACGGCGACGGCCGACCGGCTGCAGAAGATGACCAAGGATTCGAAGGTCTCGACGGTGTGGACGTGGCCGGACCGGCCCGGGGTCGCCGGGTGTGCGGCGTTGGACGGCACCGTGCTCGTCAACCTGGTCAACACCAAGCAGACCGTCGCGGTGCGCCAGGCGCCCGACACCGGCGCGGTGACCGGCCAGCCCGAGGTGATCCGTCAGGACACCCGCGGGCATGCGTGGGCGCTGGCGCTGTCCGCCGACGGCAACGTCTGGGGTGCGACGGTGAACAAGACCGCGGGCGACGCCGAGCGCCTCGATGACGTGGTGTTCCCGCTCTTCCCGCAGGGCGGTGGCTTCCCGCGCAGCAACGCCGACAACACCTAGACACTCACCTCCCCGTCGACGCGGAGCGATAATGTCGTTCTCGTCGGTGGATAACGCGTTCTCGTAGGAGGCGGCGTGGCGGGTCGGTGTGGGGGCAGGGTGGCCCTGGTGACCGGCAGCAGCCGGGGTCTCGGGGCCGCGATCGCGACCCGGTTGGCCGCCGAGGGGGCGACGGTGGTGCTGACGGCGCGGACGATGGAGCCCGATCCCAAGTACCAGGGGTCACTGCAGCAGACGCGCGACGCGATTCTCACCGCGGGCGGCTCCGCGGTCGCCGTCGCCGCCGATCTGTCCCTCCCCGCGGAGCGGGAACGCCTGTTCGCCGAGGCTGTGGAGACCGTCGGTGCGCCCGACATCCTGGTCAACAACGCGGCGGTGACGTTCCTACGGCCACTCGACGGCTTCCCCGACAAACGGGCCCGGCTGATGCTGGAGATGCATCTGCTCGCCCCGCTGCACCTGAGCCAGTTGGCGATCCCCGCCATGCGCGAACGCGGCCGCGGGTGGATCCTCAACGTGACATCGGTGGGCGGCGACCTGCCGCCCGGTCCGCCGTTCTCCGACTTCGACCGCACCGCCGGCTTCGGTGTCTACGGCACCGCGAAGGCGGCGCTGAACCGGCTGACGAAAAGCCTTGCCGCAGAACTGTTCGACGACGGGATCGCGGTCAACGCGGCGGCGCCGACGAATCCGGTCGCCACTCCCGGTGCCGGCACGCTCGACCTGGCGAAGACCGACACCGAGGACATCAGCCTCATCGCGGAAACCGCGCTGGCCCTGTGCACCGGCGATCCGGCGACGCTGACCGGACGAATCGCCCACACGCAGTCGTTCCTGACGGAGATCGGTTGGCTGCGTGGGTGAACTCGACCTCGCACCGCTGCGGGAGCGGTTGACGGCGGCAGGGGTCTCCGACGTCCACCCGCTCGCGGGTGGGGCGTCGAGCCTGACGTTCCGCGGCACCTTGAACGATCGGCCGGTCGTGGTGAAGGTGGCGCCGTCGGGTCATGCTCCCGTGGGACACCGCGACGTGCTGCGGCAGGCGCGGATCATCGAGGCGCTCGCGGCGACGGACGTGCCGGTGCCCGCGGTCCTGCGCACCGACCGCGGCACACCGCCCGAGGTGCCTCCCCTATTGGTGATGACGCTGGCCGAGGGTGAGACGTTCGAGCCGCTGTTCGACACCGACTGCCCACTCAGAGACGCTGTGCCCGAACGGTTTCAGAATGCTGCCCGGGTGCTGGCGGCGCTGCACCGGGTGCCGCCCGCGGACCTCGGGCTGACCGGTGAGCCCATCGTCGATGCGGCCGCGGAGGTCGACCGCTGGTCGGCCACGCTGCGAACCGTCGACCCCGGCTTGGTGCCGGGCTGGGAGCAACTGCGCGACGCACTGCGGGCCACCGCACCCGAACCCGTGCGTCCGAGCGTGGTGCACGGCGACTTCCGTCTCGGCAACCTCGTCGCCTCCGGAACGCAGATCACCGCAGTCATCGACTGGGAGATCTGGTCGGTCGGCGACCCACGGATCGACGCCGGGTGGTTCCTCGTCAACGCCGATCCGGCCACCTACCGCCGGCCGACGTCCTACGTGGACCTCGTGCCACCGGTCGGCGAGTTGGCGGCCTGCTACACCGACGCGATCGGCGTCCCGCTGCCGGAGCTCACGTGGTTCATGGCGCTGGCGGGTTTCAAGTCGGCGGCGACGTGGTCACTGATCGTCAAGCACAACCGTCGAAAGGCCACGCCCCGTATGGAATTCGAGGCGATGGCACCCGTCCTGCCGACCCTGCTGGGGCGGGCGACGACGCTGCTCGCCTGAGCTCACCGGTGGCGCGGGATGCCGGCGAGCTTGTCGGCGAACTTCGCCTCCGCCTCTGCGCGCAGGCGCAGCAGATGCTGCGAGGGGAACGTGTCCGGGGCGGGCTCGACATGGGCGAGCAGCAGCCGGGCCAACGTGACCTTGTGCACTTCGGTGGGCCCGTCGGCCAGCCCGAGCACGAACGACTCGGTGAGATACTGCACGAACGGCATCTCGTGGGAGGTGCCCAGCGAACCGTGGATCTGCAGTGCGCGGGCCGACACGTCGTGCAGCACCTTCTGCATCATCGCCTTGACGGCGGAGATGTCGGCACGGACGGCGCGATAGTCGTTGTACTGGTCGATCTTCCACGCGGTCTGCAGGGTCAGCAGCCGGAACGCCTCGATCTCCATCCACGAATCGGCGACCATCTGCTGGACCATCTGCTTGTCGGAGAGCATGCCGCCCTGGGTGTAGCGCGACACCGCCCGTTCGCGAATCATGTCGAAGATCCGCCGCACCAATCCGACAGTGCGCATCGCGTGGTGGATACGGCCGCCGCCGAGGCGGGTCTGCGCGACCACGAATGCGCCGCCGCGCGGCCCCAGCATGTGGTCGGCGGGGACCCGCACGTTCTCGTACCGCACGTAGCCCTCGCGCCCGCCGCCACCGATTGGCTGGTATCCCAGCCCGACGTCGCGCAGGACGTTGACCCCTGGCGTGCCACCGGGTATGACGAACATCGAATACCGTTGATACGGCGGCGCATCCGGATCGGTCATCGCCATCACGATGATGAACGACGCCATCGACGCGAACGACGAATACCACTTCTCGCCGTTGATCACCCAGTGGTCGCCGTCCGGTACGGCGGTGGTGGTGAACACCTTCGGGTCGGACCCGCCGTGCGGTTCGGTCATCGAGAAGCAGGAGATGATCCGATTGTCGAGCAACGGCTCGAGGTAGCGCTCCTTGAGTTCGGGGGTGCCGTAGTGGGCGAGGATCTCACTGTTGCCCGAGTCGGGGGCCTGAGAGCCGAAGACGATGGGTGCGCACTCCGAGCGGCCCAGGATTTCGTTGAGCAGGGCCAGTTTCACCTGGCCGTGGCCGGGGCCGCCGAGGTGCGGGCCGAGATGGGTGGCCCACAGCCCGCGGTCTTTGACGATCTGTTGCAGCGGTGGGATCAGCGCCTGGCGCACCGGATCGTTCAGATCGTGCGATTCCTCGACGATCTGGTCGACGGGTTCGCATTCGGTGCGGACGAACTCGTCGACCCATGCCAACTGCTGCGCCCACTGCGGGTCGGTCGAGAAATCCCATGCCATCGGCGAGCCTCTCCCCTACGTCCACGTCTGCCTGCGGGCCGCCGCCTCGTCGGTCGCGTGGGACAGCACCTGATTGCGGTTCTCCAGTTCCAGTGCGGCATCGAGGCTCGCGGCGTCGGTGTTGACCTGCAGTGCGCGTTTGGTCAACTGCACGCCGAACGGCGAGAGACCGGCCACCAGGGCGGCCAGTTCGACCGCACGATCCACCAGACCCTCCGGGTCCACCAGTTCGCTGACCAGCCCGCGGCGGTCGGCCTCCGCGGCGGTCACGGTGCGCCCGGTCAGCATCCAGTCCGCCGCCACGCTCGTGCCGACGATCCGCGGTAGGTGGTAGCTCATGCCCATCTCCGCTCCGGACAGCCCCAGCAGGATCGCCGCATTGCCGAACGAGGCGGCGGTCGAACAGATCCGGATGTCGGCGGCCAGGCACAACGCCAGCCCGGCGCCCACGCACGGGCCGTTCACGGCGGCGACCACGGGTTGCGGCAGCGCCCGAAGAGCCCGCGGCAGGGCCGCCATCGTCTCCTGGAATCGCATCCGGTCCAGGGCCGGGGCATCGGCTTCGAGCATCCCGTCGCCGAAGTCGCGTACGTCGATGCCGGAGCAGAAACCACGGCCGGCCCCGGTGAGCACGACCGCGTGCGTCGCGGTGTCCGTACCGACGTCGGCCAATGTCGCAGCGAGTGCGCCGACCATGACGGAGTTCAGCGCGTTGAGACGTCCGGGCCGGTTCAGCTGCAGCACAACGACACCCGGGCACGGTGTCGTCACGGTGACCGTGTCCGTCATCGGGCAGCTCCCCTCGTCGCCGGCCGGCGATCATCGCGAGAACGCCCTTGCATATTGCGAGAAGGCTATTCTCCGAAAACGATCGGTGCAACGACCACCCGCCCCTAAGCTGTGCGGGTGCCCAGCGATTCCACGGCGCCGACGGTTCAGCCCGCCGCCTTCCTGCGCACCACACTGCCGCTCGACCTGTCGGTGCTCGCCGAGCTCGACGGCGGCCGCTACCACTCCATCTGGCTGCCCGACCACATGGTCAGTTTCTGGCCCGACTCGATCTGGACGCCGGAGTTCACCGACCTGGCTGCCGCATCCCCCTCCCCACATCGGCACCTCGACGGGATGGCGGTGGCCGCCGCGGCGGCCGTGCTGACCGAGAACACGCCGCTGGCGACCGCTGTCGTCGACACGGTGCGGCGGCACCCGGCCTCACTGGCGCAGACCGCACTGACGATCGACCACCTGTCCGGCGGCCGGTTCATCTTGGGTGTGGGCAGTGGCGAGAGCGAGAACATCGTCCCGTACGGGTTCGACTTCAACCGGCCCGTCAGCCGGTTCGAGGAGGCACTGCAGGTCATCCGGTTGCTGTGGGAGTCCGAAGGGCCGGTCGACTACGCCGGCCGCTTCTACCGGCTGCGTCAGGCACGCCTGGACACCGAGCCGTTCGAGGGTCGCCGCCCTCCGATATGGATCGGCGCCAGCGGGCCACGGATGCTCGACATCGTCGGCCGCCACGCCGACGGCTGGTGGCCGGCCGGTGCGTGGACCCCCGAGCACTACGCCGACATGCTCGCCACCGTCCGCGCCGCGGCCGAACGCGCGGGACGCGATCCGCTGGCGATCACCCCGTGCTTCATCCAGGTGTGCCTCATCGGGACGGACGACGCCGCGCTCGCCGAGATCCTGCAGGCACCGCTCGTCAAGGCGTTCCTGCTGCAGGTCAGCGCGCACACCCTGCGCGCGCTCGGGCACGAGCATCCGATGGGCGACGACTGGCGCGGATTCCACGACATCGACCCGGCCACGCTGACCCGCGAGCGGATTGTCGACTTCCTCGGCCGCGTCGACCCGGAGTCGATCCTGGCTGTCCTGCCGCACGGCACACCCGCTCAGGTCGCCCGCACCGTCAAGCACTACGTGGACGCCGGCCTGCGGGTGCCCAAGATCATGGACTACGGCGCCATGGCGGGTCTGTGGTACGCGGCCGCCTCAGCCGCCAACGTCGGCGAGGCCGAGGACGAACTGATGCGGCTGTGCGGAGCGCCCACATGAGTGACCGGTTGACCGCCGAAGACCTGCTGGCGCGTGCCGAGGCCGCCACCGGACTGCACGACTACGGCGACACGACGCTGCCCGCGCGGTTCGGCGTGGCGGTCGAGCACCTCAACGACCTCGCGATGGACACTGACGGCCGACGACGCGCCGCCGAAGTGTGCCACTGGCTGTTGACCTCGCGGCTGGAGTTCTTCGCCGACCGCGACCGTTACCCCATTGCGGCCGAGGTGATCGACCGGCCGATGTTCGTCACCGGCGAACCACGTTCCGGCACAACGCTCATGCATGCGCTGATGTCTGTCGACCCCGATGCGCGGGCCTTGCGGTTCTGGGAGGTGATGTATCCCTCACCGCCGCCGGGACTGGCAGGACCCGATGATCCCCGTCGCGCCCGCGCGGACGCCGACTGGCGCGAGATCAACGCAAAGCTACCCAAGTGGCTGCACAGTCACCCCTACAACGACATGCTCGGCGACGGCCTGCCCGAGGACGAGCGCACGTGGGCGTTCGACTTCCGCGTCATGACGCCGACGGCGTGGTGGCGGGTGCCGATGCAGACCGTGGTCGGGGGTCTGCCGACCGACCCGGCCGCGCAGTACCGCATCCACAAGGCGATGCTGCAGCAGTGCCAGTACGGCCGACCACGGAAGTACTGGGTGCTCAAGGGTTTTCATGGTTTCCGCCTGACCGAGTTCTTCGTCGGGTATCCGGACGCGTCGCTCATGTGGCTGCACCGCGACCCCGTCCAGGTCGCCGCATCGCGCACCATGATGATGGCCGACATCCTCGATGGCATCGTCGGGCCGGTCGATCTGAAGGCCGCGGCGCGGATGCACCTGGACCTCACCCGCGCGAGCATCGCCAACACCATGAGCCATCCCCTGGTCGACGACCCTCGGGTGCACCACGTGCGCTACACCGATTTCGTCGCCGATCCCGTTGGGACCGTTCGGGCTTTCTACGCCTTCTGCGGGCGGCACCTGTCGGAGGCAGCGGAGGCTGCGATGCGCGACTATCTGGCGCACAACCGAGGCGACCGGTACGGCAAGTTCCGGTATTCCACATCGCTGCTCACCGACATCGGCGAGGACATCGACGCGCTCAACGAGGAGTTCGGGCCCTTCCGAGAGAGATTCGGCGTGGCTGTCGAGAAACGGAACTGAGGCCGATGCACGACCGGTTGTCGGTACACAGCGTGACGTTCTACGGCGCCCCGCTCGACGAACTGCACACCCGTTGGAGTGCACTGGGTCTGAGACGGTTGAGCATTCTCGACTCCCAGCTGTCCGATCCCGGGCTGGCGCCCCTGCTCGCCGCCCACGGATACCGCATCGACGCCGTCTACCACCTGTTCTCGGCCGGGCGGCTCGAGTCCGACCGTGCGGCCGCGCGGGACGCGTTGACGCGGGTGATCGACGCGGCCGCCGGGGCCGGAGCGCGAATGGTCTACATGCTCACCGGCGGCCGCGGGTCGCTCTCGTGGCGGCAGGCGGCCGAACAGTTCTGCGAAACCGTGTTCCCCTGTGTCGTATACGCACGTGAATGTGGTGTGGCGGTCGCGATCGAGAACGCATCGAGCCTCTACGCCGACATCCACATCGCCCACTCCCTGCGCGACACCCTCGCGCTCGCCGAGATGGCGGACCTCGGCATCTGCATCGACCTGTTCCACTGCTGGGCCGAGGCCGATCTCCCGGCGCTGGTCGAGCGCGCGCTGCCCCGCGTCGAGCACGTGCAACTGAGCGACTACGTACTGGGTGACCGGGCGTTGCCCGCACGCGCAGTGCCCGGCGACGGCGCGATCCCCGTCGAGTTGTTCGTCCGCCAGATGCTCAGCGGCGGGTATGCGCACGGATTCGACCTGGAGCTGATCGGACCGCGTATCGACGCCGAAGGCCGTTCGGCCGCAGCGCGCCGCGCGTGTGAGAACGTCGGCGCGATACTCGACCGGCTGGGGGCCTGATGGCGTTCGGTGACGGCCCCGACGACGCGGCCCTGTCCGACTCGTGGGCGACGTTCTGCGACCGGCTCAAAGCGGCTGGCAAGCAGGCGTTCAAGGATCACAACGCCACCTCGGGGATGCAGCGCGTCGACGCGCTGCGCTTCCTCACCCAGAATCTGGGGCAGGCCTTCGACCTCGCACTCGAGACCGCTGACCCCCGGTACCCGGTCGTGCACGCCTTCTGCACCCCGCTGCGCAAACTGGGCGGTGACTGCGCGGACTTCACCTACCATCAGGCCTGGATCGACGGAAAGGAAACCTACCGCGTCACCGGAAATCGAGGCACCGCACCATTTTTCAACATCACCGTGCAGGGGCCGCGGGGCTCGGGCCCCGGGGTGCTGCACGAGCCGTTCGGTGACGTCCCCGAGGTCAACCTGCTCGGTGATGCGCTGACGACCGCGCCCGGCGGGGACTTCGAACTGTATGTCGGCGGACCGCGGCGCGATCCGAACTGGCTGCCGACGACGCCCGAGTCGCGAAAGCTGTTCATCCGCCAGGGATTCGACCGGTGGGACGAACAGCCCGCGGTGGTGCGGATCGAGCGGGTGGACATGGCGTCACCGCGGCCGCTGCCCACGCCGGCCGACATGGTGGCCGCGATGGGATGGGCCGGCGACTTCGTCGACGGGGTCATGCGCGACTGGCCGGAGTACCCGTTCACCTACGGCGGTGTCGACGCCGAGCACCCCAATCGGTTCCCGGCCGTCGGCTCCACCGCCGACGACGGCAAGCGGGGCCGCGCGGCGGTGAACATGTACTGGGAACTCGACGTCGACGAGGCTCTGATCATCGAGTTCGACGCGCACGACGGGCTGTGGACGCTCACCAACATGGGCGTGTTCTTCAACAGCATGGACTACCTGTACCGCCCGGTGAGCTACACCCCGAGCAGGACCGTGACCGACAGCGACGGAAAGATTCGCGTGGTGCTGACCCATGACGACCCGGGTTGCCACAACTGGCTCGACACACAGGGTTTCAGCCGCGGCAACGTGACCTACCGTCACCTGCTCGACGGGCAGCCCGCCGCACTGCGCACCACCCTGGTCGACGTGGCCGATCTGGCCGACACGCTACCGCCGGACACCGTGACCGTCACCCCGGAGCAGCGCAGCGCCCAGATGTGGGCGCGGTTCAACGGGATACGGCTGCGCCACCGGATGTGAGCGGGCTCAGCTGCAGGCGGCCAGCACCAGCTCGCGCACCCGGGCCGCGTCGGCCTGACCCTTCGTCGCCTTCATCACCGCACCGACGATCGCGCCGGCGGCCTGGACCTTGCCGCCGCGGATCTTCTCGACGATGCCGGGATTGGCGGCCAGCGCCTCGTCGACGGCGGCCTGCAGCGCCGAATCGTCGCGCACCACTTCCAGCCCGCGGTCGGCCATCACCTGCGCCGGCTCACCCTCACCGGCGAGCACACCTTCGACGACCTGACGGGCCAGCTTGTTCGACAGCTTGCCGTCGTCGACCAGTGCGACCACCGCGGCCACCTGCGCGGGGGTGATCGGCAGCGCGTCGAGTTCGACTCCGCTCTCGTTGGCCTTCTGCACCAGGAAGTTGCCCCACCAGGCACGCGCGGCCTCACTGGAGGCGCCGTGCTCGACGGTCGCGGTGACGAGGTCGATCGCACCGTTGTTGACCAGGTCGCGCATCACCTCGTCGGAGATGCCCCAGTCCTGCTGAATCCGGTTGCGGCGCAACCACGGTAGCTCGGGCAGAGTCTGGCGCAGACGCTCGACGAGCCCGGCGTCCGGTGCGACCGGTTCGAGGTCCGGTTCGGGGAAGTACCGGTAGTCCTCCGCGGTCTCCTTGCTGCGCCCGGGCGAGGTGTAACCGTCCTCGTGGAAATGCCGGGTCTCCTGGGTGATCGTGCCGCCGGAGGTCAGCACCGCGGCCTGGCGGCGCATCTCGTAACGCACCGCGACCTCGACGCTCTTGAGCGAGTTGACGTTCTTCGTCTCGGTGCGCGTGCCGAACTCCGCCTGCCCGATCGGCTTCAGCGACAGGTTGGCGTCGCAGCGCATCGACCCCTGGTCCATCCGCACGTCCGACACTCCGAGCGCCCGCAGCAGATCGCGCAGCGCGGTGACGTAGGCGCGGGCGATCTCCGGTGCCCGCGCACCCGCGCCCTCGATCGGCCGGGTGACGATCTCGATCAACGGCACGCCCGCACGGTTGAAGTCGGCCAGCGAGTTCGTCGCGCCGGAAATACGGCCGGTGTCGCTACCCAGGTGGGTCAGCTTGCCGGTGTCCTCCTCCATGTGCGCGCGTTCGATCTCGACCCGCCAGGTGCTGCCGTCGTCGAGCGGCACGTCGAGGTAGCCGTTGATCGCGATCGGCTCGTCGTACTGCGAGATCTGATAGTTCTTCGGCTGGTCGGGATAGAAGTAGTTCTTCCGGGCGAACCGGCACCACGGCACGATCTCGCAGTTCAGCGCCAGCCCGATCCGGATCGCCGATTCGACGGCCTGCTCGTTGAGGACGGGCAGCGAACCGGGCAGCCCGAGACAGACGGGGCAGACCTGCGTGTTGGGCTCGGCGCCGAAGGCGTTCGCGCACCCGCAGAACATCTTGGTCGCCGTCGACAGTTCGACGTGCACCTCCATGCCCATCACCGGTTCGAAGCGTGCCACCACGTCGTCGTAGTCGAGCAGTTCTGCCACCGATGTCGCCGTCATGGCATCGATCCTAGTGGCGGCCCACTCAGCCACGACGATGCCCGGAATGCGATCGACGCAACAGCGTGGGTCGCGCAGTGACGAAGGCCGCAGGACATCGCGACGGCGACTGGTCGCACCAGTTAATAAGCCCGACTAAAGTGCCGGCCAAGATCAACGGATCGGGGTCAGGAATGAAAATCAGTCGGGCCTGGAGAAGGGTTCTCGCCGCTACAGCGGTCGGGTCGGGTGTGCTGGCCGGCGGGGTGCCGGCGCTCCCGGTCGCGGTCGCCGAACCGTGTCCGGACGTCGAGGTCATCTTCGCGCGGGGCACCACCGAGGCGCCCGGCGTCGGTTGGGTCGGCCAGGCCTTCGTGGATGCCCTGCAGAACCAGTTGGGCGGCAGGTCCGTCCAGGTCCATCCCGTGGCCTACCCGGCGAGTCCGGACTGGCCCCGGGCGGCCGACGGCGTCATCGACACGAGCAACCGCGTGCGCCAGGTCGTCGACACCTGCCCGGACTCGAAGATGGTGCTCGGCGGTTACTCCCAGGGCGCCGCAGTCATGGGTTACGTCACGGCCGACGAGATCCCGCCCGGCTACATTCCCCCGGCCGGTATCACCGGACCGATGGCCCCGGAGATCGCCGACCACGTCTCCGCCGTCGTCCTGTTCGGGCAGCCGTCGACACGGTTCCTCGACGCGATCAGCGCACCGCCCATCACGATCGGCACGCTGTATGCGGACAAGACGCTCAACCAGTGCATCCCGGACGATCCGATCTGCACCGACACCGGCGGAAACCTGTTCGCGCACAGCCAATACGGCGCCAACGGCATGATCGACCAGGCCGCCGCCTATGCCGCGCAGCGGCTGACCGCCTGACCCGTCAGCCGAAGAATTCGGCAGCGTCGTCGTAGCGGGTCTGCGGCACCAGCTTCAACTGGCGGGTGGCGTCGGCCAGCGAAACCCGGCCGATCTCCTGCCCGCGCAGGGACACCATCATCCCGTACTCGCCCGCGTGTGCGGCGTCGGCGGCGTTGACGCCGAAACGCGTCGCCAGCACCCGGTCGAAGGGGGTGGGCGTGCCACCGCGCTGCACGTGCCCGAGCACGGTCACCCGCACGTCACGGTTGACCCGCTTCTCGACCTCGATCGCCAACTGCTGAGCGACCCCGGTGAACTTCTCGTGGCCGAACTCGTCCGTTCCGCCCTGGCGCAACTGCATGGTGCCCTCCGCGGGCTTCGCGCCCTCGGCGACCACGCAGATGAAATGCGAATCCCCGCGCACGAACCGCTGTTTGACCAGCCGGCACACCTCTTCGACGTCGAAGGGTTGTTCGGGGATCAGCGTCATGTGCGCCCCGGAGGCCAGGCCGGCGTTCAGCGCGATCCAGCCGGCGTGGCGGCCCATCACCTCGACCATCATCACCCGCTGATGCGACTCGGCGGTGGAGTGCAGCCGGTCGATGGCCTCGCTCGCCACCATCAGCGCGGTGTCGTGCCCGAAAGTGACGTCGGTGCAATCGATGTCGTTGTCGATGGTCTTCGGCACCCCGACCACCGGGACGTTCTCCTCGGACAGCCAGTGCGCGGCGGTCAGCGTGCCCTCGCCGCCGATCGGGATCAGCACGTCGATGCCGTTGTCGTCTAGGACCTGTTTGATCTGGTCCAGCCCGGCGCGCAGCTTCTCCGGGTGCACCCGCGCGGTGCCGAGCATCGTGCCGCCCTTGGCGAGCAGGCGGTCGTTGCGGTCGTCGTTGCGCAACTGGATCCGCCGGTTCTCCAGCAGTCCGCGCCAGCCGTCCTGGAAGCCCACGACCGAGGAGCCGTAGCGCACGTCGCAGGTACGGACCACCGCCCTGATCACGGCGTTCAGGCCGGGACAGTCACCGCCGCCGGTGAGAACTCCGATGCGCATATCCCTATTTTGCCCGTCCCCTGGTTCCTCTGCGCGAGCAGACGCAAAAGTGCCTGAAATCGCGACAAAATGGGCAGTTTTGCGTCTGCCCGCGCCTACAACGCGGTGGGCAGCGGGCCGCGGGCCGCCTCGTAGGCCGCCCCCACCCGGTACAACCGGTCGTCGGCCAGTGCGGGCGCCATGATCTGCAGACCCACCGGCAGGTTGTCGTCCGGCGACAGGCCCGACGGCACCGACATCCCGCAGTGCCCGGCCAGGTTCAGCGGCAGCGTGCACAGGTCGAACAGGTACATCGCCAGCGGATCGTCGACCTTCTCCCCCAGGCGGAACGCCGTGGAAGGAGTAGCCGGGGTGACCAATACATCGACCTTCTCGTACGCCGCGTCGAGATCGCCGGCGATCAGGGTGCGGACCTTCTGCGCCTGGTTGTAGTACGCGTCGTAGTAGCCGGCCGACAGCGCATACGTGCCGATCATGATGCGGCGCTTGACTTCTGGACCAAAGCCCGCGGCCCGGGTCAACGCCATGACCTCTTCGGCGCTGTGCGTGCCGTCGTCGCCCACGCGCATCCCGAACCGCATCGCATCGAAGCGGGCCAGGTTCGAGGACACCTCCGAGGGCAGGATCAGGTAGTAGGCGGCCAGCGAATGGTCGAAGTTCGGGCAGTCCACCTCTGTGACGTCGGCGCCCAACGCGGTGAGTTGCTCGACCGCGGCGTTGAACGACGACAGCACACCGGGCTGGTAGCCCTCCCCGCGCAACTGCTTGACCACACCGACCCGCACACCGCGCAGATCGCCGTCGGCGCCGGCACGGGCCGCGGCGACGACATCGGGCACCTCGGCCTCCACCGACGTGGAGTCCCGGGGATCGTGTCCGGCGATCACCTGATGCAGCAGCGCGGTGTCGAGCACCGTGCGCGCACACGGCCCGCCCTGGTCCAGCGACGACGCACAGGCGATCAACCCGTACCGCGACACGGTGCCGTAGGTGGGCTTCACCCCGACGGTGGCGGTCAGCGCCGCGGGCTGGCGAATCGAGCCGCCGGTGTCGGTACCGATCGCCAGGGGCGCCTGGAACGCCGCCAGCGCCGCCGCGCTACCGCCGCCGGATCCTCCGGGCACCCGGTCGACGTCCCACGGGTTGCGGGTCGGGCCGTAGGCGGAGTTCTCGGTCGAACTGCCCATGGCGAATTCGTCCATGTTGGTCTTGCCGAGGATCGGCATCCCCGCGGCGCGCAGCCGCACGGTGACGGTGGCGTCGTACGGCGCCTGCCAGCCCTCGAGGATCCTCGACCCGCAGGTGGTGGGCATATCGGTGGTGGTGAACACGTCCTTGAGCGCGATCGGCACACCTGCCAGCGGGGACGGCAACCGTTCGCCCGCGGCCACCGCCGAGTCGATGCGGGCGGCTTCGGCCAGCGCCTCGTCGGCGGCGACGTGCAGGAAGGCGTGGAACCGGTCGTCGGTGTCCGCGATCTGGTCGAGGCACGCCTGGGTCAGTTCGGTCGCCGAGATCTCCTTGGCGGCGACGCGACCGGCCAGGGTGGCGGCGTCCTCGCGGATCAGCTCGGTGCTGCTCATTCGGGCTCTCCCAAGATTCGCGGGACGGCGAAGCGCCCGTCGACGGCGTTCGGTGCGGCATCCAGAGCCTCGTCCTGGGTGAGGCCCGGCACCACCACGTCGGGGCGGGTGACGTTGACGTCGGTCAGCGGGTTGCCGGTCGGTTTGACACCGGCGACGTCGACGGACTGAATCGCGCTGACATGGCCCAGGATGGCGTCCAACTGGCCGGCGAAGCTGTCGAGTTCGTCATCGCTCAGCGCCAGGCGGGCCAGTCGGGCCAGGTGGGCCACCTCGTCTCGGGAGATCTGTGACACGACCACGCAGCCTAGTCGGGGGGCGCGCGACCCGGGTCGGCGGCGCTGGGCACGGCCCTTTTTCGAGTCGCTTCGCGAGTCGCTTCACGGGACCGTCCGTGCGAAAGTGGTCGCCGTGCCTTCCTATTTGCTGCGAGTTCAAGTCGAGGACCGGCCCGGCCGGCTCGGCTCGCTGGCGGTGGCACTCGGCTCGGTGGGCGCCGACATCCTGTCCCTGGACGTTGTCGAACGCGTTGCCGGCTACGCGATCGACGATCTGGTGGTCGACCTGCCAGCCGGGGCGATGCCCGACATGCTGATCACCGCCGCCGAAAGCCTCGCCGGGGTCTACGTGGACACCATCCGCCCCCACACCGGGCTGCTGGAGGCGCATCGCGAACTCGAGCTGATCGACCACATCGCCGCGGCGAAAGGCCGGGCAGGCAAGCTGCAGGTGCTCGCGGACGAGGCGCCGCGGGTTCTCCGGGTCGGCTGGTGCACGGTGGTACGTGCCGGCGAGTCCGGGGTCGAGCGCGTCGTCGGCAGCCACGGAGCCCCCGAAACCCAGGCCGAAAGCGCGCCCTGGCTGCCGCTGGCGCACGCCGAGGCGCTGGACGCCTCCGCAGACTGGGTGCCGCAGGTGTGGCGCGATATGGACACCACGCTGGCGGCCGCCCCGCTCGGGGAGCCCGGCACCGCGGTCGTGCTCGGCCGCCCGGGTGGGCCGGCGTTCCGTCCGTCGGAGGTCGCCCGACTCGGCTACCTCGCGGGCATCGTGACGACGATTCTGCGGTAGTCAGCCGCCCGCGGGCACCGGGTAGCGGTCGTTGACGTCGGCGTTGGTGTCCTTGCGGGCGCAGTGGGCGCAGCAGAAGATCGCCTCTTCTGTTTCGATCCCGTGCCCGAGGATCCGGCATCCGCAGTGGGCGCATTCGGGCGCCACCTGCATGGCCGCGCACTCGATGCTGTCGAACGTCGCGCTGCGGCCGTCGGCCCACGTCACGGTGAACGCCTTGTCGTAGTGGTTGCCGCAGGTATCGCAGGTCGCCATGAAATCCTCCCTTGGTCTGTGACGTCCGAGTCCCCCGTGGCGCCGCTCGCCAAACCCGCTGTGCCGTTTCGCCTCTGCGCGCCACGGGTATTGAGGTGACGGCGCCAGCCCACTGCGCCGTCCCTTTTCACACCGACATGCGGAGGTTTCTCGCGTGGCTCAGAAGCCGATCAACACCGGTCAGGACGTCGTCGACTACCTCGAGGCGCAACACGAAGCGATCCGTGCGCTGTTCGCCGAAACCCTCGACGCCGCCGACGCCGACACCAAACGTGAGGCGTTCACCCGGTTGCGAACCATGCTGGCCGTCCACGAGACGGCCGAGGAGATGATGGTGCACCCCCGGGTGCGCCGCAAGATCGAGGGAGCGGGCGCCGTCGTCGACGCACGTCTCGCCGAAGAACACGACTCCAAGGTCGCGCTGTCCGAACTCGAGAAGCTCGACATCGACACGGCTGACTTCACCAAGGGACTCGTCCACCTCCAGGCGGCCGTGCTCGAGCACGCCGAGAAGGAGGAGACCGAGGAGTTCCCGCTGCTCACAGAGCATCTCGACGCCGAAGAACTCGGACGGCTCGCCGTCGCGGTCCAGGTGGCAGAGCGCATCGCGCCGACCCATCCGCACCCCGGAGTCGAATCCGCGGCGGCGAACTTCGCCCTCGGCCCGTTCGCGTCGCTGATCGACCGGGCGCGCGACGCGCTGCGTGGCGCCGCCTGACGCGGCTTCCTGACCAGCCCTCCGGGCGGCGGCTGTTACGGTCGGTTGAGACCGATTCCTGGCCGCCGTCTGGAAGGCACCTGTGCGCACGCTCTTGATCATCTTGGCCATTGCGCTGTTGGCAGGCGCCGTCATCGCACTGGTGATGGCGCTGCAGCGATCGAAGAAGCAGAAGCCGGCGCCCCACCGCACCGACCCCCTGAAGTTCGACAGCCCCCAGGAGTTCGGGCCCCGTCAGCTCGGGCCCGGCGCCATTGTCAGCTACGGCGGTGTCGACCTCATCGTCCGCGGGTCGGTGACGCTGCGCCAGGGCCCGTTCGTCTGGTGGGAGCATCTGCTCGAGGGCGGCGCCGAACCGGTGTGGTTCAGCGTGGAAGAAGACGAGGGCCGCCTCGAACTCGCGATGTGGACGCGCCGCCCCGATCTGCAGCTGCAGCCGGGCGGCCCGCACGTCGTCGACGGCATCGGGTACGTCGAAACCGAACACGGTCACGCCTCGTACACGACCGAAGGCACCACCGGCCTGCCCGCCGGCGGCGACATGGAGTTCGTCGACTACGCCGACAAGGCCGGCGACTCCTTCCTGGGCTTCGAGCGCTGGGCGCCCTCGATGCCGTGGGAGGTCTCCGTCGGCCGCACGGTGCTGCCCGGCGAGCTCACCGTCTACCCGGCTCCCCCCGCCGGCTCCTAGGGGCACGGTGCCGTTCCACGAACTCGCTGTGGCCCCGGCCGACGTCGACGGCGCGGCGCTCGGTCTGGCGTTGAACGCGCCCGCCCCCACCACGCTGGCCAGCATCCGGCTGCCGCACCCCGGCGCGGGCACCCTCGTGCTGGGCGTGCTCGGCGCCTCCCACGTCGTCACCGTCGAGCATCCCGAGGTTCGGTTCAGCGAAGAGGTGTCGTGCTCGGCACACGAGCACGGCCGCGCGCTTCCCGGTCGCCACGATGCCCCCGGATACTGCCTCGACTCCGAGACAACAGTTTGCGACGCAACGCGTTTCACGGAGTTGGCGGCCCGGCTGCACGAGCGCTGCCTGACCGACCGGCACAGCCTCGGCGGCCGGTTTCCCGGCAACGACGCCGCGCTGACCGTCCTGCAGGCGCAGCCGGACGGGCCGGGATGGCGGTGGCACACCTGGCACCTCTATCCCGCCGGTGACGGGGGCACCGCGGTGTACACGACCTCCCGGTGGCGCCCGTGACGCGCACCGGCCTGTTCACCCTGTCCGGCGTCCTCGCCGTCGCCGGCGTGCTGTGCCTGCTACTCGGGATGTCGTTGAAAGGCGGCAACATCCGCGACCACGTCGCCGAGAACTACGCGCAGTACCGCACCGACGGTGACGGCACCAATTACACGTGCACCGGGTCACCGAGCGCGGTGGCCGACGAACTGGCCGCCCAGGTTCCGCCCGAGGCCCGGATGACCGACCGCGGCGTGACGTATCTGCGCTACGACGACGAGGTCGTCATCGTCGGCCCCGACGGCACCCGGCCCTGCACCATCCGTGTCGAGGACCTCGGCGCCCGTTACAGCTCGGGCGGGTTCATCTTTCTCGGTCCCGGCTTCTTCCCCGGTTCACCGTCCGGTGGGTCGGGCGGCAGCCCGGGCGGTCCCGACGGTTCGAAGTGACACCCCCCACGAAGGAGAATCCGATGTACCTGGCCGTTGAGTTCGGCACCATCAGCGGTGAGAGCCTCGCGCAGAACGTGGTGGCTGCGATCCTCTACTTCGTGGTCGGGGCACTGGTCTTGGCGGCCGGGTTCGCGCTGGTCGACCTGCTCACCCCCGGCAATCTGCGCCGGTTGGTGTTCGTCGAGTCCCGGCCCAATGCGGTGGTGGTCGCCTCGGGGATGTACGCGGCACTCGCCATCGTGGTGGCCACCGCGATCGTGGCCAGTTCGAGCGAGCTCGCCCAAGGGCTGGTCGACGCCGCCGTCTACGGCATCGTCGGGGTGCTGCTGCAGGGCGTGGCGCTGGTGGTGCTCGAAGTGCTGGTGCCGGGGCGCTTCCGCGACCTGATCGAGGCCGAACGGCTGCACGCCTCGGCGATCGCGACGGCCGTCGTCCTGCTGGCGGTGGGAGGGGTGAACGCCGCCGCGCTCTCATGACGGCGACGGACTCATGACGGCGACGGACTCATGACCACGACGGAACCCGCAGCCGCCGACCCGGCGACCGACCGGCCCACCACCCGGTGGCGGGCGTTGCTGCTGGCCGCCGTCGCCGCCTGCGCCGCCTGCGGTCTGGTCTACGAACTGGCGCTGCTGACCCTCTCGTCGAGCATGCACGGCGGTGGGATCGTCGCGACGTCGCTGATCGTCGCGGGCTACGTGGCGGCGCTGGGCGCGGGCGCGCTGGCGGTCAAACCCCTGCTGGGGCACGCCGCGATCGCGTTCGTCGCCGTCGAGACGCTGCTCGGGGTCATCGGCGGTCTCTCGGCCGCCGCGCTCTACGTCACGTTCGCATTCATCGGCGGTTCGACATGGGTGCTGGTGGTCGGCACGGCGCTGATCGGCGGCCTCGTCGGCGCCGAGGTCCCGCTGCTGATGACGCTGCTGCAACGCGGACGCACCGCCGGCGCCGCCGACAGCGGCCGCGTGCTGGCCAACCTCAATGCCGCCGACTACTTCGGCGCGCTCGTCGGCGGCTTGTTCTGGCCGTTCCTGCTGCTCCCCCACCTCGGCATGATCCGCGGTGCGGCCGCCACCGGCGTCATCAACCTCGTCGCGGCGGCCGTCGTCGCGGTGTTCCTGCTGCGCCACATCGTCTCCGGCCGGCAACTGGGCGTCGCGCTCGGTGTGCTGACCGCCGCCCTGGCGCTGCTGGTCACACTGCTGATCCGCGCCGACGACATCGAAACCACCACACGCCAGCGGCTTTACACCGACCCCATCGTCGCGTTCGCCCGCTCGTCGTACCAGGAGATCGTCGTCACCAAACGCGGTGACGACATGCGCCTCTACCTCGACGGCGGTCTGCAGTTCTCCACCCGCGACGAGTTCCGCTACACCGAGAGCCTGGTCTACCCCGCACTCGGCGACGGCGTCCGCTCGGCGCTGATACTCGGCGGTGGCGACGGGCTGGCCGCCCGGGAGTTGTTGCGTCAGAAAGATATTCAAGAAATCACTCAGGTGGAGCTCGATCCGGCGGTCATCAGCCTGGCCCGCACGACGCTGCACGAGACCAATCGTGGCGCCCTCGACGACCCGCGCGTCACCGTCGTGGTCGGCGATGCGATGAACTGGCTGCGCACGGCCGACCGGACGTTCGACGCCGTGATCGTCGACCTGCCCGACCCGGACAATCCGGTGCTGGGCCGGTTGTACTCGACGGAGTTCTACGCTCTGGTCACGCGGGCGCTGGCGCCCGGCGGTCTGATGGTGGTGCAGGCGGGCAGCCCGTACTCGACGCCGACGGCGTTCTGGCGCACCGTGTCGACGATCGAGTCCGCCGGTTTCGCGGTCACCCCGTACCACGTGCATGTGCCCACATTCGGGGACTGGGGTTTCGCGCTGGCCCGTCGCGGGTCGACGCCCCCGACGCCCACCGTGCCCGATCATGTTGGGCCGCTGCGGTTTCTGAACCAGGAGGTGCTCGACGCCGCGACGGTGTTCTCCGCGGACGTGGCGCGCCGGCACCTGGAGCCGTCGACCCTGGAGCACCCCCGCGTCGTCGACGACATCCGGAAGGGCTATCGCTAGTCCGCCGGCTCCTCGGGCCCGTTCTCCAGCAGGCGACGGAACCCGTCCTCGTCGAGAACCGGCACACCGAGTTCCACGGCCTTGTCGAATTTCGAGCCGGGTGCGTCTCCGGCGACGACGTACGCGGTCTTCTTCGACACCGACCCCGCCGCCTTGCCGCCGCGGGCGATGATCGCCTCCTTGGCCTCGTCACGCGAGAACCCGGGCAGCGACCCCGTCACCACGATCGAGAGCCCCTCCAACGTCCGGGCGATGCTGGCATCGCGTTCGTCGGCCATCCGCACCCCCGCGGCGCGCCACTTCTCGACGATCGCGCAGTGCCAGTCGACGGTGAACCACTCCTTGACCGCGGCCGCGATGGTCGGGCCCACCCCCTCGGTAGCGGCGAGTTGTTCCTCCGAGGCCTCGATGATCGCGTCGAGGCTGCCGAACTCGGTGGCCAGCGCGCGCGCCGCCGTCGGCCCGACATGGCGGATGGACAGCGCCACCAGCACCCGCCACAGCGGTTGGGCCTTGGCCTTACCGAGGTTGGCCAGCAGCCGCCTGCCGTTGGCCGACACCACCCCCTTCTGCGTGGTGAACAGCGACGTGCGAAGCAGGTCGTCCTCGGTGAGGGTGAAGAGATCGCCCTCGTCGGTGAGCACCCCGGCCTGCAGCAGCGCGATGCCCGCCTCGTAGCCCAGGCCCTCGATGTCGAACGCGCCGCGGCCGGCGACGTGGAACACCCGCTCCCGCAACTGCGCGGGACAGGTGCGCGAGTTCGGGCAGCGGATGTCGGCGTCGCCCTCCTTGGCGGGGGCCAGTTCGGTGCCGCACTCGGGGCAGTGCGTGGGCATCACGAACTCGCGCTCGGAACCGTCCCGCAGATCGACCACCGGGCCGAGCACCTCGGGGATCACGTCACCGGCTTTGCGGATCACGACGGTGTCGCCGATCAGCACACCCTTGCGCTTGACCTCTGAGCCGTTGTGCAGCGTCGCGAGCCCGACTGTGGAACCGGCCACCTTCACCGGTTCCATGTAGGCGAACGGGGTGACACGGCCGGTGCGGCCGACGTTGACCCGGATGTCGAGCAGCTTGGTCTGCGCCTCCTCGGGCGGATACTTGTACGCCACCGCCCAGCGCGGAGCACGGGAGGTCGAGCCGAGCCTGCGCTGCAGGGACACGTCGTCGACCTTGACCACGAGCCCGTCGATCTCGTGTTCGACGTCGTGGCGGTGCTCACCCCAGTAGGCGATCCGCTCGGTCACCGCGTCGAGGCCCTGCACCCGGGTGGTGTGCGTGGAGACCGGCAGACCCCAGTCTTTGAGCGCTCGGTACGCATCGTGCAGCGTTGTGAACGGGAACCCCGCAGGACCTTCTATCCGTCCCAGTCCGTGGCAGATCATGTGCAGGTTGCGCCGCGCGGTGACCGCCGGGTTCTTCTGCCGCAGCGAACCCGCGGCGCTGTTGCGGGGGTTGGCGAACGGCGCCTTGCCCTCGGCGACCAACCCGGCGTTGAGCTCCTCGAAGTCGGCGATCCGGAAGAACACCTCCCCGCGCACCTCGAGCACCGTGGGCACCGGGAACTCGTCGGAGGCGGTGAGCCGCTCCGGGATGTCCTCGATGGTGCGGGCGTTGAGCGTGACGTCCTCGCCGGTGCGGCCGTCACCGCGGGTGGCGGCCCGCTCGAGTTTCCCGTCGCGGTACACCAGGGCCAGCGCCACTCCATCGATCTTGAGCTCGCACAGATAGTGGGCGCCCTCCCCGATCTCACTCTTGAGCCGGCCCGCCCAGGCGGCGAGTTCGTCGGGGTCGAACACGTTGTCCAGGCTCAACATCCGCTCGAGGTGTTCGGCGGGGGTGAAATCGGTGGCGAACCCGGCGCCACCGACCAGCTGGGTCGGCGAATCGGGCGTGCGGAGCTCTGGGTGTTGGTCTTCGAGGGCCTGCAGCCGGCGCAGCAACGTGTCGAACTCCGCGTCGGTGATGATCGGTGCGTCGCGCACGTAGTAGCGGAACTGATGCTCGCGCACCTCGTCGGCCAGCTCCTGCCATTCGCGGCGCAGGTCGGCATCGAGTGCGTCCTCAGCCTGTTCGGCCAGCGCCGCCTCGGCGTCTTTCGAGCTCACGTAGGAAGGCTATCGCGCTGCACCGACACGATTTAGCCTGGAGTTGTGCCGCATCCGATCATGTTTCGCGACCACGATCCCGGGCTGGCCGAGGTGCGGGCGATCGCGCTGGGTTATCCCGAGGCCTACGAGAAGGTCTCACACGGACGGCCGTGCTTCTTCGTGTCGAAGATGTTCGCGATGTACGGCGGCAGCACCAAGGAGACCGGTGAGATGACCACCGTGCCGCACTGCGTGCTGGTCAAGGTCGACGAGTCCGACCGGGAGGCGCTGCAGGCCGACGACCGCTTCTTCCTGCCTGCCTACCTGGGCCCGTCGGGCTGGCTGGGGCTGGACTTCGACCGGGCCGACGTCGACTGGGACGAGGTCCGCGAACTCATCGACGCCTCGTTCCGGTTGGTCGCGCCACGCCGGTTGGTCAAGCAACTCGACGGACCCTGACCGCGCGTGGCGCCGCTCGTGGTTCGATCGGGGCACCATGAGTTTCGCCAGCCCGTACCCCGCCGTCCAGATCCCGACGACCAGTGTCTACGACTACCTGTTCAACGACCTCAGCGACACCGACGCCGCTCGGGTCGCCCTGATCGACACCCGCTCCGGCGACCAGCTGACCTACGGCGAGATGCTCGCCCGCATCCACGCCTTCGCCGGCGCGCTCGCCGACCGCGGTATCGGGGTGGGTGACGTCGTCGGCCTGCACGCACCGAACAGCTCGGCCTTCGCGATCGCCTTCCACGGCATCCTCCGCGCCGGCGCGACGGCCACCACGATCAACGCCCTGTTCACCGCCAAGGACGTCGCCAAGCAGCTGACCGATTCCCGAGCCACGATGCTCGTCACCGTCACGCCGCTGCTGGCGCAGGCCGCCGAAGGTGCCGCCGCCGCCGGACTCGCCGACGACCGCGTGATCGTGCTCGACGGCCCCGGAGCTGCCGCTGACGGACACCCCAACGCCGCGGACCTGCTCGGCCCGGGCCTTGCGCCGCCGGAGGTGAGCTTCGACCCGGCCACGCACCTGGCGGTGCTGCCCTACAGCTCGGGCACGACCGGCAACCCCAAGGGCGTCATGCTCACCCACCGCAACCTGGTGGCCAACGTCGCGCAGATCCGTCCCGTGCAGGGCATGACCGCCGACGACCGCATCCTGGCGGTGCTGCCGTTCTTCCACATCTACGGGATGACGGTGCTGCTCAACGCGGCGCTGCACGCCCGGGCAGCGCTGGTGATCATGCCCAGCTTCGACCTCACCGAATTCCTCGCCAACATCGCCGACCACAGGTGCACCTACGCGTTCATCGCGCCGCCGGTGGCCGTCGCGCTGGCCAAGCACCCGCTGATCGACGAGTACGACCTGTCCTCGCTGCAGGGCATCATGTCCGGGGCCGCACCCCTGGACGCGGACCTCGGCCACGCGGTCGCCGAGCGCCTGGGCTGTGCGGTGGTGCAGGGCTACGGGATGAGTGAGCTCAGCCCGGTCAGCCATGTCACGCCGTTCGACGGCGGCACCGCACTAGTCGGGACCGTGGCGCCTCTTGCGTCGAGCGGCTGGACCGTGCCGAATTCGGAGAGCAGGCTCACCGACCCGGAAACCGGTGCCGAGATCGACGTTCCCACAAGCGGTATGAGCGCGACCGGTGAGCTGTGGTTCCGCGGCCCCAACGTGATGGCCGGCTACCTCAACAACGAGAAGGCCACCCGGGAGACCATCGACGACGACGGGTGGTTGCACACCGGCGACCTCGCCCAGGTGGACGCGCACGGCTGCGTCTACATCGTCGACCGGCTCAAGGAGCTGATCAAGTACAAGGGTTACCAGGTGCCGCCCGCCGAACTCGAGGCAGTGCTGCTGAGCCACGATGCGATCGCCGATGCGGCCGTGATCGGCGTCGTCGACACAGAATCCGGCGAAGAGGTGCCGAAGGCGTTCGTGGTGCGCCAACCCGACGCGTCGCTCACCGAGGCGGAAGTGATGGATTTCGTCGCCGGTCAGGTCGCCCCGTACAAGAAGGTGCGCAAGGTCGAGTTCATCGACGCGATCCCGAAGTCGGCGGCGGGCAAGATCCTGCGGAAAGACCTCCGCCGCTGAGGCTCTCCGTTACGCCGAAACTGCGGTGAGATCACCGTTTCGACGGTTTTGGTGATCTCACCGCAGTCTCGCGGGCGTTGAGCTGGGTCAGCGGGTGGTGACGTAGACGACGCGGTCGTCGTTGTCGTAGCGGACCGAGACGATGCTGGACTGGTCGAGGGGCTTGTTCATGCCCTGCTGGCTGACGCGGACCTCGTAGCCGCGGTCGTCGAGCGAGCTGATGCCGTCCTGGGCGTTGCCGGGCCCGGCGGGGGCGGCCTGGGCGGGGGCGGCGAAGGCCAGGAATCCGGTGGCCAGTCCGCCGGCGATGATGGTGGCGAATCCGAACTTGTTCATTTTCGTACCTCTTCGTGTCCGTTCGGTCTGGAGGGTTTTCCTGGCCGGTCTGATTGCAATAACCTGCAGGTCAGCGGCTTCCATCCCGTTGGCAGTGATTGACCGACCGCTGGCAGGAAATGATCGACGGACGCGAAGGCGCCACTAGATCTCGTCGGGGTCCTCGGCGAACGCGTCAGCGGTCTTCTGCGTGAGTTCGACCGCGATGCGGGCCCACTCCGGCGTGGCGGTGGCCAGCCCGCAGGCGGGGGTCACACCGATGCGCTCACGCAGCACGGCGCGGGGGAAGCCGAGGCGGTCTGTCAGCGACACCGCCGTTCCGGCGACGTGTTCGACCGACGGCCGCGCCGCTGGTGAGGTGCCCGGCACGACGCCGAGCAGCACCGTGCGCCCCGACTCCACGAACTCGCCGATACCGTCGAGGTCTTCGGGGGTGAGCGTGACGGCGTCCACCGACACGGCTTGGATTTGACTGCGCTGCAACAATTTCCATGGTAGTCCGACCGCGCAGCTGTGCAGCGCCACCTCACCGCCGACGCGGGCGACGCAGTCGTCGAGCAGTTGGGTGGCCACCACCTCGTCGACGGGATGCACCGGGGAGAAGCTCGTCACCCCGGTGAGGCGGCCGGCCAGCGCTGCCGGCAGCAGTGGTTCGTCGAACTGCACGACGACCGGGGTGTCGAGCCGGCGCGACACCTCCGCACGGTGCACGGCCACACCCTCGGCCAGGGAGCCCGCCAGATCGCGCACGGCGCCGCGGTCGGTGAGCGCGCGGTGGCCGCCGGGGAGTTCGAGTTCGGCGGCCAGTGTGATCGGCCCGGGCGCCTGCACCTTGACGGTGCGGCCGGAGCCGCGCAGACCGGCCTTCTCCCACGCCTCCTCGAGCGCGTCGACGTCCTCGTCGAGCAGGCTGGTGGCGCGGCGGACCGCGGAGCTGCGACCGTGGGCGATGCGGTAGCCGCGGGGGACGATGTCGATCCCGATGTCGACCAGCAGCGCTCCGGCGCGGCCGATCATGTCGGCGCCGATCCCCCGGGACGGGAGTTCCACCAGGTGCGGCAGGGTGTGCAACTCGCCGACGACGACTTCGGCCGCCTCCCGCGGGTTCGCTCCGGGCCAGGATCCGATGCCGGTCGCGGCGGCGTAAACAGTCACCCGGTGCACAGTATGCGACGCGGTTAGGCTCGTCTTCAGGAAGGGGACGGCGATGACCGCACAGGCCAGGACGCTGCTGGCGGCCGCTGCAGCCGTGCTCACCGCCGGGTGCGTGTCAATGGTCGGCGGCACCGCGGTCCGGCCGGTGCCCGGCCTCGACGACGACTCCCGCTCCCCCGTCGACGTCGACACCGTGCTTCTCGAGACGGCGCAGATGCAGGCGATCACCGGGGCTGGTGAGGATCTGTCAATCATTCCCAGCATGGACGGCAAGATCCCGGTGGACATCGAACCGCTGATGGAACAGATGCCCGAGCAGTGCGCGTGGCTGTTCGCCGAATCGCAGACGTTCGGCGATGAGGTCGAGGAGTTCCACAAGACGACGTTCCAGAATCCGCCGGACGGTGGCCAGATCTCGCAGGGCGCCGCCGGGTATCGCGATGGGCCGACCGCGCGGCGCGCGTTCGACGGGCTCGTCATGCAGGTCGACGGTTGCGGGACAAGCGATTACGGTCCGGCCTATATCGGCGAGTGGACGGCGACGCCCGATGCGGTGCACACCCGGCCCGGTGACTGCGGCCGCGATTACCGCCTGAAGTCGGCGGTCCTGGTCGAGGTGACGTTCTGCGCATTCACCGAATCGGTGCCCGACATCGTGATGACGAACATCCTCGCCAACGTGCCGGGTTAGCAGCGTTCACTCAAGGCGCAGCGCTACCGGGGTTCGAAGGACGTTCTATGAGCGTTGGTGGTTCCAGTTGCCCGGGCTGCGGCCAGTTGGAGAAGGCCTCGGCGTAGCTGTGGCTCATGACCTCCAGAACTGTCCCCCACGGATCGGCCGCGTAGGCGAGGACCCAGGGCCGTCCCGGTACGAACGTCGTCGGCTCGGACAGCATGGCGCCGCCGTTGGCCACGATGACGCGGAGGGCTTCCGCCACGTCCGGGTAGGTCATGCACACATGCCATGGTCCGCGGCGGGTGAAGTCGATCGACATGTCGTGGTCTCGGTCCCGGACCGGCGGGTCGATGAATTGGAAGAGTTCGATGCCGACGTTGTTGCCGCTCAGCAGGTGCGCCTGCCACGCGCGCTGAAAGCTCGGGCCCAGCGAGGACCCTGCTTCGCGGTGACCAGTCGACTCCAGCAGCCTTGGCCCCATGATGCAGCGGAAGCCGAATACCTTCCCGTACCAGTCGATCGCGGCGAATACGTCGGGCACCGTCACGCCGACGTGGTTGATCGCCCATGGCGCCAACGGTGCGCGCTCTCCTCTTTCGACGGTCATGCGCCCTGCTCCTCACGGTCGATTCCGGCTGCCCGCGCTGCGAGTTCGTACAGCGTCACGTAGTCGTCCTCGCCGTAGCCGTAGCCGATCGCGGTCTGAATGAGATGGTGGGTGGCTGCCGCCAAGGGCAGCGGCACCTCCAGAGCGCGCGCTGCCGCCAATCCGAGGTCGAAGTCCTTGCGAAGGCTCCGCGAGGTGAACGTGGGTTCGTAGTCGCGGGACCGAATGGCGTTGCCCTTGTTCTCGATGAACGTGGACGCCAAGACGGTGCCATTGATGAAGTCCAAGAACGCCGCCGGGGCGACGCCACCCTTCTCGGACAGGGTGACGACTTAGGCCAGCGCTTCGGTGATGATGCCGAGCAACAGGTTGTGGCATAACTTCACCAGGCGCGCTTCTTCATTCAGCCCGCAGTGCACGACGCTGGCCGCGATTGTTTCCAGATAGCCACGAGCGGCCTCAAAGGCTTCCTTGGGACCGGACGCGACGATGGCTGCTCGACCCGCTGCGACCATAGTTGCGTTGCCGCTCACCGGCGCTGAGAGCATTGCGGTGCCACGATCGGCGGCCGCGCTGCGCACACGGTCGGCCGCGTCTTCGGACACTGTGGAGCAGTCCACGAGCAGCTTTGGTGCCGTCGTGCCGGCCAGCAATCCGCCTGGGTCCAGAGTGACGGCAAGCAGGTCTGGGGAGGCCATCACCGTGGTGAAGACGACGTCACAGCCAGTCAGTTCATCGATGGTGTCGACCTGACCGGCGCCGGCCGCCACCAGCGCCGCGGCCTTCGATGCGGTGCGGTTCCACACAGCGAGGTTCGTGGTCCCGCCTTTCAGGAGCCTCGTCGCCATGGCGGTGCCCAGGCGACCGGTACCCAGCCACCCAATTCGTATATCAGACATCGCGTTTCCCTCCATCGACGTACTGGCTCTCATGAGCTGCGCCCTCAGCGGCGCGGGCTCCTGTCGACCACACCAAGTGGATGTCAAGCATCTTTGACTGAACAGTACAACATCGCGGGCCGATGTGCTGATCGTCGTTGTTGGACCGGTCGTTCCACGACGAGTAGGCTCCGATGTGATCGACGGGAGGAGTTGTCGCGTATGTCGGGCCGCAAGCAGTTCGATGTGGAAACCGCGGTCGACCAGGCCATGCGGGTGTTCTGGCAGCGCGGATACGCCGATTCATCGCTTGAGTTACTCAGCGCCGCAACTGGTTTGGGGCGCGGTTCGCTATACGGAACCTTCGGCAGCAAGGACCAGCTCTTTCGGCGGGCACTCGAAAGGTATTCCGCCATCTACAGCGCCCGCTTCGACGCGGCGCTCGCCGGTGCTCGCACCGATCCGGTGGCAGCGGTCAGAGCAATGCTGGACGTCGTACTGGACCGCATCGCCGACCCCGACGTTCCGGACGGGTGCTTGGTCGCCCAATCCGCCATCGAGTCACCACTATTGGCCTCCGATAGTGCAACATGCGTGCGGGATCTCCTCGGTAAGCAGTACGCGCGGGCCAGGTCTGCCCTCGATGTCACCCACAGCGATCCGACGCTGCTCGACGAACTAGCGACATTCGTCGTCGCCGTGATCCAATCGTTGGCTGTGCTGAGTCGAGGTGGGTCGTCAATGGGTCAGCTGCGGTCCACAGCGCGGCTTGCCTGCGAGACCGTCGACCAGCAGCTGACCCAGGCAGGAGTTGCCACGGGGTCGAGAAAGTCACCAACGACGTGACGTGCGAAGGCGCCTGTCGGACTCACAGCCTTCTGTAGGCCAGCCGAGGGAACAGCCTCGCCGCGTTGTCGTGATTTATCGCCGCGCTCTGCTCGCCGGCTCCAGCGTCGAGTAACTCGGTGAACCGCGTGCCCACAAACTCTGGGGCGTAGGGAAAGTCGCTGCCGTAGAGGATGCGGGCGGGATCGGCGAACGCGAGGAAGCTCGGTAGGGCGTCTGCGCTGGACGACAATGCGGTGTCGAAGTAGAACCTCTTGAACGTCGCTTCGAGTGCATCCGCCGAGGGGCCCTGCTGATCGAGTCCGGATTGCAGCAGGCAGAACCGCGTGACCGCATAGGGAAGGAACCCGCCGGCGTGCGAGAGGATGACCTTGAGGCGCGGGTAGTCGTCGAGCACTCCGTTGAACACCATGTGCACCGCCGTGCGGGTCGAGTCGTAGGGGTAGTCCACCAACGGGCCTGGCACGTCAGGGAGTGTGGGGATCAGCGGGTGGCCGGGATGAATGAACACCACGGCGGAGTGCTCGTTGAGCGCGCTCCACAGCGGCGCGAATTGCGAGTCACCGAGGTAGACGCCGTCGCAATTGCTCAGCAGAACCACGCCGTCGGCATTGAGCTCCTCGAGGGCGAAGCGCGCCTCGGAGACAGCGCCGTCTACGTCAGGCAGCGGCAGCGTCGCGAAGTTGCCGAAGCGGGTGGGTCGCTCGGCGACCAGTGTGCCCACGTATTCGTTGACGCGGCGAGCCATCGAACAACGCCGATCATCCGGCCAACCCACGACGCTCGGTGCAGTAAAGGGACAGGATGCTCGTAGCAATCTGATTCCGGTCCATGAAGTTCAGATGGGCGTCGGGACTCCACGACGGCAGTGTCCAGCCGGAGGGATCACCGCCGCAGCCGGGCAACGCCTCTCCCCAGAAGGGTGGGATGACATGGGTGTGCACATCGATTCGTTCGGCAGAGGGCGTCACGGGTTACGGCTCCTACGAGTGGCGGCGGATGGACTTCGATCAGATTCCTTCGGCCGCTCAGGCCCGGACCGTGTCGTCGAGCCAGTCGAACATCCGCTGGTGGAACAAGGTGAGCGCACCCTCGTGGCAGTGCTCGCCGGCACCCTCGGCCGCCGTGAACGCCAGGAAGGTCTTCGGGCACCGCAGGGCCTCGTAGAGAGCAGCCGGCTGCCCGCGGAAGAACTGGTCGTGTTCGGCGTCGCACACCAGCGTCGGGCAGCGGATCTGAGCCGCGACGTCGGTGAGGTCGTACTTGTCGACTTCGTCGAGCAGTTCTCGGGCGTTCGCGACGTCGAAGACCCACAGCGCGCTCGACAGTGCCCATCGCGGCGAGGACGGCAATGTCGTTCGCTCGGCGAGCATGGCGTCCATCGCCGCGACCCGCTTCGACCCATCGTGATCGTCGGGTTCGGGCTTGGGCGGCAAGCCCGGAGGCAAGGTGAAGATGCCGTCGTAGGCAATGCATGCGGCGAGCCGGTGCTCGAACGCGGCCGCGCGCGGTGCCAGGTAGCCGCCCATGCTCATCCCGAGAAGCGCGACGCGATCGGCATCGACCCCGCGCAGAGTGAGGGCGAAGTCCAGCACGGGGGTGACCGCAGCCTCCCAGTCGTACCGGAAGGGCAGATGCTCCACGCGCAGGGCCGATCCCTGCCCGGGGCCCTCGAAGATCAGGCAGTTCCACCCGTATCGGCCCGCGGCCTCCCCGACGGCGTAGAACATCTCCTCGACTGTCGAGTCAAAACCCCCGTGCGCCAACAACGTCGGCCCGGGATCATCTCCGCTGACGTTGAGGTAGTAACCCTCCAGCAGGATCCCCTCGTAGGGAATGCGCACCCGTTCCCACCGCCCCTGAATGTGCGCTGCGCTTCGAAACGTTTCGATGGCGCGGGCGGAGGTATCCGCGACCCGCGGATCGTTGCGGGGGTCATCGCGAAGGAAGAACTCCGCGGTCCGGTAGTAGTTGGAGGCCCGCAGGTAGGCGCCGGCGGCGCTCACCGCGTGCCCACCTGCGGCGCACTCGTCGGCGATGGCCGCGATCCGGTCGGCAAGACCCCGCCATTCGCGATACCAGGACTCCCAGTCCATCGGCGTGATCCGCTCCGCGGTGGTGATGACCTCGCCGATGTCAGCTCCCCCGTAGACGCTGTACCCGACCGCGCGCAATGTCTCGAACGAGAACGATTCGTCGGTGTCGAAGATGAAACGCATGACCACTCCTCAATAGCAGCAACTGTTGATTGCGCCCCGCTGACGACTGCGGGACTCATCCGAAAAGCAACCGGGTGTACCGATTACGGCCGCGAATTCGGCCAAAGGCACCGAACGGCAGGCAGATTGGCCGACGTGGCCAGCTCGAGGTGGTGCCGAGCTGGGCGCGTCACGGGGAACGCCAGTCGGCGCTGACGGTCAACGCCTCATTGGCGTCGACCTCGGCGCGGAGGCGATCCAAACGCGCGCGAACCCCACCGAGTGCGTCGGAACCCAACAACAGACGCAGCGGCGGTTCGGCGGCGTCGACGACTGCCGCCATGGCCGATGCCGCTCGCGCGGGGTCACCGGGCTGATTGCCCGACACCGCCAGCGTGCTCTCTCGACGCTTGCCGGCCGTGTCGTCATAGTCGGCGATGCGCACGGGTGATTGCTGCATCGAGGCGCCGGCCCAGTCGGTGCGCATCCCGCCCGGCTCGACGATCGTGACGTGGACGCCTAGCGGGGAGAGCTCACCAGCGAGGGACTCCGACAGGCCCTCCAGAGCGAACTTGGTTGCGTGGTAGTAGCCCGTGGCGGGGAAGGCGGCCAACCCGCCGAACGACGGCACGTTGAGGATGCGGCCGCTTCGGCGGGCCCGCATGCCGGGCAACACCGCCTTCAAGACGGTGGTCACGCCGTGCACATTGGTGTCGAAGAGTCGGCGCACGGCCGCGTCCTCGCCCTCTTCGATGGCAGCCAGATATCCGTAACCGGCGTTGTTCACCAGGACGTCGATCCGCCCGAAGACGCCCTCGGTCTCGGCCACGGCAGCGCCGACCGATACCGGATCGGTGACGTCGAGTGTGAGCGGCAGTGCGCGGTCACCGTACGCCTGCGCCAGCGCCGTGACGGCATCCCGATTCCGGGCAGTCACGGCGACGCGGTCGCCGCGCTCGAGGGCGTGGGTGGCCAGGGCTCGGCCGAGGCCGCTCGAACATCCCGTGATGAGCCAGACGGGCGAGTGCACATCAATCGGTGAAGTCATGTTTTCCATGGTGGCCACCGTCCGCACGGCGGCGCCACGCCTTGTCAAGGGTGGTGCTAGCAGGGCTAGTGTCCGCGCGAAACGCCCCTACGATGAGGGGATGGAAGCAGAGATCCACTCCCTGGGGTCGTTCCTGCGTAGTCGCCGTGAACGGGTCGACCCGGCTGCGGCGGGAGTGGTCCTGCTCGGCCGCCGTCGCGTGCCAGGGCTACGCCGCGAAGAGCTGGCGACCCTCGCCGGCGTCAGCGCCACCTACTACGCCCGCCTCGAGCAGGGCCGCGACCGCCACCCTTCACCCGAGGTGCTCGACGCCATCGCCGACGCGCTGCGGTTGGACACCGCCGAACGAGACCATCTGCACCGCCTGGGTTCTCCGGCATCTCGGCGCGCCACCAGGGGCCGCCCAATGGCCGAAGCCGTTCGGCCCGGTGTGAGCGAACTGCTCGCGCTGTGGTCGGCCTTCCCGGCCTTCGTGGTCAACGCCCGCCGAGACGTCCTCGCCGCGACCGAACTGGCCGAGCGCATCAACCCAGGATGGAGCCCGGGTTGCAATCTCGCCGTCTTCACCTTCCTCGACGCGCGCGCCAAGGAGACCTACCCCGACTGGGACATCATCGCCGGCCAGGTCGTCGCCGGGCTGCGCACCGCGTCCGCGGCCTACCCTGACGGTGATGTCGGGGGGCTCATCGAGTACCTCACCACCGAAGACGCCACTTTCGCCAAGCTGTGGTCCACCCAGGACGTCTACGCCCGCACCATTGGCCAGAAACGCTTCGCCGTCAAGGACTTTGGCGTCATCACGCTGCAATTTGAAGCCTTCAGCGTCGACGGCGCACCCGGTCAGACACTATTCGTCTACTTCCCGTCGCGGGGCAGCTCCGATGAAAGCGTGTTCGCGCACTTGCAGGCGCGGGCGTATTCGTGACAAGGCGCCAGGTAGCGCCCCGCGCGAAACAGCATTCCCGGTCGTCAAGGCGACACCTTGACAGCCGGGAATGCTGTTTCGCGGGCGAAGCCCTTTAGAAGTAGCCGCTCCCCGGCAACCGCGTCTGCCGCACGTAGTAGGCACCCAGCGCTTGCGCCTTGTACGACGTCGGGTTGTGCGACGCCAGCGTGCGGATGTTGCGCCAGTGCCGGTCGAGCAGGTGGGCCTGCCGCACCACCGACGCGCCGCCCACGTCAAAGATCTGCGACGCCGACTTCTGCGCGAGCCCGTCGACCACGATCTTGGCCGCGGCCGCCCGCAGCGACGCCTCGTGCGCCAGGTCCAAACCAGGATCGGTGCCGGCCACATCGGCGTCGAACGCGGCCGCCAGCGCGTCGGCCGCCGCCAGCACCGTCGCCTCCGATGCGTATGCCGCCGCGGCGATTTCTCCGATCTCCCGCTGCAACAGCGGGTCATCGGCGGGCGTAGTAGTCGGCGCCCATGCGAAGCTGCGCGGCCGCTGGAGCACATGCGCCACCGCGTCATCCCGAAGCGCTTGCAGCACACCGGCTTCCAGCGCCGTCACATACAGCTGGAAGAACGCACCCGACAGGTACAGCGCCGGCGGCTCGGTGTCGGCGTCCGGCGGCGCGAACTGCAACAGCTCGTCGGCCGACACGGCGACGTCGTCGAAAATCGCGGTCCCCGTACCGGTGGCGCGCTGCCCCATACCGTCCCAGTCGTCGAGCACGGTCACGCCGGCCCGATCCGTGGGCACCAGCGCGATCACCGTCGCACCTTCGGGATTGCTGGCCAGCACCTCGGCATAGTCGGCGTAGAGCGTGCCGGTCGTGAAGAACTTCCTGCCGTTGAGCCGGTAACCGTCACCGTCGGGGGTGAGCTTGGTCTGCCAGGTGAATGCCCCGGCCGGCGCCGAACCCAGTTCGGTCGACGCATTACCGACGATCATCCCGCTCAGCGCAAGGTCGATCGCCCGCCTGCGTTCAGCACCGCCCAGCCGCAGCCGCTCCTCGACGAATGCGAAATGGCCACGCAGGATGTGGGCGACGTTGACGTCGGCCGCGGCCAACGCGATCACCGTCGCGAACAGGTCGCGCAGGCTCGCTCCGCCGCCGCCGTCGGCGCTGGGCACCCGCAGTGCGCCCAGGCGCGACTCGCGCACCAGATCGATGACGGCGAAGGGTCGCTCGCCGGTTCGTTCGCGCTCAAGAGCGCCCTCGGCGATCTCCGTGATCAGCCGCGTGAGGCGGTCCGGGCCGAAGGTGACGCGTTCGGTCGAGGTGGTGGTCATCGAACTGCCTCCGGGGAGACGCGACGGTAGCCCGCCGTGCGGTGGATTTCGGGTAGCCGCTCTCCGCGGCCGAACAGCTTGTGCCGCAACGTGCCCGGCCACGGCGTCACGCAGCACCTCCTTGGTCGGCGCCCCGATGAACACCACCTCGGCGTCTCGGCGCCGAACTGCCGTCCTCGGGTCGACACGCCCGCCTGGTACAGCACCGGCGTCCGCTGCAACGACGGTTCACACAGGTGGACGCCGGGGACCTGGAAGTACTGCCCCACATGACCGATCGGGTGGATCTTGTCGGCGCGGGTGGGGTCGGTGATGCGGGCAGGAGGCGGCAGCGCGGGAGGCAGGCATCGGGGTGGTGGTTCTTTCCGTCGACTGCGCCACGCTCTTGCGGCCGGCGACGCATCGTGAACTAGGGCTTGGTCACCATGCCGGACCGCAGTCACTTGCGTAAGCGATGAAATCGCCACGATTCTTAGTAACGCCACGGCGAGATTCGCGCGCGAGAATCGCCACCCCGTTACGTAACAGGGCTCAGCTAACGCCCGTCGGCCGCGCTGATCGTCGCGCTTGCCAGCACTTCATCGCCGGACGGATCGGGCCGGTAGAGCACCAGCGTCTGCCCCGTCGCGACACCGCGCAGCGGCGCCCGCAACTCCACCGACAGCACGCCGGAATCAACAGACGCCACCGCATCGGCGAGCCCGCCGTGCGCACGCACCTGGACCTGGCACTCGACGGGGCCCGTGAACGCGACTCCCGAGGTGAACACAGGCCGCTCCCCGATGAGTTTCCACACCTCGAGATCCTCGACCCCACCGACGCGCACCGTCCCGCTCGAGGCGTCAATGGAGGTGACGTACCGCGGTCGCCCGTCCGGCCCTGGCCCGGCGATACCGAGCCCCTTGCGCTGACCGATCGTGAACCCGTGCACGCCTTCGTGTTCGGCGAGCACTGCACCGCCGGCGTCGACCACCGCACCGCGCCGTACCCCGATCCGCGCACCCAGGAACGCCCGGGTGTCCCCCGACGGGATGAAGCAGATGTCGTGGCTGTCGGGCTTGTCCGCGACGGCCAGACCGCGCTCCGCGGCTTCCGCGCGGATCTGCGCTTTGGGGGTGTCGCCGATCGGGAAGACCGCGTGCCGTAGCTGCGAGGCGGTCAGCACCCCGAGCACGTAGGACTGGTCCTTGTCGTGGTCGACGGCACGACGCAGCCGGCCGTCGGACAGCCGCGCGTAGTGGCCGGTGGCCAGCGCGTCGAATCCCAGTGCCAGGGCGCGTCCCGACAGCGCCGAGAACTTGATCTTCTCGTTGCACCGCACACACGGGTTCGGCGTCTCACCGCGCTCGTAGGACGCGACGAAGTCGTCGATCACATCCTCTTTGAAGCGGTCCGCGAAATCCCAGACGTAGAACGGGATGTCGAGCACGTCGGCCACTCGGCGCGCATCCCCGGCATCCTCCTTCGAGCAGCATCCCCGCGAGCCGGTGCGCAACGTGCCGGGAGTGGCCGACAGCGCCAGGTGCACACCCACCACGTCATGGCCGGCGTCGACCATGCGTGCCGCGGCGACCGAGGAGTCGACGCCACCGCTCATCGCAACTAGAACCCGCATCAGTCAACAACTCCCGATGCCGCGAGCGCGGCCTGGCGCGCCCTGTCGACCGCCGCCGGCAGCGCGTCGAGGGCCGCGTCGACGTCGGCGTCGGTACTCGTATGGCCCAGCGACAGCCGCAACGAACCCCGCGCGCTCGCCGGGTCGGCGCCCATCGCGATCAGCACATGCGACGGCTGCGCCACCCCCGCGGTACACGCCGAGCCGGTCGAACACTCGATTCCCTTGGCGTCCAACAGCATCAGCAGCGAATCACCTTCGCAGCCGCGGAACGTGAAGTGCGCGTTGCCCGGCAGCCGGTCCACGCGGGCACCGTTGACGTAGGTGTCGTCGATCGTCGCCAGCACGCCGTCGATCAACCGGTCGCGCAGCGCCGACACCCGCGTGCGATAGGCCTCCAACCCCTCGACAGCGATCCGGGCCGCCGCCGCCATCGCGACCGCCCCCGCCACGTCGGCGGTGCCGGAACGGACGTCGCGCTCCTGGCCGCCGCCGTGCAGAAGCGGTACGCAGGCCGTGTCGCGGCGCAGCAGTAGCGCACCGATTCCGGTGGGACCGCCGAACTTGTGCGCCGTCACGCTCATCGCCGACAGCCCGCTCGCCGCGAAATCCACCGGGATCTGGCCGACGGCCTGCACCGCGTCGCTGTGCATCGGGACCGCGAACTCTGCGGCGATGGCGGCCAGTTCGGCGATCGGCTGCAGGGTGCCGACTTCGTTGTTCGCCGTCATGATCGACACCAGCGCCACGTCGTCGCAGGAGCGCAGTACCTCCCGAAGCGCGGCCGGGGCCACCGATCCGTCGGCCTCCACCGGCAGCCAGGTGACCTCGGCGCCCTCGTGGTCCACCAGCCACTGCACCGCGTCGAGGACGGCGTGGTGCTCGATCGGCGTGGTGACGATGCGGTTGCGTCGCGGCTCGGCGTCGCGGCGGGCCCAATAGATGCCCTTGACCGCGAGGTTGTCGCTCTCGGTCCCGCCGGCGCAGAAGATGATCTCCGAGGGGCGGGCGCCCAGCAGGCGCGCCAGCGTCTCGCGGGCCTCTTCCATCCGGCGGCGCGCGACCCGGCCCGCTCCGTGCAGCGAGGAGGCGTTACCGACGGTGGTCAGCACCGCCGTCATCGCCTCGATGGCAGCGGGGTGCATCGGGGTGGTGGCGGCGTGGTCGAGGTAGACCGACTTCGTCGAGGTCATGGCCCATCCAGAATAGCCGCCGAGCCGGCACCGGCCGGATCGCCGGGTCAGGCGGCCAGGGTGTGGGTCGCCAGGGGCGCCGTCACGGCCCCGCGGACGGCCGTTTCACAGCGGGCGGCCAGGTCGCGGCGATCGTCCCCCGGCAACTGCAACGACTCGACGCCGATGTGGCAGACGGTCCGGCGCGCGGTGATCACCCGCCGCACCGACGCCAGCAGGGAATCGTCGCCCACGAACGCGGGCACGGTTGACCTGCGCCCGTCGTGGTGCCGGTAGGTCATGCGCAGCGGCTGCACCGGGCGACGCGCGTCCACCGCGGCCTGGAACATCGCCGGCCGGAACCGCCCGTACCCCAGCCCACACCACGTGGTGCCCTCCGGAAAGGCGACGACGGTGTGCCCGGCCCGCAACCGCTCGGTCACCGCCGCCACGACCGCGGGCAGCCGGCGCAGGCTTCCCCGGTCGATCGGGATGACCTTCATCAATCGGACGACGGGTCCCAGCGCCGGCCAGTCCACCAGGTCAGCACGCGCGACGAAGGACCCGGGCAGCACCGCTCCGACGGCGACGATGTCCAACCAGGACACGTGTCCGCTGACGACGAGGACACCGCGCAGGTTGCGGATCGGCCCGCCGGACACCGCGATACGCACACCGAAGCTGCACAGCATCAGCCGGCAGTACGCGCGCTGCACATGCCAGCGGCCGGGCAGCGGTAGCGCCAGCAGCCACACGAAGGAGAACAGCAGCACCGCCGCGCAGACCCGCAGCGCGGTGCGCACCGCCACCCACCACCTGCGGCCCGGCCGGTCGGCACCGGCGTGGACGCAACTGGCGTCACAGGTGGCGCGCTGCAGCCAGGCGTGCTCGTTGACCAGCGTCATGACACCAGCCCGTTCACCATGTCGCCGGCGGCCGACACTGATCTCAGCCGGCGCAGATAACGCGTGTCGGCGTCCCGCTTGTCCAGCAGTGCCGGGAAGTCGCCGACGCCGAAGTCGGGGTCGTGGGCGGGGTCTCCACACACCTGCGCACCCAATCGCAGGTAGCCGCGCATCAGCGGCGGCACGGTGACCCGCGCCGGTGGCGCGATGTCGTCGAGGCTGCGGCCGTCGACGACCACCGGCCGGTACGGGTGCACGGTGTAGCGCTCGGGGGCGGCGTGACGGCGCCGCACGAAGTCGCGGACACCGCGCACCTGGGTGCCCGGGGGCTCACCGGGCGCGCCGGCGACCGGGATGGAGACGCAACCGGTGACGTAGTCGTAGCCGCAGCGGTCGAGGTAGGCGAGGATGCCGGCCCACATGAGCAGCACCACGCCGCCGTTGCGGTGGTCGTGGCGCACCACGGCGCGGCCCATTTCGACCAGCGACGGCCGCAGCGGGTCGAGTGCCCGAACGTCGAATTCGGTGGCGGTGTAGAGGCCGCCCGCGGCGACGGCGCCGGTTGGGGGCAGCATCCGGTAGCAGCCGACCAGGTCGCCGGAGGTGTCCTCACGCACCAGCAGGTGGTCGCAGTACTCGTCGAATCGGTCGGCGTCTCGACCGTCGGCCGCGCCGGCCAGCGCGAAACCGGGTTCGGAGGTGAACACGTCGTGACGCAGCCGCTGAGCGGCGGTGATCAGGTCGGGGTCGGTCGACAGGAGCAGCGAGTACCGCGGGATGTCCGTTGTTCGGGGGTGTTCGGCGGCGATCAGTACAGAGACAGCGCTCATATGCAGCACCGTCGTCCAGCTGTTCGGCGCGACGGCAATCACCGCGTGACGTGTTCGTGCACGCTCGGTGACGAGTTGTGTCGGACCCCGGGTACGCAAAAACCCCGGCGCCGGGGCCGGGGTTTCGCGTGGTGATGGTCGGGTGGATCAGCCCTTGCGCGCCTTGACCTTCTCGGTCAGCTGCGGGGTGACCTTGAACAGGTCACCGACGACGCCGAGGTCGGAGATCTCGAAGATCGGCGCCTCTTCGTCCTTGTTCACCGCGATGATCGTCTTGCTGGTCTGCATCCCGGCGCGATGCTGGATCGCCCCGGAGATGCCCAGCGCGATGTACAGCTGCGGCGAGACCGTCTTACCGGTCTGGCCGACCTGGAACTGACCCGGGTAGTACCCCGAGTCGACCGCCGCACGCGACGCGCCGACCGCACCGCCGAGCGCGTCGGCCAGGTCCTCGACGATCGAGAAGTTCTCCGCGCTGCCGACACCACGACCGCCGGAGACGACGACGGTGGCCTCGGTGAGCTCCGGGCGGTCGCCGGCCACTGCGGGCTCGCGCTTGGTGATCTTCGTCGCGGTCTCGGCCTGGGCCGGCACCTCGACGGTGACGACCTCGCCTGCGCCGTCGGCGGGCTCGGCGTCGATCGCGCCTGCGCGCACGGTGATCACCGGGGTGTCACCGGTGACCTCGGCCTCGACGGTGTAGGCACCACCGAAGATCGAGTGGACGGCCTTGCCGCCCTCCTTGACCTCGATGACGTCGGTCAGCACACCGGACCCGATGCGGGCCGCCAGCCGGCCGCCGATCTCCTTGCCGTCCGCGGAGGCGGCGAGCAGCACAGCCGCGGGGCTGTTCGACTCGGCAAGCGCGGCCAGCACGTCGACCTGCGGGGTGACGAGGTAGCTCTCCGCGTCGTCGGATTCGGCGACGTAGACCTTGGCCGCGCCGGCGGCTTTGAGACCGTCGATCAGCGGCTCGGCGGTGCCCGGCTTGCCCACCACGACAGCGGAGGGCTCACCAAGGGCGCGAGCGGCGGTGATGAGCTCGCTGGTGACCTTCTTCAGTGCACCTTCGGCGTGCTCCACGAGCACGAGTACTTCAGCCATGTTTCTTCTTCCGGTCCTTCGTGTCTCGGGGAGTCTTAGATGATCTTCTGGGCAACCAGGTACTCGGCGACCTTGCTGCCGCCTTCACCCTCGTCGGTGACCTTCTCGCCCGCGGTCTTCGGCGGCTTCGGCGTCGACGTCAGCACCTTGGAACCGGCGTTGGCGACACCGACCTCATCGGACTCGACACCGATCTCGGCCAGCGTCAGCGTCGTGACTTCCTTCTTCTTGGCGGCCATGATGCCCTTGAAGGAGGGGAAACGCGGCTCGTTGATCTTCTCGTTCACGCTGACCACGGCCGGCAGCGACGCCTCGAGGGTGAACACGCCGTCGTCGGTCTCGCGCTCACCGGTGACCTTGCCGTCCTCGACGGTGACCTTGCGCATGTGGGTCAGCTGCGGCAGGCCCAGGTACTCGGCGATGATGGCCGGCACTGCACCGCCCGCACCGTCGGTGGCCTCGTTGCCGGCGATGACCAGTTCGGTGCCCTCGATGGCGCCCAGCGCGCGGGCCAGCGCCCACCCGGTCTGCACCATGTCGGAACCGTGCATGCCCTCGTCGACCAGGTGCACGGCTTTGTCGGCGCCCATGGACAGCGCCTTGCGGATCGCCTCGGTGGCCCGCTCCGGGCCTGCGGTCAGCACGGTGACCGTGCCCTCGACGCCGTTGGCGGCTTCCTTCTCCTTGATGAGCAGCGCCTCTTCGACGGCGCGCTCGTTGATCTCGTCGAGCACGGCGTCGGCGGCTTCCCGGTCCAGCGTCCAGTCGCCCTCGGAGAGTTTGCGCTCGGACCAGGTGTCAGGGACCTGTTTGATCAGGACCACGATGTTCGTCATGAGATGGTTCGTCCTCCTCGATGAGGCCGGCCGTCGGTCGGCCCGTTACCACGTTTGTGAAACTGGCACCATGTTACTCGTCAGTAACTACAGGTGGTTTGCAGGAACACCATAGCTGGTCGAAGTTCATGCCCCCGCCTCACCTACCACCGCCAACCCGTCGCGAACTGTTCACGAACCGGCCGCGAACCCGCCGCCTGGGTTAGCCTGCCTGCGATGAGCGCATTCGTGACCGGGCCGCGCGGAGGCGGCGACGAAACCCTCCCCCTCACCGGTGAGCGGACGATCCCCGGCCTGGCGGAGGAGAACTACTGGTTCCGCCGTCACGAAGTCGTCTACGCCCGCCTCGCCGAGCGGTGCGCCGGACGTGACGTGCTCGAGGCCGGCTGCGGTGAGGGTTACGGCGCCGATCTGATCGCCGGGGTCGCGCGACGGGTGATCGGGCTGGACTACGACGAGGCGACCGTCGCGCACGTGCGCGCTCGCTATCCCCGGGTCGAGATTCGCCACGGCAACCTCGCGGCGCTCCCCCTGCCCGACGCGTCCGTCGACGTGGTGGTCAACTTCCAGGTGATCGAACATCTGTGGGATCAGCCACAATTCGTCGGCGAATGCCGGCGGGTGCTCCGACCCGGCGGCCTGCTGTTGATGTCGACCCCCAACCGGATCACCTTCTCCCCCGGCCGCGACACCCCGGTCAACCCGTTCCACACGCGTGAACTCGACGCGGCCGAACTGACCGAGCTGCTGACCGACGCCGGCTTCGGCATGGAGGCGATGCTCGGCGTTTTCCACGGTCCGCGGCTGCGCGAACTGGACGCCAAGCACGGCGGTTCGATCATCGACGCGCAGATCGCCCGAGCCGTGGCCGACGCGCCATGGCCGCAGCCTCTGCTCGACGACGTCGCCGCCGTGCGGACCGACGACTTCGACCTGGTGGATGACCGTGATATCGACGACAGCCTCGACCTGGTCGCGATCGCGGTGCGGCCGTGAGTGACGACGCGCCTGCGGTACCGGGGCTGTTCACCCTCGTCCTGCACACGCACCTGCCGTGGCTGGCCCACCACGGCCGCTGGCCCGTCGGCGAGGAGTGGCTCTACCAGTCGTGGTCGGCGTCGTATCTGCCGCTGCTGCGGGTACTGCGCACGCTGGCCGCCGAAGGCCGCAGCCATCTGCTCACTCTCGGGATGACACCCGTCGTGACCGCCCAGCTCGACGACCCCTACTGCCTGACCGGTATGCACAGCTGGCTGGCGAACTGGCAGCTGCGCGCACTGGAGGCGGCGACGCTGCGCACCTCGTCCGACACCACCCCGGCCTGCACTCCAGAGGCGTTGCGGGCCTTCGGCGCGCGTGAGCTGCGGGAGGCCGAGCACGCGCTCGACGAGTTCGCCACGCTGTGGCGCCACGGCGGCAGCCCGCTGCTGCGCGAACTCGTCGACGCCCGCACCGTCGAATTGCTGGGCGGGCCGCTGGCACATCCCTTTCAGCCGCTGCTCAACCCGCGCCTGCGGGAGTTCGCGCTGCGCGAAGGGCTCGCCGACGCCCGGCAACGGTTCGCCCACACCCCACGCGGCATCTGGGCGCCCGAATGCGCGTACGCACCCGGTATGGAGGACGACTACGCCGCGGCTGGTGTCGGACACTTCATGGTCGACGGGCCGTCGCTGCACGGCGACACCGCGCTGGGCCGGCCCGTCGGCGACTCCGGTGTGGTGGCGTTCGGACGGGACCTGCAGGTCAGCTACCGGGTGTGGTCGCCGAAGTCCGGATACCCCGGCCACGCCGCCTACCGCGACTTCTACACCCACGACCACGTCACCGGATTGAAGCCGGCGCGCGTCACCGGCCGCAACGTGCCGTCTTCGGCCAAAGCGCCGTACGACCCGGACCGTGCCGATGCCGCCGTCGACGCCCACGTCGCCGACTTCGTGCAGGTCGTCCGGCGCCGGTTGATCGACGAGAGCGAGCGGATCGGCCGTCCGGCGCACGTGGTGGCCGCCTTCGACACCGAACTCTTCGGTCACTGGTGGTACGAGGGTCCGGAATGGCTTGCGCGCGTGCTGCGCGCGCTGCCCGAGGCCGGTGTGCGGGTCGGGACGCTCACCGACGCCGTGGACGACGGATTCGTCGGCGACCCAGTCGATCTGCCGCGGAGCTCCTGGGGCTCCGGCAAGGACTGGCAGGTGTGGGCCGGCGACCAGGTGGCCGACTTCGTCCAACTCAACGCCGAGGTCGTCGACACCGCGCTGAGCACCGTCGACAAGGCACTGACCCAGCATGCCTCGGTGGGCACACCGACACCGCGCGACACCGTCGCCGATCAGATCCTGCGCGAAACCCTGCTGACGGTGTCGAGCGACTGGCCGTTCATGGTGAGCAAGGACTCTGCCGCCGACTACGCCCGCTACCGCGCACATCTGCACGCGCACGCGACCCGCGAGATCGCCGACGCGCTGGGCGCCGGCCGCCGGGAACAGGCGCAGCGCCTCGCCGACGGCTGGAACCGGGCCGACAGCCTGTTCGGTGCCCTCGACGCCCGACGGCTGCCGCGGTGAATGTGACGTCGTGAGAATACTTCTCGTGTCGTGGGAGTACCCGCCGGTGGTGATCGGCGGGCTCGGCCGGCACGTGCACCACCTCGCCACGGCGCTCGCCGCGGCCGGTCACGACGTGGTGGTGCTGAGCCGTCGACCCACCAGCACCGATCCCAGCACGCACCCCACCACCGACGAATTCAGCGAGGGTGTGCGGGTGGTGGCCGCCGCCCACGACCCGCACGAGTTCGGGTTCGGCACCGACATGATGGCCTGGACCCTGGCCATGGGCCACGCCATGATCAGGGCCGGTCTGGCGATCAGGGACCACGGCCGGCCGTGGCGCCCCGACGTGGTGCACGCCCACGACTGGCTGGTCGCCCATCCGGCGATCACGCTGGCCGAATTTTTCGACGTGCCACTGGTGTCGACCATCCACGCCACCGAGGCCGGTAGACATTCAGGCTGGGTGTCCGGGCCGATCAGCCGCCAGGTGCATGCGGTCGAATCGTGGCTGGTGCGTGAATCCGACTCTCTCATCACATGTTCGGCGTCGATGCGCGACGAGCTCACCGCACTGTTCGGCCCCGGCCTGCCCGAGATCAGGGTCATCCGCAACGGAATCGAAGCGCAGCGTTGGCCGTTCGCGCGGCGCCGCACCCGCAGCGGGCCCGCCCATCTGCTCTACCTCGGCCGCCTCGAGTACGAGAAGGGTGTGCACGACGCGATCGCCGCACTGCCGCGGATCCGCCGCACCCATCCCGGCACCACGCTCACGATCGCCGGCGACGGGACGCAATTGGAGTTCCTGCTCGAGCAGACACGACAACACAAGGTGCGCAAGGCCGTGTCATTCGTCGGACGTCTGGACCACGACCGCCTCGTCGACATACTGCACACCGCGGACGCGGCGGTCCTGCCCAGCCACTACGAGCCGTTCGGCATCGTCGCCCTCGAGGCCGCCGCCACGGGCATTCCGCTGGTGACCTCCACGGCGGGCGGCCTCGGCGAAGCGGTGATCGACGGGCTGACCGGGGTGTCGTTCCCGCCGCGGGATGTCGCGGCGCTCGCCGCGGCGGTCCGCGTGGTGCTCGACGACCCTGCCGCCGCGCAGCAACGCGCTGTCGCGGCGCGCGACCGGCTCACCTCGGACTTCGACTGGAACACCGTCGCGGCCGAAACCTCTCAGGTGTACCTCGCCGCCAAACGCCGTGAACGCGAACCACATCCGCGGCTCCCGATCGTCGAGCGGGCGCTCCCCGATCGCTGAGTTTTGCGCGAGTGTGAGGTTGTGCAGGAGAAATCGGCCACATCGCATGCACAAGTTCCCGTTCGGCTAGCGCGAAGCCTTCTTGCGCTCGATGTCGGCCAGCGCCGCAGCGAGTTCGGCACGCTGGGCCGCCGACGTCTCCCACGCAAGCTTGCGATTCTTGACCACCTTCGCCGGCGCACCGACCGCGATCGAGAAGTCCGGGATCTCTCCCTTGACCACCGCGTGGGCGGCCAGCACACACCCGCGCCCAACGGTGGTGCCGCGCAGCACGGTGACTTTCGTCGCGACCCAGGTGTCCGGACCGATCCGCACCGGGCTCTTCACGATGCCCTGGTCCTTGATCGGCAACTCGATGCTGTCCATTCTGTGGTCGAAATCGCAGACGTAGCACCAGTCGGCCATCAGGACTGAGTCACCGAGTTCGATGTCGAGGTAGGTGTTGATGACGTTGTCGCGCCCCAGCACCACCTTGTCGCCGATGCGCAGTGAGCCCTCGTGGGCGCGGATCGTGTTCTTGTCGCCGATGTGCACCCAGCGCCCGATCTCCAGCTGCGCCAACTCCGGCGTCGCCTGGATCTCGACGTCCTTGCCGAGGAACACCATGCCCCGGGTGATCACGTGCGGGTTGGCGAGTTTGAACTTCAGCAGCCGCCAGTATCGGACCAGATACCAAGGGGTGAACGCGCGGTTGGCCAGCACCCATCTCACCGAATCGAGCGTCAGGAACCGGGCCTGGCGCGGGTCACGCAGTCGCGAGCCCCGCCAACGCTTGTGCAGCGGAGCGCCCCACATCGTCGTCATGGCCGCAAAGCCTACGCGAGCGTCCCGCACCGGCCGGGTTACCCTCACGTGGGCCAGAAAGCGACCGAAAGGACACCGTGTTCCGGCGATTCCTCGTGCTGGCGGTTTCAGCGCTGCTGGTGGGTGCGTCAGCCGGGTGCGGCGACACCTCCTCATGGGTCGAGCCGCGTGCCGGGTCGGGGTGGCCCGCTCAGTACGGTGACGCCGCCAACAGCAGCTTCTCCAGTGCCGACGGCCCGGACGCGTTGAGGCTGGAGTGGAGCAGGTCGGTCAAGGGTGACCTCGGCGCCGCGGTGGCGCTCGGCTCCACCGGCTACCTCGCCGCCAACGCCCAGAGTCCTGCCGGCTGCTCGCTGATGGTCTGGGAGTCCGACAACAACGCCCGTCAGCGCTGGTGCGCCCGCATCGGCCAGGGCGCGGCCGGGTCCAGCCCACTGCTCGACGGGTTCGACAACCTCTACGTCGGGCAGCCCGGGGCGATCCTGTCGTTCCCGACGACGCAGTGGTTCCGCTGGCGCCGCCTCGTGATCGGCGCGCCGACCACCCCGCGGATCATGACCGGCGGACAGCTGCTGGTGGTGACCCACCTCGGTCAGGTGCTGGTGTTCGATGCCCACCGCGGCACCGTGGAGGCCACGCCACTCGACCTGGTCACCGGCGTCGACCCGACCGACTCGCAACGAGGCCTCGCCGACTGCCCGCCCGCGCGGCCCGGATGCCCGGTGGCCGCGGCTCCGGCCTTCTCGGCGCCCGGCAACATCGTCGTGCTCAGCCTGTGGGAGCCCGGCGCCGACAAACCCATCCTGGTCGGACTGCGCTACCGGCCGGGCCAGACACCGCTGCTGTCCCGCGAATGGACCAGCGATGCAGTGGAGAGGGGGCCGCTGGCCAGTCCGGTGATCTCCGCGGACGGCTCGACGGTGTACGTCAACGGTCGCGACGAGCGCCTCTGGGCGCTCGACACCTCCGACGGCGCCGCCAAGTGGTCGATTCCGCTCGACTACCTGCCGCAGACGCCGCCCTCTGTCTCGCCGGAGGGCCTGGTCATCGCGGGCGGCGGCCCCGGGGCCACGCTGACGGCGATCCGCGACGACGGCGACCGGGGCGAGGTGGTGTGGACACGTGCGGACGTCGGTCCGCTGACGACGTCGAGTCGCGCCGGGCACCTGGGCTACACCGTCATCGAGGCGCCGGAGCGAGGCCAGGACCTGCTGGTGTTCGACACCGGCGACGGCCGCACCGTCAACAGCTATCCCCTGCCCGAGGCGACGGGGTGGCCGGTCGGGGTGTCGCTCGGACACGACGGCCGCGTGGTCGCCGCCACCAGCGACGGACAGGTGTACGGCTTCGCGCCGGAATAATTACGGGCCTGAGCAATTGCTCACGTCACCTTACATCGTCGTGACGCTGATATAACAGAAATTCTCCGGTGCGCGTGACATCATGCCTCCTGGCCGCCGTCGGGCGGCTCGACCCGATTTTGGTAGGAGTACGCGAATTGTCCGAGTTCCTCGACACCGTCAACGGGTATGTGTGGAGCAACGCCCTGGTCTACCTGTGTCTGGGGGCCGGGGTCTACTTCTCGATCCGGTCGCGGTTCGTCCAGGTACGCCAGGTGCCGGAGATGCTGCGGCTGTTGGTCAGGGGCGAGAAGTCGCCCGCCGGGGTGTCGTCATTCCAGGCGCTGACCATGTCGCTGGCGGGCCGCGTCGGCACCGGGAACATCGCCGGTGTGGCGACCGCGATCGCGTTCGGCGGTCCCGGCGCCCTGTTCTGGATGTGGGCGGTGGCGTTCCTCGGCGCCTCGACCTCGTTCGTCGAATGCACGCTCGGCCAGATCTACAAGACCCGGGACCCGTTGACCGGCGAGTACCGCGGCGGACCCGCCTACTATCTGAGCCGCGCGCTCTCCCATACCGCGGCGGCGGGGGCATTCAAGGTGTACGGCGCGATCTTCGCCGCGGTCACCGTACTTGCGTGCGGCCTGTTACTGCCGAGCGTGCAGTCGAACTCGATGGCGTCGGCGATGACCTCGGCGTGGGGCTGGTCGAAGTGGTGGGTCGCGGTCGGCACGGTCATCGTGCTGGCGTTCGTCATCATCGGTGGCGTGAAGCGGATCGCGGCGTTCGCCTCGATCGTGGTCCCGTTCATGGCGGTGGTGTACATCGTGGTCGCGATGATCATCGTGCTGCTCAATGCCGGTGAGGTCCCGGAGATCGTGCGGTTGATCTTCGCCAGCGCGTTCGGGCTCGATTCGGCCTTCGGCGCGATCATCGGCTCGGCGGTGATGTGGGGTGTCAAGCGCGGCATCTACTCCAACGAGGCCGGCCAGGGCACCGGTCCGCACGCTGCGGCGGCGGCGGAGGTGTCCCACCCGGCCAAACAGGGCCTGGTGCAGGCATTCGCGGTGTACGTCGACACGTTGTTCGTCTGCTCGGCGACCGGGTTCCTGATCCTGTCCACCGGCGCCTACCGGGTCTTCGAAGGCGAGAGCGAGTCAGGAGCAGTCCTGGCCGAAGGCGGGGCGCTGCCCGCAGATGCCGAGGTGGGACCGGCGTTCGCCCAGGTCGGTTTCGACACGCTGTGGAGCGGCGCGGGTGCTTCGTTCGTCGCGATCTCGTTGGCGTTCTTCTGTTTCACCACCCTGGTCGCCTACTACTACATGGCCGAGACGAACCTGCGGTTCCTCCTCGGCAGGGCGTCGACCGTGGAGATCCCGTTCATTCGGGGCACGGTCGGTGCCAGCGCCACCATGTTGCTTCAGGCACTGATCCTGGTGTCGGTCGTGATCGGCGCGGTCTCGACGGCCACCGAGGCCTGGGTGCTCGGCGACATCGGTGTCGGCCTGATGGCGTGGCTCAACATCGTCGGCATCATCATCCTCCAGCAACCCGCGTACAAGGCGCTGTGGGACTACGAGAAGCAGAAGAAGGCCGGCCTGGACCCGGTTTTCGATCCGGTCACACTGCAGATCCCCAACGCCCGTTTCTGGGAGTCGTACGAACCGACGGGCAGGAACCGGGAGTCGTCCCAGGTCTAGATCGCCAGGATGGGCGCGAGCACCGCGCGCGGCACCGTCGCCTGCGTGGCGCCCGCGGCCTCCGGCAGCAGTTCCCCCTGCCCGAAGAAGAAGATCACCGCGTCGTCGGTGACGGCGAAGTTCTGGTATCGCTGCGGATCGAGTCCGTCACCGGCCAGCACGGGCTGGTCGACACCGGTCTTGTCCTGCAGGTCGCGCTGCACCGCGGGGAACACCAGGTCCATCGGGCGGGTGCCCGGCCGGAACAGGGTGTCGAACGTGATCGGCGCACGCGTCCCGAGGTCGTAGGTGAACGCCTTGAACCACGTCTGCGGGTGCGCGCCGCCGACGTTCTGATACACCTCCAACACCAGGCTCTGCGTACCCCGGGGGGCCAACCCGGAGTGATACGCGGTGCCCTTGGCGTCGAGCACGTACGGCAATCCGCGCGAGCCCGGCATCTCCGAGACGTTGACGAACCCGTCGCGGGTCTGCGTGAGGTACGCCGACACCGCCTGCTCGTCGGGATAGCCGGCGGGGAAACTGAAGTCGACGGTGTACCTCGGTGTCGAGGAGTGCACCTGACAGGACTGCTCGGCGTTGAGAGCGCCACCGAGGTCGGCGCACGCGGTCTGCGCCGACGCCACCCCCGTGCCTGCCCAACCGGACAGCACAGTGGCGGTCAGCAGCGCCGCGACGGAAAGTGCTCGTGTCATCCCCGTCAGCGTACGTGGCGGGTCAACGTGACGGCCGACATATGAACGCTGTTGCCCGGCTTGCGGTCCCGCTCCCCAGCCGGGTGATGACGACCGACAGGGCGGTACTCCCGCGGGGTTTGAGCCTGCGGCGCAGTGCGTCGGGGTCGACATCGACACCGCGGACGAGGATTTCGACCGCCCCGGCATCGTGGGCCGCGAGGGCCTGACGTAACCGCTTCTCCTGGTAGGCGACCTGTTCGAGCACCTCGAAACCGCGCACCCCTTCGGGCAGACGATCACCGGAGAGGTAGGCGATCTCGGGGTCGAGTTGCCACAGCCCGTACCGGGTCGCGTAGTGGCGGACCAGCCCGGCCCGCACGACCGCGCCGTCGGGGTCGACGATCCAGCGGCCCGCCGGCGCCACCGCACAGTCGTCGGGATCGGCGTCGGTGATGTCTTCGTCACGGTCGAGGACACTCGCCCTGCGCGTCACACCCGCCGGGGCCAGCCCCGCTGACCACAGGCATGCCTCGCGCACGCTGCCCGCATGGGAGGTGATCTCGATTTCACCGGTGAAGCCGAGACGACGCACGGCGCCGAAATCGATTCCGGGCGCGCACTTGACGACGAGGTGCCGGCCCGCATAGGTGTCGAGCACGGCGTCCAGCGGCGGGGTGTACGCCCGCGGATCGAATGTGCGTCTGCCGCCGCGTCTTCGGGCCGGGTCGAGCAGGACCACCGTGTCACGGGTCACCGGCGCGAGGGCGTCGGCGCGCAGGAGGGGCACACCGTTACCATCCGTATCGAGGTTGTGGCGGGCCATCGCCAGCCGCACCGGATCGAGGTCGCTGCCCACCACGTATTCGGCCCGATCGGCAAGTGCGGCAAGCTCGGTGCCGATCGAGCACGTCGCGTCGTGCACCCGGGCGCCGGACAGCCGCCGCGCCCGGTGCGCAGTGACGGCGCCGGCGGTGGCCTGCTGCAGGGCCTCGTCGGTGAACAGCCAGCCGGCGGTACCCGGCAGCTTGTCCACCGCCTTGCGGCGCAGCCGCACCGTCTCGACGAGGATGCCCGCATGTTCGGCGAAACGGGTTCGCGCAGAGGCGATGTCGGCAACCAGGCTGGCCGGGGTCAGCGGCAGTGCCGCAACCTCGTCCAGCGCCAGGCGGCCCTCGTCGCCGTGCAGGTAGGCGACGGACTCGAGGTCGAACTCTAGGACGGCTTGACCCCGGTGATCATCACGTTGTAGAACCAGCCCTTCGGCACGACGTGCCGCCACACGTTGGAGTCCACCCAGGACAGGGTGGTCCAACTGCCGAACGCGAATTTCGCCCAATTCCAGCCCAGCTTGCCCGGCGGCACCGTGGATTCGAACGTGCGGACCGGCCAGCCGAGCATGGCCGCGGTGAACTCTTCGCTGGCGGTCTGCACCTCGACGGCGCCGGCATTGGCCGCCATCCGCTCCAGATCGGCCGGGTCGAAGGTGTGCAGGTCGACGATCCACTCGAGCGCCGCGGCGCGCGAGTTCTCGTCGAGCTCGGACTGGGGGCGCCGCCAGCTCTCCAGCCCGGGCAGCTTCATGGCGCGCACCGTGGCTTTCCAGGTGAGGTCGGCGAGCTTGCGGGCGTACGCGTTGCCGACGGTGGTCGGCTCGCCCGCGAACACGAAACGGCCGCCGGGCTTGAGCACGCGCACCACCTCGCGCAACGACAGTTCGACATCCGGGATGTGGTGCAGCACCGCGTGGCCGACCACCAGGTCGAAGGTGTCGTCCTCATACGGGATGCCCTCAGCATCGGCGACGCGGCCGTCGATGTCCAAGCCGAGCGACTGGCCGTTACGGGTCGCCACCCGGACCATGCCCGGCGACAGGTCGGTGACCGATCCGCGCCGCGCCACCCCGGCCTGGATCAGGTTCAGCAGGAAGAACCCGGTGCCGCAGCCCAACTCGAGCGCCCGGTCGTAGGGCAGCTCCCGCTGCACGGCGTCGGGGACGATCGCATCGAACCGGCCCCGCGCGTACTCGATGCAGCGCTGGTCGTAGGAGATCGACCACTTGTCGTCGTAGGACTCGGCCTCCCAGTCGTGATAGAGCACCTGGGCGAGCTTCGAATCGTGGCGGGCGGCCTCGACCTGTTCGGCGGTCGCGTGCGGGTTCGACGCGGGCAGATCGGTGGACGTGTGGTCGATACTCGTCATGGCTGGCAGCCTAACCGGCGAAGGCGGCCTTGGCGGCAGCCAGCACCCGCGGTGGGTAATCCCTGAATCTCCTCGCCCAGGCCACAGCGGCGTCGTAGACGCCGTCGGGGGCCGTCAACTCGTCGAGCAGGCCCAGCGCGCGGGCCTGCTCGGCCCCGACGAAGCGGCCCGAGAACACCAGGTCCTTGGCCTGGCTCAGCCCGATCGCCCGCGCCAGTCGCGCGGTGGCGTCCGGGCCCGGCGCGAGGCCGGCCAGGATCTCGGTCGCCCCGACCTTGGCGTTGTCACCGCTGATGCGCCAGTCGGCGGCCAGGGCGAGTGTCAGGCCGGCGCCCAGGGCGTAGCCGGTCACCGCGGCGACGGTCGGTTTCGGGATCGCCGCCACCGCGGCGACGGCCCCGCGGGCCACCTCGGCGGCGACCGCGCCCTCCTGCGCGTTCAACGTGCGCAGCGCGGGGACGTCGTCACCGGCGGAGAAGATTTCGTGACCGCCGAACAGGATGACCGCGGTGATATCGTCACGCCCAGCGATTTCCGTTGCGGCCGTGGTCAATTCGCGATACACCTGGCGGGTCAGCGCATTGGTCGGCGGACGCGAGAGCAGCAGGGTGGCGATCCCCGGCTGCTCGTCGCTGCAATGGACGCCGACGAACTCTTTCATGGCGCCCGGTGGTTGCGGGCCGCGTTGTACCGGCCGCTGTCGAAGAACTCGATCTCCCAGTTGCCGTCGTGCACGGCAAGCGTGGGCTGTACCGGCTCGATGCGGCGTTCGACGGCGAGCACCTCCTCCACCGTCCGGCCCGCCAACGCATCGAGCTGGGTCCACGTCGGTGGCAGCAGGAAGGACCGGCCGTCGGCGAAGTCCCGCAGGGCTTCCTCGGGGGCGATCCAGCCGGCCTGGTCGGTTTCGGTGTTCTCGCCGTCGGCGCGCTGACCGGCGGGAAGCGCGCCGACGAAGAAGTACGTGTCGTAGCGGCGGGTGCGCTCCTCCTCGGGGGTCACCCAGTTCGCCCACGGCCGCAGCAGGTCGGCCCGCAGCACCAGGTTCTCGGTGCGCAGGAAGTCCGCGAACGACAGCGACCCGTTGGCCAGCGCCAGGCGCGACTCGCGGTACACCGACGCGTCGTCGACCAGCACATCCGGGTCGTCGGCGGCGCCGGCGAACAGCACGCCGCACTCCTCGAACGTCTCACGGGCGGCCGCACACACCAGCGCCTCGGCCAGGCTCTCGTCGACCCCGAGCCGGTCGGCCCACCACCGCGGCCCCGGACCGGCCCACGCGATGTCCGCCTTGCGATCGCGGTCGTCGACGCCGCCACCGGGGAACACCATCACCCCAGCGACGAACTCCATCCCGGCGTGGCGCCGCATCAGGAACACTTCAAGATCTTCTGGGATGCCGCGGGCGGACCGGATCAGCATGACGGTGGCGGCCGGCCGCGCTACGAGCGGTTCCCGCGTCGGCTTCTCCGCGGATTCGGTCATGTGCGTCTCCTGTGGGCGGCACGGGTGCGGGCGCGACGGGCGAAGTAGCGGCCGTCGATCACGTCCAGCGCGATCTGCTGGCCGAAGGCCTTCGACAGGTTCTCGGCGGTCAGCACGTCGGACAGCAGGCCGGCGTCGACGATCTTGCCCTCCGAGAGGATCAGGCAGTGACTGAAGCCCGGCGGAATCTCTTCGACGTGATGGGTGACCAGCACGATCGCGGGGGCATCGGGATCGGCGGCGAGGTCGGCAAGGCGCGCGACGAGTTCCTCGCGCCCACCCAGGTCGAGACCGGCGGCCGGTTCGTCGAGCAGGAGCAGTTCGGGATCGGTCATCAGCGAACGCGCGATCATCACCCGTTTGCGCTCACCTTCGGAGAGGGTGTCGTAGACCCGTTCAGCCAGGTGTTCGGCGCCCACGCTCTCGAGCATGTCGACGGCCTGCCCGTAGTCGACGTCGTCGTAGCGCTCCCGCCACCGGCCGAGCACGGCGTACCCGGCCGACACGACCAGGTCGCGCACCACCTCCCCGGGTGGGATCCGTTGCGCCAGCGCCGAACTGGAGAGTCCGACGCGAGAGCGCAACTCGGCCATGTCGGTGCGGCCGAGCCGCTCACCCAACACGTAGGCAGTGCCGGACGACGGATGTTCCATCGCGGCGGCCATGCGCAGCAGCGACGTCTTTCCCGCGCCGTTGGGTCCGATCACCACCCAGCGCTCGTCGAGTTCGACCGCCCACGTGAGCGGGCCGACCAGCGTCCGGCCGCCGCGGCGCAAGCTGACCTTCGCGAAGTCGATCAGCAGGTCTTCGTCGACGGCACTGCCGGTCTGACCGTCGGCTGCGTCTTCTCCGGGCACCCGACCATCGTGCCGTACTCGGCGGCCTCCGCAACCTGCGGGGCACCCCGGCAATTCGGGCGTGCGCAGTCGCGCTCAGCGCGGCTGTGTGCACCGAAACCGCGGCGTGCACCGAAACCGCGGCGTTCACCGAAATCACCCAGCCACATGAACAGTTGCACCAGCGGACCGATCCCGAAGGCGTAGACCACCGTGCCGACCCCGACCGTCCCGCCCAGCAGCCATCCCACGGCGAGCACGGTCGCCTCGATCCCGGTGCGCACCAGCCGCACCGACCGGCCGGTTCTCGCCACCAGTCCCGTCATCAACCCGTCCCGGGGCCCGGGCCCGAGTCCGGCGCCGATGTAGAGCACGGTGGCCAGCGCGTTGAGCACCACGGCGGCGAGCATCCAGGCCACCTGCGCCATCAGTGTCGACGCGTCGGGCAACACGGCCAGGCACGCGTCGACGGTCACCGCGATCACCACGACGTTGGCCACCGTCCCCACCCCGGGCCCGGTTGCGCAGCGGAATCCACGCCAGCAGCACCGCCACGCCGACCACCGCCGTGGCGGTCCCGATGGTCATGCCCGTGCGCCGCGCCAGGCCCTGGTGGAACACGTCCCACGGGTCGAGACCAAGTCCCGCGCGGACCATGAGCGCCATGGAAAAGCCGTAGAGAACCAGCCCGACGAGGAGCGCGACGGCCCGTATGGCCGCCCGCGGCAGGCGTCGGATCACTATGAGTGGTCCGGGAAGCGCATTCTGATCGCGTCCAGTTCGCTACGCATCCGGCGCAGATCGGCGTCCAGTTCGGGGCTTGCGAACTCCCCCGGCCGAAAACCGAAGAGAGAAGCAAGGCCACTTCCCAACCGAGATATCCAGTTTGTCGTCATGTGGCTATTCTTCGTTCGATTGGCTTGCTCTTCAAGGGCCAGTTGACCCATACTGGCCACAATGATGCTGGAAACGCCCGCCAGAGCCCTCGATGTCGAGCGATTGGTCCGCGAATTGGGAAACTGGCGTACAGCCAGTTCGAGCGGTCCCGTCTATCTGGGACTGGCCGACGGGATCCGGATGCTCGTCGTGGACGGCAAGCTCCCGGTGGGTGCGCGGCTTCCGAGTGAGCGCGCGCTGGCCGAGCGATTGCGGGTCTCGCGCACGACGGTCACCGCCGCCTACGCCCAACTGCGCGAGGACGGGTATCTACTCGCCCGGCGCGGGGCGCGCAGCACCACCGCCCTGCCGGCGGCACCGAGCGCACCGGTGTCGCCGAGCGCTCCCCGCGGTGCGGTCAACCTGGCCAACGCGGCCCTTGCCGCACCGGCCCCCGCGGTGCTCGCGGCTTTCACCGCCGCCACGCACCAGCTGGCGCCGTACCTTCACGGCATCGGCGTCGAGCTCCAGGGGGTGCCGTCGCTGCGCGAGGCGGTCGCCGAAACATACTGTGCGCGTGGGCTTCCCACCGAGCCCGACGACATCATGATCACCACCGGAGCGCTGCACGCCATCGGGCTGATCCTCGCGACGTACACCCAGCCCGGTGACCGCGTCCTCGTCGAGCAGCCCACCTATCACGGAGCGCTCGCCGCGATCGCCACCGCGGGCGCCCGCCCGGTACCCGTAGCCGTCACCGAGGACGGCTGGGATCTCGGGGCGCTGCACACCGCGGTGCGGCAGCTCGCGCCCAGCCTTGCCTACGTGGTGCCCGACAACCACAATCCGACCGGGCTGACGATGCCGCAGGCGCAGCGCCACGAACTGGCCGCGCTCATCGCCGACACCCGGACCCGCACCATCATCGACGAGACGATGACAGAGGTGTGGCTGGACCAGCCGGTACCCCCACCGGTCGCGACGGCGATGACCCGGCGCAGCGATCTGGTGCTCACCACGGGGTCGATGTCCAAGTCGTTCTGGGGAGGGTTGCGCATCGGGTGGATCCGCGCCGACCGGTCCACGCTGGCCTCGATCGCGGCCCTGCGTCCGTCGATCGACATGGGCACACCGATCCTCGAGCAGCTCGCCGCCGCGGAACTGCTCCGCATCGCCGACGAGGTGTTGCCGGAGCGCCGCGACATCCTGCGCACGCGCCGGGAGCGGATGCTGTCCCTGCTCGACGAGCACCTTCCGGACTGGCAGCCCTGCCCCGGTGGAGGGGGTTTGGCGCTGTGGGTGCGGTTGCCGGCGCCGATGAGCTCGGCGCTGTCGGCCGCGGCGTCGCGGATGGGGCTCGACGTGCCGCCGGGGCCGCGGTTCGGTGTGGACGGCTCCCTCGAGCGGTTCATCCGGATCCCGTACACGCTGCCGCCGGATCAGATGAGCGAGGCCGTCGCACTGCTGGCGCAGGCGTGGCTGGCGGTGACCGGGACGACGGCCCCGCACCCACGCAGCATCCTCGTGTGACCCGGCGGCGTGTGACCCGGCGGCGTGAGCCTCAGTCCTCGGGAATGTCGACGCGGCGTAGCAGGCCGTCGACGGCGTCGGCGGCTTCGATCTCGCCACGGGTCACGCCGAGGATGAACAGCACGGTGTCCAGGTAGGGATGGCTCAGCGAGGCGTCGGCGACTTCCCGAAGGGCAGGTTTGGCGTTGAACGCCACGCCCAGCCCCGCGGCGGCGAGCATGTCGATGTCGTTGGCGCCGTCGCCGACCGCGACGGTCTGCTCCATGGGCACGCCGGCCTGCTGCGCGAAGTTCCGCAGCGCCTTGGCCTTCCCGGGCCGGTCGATGACCTCGCCGATGACCCGGCCGGTCAGCTTCCCGTCGACGATCTCCAGTTCGTTGGCCGCGACAAAGTCCATCATCAGCTCATGAGCCAGCGGTTCGATCACCTGCCGGAACCCGCCGGAGACGATGCCGCAGTGGAAGCCGAGCCGACGCAGCGTGCGCAGCGTCGTGCGCGCACCGGCAGTGAGCTCGATCTGGTCGGCGACGTCGTCGAGGACCGACGCCGGTAACCCGGCCAGCGTCGCGACGCGGCGGTGCAGGGATTCGGCGAAGTCCAATTCACCGCGCATGGCGGCCTCGGTCACCTCGGCGACGGCGGCCTCGGCACCCGCGCGGGCGGCCAGCATCTCGATGACCTCGCCCTGGATGAGCGTCGAGTCGACGTCGAACACGATGAGCCGCTTCGCGCGCCGGGCCAGGCTGTAGTCCTCGAGGGCGATGTCCACACCCTCGTCGACCGCCACCCGCGCCATGGCCTTCTGCAGCTGCGCATACGCCCCGCCCGCAGGTACCGACACCCGCAGTTCCAGACCGGTGACGGGGTAGTCGGAGACGCCGCGGATGGTGTCGATGTTGACGCCGAGTGTGGCGACCTCACGGGCCACCACGCCGAACGCCTCGGCGGTGATCGGCCGGCCGAGCACGACGATCGTGTGCGTGGACGGTTCACGCATCACCGGGGTGTCGGCGCTGCGCTCGATCGTCACGTCGAGGCCGACGCCGCGGATGGCCTGCTCCACATCGGTGCGCAGGCCATCGCCGTCGGCGACTTCGGCTTCCGTCGAGACCAGCACACCGAGTGTCAGACGACGGCGGACCACCACCTGTTCGACGTTGAGCAGTTCGACGCGGTGCCGGGACAGCACTTCGAACAGTGCCGACGTGACGCCGGGCTGGTCGAGTCCGGTGACGGTGATCAACACCGACACCTTGGCTGCTGCGTTCACCCCCTGATTCCGCAGCAGCCCATCAACTGGACGCGTCGATCGGTGTGGGCTCGTCCGCGTGGTGGTCGCGGCCGACGTGGGCCTCGGCCCGCATCCGCTCGACCATGTGCGGATAGTGCAGCTCGAACGCCGGGCGCTCCGAACGGATCCGGGGCAGCTCGGTGAAGTTGTGCCGCGGCGGCGGGCAGCTGGTGGCCCACTCCAGCGAGTTGCCGTAACCCCACGGATCGTCGACCGTGACCGGCTCGCCGTAGCGCCAGCTGCGGAAGATGTTCCACAGGAACGGCAGCGTCGAGATGCCGAGGATGAAGGCGCCGATGGTCGAGACGATGTTCAGCGTGGTGAACCCGTCGCTGGGCAGGTAGTCGGCGTAACGACGCGGCATGCCCTCGTCACCGACCCAGTGCTGGACCAGGAAGGTGGTGTGGAAGCCGATGAACGTCAGCCAGAAGTGCAGCTTGCCCAGGCGCTCGTCGAGCAGGCGGCCCGTCATCTTCGGGAACCAGAAGTAGATGCCGGCATAGGTGGCGAACACGATGGTGCCGAAGAGCACGTAGTGGAAGTGCGCGATGACGAAGTAGCTGTCGGTCACGTGGAAGTCCAGCGGCGGGCTGGCCAGCAGCACACCCGACAGACCGCCGAGCAGGAACGTCAGCAGGAAGCCCACCGAGAAGAGCATCGGTGTCTCGAACGTCAACTGGCCTTTCCACATCGTGCCGATCCAGTTGAAGAACTTGATACCGGTGGGCACCGCGATGAGGAACGTCATGAACGAGAAGAACGGCAGCAGCACCGCGCCGGTGGCGTACATATGGTGCGCCCACACCGCGACCGACAACGCGGCGATGGCGATGGTCGCATAGATCAGGGTGGTGTACCCGAAGATCGGCTTGCGGCTGAACACCGGGAAGATCTCGCTGACGATCCCGAAGAACGGCAGCGCGATGATGTACACCTCGGGGTGGCCGAAGAACCAGAACAGGTGCTGCCACAGCAGCACACCGCCGTTGGCCGGGTCGTAGATGTGCGCACCCAGATGGCGGTCGGCGGCGAGCCCGAACAGCGCGGCGGTCAGCAGCGGGAAGGCCAGCAGCACCAGGATCGACGTCACCAGGATGTTCCAGGTGAAGATCGGCATCCGGAACATCGTCATACCGGGGGCACGCATGCAGACCACGGTGGTGACCATGTTGACACCACCGAGGATGGTGCCCAGACCACCGACGGCCAGACCCATGATCCACAGGTCACCGCCGGCGCCGGGCGAATGGATCGCGTCGGTCAGCGGCGAGTATGCGGTCCAGCCGAAGTCCGCGGCACCGCCCGGGGTGATGAACCCGCCAAGCGCGATCAGCGCGCCGAACAGGAACAGCCAGAACGAGAGCGCGTTGAGGCGCGGGAACGCCACGTCCGGGGCGCCGATCTGCAGCGGCAGCACCAGGTTGGCGAATCCGAACACGATGGGTGTCGCATAGAACAGCAGCATCACCGTGCCGTGCATGGTGAACAGCTGGTTGTACTGCTCGTTGGACAGGAACTGCAGTCCGGGGACCGCGAGTTCGGTGCGCATGAACAGCGCCATCAACCCGCCCACGAGGAAGAACGCGAAGCAGGCGATGCAGTACATGATGCCGATCAACTTGTGATCGGTGGTCGTGATGACCTTGTAGATCAGGTTGCCCTTGGGACCGAGCCGCTCCGGGAACGGACGACGTGCCTCGAGTTCTCCGATTGGGGGCGCTTCGGCTACCAAGAGGTCCTCCAAAAGTTCTGGTCGGCGATTCCCCGCCTTTCTGCCACGAATCCTATCGCTCGATGCGGCCCGGGTCAGCCTGGGTCCTACAAACCGTCGTATTTGCTTGTCGAGCGCCACACGACTCGGCCCGGGCGACGGTCGCGACCAGGATGTTACCGTCGGGCCCGTGCTGATCGGCCGACCGCAGACGAGGGCCCGGACAAGGGCGTGGACAACGGTTTCGGCGACGCTCATCAGCGCGCTCGTCGCCACGCTCACAGCCGGGTGCGGATCAACCGACGGCGACTCCCCGTCGGCGCCGATGTCGTCGGTGACCACCAGCACCACCCGCATCGCCGGCGCCGGTGTCCTCGGCAACGAGCGCCGATCCGACGAGTCGTGCGCGCCGGAGCCCGCCCCCGTGGACCCGGGTCCGCCGCAGCGGGAGGTGCGCCACGCCGCCGGGGAGACCCGGGTGGGTGAGGATCCGCAGCGCATCGTTGTGCTCTCCGGTGATCAGCTCGACGCGCTGTGCGCCCTGGGCCTGCAGTCGCGCATCGTCGCCGCCGCCCTGCCGGACGGTCAGGACCAGCAGCCCTCCTACCTGGGTGCGGTGATCCACGGCGTGGCGGCGGCCGGCACCCGCTCGGCGCCCGACCTCGACGCGATCCGCGCCGCGGCGCCCGACCTGATCCTGGGCTCACAGGCACTGACCCCCGAACTCTTCGACACCCTCGGGCAGATCGCACCGACGGTGTTCACCGGTCCCCCGGGCGCCGACTGGCAGGCGAACCTGCGCACCGTCGGCGCCGCGACCGGCCGGTTCGGTGCCGCGGGCGGTCTGCTCGACGGGTTCGCCGACGCCGCCCGCAGGACCGGCACCGAGAACGACGCCAGCCACTTCCAGGCGTCGGTGGTCCAACTGGCCGAGGACACCGTTCGGGTCTACGGGGTCGACAGCTTCGCGGGCAGTGTTATGGCGGAGGTGGGCCTCGACCGTCCGGCCGCCCAGCGCTTCACCGAGGAACCCTTCGTGGAGATCGGCACGGGCGGCTCACCGGACTATTCGATCGCCGAGGCCGACGTCGTGTACGTCTCGTTCGCCTCGGCCGCCGCGCGCGACCACGCTCCGCAGATCCTCGACAGCGACGCCTGGCGCGCGCTGTCGGCCGCGCAGGACGGCCGGGTGTACATCGTCAACAACGAGGTGTGGCAGACCGGTCAGGGCATCGTCGCAGCCCGCGGTGTCCTGTCCGACCTGCGTTGGGTCAACGCATTCATCAACTAGTGCCCTGCAGCGCCTGCTGTCCGAACTGACCGAGCGCCAGAGAACCCTCGGGCAGCACCAGCTCACCGCTGTCCAGCCGCCGGCGCAGGTAGGCGAACGACTGCGCCGTCTGGGCGAACAGATGCTCACCGGCCCGCAGCGGCGGACGCGGCCTGTCGTCGCGGGGCGCGAACTGCGGCAGCGGTTTCACCTCGGTGTGGTAGTCGACGTTGAAGAACAGCGGAAATGAGTACCGCTCCTCTTTGACCTTGCGGACCCGGTGGCTGGTGGCGACGAACGTGCCGTTGGTCCACAGTTCCAGCATGTCGCCGACGTTGACGACGAAGGTGCCGGGCAGCGGGGGCACGTCGATCCACTCCCCGGCGCCGTTGAGCACCTCGAGGCCCGGCGCGGTGGGTTTGAGCAGCGTGAAGCACTCGTAGTCGGTGTGTGCGCCGATGCCCATGTGGTCCTCGGCGTCCGGGTTGTACGGATAGTGCACCAGCCGCAGTTGGCTCGGTGTCTTCGTCGCATGCCGGGAGAACACGTCCGGGTCCTCCCCCAGCGCGATCGCGAACGCCGACAGAAGCCGCTGCCCCACCTCGAGCACCGCGGTGTAGTAGGCGGTGACGGATTCGGCGAACCCCGGCAGGTCGGGCCAGGTGTTCGGGCCCAGCATGGGGTTGCCCGCCAGGTAGTCGGGGTCGTCGGCCGGCAGGTCCAGCGCGGTGTCGAACGCCTCCTTCAGATCCGGCGTTCCTCCGTTCTCGACACCTTCTTCACCGATCGGCACGTAGCCGCGGTGACACCGCGACAGGCCGATGTAGGTGCGCATCTTCTCCTCCAGCGGCAGCGCGAAGAACTCCTTCGTCGCGGCCAGCATCCGGTCGAAGAGCGACTCGTCGATGCCCGATCCGCTGATGTAGAAGAACCCGACGTCACGAGCCGCGGTGCCGAGGTCGGCCGCCACCCGTTCCTGTTCGGACCGGTCGCTCGACAGCAATCCACTGATGTCGACGACCGGTACGGATGTGAAAGACGTTGCACCGCTCACAATTTCACTTCTCCTTCGCTTCGCTGAACATCCCAGCGCACGCCGTTGACGCGACAATGAGGACCGGAAACGCCGATGTCGAGGGCACTCCACCCGCTGTCACCGACAGCGCCGATCACCACATGATCGGTGCAGGCCCAGCCGAATCGATCGCCGACGCGCACCAGCAGTCCCCGATCAGTACCCGACGTGAGCGCCAGCGCCCAGCACGGTTCGACCGGACCGCTGTCGCGGACCCAGTGCTCGACATAGTCTGCGTGGACACCCTTTTCGACCAGCGTGTCACCGTCCCAGTGCACGGACCCCACGTCCGGGAACTCGCCGGGCGGCTGCAGATCGATGTCGCGGTGCCACTCGAACACGCTGTCACGCTGGGTGAGGACCCCCGCGAACCCGCGGGAGTCGACGTAGGCCGTATCGCCCTGAAGCCACAGCACGTCGGTGCCGGTGTCGCGCGACCCGTCGGCCTCGATGAGCAGGGTGCGCCGCCACAGGCCGGTACAGTCCTGCCTCACGACCGCGGTCACGACACCGGCCCGAACCGCTGGTGGAAGTGCTGGGTCAGCTCGGGCCATACGTGCGGGTCGTGGCCGGGGATGAGCGGGAAACCCTTGTCGGCGGCCAGCTTCTTGAGCCGGCGGATCGGTTCGACGGTCTCCTCGGGGTCGACGTCGATGAACCCGCCGATCGCCCGTTCGTGCTCGATGTTCTCGGTCAGGTCGGCGGCGTCGAACGCGAACACGAACCCGTCGCCGCCGACAGAATGATCGAGTTGCACGACGAAGCTCTGGTGACCGGGGGTGTGACCGTAGGTCGGCACCGCGGTGATCCCGGGTGCGATCTCGACCTCCCCGTCAGCGAGCCGCCAGTCGATCCGCGGGTCGTCGAAGTCGACCCGGAAGATCGCGTGCTGCTCGGGCGCCGGATGATTCGACAGCCCGTACTCCAGCTCGCGGCGCTGGGCGTGCACCGGCACCCGGCCCGCGAACAGCTTCAGCCCGCCCGCGTGGTCCGTGTGCAGGTGCGACACCGCGACGAGGTGGATGTCGTCGACGTCGACACCGATGTCGGCCAGTGACTCCTCTATCGGTTCCCCCGGCCCCGGTAGCACCGGCTGATACTCCACGCTCGGGTAGAAGCGCCTGCGTAGGTACGGGTCCCGGATCAGCGCGGTGTTGAACCCGGTGTCCAGCAGTACCCAACCGCCGTCGGTCTGCAGCAGCACGCCGGGCACCGGTTCGCGCAGCTGCTCGGTGGCCGACGCGCCGTGGACGCTGACCGACTTCGGCAGATCCTCCCAGCCGAGCGTCAGCAGGATGACGCGGCGCACTCCACTGGGTCGCAGCAGTGTCGCCATCAGCCCGCCGACAGTTCGAAGAGCCGCAGCGAGTTCGGGTTCGTCACCACATGCGCCTGCTCCACGCCCTTCAGCCACGGCTGGGCCACCATGAAGTCGTCGACGTCGGCGATGTTGAGCCAGCATCCGGTCTCTTCCGCGGCCTTGGCCGCATCCGAGAACGCCTGCGCGTCATCGGTTTCCAGACCCCGGGCCAGCGCTTCGGTGATCGGCGGCGCGGAGCACCCCAGGTAGTTCAGGCCGCCGTCGGCATCCCAGGAGATGTGGCCCCACGTGTAGGGCGACGGCGCATCCGGCCACCCGGTGGAGGTCAGGATGTCCGGTGCGTTGGGGGCGTCGTTGCCGATCCAGCCGTAGATCTCCGAGGTCGGGTAGCTCTGCACCTTCGCGGTGAGGCCCGCGGCCGCGAGCTGCGTCTGGATCAGGTTGTTGATCAGCTGGTTGTCGGGGTTGGAGGAGTCGTAGCCGATGGTGACGGATTTCTGGTCGGCGGGCAGGCCCGCCGCGATCTCGGTGAGGAGCGACGGATCGTGGGTGACGTTCTGCGTGGCCAACTCCGGCGGCAGCATGTTCGGCGGATAGAGCTGCCCGGCTTTCTCACCACGTCCGAAGTACGTCTGCTTGACCAGCGCGTCGACATCGATCGCGGCGAGCAGGGCGGCGCGGTTCTTCGGGTCGGTCAGCATGCCGCGGCGCGGGTTGACGTAGAGGTAGTTCGACATCATCGTCGGCAACGAATAGTGCGCGAACTTGTCGTCGTTCATGTACGACTCCACCGCCGACGACGGCAGGTCGTGCAGGATCGCGGCGATCTGACCGTTGTTGAACTGCAGCTGCTGGGCGGACACATCTGTGATGACGGGGATCTCGACCTGCTCGAAATACGGCTTGTCACCCCAGTATTCGGGGTAGGCGGCCAGCGCGTACCGGGATCCGACCTCGGCGGCGGTGAGCGTATAGGGTCCGGTGCCGAGGTCGTGGGTGGTCAGGTAGGTCGCGGCATGATCGCCGCCGGCGTTGGCCTGCAGTCCGGTCGGGCTGACCATTCTCGGCCCGTACGGGCACGCGAGGTAGTCCAGGAACGCCGCGTTGGGTGCCTTCAGGGTGATCGTGACGTCGTGATCACCCTGGGTGGTGATCGATTCCACATCTTTCACCATGTACGCCGGGCCCTGGTCGACCGCCAGCCGGCGGTCGAAGGAGGCCTTGACCGCAGCAGAAGTGAAAGGTGTCCCGTCGTGGAACGTGACTCCCTCCCGCAACTTGAACGTGTACACGCGGTGATCGGGTGACTCCGTCCACTCCGTGGCCAGCAGCGGTTCGATCTCCGGTTTGTCGGTGCCGCCCTTGAACTGCAGCAGCCCCTCGTAGACGTTGGTCGTCAACAGCAGCCCCTGGCCGGCGTAGAAGATGTCCGGATCCGGCGGTTGGCCGGGATCCTGCAGGAACGACACGTGCAGCACCTTGTCGGTGGGCGCCGCGTTCGGCGCGCCGCCCTCGGAATCCGAGCCGCCACAGGCGCTCAGCGTCAGGGTGGCGACGGCCGCCACGGCGGCGGCGGTGGTGAGGCGGCGAATCATCGGGCTGCTCCTTCGAGGACGAGTGCGCCGGCAGGTGCCAAGGCGCCGAATGCGGCGAGGATCTCCTCGGTGGTGCGCAGAGCCCCGGTCTGCAGGTACTCCATCGCGTCGAGAGCGGCGTCATGGCGGTACTGCGACGATCCGCCGACGCAGTCGGTCACCACCCGTACGTAGTAGTCGCGCTGGTGGGCGTCGGCGAAGGTGTAGTGCACGCACACATCGGTCAGGCCGCCGACGAGGATGAGGGTGTCGGCCTTCACACCGCGCAGCACGATGTCGAATTCGGTGCCGATGAACCCGGAGTAGCGGCGTTTGACGATGTGGAATTCGCGGTCGTCACGCTCGGGCAATGGGCGCAGCGACGGCTCCAGGTCGGTGCCCGCACGCCCCTCGACGCAGTGCACCCCTTCGGTGCCGTCGAGTTCGCGGCCGAAGTCGACACCACTGGGCCGGTGCACCTCCTGGAAGAACACGACCGGGATGTCGGCGGCGCGCGCGGCTGCCACCAACTGCTCTGCGCGCGCGACCCGTTCGGCGTGCCCCGGCATGTGGTCGATGCCCACCTCGTCGGCCGGCATCCCTCCGCCCTGTTGGATGTCGACGACCACGAGCACGGGGTTGCCCACGATGAGTGGTTGTTGGGGCACTTATCCTCCTCTGACGGTGATACGTGGGTCGGCGGCCGCCTGCAGGAGGTCCACCACGGTGTTGATGAAGACGTAGAGCGCGCCGAGCATCAGCGTCACGCCGGCGATGGCGGGGAAATCGGCGACCGGGATGCTCTGGGCGATGTACTGGCCGATGCCCGGCCAGCCGAACACCTGCTCGACGACGAGGACCCCGGAGAACATCAGGCCGATCTGGAGGCCGGTCATGGACAGCGCCGCACCGATCGAGTTGCGCAGCACGTGGCCGACCATGATCCGGCCCTCCGAAAGTCCCTTGGCCCGTGCGGTTCTGGCGTAGTCGCTGTCGGTGTCGCCCAACAGGCTCGATCGCAGCACCCGGCCGATGGCCACCGCAGGCCCGAGCGCGATCACCACGGCGGGCAGGAGCAGGTGGTGGAACGCGTCGGCGACGACGTCGAACCGGGCGTGCAGCAACCCGTCGACGGTCAGCAGGCCGGTCGGACCGGACGGCGAATTCGCGATCGCGGTGCGGCCGTTGGCCGGAACCCAACCGAGCTGCTGGTAGAAGACGATGATGCCGATGATGCCGAGCAGGAACATCGGCGCCGACGAACCGGTGAACAGCACGGCCCGCAGCACCGCCGAGCCTCGCCACTTCAGCGTCGTGCTGAACGCCAGCAGCGCGGCGAGTACGAGCGCGATGACCATACCGAACACCGCCAGCTCCAGTGTGGCGGGCAGGAAGTCGCCGAGGTCGGACGCGACGGGGTGGCGGGTGCGGTACGAGGTGCCGAGATCGCCGGTCACCGCACCGGTCAGGTAGTTCCAGAACTGCACGAGGATCGGTTCGTTGAGGCCGAGCGCCTCGCGGCGGGCGGCGACGGCCTCCTGGGAGGCCTGGGCACCGAGCTGTGCTTTGACGGGATCGAGCGGCGAGATGTGGGCGAGGACGAACATCACACCCGTCAGGGCGACGAGGATCGCGAGCATGGCGGCGATCCGGGTCGTCACGAAGGTCCTCATCGGCCCCCTCTGCTCCTACTTGGTCTTCATCAGGTTGCGCAGGCTGTCGCCTGCGATGTTGCCGACCAGCGCGAGCACCAGGACACCGACTCCGGGCATCACCGGAATCCACCACTGCTGCAGGAAATAACTGAGGTTGCGGGCCGAGTCGGCACCGAGCTCCGGCGCCGGTGCGGACTGTCCGAGCCCGAGGAACGACAGCGCGGCGAGGGTGAGGATCAGCGTGCCGATGTCGAGGCTGGCGGCAACCATCGCGTTGGGCACGGCACCGGGGAGCAGGTGGCGGCGGGCCAGCCGGATGGGGCCGACGCCGGCGAGTTTGGCGGCCTCGATGTGTGGTCTCGCGGCCAGGCGCGCCACCTCACCGCGCACCAACCGGGCGTAGAACGGCCACCACACGATGGACACCGCGATCAGCGTGTGCAGGAAACCCGGTCCGAGGGCGGCGACCACGGCAATCGCGAGCACCGGTGCGGGTAGCGACAGGAACGCGTCGGTGATCCGCATCAACAGCGAGTCGATCCAGCCGCCTGCCGTTCCCGCGATCAGCCCGATCAGGCCGCCGATGAACAGGCCGAGGGCCACCACGGCCAGCGCCGCGAACCAGCTCGAGCGCGCCCCGTAGAGCACCCGGGACAGGACGTCGCGGCCGATGCTGTCGGTGCCGAGGAGGAATCCGTCAACGCCGGGCGCCTGCAGCGGCATCCCCACCGGGAGCAGCGGGTCGTAGGGCGCCAGCACCGGGACCGCTACCGCGGCCAGGGTCACGACGATGATGAGCGAGAAGCCAATCCAGTTCACCACCGCCGAGCGGGACTGCGGCATGGCGAGTACCCGACGCCGTGCCCGCACCATGGCGGGCGCGGGCAGAGCCACCGCCATCAGCCGGCCTTCCGCTCGATGCAGGCGACCTGGTGGGGATTGCCCGGGAAGCCCTCGAGGCGGACGTCCAGCCCGGTGTCGTCGCAGGCATCGATGGCCAGCGGGCACCGCGGGTGGAAGGCGCATCCGGTGGGCGGCGACAACGGGCTCGCCGGCTCGCCGGCCAGCGGCCGCGGTTCGCGGCCCAGATCGGGGATGGAGTCGACGAGCGCCTGGGTGTATGGATGCGCGGGCTGGGCGATCACCCGCTCGGCGGGTCCGATCTCCACGATGCGCCCGAGGTACATCACCGCGATCCGGTCGGCGACCACCCGGGCCACCGACAGGTCATGGGTCACGAACACGACGGACATGTCGAGGCTGCGCCGCAGGTCGCCGATCAGGTTGAGCACCGAGGCCGCCAGTGACACGTCCAGCGCGCTGGTCGGCTCGTCGCACAGCAGCACCGAGGGCGGCACCACCGTCGCGCGGGCGAGCGAAACACGTTGCCGCTGGCCTCCGGACAGCTGACCGGCACGCGATTTCGCGACCTCGGCGGGCAGCCCGACCCGTTCCAGCACCTCGGCGACGCGTTCGCGGCGGCGGGCCCGTGACAGACCGGTGCTCCGCAGTCGCTCGGCGATCAACTCGCCCACCGACAGCCACGGTGTCAGCGACGCGCCCGCATCCTGGAACACCATCTGCGGCCGCTGACCTCCCGCGAGCTCGACTGAACCTGTAGAAGGCGGCTCCAGGCCCGCGATAACGCGGAGGAGCGTCGACTTGCCCGACCCGCTCTCACCCACCAGCGCGACCGACTCACCGTGCCCGACACGGAGCGAAACTCCGCGCAGCGCATGCAGTTTGCCGTCGCCGTCGGTCGATCGGTCGAGCCAACGTCGGGCCACCGAGAAGGTCTTGGTGACGTCGCGCAGTACCACCGAGGGCGGCATCTCGGTCCGGTCCCCGGTCATGGCCGGGAACATCTCGCTGGTGTTGCTCACCGCGGCCCCCAACTTCTCGGTGACCTCGGGGAACGGGCGGATGCACGCGCTGACTCGTTCGGCCGCCACCGCGATCGGATCCGGTGGCGCGGCATTGCATTCCTCGGTGGACAACGCGCACCGGGGTACGAACGCGCATCCGGCAAGCGGATTCACCGCGCTCGGCACCGCGCCGGCGAGCGCTGCCAGCGGACGGTCCCGCTCGGTGTCGAGCGTCAGCCGGGACCGCAACAACCCATGGGTATAGGGGTGAGCCGGGGCCGCCAGCACTGCCGCACTCGGGCCGATCTCGGCGATCCGGCCGGCGTAGAGCACCGCGATGCGGTCGGCGATCTGCGCGGCCACCCCGAGGTCGTGGGTGATCAGCACGATGCTGCAACCGATTTCGTCCCGCAGGCGCCGCAGGAGGCGCAGCACCTGGGCCTGGACGGTGACGTCGAGCGCGGTGGTCGGTTCGTCGGCGACGATGAGGTCTGGGTCACCGGCGATCGCGATCGCGATCATCACGCGCTGGCGCAGTCCGCCGGACAGTTCGTGCGGGAACGCCCGCATCCGCCGCCCGGGCTCAGGGATGCCGACGGCGGTCAGCAGGCGCAGCGCCTCGTCCTCGCTGCCCGCGGCCTCGGCCACCTGTTTGCCGATGCGCATGGTCGGGTTCAGCGACGTCATCGGGTCCTGGAACACCGCGCCGAGGTCGAGGCGGCGCACTTTGCGCAGCGCCTTCGCATCACCGCGGACCATGTCGGAGCCGGCCACCCGAACCGTACCGGTCGTGGTGGCGTTGTCCGGCAGCAGGCCGAGCAGGCTGAAGCCCAGAACACTTTTGCCCGAACCGGATTCGCCGACCAGCCCCAGGATCTCACCGGGTGCGATGGACAGGGAGACCCCGCGCAGGGCGTGGATGGCACGCCCGTTACGGCGAAACGTCACCCGCAGGTCACCGACAGCCGCGATCGGGTCCCGCACCGGCGGCACCGCGGCGGGTGCGTCGGCTTCGGAGACGGCGATGCCCATCGGAACGCTCCTGCGGCTGGAAGTCGAAGTGGCCCGAGCGGCCGGTTCGACGTGGCGAAAGGAGCGGCACTCCGGTGAACCGCCCGCCTGTCAGGTGACAGTTTTCACGTGGTGCTGGCGCGATGGGTGTCGCGCGCGTAACCAATTGACGGCACAGGTAACTGATGCGTATCGCGCGTTTCTGTCGTGTGACAGAAACGCCGGCGTGTACCGATTGACCGGTTCGTGGTCCACCATGGAGCCATGCCGCTCACCCGGGCCGGTCGTCCGCGCCTCAACACCGCACGGCGTCCGGGGATGACCGCCCGCGACGAAATCCTCGATGCCGCAGGCGAATTGTTCACCACGCTCGGGTACGCGAGCACCTCGACCCGCCACATCGCGGAACTGGTCGGCATCCGGCAGGCGTCGCTGTACCACTATTTCAACACCAAAGACGACATCCTGTGCGCCCTGCTGAGCCAGACGGTCAGCCCCACCCTGGGATTCATCCCGAGCCTGCTCGGAGCGCAACCGGCGCTGACCGCCGCGGAACACCTGCACGCGTTGGCCGCCTTCGACGGCGGCCAACTGCTCAGCGGCCGGTGGAATCTCGGCGCGCTGTACCTGCTGCCCGAGCTGAGGGATGCGCGGCTCGAACCGTTCTGGTCGGACCGCGAACGGCTGCGGTTGCACTATCTCGCGCTCAGCCGTGGAGTCGTCGAACAGACCGGCGTGCACGAGGCGGCAACGGATCTGCCGTTCCGGCTGGTCGAATCCCTGGTGAACATGTGGTCGCTCGCCTCGGGCCCGCAGCGCGACGAGCTTCCGGTCCACGTGGCCGACGCCTGCCTGCGGGTGCTCGGGATACCCGACGGGGCGACCGCCGCGCTGCGGGCCCGTAGCACCGACGTGGTGGCTGGCTATACGCGCTCGCTGAGTGCACTGCCCGTGACGCCGCTCAGGTAGCGCCGCCAGTCCCCGTACAACGAGATGTCCTCACCGGCCTGCCAGGCGTCGAGCGCGCACCCGAATCCGACGACCTCCGTGCCGTCCGACAGCGTGACCCGGCCCAGCATCATCGGCGCCGGCAGCGCCGCGAGGAAGTCCCCGAGCATCGCCGTCCCGAGCAGCCACAGTTCACCGCCGATCGCCGTACCGGTTTCGGCTCCCACCCGCACCAGACCCGGTTTGGGTGGGGTGGTGTCCAGGCGCGCCAGCCGGTACAGCGGTGCGGTCACCGCCCGGCCGAGCCACCGGGCCCCGCGCTCGTCGAGTTGCCAGGCCAGCGGTTGGTCACGCAGGTGTGCCCCCACCACGAGGATCGGTGTGGCCGCCAGACCCGCGTGGATCGGCCACGGTGTTTGTTGCACAACGGGATTCGTGGCATCGAGTGTGGTGACACGGCGCGCGAGGTCGAGTGCCACCGCATCGGCACCGCTGCGCGCGACGAGTGAGACGCCGAACTGCGCCCCGTCGACGGTTCCGGACGGTACGGCGACCGCGCACATGTCCATGAGGTTGCAGAAGTTCGTGTAGGTGCCCAGTCGGGAGTTGACCCCGACGGGATCAGCCTCCACCTCGGCGATCGTCGGGTGTTCGGTGGTGGTCGGGATGAGCAGCGCATCGCAGTCGCCGAGTTCGGCCATCGCCACCGCGGTGAGTTCGGTGAGGCGTACCCGGTCGCGGAGCAGCCGGGTCGCCGGCACCGTACCGGCCGCCGAGATGATCGCGCCGACGGTCGGATCGACCTCGTCACGGTGGGTGTCGACGAAATCGCCGACCGCTTCGTGTCGCTCGGCCACCAGGCCGCCGTCGTACAGCAGTCGCGCCGCCTCGAGGAACGGGTTCAGATCGATCTCGCGCACCGTCACCCCCTGGCTCTCGAGGCGGACCCTGGCCGCAGCGAATGCACGCCGCCAGGCCGGCGAGAGACCGGGCAGTTCGCGGGGCACGGCCACGAGGGGTTCGGCCGGCGCGGCGAGCGGGGCATCGGGTGGGAACGGTCGCGTCCCAGGACCGCCCGCCATCACGCCCATGGCGGCGTCGGCGGTGTCCACATCGCGGGCGAGGACGGTGACGCAGTCATAGGAACGGCAGGCCGGCACCACACCGTCGGTGGGCACCACACCGTAGGTGGGTTTGATGCCGACGATGCCCTGTAGGGCCGCGGGCACCCGCCCGGATCCGGCGGTGTCGGTGCCGATGGCGACGTCGACGATGCCGAGTGCCACCGCGACCGCCGATCCGGAACTCGATCCGCCCGAGATGTGGTCGGGGCGCTGGGCGTTGCGCACGGCGCCGTGTGGGCTGCGCGTGCCGACCAGCCCGGTCGCGAACTGATCGAGGTTGGTCGCGCCGATCACCACCGCACCCGCCGCGCGCAGCCGCGCGACCACCGGCGCGTCGGTATCGGCCACCGCGGTCGCATAGCCCGGACATGCCGCCGTGGTGGGCAGGCCCGCGATGTCCACGTTGTTCTTCACCGCGACGGTCAGCCCGGCCAGTGGGAGCTCATCCCCCGCGGCGACGGCGGCGTCGACGGCCTCGGCGTCGGCCATCGCCTCAGCGAAGGGACGCACAAAGATCCAGATCTCCGGCCGCGCGACGTTCTCGAGCGTGGTGTAGGCGGCGCGGACGCGCTCGACGGCCGTCATGCCGGGATCTCCGCGACGTCCTGCTCCGCGCCGAGCACGACCAGGGGCGTTCCTGGTTCCACCTGGTGGCCCGCCTCGACGAGCACATGGGTCACCACACCGTCCGCCGGTGCGGTCACGACGGTCTCCATCTTCATCGCCTCCAATGCCAGCAGTGCCTGTCCGGCCGCCACGCGCTCCCCCACGGCCACATCGACTTTCCACACATTCGACGAGAACGGCGCATCCACCCGCTGGGCGCCGTCGTCGAGGACGAGGTCGGCGGTGTCGGCGGTGGCCTGCGACTGCGCACGCTCGGCGCGGTCGAACTCCCCTGCCGCCGCCCACGCCGAGCGCTCCGCGGAGAACGCCGCGCTCTGGCGGGCGCGGAACTCCGCGATGGAGTCGGCGTTTCGTGCGAGGAAGCGCTCGTGCTCGTCGAGGGAGAACGTGCCGTCGGTGATCTCGACGGTGCCGCGGCCCGCGGCGAGATCGGCGCGCAGGTCGAGCAGTTCCTCGGCGGACACCGGATACCAGGAGATGCGGTCGAAGAACCGCAGCAGCCACGGGCTGCCGGGTTCGAACGGTGCGGTGTGGCGGTAGGTGCTCCATACCTGTGTCGTCCGGCCGACGAACTGGTAGCCGCCGGGACCTTCCATCCCGTAGATGCACAGATAGGCGCCGCCGATCCCGACGGAGTTCTCCGCGGTCCAGGTGCGGGCGGGGTTGTACTTCGTGGTCACCAGGCGGTGGCGTGGATCGAGCGGAGTCGCCACCGGCGCACCGAGATACACGTCACCGAGTCCGAGGGTCAGGTATTCGGCGGCGAACACGGTGTCGGCGACATCGGCCTGGGTGGCCAGGCCGTTGACGCGCCGGATGAACTCGATGTTCGACGGGCACCAGGGGGCGTCGTCGCGCACTCCCGACATGTAGCGTGCGATCGCCTCGCGGGTCGCGGGGTCGTCCCAACTCAGCGGGAGCCGCACCGACCGGCTCGGCACCACGAGGTCGGAGGTGGCGGGCAGATCGTCTTCGAGTTCGGTCAGCAGGCCGAGCAGTCGGTCGATCGCCAGTTGCTGCGGGTCGACATGGATCTGGAGCGAGCGGATACCCGGGGTGAGGTCGACGATCCCGGCAGCTCGCGCATCGGCCAGCCGGGTGTGCAGCGCGTGCACTCGGGCGCGCAACGCCAGATCGAGCACCATCTCGCCGTACTCGACCAGCACGTTGTCGTCACCGCTGCGGCGGTAGGTGACCGACGGTTGCCCGTCGCGCCGGGCCAGCACACCGTCGTCGCCGTCGCCGCCGCTGGTGAGCACCGTCGGTGCGGCGGGCCGACGCTCGCCGCCCACCTCCGTCCGCGCCGGCGCGTCGGCGGCGCGAACCGGCACGAACCGCACGGTGTCACCGGGGCGCAGCTGCCCGAGCTTCCACCGGTCGGCGGCCACGACGGTCACCGGGCAGACGAAGCCGCCGAGACTGGGTCCGTCGGGTCCCAGCAGGATCGGGGTGTCACCGGTGAAGTCGAGTGCGCCAACCGAATACGGGGTGTCGTGGATGTTCGACGGATGGAGTCCGGCGTCACCGCCGTCGGCCCGCGCCCACCGCGGCCTGGGCCCTTCGAGGCGTACTCCGGTTCGTGCGGAGTTGAAGTGCACGCGGTATTCCGCGGCGAAGAGGGTGTCGATGTCCTCGCGGGTGAAGAACTCCGGCGCCCCGTGTGGTCCCTCGGTCACGGCCAGTTCCCAGTGCGAGACCAGGGCGGGGCGCATGTCGGGGGTGACCGCTGCGCGCCCGACCGCGCCGGTGACCGGGCGCGCGGCCCGCAGGACGTCACCGACCACCAGCGGCCGCCCCCCGTGGCCGCCGAATCTCCCGAGCGTGAACGTCGACGCGCTGCCCAGGTAGGCGGGTATGTCGAAACCGCCGGCGACGAGGACGTAGGTGCGTAGACCCACCGTCTCCGCCGCGCCGACGTCGAGCACTCCCCCGGCCGGGATCTCGACAGGCTCCCACATCGGGACGGGCCGGCCGTCGACGGTGACCAGGCACTCAGCGCCGGTGACGCACACGGTGGTGGGGTGGCTGGCACGCAGCGCCGGTCCGGAGGCGGTGCACTCGAGTCCCGCTGCGCCGTCGGGGTTGCCGAGCGCGCGGTTACCGAGCCGGAAGGACAGATCGTCCATCGGACCGCTCGGCGGGACACCGATGTGCCACAGTCCGATTCGGCCGGGCAGGTCCTGAACCGTGGTCAGCAGCCCCGGTCGCTCGACGGTGATGCGGGCCCGCGGGTCGGTGACGTCGGCCAACGTCGCGGTGCTGTGCCGCGCGGTGATGACGTCACGATGGGTCACCGCCGCCTGCAGTGCGCCGATGTTGGTCTCGATACCGTGCAGCACAGTGTGTCCCAGCGCATCGCCCAGACGCCCGAACGCCTGCTCACGTGCGGGTCCGGTGGCGATCACCTTGGCCAGCAGCGGATCGTAGAACGACGACACCTCCGTTCCGTCCTCGACCCAGGTGTCCACCCGCACATCGTCGGGGAAGGACACCGCGGTGACGGTTCCGGTGCTCGGCCGGTGATCGCGCGAGGGGTCCTCGGCGTAGAGCCGGGCCTCGACCGCATGACCTTTCACCGGCACCGCACCCGTCGGCAAGTACGGTGCCAACATGTCTGTTTCGCCACAGCCGAGGCGGAACATCCACGCGGCGAGGTCGATTCCGGTGACAGCCTCGGTCACCGGGTGTTCGACCTGGAGCCGGGCGTTGACCTCGAGGAACGACGCCTGCTCTCGGACCGGATCGTAGACGAACTCGACGGTGCCCGCCGACCGGTAGTCCACCGAGGCGGCCAGCGCGCGTGACGATTCGTGCAGCAGCGCACGGACGGGATCGGGCAGCGCCGGCGCCGGGGCCTCCTCGAGCACCTTCTGGTTGCGCCGCTGCAGGGAGCAGTCGCGGTCGCCCAGTGAGACGACGTGGCCTCGTCCGTCGCCGAAGATCTGCACCTCGACGTGGCGGGCGGTTTCGACGAAGCGCTCCACGAACACGCCGGCCGTGCCGAAGCTGCGCTCGGCCAGGCGCGCGACCCGCTCGAAGGCCGCGCGGAGTTCGATGGCGTTGTGGCACACCTGCATGCCGATACCGCCTCCTCCCCCGGTCGCCTTGAGCATCACCGGATAGCCGATGCCGTCCGCGGCGTGCAGCGCATCGGCGGCGTCGGCGAGCAGGTCCGAGCCCGGGAAGACCGGGACCCCGGCTGCCCGGGCCGCCGCCCTGGCGGTGTGCTTGGTGCCGAATACGCGCAGCTGGTCGGGTGTCGGACCCACGAAGACCATCCCCGCGGTCTCCACCGCAGCAGCGAAATCGCCGTCTTCCGAAAGGAATCCGTACCCGGGGTGGATCATGTCCGCGCCGGTTTCCCGCGCGGCGTCCAGGATGGCGTCGATCCGCAGATAACTGTCGGCCGGCGTGGACGGCCCGAGGCGGACGGCGTGGTCGGCGAGGCGCACGTGCGGGGCGCCGCGATCGGCGTCGGAGAACACCGCCACGGTGCGCAACCCGAGCCGCTGCGCGGACCGGACGAGCCGTACCGCGATCTCGCCGCGGTTGGCGATCAGCGCAGTCGTCACGGGCGGGTCACGATCATCCGGACCGGTGTGGGATTGAAGGCGTTGCACGGGTTGTTGATCTGCGGGCAGTTCGAGACGACCACGAGCGTGTCGATGTCGGCGCGCAATGCGATGCGCTTACCGGGCCCGGACAGCCCGTCGACGATGCCCAGCGCGCCGTCGGGGTCGACCGGCACGTTCATGAACCAGTTGATGTTGCTGGAGAGATCCCGGGCGCCGAGGCCGTGGCGGGCGCCCTCGATCAGAAAGTTCTCCATGCAGCCGTGCTGTTCGCGGGTGTGCTGCCCGTAGCGCAGCGTGTTGGACTCTTTCGAACACGCGCCGCCCAGGGTGTCGTGTATGCCCACCTCGTCGGCGACGACGGTCATCAGCGCCGCACCGGTGTCGGCCCGCAGCACCGACCCGGTGGTCAGCACGATACGCCCCTGGCGCGCAATCGTTTCCGAGGCGGAGTAGCGGACCGCGGTGTCGGCGGCGGAGTAGAGCAGGCAGTCGACGGCCTGGTTGCCGTCGAGGTCGACGATCGTCAGCACGTCACCGGCGGTGACGACCGCCGACCACGGCGCCCTGGCCGCGACGGTCTCGTCGAGCACGACGGTGCCGGGGACAAGAGGCTGGGCGTCGGCGGTGGCGGTCACAGCGCTCCTCGGGCGGCGAGATCGGCGTCGGTGTTGGCGATGGCCTGGCGGTGCTCGGGCCCGAGCTCACCGACCAGATCGCCGGCGGTGAGGCGCGCGAGATCGGTTGCGGCGGGCCAGGCGTGGATCTGCAGCGGCGAGCAGGTGAACTGCGGGCGGGGGTCCATGGGGTGGGCGGTATTGGCGAGCAGGACGACGGCGTCCACGTGCAGCAGCAGGTCGACGGTCGTGCCCGGTCCTGCCGAGCCCTGCCACTGCAGGACTCCGTCGCCGTCGACCCGCACCCGCTGGAAGAAGGACACCGAGGGCACCAGGTCACGTTGTCCCATACCGTTTTTCAGCGCGGCGAGCAACAGGAGCTCGCGGCCCGCCGGCGCCGGGGACTCGGGTGCACCGGCTCCGTACCTGGCCTCGTTGCCGGCCCGCGTCGTCGTTCCGGCCAGTGCGTCGTGGTGTCCGGAGGTGTCGCCGACCACGGTCGCGAGCACCCGCCCGAACCCGCTCAGCAGCGGATGGCCGGACCCGAGGTAGGCCTGCCACGGCACCTTGACGGTGTCGGCGACGTTGAGCCGCTCATGCGTCGCGTCGGCGCGGTGGAGTAGGAGGTGCGCACACGCGTCGCCGTCCACGTCGGTCATGCGGATACGGGTGCCGCGGGCCAGCACCGCGGTGGTGTACCCGCCGGGCGCCACGGTCTCCGACCACACCAGGCGCTCGGCCGGGACACCGTCGGGCACGGTCGGGCTGGTCGAGGCGGGGACGTGGCGCATGTGTTCGGCGGTGCGGCCGTGCTGGGCGCGGGCGTGTGCCCGGGCGCCGGCGGTGGTGGCGGTCGACGATGTCGCTCCACTGCCGTCGGACGTGCGCAGATCGCTGGTCAAAGGTGCTCCCGGGGTCGCGGCGCCGACGCCGACGGCGGCATTTCTGTCACCTGACAGTTTTCGCGTCGGCTGACCGCCGGTGGTTGCCGCGAGGTAACTGATCTTCATCGACGCGTTAAGAACGCAGTGTCGATGTGTCTGTCATGTGACAGGTTTCGGGTCCCCCGCTCGGTCGGCTACCCTTCGCCGGTGTTCCATGTGCTGACGCTGACCTACCTGCAACCGCTCGACGTCATCGACCAGAGCCGGCCCGCCCACCTCGAATGGCTCGCCGGTGAGGTCGAAGCCGGCCGGATCCTGCTCGCCGGCCGGGTGGAGAGCCAGACCGGCGCGGTGCTCATCACCGGCGATCTCACCGCCGACGAGGCCGATGCGCTCGCGGCGTCAGACCCCTACACGCAGGCCGCAGTGGTGTCCTACGAGCGCACATCGTTCAACGGCGCATTCCGCGCGCCCGGCCTCTAGGATCAAACTCACACTCCGATCGGGATCGATCGGCCCCCGCGAACCGTTTCCGCGCTGGAAGCGCCGCAGTGCCGCGGCCGAATTTTGCGATGACCGAACAAAGAGGATTGATGAGTACCACTGTTTCCGCTTACGCCGCGACGTCGGCGACCGAACCGCTCACCGAGATCACGATCGCCCGACGCGACGTCGGCCCCCACGACGTGGCGTTCGACATCCACTTCAGCGGCATCTGCCACTCGGACATCCACACCGTCAGGGGTGAGTGGGGCCGGGCGACGTACCCGATCGTGCCGGGCCACGAGATCGCCGGCGTGGTCACCGCCGTCGGCGCCGATGTGACCGAGTTCGCGGTCGGCGACCGGGTCGGCGTCGGGTGTTTCGTGGATTCGTGCCGTGAGTGCGACAACTGCCGCGCCGGGATCGAGCAGTACTGCACCGGCTCCGGAATGGTCGGCACCTACAACGCCGTCGGCCGCGATGGCGAGCGCACGCAGGGCGGGTACAGCGGCGCGATCGTCGTCGACGAGAACTACGTTCTGCGCATCCCGGACGCTCTGCCGCTGGAGGCCGCGGCGCCGCTACTGTGCGCCGGAATCACCACCTATTCGCCCCTGCGGCACTGGAACGCCGGGTCGGGCAGCCGGGTCGCGGTGATCGGCCTCGGCGGACTGGGCCACCTCGCCGTCAAGATCGCCAAGGCGATGGGCGCGGACGTGACCGTGCTCAGCCAGTCGCTCAAGAAGATGGAGGACGGTCTGCGCCTCGGCGCCGACGCGTACCACGCCACCTCGGACGGCGAGACCTTCAGCCAGCTGAGGGGTTCGTTCGACCTGATCCTGAACACCGTCTCGGCCAACATCGACCTCACTGCGATGCTGAGCCTGCTGCGCACCGACGGCACGCTCGTCGAACTGGGTATGCCGGAGAATCCGATGTCGGTGCCGGCCGGCGCGCTGATCGGTGGCCGCCGCAGCATCTCGGGCTCGCTGATCGGTGGCATCGCCGAAACCCAGGAGATGCTGGACTTCTGTGCCGAACACGGCGTGCATCCGGAGATCGAGGTGATCGAGCCGGGCTACATCAACGAGGCCTACGAGCGCGTGGTCGCCAGCGACGTGCGCTACCGGTTCGTCATCGACACCGCGAGCCTGCGCACCTGACAGGAACGCAAGTGGCCGGACAGCGGGGAAACCCGCGGTCCGGCCACTCGTCGTTTCGGCTCAGACGCCCAGCGTGCGCTGGATGTCAGGCTTCATCGCGTTCAGCTGCGAACCCCAGTAGCCCCACCCGTGAGTGCCGTTGGGCGGGAAGTTGAAGGTCGCGTTGCTGCCACCGGCAGCGATGTACTGACGCTGGAAATCGCGGTTGCTTTCCAGAGTGATGCCCTCGAGCAGCTGGGCGGCGATGTCGCCGCCGCCGCCCAGGTCGCCGGGCCGGCCGGTACCGCAGTACACCCAGATGCGGGTGCCGTTGGCCACCAGCTTGCCGACGTTGACCGTCGGGTCGTTGCGCTTCCACGCCGGTCCGCCACCGGGGCCCCACATCGCGGTCGCGCTGAACCCGCCCGCGTCGCGCATCGCGAAGCCGACCAGCGCCGGCCACAGGCCGTCGGAGAGGTTCAGGTAGCCGGACAGCGAGCCCGCGTAGCTGAACTGACCCGGGTGGTAGGCCGCCAGGATCAGTGCGGAGCTACCCGACATCGACAGCCCGACAACGGCGTTGCCGCTGGGCGAGATGCCCTTGTTGGCGGCCAGATAAGCGGGGAGTTCCGAGGTCAGGAACGTCTCCCACTGGTAGGTGTAGGTCTGGCCGTTGCCGACGGCCGGGCCCTGCCAGTTCGTGTAGAAACTCGACATCCCGCCCACCGGCATGACCACCGAGAGTCCGGATTCGAAGTAGCTCTCGAAGGCCGCGGTTTCGATGTCCCAGCCGCTGTTGTCGTCACGGGCACGCAACCCGTCGAGCAGGTAGACGGCCTTGGAGCCGCCGCCCTGGAATTTGACCGGGATGTCGCGGCCCATCGCGGGCGACGGCACCATCAGCGTCTCGACCGGCAGACCGGGCCGCGAGTACGCACCCGCTGTCGCCGCCCCACCTGCAACGGCGACCAGACCCGGCAGCATCGCGGCCGCCAGGGCGCCGGCGAGCAGCCGACGCCGCACACTGTGCATGAATCTCATCGTGTTCTTGCCATCCTCTCGAGGCCCGCCGCACTGGCGGCGGGCAGTCCGTGTGGGAGGTGTGCAGACCGGCACTGAGCTGCCCGGTTCCGGGCGCCGCTGCTTGGCACCCCCGCATCCGCAGACGGCTCACCGCGCAGAGCGGTACCGCCACCTAGTACGTCGCGGGGTGATGCCCCGACGTTACGGCGCTGAAACGTGCCGAGTCGGATAAGCCCGGTCGGCGACGGCCTCTTCGAACACCAGCAGGGTGGCGTGGTCCTCCTGCTTCATCGTGACGAACACCAGCGCCTCGAAGTCCAGACCGAGCGCCGCCGGGTCAATGAGGGCGCGGTAGCCGACGATGACCCCGGACTGCTCGAGATCGCACTCGCCGGTGCGTCGGTGCGACGGTCAGCCCCACCTTCGTGGCCAGTTCGGTCGTGCTCAACCGCCCGCTCATCTGCAGCTCAGCAAGAATCTTTTGGTCGATCGCGTCCACGATCCTGGTCGGCGTGGCGCTGGTGGCCGAGCGGTTCTAGAAGTCCCAGTCGTCGTCTTCGGTGTTGACGGCCTTGCCGATTACGTAGCTCGACCCCGAACCGGAGAAGAAGTCGTGATTCTCGTCGGCGTTGGGGCTGAGCGCGGACAGGATCGCCGGGTTGACATCGGTCTCGTCGCGCGGGAACAGCGCCTCGTACCCGAGGTTCATCAACGCCTTGTTCGCGTTGTAGCGCAGGAACTTCTTGACGTCCTCGGTCAGCCCGACGCTGTCGTAGAGGTCCTGGGTGTACTCGACCTCGTTGTCGTAGAGCTCGAAGAGCAACTCGTAGGTGTAATCCTTGAGTTCCTGCTGGGTGGCCGGATCCTCCAGGGCCAGACCGCGCTGATACTTGTAGCCGATGTAGTAGCCGTGCACGGCCTCGTCGCGGATGATCAACCGGATCATGTCGGCGGTGTTGGTGAGCTTAGCGCGGCTGCTCCAGTACATCGGCAGGTAGAAGCCGGAGTAGAACAGGAAGCTCTCGAGCAGCGTCGAGGCGACCTTGCGCTTGAGCGGCTCGTCGCCCTTGTAGTACTGCATGACGATCTCGGCCTTGCGCTGCAGGTTCGGGTTCTCCTCCGACCAGCGGAACGCATCATCGATCTCACCGGTCGAGCACAGGGTGGAGAAGATATTGCTGTAGCTGCGGGCGTGCACCGACTCCATGAACGCGATGTTGGTGTACACCGCCTCCTCGTGCGGGGTGAGGGCGTCGGGGATCAGGCTCACCGCACCGACGGTGCCCTGGATCGTGTCGAGCAGCGTCAGGCCGGTGAACACGCGCATCGTCAACTGCTTCTCGTGGGCGGTCAACGTGTTCCACGACGGGATGTCGTTGGACACCGGCACCTTCTCCGGCAGCCAGAAGTTCCCGGTCAGCCGATCCCACACCTCGGCGTCCTTGTCGTCCTGCAGACGGTTCCAGTTGATCGCCGAGACGCGGTCAATCAGCTTCATGCCATCGGTCACCAGAACTCCACTTCAACAGGTGTTTTCGCTAGATCGCCGCAGTCCCTCGCAGCTACCGCCGACACTACTCGTAGTAGCCGACATCGCGAGCCAACCCCACATGTTGGGGTTTGGCGTGTCGCGCCGTCAGGCGACGTGCTCGTTGCGGCGCACGCCCTCGTGCAACGGCAGGTCCGGGTCGAGGGAGATTCCCAGCAGTTCGCAGGTGCCGTTGATCGACCCGATCATGATGGTCGTGAGGTGGGCGACGAAATCCTCCGACGGCATCCGCCGGGGGCTCTCCTGCTCGGTGCCCAGCCACCAGTCGGTGGCCGAGGCGATGGAGCCGAACGCGGCGTACGCGGCCAGTTCGAGCGCGGCGGCGTCGAGCTCGATCTCACCGAGTTCGTTGTCGAACATGTCCGCCATCGCGAGCGTGATCTCGCGGCTCTCGTTGAGCGCCCGCATGGTGGATTCGCTCTGCTCGGCGAAGCGGCCCTGGATCAGGAACCGGATGACGTTGGGGTGTTCGTCGACCAGCCGCACATACTGTTCAACACTGCGCCGGATGACCTCGCGCCCCGAATCCACCGACAGGTCGATCGACGGGAAGATCGCCGTCCCCAGCATGTCGCGCAGGCGCTGACCGATCGCCTGGAAGAGATCGGATTTGTCGGTGAAGTGGCGGTAGATCTTGGGCTTGGCGGTGCCGGCCTCTTCGGCGATCTCCCGCAGGCTGACCGCGGGACCCTGCTGGTCGATGGCCCGGAACGCGGCGTCGACGATCTCCGCGCGCACCTTCTTGCGGTGCTCGCGCCAGCGCTCGCTGCGCGCGTCCACTTTGCCGCCCGATTCACTGCCGGTGCGGGCCCTCGACCCTCGTCGCACCCGCTCACTGTACTCGCTCGAGGGTCGCTGACCTGCTCAGAACCCTTTGCCCGCGCGGCCCAGGGAAGCTGTCGGCCGGGTTTCTCCCATGCAGCCTCGTGTGCGCGCAGTGGGTACTATCTGTCGCGACAGCCCGACACACGAGACGAGATTCATGACACAGCGATACGACCTGGTGATCGCAGGTGGCGGCCCTTCGGGCGCGGCCGCGGCGTGGCAGGCCGCGCAGACCGGCGCCAAGGTGGTCGTCCTGGACAAGGCCGTGTTCCCGCGCGACAAACCGTGCGGCGACGGCCTGACCGCCAGGGCGGTGAGCTACCTGCAGAAGATGGGCCTGGCCGACGAGGTCGCCACGTTCCACCGGGTCAACCGCGTCACGGTCTTCAGCCCCAGCGAGTGGGAGCTGTCGTTCCCGAAGCGGCCGGGCATGCCGGATCACGGCCACACCGTCAGCCGCACCCACCTCGACACCGTGTTGCTCAAGCATGCCGAGTCCGCGGGCGCGGAGGTACGACAGGGCGCTGAGGTCACCGGGCCCGAACTGGACGCCAACGGCCGGGTGATCGGTGTGACACTCAAGGGCGGCGAGAAGGTCTACGGCGATGCGGTGATCGCCGCCGACGGGGCCTACTCCCCCATCAAGCGGGCGCTGAAGATCGATTCGCAGCACAACGGCTACTCCGCGATCGCCATCCGCTCGGAGATGCACGTCAACCGGCCCGACTCCGACAGCCTCGACATCTACCTCAAGCTGGCGTTCCAGGGCGATCAGCTGCCCGGGTACGGCTGGGTGTTCCCCATGGGCGACGGGGTGTTCAACATCGGCCTCGGCTACGTCAACAGCTACAAGAACTGGCAGTCGATCAACGCCACCCAGTTCCTCGGCGAGTTCCTGCGGACACTGCCGCGCGACTGGGAACTGCCCCCGATCGAGGAACTGAAGAAGAACAAGAGCGTGCGGGCGTGGCGATTGCCGATGGGCTTCACCGCATGGCCCCCGTGGCGTCCGGGTGTGCTGTTCACCGGCGACTCGCTCGGCGCGGGTAAGCCGGCCTCGGGTGCGGGTATCTCGAAGGCCCTCGAATCAGGCCTCGCCGCCGGTGAATGCGCGATCGCTGCGCTGACCAACGGCGGGCCCGACGACTTCACGAACTACGGGCAGCGGATGGAAGCCGCGTGGGGCCGGGAGTACAAGCGGGGCCGCTACTTCCACAAGCTGGCCGGCATCCCCGCGGTCGCCAACACCGGCATCAAGGTGATCGACAACGCGTTGTTCCGTGACCGGATGCTCAAGTCGCTGTACAAGAAAGAGCAAGGGCCCCAGCACAAGTACTGAGATTCCACCCCGCCGAGTCATCGGCGCACGCCGGGTGTGGGCCTTCGGGCCCACACCCGGCGTTTTGCGTTCCGGGCGCCTCGGTGGTGGTTGTCTTCACCCAGCACGCCGCCGCACGGCGCTTTAGGGTGCTGACAGCGACGCCGTCCATGCCAGGTAGACACGCCGAAAAGCGAAGGGAAACAACATAATGCCCACAACAGTGCCGGAGGCCTTCGATCTCACGGGCCAGGTGGCGCTCGTCACCGGCTCGAGCAGTGAGCTCGGAATCGGCTTCGCGTCGGCGCGCCTGCTCGGCCAGTTCGGTGCGTCGGTGATGGTCACGGGAACCACGGGCCGGGCCGCCGCGCGAGCCGAGGAGCTCAACAGCGAAGGCATCACGGCCAGCTCGCACGTCGCCGACCTGATGGACCCCGAAGCCGCTCGGGGCTTGGTCGAGGCCACCGAGGCGACGTTCGGCAAACTCGACATCCTGGTGAACAACGCCGGTCTGGCGTCGGTGAACAGTCCCGAACGGCCGAATCCGTTGATGGCGATGACCGACGATGAGTGGGCGCTCGCGCTGCGGCGGAATCTGGACAGCGCCTTCTTCGTCACCCGCGCGGCGCTGCCCGGCATGGTCGAGCGGGGGTACGGCCGTATCGTCAACGTCGCCTCGACGGCAGGAATTCTCACCGCCTACACCGGGGACGTCGGCTATCACACCGCGAAGGCCGCGATGCTGGGGATGACGCGGTCGGTGGCCGTCGATTTCGCCGCCCACGGTGTGACCGCCAACGTCGTGGTTCCCGGCTGGATCGCCACCGCGGCCCAACTCCCGTCCGAAGTCGCCGCGGGCAAAGCCACCCCGATGGGCCGGTCGGCGACCGCGGCGGAGGTCGCCGCCGGTGTGGCGTTCCTCGCGACGCCGGGCGCCTCCTACATCACCGGAACGACGTTGGCCATCGACGGGGGCAATTCGATTGCCGGCGCGAAAACAGCTGAGCCGGAGCAGGTCTCATGACCCAGCGGGGTTGATGAGTTCGTCGGCGACCCAGCTCGCCACGCGTTGCGGGTACGGCGTGGGCAGGATCAGCACGACGTGTCTGAAGCCGGCGTCGACCGCCTCCACGATCGCGCTGCGTGTCGCCGCGGGCTCGGCATAGGACACCGGCAGGGCGATGGATCGCGTGATCGCTTGCGGGTCGCGCCCGATCTCCGTGCAGTAGCGGTCCAGCAGCGCGCTGCGGCTGACGGCATCGTCGATGTCGCCGCCGGGGATGTTCCAGACGTCGGCGTGCTCGGCCACCACCCGCAGGGTGGCTTTCGCGCGTCCGCCGATGACGATCGGCGGGTGCGGTCGTTGGATCGGCTTGGGATTGCCGAATGCTGCGGTCAAGTGGTGGTGGGTGCCGTGGAAGTCGAAGGGCGTCTCCTCGGTCCACAGTCGCCGGATGACGGTGCAGGCCTCCGCGAGACTGGCGACCGCGTGATCGGCGTCGTGGTACGGGATGCCGTTCGACTCGTACTCGTGACGGGCCACCGGATGGCCGGGCCGTGAGCCGGCACCGATGCCGAACTCGAGGCGTCCTCCCGAGACCACGTCCACCGTGGTGGCGATCTTGGCGAGCATGGCCGGTGGCCGAAAACGGTTGCTGGTCACCAAGAGTCCGAGGCGCAGACGTTCGGTCTGCGCGGCGAGCGCCGACAGGAGTGTCCAGCCCTCGAGGACCGGGCCGGTCACGTCCCCTTCGATGGGCATCAGGTGGTCGAACAGCCACGCGTGGTCGATCTCGGGGATCGCGTCGGCCTCACGCCACACCCGCCGCAGATCTTGGTAGTCGACCTGGTGCGGGGCGGTCATGATGCCGAACTGCGTCCGGGGCTGGTTCATCAGGGGTCCTTTCAGCGATGCGCACAGCCGAATCGGCCGGCCTGGCATGATGGAGATAAGCGGAACAGCGCTCCACCTGACTATACGGAGCAGTGTTCCGGTTAGCAAGCGTCGTCGACGAAAGGACGTTCGAGGTGCCTGACCAGCGGCCGCGCAAACGAGCCGACGCCCGCCGCAACGAGCAGACCCTGCTCGACGCGGCCGCCGCGGCGTTCGTGGCGTCCGGCGTCGAGGTACCCGTGCGTGACATCGCCGCCCGGGCCGGTGTCGGCATGGGGACGATCTACCGGCACTTCCCCACCCGCGCCGATCTCGTCATCGCCGTGTACCGCCACCAGGTCGATGCCTGCGCCGAAGCCGGGCCGGCGCTGCTCGAACAGCACACTCCCTACGTCGCGCTGACGCACTGGGTGGATCAGTTCGTCGACTTCCTGGTCACCAAGCACGGACTCGCCGCGGCACTGCAATCCGACAACGCCCGCTTCGAGACATTGCACGCCTACTTCGTGGACCGGTTGCTGCCGGTGTGCGCGCAACTGCTCGACGCGGCAGCGGCGGCCGGTGAGATCCGTTCCGGCACAGACCCGTACGGCTTCATGCGCGCGATCGGCAACCTGTGTGTAGGTGCCGAGGGCGACGAGCGGTACGACGCCCGCCGCATGGTCGAGTTACTCGTCGCCGGGCTACGTCAACCGCCGAGCCCGCTCAGAGACGACTTCTGAATCCGGCGATGCCGCGGCGGGCAGCCTCCTGCACATCGACCAACCCGTCGACATCAGACATCACCGCCCGCAGCGACGTTCTTGCTGCGGCATCGGCGTACCCATCCAGATCATCGCGACTCTGACCGCTTGCGTGAAACCGGTACTGGCTGCCCTCGTTCAGACTCAACGCCGTCCGTGCGAACTCCTCCGGTGACACCTCGATGAACTCTCCGGACGCAACGCCCTCCTCGATGATGCTGCGGAGCCGCGCCGACAACTCGTCATAGTCGTCCTGGAAGTCGCCGAACACCTCCGGTTGTTTCTTCGCCGCTTCCTCCAGATCGTAGAAGTTCAGCGGCGCCGTGCACATCTGGACCACATCCTGATACAGCACGATGTAAAGCCTCACCGCGGCTGCCTCATCACGCTGAGACAGCACGCGCGCTGCCTCCAACGACACCCGATTCTGGTTCATGATCCCGCGCAGGATCTCGTCCTTGGACCTGAACCAGTAGTACAGCGAAGACTGCCCCAGCCCCGCCCGCTCCGCGATGGCGTCCATGCGGGTGGACCCGAAACCTCTCGCGGCGAACAGCTCCGCGGCTGCCTTGAGGATGTCCCCGCGAGGGTCGTCCGCGACGATGCCACTTCGCCGCGGGCGACCCCCCTGCGATGGCGATCTGGTCATACGGTCATGGTAGGCCACTCGCCCCTTTGACCAAACAGTCATCGACGTGTCGCGCACCCTCCGGATCATTTACGGCTCTTGGCGATTCAGACCCAACAGGATCCTCAGGTCAAGGGTCTTGCCTGAACGATGTGGCTAATCCGTGGTAGCGAACAGCGCTTCGTAATCCGCCGGCTCCTTGTCGATGATGCCGTACTCGACAACCGCCGCTCCGTATTCGTGCAACGCCTGAACGTCGTCCTCGGTGGGGAACTTCGGAAAGTTCACCTGATCGATGATCCCGGCATCGATACCCATCTCCGCGACAGCGACCTGGCCCACGCGATCGGGGTTCTCCTGCGCAAACGTGTTGACCTCGTCCATCGCATCTCGGAACGCCTTCACCGTCTCACCGTTCGATTCGGCGAAGTCCTGTGACGTCGAATAGTAACCACCCACCTGATCGGGAAAAGACTGGATGCCGGGGGCGATGATCTGCTTCCATCCCTTGTTCAGTCCCGGCGTACGGTGCGGCTCCGACACCCAGATCGCATCGACATCGCCCCGCTCGAGCGCCTCACCCATGTCCGAGAACGGAAGCTGAGTCCACGTCAGGCCCTCGTGGCTCACCCCGAGATTGTCGAGTGCGCGGCGGATGTGGACCTCGCCGATATTCTGCAGCGTATTGACCGCGATATTCGCCCCCTCCAAATCCTTCGGCTCGTTGATTCCGCTGTCCGGCAGCACGAGCACGCCATGATCGTCCTGCTCGGGTTGGCAGCACGGTGCCCACGCCGGCTGCACCAGCCGCAACGGCAACCCCTGATCGATCGCCGCGAGCTGGCTCACCGTGTTCGAGTAGCCGAATTGATTCTCACCACTGAGCACGGACGGGATGACGGCTGCACCACCGTCGGCGAAGTTGACCTGCACGTCCAGGCCATGCTTCTGGAATATCCCTTCCTCGATTCCGACGAACAAGGGTGCGCTGAGAATTGCCGGGATCGTTCCTACGTTGACCTTGACGAGTTCCCCGTCGCTCGTTGCAGAGTCGGCACTACCTCCGCTGCCACCACAGGCCGTCAGGACCACGGCGGCCGAGGCGAGGACTCCTCCCCACCGCGCGACGTGTGAAAGTTGTTTGAACATTGACGTTCTCCGATCAGTAGGTGTCAGATGACAGCGAGAGCCGCATCGTTGCGGACCATCTCGCGGATTCGGCTGAATACATGGGCGCGCAGATGTGCGAATTCGGGCAGGGATTTGGTCTCGATCTGATCGCGGCGGTCAGGCAGGCCGATGTCGACGATCTCGGCAACACAGCTCGGTGAGCGCGTCACGATCGCCACCCGCTTGCTCAGGTACACCGACTCATCCACGTCATGCGTCACGAAAAGTACGGTGGTACCGGTCTCGTCGCGCACCCGCAGCAGCAGATCCTCGAGGTCCGCACGGGTCTGCGCGTCGACCGACGCGAACGGCTCGTCCATGATGAGAACCGCCGGGCGATAGGCGATCGCACGCGCGATCGCGACCCGCTGCTGCATGCCGCCGGAAAGCTGGAACGGCTTCTTGTGCGCAGCATCCGCCAGCCCGACTTCCTCCAGCGCCTGCGCGACCCGCGCCCGACGCTCAACCGCGCTGATGCCCTTCTTGATCAGCGGCAGTTCAACATTCTTTGCCACCGTGATCCACGGAAACAGCGAGCGCGCATAGTCCTGGAACACCACCGCGAAGTTGACCGGCGGTCCGTCGACGCGCTGCCCGTTGAATGTCACCGAACCGCTCGTCGGTCGGTCCAGTCCAGCGACGCACCGTAACAGCGTCGTCTTCCCTGCGCCGGACGGACCGACAATGCTGAACAGCTCCCCTTCCGCCACACTGAAGGACATGTCGGCAACAGCTGTGAAACCGCCACCTTTGACGGGATAGGTCTTTTCGAGGCTTGAAACGATGAGCATCGATCACTGCCTTTCAGATAGTCCGGGGTAGAACTCGATCGGGGAAACACGCGGATTCAGCGCGTGTCGGAGCGCCGCGGATCGCACCACCGCAACAACCGACGTTCGGCCAGGGAGTAGAGGAACGTCATGAGGAACCCGAGGATCCCCAGGACCAGGATCCCCGACCACATCGTCAGCAGCTGGAACGTCGCCTGCGCCTGGGTGATGACGAATCCCAAACCTTGTTGGGCGCCGACCATCTCGCTCGTCACCATCAGGATGAGGCTGAGCGGGATAGCGATCCGTATACCGACGAGGACCCGCGGCAGCACAGCCGGGAGTACTACATACAGCTGACGTTGCAGACCGGAGATGTTGAATGCGCGCACCGAGGCGAGCATCGTTGTATCGAGTCGGCGCGCACCGTCGGCGGTACTGAGCAGAACCGGCCAGACACAGCCCAGCGCGATGAGAAAGATCTTCATCTCAGGGCTTACGCCGAAGAGCATCATCGCGAACGGGATGAGCGCTGTGCTGGGGATGGCGCGGGCGAACTCCAATGTCGGCGAGACCATGCGCTCGACGATCGGGAGCTGACCGATCACCAGACCCACCACGACCCCGACGGCCACCGCGGTCCCCAGCCCCGCACTCAGGGTCGTCAAACTGGCGCGGATATTGGCCAGTCCCTCCGGCGTCGTCCAGTACTCTCGCGCCTCGGCGATGATCGCCGACAGTGCCGGAAAGTAGGCGTTACCGCTACTGGCGGAGATGAGAAACCACGCCGCCAGCGCTCCGGCCGCGCCGATCACGCCCAGGGCCGTGCGGCCGCGACCGGTGGACCATGCTGCCTTCCACGCACTCACCGGTTCACCCCTAGTCCCTGCGCCGACAGCACGTGGTTCTCCAGTCGACGCATCAGCCCGTTCAGCACGATCCCGGCGAGCCCGCTCACCACGATGTATGCGTACATGCGCGCTGGATCTCCAGCGGACCGCGACATCGTGATCTCGTACCCGATACCCGGCATCTGGATGATGATCTCCGCGGTCACGACGAGGATCAGCGTCGTCGAAGTCGCCAACCGGATCGCCGTAGTCAGGTACGGCAGCATGCTCGGCAGCTGGATCCACCGGATCTTCTGCCATGACGTGAGGTGGTACGACCTGGCTGTCTCCAGCGCCACCGGATGAGCCGCCCGCACCCCGGCGATCGCCGGCACCAGCACCTGCCAGAACGCCGCGAAAACCGCGAGGAACAGCGCGCTTTGGGATCCGGTGCCGATGGTGAGCACCACCAGCGGGATCAATGCGACCGACGGCACGGGCCGGAGGAATTCGATGACCGGTCTGAGTAGCGCTTCCAGCGGGACGAGCAAGCCGAGCACTATTCCCGCCACGGTCCCGAGGACCACCGCGATGCACAGCGCCAGCAGCCAGGTACTCATCGTGTTCCACAACGCCGATCCCAGTGCCGACCCATTCAACTCGGCCACGACCGCCCCCGCGATCTCACTCGCAGGTGGAAAGTAGCCGGCCGGCAAAACGCCGGTCCGGGTGAGGATCTCCTGCACAGCGAGCAGGATCACGATGAACGCCACGGCCAGGACGTGCCCGTCAAGAGCGAGAGAAGGAATGCGCCGCGGCCGGGGACGCGACAACGCAGTGACCGCTGTCATGATTCGAATTCCAGGTACCGGTTGATCTGGAGGTTGCCCTGCCCGGATCGGTATTCCTTACGGGTGCGCGAGTAATCGAAGTGCAGCCTCGAGTAATCGACCATCTTGTTCGCCACCGGCATGCGCTGCTCCTCGAACGCCCTCAACGCCCCACGCACGTCGTCGTGAGCGGTGAGGGACTGCGCAAGCGTCTGCCCGTCGATCAGCGCCTGGTTCGCCCCCTGTGCCATCCCGGGGTACATCGGGTGCGCCGCATCGCCGATCAGCGCCACTCGTCCGTCCACCCACTGCGGCAGGTGGTCGCGATAGTGCCCGATCTCGCGGCCGATGATCGAATCCGGTTCGCTGGTCGCGATGATCTGCGGAACGGGAGTGTTGGTCCACGTGTCGTAGACGCCGCGAAACTCGTCGAAGGTGGAGAGTCCGCCGATGGATCCGTACCAGTAGGCGTGCGTGGAATCGATTGGTATCCAGCCGAAATGCCCCTCCGCACCGTATACGTCGGCCTGCACGCTGGTGGGAACACCGGCCCGCGCGGTCTCGAAGACCCCTCGCCAGCGAACGATCCCCTCGTCGGTGAACTGTGGGACTTCGCCCAGCATCGCGTTTCGGATCCGCGACCCGATGCCATCGGCGCCGAGCAGCACGTCCCCCTCGGCGCTGCGACCGTCCGCGAAGTGCACCGTGACCTTCTCGTCGGTCTGCGAATACCCCACCGCCGTCGTATTGAACTCGATCTCCCGCGGGTCGAGCGCCATCGCGAGCATGGCATTCAACCGTCGCCGACGTGCCCCGGTGACCGGGGCACCCAGGTGCTCGCGCCAATGGCTCACATCGATGTCAGAGGTGAGCGTGCCATCACTGTCGAGTGCCCACCACCGCTCCATCTCGGCAGCGAATGACCGGAACTCCTCACCCAACCCGAGCCCGTCGATGACCCTCACTCCGTTGGGCCAGATGTTGAGCCCCACGCCGGCCGTCCGCAACTCCGAATCGCTCTCGAAGATCTGGACCTTCCAGTCCTTCTGCTTCAGGTGCAGGGCAGACGAGAGTCCAGCGACTCCACCGCCACAGATCAAGGCTGTTGGCACGACCACTCTTCCTTCCGATATGTCCTGTGGGCTCGGCGATCTCGTATCGTCCGCCGGATTACCGGCTGTCCGACGAGGTTCCGCTGAGTCGCTCGAGTGACTTGATGAGGGCACTGTGATCCAGCCCGCCGTCTCCGGCGGACCGCAGCGCCTGAACGAGTTGCGTGATGACACCGGTGAGCGGCACCGCGATCTGCGCCCGCTCAGCAGCCGCCAACGCGATCTTCAAATCCTTGTAATGCAGATCGACCCGGAAGCCCGGGGCGAAATCGCGGGCCAGCATTTTCGGCGCCTTCGCCTCGAGCACCTTGCTGGCCGCCAAGCCTCCGCCGAGAACGGTGAGCGCGGCATCCACGTCGACATCTGTGCGCTGTAGCAATGTCACCGCCTCGCCCACCAGTGCGATATTGCCTGCGACCAGCATCTGATTGGCCGCCTTCACGAGCTGCCCCGCTCCGACCGGCCCGACGTGCACCAAAGTCGCTGCCACAGCGGTGAGTACCTCCCCGGCCCGACGCACCGCCTCCTCTTCGCCGCCCATCATGACCGCGAGCGTTCCGGCGATCGCTCCGGCTTCCCCTCCGCTGACCGGTGCGTCCACGAACGCTATGTCCATCGCGGCCAGACGCGCGGCGATCGTGACCGCGGCATCCGGTGAGATTGTGCTGCAGTCGATGACGAGTGATCCGGGCCGCAGGGTCGAGACAACCCCTTCTGCGCCGAACAGCACCTCTTCGACGTCCGGTGAGTCGGGCAGCATGGTGACAACGACGTCCGCCTTCTCTCCCACATGCGCGGGACTGGTACCCCCCACTGCCCCGCGCGCCTCCAGCTCGGCGACCTTCGGACGCGAGCGGTTGAAGACCACCACCTGGTGGCCGGCGTCGACGAGATGAACCGCCATGGGCTTACCCATCACACCGAGCCCGATGAATCCAACGTTCATAGCCAACTCCTCAGTAGCCCAGGGACAGGTCGACGACATTGCGGAACTCACGGCCCGCGACGAGTCGCTGCAGGTTGTCGACGAACACGTCGACCTGGCGGTCGCCCAGCAACTGAGACGCGTGCGAATCGTGCGGGAAAACGATGGCTCCCGGCGCCTTCCACAGCGGATCGTCGGCCGGCAGCGGCTCGGTGACATGACAGTCGATCAGCGCTCCGGACAAATGACCTCGTTCCAGCGCATCAGTGAGTGCGTCGGCATCATGGATCGCGCCGCGAGCGACGTTCGCCACCCAGCCACCCGGTTTCATCGCCGCCAGTGCCTCCGCATCGATCAGCCCGCGCGTGGCTGGGGTCAGCGGTGCCGCGATCACGAGGTAGTCGGATTCGGCCAGCGCCTCGAGCAACTGCTCGGTGCAGACCGTTTCGTCAAAACCCTCGACCGCGTTACCGCGACGATTGACACCGATCGTCCGGATACCCAGCACCCGCGCGATCGTCGCCGTCCTCGCTCCGATGTTGCCGGTTCCGAGCACCGTCATGGTGGAACCCGCCAGTTCACGCGCGGGAAGTTCCTTCCACTCCCGCGCTGCTTGGTGCTCCCAGCGCTCCCGCAGCATCTTGGCCTGCGCCAGAATGCCCGCGATCACGGTCTCGGCGATGGCATTCGCCGCAACACCAGAGGCATTCGCCAATACCACGCCCTCAGGCATGATTCCCACGAGGTGCTCAGCGCCTGCGCTCATCGACTGCAGTAGCAACAGGTCCGGATTGAACAGTTGCTCGAGTCCGGGCATCTTCAGAATGCCCTGCTCGATCTCGATCTCCTTCTTGGACCCGCTGGTCTCGACCATGATCGCGTGCGGTGGGCGCTGCGGCGCCTTGCCGGCATTCAGTTCCGAGACCGGGATGTGTTCCAGCCATACGTCATCGGCGACTCCGGCGATCCGGCCCTTCTGCTCCGGGGTCAGCCAGATTCCCTCGTCAGGGTCCTCGGCGTTCTGCACTGCCTTGGGCAGACCTGCGACTACAACATTGAGTGACACTCGTCCGGTTCTCCTGCTCTACATCTCTGATGTGCTTCGTTGTTGAATGCGTTGTCGTTGTGTTGTCTTCATCAGCTCCCGCAGACACGCGTCGACCTCGTCTTGCTCTTCAGCGCGAATGCCCGGGCGCCCTGCCACGTGCCCCAGCGGCGACACCATCGGTCGCACTTCCCCGTCGTTGAGCCATGCCACCTCGAGGAGGTTCTCGGTGACTGTGAAGTATGTGTCGGTCACCGACGGCATGAAGATCGTGCGAGCCGTGATGTGGCCGAGCCGCTCGCTCAGCGCGTCGAGACTGCCCTCGCCGCCGGCCAGGCGCCACATCCGAAGCGACGCCATCAGATTGCCGGCGTGCATCGCCTGGTGATCCTTACCCCATCCCTCGAGCACGTCGGCGGGACTGGCGTATCCGAACTCGCGGTAGATCTCCTCGGCAAAGAACTGTTCGCAGTACGCCCAACCGGCGTAGACCCGGCCGAACGCATCGAGCCGTTCCAGCACCGCGGGGTGGTCATCGCCCCCGATCTCGTTGCCGGCTGTCAGCGTGGCGCTGACCGAGTCGAGGAAGACCTGGTTGATCGGCGAACAGCGCGCCGCCGAACACAATGCGAACACCGTGGAGACGCACTCGGGGTAGGTGGCCGCGAAGTCCAGCGATTGCATACCGCCCAACGACCATCCAGCGACGAGTCGCAGATGCTGCACGCCCAGATGGTCCAGGACGAGTTTCGCCGCATGCACGTTGTCGCCGATGCGCACGTCGGGAAAGCCTGTGCCACTGGTCGAGGGAGAGGATGAGACCCCACCGCCGAAATGGTTGACGATGACCACGAAGTGCTCGGTCGGGTCTATCGGTCGCCCCGGCCCGATCCACGGCTGGTAACTGCCGTCGTCACCGGTGTAATAGGTGAACAACAGCACGGCGTTGTCTCCGGAGGCGGAGAGCGATCCGTGGGTTCGGTAGCTGATCTGCGCGTCGACCAACACCACACCCGACTCCAGCGAAAAGTCCAGCAGCCGAAGCTCTTTCCTCTCCCCGTGGCCAGCGGCCATCGTCACCTCACCTCGATCCTTCGGGTTCGTCTGCTCAGAAGAACTTGAGATACCGGTCCCGTTCCCAGTCGGTCACGGCGGTGGCATAGGACGTCCACTCGCTGCGCTTGTAGTCGATGAACGACTGCCAGAGCTTCTCCCCGCACACCTGCTTGGTGAACGGGTCGGCTTCGAACGCGTCCACCGCCTCCTCGAGGGTGCGCGGGAGGAGTGACAGACCACGCTTCTCGTACTCGGCCGGGTCGACCTCGTAGAGGTTCTCGGTGTGGAAGTGCTCCAGCTCGAGCTTTTCGCGAATACCTTCCAAGCCGGCGGCGAGCAGCAGAGCTGCTGCAAGATGGGGGTTGGCCGCGGAATCCACCGCACGGCACTCGACGCGGCCACCACCGAGGGGGATGCGCAACATGTTCGTGCGGTTGTTGTTGCCACAGCTGGCGAAGACCGGCGCCCACGTCGAGCCGGACCTGCTGCCTTCGCGCACCAGGCGCTTGTAGCTGTTGACCGTCGGAGCGATGACCGCACAGATCGCCGCGGCGTGCCGGACGATGCCGGCCGAGAAGTGGTAGCCGATCTCACTCAGTCCGGCAGCCCGCGGATCGTCAACGGAATCAAAGAGGTTCAGCCCGCTGTCCAGACCCGCGAGCGACATGTTGAAATGCGCGCCCGAGCCTGTACGGTCAGCGAACGGCTTTGGCATGAAGGAGACGTACGCTCCGTGCTTGCGAGCGACCTCGTTGGCCATCAAGCGGAAGAACGCGACACGGTCTGCCATCGACAATCCGTCGGCGTAGGCGAAGTCGATCTCGAACTGTCCCTGCGCATCTTCATGATCGAACGAGTAGACGTCCCAGCCGAGTTCGTTCATATGGTCGACAAGCTCGCGTAGCCAGCCCATGTTGTCCAGCAGCGCGGGGACCGTGTAGCAAGGCTTTTCGAGCGTATCGCGTTCGCTCAGAGCGCTGGGGCCGGCGGGTCCGTCCTCCAAGACGAAGAACTCGGTCTCGACGCCGAGATTGAATTGATAGCCCATCTCCTCGGCTGCCTTCACCTGCCGGCCGAGGATGTTTCGTGACGACGCCTCGAACGGCTCACCGGCGACGTACAGATCGGAAAGGAACAGGGCGACGTCCTTGCGCCACGGCAAGACAAAACCCCGGTCCAGGTCGGGATGCGCGGAGAGCTCCTCGTCGCTGACGTCCTGCGGCAAGCCGTCGAGTGCCGCACCGGTGAACAACTCCGAGCCCTGCGACATCTGCACGAAGTGGTCGATCGGCACGATCTTGCCCTTGATGTTGCCGTGCAGGTCTGTGTAGCCGGCGATGCTGAATCGAACACCGTCTTCTTTCAACTGCTTGGCCATGACCTCGACCTCAGCTGCATCACGCGTCATCGGCGACCCCTCATCACTAGTTTCGATCATGTATCGAAACTGTAGGAAGGCGTTATTTCCCAAGCGTGGCGCTTAAGTAAAAACGGGATTTCGAAAGCTTCGGCGTGGGCCAGGCGGCCGAGAGTGCGAAGTGCTCATAGCGCGAGAGTCTTTTCGCCCGTCCCAGGCCCAGTGCCGGTTGGGTCGTCGAGTGGTCACTAGTCGTTCACTGAGGCGGTCGGCGTTGAAGCGCCGCACGCCTACTTCGTGGACCGGTTGCTTCCGGGTGTGCCCGCAGTTGCCCGACGCCGGGGCCGCTGCCCGCGAGCCAGTGTGTCGGCGCGGAGGGCGACGAGCGATACGACGCCTGAAGAATGGTCGAGTTACTCGTCGCCGGGCTACGTCACCCGCCGAACAGCTGGCCGACCTTCAGGAGCAACTCGTAGACGCCGTAACCGAAAGGCACCGCGACCCACGCCCACGCGAGCGCGATGTACGCCTTCGGGACGGTCGGCGTGTAGTCGTGCAATTCGACTGGCGGCTCGCTCACCGGTGGTCCTCCTTTTCGACGGCAGTGGTCGGATCGGCTTGGGGCTGGTGCCATTTCGACGAGACCGGTCGGATCAGTTCGTTGCACACCAGGGCGATCACCAGGAGGGCGATCATGATGGTGAACGACAGCGTGTACAGCGCGGGTCCGTCTTTACCCGCTGCGGTCTGATGGTCGGCGATGGAATTGACGATGATGGGTCCGAGGATTCCCGCCGCCGACCACGCCGTCAGCAGTCGGCCGTGGATGGCGCCCACCTGGAACGTGCCGAAGAGGTCACGCAGATAGGCGGGCACCGTGGCGAAGCCGGCGCCGTAGAACGACAGGATCACAATGGTCGCGACCAGGAAAACGATCTTGTTGGAGTTCGACATCAAGGTGATCGTCAGGTACATCAACGCGCCGACACCCAGGTAGAGCCGGTAGGCGTTCTTACGACCGATCACATCGGACAGGCTGGACCAGCCGATGCGGCCGAGCATGTTGCCCAACGAGAGCATGGCGACGTATCCGGCCGCCGCGGCGGCCAATGCGCCCGCCGCCGCGCCCGCTGTCGGGAAGTAGTCCTGGTAGATCGGCGATGCCTTCTCCAGGATGCCGATGCCCGCGGTCACGTTGAAGCACAGGACCACCCATAGCAGCCAGAACTGTGGGGTCTTGACGGCGTTGGTCGCCGACACCTGGCCGCCGGTGACGATCGAGTTCTCCTGCACCGGAGGCGGCGTCCAGCCCTGTGGCTTCCAATCCGCCCGCGGAACGCGGACGAGCAGCCAGCCCAGCGACATGAACACCGCGTACACCACCCCGTGGACGAGGAAGGTCTTCGCGATGCCCGCGCTCTGGGTGCCGAAGGCGTCGAGCATCGCCGTCGACCACGGGGAGGCGATCAGCGCACCGCCGCCGAAGCCCATGATCGCCAGCCCGGTCGCCATGCCGGGCTTGTCGGGGAACCACTTGATCAGCGTCGACACCGGAGAGATGTAGCCGATCCCCCAGCCGATACCGCCGATCACCCCGTACCCGAGCAGCACCAGCCAGTATTGGCCCACGGCGAGGCCGGCGGCGCCGACCAGCCAGCCACCGCAGAAGCAGCACATGGCCGCGAACATCGCCTTGCGCGGCCCGTTGCGGTCCACCCACGTACCGAACACCGCTGCTGACAGGCCCAGCATGACGATGCCGATGGTGAACGGCAGGGCACTGAGCGTGCCGGAGATGTCGAGCGCTCCCTCCAGCGGTTTCTTGAAGACGCTCCAGGAGTACGCCGCTCCGACGGATAGATGGATCGACAACGCCGCGGGCGGGACCAGCCACCGACTCCAGCCGGGTGGGGCGACGATCCGTTCGCGACTGAAGAAGGATGCGGGTGTCTCCGATGCCATCGGTGGGCTCTCCGTTCGACGTGCGAGTTCCGTACCGAACCTGTGGGCTCACTGTGATCGAGCACACAGGCCGCCGGTTTCCCCGGCAGACGATAGTGGAAACGACGAGCATCCTGAAACGTTTCAGCCAATCTCGCCGAGGATCGCCGGTCAGCGCTGAATCGCACTCTCGCCGCCCATCGCGGTTGTGCGGTTTCATACGCGACACGCCAGTGCCGGCGTATCGGGACGCACACTCGACCGGCCATAGCCTGTCGGCATGTCCCGACTCGGCGCTGACGCCGCGACACGCCTCGCAGCCCTCGGCGTGGTGCCGATGGCGCCCGGCCTGTCCGACGACGAGGTCGCGCACATCGAGTCGTCGTACGGATTCGCGTTCGCCGACGATCACCGGGATTTCCTGACTACTGCGTTGCCGGTCGGCGAGGCCTGGCCGAACTGGCGCGCCGACGGCCGCAGAAGCCTCGACAAGCATCTGCGGCTACCGGTGGACGGCATTCTGTTCGCCGTGGAGTGGAAGCAGTTCTGGGACGACGCGTGGGGTCGGCGGCCGGCCCGCATGAAGGACGCGTTGCGCAGCGCGGTTTACCAGTTGGCCCGCGTGCCGCGGATGGTCCCGGTGCACTCGCAGTGCTACCTGCCCGCCGGTCACGGCTCCTCTGGACATCCCGTGCTGTCGATCTACCAGGCCGAAATCCGCGTCATCGCCGACGACCTGCTCGACTACGTCAACAGGCTGTCTGCGCCCGAAGCGCCTGTCCCGCAACCGACCTCAGTGTCGACCGTCGCTTTCTGGTCGGATCACGTGCGCTGAGGGCGTCAGCGGCGACCGCGCTCGGCCCGCCCCGGTTTGCGGGCGCCCTTACCCGTCGCGGCGCGGGCGGCCTGCTTCGCGAGGGTCTTCTCCCGTGCGGTGCGTTTCGGTACCGACGGGGCCTGTCCCCGTGACGATCCGGGTTTGCGGCCCCGCACGATCCCGATGAACTCCTCGAGCAGCACCGACTGCCGCCCCTCGGGGAAGGCCAGCGCCACGGAACAAGTCGGAGCGTCGGTGATCGGGCGGTACGTGAGGTCCTTGCGGTGATACAGCCGCGCCAGCGACTGTGGAACGATGAGCGCGCCGACCCCTGCGGCGACGAGTTCCATTGCGTCCTCAGTGCTCTCGGGTCGGTGATCGACCGGGGTGCCGGGAGCGCCCGCCCAGGCGACGACGTCATCGAGTGGGAGCAGCACCGGCTCGCCGTCGAGGTCGGCGGCACTGATCTCGTCGACGGCACTGAGCACGTGATCGGTCGGCACCACGACCACCGTCGCCTCCTCGTAGAGGGGGATGACGGCCAGCCCAGACGTGTCGGCCGGCAGCCGGAGCAGCGCCACGTCGACGCTGCCCGCCCGCACGGCGGCGGCCGCGTCGGCCACGGCGACGGCGCGCAACCGCAGCGGGACCTCGGGGTGGCGCTCCGCCCAGTTCCTGGCCCACTTCGCGGGCGTCCCACCGGGGACGTAACCGAGGGTGAGCGAGGGCGGGGTCACCGCCTCAGGCTACCGCTGGGCCTCATCGATAAACTAAAGCCATGAGCAGGCCGAACGCGCAGTCCATGAAACCCGCCACGGCGGCGAAGAAGCTGGACGTGTACTTGCCCGCGACGCCCGCGGAGTTCCAGGAGAACCCGATCACCCGCACTGAGCTCGCCGCCCTGCAGGCGGATCCGCCGCAGTGGCTCAAGGACCTCCGCAAGAACGGGCCGCACCCGAAGAACCTCGTGGCAGCCAGGCTGGGCGTCTCGATCGCCGGCCTCGCGCGGGGCGGTGTCGAGGACGCGCTCACCACCGAGCAGATCGATCAGCTGCTCGAGGAGAAGCCCGAATGGCTGGTCGCCGAACGCGAGAGCTACCAGACGGTGCTCCGCGAGCAGCGGCGCCAGAAGGCCCTGCGTGCGGAGCAGGCCCGCGAGAGCTGATCTCGTCGTCCGCCACGGCTGCCGGGTCGAACCAGAAGATCTGCCAGGAGTGGCCGTCCGGGTCGTTGTAGCTGCGGCCGTACATGAACCCTTCGTCCTCGGAGTCGCCCGCCGTACTGCCCGCGGCGATGGCGCGATCCACCAGGGCGTCCACCGCGGTTCTGCTGTCGACGCCGAGGCAGATCACGCACTCCTTCACCTTGGCCGCATCCGCGGTCTGCACCGGGTGGAAGGAATCGAAGAGTCGCGCTGCATCAGCATGGCGAATAGGTTGTCTGCCAGCACGACAACGATCGTCTTATCGTTACAGAACGCCTCGTTGAAGCTGTACCCGAGCTCGGTAAACAACGCCCGCGATCGGTCAACGTCGGCGACGGGCAGGTTGACGAAGATCGGTGTGTGCATGTCGGGTGCCTTCCGGTGGGTCCTCGGAATCCTGGTACACGATGCCGTCGCGAATGCAGACCGTGCTCGGCGCGCGCACTCATCGCTTCCCCGACCTACCCGCGATAAGACGACGCTTCGCGTACCAACACGGCTAGCGGTCGAACAGGTCGCTGAGGCGATCGAAGAATCGGTCGACGCGCCGCTCGAGTCGAGAACCCTTGCCCCACTTCTCCCAGATGTAGATCAGGGCGAACAGCGCCACGACGATCCCGAGCACCATCGCGGTGATGAGAATGGCCTCGACGGTTGTCGACATCGGAATATCATCCGCTACAAGGTATCCGAGGAAGGTAGGCCGTCCTGATCCGTGTCTTCGATGCAGTACCGGCACGTGTCTTTCTTTATGCCTCGATTGGTGTGATGCCTCGTATGCGCACTGCGTCTACTCGACGGCATTGGTCGTCCCTTCCGCACTGCCGACATCTTGGCGCGGGTCTCATCACTGGCCTCGCGCCCGTAATTCGGATTGGCGGCGCCGCGCCTTAGTTCTGCCAGATGCGCACGGGCTTGTTCGGATATGACACGACCGAAGCTCGGATGACTTGCCCCGAACTTGCCGAAATTGGGATTCGCGGGACCCGCGTTTTGTCCCTTACGAAGTTTCGACCACTTCGCACGCTGCTCGGCAGTGTGAGTCCGTCCGTAGAACGGGTTCTCCGCAGCGTATCTACTCACGCCTTTTCGTCCCGTCGACCGGATTCTGGCGGCGTCCCGCATCTCCGCCGTCCATTCGATACCAGTCGGCCCCAGGCCCCCTGGGACAGATTGAGCAGCGGATGGCCTTCCTTCCAGAGCCGCTCGATCCAGGTAATCTCCGCCTGCCCTAGTTCTTCGAGGCCGTCGAAGACCTCCAGTACATCGGCGACGATGTCCTCGCCATCGTGTACTCGAAGCCAATCGTAGAAAGGCGTCTTCCTGCCCGACCGGGCGATCTTGAAGTGCTGCCGGAGACGAATCTCCGCGGTTTTCGTTGTCAGACCGACGTACCGATAGACAAACTCCGGCAGGAACCTGACCCCATAGATCACGCCTCCGGCCGGAGTTTCGTCAGTCACGACATGGCGCCCTATCAGCTACCAATCGCTACAACATGCAGCTGACGCAATTTTCCACCTCAGTGCCTGCCAAAGCCATTTGGCGCAGCCGGATGTAGTACAGCGTCTTGATGCCCTTGCGCCAGGCGTAGATTTGCGCCTTGTTGACGTCGCGCGTCGTCGCGGTGTCCTTGAAGAACAGCGTCAGGCTCAGCCCCTGATCGACGTGCTGCGTCGCCGCCGCGTACGTGTCGATGATCTTCTCGTAGCCGATCTCGTACGCGTCCTGGTAGTACTCCAGGTTGTCGTTCGTCAGGTACGGCGCCGGGTAGTAGACGCGGCCGATCTTGCCTTCCTTGCGGATCTCGATCTTGCTCGCCACCGGGTGGATCGAGCTGGTCGAGTGGTTGATGTAGGAGATCGACCCCGTCGGCGGCACGGCCTGCAGGTTCTGGTTGTAGATACCGTGGGTCTGCACCGACTCCTTGAGCCGCCGCCAGTCGTCCTGGTTCGGGATGCGGATACCCGCGTCGGCGAACAACTGCCCGACCCGTTCGGTCTTCGGTTCCCAGGGCTGCTCGGTGTACTTGTCGAAGAACTCACCCGAGGCGTACTTCGAGCGCTCGAACCCCTTGAAGCGCGAACCACGTTCGATCGCAATGCGATTCGACGCCCGCAGCGCATGGTAGAGCACCGTGTAGAAGTAGATGTTGGTGAAGTCCACACCCTCTTCGGAGCCATAGAGAATCCGCTCACGGGCCAGGTACCCGTGCAGGTTCATCTGACCGAGGCCGATCGCGTGGGAGTCGTTGTTGCCCTGCTCGATCGACGGCACGGAGGTGATCGACGTCTGATCACTCACCGCGGTCAGGCCGCGGATGGCCACCTCGATGGTCTGCGCGAAGTCCGGCGAATCCATCGCCTTGGCGATGTTCATCGACCCCAGGTTGCACGAGATGTCCTTGCCGACCTTCGCGTACGACAGGTCGTCGTTGAACTCCGACGGCGTGGAAACCTGCAGGATCTCCGAGCACAAATTGGAGTGCGTGATCTTGCCGTCGATCGGGTTCGACCGGTTCACCGTGTCCTCGTACATGATGTACGGGTAGCCCGATTCGAACTGCAGCTCGGCGAGTGTCTGGAAGAACTCCCGGGCCTTGATCTTCGTCTTGCGGATCCGCGAGTCGTCGACCATCTCGTAGTACTTCTCGGTCACCGAGATGTCGGCGAAGGGCAGCCCGTACACGCGCTCGACGTCGTAGGGCGAGAACAGGTACATGTCCTCGTTCTTCTTCGCCAGCTCGAAGGTGATGTCGGGAATGACGACACCCAGCGAGAGCGTCTTGATGCGGATCTTCTCGTCGGCGTTCTCGCGCTTGGTGTCGAGGAACCGGTAGATGTCCGGGTGATGGGCGTGGAGGTACACCGCACCCGCACCCTGGCGCGCACCGAGCTGGTTGGCGTAGGAGAACGAGTCCTCGAGCAGCTTCATGATCGGGATGACACCCGATGACTGGTTCTCGATGTTCTTGATCGGCGCGCCGTGCTCACGGATGTTGGTGAGCAGCAACGCGACTCCACCGCCGCGTTTGGACAGCTGCAGGGCCGAGTTGATGGAGCGGCCAATCGACTCCATGTTGTCCTCGATGCGAAGGAGGAAACAATTGTGCACAACCGTGCCGCGAATGGTGTAGGTGTGCGTGCCCTCGACGTGCAGGTTGTACACCTTGGCCGGAACTTCGGAAGTGCGCTTGAGTTCGCGGACTCCGTACACGTGTCGCCCATGGACGATCTGGTACGTGCTTCGCGACATACCCTTCCGACCCACATAGTTGTGCAGGTTCTTGCCGACATCGAAGATGAAGTCTTCGTTGAAGCCTGGCAGTCCAGGCACGAACACCTGTCCGGTCACATTCCCGGCTTGGTTGACGTACTGACGGACGCGAGACATGATCCCGATTCGCCGCAGCACAAGCTGAACTTGGTCAACCAACTCCGGGTTCACCAGGTCGAGCACCATACCGCCGGTCGTGCTGCAGCCATCCCCGCGGAACAGGCCGGCCATTAGGCCGAGCTGAAACTCCTCGTCGGCTGTCAAGACGTCCGCGGACAACCGCTTCGAGTTGTAGCCCGTGCCGACAAGCGAGAGGAACAACGATGCAATGACCTTGCTGTTACACACCATTCGCACCGATTGGTCGGACACGCTCTGGTGGGCGACGAGGTCGGCGGCGAAGACACGCTTGAACGCCGCTGCCAGTTCCTGCTGGTACTCGAGTTCGTGTGTACCGATTGTGAAGTGGACGCCGTTGGGCGACTTGGTACCGTCCGGTCCCACTCGCTTCGACACGTGACCCTCGGCGATGTACCAACCGAGGATCAATCCGAGGTCGTATGACTCCTCGACGTAGCGGTTGATCGACACAAAACTCATGTGGTGCCGCTGCTTGTTGCGGTGCTTCAGATCGGTGTTGACCTTGCGGACGAGGCCGTCCACCTCTTCGTAGAGGCCCGCGCCAACGTGATCCATCATGTCGTGAACCCGAGGCTCGCGCCCTTCCAGCGGTGCGGCCGTCACGATGAAGTCAGTCGGGTGAATGTCCTTAGCAGCAAGCCAGACGAAACCGTTGAACGGATCGGCACCGTCCCCGTCGATGAGCGTTTTCACGTCGCGCGTCGTCCACACCAGGATCGGATGCTCCGGCGTGCACAAGATCGGTTCTTTGTGCCCGAAGTGCGAGATCGATACCAGCGGTTGATTGTTCGGATTCTCGATCAAAGATTCGACGGTGGCGAAAGACCCGTCGTGGGACAGCACCCGGTCACCGGGCTGAAGTGTCTCGATGGCCTTCGGACCTGCAAGTGTGTCGATTGGAGTGCCGGCTGGGAAGCAGCTCACTGGCTCTCCCCGTTGCTTTTTGCCCGAGTTGAGGAACGTCGGCGTTGCCGGCTGGAAGCGACCGTCGATGATCTCGTCGACCAGCTTCTCCGCGAGCGTGGTGTCGCCTGCGGCCAGCGTCAGGGCCACCATCACCACGCGGTCCTCGAAACGCTCCAGGTAACGCTTCCCGTCGAACGTCTTGAGCGTGTAGGAGGTGTAGTACTTGAACGCCCCGAGGAAGGTCGGGAAGCGGAACTTCTTGGCATACGCGCGGTCGAGCAGCGTCTTGACGAAGTTGCGCGAGTACTGGTCGAGGACCTCGCGTTCGTAGTAGTCCTTCTGAATCAGGTAGTCGAGCTTCTCGTCCTGGTTGTGGAAGAACACCGTGTTCTGGTTGACGTGCTGCAGGAAGTACTCGCGCGCGGCGAGCACGTCCTTGTCGAACTGAATCCTGCCGTCCTTGTCGTACAGGTTCAGCATCGCGTTGAGCGCGTGGTAGTCGGTCTCCCCGGGTAGCGCGTGCGCGCCGGTGGTTACAGGCTCTGCAGCTGTGGCGGTTGGTGACACGTCTGTTCCTTCCAAAACTTCGCCAGACCGGCGCGGACGGCGAGGACGTCGTCGACGGTCCCCATCAATTCGAAGCGGTAGAGATACGGCACGCCGCACTTACGGGACACCACGTCACCCGCATAGCCGAACTCGGCGCCGAAGTTGGTGTTGCCCGCGGCGATGACACCGCGGATCAACGACCGGTTGTGTTCGTTGTTGAGGAACGCGATGACCTGTTTGGGGACGTAGCCCCCGGCTCCCGCTTTGTCACTGAGATCGGGCCCGTTCGCGTGCCCACCGCCGTAGGTGGGCAGCACCAACACGTAGGGCTCAGTGACCTCGATGCGGTCACGCAACGGAATGCGGAGGGCGGGCAGTTCCAGCTTCTCGACAAAGCGGTGCGTGTTCTCCGAGACGCTGGAGAAGTACACGATGTTGCCCATTGTTAGACCTCCGCTGACCGCGCACCCGTCAGGCGCTGGCGGCCACCGCGCCGGAGAGCGCCTTGATGCGGTCCGGACGGAAACCCGCCCAGTGGTCGTTACCGGCCACCACGACCGGAGCCTGCAGGTAACCCAGCGCCATGACGTAGTCACGCGCCTCGCTGTCGAGGCTGATGTCGACGATCTCGTAGTCGATGCCCTGCTTGTCCAGCGCCTTGTAGGTGGCATTGCACTGCACGCATGCGGGCTTGGTGTAGACGGTGACGGTCATCGGCGGTACGGCTCCTTACACGAACGGCGGTGGTGAAATCTAATCGAGCTGGCAACGGGTTCGGCACTGCATGCCGCTGTCATGTTCAGCGGCCCGCAGGCTCCAGAAATTCCTGGTCGGCCGGGGTGCGTCTCCGCGGGCCGGAAAGCCGGCCCGACTGGATTCTGCGCTCCGCCCGGCCTCCGAACCGTGGTGGCCTGTCGGTCAGCAAGACACTACACCTAGTGGCCGACAAAGCGGACAGATACAACATGTTCTGAATAACATTTCTGGAATTCCCAGGTCGTAACCTCCCGGCCGCCGCGTGGCACGGCGTGTCGGCGCGCCGAACGACGGCTGTGTCGCTGTCTACGGGTAGGTCTACCACCGGGCACCGACAGCCGACCCGGGGCGTCTGGCACCCCAGGGTGTTCAGCAAACCCACCGGGGCCCATTCGCCCGACGGGCCATTCCGCCGGCCGGTCCGTGTTTCCTGCAGTCAGCCGATAAAGTCGAGGTGTGAGCGCCCCCGACCGGTTCGCCCCACTCCCGGTGACCGATGCGCCGCAGGAGCGTGGCGACGCCGCGCGCAACCGCGTGCTGTTGCTGGAGGCGGCCCGCAGGCTCATCGAGGAACGCGGCGCGGGGGCGGTGAGCACCGACGACATCGCCGCGGCCGCCGGAGTCGGCAAAGGCACGCTGTTCCGTCGCTTCGGCAGCCGGGCCGGACTGATGGTGGTGCTTCTCGACGAGAACGAGAAAGCCCAGCAGCAGGCCTTCATGTTCGGGCCGCCGCCGCTCGGGCCCGGCGCCCCGCCGCTGGAACGCCTGGTGGCGTACGGACGTGCCCGGTTGGCCTTCGTCCACGACCATCACGCGCTGCTGTCCGATGCCGGACGCGATCCGCAGACGCGGTTCAGCGCGCCCGCCACGCTGCACCACGCGCACGTCCGCATGCTCCTGGAGTCGGCCGGCACCACCGGCGACCTCGACGCGCAGACCACCGCGCTCACCGCCCTGCTCGACGCCGACTACATCGAACACCGCCTGACCGAGGGCGCCACGCTCGACGAACTGGGCGATGCGTGGGAGGGCGTGGCCGCCAAGCTGTGCGGGCGGTGAGGCGTGCCGCGCTGGATCATGCAACCCCGATCGGTGCGCGTGCGCGCCAGCCAGGGCTCACCGAACCTTGCTAGCTCCTGGGATGGCGTTTTGCGAAATCCCACGCGATTGCCGCTGGCGTCAGGGCCGCCACCGAAACAGCTTCCAGGCCGGCACGGTTGCCACCACTGCCCACGACAGTGCCGGCACCAGCAGCAGCGCGGAATCCATCGCTGGGCCGCAGCCGGTTTCGGCTGGCCGCCCACAGGTGCGGGACGAAAGTCCCGCAGTCGTCAATCTGACGATCCTGCGCCGTTCATGCCGTCGGCCGCTCTGTTTCGGCAAGCGCGACGAATCGCTCCGCGATGAGTCGATGAGTGGCGGCATCGGGGTGCAGGTTGTCGGGCAGCGGATGCGTCGCTTCGTCACCGGGTCCGTACAGGTCGAGACCATCGACGTAGGACAGGTGCGGATCGTCGGCCTGTCGCCTAGACACGATCTCGGTGAGCTGCGCGCGAATGCCGCTGAGCGTGAGGCGACGCAGCCCCGCGTTCGATACGACGGCGTCGGCCGGGTCACCCTGCGCGACGAAACGCACCGTGCCCGCCGCCAGTGCTTCGACATCGAAACTTCCCGGCCCCGGGGTGGACTCGTGGATGGGACAGTGGAGTGGTCCGATGACGATGAGTGGCGTTGTCGGGTGCCCGTCGCGGATGGTGTCGAGGAACCCGTGCACGGCGGGTCCGAACGCGCGCTGGCGCATCAAGTCCGAGTTCACCAGGTTGATACCGATCTTCACGCTGATCAGTTCGGCGGGGCGATCGCGAATCGCCCTGGCCACGAACGGATCCAGCATGGCGCTGCCGGAAAAACCCAGGTTCACCAGGTCGAAATTCGCGGCCGCGGCCGCCAACGCGGGCCAGGTGGTGCTGGGGGTGTCCGCGTTCGATCCCTGGCTGATCGAGCTGCCGTGGTGAACCCAGGTGGGCCGGTTGGTCCGCACGGGCGCGATTGGCGCATCGGTGCGCAAGCCCACCAGTTCTGTTCGCTCGTAATGCGGCAACCAGACCTCGAGCGTCTTGTCCTGCGGGGTCAGCCCGTCGAAGCGCAGGGTCGCCACCTCTCCCGGTTCTGTCTCGCTCGCACCGGTCGACGGGTCGATACCCACCAGATCACCGCCGTACACCGTCGCGTGCTGGACCCGCCGACCGTCGATCAGCAGATCCACGGCACCGTCAGCACGTGGCGGCACCCCCTTCAGCACAACCCGCGTTCGCAGTAGGTCGAGTTCGATCACGGTCGCGGCCGTGCGCACTGCCAGCCGCACGCCCGACGGCTGGGCTTCGGCACTCAACAGCTGTGGGTCGTCGCATCGCGCACGAGCGGCAGGCGGCAGGCGGTGCGGAAGCCAGCCGCGGCCGGTGTCCTCGAGCTCAGCAAGTCCGCTGAACAGCTCGATGGAGATGGAGTGCGATATCAGACCGGGGCTCCTCGAGGTCATGCTCCCACGCTACGGGTCCCGATGCCTCCACAGCGCATCGCATACTCGTGGGTCAAAACTCATGTTTGCATGTCAACTGCCAGAGGGCATTTCGATAGCCTCCGACACATTCCAGGAGCGTGTCTGTGCTCAGTGTTCAGGTTTCGAAGCTCGGGTGGCGGCTTCCATGGTGCCGAGGATGGTGCCGAGATTCTCTCTGGCCGCGGTCAGTTGTTCGATGCGCAACTCGATTCGCGCTAGTTGATGACGTACCACGTCGAGCATGTCGGCGGTGACTTCCTTGGTGGACTCGCAGGGCAGCAGGGCCACGATTGCCTGACTCGACAGTCCCGCGGCGTAGAGGTGCTGAATCAGCCGGACCCGATCAGCCGCGCCTTCTTCGTAGAAGCGGTGTCCACCCACCGTGCGGTCTGAGGTCAGGAGCTCTTGCTGCTCGTAGTAGCGCAGCGATCGCACGCTGACACCCGTCGTGTGGGCGAGATCTCCGATGCGCATATGAACCGATCTACTTTCGGGGTTGAATCTGACACCCATGTTAGGTCCTAGCGTTGCGGTCAGCCTGCACAGCAGGGTGTTCGTAGTAGAGGAGAACAGTGAAAGTCAGCGATCAGATCGTGTTCGTCACCGGAGCCAACCGAGGGATAGGGCGAGCCTTCATATCGGAACTCCTGGTCCGCAACGTCAAGAAGATCTACGCAGGCGTACGTGATGCCCAGTCGGTTGACCGGCAGCTATCGCAGGATCCACGCATCGAGATCGTGAGGTTGGACGTCACCGACTCGGACGAGGTCGCACGGGCCGCACGGATAGCTACCGACGCCTCGGTTCTGGTGAACAATGCCGGCATCGTCGCGTTCGATTCGCTCCTCGACGGATCGCTCGCCACCATGCGACAGCAGTTTGACACGAACGTATTCGGCGTATTGGAGATGACCAGGGCCTTCGCTCCGACACTGAGATCCCAGCAGGGCGCCGTCGTCAACGTGCTCTCGGCCGCCGCCTGGTTCTCCGCGCCGAACAATGGTGCGTACTGCGCCTCGAAAGCTGCCGCGTGGAGCATCACCAACGCTCTCCGGATGGAACTCGCACCGGCCGGGGTGCTGGTGCAAGGTGTTCACTTCGGAGCGGTCGACACCGATTTCTCCTCGGGTTACAACGGGCCGAAAATCAGCTCTGACGAGGTGGCACGGGCAACGCTGGACGGATTGGAACACGACGAAATCGAGGTTCTCGTCGACTCAGATGCCCGCATGGCGAAGGAGGCTCTGCCCGGGCCACCGAACGCCTTCCTCGAGCAGATGCGCTCTTGAATGCCTCGGCGTTGGCTCGACCGCAGACGTGCACGACGCAGTCCTCGCCGAATTGCTCGAGCCACTGCCCCGGCTTGCCGAGCAGGGCGTCGTCGTTGCGACACCGGGGGTCAGGGGCGGGACCTGTTGAGTAAACGACTTCGTCTGCCTGACCGAGGACCGGGTTCAGATGGGAACGGCGGCGCTACGGCCGCCAAATCAAGCGCGGCGACGTGCATTGGGGGGCGGGATCCTCACCCCACGCGAGCTGATCGCGTACGCACTGAAGACCGCATTTCGATGTCCCACAGCCTCATTGCCGCACAATCGTGGTGAACAACCTCACCTTGTCGACCAGCGGTTCGGGTCGGTCTCCAGCGCATCACGGTCCCAGCCCGCCAGATCGGCAGCCGCACCGTAGGTGAACTCGAGGAAGTCCAGCACGCACTGATCCGGGTCCTTTGCCGCGCGCGCAGTCTCATACGGAAGCAGGTACTGGCGTAGTCCGGTCTCGTAAAAGGCTCCATCGGGACGGCCGGCGAACTCAGCGTAGCCGTCGGGCTCAGGATAGGCGTACGAATAGAACGCGCCTTCCTCTCCGCCACCTGGCCAGAATCCGCAACTGCTCAGTTCGTGTGAATAGCCCTCCACCATCACCCAGTCGGCACAGTTGGGCGCGCCTCCGGGGTGACGCGGCGCGAGACGACCGGAGAACCGGCTGCAGGCCAAATCAAATGAACCCCAGAAGAAATGAACGGGACTGACCTTGCCGATGAACCGGGAACGGAACTCATTGATCACCCGGACGGCTTGCACCAACTGTTGCCAAAATGCGCTGACGGCGGCGGGGTCGTAGCCTGCCTGCTCGTCCTCAGCGAAGGGTATGGCGGGATCCACTTCGTTGGGTCGGGTCGAGATCCTCACCGGTATACCGAGCCGGCCGAGCATTGCCATCGTTTCGTCGTGAAATTGTGCCACTGATTTGTCGCGCAAGTCCATCGACTCGGCGCCACCGTCGCTGACCCGCACCGAAAGCACGTGGTCGACGAAGTCGAACTCCATGTCGAAGACCCGCGCGCCCATCGGGACCGCCGATGTCGTCAGCCCCCGCGGTGAAACGTACAACGGCACCTGCCACCAGTGATTCAGCATCGGGGCGTAGGCCAACCGGACTTTACCGACGACCTGGGTCCACATATGCAGCGTTCGGCGCGCCGGCTCCCAGGCGTCAACGCGCAATGACGGCCATCCGCCGCCGGCCAAGGAATGGGTCATGTCAGCCTTTCGGTTGCTGGGCCGGCCTGAACTGGGCGCCCTGTCGGTCGCAGCGCCGCTTGTGCGGTTCGGAGTCGACCGAGTCGCTGATTTTCATCTTCTGTCCCGCTTGTCTTCTGTCTCGCTTGTCCGGCAGGCACGGTCACAACGTAAGGGAGATCGACTTGTCCGGGGGCGACATTCGGTGGTGACACCACGATCTGTGTGGATCCGGTGCGGAATTGGTCGACATCGCACCGGCCGAGCTGCTTTCTGTGTGTATCCCCGCATCTGTTCGCGTCCCATCGCAGAGCGCGAAACCACGCGTCCACACCGCGTTTCATACGTGGAACCCGGTGGGGAATAAACCAACCCGACAAAGCCTTGACGGTAGATGCAAACGCATCCAACTAGTCGCCTCGCCGGCGGTGGACAGGGGCCATGATGCAATTCGGAGCCTTCTCGGTAAGTGACATCACTTGCGACCCGGTCTCGGGCGTGACGCCGAGTGAGGCGGAGCGGATCGACGCGATCTTGAGGATCGCGGCGAAGACCGAAGAGATCGGCATGGACGTGTTCGCGATCGGCGAGCACCACAACCCACCGTTCTTCTCGTCCTCCCCCACGACGCTGCTGGCTGCCGTTGCGGCGACGACGAAGCGACTGGTCGTCACCACCTCGACCACTCTGATCACCACGAACGACCCGGTCCGGATCGCCGAGGAGTACGCAATGCTCCAGCACATTTCCAAGGGCCGGATGGATCTGATGGTCGGGCGCGGCAACACCGCACCGGTGTATCCGTGGTTCGGCAAGGACATCCGGCAGGGGCTGCCGTTGGCCTTGGAGAATTACGATCTGCTGCACCAACTCTGGCGTCAGGACGTCGTCGACTGGGAGGGCAGGTTCCGATCAGCGTTGCGGGGCTTCACTTCGACCCCGCGCCCGTTGGATGATGTGCCGCCGTTCGTGTGGCACGGGTCCATCCGCACACCCGAGATCGCTGAGCAGGCAGCATTCTATGGAAACGGCTTCTTCGCCAACCACATCTTCTGGCCTACTGAGCACTCGCTGCAACTGATCGATTTCTACCGTGAGCGCTTCGAGCACCACGGTCACGGCACCAAGAAGCAGGCCATCGTGGGCCTCGGCGGCCAGGCGTACCTCGCCAAGCGCTCGCAAGACGCGTACAGGGAGTTCCGCCCCTACTTCGACGAGGCGCCGGTGTATGGTCACGGCCCGTCGCTGGAGGACTTCAGCAAGAGGACCCCGCTGACGGTCGGCAGTCCGCAGGAAGTGATCGACAAGACACTGACTTTCCATGACACGTTCGGCGACTACCAGCGACAGCTGTTCCTGATCGACCACGCCGGTCTGCCCCTGAAGACGGTGCTGAACCAGCTCGACCTGCTCGGCGCGGAAGTCATCCCGGTGCTGCGCAAGGAACTCCAGTCCCGCAAGGATCCCGATTCTGCCGACGCGCCGACCCACGAGTCGCTGGTGCGGGCGAAGTACGGCGACCTGCCGGCGCGGCAACCACGCCCCAACGCCAACCGCGGCGACAACGTCACCGCCGGCTCCCCGTATCAGGACAGTTCATCCGCGTCGACCTCAGGGAATGGATGAGGCGATGCCAATGACGAGGACGAAGAGCCGGTTGGCCAACGACGCCTGGGAAGCCCTCCTGACTGCGCATGCAGTCCTGCTGAGACAGATGCGCGCGGCCGACATATGGGATGAGGTGTCCATCCGCGAGTACGACGTGCTCTACACGCTGTCCAAATGCGACGGCCCGCTGCGACAGGGTGAACTCAACCAGCACGTCCTGCTCAGCCAACCTGCCATGTCCCGGATGGTCGACCGGCTGGCGGCGCGCCGCCTGATCACCCGATCCACCGACCCCGTCGACGGACGGGGCGTCCTCCTCTCGCTGACAACCAAGGGCGCAGCAGTGCAGCGGCGGATCGGCGCTCAGCATGCCGTCGACGTCGCCCGGATCGTGTCAGCGCGTCTGACCCGGCAAGAACTCGAAGAGCTCGAACGCCTCATGCACAAACTGTCCGGCTACCAGCCGACCGTTACCGGAAGATTTTCGACTACTCACGACGAGGCAGACAAATGACCCAGCAGCTCAACGACAACACCGGTGCACGTGTGACGGTGAATCTCGATGAAGCACAACCGATCAGCGCCTACACCGTGAGCCTGGCCGACGGATCACGTGTCGGCCGTGCTGAGTTCATCGACCCTTCGAACGGAGAGCGCATCTTCTTCCACACCGAGGTCGACAAGGAGTACAGCGGGCGAGGTCTGGCGGGCCTGCTTCTCCGCGAGGCGCTCACCGACAGCATCCGCAACAACCTCACCATCGTTCCGCTGTGCCCACTGTTCGCCACGCATCTGAAGAAGCACGGCACTGCATTCCTCGCCGATGGCGGACGGTTCCGCCGGCCGACGAAAGCCGACATCACGCTCGTGACCCGCGCTACCCAGAGGAACGCCTGAGCACTCACGGCCGTTGCCTCGGCCTGTCGGCGCTGGCAAAGTGTCCAACGGCGTCCCGCGAACAGACGCGTGAGGAGGGGCATGCGGTCACCGATTCCTGACTGCCTGACCGAAGCACTCGGCGGGCGGTGAGGCGTGCCGCGCTGGATCCTGCACGTCGACCTCGACCAGTTCCTCGCCTCGGTGGAACTGCGCCGGCACCCCGAACTGTTGGGGTTGCCCGTCATCGTCGGCGGCAGCGGTGACCCGACCGAACCCCGCAAGGTGGTCACCTGCGCGTCGTATCGGGCGCGGGAGTTCGGAGTCCACGCCGGGATGCCGCTGCGCGTGGCGGCGCGGCGGTGTCCGGACGCGACGTTCCTGCCGTCGGATACCGCCGCCTACGACGAGGCGTCCGAACAGGTGATGGGGCTGCTTCGGGACCTGGGCCACCCCGTGGAGGTGTGGGGCTGGGACGAGGCGTACCTCGGCGCCGACGTCGACGATCCGTTCGCGTTGGCCGAGCGCATCCGCGAGGTGGTCGCCGGTACCGGCCTTTCGTGCTCGGTCGGGATCAGCGACAACAAGCAGCGCGCCAAGGTCGCCACCGGCTTCGGGAAACCGGCCGGGGTTTTCATGCTCACCGACGCCAACTGGATGGCGGTGATGGGTGACAGGCCGGTCGACGCGCTCTGGGGAGTGGGACCCAAGACCGCCAAGAAGCTCGCCACGCTTGGTGTCACCACGGTGGCCGATCTGGCCGGCACCGACGCCACGGCGCTGACGACGGCGTTCGGACCCACTACCGGGCTCTGGATCCTGTTGCTGGCCAAGGGCGGCGGCGACAGCCAGGTCAGCGCGGATCCGTGGGTGCCGCGGTCGCGCAGCCATGTGGTCACCTTTCCGCAGGACCTCACCGACCGCGCCGACATGGATGCCGCCGTGGCGCGCCTGGCCGAACAGACACTGGCCGAGGTCGTCGAGGCGGGCCGGGTGGTCACCCGCGTCGCGGTGACGGTACGCACGAGCACCTTCTACACCCGCACGAAGATCCGCAAGCTGCCCGCCGCGAGCGTCGACGCCGACCTCGTCACCGCCACGGCGCTCGAGGTGCTCGCGCTGTTCGACCTCGACAGGCCGATCCGGCTGCTGGGGGTGCGCCTCGAGCTGGCCATGCCGGAACCGGTTGTCACCGCGAACCCCTAGCGTGGACGGCATGCTCCAGACCGTGGCCGTCCGCGGCTACCGCTCGCTGCGCGACGTGGTGTTGCCGCTGCGCCGGCTGACCGTGGTGACCGGTGCCAACGGCAGCGGCAAGTCCTCGCTGTACCGCGCGCTCGGACTGCTGGCCGACTGCGGTCGCGGTGAGGTCATCGGGTCGCTGGCCCGCGAGGGCGGGCTGCAGTCGGTACTGTGGGCGGGCCCCGAGCACACTGCCGGCGCCCGCCGCACCGGTATGACGGAGGGCGGCGTCCGCACCGGGCCCGTGTCGCTCCAATTGGGCTACGCCGCAGACGATCTGGGCTATCTCGTCGACCTCGGCCTGCCGCAGTACGCCGGTCCCCGCTCGCTGTTCGCCCGCGATCCGCAGATCAAACGGGAAGCAGTGTTCGCCGGAAAGATGATGCGCCCAGCCTCCACCCTGGTGCGTCGGGGCGGTCCGTACGCCGAGACCGGCGCCGAATCCGGGCGCGGCTTCGACGAACTGACCCGCTCGCTGCCGTTGCACCGCAGCGTGCTGTCCGAGTACACCGGCGCGCTGCCGGAACTCGCCGCGGTGCGTGACCGGCTACAGAACTGGCGGTTCTACGACGGCTTCCGGGTGGACGGGGCGGCCCCCGCGCGCCATCCGCAGGTGGGGACGCGGACGCCGGTGCTTTCCGCCGACGGCAGTGACCTGGGCGCGGCCGTGCAGACGATCGTCGAGGCGGGTTTCGACGATCTCGCCCGCGCGGTCGCCGACGCCTTCGACGGCGCGACGGTCGAGATCGCCGTCCACGACGGCCTTTTCGACCTGCAGCTACGCCAGCCGGGGATGCTGCGGCCATTGCGGTGTGCCGAATTGTCCGACGGCACACTGCGGTTTCTGCTCTGGGCAGCGGCGCTGCTCAGCACCGAACCGCCGTCATTGATGGTGCTCAACGAACCGGAGACCTCACTGCACCCGGATCTCGTCCGGCCATTGGCGGCGTTGGTCACCGCGGCCGCCAGACAGACACAGGTCGTCGTCGTCACGCACTCCCCCGCGATGATCGACCTGCTGGGCGCCGTGCCACTGGACGAGGACGGCGACGTGCTCCGACTGGAGCTCTACAAGGAGTTCGGCGAAACTCGCGTCGACGGCCAGAATCTGCTGAGCACCCCGCCGTGGGACTGGGGCAAGCGCTGAACGCTACCGGCGGGAGGGCCGCAGGGCGCGGGAGAACAGCACGTTGGTCCGTCGCATCGCGACGCTGTACGGCCACCACATGGTGCGCTTGAACAGGTACAGCGCCCGGATGTCCTGTGAGGTGTAGATCAGGTACCGGTTGCGGCGGACACCGTCCAGGATGCTCTCGGCGGCCCGTTCGGGTGAGACGGCGTGGCCGGCGAAGCGCTTCGTCCACTTCTGCACGTTCGGGTCCTCGCGGTCGACGCCGGCGATCTGAACCGTCTCCACCAGTGGGGTTTTCACGGCACCGGGCACCACCACCGACACGCCGATCCGATGGCGGGCGAGGTCGAAGCGCAGCACTTCCGACAGCCCCCGCAATCCGTACTTACTGGCGCTGTAGGCGGCGTGCCAGGGCAGGGCGACCAGCCCGGCGGCCGAGGACACGTTGACCAGGTGGCCGCCCCGGCGGGCCTTGACCATCGGCGGTACGAAGGTCTCGATGACGTGGATGGGCCCCATCAGGTTGACGTCGATCATCGACTTCCAGTGCTGGTGGGTCAGCTGGTCGACGGTGCCCCACGCCGAGACGCCCGCGATGTTCATGACGATGTCCATCGCGGGATGGGTGCGGTGGATGTCGTCGGCGAACTGCACGACGGCGTCGTAGTCGGAGATGTCGAGAGCCCGGTGCACGGCGACCTTCCCCCCGAGCGCGCGGGCATCGGACACGGTGGTCTCCAGCCCGTCGGCGTCGCGATCGGTGAGGAACAGTTCGGCGCCCTCGCGGGCCAGCCGCAGGGCGGTCGCGCGGCCGATACCGCTGGCGGCGCCGGTGAGGAGACAACGCTTACCGGTGAATCCGTTGCCCTGCATCATGGCGGTGACCCTACCTGCAGGGCCGAATCCTCAGCGGTCTCGCAGGTCGGAGCCGCCCCACAGGGCGTAGAGCCAGAGCCGCTCGACCACCTCGACCGCACGCGCCGGGTCCTCGCCCCGGCCGACGAACGCACTGTCCTGGGTCAGCGTCATCGACGTCGTCGCGGTCAGCATTCGCACCAGTGCGGGCAGATCGTCGGAGATGGGGCGCGCGCCATCGTCCTGACGCACCAGTCCGACGATCTTGTCGATGACGGTGTCCTCGAAGTCGTTCATGATCTCGCGGATCTGCGCGTCGGTGCTCTGCGCCATCTTGCAGGCCCGCATGATCGGGTCGTTGCTGGCGAACACGGCCGCGGCGTACCCCACCATGCGCTGGGCGAAATCGGACGGTGACTCCCCTGCCTCGCGCGGAGCGAAGTCGTGGGTGAGCTTGTCGAGTTCGGCCATCGCGTCGGCGACGATCACGGCCAGCACGGCGTATTTGGAATCGAAGTAGAAGTAGAAGCCGGACCGGGCGACGCCGGCCCGCTCACTGATCGTGCTCACGGACAATTCGGCGAACGGCTGCTCCTGGAGCAGCGCGCGGACCGCGGCGACGATCGCGTCGCGTTGCCGGTCGCCCCGGCTGCGACGGATCTCGGGGGTGGCCGATTCGGCGGTCATGACATTCAACCTTGGCACCGCCGCACGCCAGAACAAAACTTGACATGCGTCAAGTGGGCCCGTCAGGATGAGCAGAGGTGACGTCCACCACAGCGTTGTGACTAGCAGGAGCGTTCAGATGGCGACCATCAGCACCCCGGAGTATCTGCTCGACCAGGCCAGGCGGCGGTTCACCCCCACGCTGAACACGATCCCCGGCATGGGAATCGTCGAGAAGCGCCTGCGTGGCAAGTTGCAGAACCAGGAGTGGAAGCAGTTCGTGCTGGCCGAGCCGCCTGCCGGAAGCGGGCTCAAGCCGGTGATGGGCGATTCGGGCCTTCCGGTGCTCGGCCACATGATCGAGACCTTCCGCGGCGGTCCCGACTACCTGCTGCAGGTCTACAAGACCTACGGCCCGCTGCACTATGCCTTCTCCCCCGCACTGCCCGCCGTCGTCGCGCTCGGGCCCGACGCCACGCAGGCCGTCTTCTCGAACAAGAACAAGGACTTCTCGCAGCGGGGCTGGCATCCGGTCATCGGACCGTTCTTCAACCGCGGGTTGATGATGCTCGATTTCGAGGAGCACATGTACCACCGCCGCATCATGCAGGAGGCGTTCACCCGCACCCGGCTGACCGGTTACGTCGAGCACATCGACCGGGTCGCGTCCCAGGTGATCGCGAGCGACTGGGTCGAGAACGACCCGCGGTTCCTGTTCTATCCGGCGGTCAAGGAACTCACCCTCGACATCGCGTCGGTGGTGTTCATGGGCCACGAGCCCGGCACCGACAACGAACTGGTCACCAAGGTCAACGACGCGTTCACCATGACGACACGCGCCGGCGGGGCGATCATCCGCACCGGTCTGCCGCCGTTCAAGTGGTGGCGCGGCCTGCAGGCCCGCAAGGTGCTCGACAACTACTTCGAGCAGCGGGTCAGGGAAAAGCGCGGGTCCGACGGCACCGACATGCTCACGGTGTTGTGCCACACCGCGGACGAGGACGGCAACACCTTCTCCGACCAGGACATCGTCAATCACATGATCTTCTTGATGATGGCGGCGCACGACACCTCGACGTCGACGCTGACGACGATGGCCTACCATCTGTCGCGCAACCCGGAGTGGCAGGAACGCTGCCGCGAGGAGTCCGACCGCTTGGGCGACGGTCCGCTCGACATCGAGGCGCTGGAGAAGCTGGAGACCCTCGACCTGGTGATCAACGAGGCGCTGCGGCTGGTGACGCCGCTGCCGTTCAACGTCCGGCAGGCCGTCCGCGACACCGAACTACTGGGCCATTTCATTCCGGCGAACACGGATGTGGTGCTCTGGCCGTCGGTGAACCACCACCTTCCGGAGCTGTGGACCGATCCCGAGAAGTTCGATCCGGCGCGCTTCGCCGAACCGCGCAACGAACACAAACAGCACCGGTACGCGTTCGCGCCGTTCGGCGGCGGTGCGCACAAGTGCATCGGGATGGTGTTCGGCCAGCTGGAGATCAAGACCGTCATGCACCGACTGCTCCGCAAGTACCGATTGGAGCCGCCGCGCCCGGGTTACGTCTCGAAGCTCGACTACGGCGGCATGCCGGTGCCGCTGGACGGTATGCCGATCGTGCTGCGCCCCCTGCGCTGACCGATCAGGCGGCGAGAAGCCGGTTCGCGCAGGCGATGACGGCCCTCAACGCCGACTGAGTGGCGTCCTCCGAGACGCCCATCGCCCATTCGGTGTGCATCCCGTCGGACCCGCGGATGAAGGTGGCGGTGTGCGCGCCGGCGGGGACCTGGTGGAACGACACCGTCTCCACGGCGATGCCCTGGTCGTAGAGCATCGCGGTCAGCGCCGCGACGGGACCGCACGCGGCCGCTGTCGCGGTGCTGATGCGGTCGCCGAACGCGAGGGTGGCCCGGTAGTTGCGCGCCTGCGGGCCCAATCGGCCCGCTGGGCGCTCGTTGTCGGTGCATGTCCACTGGCCGAGCCGCACGGGGCCCGTCGTGGGGGCGAATTCGGCGACGAAATCATCCCAACTCATGTCGTCGGCCTCCGCACGGAGTCCGCGTGGCAACAGGTGAACGGACGCCGCGAACGTGGGCGTCAGGACAGGTGATGGCGATGTGGTGATCATGTGCCGGTCTTCTCGTTGAGGAGGTGACCGACGGGCGAAGCAACGACCCACAGCGAGGGGTCGGTCTGGATCAGACCCCGCTGCGGGTTGCTACTACGAGTCGCCTTGGCACGAGGGCGATGCTAGACCTCTGCGCCGCGGCGGCGCAAACAGATTCGCCGCTGACCAGTTCTCGCGGCGAGCGGCCACGGTTGCCGCACTAGTGTCGTCGCAATGGGTTGGCCCGACTTCGGTCTGCTGCTCGCCGCCGGCATCCTGGGCGGCCTCACCGGCAGCATCGCCGGCCTGGCGTCGGTGGCCACCTATCCGGCGCTGCTCGTCGCCGGTCTGCCGCCGGTGGCGGCCAACGTCACGAACACCGTGTCCCTGGTGTTCAACGGCATCGGTTCGGTGCTGGGCTCGCAGCCCGAGTTGCGCGGGCAGGGCAGCTGGCTCCTGCGCATCGTCCCCGCCGCGGCACTCGGCGGTGTGGCGGGTGCCGCGCTGCTGTTGTCGACGCCGGCCGAGGGATTCGAGAAGGTGGTGCCGATCCTGCTGGGTGGTTCGGCGGCGTTGATCCTGCTGCCCCGCCGGTCCGCCCCGGCCCGCCCGCACCGCCGCCCGCACGCGGGGGTGTGGGAATCTGTCGCGATCTTGGTCATCTGCGTCTACGGCGGCTACTTCGGCGCAGCGGCCGGTGTGCTGCTGCTGGCGCTGCTGCTCACCACGGGCAGCGATACGCTCGCGCACGCGAATGCGGGCAAGAACGTCGTCCTCGGGGTCGCCAACGGGGCGGCCGCGCTGGTCTTCGCGGTATTCGCTCCGGTGCACTGGGTGGCGGTCATCCCGCTCGGCGCCGGCTGCCTGGTCGGGTCCCGCCTCGGGCCCGTGGTGGTCCGCCATGCGCCGGCGGGCCCGATGCGGGTCCTCATCGGCCTGGCCGGGCTGGCGCTGGCGGTCAAACTCGGGGTCGACGCCTACCGCTGAGCGGTTCACATGAAGGGGTCGTCGCCCTTGGCGACGCGCATGCCGAGGTCGATGAGGTTGGTGGCAGAACTGTGCAGCCGCTCCCCGGCATCGCGGGTCGCCCGGCCCGCCAGGAACCGTGACCACGTCCCCTCGATCACGATCGCGAGTTTGAAGCAGGCCATCGCCAGATACCAGGGCAGCGCGGGCGTCTGCCGTCCCCCGGCGCCCAGGTAGGCGTCCAGCAGTTCGCGCCGGCTGGCCAGTCCGTCGAGGGCGGCCAGTTCGGACCCCGCGTTGATCGGATTCGGGTCGTGCGGCCAGCAGATCAGCATCCACCCGAGGTCCAGCAGCGGGTCACCGATGGTGCACATCTCCCAGTCGATGAACGCCGCGAGCTCGGGGGTCTCGCGGCGCAGCAGGACGTTGTTCAGATGGGCGTCGCCGTGCATGATGCCGGGCTCACCGTCAGCGGGCCGGTTGCTCTCCAGCCACTCGGCCAGCTGACTCACCCCGGACAGCGACTCCGGCGAGTAACGCTCGTGGCGGTAGCTCTCGAGCAACCGCAGGAACTGCGGAACCTGGCGCGCCAGAAAGGATCCCGGCCGTTTGATGGCGGCCAGCTCGCTGCCCTGCCACGGCACGTCGCCGAGTGCGGCAAGGCTCGCCGCGTACGACAGCCCCACCCGGTGGCGCATGTCGGGGTCGTGGCGGTACGCCTCGGCGACCTCGTTGCCCGGATTGAATCCGTCGACCTCCTCCATGAGGTAGAACACCACGCCGAGAACAGCGAGATCCTCACAGCCCGCGATGAAACCCGGGTGCGGCACCGGGCTCCCCGCCAGCGTGCGCAGCACCGCGATCTCGCGCTGCATCGTCTTGTCGCTCGTCGGGCGCGGATGGACGGGCGGGCGGCGCAACACCATCGGCCGCCCGTCGATGTGTACGCGGACGACGACGTTCTGCGTGCCCCCGGTCAGCGGTGCGACGTCGGTGACCTCCGACCCGAGACCCTCCTGCCGCGTCCACCGGGCCAGCGCGGTCACGTCGGCGTCGGTCAGGGTGGGGAGAATCTGCGCGGCGTCGGGCATGCGCACATGGTGTCAGGCCTTGCGCGCCGTCAACAGCAGATACTCCCACTCCATCCGCGACGATTCGTCCATCAGATCGTCACCCAGCTGCGCGATGTCACGGTCCAGCTGGGAGACCCGGTCCACGTCGTCGGCGATATTGCGGTACGCCGCGATGGTCGGGCCGTAGACGGCCTTGAAGTAGTCCCGGAACTCGGCACCGTCGGCGAAGTGTGTCACCGGAAGGGTGCGGCGCTGGGCGACGACGTCGGTGACCCGGTCTCCGAAGAGGTCTCGCACGTGTTCCTCGCGTCCCCACAGCGGTGGCGGCGACGCGCCCTGCGGAGGGGGTGGCATATAGGGCTTCATCGTGGCGAACAGCCGTCCGATGTGACCCTCGGGCGTCCAATTGATCAGGCCGATCGTCCCGCCAGGCCGGCACACCCTCAGCAGCTCGTCCGCCGCGCGTTGATGGTAGGGCGCGAACATCACCCCGATGCACGACATGACGGCGTCGAAGTCGTTGTCGCCGAATGGTAGTGAGTGTGCGTCGGCTTCCCGCCACTCGAGCTCGACGCCCTCCTTCTCGGCGACGGCGCGGCCGTGTTCCAACAGTTCCGGGGTGAGGTCGCTGGCCGTGACCGCGGCGCCTGTGCGGGCCGCCGGGATCGCGGCGTTGCCTGTTCCTGCGGCGACATCGAGCACCCGGTCACCGGTGCCGATGCCGAGGGCGTCGACCAGGACCGGTCCCAGCGGTGCGACGAGGTCCGCCGCCAGCTTGGGGTAGTCGCCCGATGCCCACATGGCCCGGTGTTTGGCGGCCAGTTGCCGGTCGTCGACCGTTGCGGTGTCGCTGCTCATGATGGCGTCCTCCTTGCTCGGTGCCCTCATCGTCGCCCGCTGCCCAGGGCGATTCCAGTTCCAGATCTGTACTGGCGACGCGATCTGCGGGACGATGTCGGTGCGGTCGTCGAGGAGGTGCGCCGATGTCGGGTTACGGCCAGTTCTGCCCTGTGGCCAAGGCGATGGAGCTACTGGACGAACGGTGGACGCTGCTCGTGGTGCGCGAATTGTTGCTCGGTAGTACACATTTCAACGAGTTGCGGCGTGGTGTGCCGAAGATGTCACCGGCCCTGCTGTCGAAGCGGCTCAAAGCGCTGACTCGCGCGGGGGTCGTGGAGCGCAGTGAAACCGACGGTCGCACAAGCTATTCGCTCACCGCGCGCGGACAGGATCTCGCCGCGGTCGTCGAGGCGCTCGGCACGTGGGGGGTGCGCTGGATCGGGGAGCTCGGCGACGAGGACCTGGACCCGCACCTGCTCATGTGGGATATGCGCAGAACCATTCCGACATCCGTGTGGCCTGCCGCCCGCACCACGCTGGCGTTCCGCCTCGACGGTGTCGAAGCGCGGGCCGCACGGTGGTGGCTGGTGGTCGCCGACGGACGGGCCGACGTCTGCGACTTCGACCCCGGTTACGACGTGGCCGCCACTGTCCATACCAGTCTGCGGACATTGACCGCGGTCTGGCGCGGCGACGTCAGCTGGCAACGCGCGCTACTCGACGGCAGCGTGACGGTGTCCGGTCCGGCGCAGACCCGCCGGGCGGTGCCCACCTGGGTCGGCCAGGGATCGCTGGCGGCGGCGCCCCGGCCCGCCTGAGTTCAGGGGAGACCCGATTCACGGTTCCCGGGGAAACTCGACTTCGGTCGCGGTCGTCACGCGTTGCGCCGGAAGCCCGGCACAGTCGCACGTCCGGGTGACCGCACCCTCCGAGGTCGCCGTGAACACACCGAAGACCACTTCGTCGGTGGGCACCGCCAGCATCGTCAGCAGCTGAACGCGGCATCCGCGCGTCGACATCGACGTCGCGCAGTCGTTGAGCCGTGCTGCGGTTTCGTCGAGTGCCTGTTCGGTGAGGACAGCCTGGTACCACTCGACGAGATAACAGGGCACACCGACGCTCATCGACCCGACGCTAGCGCGGTAGGCGTACCGAAGAAATCGGGCGATCCCCTATCTCCCGGCCTGACCCATGTAGCGGCCGAGTTCGGCGCGCGAATGGATGCCCAGCTTGGAATACACCCGGGACAGGTTGGCCTCCACGGTCTTTGGACTGATGAACATCGCCATCGCGATGTTGCGGTTGGTCATCCCGGATGCGGCGAGCTCCGCCACCCGCTGCTCGGACGGGGTGAGCACCGCGGTTCGGTGCGGGCCGACGTTCGCGCGGCCGAGCTCCGCGCGCACCCGGACGGCCCACAGCGGTGTGCCCAACCGCTCGAACGTCTCGAGTGCGCTGCGCAGCGTGGCCGCGGCCGCGTCTTTGCGCCGTTGGCGGCGTTGCAGCTGACCGAGCAGGAGCTGGGTGCGTGCACATTCGAACGGCATCGGCAGCCGCTCGTGTTCGACCATCGCCTGCTCGGCGGCGGCCACGGCGGCCGTGACGTCACCGCCTGCGGCCGACACCATCGCCCGGCACCGCGCCCCGATCGCCAGCATCCAGGGCCGGTCGAGCCGGCGGCCGTGGTGTTCGAGCGCCGCCACGAGCGGTTCCGCGGAACCGGGCCTGCCGAGGTTGACCATCGCTTCGACGGCATCGGGTACGCACCATGCGGCGATGATCTCGCAGGTATTCGGCGCCGCCCGCAGTCTGACCAACATCGGTTCGAGCGCGCTGAGCGCGGCGTCGTAGTTTCCCAGTGACACCTCGAGGAAACCCAGCGCGTTGGTCGGCCACTCGCCCAGCCGGTCCGAACCGCAGCGCAGGGAGGCCGCCTGCGCGGAAGCGACGGCCGCGCGGGCCTCCTCCGCCCGGCCGAGGTAGGCCGTGAGCAACGCCCGGTTCGTCAGCGCGACCGACAGCGGGACGTCGCCGCCCAGCTGCTGTGCGAGCTCCACCGTGTCCTCGACGATCAGAGCGGCTTCGGAGAAGTTGCCGAGCCAGATCGCGTTCAGGGCCGCGTGGTAGGCGACGAACATCAGGTCGCCTTCGTCACCGTGTTCGATGCAGCGTTTTCGCAGGGCGGTCAGCTCTTGATGGGCGCGGTCGAGTTCGCCCAGCATCGACCGGAGCACGGCATGGTGGGCGCTCGGGCGCAGCGCCATCGGGATGTTCGCCGCAGGGTCTTCCAGTTCGAGTGCACGGCGCAGACCCGTTTCGTCCACGCCGTCGCCCTGCAGGAAACCGACCATGGCGCGATTACTCAACGCCTGGCCGAGAAGCGTTGTGAGACCGAATGTTTCGGCGTTCAACACCGCCTCGTCCGCACGCTGGCGCGCCGCGTCGACGTGGCCGGCGTTGAAGAGGGCGAACGACAGGGTGACCAGCATCGACACCAGCACCGCGGGATGGCCCGCAGCCTCGGGGAGTGCATGCTGGAGCAGGTCGGCCGCCTCCGGGAAGCTGTCGTCGAGCAGCCGGACGTAACCGAGCAGCGTCGCCGCCTCGGCGCGCAGACCGCCCGGCTCGAGCTGCGCCATCGTCTCTTCCAGCAGCGCCTGCGCCCGCGCGGGGTCGCCGGCGTTGAAGTGGTGCCGTGCCGACAGGATGCGACGTTGCGGGGAGTCGCCGCCGAGACCGATTGCCAGGTCGATCAATTCGGCCGCGGCCGCCGGCGCACCCCGCATCCGGGCGCTCTCGGCGGCCTCGTCGAGTGCGCCAAGCGTGGACGGGTCACCCGTCACCGCCCCCAGGGCCAGATGCCGGGCTTTGAGTTCGGGTTCGTCGACGATGCGCGCGAGGCGCCGGTGAGTCGCCCTGCGCCTGGCCGAGGCGGCACCGGTGTACACCGCCCGGCCCAGCATCGGATGGGTGAAGCGGACGTGGTGGCCTTCCAGCCCGACTATCCCCTTGCCCTCCGCCACCTCGAGGATGCTCGCGGCGTCGTCGACCGCCCTGTCACAGGCGCGGGCGACGAGCTCCACCGTCGGGCGTGCGACACACGCCGCCGCCAGCAACACCTCCTGCAGGTCGGGGTCCAGCGCGCCGACCCGCTTGCGGACCACTTCCGCGAGCGTTCCCGACAGCGGCACGTCGGACAACGTCGCGGAATCCCCCAGGGAGCGGGCCAGCTCAAGGGCGTACAAGGGGTTGCCGTCCGAGAGTTTGTGGATGCGCACCATCATCGGCCGCGAATATGTCCGGCCGAGGCGTTGCGCCAGGATCGTGTGCAGTGCGCCGACGCTGAACGGCTGCAGGGGCATCCGCCGGACGTCGTCGGGTCCCGGCATGCGCACGAGCGCTTCGGTGGTGTCGTTTCGCGGGTCGGTGCGCACGGTGCAGAGCAGGCCGACCGCTCCGGACAGCCGCGGGGACGCGAAGGACAGCGCCGCGGCGCTCGAGGTGTCGAGCCACTGCAGGTCGTCTACGGCGATCAGCACGGGGGAATCCGCAGCCACGATCTCGACCGCCGACAGGAAGCCCGCGGCGACGGCGCGGGGGTCGCTGGCGATCTCGGGGGCGTCCAACAGCAACGCGCCGTAGAGCCCTTTGCGTTGCGGTTCGGGCAACGCCGAATACACCGACACGTCCACGTCGCGCAGCAGGTCGGCGAGGGAGGCGTAGGCCAGCACGGATTCGGTGGCCGAGGCGCGGGCCGTCAGCACCCGCAGGCCCCGGCGGCGTGCCTGCGCGACGGCCGAGAGCCACACGGTGGTCTTGCCGATGCCCGCCTCACCCTCGAACATCAGCGCCGTCGGGCGCCGGGTCAGCGCATCCAGGAAGTCGGCAACAGCGGCCGACTCCGGGGCACGCATCGCATCAGCGGAGTTCGGCACCGTCCAAGGATTACAGCTATCTCCCGGATCGGCAGCGTATCGCCGTGTGATCTCGGTGAAGGCGGTCGCGACCGCCGCGACCGCGCCCGGTTACTTGGGGGCGAACCGCTGCCCCGCGTCGAGCCGGATGCACTGCCCGTTGAGCATCGCGTTCTCGACGATCGCGACGGCGAGCTTGGCGTACTCGTCGGGCCGGCCGAGCCGTTTGGGGAACGCGGCGTCCTTGGTCAGCTGCGCGGCGAACTCGTCGGGGATGCCCTCGGTCAACCCGGTGGCGAACAGACTCGGTGCGATCGCGAGCACGCGGATACCGAGGCTGCCCAGGTCGCGTGCCATGGTCAGGCACATTCCGGCGATCGCCGCCTTGGACGCGGTGTAAGCCACCTGTCCGATCTGACCTTCGAATGCGGCGATCGACGAGGTGTTGATGATGACGCCGCGCTCGTCGTCCTCGGGCTCGTTCTTGCTCATGTGCTCGGCGGCCAGCCTGCTGATGTTGAAGGTGCCGACGGTGTTGAGGTCCTGCACCTGCCGGAAGACGTCGAGATCGTGCGGGCCGTTCTTGGACAGCGTCCGCATGGCCGAACCGCCGCCGGCCGTGGTGACGGCGACATGCAGGCCGCCGAGGGCCTCGACGGCCTGGGCCAGCACCTGCTCGGTGCCGGCGAAATCCATCACGTCGACGGGATAGAAGGTCGCGCCGAGTTCCTCGGCCACCTCCTGGCCCTTCGACTGCGGTCGGTCGAGCACTGCGACGGTGGCGCCACGCTTGGTCAGCGCGGCGGCGGTGGCGCGGCCGAAGCCGGAGGCACCCCCGACGATGACGGCCTTCTTGCCCTCGATCTCCATCTAGCTCCCTTTCCACTTTGAGGTCGGACTGTAAAGGAACCTAGCCGACGTCAGTGTTCGGTAAGGCTTTCGGGTGCGTGACTGACTACCTTGGCGAGCATGGCCGGCCTTCCGCGCACCACCCGCCCGTGGTGCGGAATCGCCGCCGCGGCGGTCGCGGTGGGCGTCACCGAGTTGGTGGCTGTGCTGTTCGGTCCACAGGCCGACGCTCGCACCGCCGTGGGTTCCGCGGTCATCGACGAGACACCCGGCCCGGTCAAGGAATGGGCGATCACGACGTTCGGCATGGCCGACAAGCTGGTGCTGTCCGTGCTGGTGCTCGCGGTGATCGCCGTTCTCGCCGCCGCCGGCGCCGCGCTGCAGACCCGGCGGTTTCCGGTGGGCAGCGCCGTCATCGTGGCCGGCGGGGTCCTCGGATGTGCCGCAGTGCTGTCGCGGTCCGGTGCCGGTGTGCCAGACACCATCCCGACGGTCGTGGGCACCGCATGTGGTGTGGCGGTGCTGCAATTCCTCCTGTCGGGACGGCTCACGGACACCGCCGAACCGGCGCCCGAAGACGGTGTCGACCGGGGGCGGCGGCTCTCGCTGGTCACGTTGGGCGTGCTCGTCGCCGGTGGTGTCGCGGGAGTGGCCGGCGCCGCCCTCTCCCGGCGGGCCGCCTCGGTCTCCGGAGACCGTACGGCGTTCGCGCTGCCGCGGGTCGAGGTGCCCGCGCGGGCCATCCCGACGGCGGTGCAGCCCCCCGGGGTGGCATTGCCGTCGTTCATCACGCCCACCGCCGACTTCTACCGGATCGACACGGCGCTGAGCGTGCCGCAAGTCAGCCGCGAAGAGTGGCAGTTGCGCGTACACGGCATGGTCGACCGCGAGATCACCTACCGCTTCGCCGATCTCGAGCGCTTCGAGGTGGTGGAGAAGGTCGTGACGCTGACCTGCGTGTCGAACCCGGTGGGTGGAGAACTCATCTCGAACGCCACGTGGACCGGATACCGGGTGCGGGACCTGTTGGCGGAGGCGGGTATCCACCCGGACGCCGACATGGTGCTGTCCACGTCCCACGACGGCTTCACCGCGGGCACGCCGGTCGAGGCGCTGACCGATGCGCGCGATGCGCTGCTGGCGATCGGGATGAACGGCGAACCGCTGCCGACCGAACACGGCTACCCGGCCCGCCTCGTGGTCCCCGGCCTCTACGGCTACGTGTCGGCCACCAAGTGGCTCGTCGACCTGAAACTCACCCGGTTCGACCGGGCGCAGGCGTACTGGACGAAGCTGGGCTGGTCCGAGCGCGGGCCGATCAAGACGGAGTCGCGAATCGACGTGCCGCGTAGCGGTGCCGACGTCGCCTCCGGCCCGGTCAGCTTCGGCGGGGTGGCGTGGGCGCAGGACCGTGGGGTGCGCGCCGTCGAGGTCCGCATCGACCCTCCCGGGGGTCAGGGCGATTGGCGGCCCGCCACGTTGGGGGCGGGATATTCGAACGACACCTGGCGCCTGTGGACGGTTGACTGGGAGGCCCGCGACCGCGGTCTGCACACCATCACGGTGCGGGCCACCGACAACACCGGTGCGGTCCAGACAGCCGACCGCGCCGATCCGGTGCCCGACGGCGCGACCGGTTGGCACAGCATCGTCTTCAACGTCACCTAGGCCCGCGACACAGCGCGTCTGCCCCGCGACAGGCCGCCGCGGCACCGCGGTCCGCGTACGCTCGCGCCCGTCGACCGCGACGAAAAACGGTGGCTCGATCGATCGCGGCTGCATTAGATTCACCGGCCATGACCACCCCGGCCGAGCATTGGCGCACGGTGCTGCGCTCCGCACTGCTCGCCGCGCGTAAGCAGCGCGACGCCGTCCGCACCGCGGCGCTGCGGTCGGCGCTCGCCGCCGTCGACAACGCCGAAACGCCGGCTGACACCGCTGGACACCAACCCGTCAGCGGCGCGATCGCCGGCAGTGTCGCGGGCCTCGGCGCCACCGAGGCGGCCCGCCGGGTGCTGACCGACAACGAGATCCGGTCTCTGCTGCGGGCGGAGGTCGACGAACGGCTCAGCGCCGCTGCCGAAGTGGACGCCGGGGGTTTCGGCGAGCGTGCGGAGGCTCTGCGCGAAGAGGCCGCGGTGCTCACCGAGCTGCTCGGCTGACGTCCCTCGCGGCGTTGTCACCCTCGCGTGCCATCCTCGTCATGTGTTGCTCGTCGATGTCGCCACCGCATCGGCTGACGTCGGCGCCATGTCGTCGCGGCTGGCCAAGACCGCCCGGATCGCCGATCTGCTGAGCCGCGCGGGCGTCGAACAGAATGCCCGCCTGGTCGCGGTGGTGGTCGCGTGGTTGTCCGGCGAACTCCCGCAGCGCCAGATCGGGGTCGGGTGGGCGGCGCTGCGTTCCCTACCCGCGCCGGCCGCCGCACCGGTGCTGACCGTGCAGGGGGTCGACGCGGCCCTCTCGGAGATCGGGGCCGTCGCCGGTAAGGGCTCACAGGGCCGCCGGGCGGGCCTGATCGCCGCCTTGTTCGCCGCCGCCACCGATGTGGAGCAGACCTTCCTGCGCGGACTGCTGACCGGCGAACTTCGTCAGGGCGCGTTGATCGGAGTGATGGCCGACGCCGTCGCCAAGGCGGCCGGCGTCCCCGCCACCGGCGTCCGGCGTGCGGCGATGCTCGCCGGGGACCTGCCCGCCGTCGCGGCCGGGGCGCTCACCGGCGGTGAGGCGGCGCTCGCGGAATTCACACTGCGCGTGGGCCGACCCGTCGGACCGATGCTCGCCCAGACCTCGACCGGCGTCGCCGACGCACTGGACCGGCTGGGCGGGACGGCGGTGTTCGAGGCCAAACTCGACGGTGCCCGCGTCCAGATCCACCGCAACGGGTCCGAGGTCTCGGTCTACACCCGCTCGCTCGACGACGTCACCGACCGCTTGCCGGAGGTCGTCGAGGCGGCGCTGGCGCTGCCGGTCACCGCCCTCATCGCCGACGCCGAGGCGATCGCGCTGCGGCCGGACGGCCGTCCGCACCGATTCCAGGTCACCGCGTCGCGGTTCGGGCGGGCCGCCTCGCGCGCCACGCAACCCCTGTCGGTGTTCGTGTTCGATCTGCTGCACGTCGACGGCGCCGATCTGCTCGACCTGCCGACCCTCGAACGCGCCAAGGTGCTCGACCACCTGGTACCCGCGGCCCACCGCGTGGACCGGCTCGTCACCGACGACGGCGCCGCCGCCCAACGCTTCCTCGACGCCACGCTGGCCGCCGGTCACGAAGGCGTGATGGCCAAGTCTCCGGGGGCACCGTATGAGGCCGGCCGCCGGGGAGCGGGCTGGTTGAAGGTCAAACCCGTCCACACCCTCGACCTCGTCGTCCTCGCCGTCGAATGGGGCAACGGCAGGCGCACCGGCAAGCTGTCCAACATCCACCTCGGCGCCCGTGACCCCGCGACCGGCGCCTTCGTGATGCTGGGCAAGACGTTCAAGGGCATGACCGACGCGATGCTCGAGTGGCAGACCACCCGGTTCCTGGAGCTGGCCGACGGCCCGACGGACGGTTACGTGGTGCGGGTACGGCCTGAGCAGGTCGTCGAGATCGCGTTCGACGGGGTGCAGGGTTCGACCCGCTACCCCGGGGGAATGGCACTGCGGTTCGCGCGCGTCCTTCAATATCGTGACGACAAGTCGCCTGCCGAGGCCGACACCATCGACACCGTTCGTGCGTTCTACGAACGCGAGTGACCGCACGAAAGCCGGGAATCGGCTCACCGCCGATCAGGTCGGTGCAAGGATCGACCACAGGAATCTGGAACTGTCGCGCCATCGAGGGAGAGACCGTGGCAACACCCACCGCCGCACCGGCCGAGCGTTTCGAGGAGACCGACGGCGACGTCACCTATATCCGAACGGACAAAGACCTGCCGCCGGTTGCGATCATCGACCGGTCCCCCATCACCACCAGACACAAGGTCATCTTCGGGATCATCGCGCTGATCGGGGCGATCGCCTGGGCCGTGATCGCGTTCTTCCGCGGTGAGACGGTCAACGCCGTGTGGTTCGTGATCGCGGCCATCTGCACCTACGTGGTGGCGTTCCGGTTCTACGCGCGCCTGATCGAGATGAACATCGTCAAACCACGCGACGACAACGCCACCCCGGCCGAGCTTTTCGAGAACGCCACCGACTACGTGCCGACGGACCGTCGGGTGCTCTTCGGTCACCACTTCGCCGCCATCGCCGGCGCTGGTCCACTGGTAGGGCCGGTCCTGGCGATGCAGATGGGATTCCTTCCGGGCACCATCTGGATCATCATCGGCGCCGTCTTCGCCGGTTGTGTGCAGGACTACCTGGTGTTGTCCATCTCGGTGCGGCGGCGCGGCCGCTCGCTGGGCCAGATGGCTCGCGACGAGCTGGGCGCCGTCGGCGGGGCCGCCGCGATCGTCGGCGTGCTGGTCATCATGGTGATCCTGCTGGCCGTGCTGGCACTGGTCGTCGTCCAGGCGCTGGCCCAGAGTCCGTGGGGCGTGTTCTCCATCGCGATGACGATCCCCATCGCGCTCTTCATGGGCGTCTACCTGCGCTTCCTGCGGCCGGGCCGGGTGTCCGAGGTGTCGGTGATCGGGGTACTGCTGCTCCTGCTGGCCGTCGCCTCCGGCCGGTGGGTCGCCGAAACCTCCTGGGGGGCATCGTGGTTCGATCTGTCGCCGGTCGCGCTGAGCTGGTGCATCATCGCCTACGGGTTGGCCGCGTCGGTGCTGCCGGTGTGGTTGCTGCTCGCCCCGCGCGACTATCTGTCGACGTTCATGAAGGTCGGCACCATCGCGCTGCTGGCGGTCGGCATCCTCATCGCCCGGCCCGTCATGGAGGCGCCCGCGGTCTCGCAGTTCGCCGCCAGCGGCACCGGGCCGGTGTTCGCCGGATCGCTGTTCCCGTTCCTGTTCATCACGATCGCCTGTGGTGCGTTGTCGGGGTTCCATTCGCTGATCTCCTCGGGCACCACGCCGAAAATGCTGGAGAAGGAAGGCCAGATGCGCCTGATCGGCTACGGCGGCATGCTGACCGAGTCGTTCGTGGCGATCATGGCGCTGATCACCGCCGCGATCATCAACCAGCACCTGTACTTCACGCTCAACGCGCCGGCCGCCCAGACCGGCGGCACCGCCGAGACCGCGGCGGAGTACGTCAACGGCCTCGGACTCGCAGGCGCCCCGATCACCCCGCAGGAAATCGACGAGGCCGCCAGAAGCGTCGGCGAGAGCTCGATCGTGTCACGCACCGGCGGTGCGCCCACGTTGGCGTTCGGCATGTCCGAGGTGCTCAGCAGTGTGTTCGGCGGCAATGCGCTGAAGGCCTTCTGGTACCACTTCGCGATCATGTTCGAGGCATTGTTCATCCTCACGACCGTCGACGCCGGCACCCGGGTGGCGCGGTTCATGCTGTCGGACGGCCTGTCGAATCTCGGTGGGCCACTGCGCAAGCTGAAGGATCCGAGCTGGCGCGTCGGCGCCTGGATCTGCAGCCTGATCGTGGTGGCCGCGTGGGGCAGCATCCTGCTGATGGGGGTCACCGATCCGCTCGGCGGTATCAACACGCTCTTCCCGCTGTTCGGTATCGCCAACCAGTTGCTGGCGGCGATCGCACTGACCGTCGTCACCGTCGTCGTGCTCAAAAAGGGGCACCGCAAGTGGGCGCTGGTCCCGGGCATCCCGCTGCTGTGGGATCTGGTCATCACGCTGACCGCCTCGTGGCAGAAGATCTTCTCCGGTGATCCGAAGGTCGGCTACTGGACCCAGCACTTCCAGTACAAGAACGCGCTTGCGCAGGGCCAGGAGTCGTTCGGGGCGGCCAAGAACGCCGACCAGATGAACGCCGTCATCCGCAACACGTTCATCCAGGGCACTCTGTCGATCGTGTTCGCCCTGCTGGTGGTGGTCGTCTTCGCCGCGGGGGTGGTCATGGCGATCCGCGCACTGCGGGGCACCGCGCCGCCGACCACCGAGGACGAGCCGGTGCCGTCGCGCATCTTCGGGCCCTCGGGGCTGCACACCACCGCACGCGAGAAGGAGGTGCAGAAGCAGTGGGACGCGTTGTCGGCATCGCACACCAAATCGGTTGGTACGTCGCCTCATTGATGGGCGACAACCACTACCGCCGCTACGTCGAGCACCGCCGGCGCACCCATCCGGGACAGCCGGTGCTCAGCGAGCGGGAGTACTGGCGCATGCGGCATGCGGCCGCCGACGCCAACCCCGGGGCGCGGTGCTGCTGAGCTAAACCAGGGCGTGCCGGATCGGCAGGTGCTTGAGCCCGCCGACGAACGTCGTCGCGACGTGTTGGGGCCGACCGGCGAGTTCGGCGGAGCGCAACCGCGGCACCAACTCGGCGAAGAAGCTGCTGACCTCCATGCGGGCCAGGGCCGCACCCAGACAGAAGTGCACGCCGTAGCCGAAGGAGACGTGCCTGTTGGGGTCGCGGCCGATGTCGAAGTCGAACGGCGCATCAAACACGTCTTCGTCGCGGTTTCCCGAAACATAGGACAGCAGAAGCGATTCGCCCGCCCGGATCGGGACGCCGCGCACGTCGGTGTCCTGCGCCGCGGTGCGCATGAACGCCTTGACCGGTGTGGTCCACCGGATCATCTCCTCGGCCGCGAGCCCCATCAGGGCCGGGTCAGCCTGCAGCCGGCGGAGCTGATCCTGGTGCTCGATCAGCGCGAGCATGCCGCCGGAGATGGTGGCGCTGGTGGTGTCGTGGCCGGCGGCCGCGACGATCGCGTAATAGGACACCGTGTCGATATCGGAGAGGGGCTCGCCGCCCAGCCGGGCGTTGGCGATGGCCGAGGCCAGGTCTTCGGTGGGAGTCTCCCGACGCGAGGCCGTCAACGCGGTGAAGTACTGGAACATCTCGAGCAGCGCCGCCATCTGGTCTTCCTGTGTGGCACCACGTTTGAATTCTTCGTCGTCGCTGCCGAACAGTTCCTGGGTGAGGGTGAGCATCAGCGGGAAGTCGCTTTCGGGCACGCCGAGCAGCGACATGATCACGTACAGCGGATAGTTGACTGCGACCTGCTGGACGAAATCGCATTCCGGCCCGGTCTCGAGCATCTTGTCGACGTAGATCCTGGCGAGGTCCTCGACCCGAACCTTCAGCGCGCGCATGGCTTTCGGACGGAACCAGTCGGCACCGATGGCCCGCAGGTCGCGGTGTTCGGGGTCGTCGAGGTGGATCAACGTGCGGATCCCCACGCCCGCCTGCAGTTCGTCGGCCGCCGCCGTCATCAGCACCGAGCGCGGCGAGTTGGTGAACACGTGGTTCGCCCGCTCGACCGCCAGGATGTCGGCGTGTTTGGTGATCGCCCAGAACGGCCGGTAGCCCTCGACGTCCACCCACGACACCGGCGCGTGCGCACGCAGGTGGGTCAGCGCCGTGTGCAGTGCCGGTTCGTCGGTGTAGGCCCTGGGAGTCGCGAACACCCGGGCCGCCTCGTCGATGATCGGGACGCTCACGGGTGGCTCCTCTCCGCGGCGGCGGGCAGGCCGCGCAGCTCGCGCAGGACGGCGGTGACGGCGTCGTCGGGCACGCCGGCCGGGAATGCGGGCAGCACACGGTCGATCACCCCGTCGCAGCGTTCGCTCAGCTTCGCGGCGACGGAGTCGAGCGGCGCGACGACGGCGAACGCCGCGAGCACCTCGTCGTCGATCAGGGTTCCCATGGCGTCCCATTCGCCCTGCCGGGACAACCGGTGCAATTCGGTGTGCAGATCGCCCCAACCGTGCAGATCGAGCACCTTGCGGTAGGCGGGGGTCGACCCGTAGAACGCCAGCTGTTTGCGGGTCGCGACACCGGCCGCGTGGAGGCCCTCGGGGGTTTCTCCGGTGACCACGAACACCGGGCAGGAGACCTGGAAGTCGCTGCGGGACCGCCCGGTGCGGTCCAACCCCTCCTGCAGCGCCGGCGCGGTCACCTCGTCGAGATAGCGCCTGGTGGTGAACGCATGCGCCAGCAGACCGTCGGCGACGTCACCGCACATCCGCGTCATCGCCTCGCCGACCGCGGCGATGAAGATCTTCGGCACGCCGTACGGGTGGGGTTCGGGCACGAACATCGGGGTCATGATCTTGTGCGTGTAGAAGTCGCCCTCGAACCGCAGCGGTGTGCCCTCGTGCCAACACGACCAGATCTCACGCAGCGCGGTGACGAACTCCCGCATGCGGCGCACCGGGTGACTCCACGGCATGGAGAAGCGCTTCTCGACGTGCGGCTGGATCTGCGTGCCCAGGCCCAGGAGGAACCGGCCGTGGGAGTAGGCCTGCAGATCCCAGCCGATGTTGGCGACGGTCATGGGGTTTCGCGCGAACGCCACCGCGATGCTGGTGCCGATCTCGAGGCGCGTGGTGTGCTCTGCCGCCAGCAGCAGGGGGAAGAACGGATCGTGGTTGATCTCCCCGGTCCAGCAGCCGTCGTAACCCTGGCGTTCTACAGCGGTGGCCACCTCGGGCACCCGAGTGAGCTGGCTGGGGATACCCCGGTCGATTCTGAGGCCGGGCGCCACGCCGTCAACCATGGGAGATGACGCTACAGTAAGCAATTCAGTAAGGTCAACGACCGTGAGTGAGGGCCGCCCCGTGACGGACGCACAGGAGTGGAAGGAGACGCTCGAGGATCTCGAACGTCGCCGGGCGCACACGTACGGCATGGGCGGGCCGGATCGGGTCGCCAAGCATCACGGCAAGGGAAAGCTCGACGCGCGGGCCCGCATCGCCCGCCTGCTTGACCCGGACACGTTCTGCGAATTCGGCACGCTGGTCGGCGGTGACATCGCGGCCGACGGGCTGGTCGCGGGGTCCGGCCGGGTCGGCGGCACACCGGTGATGGTCGGGGCCGAGGACTTCACGACGTTGGCGGGCAGCATCGGCCCCGGCGGCAACGCCAAACGGTATCGGCTCGCAGAGTTGGCTCTGCGCAACAGGATTCCGATGGTGATGCTGTTGGAGGGCGCGGGCTTCCGGCCCAGCGGCGAACACTACGGGCGCGCCCCGACCGATCTCATCGTGCAGGCGCAGTGCTCCGGGAAGGTGCCCACGGTGTCGGCGGTGCTGGGGCCGTCGGCCGGACACGGCGCGCTGGTGGCGCCGGTGTGCGACTTCACCATCATGAGCGCGGCCGGCGCAATCTTCACCGCCGGACCTCCGGTGGTCAAAGAGTCCACCGGAGAGGACATTTCGAAGGAGGACCTGGGTGGGCCCGCCGTGGCGCTGGCCAGCGGGGTGATCCACAACTACGCCGACGACGACGAAACGGTGATCGACGACATCCGTCGGTACCTGTCGTACTTCCCGTCCAGCGCGTGGTCCTACCCACCAACCCGGCTGGCTGACCACACCGCCGACCCGCGCCCCACGCCGGAACTACTCGATATCGTCTCCCGCGACAACCGCCACATCTACGACATGCGCACAGTCCTCGACGTGGTCTTCGACCGTCCCGACTGGCTGGAGGTGCAGCCGCGGTTCGGCCAGGCGCTCATCTGTGCGCTGGCGCATCTGGGTGGCTTCCCGGTCGCGGTGGTGGCGAACCAGCCGCAGGTGATGGCCGGCTCGATCGACTCCGATGCCGCCGACAAGGCTGCCCACTTCATCACCGTCGCCGATTCGTTCCACCTACCCATCGTGTTCCTCGCCGACAACCCGGGGATGCTGCCCGGCAGCCGGTCCGAGCGCAGCGGTGTGCTGCGCAGCGGTGCCCGGATGTTCGCCGCCCAGACCGCGGCGTCCACCCTCAAACTGCATGTCACGCTGCGCAAGGCGTTCGGTTTCGGCTCGATGGCCATGTCGCTGTTGGGTTTCGACAACCAGGTGGCGACCTTCGCCTATCCGGGGGCGACCATGGGCGCGATGAGCGCCGCCGCGATGAGCCGGGCGACGCACGCGGGCGAGGATTACGCCGAGGTGCTCAAGACCATGGAGTTGGAGGCGAGCTACCGCTCGGCGGGCCACCTCGGATTCGACGAGCTCATCTCACCGGTCGAGACGCGGGACAGGCTGCTGACGGCGCTGCAGCACGGCGTCTTCAGCAGGCAGGCGGTCGCGGAACCGGTGGCCCGCACCCTGATCATGCCCTGACTTCCCTCGGCGAGCAGACGCAAACTCGCCCAATTTCGCCCCAAATAGGGCTAGTTTGCGTCTGCTCGCGCAGTGGTCAGCCTGCGGTCGACCGGTACGCCTCGACGATCGGCGCGAGTTCCTCGGGCGTCGCGCCGTGCATGATCAGCGCGTCGGCCCCGTAGTCGAACTCCTTGCGGATCCGCTCGACGCACTGCGCGGCCGAACCCGTCGCGGCCGGTGCCAGCCATTCGTCGGGGATCAGCGTCGCGATGTGCTCGATCTGCTCCGCGCTGGCCTTGTGGTCGATTCCTCCGGGTATCGACGTCACCACCGAGTCCTCCCGAAACCGTTGCAGGACAGCGGGATCCCAGCCGTTGGTCTTGACCAGGAGGTCGCCGTAGCCCTGCAGGTAGGTGGCGAGCCGGGCCACCGTCTTCTTCAGCCGCAACTCTTCGGGAAGGTGATCGCCCACCGTCGCGAAACACGACCACACCCGCACGCTGTCGGGGTCACGCCCGGCCTGTTCGGCGGCGTCTTTCACCGTCTTCACGCAACGCTGCAGCGTCTCGGGGGTGAAGTAGGTGTGCAGGATGACGTCGTCGAATGCGCGACCGCCGAGCGCGAGTGTCTGCGGACCGAAGGCCACCAGACCCAGCCGGATGTCCTCGTCGAAGTCCGGGTCCAGGAACAGCACCGGGTATTTCCCGATCGGCCCGTCATGGTTGAAGATCAGCTCGCCGTGCCACAGCCGACGCATCACCTGCGCGAAGTCCTCCAACTGGGCGGTCGTGACGGCCGGTATGCCGAACGCGCCGTAGATGGCGCCGATGCCGCGGCCGAGGCCGAGCGTGAACCGCCCGCCGGACAGCCGGTGCATCGTCGTCGCCCACGATCCGGTGATCAGCGGATGGCGGGTGTTGTGATTGGTTGCCGCGGTGGCGATCTGCATCCGCTCGGTCACCGCGCACGCGGCACCCACCAGAGACGACGCCTCCTTGACGTTCCAGCGCTCGGAGATGAACGCCGTCCCGAAGCCGAGCTCTTCCCCGCGACGCGCCTCGTCCATCAGCGTGGCGGGGCCCTCACCACCGGCGCCGGCCAGCAGGTAGTAACCGAGCTCGTGCAGTGTGCCCTCAGTCAATGCCAGATCCCTTGTTTGTAGCCACAGTTCCAGACCTCGGTGATCCTGCCGTCGACGACGCGGAACACCTCCATGCTGCCGATCGTCGTCTGTGTCCCGTCCTTCAGGGTCATCGGTGACTGGTAGACGATCGCGACGTGTTCCCCGTCGTCGCCCGCGATCACCAGGTTGAGCTCGAATCGGACGGTCTGGAACATCTCCCAGTGGTCGATGATCCGCTGCACGGCCTGCTCATGGGTCAGGGTCGTCGCCTCCCCCACGTCGTGGCGGACGACGGTGTCGCCGATCAACTCGTCGGCCAGCGCGAAGTCGCGCTCGTTCCACACCGTGAGGTTGTACAGCTCCACCACGTCACGTGCCGTGCGCGTCATGGTGACTCATCCCAGCGTGAACCCGCTATATCCGGCGGCGGCGATCTCGTCGCATCGGCGGCGGTACTCCGGCAGCCCGGCGGTGTAGCCCATGTACATCCGTTTCTTCCCGGGGACGTTTCCGCCGTTGTACCAGGAGTTGCACGATGGATGTACCAGAACGGTCGGCGCGACCAGGGCGGTGGTGTGGTCGATCCACTCGGTCTGCGCGCTGGGCAGCGCCTCGATCGTGCGGTGCCCCCGGCCGCGCAGGAAGTCCAGGCAGTCCGCGATCCAGTCCACGTGCTGCTCCAGTGCTGCGACGAAATTGGTTGCCGCGCTCGGGCTTCCCGGACCCTGCACGGTGAACAGGTTGGGAAAACCGGCGACCTGCAGGCCAAGGTAGGACACCGGACCTTCCATCGCCCACACGTCGCGTAACAGCACCCCGTCGCGGCCACGGACGTCGATGCGGGTCAGCGCACCGGTCATGGCGTCGAAGCCGGTGGCGTACACGATCACGTCGAGGTCGAAAGAGCCCTGCTCGGTGTCGATACCCGCCGGCGTGACGGATCGGATGGCGCCGCGGCGCAGGTCGACCAGCGTCACATTGTCCCGGTTGAACGTCTCGTAGTACCCCTGGTCGATGATCGGCCGCTTACACGCGAACGGGTGCGTCGGCACCAGCGCGGCCGCCGTCTGCGGATCACGGACGATCCGGGCCACCGCCTCGCCGTAGAGTTCGGCGGCCATCCGGTTGGCCTCGATGTCGAAGAAGATGTCGCCCCAGTTGAGCGCACCCAGGACACCGTTCTCCTCGACCGCCCGGCGTCGCTCCTCGGGGGTGGCGCTCTTCAACGGCGGCCGGACCAGCATGTCGAGCAGCACCGAGAAGGCACTGAGCCGGGCCGCACCCACGGGGTGTTCGCGCTGGGCCGCGCGGATCTCCCCATAGCGGGCCTTGAGCTCCGCCAGCTCGCCGGATTCGAAGGGCCGCACTCGCCACGGCAGCGTGTACGCCGCCGACCGCTGGAACACGACCAGCTGGTGGGCCTCCCGAGCCACGACCGGAATCAGCTGCACACCGGTCGATCCGGTGCCGATCACCCCGACCCGCTTCCCGCTCAGGTCGACGCCCTCGCGAGGCCAGCGGCTGGTGAACAGGGAGGTTCCGGTGAAGGTGTCCATCCCGGCGATGTCGGGCCCCAGGGGGACAGAGAGGATGCCGGTGGCAGCGATGACGAACGGTGCCACGTAGCGGCCGCCTGCCGCGGTCTCCAGCACCCATTCGGCGGCGTCCTCGTCGAACGTCATCGACACGATCTCGGTGCCGAAGTCGACGTCGCGGCGCAGGTCGAGCCGGTCGGCGACGAAGTTCAGGTACGCCTCGATCTCGGGCTGGGCCGGCATCGTCTCGGTCCACACCCACTCCTGCTCGATCTCCTCGGAGAAGCTGTAGGAGTACTCGATGCTCTCGATGTCGCAGCGGGCTCCGGGGTACCGGTTGACCAGCCAGGTTCCCCCGACGCCGTCGGCCCGCTCCACCACCCGGGCGGCCACCCCGAGCTCGCGCAACCGGTGCAGGGCGTAGAGGCCGGAGAATCCGGCGCCGACGACGAGCACCTCGACACCCGAGGGCTCGGTCACAGGTTAACCACCTGCTCGTTGCGGTCGCGGCGGTCGACGTAGAAGCGGGCAGCGCGGCGTATCGCCTCCGCGGTGGGGCCGGGGTGCCACCCGAGGTCTCGGGTCGCTTTCCCGTGGTCGGCCGGGGACGTCAGTGCGATCAACCGCGCTGCGACCGCGTTGATGGGGAAGTCGGTGTGCAGCAGCCGGTTCGATGCGCCGGCGATCGCAGCCGCGAGACGGACCGGCCCCATGGGCAGACCGAACCGAGGTGGCGGCGCGCCCACCGCCTCGGCCGCGATGGTGAACATCTCGCGCTGGGACATGTATCGCTCCGAGACGATGTACCGCTCACCGATGCGGCCGCGCTCGGCGGCCAGCACCAGGGCCTGCGCGGCGTCGTCGATGTCCACCACTTCGGCCCCGACTCCCCTCAGGTAGCAGGGCATCTTGCCGAAAGCCGCCAGCGCCACCAGCGCACCCTGCTTGGGCTGCCAGTCCGGCGGGCCGTAGGGGTTCGACACGCACATCGCCACCGCGGGCAGACCGCGTTCGCGCGCATGACGCAGCACGAGATCCTCCGCCTGGCGCCGGGATTCGATATAGGGCCCACCCTTACCGCTCCAGTTGAACGGCGTGTCCTCGTTCACCGTCTCGCCGTTCACGCCGACGGCGATGGTCCCGATCGTGCTCAAGAAGACGAAGCGCCGCAGGTTCGCCCCGGCGGCGATCTCCAGGACCCCGCGCAACCCCTCCACGTTCGTCTCGAGCAGCGGGGTGGGATCGGCCAGGTGGGCCCTGGTGTCCACGACGCAGTAGAAGACGACGTCCCGGTCGGCCATCGCCGCGGTGACCGCCTCGGTGTCGAAGACGTCGCCGTACCGCCGCTCGACGTCGAGACCGTCGATGCCCTTGGTGGAGCTGCTGCGGCGCAACAGGACCCGAACGTCGTGCCCCTCGGCGACGAGGCGCCGGACCACCGCGGCACCTACGTTTCCACTGGCCCCGAGCACCAGTGCCCGCCGGCGACCCGGTGTGCCGTCCATCGCAGATCCCATCGGTCGAATGGCGTTCGATCAATCCGCGGGGATGTTACTGTAACTCTTACAGTAGTTGACCGGAACGAGGGAATCCGATCGATGGGTGCGGTATGAAGGTTCCGTTCACGTGGAAGGTCACCGGCTGGTTCATGGTCGGCTGGTCGGCGGAGTTCCCGTCCGGGGAGACCAAGGCTCTGCACTACTTCGGTGAGGATCTGGTCGCCTACCGCGACGAGTCGAACAGCTTGCACGTGCTCGAAGCGCACTGCAAACACCTGGGCGCCCACCTCGGTCACGGCGGCACGGTGGTCGGCGACTGCGTGGAGTGCCCGTTCCACGGGTGGCGCTGGGGTCCGCATGGCGACAACACCTACATCCCGTACCAGCCGGAGCGGCCGAACCGGGCGCTGAAGCTTCGGGTCTACCCCGTCGTCGAACAGTACGACTGCGTGTTCGTCTGGCACCATCCCAACGGCGCGGAACCGCAGTGGCCGCTGCCGGACCTGTTCGAGAAGTTCCCCCAGTTCCCCACCGACCCCGACGCCTACTACCGCCCGTACCCGGAGTTCTCCAGCCGCGCCGACAACGAACCGGTCCATCCGCAGATCGTCGCCGAAAACGGCCCGGACAGTTCACATTTCCGGTACGTGCACGGCGCCTCGGTGACGCCGGTGTGCCTCGACTGGCAAGTCGTCGGCGAGGAGTGGCGCTTCCTCACCGGTTGGCCGGACGCCCGTGGCGACGATCCCGACAAGATGGCGTTGCTGATCCACAGCCACTTCTCGGGACTCGGTTTCGCGGTGAGTGTGTTCGAAGGCTCCTCGAACCATCGTCTGATCTTCGCCTGCACACCCGTCGACGACGGCGTGTCCGACATGTTCTATTCCATCTGGTGGCCGAAGCTCGACGGCGAGACCTCCGACGTCCCGCCCGAGGAGGTGCGTGCGCGGGTGGAGAAGCAGTTTCTGCGCACCGTCTGGGAAGATCTCGACATCTGGCGCTACCAGCGGTACGTCGAACGCCCGGCGCTGTCGAAGATCGACGCGAAACCCTATATGGCGATGCGGGAATGGGCCAAGCAGTTCTACCACGTGCCCGCCTCGGTATGACGGCACGCCTCGCTGAGCTGGTGGCGCCGGGGCACACTGCGCTGGTCACCCCGGAACTGCAGGGTGCGGTGGTCGGACCCGACGCGGGCCTGGCCGCACTGGCCGAGGAGGCCCGCCGGGCGGCTCTGCCGAACATCGCACGGCTGCTGCCGGTCGCCCGCGCCGCCGGCGTCACGGTCGTGCACTGCCTGGTTCAGCGGCGCGCCGACGGCCTCGACAACACGCTGTCGTTGCTGGCGACGATCACCACCACCGACGACTTGTTGCCGATCTGGACGCAGGAGGCTTGATGGAGTTCACCATGCCCGAGGTGGCCGACGCGGTGGCGGCGGTGTTACCCGACCGCGAACTCCTGGTGCAGGGCGCACAGCGCCACACCTACACCGACATCGTCGCGCGCTCGAACCGGTTGGCGGCGTTCCTGCACACCGCGGGCTTAGGTTGTCACACCGAACGATCCGCGCTGCGCGGGCACGAGACCGGGCAGGATCTGCTCGGCATCTACGCCTACAACAGCAGCGCATACGTCGAGGGCCTCCTCGGCGCGTTCCGGTCGCGGGTCGCGCCGTTCAACGTCAACTACCGCTACGTCCGTGACGAGTTGCGTTATCTGCTCGACGATTCCGGCGCCACCGCGCTGCTCTACCACGCGGTGTTCGCGCCGCGGGTGGCAGAAGTCCTGCCGGAGTTGCCGCGGCTACGCACCCTGATCCAGATCGCCGACGACTCCGGCAACGAATTGCTCTCGGGCGCTGTCGATTACGAGTCCATCGTCGGATCGGGGCCGGCAGCGCCACCACCGGTGCACCCCTGCCCCGACGACCTCTACGTCCTCTACACCGGGGGCACCACCGGAATGCCGAAGGGGGTGCTGTGGCGCCAGCACGACATCTTCATGACCGCCTTCGGCGGCCGCTCGCTCTACGGCGGTGACACCGTCGCCTCCCTCGACGACATCGCCCAGCGGGCGGCGGCGAACCCGGGTACCACGCTCTTGATCCTGCCGCCGCTGATGCACGGGGCCGCGCAGTGGGCGGTGATGACCGCGCTGACGACAGGTCAGACCGTGGTGTTCACCTCGGTGGTCGACCGGCTGGATGCGCAGGACGCCCTGCGCACGATCGAGCGCGAGAAGGCCGCGGTGGTGACGGTCGTGGGCGATGCGATGGCCCGCCCGCTCGCTGATGCCGTCGAACAAGCTGTCGGAGTGACGGGCGGACCTGATCTGTCGTCGCTGGCGGTCATCGCCAACGGTGGTGCGTTCCTCACCCCGACCACCAAACAACGCCTGATCGATCTGATGCCCAACGCGATGGTGATCGACGGGGTCGGATCGTCGGAGACCGGGGCGCAGATGACCCACCTGTCGATGAACGGCGCGGTCGCGACCGGGATGTTCAACGCCGGCCCGGATACCTGCGTGATCGCCGAAGACCTCAGCACGGTGCTGTCGCCCGGCCACGACGGGCTCGGCTGGCTCGCCCAGCGCGGCTATGTTCCGTTGGGCTACAAGGGGGATGCCGCCAAGACCGCCACCACCTTCCCTGTCGTCGACGGCGTGCGGTACGCGGTGCCGGGTGATCGCGCCCGGCATCTCGAGGGCGGTGCGATCGAACTGCTGGGCCGGGATTCGGTGACCATCAACTCCGGAGGGGAGAAGATCTTCGCCGAGGAAGTCGAGCTCGCGCTCTCCTCCCATCCCGCAGTGCAAGACGTCCTGGTCGCGGGACGGCCCAGCGACCGCTGGGGCCAGGAAGTCGTGGCGGTGGTCGCCCTCACCGACGGCGCCCGGGCCGGTGCCGCGGAACTGATCGAGCACGCGGCCGGCACTCTCGCGCGCTACAAACTGCCCAAGGCGGTCGTGTTCCGGCCGACCATCCAGCGCAGCCCGGCCGGGAAGGCCGACTACCGTTGGGCCCGCGAACAGGCGAGTACCGACTGACGTCAGCGCAGCACGCGCACCGGGACGTTCTGCCAGCCGGCGACATTCTGCATGTTGACCCGCCGGCAGCCCTCGAACGCCACCTCGTACCGCGGCATGAAGTCCAGCATCTTCTCCAGCGCGACGGCGCTCTCCATCCGGGCCAGCGCCGCCCCCAGGCAGCTGTGGATGCCGTAGCCGAAGCCGAGGTTCTGCGCCTGCGTGCGGTCGCGGTCGATGTCGAAGGTGTCCGGATCGGTCCACGCGTCGGCGTCGCGGTTGGCCGAGCCGCCGATCAGGAAGACGGGCTTACCGGCCGGGATCGTCACCCCGTGCATCGTCACATCCGTGCGCGAGCAGCGGACGTTGTACTGCGCCGGTGCTTCGTAGCGCAGGAGTTCCTCGACCGCGGCGGGGATCTTGTCGCGGTCGTCGAGCAGCGTGTGCCACTGGCCGGGGTTGCGCGCGAACACCACGGCGGCGTTGCCGATCAGCTTCGTCACGGTCTCCGCCCCGGCACCGCCCAGCAGCATCGCGAACTGGGTGATCTCGATGTTGTCCAGCGGAGCGTGCTCACCGTTCTCCCGTTCGATCTCGGCGGTGATCAACCGGCTCAGCAGGTCATCGCCGAGGTCGTGGCGCCGCTCCTTGGTCAACCGGTAGAGGAAGACCGCCATCTGCGTGCCGGCCTGCATCCCGCGTTCGCCCATCTCGACCTCCCCGGGCTCGCGGTGCAGGAAGTCGTCGACCCACACCCGCATCTGCTGGCGGTGCTGCGCGGGCACGCCGATCATCCGGCTGATGATCTCGATCGGGAACAGCGCCGAGAAGTCGGCCACCATGTCGAAGCCGTCGGGGTCGACGGCGGACAGGCAGTCCTCGATCACCTCCTCGACCATCGGCCGCAGCGATCCGATGGCACGGGGGGTGAACACCTTGTTGAGCAGGCTGCGCATGTGCCGGTGCTCCGGTGGGTCCATCATGATGATCGACTTGTGGGGTGGCGGAGTGTCGTTGCGCACCATGGCGAGATCGACGCCGCGCGCCGATGAGTACGTCGCGAAGTCCTTGAAGGCGGCCGCCACGTCGGCGTGGCGGCTCAGCGCGTAGAAGTCGTACTCCTCGCTGTAATACACCGGCGCTTCGTCCCGCATCCTCCGATAGGTCTCGTACGGTCCGTTGAAGAACTCTTCGGAGAACGGATCGAAAACCACTGTGGACAGCGTCATGTCATCCTCTTCGGTGCTCGGCCGAGTCGGCGGCGGGTGCGGGTGCGGGCCCGACGGAGTGCGAGGTTGGCACCCACCCGCATGGGTCCGGTGAACGGCATCGCCGCGCGTCCGGTGATGCTGAACGGCAGGTCGCTGCCGACCACCGATCGGTGGTGGCTGAAGGTGTCGAATCCCGCCTTGCCGTGGTAGGCCCCCATTCCGCTGCGCCCGACCCCTCCGAACGGGGCGGCGGAGGGAATCATCTGGGCGGCAAAGTCGTTGCGTGCCACGCCGCCACTGCGGGTGGTGCGCACGAAGGTGCGGAAGTCGGCGTCGTCGGGTCCGTACCAGTACGCGACCAGCGGCGCGGGCCGCCGGTTGATGTAGTCCACCGCATCGGCCAGTCGGCGGTATCCGCGCACCACGAGCACCGGCCCGAAGATCTCCTCCTGGGCCAGACGCATATCGTCGGCCACGTCGCGCACGAGCGTGGGCGCGATCTTGCGGCTCAGCGTGTCGGGCAGCGATTCGCCTGCCGGACAGACGGCGTCGACCCGTGCGCCTTTGTCCCGTGCATCCTCGACGAGGCCCACCACCCTGGCGAAGTTGGCCGGGTTCACCGACGCGCAGTAGTCGGGATTGTCGACGATCGTGGGAAACATGTTGCGCCAGGTGCGTTTCGCCACCTCGACGAAGGTGTCCACCCGGTCCTCGGGCACGAACACGTAGTCGGGGCATACGCAGACCTGTCCGCCGTTGACGAGGCGGCCTGCGGCGATCCGGCCGGCGGCACGGCGCATGTCGGCCTCGGGCGAGACGACGACCGGGTTCTTTCCGCCGAGTTCGAGGGTCACCGGGACGAGGTTGCGGGCAGCGGCCTGCTGCACCAGCGCGCCGATCGCGGGTGACCCGGTGAAGAACAGGTGGTCGAAAGGCAGATTCGAGAACGCGACGGCCACGTCGGCGCCGCCGGTGACGACGGTCAGCTCACTGCTGTCGAAGTATCGCGGCGCCAGGTCGCCCATCAGATCCGCGGTCTGCGAGGTGGTCTCGGACATCTTGATCATCACCCGGTTGCCCGCCGCGAACGCCGCGGCCGCCGGCAGCACGACGAGGTTCACCGGAAAATTCCACGGGCCGATGACGCCGACCACGCCCAGCGGTGACGGCTCGACCTCTGCTCGCAGGCCGATCAGCCGGGCCGCACGCATCAGGGTGGCCGTCTTCATCCACGTCGGCAGTTCGGCGCGGGTGTGCTCGATGACCGAGATCATGCCGAGGATCTCGGCGAACAGCGCAGCGGACTTCGACCTGGACCCGTAGTCCGCCGCGGTCGCCTCGACGAGGGCGTCGGTGTTGTCGAGGACGAGTGCGAGCAATCGGTCGATACGGTTGCGCCGCACCGCCAGCGACGGTGGACCCTCGGAGAGGAACGCTTCGCGCTGCCGGTCGAGGGCCCCGCGCAGCTCCCCCGCGCAGTTCCCGATGTCACCCATCCGCCAGCTCCTGGTGTTCCGCATTACTGTAATAGTTACAGTAGACCTGTGCGGAACCCTACGGTGGATCTTCTCCGCATATCCACGGCCAGCCGTTGCGGTCACCGACCGCACTGCCGGTGCGCTTTCGCAGCCTGGCCTGACTAGCGATCCGCCCTCGGGATGCGATGGGCGATCGTCTTGGTCTCGAGGTACTGCTCGAACCCCTCTGTCCCGCACTGCCGTCCGACACCACTGCTCTTGTAACCGCCGAAGGGTGCGTCGGCGCCGTAGAACATGCCGCCGTTGACGCCGATCGACCCGGTGCGGACGCGGTGCGCGACGCTCATGCCCCGCTCGAGAGACGACGACAGCACGGCGCCGGCGAGGCCGAAGACGCTGTCGTTGGCGATCCTGACGGCGTCGTCGTCGTCGGTGAACGGAAGCACCACCAGGACCGGGCCGAAGATCTCCTCCTGAGCGATCGCGGCGCCGCCGTCCACCCCGGTGATCAGTGTGGGCGCGACGAAGTGACCGCCGGCGAGATGGCCGGGCAGACCCTCGACGAGGCCACCGCCGGTGACGATCTCGGCCCCGTCGCGGCGCGCCTGCTCGCAGGCGTCGAGCACCTTGCGTTGCTGGCGGGCACTGATGAGCGGACCGACGAACGTGGACGGTGCCGCCGGATCGCCGACCGGCACCGCCTCGAATGCCGCCGCGATGTCGGTGACCGCCTGGTCGAACAGCGACTCGTGGATGATCAGCCGCGTCGTCATCGCGCAAGCCTGGCCCGCATGCGCGAGGACGCCGATGGCGCCGGGCAGGATCCGCGAGGGGTTGGCGTCGTCGAGCACGATCAGTGCCGATTTCCCGCCGAGTTCGAGGAAGGTCCGCTTCATCGTGTCGGCGCCCTGACGCATCAGGTGCTTGCCGACGGCGGTGGATCCGGTGAAGGACACCATGTCGACCCGCGGGTCCGTAGCCAGCAGACCGGCGACCTCGTTGGACGGTGTCGGGACGACGTTGACGGCGCCGGGCGGGATGTCGGTGTGCTCGACGATCAACCGGCCGAGCCGGGTGGCGTTCCACGGCGTGTGCGGGTCCGGTTTGAGCACGACGGTATTGCCTGTGGCCAATGCGGGTCCGAGCTTGTTGAGGATGACCTCGATCGGGTAGTTCGACGGTGTGATGGCGGCGACCACCCCGACCGGTTCCTTGACGACGGTGCGCACGTTGCGCTCGCCGAACAGCCCACCACCGGAAAGGATTCGGGCCCAGCCGTACTCGTCGACGAGAGCGGCCGGATAGCGCAGCGATTCGGCCAGCGGCCAGTCGAGTTGCGCGTCGCGGGTGGACATCACCGGACACCCGACCTCGGCGACCAGTTCCTCCCGCAGCGCCTCACGCTCGGCCTCGATGGCCTCCCGGAGTTGATGCAGGCACCGCACCCGCAGCGCGCGATCCGTCGCCCATTCCGACTCGTCGAACGCCCGCCGCGCCGCCGCGATCGCCCGGTCCATGTCCTCGGCCGTGCCCGCCGCGGTGGTGCCCAGTACCCGCCCCGTCGCGGGGCTGACGTTGTCGAACCGCCCGCCCGTCGTGGCCTCGCTCAGTGCGCCGTCGATCAGCATGCGCGGTTCGGCCCGCCGGGCCGCGCGCTCACCGAGTTCGACGCTGGTCTCCGTGCGGTCCTCGAGGACGTCGCTCACCGGACCTCCTATACGATCGCGAGTGTTGGACGCAACTGTAACCATTACAGTATCTCAACCCAACGCCGTCTGTCCGCGCCGTCGACCGAGTCAGGAGTGCACCGTGATCAAGGTGATGGAGGGTGTCCGCGTCCTCGAGGTCGCGCAATTCACCTTCGTCCCCGCGGCGGGTGCCATCCTCGCCGACTGGGGCGCCGACGTCATCAAGGTGGAGCATCCGGTGCGCGGCGACACCCAGCGCGGCTTCATCAACATGGGTGGCTTCCAACTGGATCCGAACCGGCACCCGCTGATCGAGCACCCGAACCGCGGTAAGCGCAGCGTCGGCATCGACGTCTCGACACCGGACGGCCAGGTGGTGCTCTACGAGATCGCCAAGACCGCCGACGTCTTCCTGACCAACTACCTGCCCGCGCAGCGGCAGAAGAACAAATTCGACGTCGAACACATCCGCGCGGTCAACCCCAACATCGTCTATGCCCGCGGGAGCGCGTACGGCGACAAGGGTTCCGAGCGTGACGCCGGAGGGTTCGACGGCACCGCATTCTGGACCCGCAGCGGGGTGGGCCATGCGCTCACGCCCGAGGAACTCGGCGGTGCGCTCTCCCAGGGCATTCCGGCCTTCGGCGATTCGATCGGCGGGATGAACATCGCCGGCGGGATCTCCGCGGCCCTGTTCCACCGGGAACGCACCGGTGAAGCCGTCGAACTCGACGTCTCCCTGCTCAGCACCGCCTGGTGGGCGGCCGGTGCGAGCGTGACCCAGGGCATGGAGACCGGTGAGACGATGCGCTCACTGATGCCCGACTCGGTCGGCCCGACGGTCAACCCATTCCTGGGCAACTACCTGACCTCCGACGGCGGCACGATCAACCTGTGCATCGTCAGCCCCACCGGATACATCCGCGACGCGTTCGAACATCTCGGCCTCGGCGAGCTCGCTGACGACCCGCGCTTCTCCGACGTCATGCCACTCATCGAGAATGCCGCGGCCGCAGCCCAATTGATTGCCCAGGCGATTCGCAGCAAGCCGTTCGACTACTGGCGTGCGCACCTCAAGACGATGAAGGGTCAGTGGGCGCCGTTCCAGAGCCTGGTCGATCTCGGCCATGACGAGCAGGCGAAAGCCAACGACATGATCGTTGAGGTCGAGGCCGGCGACGGCGGTGAGCCCTTCAAGGTCGTGCGCGGTCCGGTCCAGTTCAACCACGAACCGCTGGTGACCACCCGCGCCCCGCAGGCCTCCGAACACACCGAGGTCGTCCTGATGGAACTGGGTCTGGACTGGGACCGGATCGAGGCCCTGAAAGACTCCGGCGCCATCGCCTGACTGCTTACCGTAAGTATTACAGTTGGTATACCATCATCGCTATGAACGATGTCGCCATCATCGGCGTGGGTCTGCATCCGTTCGGGCGATTCGAGGGTAAGACAGCCATGGAGATGGGTGTCGACGCCATCGTCGCCGCCGTGGCCGACGCCGGCATCGCATGGTCGGACGTCCAGTTCGCCACCGGTGGAAGCTGGACGGTCGCCAACCCGGACGCGATCGTCAGCATGGTCGGCCTGTCCGGCATTCCGTTCACCAACGTCTTCAACGCGTGCGCCACCGCGGCGAGCGCACTCAAAGCGTGCGCCGACGGAATCCGGTTGGGCGACTACGACATCGGGATCGCCATCGGGCTCGACAAGCACCCGCGCGGCGCGTTCACCGAAGATCCGGCGCTGGTGGGGATGCCGTCCTGGTATGCGGAGAACGGCCAGTACCTGACCACGCAGTTCTTCGGCATGAAAGCCAACCGGTATCTGCACGAGCACGGGATCAAGCATCAGACGCTGGCGAAGGTGGCGGCGAAGAACTTCCGCAACGGTGCGCTGAACCCGAACGCGTTCCGGCGCACGCCGATGTCCGAGGAGAAGATCCTCCGCTCGACGATGCTGAATTACCCGCTCACGCAGTACATGTTCTGCGCACCTGACGAGGGCGCTGCCGCGGTGGTGATGTGCCGCGCCGACCTCGCACACCGCTATACCGCGAAGCCGGTGTACCTGCGCGCGGTGGAGGTCCGGACCCGTCGCTACGGCGCCTACGAGGTGAACACCACGTTCGCCCCCGTCGAGGAGGATGCCTCGCCCACCGTGTACGCCGCCACGGCGGCGTTCGAGAAAGCCGGTATCGCGCCCGATGACGTCGGCGTCGCCCAGCTGCAGGACACCGACGCGGGAGCGGAGATCATCCACATGGCCGAATGCGGGTTCTGCGCCGACGGTGAGCAGGAGAACCTCCTCGCCGACGGGGCCACCGAGATCGGTGGCCGGTTGCCGGTCAACACCGACGGCGGATTGATCGCCAACGGTGAACCGATCGGCGCGTCGGGGCTGCGTCAGATCCACGAGCTCGTGCGCCAACTCCGCGGTGAGGCGGGCGACCGGCAGGTGCCCGGTGAACCGAAGGTCGGTTTCGCTCAGCTCTACGGCGCGCCGGGTACGGCGGCGGCGACGGTGGTGTCGACTTAGCTGCGTAAAGCGGCCGCGAGACTACGGTTGTTGACGGATTTCGGGCGAATTCCGTCAACAACCGTAGTCTCGGCGAGCGTCAGGACGCCTTCTTCACCGGCGGCGAGTAGTTCGGCTTCCCCAGCCCGAGCGCGTACTGGGCGATCATGTTCCGGAACACCTCAAGGGTGCCGCCGTAGATCCCCACCAACGGCGCGAAGCGGTAAACGTATTCGGCGCCACCGTCATCGGCGGCGCCGTCGGCCCCCGGCGGCAGTGACGACGCGACACCGAGGACGTCCATCAGATCCGGGGAGATGTCGCGCATGGTCTGCGCGATGGCCACGCGGCCGAAGATGCTCGGGGTGCTCAGCGCGGCCTCCATGCGGGCGGCGCTGCGCCCCAACCGATATGCCACCGACTGATCGTCGAGCAATCGGCGTCCACCGGGATCGGCGTCGCACACGCGGGCGGCCACGCGATCCAGGGCCTCGGCCATGAACCCGGCCTGATGCATCATGATCGACACGTCGGCCAGACCGTCCGCCGCGGCCGCGACCGCGCCATGTTCGGCGTTGAGCGGTTCGCGCAGCACCGTCCAACCGCCGTTGACCTCACCGAGGCGGTAGCGGTCCGCGACCCGCACGTCGCTGTAGTAGACGATGTTGGTGCGGTCGCCGTCGACGGTGCGGATGCCTTGGATCTCGATTCCCGGCGTGTCCAGCGGAACCAGGAACATCGTCAGGCTCTGGTGTTTGGGCGCCGCGGGATCGGTGTTGGTGATGAGGAATACGTACTGGCAGTTGTGCGCGCCGGTGGTGAACATCTTGGAGCCATTGATGATCCACTGACCGCCGTCGCGCACCGCCCGGGTCTTGCAGGTGGCGATGTCGGACCCGCCCTCGGGTTCGGTGTAACCCAGACAGAGCCGGACGTGCCCGCTGAAGACACGCGGCAGCACCTCGTCGCGCACGTCGGGCGTGGCGAATTTGTCCACCGAGCGCGCCACCATCGACGTGGTACCCCAGGTCACCCAGGGCACGTGGAAACGGCGCTTCTCCTGCTCCCAGATTCGTCGACGCACCCGGCTGAAGCCCCCGTGGGCCTCGGATCTCCACTCGCGTTCGAGGTAGCCGGCCGCGCCGAGGGCCAGATGGACGCCCTCGTCGAAGTTGTCGCCGGTCTCTCGATCGCGCCGCGTGACCTCGTCGGTCACGAGCCCGCGCAGGAGCGCCTGGACGTCGTCGCGGAACTGCCGATCGTCGTCGGACAGTTCGAGCCGGGAGAAATCCATCTAGCTGCTCCGTCCTGCGCGGCTCTCACGGTCGGCGACGATGGCCGCGACCTGCTGTGCAGCGAGGCCTGGGTCACCGCCGGCCAGCGGCCAGCCACGCGCCCGCACCAGGTAGGCGGTGGCGGCGGATTCCGCGGACACCCCGAGGCCACCCTGCACGTGCACGGCCATGGTGGCGGCTTTCGCGGCCTCCTCGGCCATGAACACGAACGCAGACGGCGCCAGTTCCGGCCGCTCGTCGGGTTCGTTGTCCACGAACCACGCGGCCCGCCTGGCGAGGTTGCGGCCGCCCTGCACCACGATCGCGATGTTGGCCAGCGGGTGCGAAATGCCCTGCAGGGTCGAGATCGGGACGCCCAGCGTATAGCGGGTCTTGGCGAATTCGGCGGCGATGGTCATCGTCTCCTCGACCAGGCCGACCAGGGCTGCCGCGGTGAGCAGCCGCCACTCCGTCAGGGCTCGGTCATAGGCGGCCACGGCTTCTGCGCCGCCGCCCAGCACCGTGCGGTTGTCGGCCGCGGCCGGATCGACCCACGCCATCGGAAGCTTGCCGATGTTGTCCACGCGTGCGGGGCGGGTACCGAAACCCAGGCGCACCACCTCATCCCCGTCCCGCACGATGATGTGATCGGCGATCGACCCGCCGGCGATCAGCCGTGCGCCCGGCGCCGGGTCGAGTCGAAGATCCAGTGCGGCGACTTCGTCACCGGCGACGATTCCGGAGTCCACCTGCCCGAGCGCTGCCAGCAGGCGTGCCGCCACCACGTGTTCGATCCAGGGCACCGGGGCGAGGCTGCGGCCGACCTCCTCGGCCACCAGCGTCAGGTCTACCAGCGTCGCCCCGTCGCCGCCAGCTGACTCGGGCAGCGCCATGGTGGTCGCACCCATCCCGCACAGACGTTCCCACAGGCTCTTGTCGAAACCGGAAGCCTCTGCGGCGCGGACCGTTTCGATCGGGCAGTGCGTTTTGAAGAACTGCCGGTAGGCCGTCTGCAGGTCAACGTGATCCTCGGTGAGGGTGTAGTCGATCCTGCGCAGTTCGTAGCGGTCCATCACAGCTCCTGTTCGGAGAAGAAGAACTCCTGGGCGTTGTTGTGGAGGTAGTTCTCGAGGACGTCGGCCGGCAGATCGAGGGCGAGCGCTTCGGGCACCACCCGGCGCATCGGCAACACCGGCCAGTCCGAGGCGAAGATCACCTTGTTCGACCCGCGGGTGCGCATGTAGTGCAAAAGGCTGTCCGGCAACCGCTTCGGCGACCAGGCCGACGTCATCAGCCGCAGGTTGTGGTACTTGAGAAGCAACCGGATCGCGACATCCCACCAAGGGTCGGCGCCGTGGATCATGCACAGTTTGAGTTCCGGGAAGCGCACACAGACCCGGTCGAGGTGCATCGGGTTCTGCACCTCACCGGGGATGGGCGGGCCGGGGATGCCGGTGTTGACGCACAGCGGCAGGCCGAGTTCGGCGCATTTGGTGTAGAGCGGGTAGTAGACCGCATCACTCGGCGGGTACTGCCCGTCGCCCCAGAAGCTCGGCCCCACCACGGCGTAGGCGACCGGCAGATCCCGCGCGACGGCCGCCAGTTCCCGCAGGGCGGGAATCGGGCGGAGCAGGTTGACGCCGCCCATCGCCAATGCGAACCGGTCGGGTCGGGCGTCGACGAATTTCCGTGCGGTGGTGGACGGTTTGACGAGGTTGTCCATCAGGACGGCCTTGGTCACGCCCTGTTCGTCCATCTCCTCGAGCAGTGCGGAAAGCTCGACCGGCGCGAACATGGACTGCGGTCCCCTGAAGTAGTCGTCGCGTACTTTCAGCATCCACGACGGCTGCTGTTCGGTCTCGCCGAAGTGGACGTTGACCAGGCAGTCGATAGCTTTCACGCCCAGGTCACCTCACGCAGCGCCGCGCTCTTCGCCCAGCGGTAGTCGGCCTTGCCGTTGCCGAGCCGCCGCACCTGTCCGACCACGATGAACTCCTTGGGGACCTTGAACCCGGCCAGGCGGGCCACGCAGTGGGAGTGCAGCGCCTCGTGCGCCACGTCGGTTGCGGTGTCGGCCAGGGCGATCAGCGCGACGACCTCCTCACCCCACCGCTCACTCGGGCGGCCCACCGCCAGCGCGTCGGCAATACCGGGATACGCCCGGACCACCTCTTCGACCTCCTCCACGAACACCTTCTCCCCACCGGTGTTGACCACCAGTGAATCGCGGCCGAACAGCCGCAGCGTCCCGTCGTCGGCCAGTGCGCCGCGATCCCCGGAGATGACCACACGCGTGCCGTCCACGTCGGGAAATGTCCTGCGCGTCGCCTCGGGATCGTCGAAGTAGCCCAACGGGATCCGCCCGGTGCGCGCGACCCAGCCGACCTCCTGCTCCCCCGGTTGCAGGAATCGGCTGTAGTCCTCTGCGAGCACGAGTGCGCCGTCCCGCAACTCGAAGGTGTCCTTCGTGTCGCCACGCTGGCTGCGCCCGAACCCGACGTTGCCGGTCTCCGACGACCCGTACCCGTTGACCAGGGTGATCCCCGGGAGCATCTCCAGCAGCGCCTGCTGATGGCGAGGATTGGTCGCGGCACCCCCGGTGGCGACGGCGAACAGCGACGAGAGGTCGTAGGAGTTCCGTTGCAGCTCTTCGACGAGCGGCCCGGCGTAGGCATCGCCGACCATGGTCATCAGGCCGACCTTCTCCCGCTCGGCGGTCTCCCACACGGTCTTCGGATCGAATGGAATCCGGTTGTCGTAGAGCACGACCGTCTGCCCGCTGAGCACCCCGGCGAATGCGGTCCACATCCCAGCGGCGTGCATCAGCGGAGAAACGGCGAACCAGGGTGGCCCGGCGTGGCGGACCTTGTCGTGGATCTCGCCCGCGTCGGCGTGGTCCGCACCGTTCATCGACACGGTGTAGGTGTCACACTGCCGCCACAGCACACCCTTGGGGCGGCCGGTGGTGCCACCGGTGCACATCATCACCAGATCGTCGGGCGACGATAAGACCGACTGTGCCACATCCCCTTCGGACAACGCCTCCGCCAAGGTGACCGCGGCCGGCAGATCGGGGACGGCGCTGCCGTCGTCGACGGACACCCACACAGCGCCCGCCGGCAACACGTCGGCGAACTTCGCCCCCAGTGCCCGGTGATAGATGACGGCTGACGGTTTCACGTATTCGAGGAGCTCGTGCACTTCGCGCGGGGTGTAGTGGAAGTTCACGTTGACCGGGACGGTTCGGGCCTTCAGGCAGCCGATCACCATGTCCGGATAGCGATCGTTGTGCATGATCAGCGCGACCCGGTCCTGACCGCAATCCCAGTTCGCCAGGGTGTGGCGCTCCCTGTGGGCACCGAAGCCGCGGCCGGCGAGGAAGTTGGCCAACCGGCGGCTGCGGTCCGCGGTGTCGGCGAAGGTGCTGCTTCGCTCCCCGCACACCGTCATCGTCCGGTCGGGGATGACGTCGGCGATGGCGTCGAGTACCGCGCCTATCGTCCACTCGCCCATCAGCGTGCCGCGACGTTCACGCCAATCAGATCCAACGCGTTGTCCCGCATCACTTTCCGGGTGTCCTCGGCGCTGAACTCCGGGAACTGCGGAATGTCGGCGGTGAACGTCATCGGATCGGCCAGCCCTTCACCGTGCGGCCAGTCCGAGCCGAACAGGATGCGGTCCACACCGATCGTGGCGGCGAGCAGCTTCACATCGTCCTCGTAGTACGGCGCGATCCACACGTTGTTCTTCAGCTGCTCGACCGGATCCTCTGTGTAGTGGTAGGGCGCTGTATTGGCGGACTTCTTCAACCGCTTGATCAGCCGGTAGACGAAGTACGAGCCGTTCTCGATGCTGGCCACCTTGAGTTTCGGGTGCCGGGTGAACACCTGGTGGACGATCATCGAGGCCATCGCATCGTGGATCGCCCGGTCGTCGAGCAGCACCTGGTCGAGCGGGTCCTTCTTGCCGAACCCCTCGAACGTCGCCTTGCCGCCCCACAGCGCCGCGATCGCGAGGTAGCCACTGTCGGACAGGTGGAAGACCACCGGCACGCCGGCTTCGGCCAGCCGCGCCCACACCGGGTCGTGCACCGGATCGCCCAGCGACCGCGGCTTGACCAGCCCGGGGACCGGCGCCGGCCGCACGCAGACGATCTTGGCGCCGCGGTCCAGGACGAATTCGACCTCCTCGATCGCCTTCGCCGGGTCGGCCAGCGAGATGATCGGCGCCGACAGGAACCGATGGTCGGGTCGGTCGAATCCCCAGTCCTCGTCGAGCCACAGGTTGAACGCGTGCACCGAGGCCATCGTCGCCTCGATGTCGTGTTTGAGCGCCTCCTCCACACCGCACGCGAACGTCGGGAGCATGAACACCGTCTCGAGGTTCTGCCGGTCGAGGACCTCCGCCCGCGCCTCGCGGTTCTGGTATTCGGGGTGATCCGCCAACCGGTCGACCTTCATCAACGACGCGGGGTCCACGCCGTCGGGGATCTCGCCGCGGAACAGCAGATCCAGGCACCCCGGTTCGATGATCGGATCGAAGGTGGGATTGGGGATGAACTGGTTGATGACACCGCCCATCAGGGTCAGCGTGCGCTTACCGTCCTGCACCATCTGCACACCGCGGCGTCTGAACTCCTTCGGCAGGTGACGGGTGAACGCGTCGACCGGTTCGTAGTAGTGGTTGTCGACGTCGATCGCCTTGTAGTCGAGCGTCATCAGGGTCCCTCCTGCAATGTCGGAAAACTCGGTGCCCGCTTCTCGAGGAAGCTCACGATCCCCTCGATGACGTCGGGGCGCAGCAGGGATTCGCCCATCAGCTTCTCGGCCCTGGCGCTGGCGTCGACGACGTCGCGCTCTGCGTCGCCGTAGGTCTGTTCCTTGATGATCGCCAGCGAGGCCGGCGAGCAGTTCGCGGCGAGGTCCTCGGCGTACTCCATCGCGCGGGTCATGAGGAGTTCGGGTGCGACGACGTCCTTGACCAGGCCGAGACGCGCCGCCTCGTCGGCGTAGAACGTGCGACCGCTGAGCAGCAGGTCCATGGCGGCGCCGAAACCGATGAGCCGCGGCAGAATCCAGGAGATGCCGTATTCGGCGATCAGGCCGCGACGGGCGAAAGACGTCGCGAACTTGGCGCCGTCGGCGGCGAAGCGGACGTCGCACATCAGTGCGTGCGTCAGGCCGATCCCGACACAGGCGCCGTTGATCGCCGCGATGATCGGCTTGCGCAGCGCGGTGAGGAAATGGGGGTGGCGCTCCCCGACGATCGTGCTGACGTCGGGAGCGTTTCCGTTGCCGGAGCCGCCAAGGGAATCACTGATGGTGGCCATGGAGCCCAGATGGGCGCCCGCACAGAACGCGCGCCCGCTGCCGGTGAGCACGATGGCCCGCACCGCGGGATCGGCCTCCGCGCGGTCGATCGCGGAGTAGAACCCGGCCGAGATGTCAGCGCCCCAGGCGTTGAGGCGTTCCGGGCGGTTCAGCGTGACGACGGCGACACCCGCCGGGGTGACCTCGTAGAGGACGGCCTCCAGATCGGGATCTGGCCCAGCATCGTCGGAGGCCACCCGCATCAGCTCCTCGAAAGCACGAAATCCCGCCTGTGATTACTCATACTGTATACCTATCGGTAGCGGGTTCCGCAAGTACGGTGACGGCTATGCCAAACCACGCGAAAGGGCCTGTCCTTCAGGTGAAGTCGCTGCCGCCGTCGACGTTGACGTTCGCGCCGGTCATGTACGAGTTGCGCCGAGAGGCGAGGAACGCCGCGACAGGACCGATCTCCGACGGCAGACCGGCCCGCGGCAGGTGCGCGGGATGCCCGAAGTGCTCGGTGATGGCGTCCATCAGCCGGTACGGGTCACCGCCGTCCACACCGATCGACTCCGCCCACCCGGTGAGGGCCTCGGAGGCGATACTTCCCGGCGATACGACGTTGACCAGGATCTCGTCCTTCGCCAGGGACAACGACAGGTTCTTCGACACACTGGTCACCATCGCCTTCGCCGCCGTATAGGCCGGCAATGTGGCACTCTGCCGCTGCGTCGACTGGGCGGAGAAGTTGACGATGCGGGCCCAGGACGCTCTGCGCAACAACGGAAGTGCCGACCGCACGCAGCGCACCATGCCCAGCGCTCCGTCTTCGACCGCTGTTCGCCACTGGTCGTCGGTGAGGGATTCGAAGTCGCCGCGGACGTCGGGTCCCACGGTGTTGACCAGGATGTTGAGCGCACCGCCCCACCGCTCGGCCACCTCGGCGAACACCCGGTCCACCTGATCGGGTTCGCGGATGTCACCGACGATTCCGACCGCGTCAGGACTTCCGCAGCCGGTCAGTTCGGCCGCGGCGTGGGAGAGCACCTCCGCCGCCCGTCCCACCACCGCCACCTTGGCACCGTCCTCGGCGAGGCATCGGGCGGTGGCCAAGCCCATCCCACGGCCCCCGCCGACCACCACCGCGGTGGCGCCGGCCAGTCCGAGGTCCATCGGTTCAGGTACCGGTCCAATTCGGCGCCCGCTTCTCCGCGAAGGCGATGGCACCTTCCTTCGCGTCGTTCGACGAGAACACCGGGATGATGAGTTCCATTTGCCTGGACCACATCTCGGACTCGCTCCACTCGGCGGAGCGGACGAGGATCTCCTTGGTCACCGCCACGGCGAGCGGGCCGTTGGCGGTGATGCGTTCGGCGAGTTCGACGGCGCCGGCCAGCGCCTCCCCCGGTTCGGTCACCTTGTTCACGAATCCCCACGTCGCGCCCTGTTCGGCGGTGAAACTCTCACCGGTCAAGGCCAGTTCCAGCGCCTTCTGGTAGGGGATGCGCCGCGGCAACCGCAGCAGCCCGCCACCCGCGGCGACCAGTCCGCGCTTGACCTCGGGGATACCGAACTTCGCCGCACTCGATGCGACCACCAGGTCGGTGGCCAGCACCACTTCGGTGCCCCCGGCGAGCGCATACCCCTCGACGGCCGAGATCAACGGCTTGCGGGGCGGCCGCTCGGTGAAGCCGATCCCGCGGCCGGGGATGTCCACCCGCTCCCCCGCCGCGAACGCCTTGAGGTCCATCCCCGCACAGAAGTTGCCACCCGCTCCGGTCAGCACTGCCACGGAAAGACTTGTGTCGCTGTCGAGTTCGTCGACCGCATCCGCAAGACCCTGGCTGACCGCGAAGTTGACCGCGTTGCGTGCCTCCGGCCGGTTGATGGTGATGATCAGTGTGCGCCCCTGGCGCTCCAACAGAACCTCGTCTGACACCCGTTCGCCTTTCGCAGCCCGACTCCAGCCAGAAAAGCGTACTATATGCCTTACTGTTGAGGGTCGGAGTGTACCGATGTGCTTCTGCGAACGCTCGAGCGTGGGCCGACCGGTATGGTCGACGGCACCGGCAGTCGCGCGGCCCGAGGCGTGGAGCCGCAGATCACACTGTCACGGCCGGTAAATTCTCACACTCCCCGTAAATCCCCACACTCAACGTCGAACGTCGATGGAGGTGCCCGCTGTGGCCAAACAAGCGACCGCGCAGAAGCGGCAACGCCGCGAGCGTGGGTCCATCAATCCCGAGGACATCATCAAGGGCGCCTTCGAACTCGCCGAGGAGGTGTCGATCGACAACCTCAGCATGCCGCTGCTCGGCAAGCATCTCGGCGTCGGCGTGACGAGCATCTACTGGTACTTCCGCAAGAAGGACGACCTTCTCAACGCGATGACCGACCGGGCGTTGCGACAGATCGTGTTCGAGGCGCCGTACGTCGACGCCGCGAACTGGCGCGAATCGCTGTACAACCACGCGCACAACATGCGCAAGACATTCATGACGAGCCCGATTCTCTGCGACCTCGTGCTGATCCGCGGCGCCCTGTCGGCCAGGGCGCTGCGGCTGGGCCTCGAACAGATGGAAACCGCGGTGGCGGGGCTGGTGGAAGCGGGCCTGTCTCCGGAGGACGCGTTCGACACCTACTCGGCGGTGTCGGTGCACGTCCGGGGGTCGGTGGTGCTCGCGCGCCTGTACGAGAAGACCCGCTCGATGGAAGGTCCGGACTTCAGCGTCGAGGAGGCGTCCACGATCGATGCCGAATCCATGCCGCTCATGGCTCAACTCAGCGCCAAGGGGCACCACATCGGCGTACCCAACAAGATCAACTTCGAGTACGGGCTGAACTGCATCCTCGACCACGCCGCCCGGCTCATCGACGAACGGAAGCCGGCGAAGAAGACGGCCGCGCGCCGCAAGTCCTCGGGCTAGACCTCGATGACGACGGCGCCGCCCTGCCCACCGCCGGCGCACATCGCGGCGACCCCGATGCCACCGCCGCGCCGCTGCAGTTCATAGACCAGAGTGGTGATCATGCGGGCACCGGAGGCCGCAATGGGATGGCCGAGGCTGCAACCACTTCCGGAGAAGTTCACCTTCTCTTCGTCGAGGTCGTACTCGCGGCAGGCGGCGATCGGCACCGACGCGAACGCCTCGTTGATCTCCCACAGCGCGACGTCGCCCGGGGTGAGCCCGGCCCGGTCGAGCACCTTGCCGATGACCTTGACCGCACCGAGACCGGTGTCGCGTGGCGCGACGCCGGCCGACGCCCAGGCGCGCACCTTCGCCAGCACCGACAGGCCCTCGGCCTCGGCGTAACCGCGCTCGACGAGCACGGTGGCCGCGGCGGCATCGTTGGTGCCGCTGCTGTTGCCCGCGGTGATCGAGAAGCCCTCGATCTCGGGATGCAGCACCTTCAACCCCGCCAGCTTCTCGGCCGTGGTGTCCCGGCGCGGATGCTCGTCGACGCTGAAGTCGACGACGGTGCCGTCGGGCTGCTCGACCTTCAGCGGGATGATCTCGTCGACGAACTTGCCCGCGTCCATCGCGGCGATGGCGCGCTGGTGCGACCGCGCCGCCCACGCGTCCATCTCCTCGCGGGTGATGCCTGCGGCCTGTGCCGTATTCCATCCGACGGTGATCGACATGTCACGGGTTGGTGCGTCCGGTGTCTCCACGTGGGTGGGCGGCATCCAGCGCTCCTCGAACTTCAGTTCGGGGCCGGGAATGCGCCAGCTCACCAGTGGTGTCATCGACAGTGACTGCACGCCCCCGGCGACCAGGACCCGCTCCATACCGGAGCCGATCTGCGCCGCCGCATTGCCGATCGCGGTGAGGCTGCCGGCGCAGTGCCGGTTGACCGACTGGCCGGGAACATGCTGCAGACCCGTGGCGTCCGCGGCGTAACGAGCGAGATCACCGCCGCCGTAATGTGATTCGGCGAAGATGATGTCGTCGATCGCGCTCGGGTCGACACCGGAGCGGCGGATGGCCTCGGGCAGCACGGTGGTGATCAGCGTCTCCGGCGGAGTGTTGACCAGGGTGCCCTTGAAGGACCGCCCGATCGCTGTCCGGACGGCGCCGACGATGACGGGTGTGGACATGTTCTCGACCTCGGTGTGTCAGGCCGCCGCGGCGGCGGAGGCAAACTGGCGGCGTTTACAGAAACGGTATCAGTTGTAAGGGGCCAGGACCACCGCGAGGGGTCACTCGGACTCCGGTTCGGGTACGTGGAAATGCTCGTCACGCAGCCGGAACGCCGCCTTGGTGCCGTACTGGGCGCGGGTCTTGACGAAGTTGAACTCACCGGGGGCGAACTGCAGGTTCGTGCCGTACGCGTGGAAGAGGTAACTGGCCACCTCCTCCCCCTGATAGGCCTGGCTCTGCTCGACCAGACGGAAAGCCTCCTTGGCGATCACCACCCCGTCGGCGGGCATCTTCCCCGCCTTCTCCGCCCAGTAGCGGGCCCGGGCGGGTACCGCGGAGGCCTCGCAGGTCTCGGTGAACACGCCCAGGTGCTCGACGGCCTCCGCGGCGATGATGTCGCCGGTCAACAGCAGCCGACGGGCCAGCACGGGGCCGAGCCGGTGGAAGAACATGTGCAGGCTGCCGAGTGCGGGACCGAGGAAACGGGTCGCCGGCATGCCGATCTTGGTGTCGCGTCCGATGACGGAGATGTCGGTCATCAGTGCCATCTCGAAGCCGCCACCGAGCGCGTATCCGCTGATCTCGCCGACGGTCACCTTCGGGAAGCCCATCAGATTGTGGTAGAAGCCGAAGGACTTGCGGTCCACGGTCAGCCGCCTGCGCTGGCTGGGCCTGCTCTTGGCGGGCGCTTCCTCACCCTCGCGTCCGCCGTACCAGCCGTAGGCGTTGTTCATATCGGCGCCGGTGCTGAACACCCCGTCCGCGCCGCGCAACACCACGACCGTCAGATCGTCGTCCTCGGCGACGTCGTCGAGGTGGCGCGCCAGCGCATCGCGCATCGCGGCGTCGTAGGAGTTGCGCTGCGCGGGGTTGTTGAGCGTGATCGTCGCGATCCGCTTGTCGCGGTCGGCCTCGAAGAGCACCCGGTCGTCCGAAGTGGCCGTCATGGCTCGGACTCCTTTCTGGTGGCAGGGCGGTTCTGCGGCCGCCGCGCGCCGAACCGTGCACCGGCAAGCCGCTCGGGAGGCAGCGCCACGGTGGTCGCCTCTCCGATACACAGCACGTCGTCGTCGAGAAGTAGCCGTCCGGTGGACGTGACACCGCGGTCGGCCGTCGTCTTGGAGACGTCGAACCGCAGCTCGGTCAGCAGTGGCGTTGGCCTGCGGTAGGTGATGTTCAGGGACCGCGTCTTACCGGAAAGCCCTGTCGCACAATTGTGGTGCTGGATCACGCAGTCGAAGAACACGGCGAGGAAGCCGCCGTGGACCAGCCCCGGGGGACCTTCGTACGGCAACGGGAAATTCACCCGGCCCGCCGCGGTGTCGGCATCGATGTGGTCGACGAGGTAAGCGGGGAAGCACGGGTTGAACGACCCGCAATCGAAGGCGTGATCGAGGTACACGCGGTGGTCGTCACCGAGATCGTTGCCCACCCGCGGCGCGGGATCGGCCGGTGCGGCGGCACTCAACTCGCGTTCCCACTCGGCGAGTCGGGTAGTCATCGCGTCGACGGTGGGATGGGGCTGCTCGAGTGAGAGCAGCAGACCGGTGATGCGCCGCAGCGCCGCGGCCGTAGTGACCGTCTGGCTCAGCGGTTGTTCACCGAACCGGACTGCGGGCTGGTCCATCCGCCGCCTCTCGTCGGTCCGATCCGTTCCGTCGACCGGCATTCCTTGCTAACTTGTACAGGATATCAATTGAATTGCCTACTGTATGGTCAACTGTAGCCCGGCGAGAGGGTCGAACCGACGTGAGTGACGACGGCTCGGTGCGCGCTGTTCGCGACGGAGCGGTGCTACACCTCACCCTCGACCGGCCTGAGCGGCGGAACTCGTTGAGCCACAGCATGACCGACGCACTCGTCGAGGTGTTGACCGCCGCCGCCACCGACGACACGCTGCGCGCGCTGCACATCACGGGCGAGGGCGACGATTTCTGCGCAGGCGCGGACTGGGTGGCCACGAGCACCGGCGGGCAGGAGCGAAGCGACCCGGGGAAGAGCACCGGCGGGAAGCGGCCGCGGACGGCGGACCTGGTGCGCCGCATCCCACACACCTCCCACCGCGTCATCGAACTCGTTCACGGCATCCACCTGCCGGTGGTCTGCAGTGTCCGCGGCTGGGCTGTCGGGCTCGGCTGCAATCTCGCGCTGGTCGCGGACTTCGCCGTGGCCGCCGACAACGCGGTGTTCTGGGAACCGTTCATCGCACGCGGTTTCAGTCCCGATTCCGGGGCGTCCTGGTTGCTGCCCAGGCTGATCGGCGTGGCGCGCGCCAAGCGAATGCTGCTCCTCGGGGAGAAGGTGACCGCCGCCGACGCGGCCGACTGGGGCCTGATCCACCGCGCGGTGCCACGCGACGCACTCGACGCGACGGTGACAGAGCTGCTGACCCGGTTGGCCGACGGCCCGACGGTGGCGCTCGGCCTGGCGAAACAGGCCATTCACCACGGGCAGCACACCACGCTGGGAGCGACGATGACCCAAGAGCTGTTCAATCTCGAACTGTCCTGCCGTACCTCGGATTTCAAGGAAGGCCTGGCGGCGTTCCAGGAGCGCCGCGCTCCCGATTTCCGGGGCCGGTGAAGGAAGACCATGCCAGCCACGTCGTTCGACACCATCACCTACGAGGTCGACGCTCACAAGGCCACGATCACGCTCAACCGGCCCGAGGCACTCAACGCGCTGTCCCCACACATGATCACCGAACTGAGGGAAGCCTACGACGCGGCCGAGAACGATGACGACGTCTGGCTGCTCATCGTCACCGGCACCGGCCGCGCCTTCTGCACCGGCGCGGACGTCAAAGAGATTCCCGGTGACGGCAAGGTGCTCTACGAACGGCCGTACCTGTCGACCTACGACCAGTGGGAGGCGCCGCAGGAGGGTACTCCCCCGTTTCGCCGCATGGCCAAACCGGTGCTCGCCGCGATCAACGGATTGTGTTGTGGCGCTGGGTTGGACTGGGTCACCACCGGCGACATCGTCATCGCATCCGACCAGGCCCAGTTCTTCGACCCACACGTGAGCATCGGACTGGTCGCGGCCCGCGAAATGGTCCGCCTGGCCCGCGTCCTCCCCCGGACCGTGGCGCTGCGGATGGCCCTGACGGGCAAACACGAACGGATGAGCCCCCAACGCGCCTACGAACTCGGGATGATCACCGAAGTCGTCGAACACGACCGTCTGCTCGAACGCGCCCACGAGATCGCCGACATCGTCAACTCCAACGCCCCACTCGCTGTCAGGGGCACCCGGTTGGCGATCCAGAAGACCCTCGACCTGCCGCTGCACGAGGCGGAGATCCTGGCCGAGACCTTCCGCGAACGCGTGGTCCGCACCGAGGACGCACTGGAGGGTCCCCGGGCGTTCGTCGAGAAGCGCGCACCCGACTGGCAGTGTCGATAGGACCGCCGATGATCTTCGAGACCATCCTCCTCGACGTCGACGACACCGACCACGTCGCCACCATCACCCTCAACCGCCCGGACCGGCTCAACGCGTTCAACCGCACGATGTGCGAGGAAATTCAGCAGGCCTGGCGCCTGGTCAAACAGCACGAGTCGGTGCATGCGGTGGTGCTGCGCGCATCCGGTGACCGCGCGTTCTCGGCCGGCCTGGACATCACATCGTCCTACGGCCAGCCCGACAACGTGTGGAACCACGAAGATCCCGGCGAACTGCTCAGCCCGAAGTGGCAGAAGATGTGGAAACCGGTGGTGTGCGCCGTCCAGGGGATGTGCACCGCCGGCGCCTTCTACTTCGTCAACGAGGCCGATGTGGTCCTCTGCTCCGACGATGCGACGTTCTTCGACTCACACGTGAGCGCGGGTCTGGTGTGCGCACTCGAACCGATCGGGTTGATGCGGCGCGTCGGCCTCGGTGAGACACTGCGAATCGCGTTGCTGGGCAACGACGAACGCGTCAGCGCCACGACGGCGCTGCGCATCGGCCTGGTCACCGAGGTGGTGACGCGCAGCCAACTGTGGGAGCGCGCCCACGAGATCGCGGCGACGATCGCCGCCAAGCCGCCGTCAGCCACCCAGGGCACCGTGAGGGCGATCTGGGAGTCGCTGGACCGGCCGTACCGGGCGGCCCTGGAACAGGGCCTGATCTACACCCGGCTGGGCAACCCCCTCGGGCAGGCCGAACTCGCCGCCGGCGCACCCGCCCCGAAAGCCCCGCCGAGGATCCGCTGATGCACGCGCTGTCGCGGCGCATCACCGACGTGCTCGCGCTGCAACCCGACACCCGCGCGCTGGAGTACGAGGGCCGCTGGCACACCTGGGCGCAGCTGCACACCCTCGCCTCCACCATCGGTGACGTGGTCGGCGAACATCACGCAGGCGGGCCACCGCAGATCGGAATCCTGTTGCGCAACCGGCCCCCTCACGTCGCGGCGCTACTGGGTGTGCTGTCCACCGGTGCGACCGTCGTGGTGATCAACCCGTCGCGCGGCGACGCCCGCACCCTGGCCGACATCACCGCCCTCGGGCTGCCGGTCCTCATCGGCGCGCCCGAGGACCTCGACGCGCACGTCGATCCCGGCACTGACGGCACGCGGGTGGAGATCGACACCGTCGACACCACACCGCGCGTCGTCCGCACCGGCGACATTCCCGGCCCCGGAAGCCGACCCGGTGTCGCGGTGCGGATGTTGACCAGTGGCACTACCGGACCACCCAAACGCGTCGACCTCACCTACGACATGCTGGCCCGCAGCGTCATCGGCCCGAGCCCCGACGATGCCGCCGCGCCGACGGCACCCCGCAGCGGTGTGGCGATCGTCAACTCACCGCTCGTCCACATCGGCGGGGTGTACCGCATCCTGTTGTGCATCGCAGAGGCGCGGCCGTTCGTGCTGCTGGAACGCTTCGAGCTGACCCGGTGGGCCGAGGCGGTGCGCACCCACCGGCCGCGGGCAGCATCACTGGTGCCCGCCGCGCTGAGGATGGTGCTGCACTCGGACCTGCGGCGCGAGGACCTCGCCGGCCTGCGGGTCGTCACCAGCGGTACCGCTCCGCTGTCGGCCGACGACGCCGACGCCTTCACCGCGAAGTTCGGCATCCCCGTTCTCACCTCATACGCCGCAACGGAATTCGGTGGCGGGGTGGCCGGCTGGACGATGGCGGACCATCGACGCTACTGGGAGGCCAAACGCGGCAGCGTGGGCCGCGCCAATCCCGGGGCGCAGCTGCGGGTCGTCGCCGACGGCGGGGACACGCTCGGACCCGACGAGCCCGGTCTGCTCGAAGTGAAGCCGGCGCAACTCGGCCCGGACGCCCAGTGGATCCGCACCACCGATCTCGCGCGCATCGACGCCGACGGCTTCCTGTGGATTCTGGGCCGGGCCGATCAGGCCATCATCCGCGGCGGGTTCAAAGTCATGCCCGACGACGTGCGCGCCGCGCTGGAAAGCCATCCCGCCGTCCGGGGCGCCGCGGTCGTCGGCCGGCCCGATGACCGCCTTGGTGAAATCCCTGTCGCGATGGTCGAACTGCGCGCGCACGTCGATACCGGCGAACTGATCGACTTCCTGCGTGACCGGTTGTCGGGATACGAGATCCCCACCGAGATCGCCGTGGTCGAGGCCATCCCCCGCACCCCGTCCAGGAAGGCCGATCTGCAGGCGGTCCGGCGCCACTTCAGCGGTCGGGCCGAGCGTGTCGGCTGACCCGACGACCGTCGCCGCGGTCCTCCGGCAGCAGGCGCGGGCGCGCGGTACCCAGTCCCTGCTGGTGTGCGACGACGAACGACTCACCTACGGCGACGCCGAACGTCGCTCGGCTCACCTCGCGCGGCACCTCATCGCGCTCGGCATCGGGAAGGGCAGCCATGTGGGTGTGCTGTATCCCAACGGGGCCCGGTTCGTGGTCGCCATGCTGGCCGCGGCGCGCATCGGAGCGGTGGTGGTGCCGTTCCCGACGATGGCGACCACGGCCGAACTCCACGCCCAGCTCCTCGACAGCGACGTCGAACTCCTGCTCACCGCGGCGTCGTACCGGTCGCACGATTACGTGGAGAAGCTGTCCGGCATCCTGGGCGACGTCGGCTCGGAGACGATCTTCAGTGCCGCGGTACCGCAACTGCGCCGGGTGCTTAGCGGGGTCGACGGTGCCGAGACAGCCGCGCCAGCGCTCGACGCGTTCGAAGACGACGTCGACGGCGCGGACGTACTGGCGATCGTCTACACCTCCGGATCCACCGGCGCCCCCAAGGGTGCGATCCACACGCACACCGCCATGCTCACCCACCAGCGCAACCTCAACGGCATCCGCGGTCTGACCCCCACCGACAAACTGTTCTGCAACTCCCCCTTCTTCTGGATCGGCGGCTTTGCGTTCGGGCTGCTCGCCACCCTGACCGCCGGCGCCACCCTGGTCTGCTCGAACGCGACCGACGCCGCGCGCACCCTCGACCTGCTCGAGGCCGAACGGCCCAACGTCACCAACGGATTCACCGCCGGAATCGCCCACCTCACCCGTGACCCGAGTTTCGCCGCGCGCGACCTGTCCGCCCTGCGCCGCGGAAACCTGTACCCGATCATGGCGCCGGACACCCGACCTGCCGACCCAGCGCTGCGACACAACATGCTGGGCCTGACCGAAGCCGGCAGCGTCGTACTCCTCAGCGGCGACGAGAGCGATCAGCCCGAACACCGGCGCGGTTCCTTCGGCCGGCCGGCCCCTGGGTTCGACATCCGCATCGTCGACCCGGACGACGGTGGGCCGGTGTCGACGGGGACGTTGGGCGAAATGTGCCTGCGCGGACCGTATCTCATGCAGCGCTACCACCGGCGCTCCCGCGAGGAGTGCTTCGACGCCGACGGTTGGTTCCACACCGGCGACCTGGTCCGCATTGACGCGGACGGATACGTCTACTTCATCGGGCGGCGCGACTCGATGATCAAGACCGCGGGCGCCAACGTGGCGGCGGCCGAGGTGGAAGCCGCCCTCGCCAGGGCCGACGTGACGGCCTACGTCATGGGGATCCCCGACACGGACCGGGGGCAGATCGTGGCGGCGGTCGTCGTCCTCGACGACGGCGCAACGTTCGACGAGGTGGCCGTGCGAGAGCGGCTCACCGCCGAACTCTCGGCCTACAAGGTGCCCAGGAAATTCGCCGTGCTGCGCCGGTCGGAGGTGCCGCTGCGGTCCAGCGGCAAGGTCGACATGGCGGCGCTCGAGAAGGTCTTCGATGCCTGACCTCACCGACACCGTCGACCATCTGGTGCGGCTGCGCTCCGACCGCGACCCGACGTCCTTCGCGGTGATCGACCCGCACACCAGAATTACCTACCGCGAAGTCGACACCGCCACAATGGAAATGGCAGCGGCGTTCGTCGAGGCCGGCGTCGGCAAGGGCACGCGGGTGGGGTTGATCATGCCCAACAGCGTGCTCTGGGTGCAGATCGCCGTGGCGCTCACCCGCATCGGCGCCGTCCTCGTCCCGCTCAGCACGCTGCTCGCCCCACCCGAGCTGGCCGCGCAGCTGCGTACCGCGTCCGTGCGGGTGCTGATCAGCGTGCCGGAGTTCCGCGGCCGCCGCTACCTCGACGACCTCGAACCCCACCGAGCCACGCTGCCCGCGCTTCGAAAAGTGTGGACCGCCGAAGAGGCCGTGGCGGCCCCTGTTTCGGCGCGCGCCGCCCGCCTCGTCGACGCGCTCGCCGACGCGGTCACCCCCAGCGACCTCTTCGTCATCATGTTCACCTCGGGCAGCAGTGGGCCGCCCAAGGGCGTCATGCACTCCCATGGCAACGCGCTGGCGGCGGTGCGATCGGGGCTCGACGCCCGGTGTATCACCCCGGATACCCGGTTGTACCTGCCCATGCCGTTCTTCTGGGTCGGCGGGTTCGGCAGTGGTGTGCTCTCGGCGCTGTTGGCCGGCGCGACACTGGTCACCGAGGAGATCCCCCAGCCCGACACCACGCTTCGCCTGCTCGAACGGGAACGGGTGACCCTGTTCCGTGGGTGGCCGGATCAGGCCGACGCGCTTGCCCGGAAACGCCATTTGATCGGCGCCGACCTCTCGGCGTTGCAGCCGGGCAGTCTGGAGGCACTGCTGCCACCCCATGATCGCAGTACCCCTGGCGCCAGGGCCACGCTGTTCGGGATGACGGAGGCGTTCGGACCCTACTGTGGCTACCGCGCCGACACCGATATGCCGCGCTCTGCGTGGGGCAGCTGCGGCCGACCGTTCGACGGTATGCAGGTCCGCATCACCGACACCGAAGCCGCTGACCCAGTGGCCGCCGGCGTCATCGGAGAGATCCAGTTGCGCGGCCCGCATGTCATGCGCGGCATCTGCCGACGCAGCCGCGAGGAGGTGTTCACCGCCGACGGCTGGTATCCGACCGGCGATCTCGGCCACCTCGACGACGACGGATTCCTGTTCTACCACGGCCGTTCCGACGACATGTTCAAGGTCAGCGGCGCCACGGTGTATCCCAGCGAAGTCGAGCAGGCGCTGCGAACCATCGACGGCGTCGCAGGTGCGTTCGTGACCGAGGTGTCCGGGGCCGTGGGTGCGGTGGTGATCTCGCGGCGTCCGGTCGATCAGCTGCGTGAGGGGGCCCGAAAGCGGCTCAGCGCGTTCAAGATACCCACCGTGTGGCTGCTGGTGGACGACGACAACGCGATACCGCGGAAGGCCACCGGTAAGGTCAACATCCGTGCGCTCCGGAATCTGCTCACCTCTTCTCGCGAGCAGACATAGAATCGCGCTCCCCAGCGAGTTTCAGTGCGATTCTGTGTCTGCTCGCGCAGTTACTCGACGACGCCGCGGGCCTTGAGGTGCTCGATGAGCGGTCCGGCGCCCGCGGCCAGGTGCTCGGACATCGTGCCGCGCGCCAGGTTCTCGTCGTGCTCCCCCAGTGCCGCGAGCAGCCGCCGGTGGTGGCGCACCGACTCCTCGGGCCACGTCTCGATGGTGGGGAACACCGACTCCGGTGCGTACCGGGTGATCAACGACATCATCTGAGCGAGCTTGGGTGAATCCGCGGCGACGTTGATCGCCCGGTGGAACTCGTGGTTGAGCCGCACCGCCGCCTCACCGTCGTCGCGCCGGTAGGCGTCTTCGAGCGCATCCTGGATGGCGGTGAGCTCCCGCAACCGATCGTCGGTGATGTTGTGCGCCGCGCGGGCGGCCAATTCACCGCCCACGTAGGCCTGCACGTTCGACACGTCGGCGATGTCGCGACCCGTCACCGGCAGCACCACGAATCCGCGACGCGGTTGTTGTGCGAGAAGCCCTTCCGCGCGCAACTCGAACAGGGCCTCGCGCACGGGGGTCACGCTGACGCCGAGTTCTGACGCCAACTGTTCGAGCCGGATGTACCCACCGGCGGGGTAGGTCCCGTCGAAGATCCGCCGCCGGACGAACCGCGCGATGTCCTCGGACAGTTGTGGGCGGGTCACGAAATCGGGTGCGGCCATGTCAGATCCGGTAGTCGGCGAGCAGACGCTTGCTGATGATGTTCTTCTGGATCTCGCTGGTGCCCTCGCCGATCAGCAGGAACGGCGCGTCCCGCATCAGCCGCTCGATCTCGTACTCCTTGGAGTAGCCGTAGCCGCCGTGGATGCGGAAACTCTGCTGGGTGACCTCGGCGCAGAACTCGCTGGCCAGGTACTTCGCCATCCCCGCGGCGACGTCGTTGCGCTCCCCGGAGTCCTTGAGCCGGGCGGCGTTGACCATCATCAGGTGTGCCGCTTCGACTTTCGTCGCCATCTCGGCGAGCTGGAAGGCGATCGCCTGATGCTCGGCAATCGGTTTGCCGAACGTCTGGCGCTGCTGCGCGTAGCGCACCGCGAGTTCGAACGCGCGCAACCCCACACCGCACGCCCGTGCCGACACGTTGACCCGGCCGACCTCGACGCCGTCCATCATCTGGAAGAAGCCCTGGCCGGGACGTTCGCCGAGGATGTCGTCGGCGCTCGCGCGATAGCCGTCGAAAATGAGTTCCGTGGTGTCGATGCCCTTGTAACCCAGCTTGTCGAGCTTGCCGGGAATTGTCAGTCCGGGCACGACTTCGCCGAAGCCTGCCGGCTTTTCGACGAGGAACGCGGTGAGATTGCGGTGCGGTTTGTCGGCGCCCTCGTCGGTGCGGACCAGTGCGGCGACCAGCGTGGAGCTGCCACCGTTGGTGAGCCACATCTTCTGGCCGTCGATGACGTAACCACCGGAGTCGTCCCGTCGGGCGCGGGTGCGGATCGCCGCGACGTCGGAGCCCAGTTCGGGTTCCGACATGGAGAACGCACCCCTGGTCTCACCGGTGGCCATCCGCGGCAGGTAGCCGGCTTTCTGCGCCTCGGTGCCGTGCTGGCGGATCATGTAGGCGACGATGAAGTGGGTGTTGATCACCCCGGAGACGCTCATCCAGCCACGGGCCAGCTCCTCGACGCACAGCGCGTAGGTGAGCAGCGATTCGCCGAGCCCGCCGTACTCCTCGGGGATCATCAGCCCGAACAGTCCCATATCGCGCATCGCGTCGACGATGGCCTGCGGATAGGTGTCGGCGTGCTCGAGTTCCTGCGCGTTCGGGATGACCTCCTTGTCCACGAATCGGCGCACGGTGGAGACGATTTCGGTCTGGAACTCCGTCAGACCCAGAGTCTGCGCGAGGCGGGTCACGGGGTCACCCGCTCGAAGACCGCGGCCAGCCCCTGCCCGCCGCCGATGCACATCGTCTCCAGGCCGTAGCGTGCCTGCCGCCGCGTCATCTCGCGGGCCAGCGTGGCGAGCATCCGTCCGCCGGTAGCCCCCACCGGATGCCCCAGAGAGATACCGGAACCGTGGACGTTGGTGCGCTCCATGTCGGCGTCGGTGAACTTCCACTCGCGCATCACGGCGAGCGCCTGTGCCGCGAACGCCTCGTTGAGCTCGATGAGGTCGATGTCGGCCAGATCCAGGCCCGCTCTGGCGAGCGCGGCCTCGGTGGCCGGGACGGGGCCTATACCCATGATGTTCGGGGCCACCCCGGCCGAACCCCACGACAGCAGCCGGACGAGCGGGGTCAGGCCCAGCTCGACGGCCTTCTCCGGCGTGGTGACCAGACACATCGACGCCGCGTCGTTCTGTCCGCTGGCATTGCCCGCGGTCACCGTCGCCTCCGGATCCTGTGTGCCCAGAATCGGTTTCAGCCTGCTCAAGGTCTCGGTCGAGGTGTCGGCGCGCGGATGCTCGTCGGTGTCGATGACGTCGTCTCCGCGCCGGGTGTGCATCGTCACCGGAATGATCTCCTCGGCGAAGACGCCGTTCTTCTGGGCGGCGACCGCCTTCTGGTGGGAGGTTACCGCCAGCTCGTCCTGTTCAGCGCGGGTGATGCCGTATTCGCGGCGCAGGTTCTCGGCCGTCTCGAGCATGCCGCCGGGAACCGGATACCGCCGGCCACCCGCGGTGGTCCTGCCGCGGGCAAGCGCATCGTGCACGGCAACCCCACCGCGTGCACCTCCCCACCGCATGTCGGTGGAGTAGAAGACCACGTTGCTCATGCTCTCGGCGCCACCGGCGACCACCACGTCATCGGCGCCGCTGCCGACCTGCAGACAGGCCTGGATCACCGATTGCAGACCCGAACCGCATCGGCGGTCGACCTGCATACCCGGCACCGTCACCGGCAGACCGGCGTCCAGCCCCACCACCCGCCCGATGGCCGGCGCCTCGCTGCTGGGGTAGCAGTGTCCCAGGATGACGTCGTCGACGACGGCCGGATCGATGCCGGTCCGGTCGAGCAGGCCGGTGAGCGCCGCCACCGCGAGATCAACCACGGTGAGGTCTTTGAACATGCCACCGTAACGGCCGATCGGGGTGCGAACGGGTTCGCAGATGACGGTGTCGCGCATCAGATGTGCCGTCCGCCGGTCACTTCGAGGACGATGCCGGTCATGTAGGAGGACAGGTCCGAGGCGAGGAACAGCGCCACCTTGGCCACCTCGTCCGGCTCACCGGCGCGGCCCATCGGCACCTCGGCGAGCTTCTGATCCCAGATGTGTTGCGGCATGGCCTCGGTCATCGCCGAGCGGATGAGGCCGGGCTGGATCGCGTTGACCCGTACGCCGAGATGAGCGAGTTCCTTCGCGGCGGCCTTGGTCATGCCGACGATGCCGGCTTTGGCCGCGGAGTAATTGGTCTGTCCGATCAGGCCCACCTTGCCGGAGATCGACGACATGTTGACGATCGCGCCGCGCTTGTTCTCGCGCATGACCGCGGCGGCGGACTTCAGCCCGTTCCAGGTGCCTTTGAGGTGCACGGCGATCACCTGGTCGAACTGCTCCTCAGTCATCTTCCGCAGGGTGGCGTCGCGGGTGATGCCGGCGTTGTTCACCATGACGTCGAGACCACCGAAGCGCTCCACCGCCGCCGCCACGAGCGCATCCACGTCGTCGGCGCGGGTGACGTCACACCGCACCGCGGTGGCCACGTCGGCCCCGCCGAGACGTCCGGCCGCGGCGTCGGTGGCGTTGAGGTCGAGATCGCCGAGCACCACCCGCGCCCCTTCGGACACGAATCGCTCTGCGATCGCGAAGCCCAGTCCCTGCGCACCGCCTGTGACGATCGCGGTCTGTCCGGTCAGCAACGACACTCGATCACCTACCTGACTATCGGGGCCTCCGAGGGGCCCGGTCGGGACACATCGTATTGGATATACGATATTGGCGGCCAGCCACCCTGTGCGCCGTCCGACTCGACTGGAGGTTGTCGATGAGCGAAGTCAGTGACGAGGATTTCCGCGAAATCCTCGCGCAGACACGGCATTTCGTCAGGACCGCGGTGGTTCCGCGCGAGCCCGAGATCCTCGCCGAAGACAAGGTTCCCGACGATCTGCGGGAGCAGTCCAAGAAGATGGGCCTGTTCGGCTACGCGATTCCGCAGGAGTGGGGCGGTCTCGGGCTGGACCTGACCCAGGACGTCGAACTCGCCATGGAGTTCGGATACACCTCCCTGGCGCTGCGCTCGATGTTCGGCACCAACAACGGCATCGCCGGTCAGGTGCTGGTGGGCTTCGGCACCGATGAGCAGAAGCAGCGGTGGCTCAGCGACATCGCTTCCGGCGACGTCGTCGCCTCGTTCGCGCTGACCGAACCGGGTGCGGGCTCGAATCCGGCGGGGCTACGCACCAAGGCGGTGCGCGACGGCGCCGACTGGGTGATCACCGGCCAGAAGCGCTTCATCACCAACGCCCCGACCGCGAACCTCTTCGTCGTCTTCGCCCGCACCCGGCCCGCCGACGCCCAGGGCGCGGGGATCGCGGTGTTCCTGGTGCCCGCCGACTCCGAGGGTGTCGAGGTCGGCGTCAAGGACGCCAAGATGGGGCAGGAAGGCGCCTGGACCGCCGATGTCAACTTCACCGACGTCCGGGTACCCGCCTCGGCACTGGTCGGCGGCAGCGAGGACATCGGCTACCGGGCGGCGCTGACCACGTTGGCGCGCGGGCGCGTGCACATCGCCGCATTGGCCGTCGGCGCCGCACAGCGTGCGCTCGACGAATCCGTCGCCTACGCCGCCACTGCGACGCAGGGCGGCCAGCCGATCGGCGATTTCCAGCTCGTGCAGGCGATGCTGGCCGATCAGCAGACCGGGGTCATGGCGGGCCGGGCACTGGTCCGCGACGCCGCGCGGCAGTGGGTCACCGGTGAGGACCGGCGGATCGCACCGTCGGCGGCCAAGGTGTTCTGCACGGAGATGGCCGGTCAGGTCGCCGATCTGGCGGTACAGATCCACGGAGGGAGTGGTTACATGCGCGAGGTTCCGGTCGAGCGGATCTACCGCGATGTGCGGCTGTTACGCCTGTACGAGGGCACCAGTGAGATTCAACGCCTGATCATCGGTGGCGGACTGGTGAAGGCCGCGAAGCGGGCGGCGGCGAATTCATGACAGGCCGGCTCACTGGGAAGGTCGCCTTCATCACCGGAGCGGCCCGCGGACAGGGACGCGCACACGCGATCCGGATGGCGGCAGAGGGTGCCGACATCATCGCCGTCGACGTGGCAGGCAAGCTCCCGTCCTGCGTGCCGTATGACCCGGCCACACCCGAGGACCTCGCCGAAACAGTGCGGCTCGTCGAGGCGACCGGTCGTCGGATCCTCGCCTCGGTCGCCGACATCCGTGACATCGACGCACTCAGCGACGCCGTCGATACCGGTGTGGCGGAACTGGGCCGGCTCGACGTCATCATCGCCAACGCGGGCGTGTCCGCACCGCAGGCGTGGGACGCCATCTCCCCCGACGACTTCCGCGATGTCATCGACATCAACGTGACCGGTACCTGGAACACCGTGATGGCGGGCGCACACAGGATCATCGACGGCGGGCGGGGCGGCAGCATCATCCTCATCAGTTCAGCCGCGGGGCTGAAGATGCAGCCGTTCATGGTCCACTACACCGCCAGCAAGCATGCGGTGACGGGGATGGCGCGGGCGTTCGCCGCCGAACTGGGCAAGCACAAGATCCGGGTCAACAGCCTGCATCCGGGTGCGGTGAACACACCGATGGGAACCGGCGACATGGTGTCGGCGCTCCAGACGGCGTACGCGACGAACCCGCCGCTGGAGAAGATGGTGACGCCGTTCCTGCCCGACTACCTCGCCCAGCCCGAGGACATCGCGGATGCGGCCTGCTGGTTGGCAAGCGATGAATCCCGCTACGTCACAGCGGCGTCGATCGCGGTGGACCTGGGTTCGACGCAGTTCTGAGGCCGAACACCCGGTCGAGGAACGCCGCCTGGTCCGTCGCGGCCCTGTCGTGCCATTGGTGGCCGGGCCAGACGTCGAAGTGGTCGCACGGATAGTGGTGCACCTGCGCCCCGGCCTGTGCGGCGGTTCGGGCGACGGACCCGGCCGGCACGAACCGGTCGAAGTCGGCGATCTGTACCAGCACCGGCACCCGGATCTGCTTGGCGGACCGGCCCGTTCGCACCTTGACCAGTTCCATCCCGATCCCGGCGTCGATCTCGTTGCGCCACGTCGGACCCGCTATCGACAGGTAGCTCTCGTAGGCGCCCTCCAGCGCCAGCGCACCGGGCTGTCCCGGGCGCGCCGCCAACGGCATCAGTGACGGTGCGCGGCCGCGGGCGAGCGCGACGCGGCTCTTGAGCCCCACCAGGGTCCAGCGCAGTGCGGCACCGATATCGCGGTGCGCCACGGCGGCTCTGCTCGCCGCCAGCCCACTGGTGAGCGGGGTCATCGCGACGACCGCCGCGACGTCCGCTCGCCCGGCCGCCACCCGGATGACGTGGCTGCCGGAGAACGACGACCCCCACAGCACCACCCGTACGGGATCCACCCCGGGCAAGCGCTGCGCCGCCACCACCGCCGCATGGAAGTCCCGCAGTTGGCGGTGTACCGAGACGCTCTGGCGCGGTAGACCCTCCGATGCGCCGAAGCCCCGGTAGTCGAATGTCAAGACGTCGGCGCCCGCACTGCAGAACCGCTCGGCGAAGGGTGCCAGCCCCGAGTCCATGGTGCCGCCGAAGCCGTGTGCCATGACCACCACGGGCCGCCCGTACGGACCGGCAAGCCGGTCGGATTCGCTGCGGAAGTGCCGGCCTGTGCAGCGGGTGTCCATCGAGGTGAAGGACACCTCGTCATAGGTGGCGGTCATGGTTGGGGGCGCTCCTCCGACTCGGTGATGCCGGTGACGTTCGCACATGCCGAACAACCCGGCGAGCATCGTGTGGACGCACGTCTCCGGAACCGAGGGGGAGCGGCAGTTCGACCGACTGCGTCGGGTGCGTCTGACCCACGTGTGCTCCTCACCGTGTGATGGGGAGCACACTAACCACGGGTCATGACAACCGTCAACGAGCTCTGACAGCTGCCGGAGGGCTCAGGCGATGTAGCGGACGATCGACTCGGCGACGGCGGCGGGTTTGTCCGCTCCCTCGATCTCCACGGTGATCGTGGTCGTGGCCTGGACGGCATTGTCGAGCCGGTCCACCTTGCTGATCTCCGCACGGGCGCGCACCCTGGCACCCACCTTGACGGGGTTGATGAAACGAACCTTGTTGTAGCCGTAATTGATCCCCATCGCGATGTTGTCGACCGCGTAGAGCTGATGGCTGAAGTGAGGCAGCAGCGACAGTGTCAACAGCCCGTGTGCGATGGTGCCGCCAAACGGTCCGTCGGCCGCCTTCTCCGGATCAACGTGGATCCACTGGTGGTCGTCGGTCGCATCAGCGAACAGGTTGACCCGGTCCTGCGTGATCTCAAGCCATTCGGTGGGCCCGATCGAGCTGCCCTCGGCGGCTACGAACTCGTCCAAGCCGTTGAAGGTCTTCACGGGTGTCTCCTCTCCGGCGCGGCGCGCCACGTCTCGCTTCGCACCCTACGGTTGGCGCTCTATGCCGATCGGCGCCGGGGCGCGCCGCGGGTCTGCCGCAGGCGTCGTATATAGCGGACTGCGAGTTTGCCGGAATTGCGTCGCATATATCGCATGCGGGCGGGAACACTCCATTGTTCGGCCAGCTGATCCCAGATTCACTAATCGATTGCGACTTTGCACGATCGGCCATTCGAAACAGCCGGCGGAAGTGTGCCATTTGTTGGCACCTGCAACAAACTCGGGCGCCACGAAGGACAACCGCACTATCGGCGTCGATTGCCGAGAATGCGGTGAGCAATCTCGGGGTATTGTCCTGCGCAACCATCGGCGGGATATTGACGCCCGCGAGGGGGCGGGGTTTGCGTCCAATGAGCACGCGAATACCACTCGATCGGCCCGCTCTGCTCGCCGCCGACTCAGGTCGCCCCCGGCGTCGTCGAGCAACCGGGTCAGGCTTACCGGTACCCGACTCTGGTCAACGCTTTGATCGCCGATCGTGCCGCGCATACGGCACCGAGCACCGCCACAACGGCGCCGGACCCTGACGAACAGCACCCGTGGTCTCACTTCTGGCAAACACGTCGGCACCCCCCGGGTCCGACGCCGGGCGCGGCTCACAAGCCCGCGTCCGCCAGTCCCGCAGTCGGCGCGGAACGTGCTGCCAGACCGGTGCATCGACCCCCGCGGCGGGCGCGGAGAGGGCCCCTGGAGACGGGTTGGCCGCCGACGAGCGCGGGACGTTGCGGGTCCGTCGGGCTCAACGGCCTCACAACGGCGCGGCCTGGACGGTGAGAAGTGTCACAACCTGACACAACCGGCAAACATCAGAAAAACGCCGTCAGGCGTGTCGCGTCGGGCGTAACACGGTCGATGCAATCGCAAAGTTCGCCGGAAACCACACGCGGACAAACAACCAGCGGAGACCTGCTATTGGCCGATTGCCATAACTGGACTGGCGCGTACAAACCGCGATCTGGCCGCTGTACTCATAACGCAATACTGGACAAGATTTTCTCGCTAGCTGGAATAGAACCCACTAAGAGCGGGATACTCAACTTTGCGTATTCGCAACACCGCGTTACGCGCACCATGACCAGCCGTCCCCACCCCCGCGAGGCGGCTACCCGAAGGACGGACACCTATGACTGTTGCCCAGCTAGACACCCTGACCCCCGGGATCCTCGACCTGGATCGGAGCCCCAGCTGGTGGGACGCCGCGAGCCAGTGCACGATCGTCGTGGCCCACCCCACCACCGAGCCCGAACTGTGGGCCGATTATGTTCGCGGTGCGCAGCTCAGCTACCACAAGCACGGCGTGGAGCGCGCACTCGACAGCACGGCCATGGAGCGCGGGGACGACACCGCGCTCTTCTGCGCCGGCATCAACGAGGCAGGGCAGGTGGTCGGCGGCGTTCGCGCCAAAGGCCCGTACGACGCGGTCGAAGAATGCCACGCGGTCGTCGAGTGGAGCGGTCAGCCCGGGTTGGACGCGGTGCGGAAAATGGTGGGTGATCGCCTTCCGTTCGGTGTCGTGGAAATAAAATCGGCATGGGTGAGCGACGACCCCGAACAGAGCCGGGCACTCACCGACGTCCTGGCCCGTATCCCGCTGCATTCCATGGCCTTGCTCGACGCACAATTCGCCGTCGCGACTGCCGCCGCATATGTGTTGAATCGCTGGCTGTCGTCCGGCGGTGTTCTGGCCGCGAAGATTCCCGCGACTCCATATCCGGACGCCCGTTATCAAACCAAGATGATGTGGTGGGACAGGCGGACATTCGCCAATCACGCCGATCCCAAACAAGTTTCGACGTTCTTCGCAGAGACGCGCCAGATCAGCGCTCATCTGGACGGAGTCGGTGTCGCGGTCGCGGCTGCTGCCACCGTCTGATGGCACGATCTGTCGACGATCCCTACACCGCCGTACTGCTCACCGAGGAGGATGACAGCGACACCCTGTCCGCACTACGGGCCGATTCCGGGATCGAGTTCATCGACCGGGTCGCGGAACTGCGTGAGGCGATGGCCGAACTGCGTCCGCCCGTCGACGCCGGCTTGTCCGACGAGCCCGCCCGGTGGGCGTACTTCCCGTGGCGCCGAACCGTTGTCGGCGTCCTGGGGCCGCATGCCCACCGCCGGCTCCGGCTCGACCGCAACCGCAACCTGATCACCGCGGAGGAGCAACTGAGGCTCGGCCGGTTGCGCATCGGCGTCATCGGTCTCAGCGTGGGCCATGCGGTGGCGCATACTCTTGCGGCGCAAGGCGTTTGCGGAGGATTGCGGCTCGCCGACTTCGACGGGCTCGAGGTGTCCAACCTCAACCGCGTGCCCGCGAGTCTGGTCGATGTCGGCATCAACAAGGCCGTGGTCGCGGCCCGGCGCATTGCCGAACTCGACCCGTATCTCTCCGTGCAGGTGATGACCGAGGGTGTCACGCCCGCGACGGTCGAGAAGTTCCTCGACGGGCTCGACGTGGTGGTCGAGGAGTGCGATTCGCTGGATGTGAAAGTCCTGGTGCGCGAGCACGCACGGGCCCGCCGCCTCCCGGTGCTGATGGCGACCAGCGATCGCGGTCTGCTCGACATCGAACGCTTCGACCTCGACCCTTCGCGGCCGCTGCTGCACGGGCTTCTCGGCGATATCGACTCCGCGGCGCTGTCCGGACTGACCAGCAAGGACAAGGTCCCCTACGTACTGCGCATCCTCGATGCGGCCGCCCTGTCGCCGCGGATGGCCGCGTCGCTGGTGGAGGTGGGAACCAGTCTGACGACGTGGCCGCAACTGGCCGGTGAGGTCGCATTGGGCGCCACCGCCATCACCGAGGCCGTGCGCCGGATAGGGCTCGGGGAGCCGCTGGCGTCGGGACGCGTCCGCATCGACGCCGCCGCTCTGCTCGACGGCGTCGACGATCCGCTCGCTTCTCCGCCCGTCGACATCACCGCCGACGAGACCGCGCCCGACCACGCGGCGGGCTCGCTGGCCGAAGAAGTCGCCGCCGCAGCCGTGCGAGCGCCTTCGGGCGGCAACGCGCAGCCCTGGCACATCGAATCTCGTCGTGACGCCGTGTACCTGTGGGTCGCGCCAGAAGCCACGACCGCGATGGATGTCGCATACCGCGGCAGCGCCGTGGCTCTCGGCGCTGCCGTTTTCAACGCGCGGGTCGCCGCCGCCGCACACCACCGCCTCGGTGGCGTGGATCTGGAACGCGGCGACGAGGGCACACCGCTGCGCGCCGTCGTCCATCTCGGCCCCGGTGAGAACCCCGATCTGGCCCGGCTCTACCCCGCGATGATGCGGCGGGAAACCAACCGGCAGCACGGTTCCGGTACCCCGATCGGTGCCGACGAGGTCGAGGCGCTGGCAGCGGCGGCGCATGCCGAAGGCGCCCGCCTGACGATGCTCACCGAGCCCCATGACATCGCACGCGCGGCGGAGATCCTGGCGGCGACCGACCGGATCAGGTTCCTCACCCCGCACCTGCACTCGGAGATGTTCTCCGAGCTGCGGTGGCCGGGAGATCCGGCGCCCGACTCCGGTATCGACGTGCGTACGCTCGAATTGGGGGCGACAGATCTGGTGAAACTCGACATCCTGCGCCGGGGTGAAGTGATGGCCAACCTGGCGAACTGGCAGGCGGGGGCGGCCCTGGGCGACGACACCTACGAGCGTCTGACCTCCAGCGCCGCGCTGGGCGTTGTCTCGGTGAAGGGACGGACGCTCACGGACTACCTGCGCGGGGGTTCGGCGACGGAAGCGGTGTGGATCGCCGCCGAACAGCACGGCGTGGCCACCCATCCGGTGTCGCCGGTCTTCCTCTACGCCCACGACGAGCGGGAACTCGCCGAGTTGTCCCCCGCGTTCGCCCGTGAACTCGGTGAGTTGCAACACCGGTTCCGTGCGCTGACCGGTACCGGTGCAGACGAGTCGGAGGCGTTGGTTCTACGCTTCTCCATCGCGTCGCGACCCGCGATGCGCAGCAGACGCCGCAGACTGAGCAGCGCGGCGCCCGCGTGATACCGGGAACGGAGATGACCGTGCCGCGAAACCTCGAGGTCCTCGTGACGTCGGTGGCGACGGATTTGATGGCGGTCACGGCGGCGACGTCGTCGGAGGTCAGCGAACGCGTGCTGGGCGACCTCGTGGCCTACTTCGACGTCGACCTGAGTTTCCTGCGGCACCACGATCACCGCGTCCACACCTCCGAACTCGTCGCCGAATGGCCGCCACGCCCGGCCACCGCGGCGCCGGACCCGTTGAAGATCGTGTATTTCTCCGACGCCGATCCGGTCTTCTCGCAGACCGAGCGCCTCTCTGAACCCACCATCCTCCGGGCAGAACCGTCGAAGGCGACGGGCTCCCGCGGGGCGGCCGTCGTGGCCGAGGTGCCGCTGCGGTCCGGGGACGTCACCACCGGCGTGCTCGGCTTCGTGAAGTTCGGTGAACGGACCTGGCAACGGGAAGAGCTCAACGCGCTCAGAGCCATCGCCTCGCTGTTCGCCCAGGTGCAGGCGCGCATCGCCGCCGAGGACCGCCTCCGGTACCTCGCCGACCACGACGATCTGACGGGTCTGCACAACCGCCGCGCCCTGCTCGGCCACCTCGACAGCCGACTGGCCGCCGGCTGCCCCAGCCCCGTGGCGGTGCTGTTCTTCGATCTCGATCGGCTCAAGGCGATCAACGATTACCTCGGCCACATCGCCGGCGACTGGTTCATCCGCATCCTCGCCGAGCGCCTGCAACAGGGCGGCGACGAGAAGTTCATCGCCCGCCTGGGAGGCGACGAGTTCGTCGTCGTACCGGCCGGGCCCATGACCGCCGACGCCGCGGAGAGTCTCGCACACCGACTTCAAGCCGTTCTGCGCGAACGGGTTTCGATCGACGGTGAAATGCTCACCCGGACGATCAGCATCGGTGTCGCGGTCGGGAGGCCCGGCTGTGACACCACCTCGGATCTGCTGAGCCGGGCCGACCAGGCGGTGCTGAGCGCCAAGAGCGCGGGTGGCAACTGCATCTCGGTCTTCACCGACCGGATGTCGGAGGAAATCGCACTGCGCAACGACATCGAAATGCACCTCCAGAACGTCATCGACAGCGGAGCTCTGGTCCTGCACTATCTGCCCGAGGTAGACATCCGCACCGGTGAGATCCTCGCCACCGAGGCACTCGTGCGCTGGCAGCATCCCACTCGTGGTCTGCTCTCCCCCGATCAGTTCATCGGTGTCGCGGAGTCCATCAATCTCGCCGGCGAGTTGGGACGCTGGGTGCTGCGCAACGCCTGCGCCGAATTCGCCCGCTGGCGTGCAGCGGGAGTGGGCGAGCGGATCGTGTTGCGCGTCAACGTCTCTCCGGTACAGCTGGTGACCGAGGGCTTCGTCGACTCGGTGGCGGAGGCGATGGCCGAGTTCGGGCTGGAACGCGGGTCGGTCTGTCTGGAGATCACCGAAAGCGTCGTCGTCCAGGACATCGACACCACTCGCGTCACCCTCGCGGGACTCAAGGAGGCCGGGGTTCAGGTCGCGATCGACGACTTCGGGACCGGCTACAGCGTGTTGTCGCTGCTGAAAACGCTGCCCGTGGACACTCTCAAGATCGACAAGAGCTTCGTGCAGGATCTCGGGTCGAACGCGGGCGATCTGGCGATCGTTCGAGCGATCATCGCACTGGCCGAAGCCTTCGGCCTCGAGTTGGTGGCCGAGGGCGTCGAAACCGACATCGGCGCACGGACACTGCTGCACCACGGCTGCCACCGGGCACAGGGTTTCCTGTTGTCCCGCCCGGTGCCCGGCGCCCAGATGGAGCGGCTACTGGCCGAAGGGCGGGTGCCCGTTCACTTCGCGTGAGCGGCGGTTCTCCGACCGGTTCCGCCGGGATTCGCGCAACGTCCTCGGCAATTGCCGATTGCTGGCGGAGCATGCGGCGGACGGCGCCGCGGCCGGCGGTGCGGGGGCGGGAGGCGCTGCCGCGAGCAGTTCCACCCGCGCGAACCGACTGCCGATCTCGCTGACCAGCGCCACCTCGGCCTCGTCGTCTCCGCGGACGTCGTCGTTGACGGTGGCCGCGACACGTGGTGCGAGCGTGATGCCGTGCCGGGCCCGAACGGCGTACGGACCGTCCGCGGTATCGAATACCGCACCGATGACGACACCCTCCTCGAACACGATCCGCTGCAGGCGCGCGTCGGTCTGCACATCGATGTCCCGCATGCTTGCCTGACCGTGCAGCCACGCCGCAAGCGGCACGGAACCGCCCGAAGTGGGCAGGGCGATCCTGCCGATCACCTTGACCTGGACGGGACGGTTGTCGATGGTGCGCATGGTCGTGGTGCGCCAATCGGTGACCCTGGTGTGCAGGAGCCCGTACGGCGAGCCGAGGCACTGTTCGGTCCATTTCGTCAGCCGGCCGCCGTAGAACGGTGGGACGTTCCGGCTGCGACGTTCGGCCGCGGTCAACGGGCGTACCGGGCGCACCGGGACCTCGGCGGCCGGTCGCGGCGCCGCCGGGAGGCCGTCGGTCAGTGCGGCGAAGTACGCCAGGGTCTCCTCGTCCGCCACCTGGTCGGCGGGCCAACCCCGATCATCGGCCGTCGGTGTGGCGACGAGTACCTCGACTCCTTCGTCGGCCGCCACCACCGCGCTGGCGAATGCACCCACAGCATCGCCCACACACAGCACGTCGACTTCGTGATCCCACATACGCGTTAAACACCTCGCCGTTGCTCAGAATTGTCCCGCCGGTCGGTCGGACGGCAGGTCGAGACACATTGCTGTCGTGACGGATCGCCCGGTAGATCCATGTTTCCGAAGCCAGGACCGGTGGACCGGTACTCATGCCCGGTGCGTCCACGACGCGCCGCTGGGGTCGGAAGGTGGGTCGCCACGGCCTGTGCGGGAATTCGAGGGGGTTTGCCAGAACAGGCCGTGGCAACCGAATGAAGGTACCATCGCGTCAGGCGGAACGAAAGCGTGGACGAGCAGGCCTCACCCTCGCCTCCGCTCCGGCACATGCGGCGCACATGCCCTGAACCCGAGATACTCGAAGTCATCACTGCTCGTACATTACATACCTTTTGGATGATTTGCACGGCGACCGGTAACCTAAAGTATGACCGCAGCCGCAGGTGCCGCGGCTCCGTCGCACCGCCCGGTGCGCGGCAGAGTGGAACCCGAGGGCGTGAGTGGCCGAGCAGGTCGACCGGAAAACCGACGCGACGCGTCACCAGATCCTTCGTGCTGCCGCAAAGCAGTTCGCGGTGAAGCCCTACGGGCTGGTGAACCTCGACGACATCCTGCTCGACGCAGCGGTCACCAAAGGCGCGATGTACCACCATTTCCGATCCAAGTACTCGCTTGCCTCGGCGATCGTCGACCAGTGGCTCGAGTCGAATCTGCAGATCATCGACGACACCGTGGCGCTGCGGCACTCCGGTATGGAGACCCTGGTCGACGTCACGTTCGCGATCGCGCTGAACGACATCGGTGATCACGTCACGCGAGCCGGCCTCAACCTGCTGGAGTCCGTCGGGCGTACCGACGGACTCCGTCGCCGCGCGTTCGACGCGTCACGAATCGCATTGTCCCCGCTCGCGCGCCGTGCGATCGAGGAAGGCGACGCGGCCGGGAGCATGGCGCCCGAGGACGTCGCGCGCGTGTTGGTCTTCCTCTATCTGGGCGTCCGGCAGGCCAACGACCCCGACGACCCGGCAGCTTTCCTGGGTGACCTGCACAGGGCATGGGAGCTGGTACTCCCCGGGCTCTCGGCGTCCGAGCGTCTCGGCTATCTGACGACATTCATCCGCCGGCGCAGCGCTCTGGCGATCAAGAGGGCCCGTCCACTTTCCACCGATACGCTATGACCGCGATCCGACGCGATACTGGCATCGACTTTCACCCGGGGATGGGCAGCGACACATGATTCGCCAGGCACGTTCTGAAGCGACCAGGCGCCGGATCATCGAGGCGGCGGTCGACCTGTTCAGCGAACGCGGCTACCCCGGAACCGGACTCGGCGACATCATCGAACGCGCAGAGATGACCAAGGGTGCGCTCTATTACCACTTCGACTCGAAGGAAGCCCTCGCGGCGGAGATCGTCGCGGAGGGCAGCACCCGACTGATGCGCACCTTCGACGCCATCAGCGAGTCCTCCTCACCCGCGCTGGAAAGCATCATCCACGGGACGTTCCTGGTCGTGGATCAACTCAGCACCGACAAGGTGGCCCGCGTCGGCATCGTGCTGATGCGGGTATTCGCCGGGTTCAGCCACTCCGCGGGAGGCACCTACAGCGGCTGGCTCTCGGCGATGGCCACCGATGTGGCCCGGGCCTGCGACGAAGGCGACGTGCGCGAGGGCGTGGACGTGATCGCGATCGCCGAGACTTTCGTCGGCGCCTTCGTCGGCGGAAGCCTGCTCTCCGACGCCGCCTCGGGCGGTTCGGATCAGCGCGAGCGGGTGACACGGCTGTTCGGGCTCGTCCTGCCCGCGATCGTCACCGACGAATCGCGGGACTACTTCACCGAATTCCTGGCACGCGAGGCCCGCCAACGGCCGGCAGAGGACTGACGCGGCTCACAACTCCTCTGACCACAGGCGTTCGGTGAGGTCGGTGAACGTCGCCAGTGCGACCGGGTCGTCACCGCGCACGAGTGCCGATTTGCTCATCCGTGCCCGCACGGTGGAGCCGTCCCGATGGACGAGCTCCACGACGAGGTCGGCATGGGCGCGGATCACCATCACCGGGGAGTCCTCGGCAGGCAGACGGTGGAAGATCTCCGAGAAACGCGACGCGGTCACTTCCTCGGTCCGATAGCCCACCATGTCGGCGAAAGCAGCGTTGGCGAACAGGAGCGCTCCGTCCTCCGCGATGGCGAGGACCGGCACGGGCAACCGCTCGAGCAGCACGAGCGCCGGCATGTCTCGGAGCAGCGACATCGGGGATCGATCGTCCTGGTCGTTCCGTCGCCGCTCCATCGAACGATTATCGCCCGAGCGCCGGTCGGCGCACTGTGAGGGCCGACTGGACTCTACTTGACTAACTAGGTTTACTCTGTGGGAACGCACACTGCAGACGAGGGTGGCCCATGGACTTGACCTGGTCAGATCGGGATTCGGCATTCCGCGACGAAGTGCGCACATTCCTCGCGGAGAAGTTGACACCGGACCTCCAGCGCGCCGGACGGTTGATGACCAGCGTCTACGCCGATCACGAAGCGAGCATGGCCTGGCAGAGCATCCTGCACGAACGTGGCTGGGCAGCGCCCGCGTGGCCGGTGGAGCACGGCGGCTGCGACTGGACCCTGACCCAGCACTACATCTTCAGCCGCGAATCCACGCTGGCGGGTGCGCCGTCCCTGTCGCCCATGGGGATCCGGATGGTCGCGCACGCGATCATCAAGTTCGGCACTGCGGCGCAGAAGGACTACTTCCTGCCCCGCATCCTCACCGGTGAGGTGTTCTTCTGCCAGGGCTACTCCGAACCGGAAGCCGGTTCCGACCTCGCCGCGCTGTCGATGGCGGCGGTCGACGACGGCGACGGTCTGGTGTGCACCGGCAGCAAGATCTGGACGACCCACGCCGCAGAGGCCAACTGGATGTTCGCCCTGGTTCGAACCACCCGTGCACCGAAGAAGCAGCAGGGCATCACGTTCGTGTTGATCGATATGTCGACCCCCGGCATCGAGATCCGGCCGCTGGTGATGACCTCGGGCGAGGAAGTCCAGAACCAGGTCTTTTTCGACGAGGTCCGCGTCCCCAAGAGCAATGTCATCGGCGAGATCGACGACGGCTGGACCGTCGCGAAGTACCTGCTCGAATTCGAGCGCGGCGGCGGGTCATCCGCACCCGCCCTGCAGGTGCTGGCAGAGGAGATCGCCACGGTGGCGGCCGATCAGCGCGGCGCCGACGGCGGGCGCCTCGTCGACGACCCGACCTTCGCCCGGCGTCTGGCCGACGCGCGCATTCGCACCGACGTCCTGGAGATCCTCGAGTACCGCGTACTGGCGACGGTGGCTGCCGGCAAGAACCCCGGGTCGGCGTCATCGATGCTCAAGGTCCTCGGCACCGAATTGAGCCAGGACCTCACGGAATTGGCGATGGTCGCCGCCGGCCCCCGGGCGCGCGTCTACCAACCGCATGCCACCTGCCCCGGCGGCCCCGTCGCCGAATACGAACCACCGGCGGACGGCTACGTCAGCGGTGAACCGTGGCAGGCGGTGGCTCCGCTGCGCTACTTCAACGATCGCGCCGGTTCGATTTACGCCGGCAGCAACGAGATTCAACGCAACATCCTGGCCAAGGCAGCATTGGGGCTGTAGATGGACTTCTCGCTCACCAAAGAACAGGAACTCCTGCGCGACGGGCTGACGAAATTCCTGTCGACCCGTTATGAACTCGAAAAGAGCCGCGCCGCAGCGAAAACCGGCGCGGGCTGGCAGCCGGAAATCTGGCGCGGCTTCGCCGAGGAACTCGGCATCCTGGGCGCAACGCTGCCCGAGGACGCCGGCGGAATCGGCGGCGGCGCGGTCGAGGCGATGGTGATCGCCGAAGCGCTCGGGCTCGCGTTGGTGGTCGAGCCGTTCGTCGATACCGTCGTGGTCGCCGGCGGGTTACTCCAGCGCGCCGGCGGTCAGACGGCGGCGACCCTGCTGGAGAAGATCGTCGAGGGCACCGCACTCGTCGTGGTCGCCGCGACCGAACCGACGTCGGGTGACAACTGGCGCGACGTGTCGACCACCGCCGAAAAGGACGGTGCGGACTGGGTACTCAACGGTGAGAAGGTCGTCGTCATGGGCGCTCCACTGGCCGGCCACCTGCTGGTCACCGCCCGCACCTCGGGTGGCAGGGACGACGAGCAGGGCATCTCGCTCTTCCTGGTCGACATGTCGTCAGTGCACGACGGCCTGACCGTTCACCCGTATCGGACGATCGACGACCGTCGTGCCGCGGACGTCGCGTTCGACGGTGTGCGGATATCCGGCGAGACGCTGCTGGGTGAGGCCGGGCGGTCCTGGCCGTCGATCGCCCGGGCCCGCGACGAGGGCGCCGCGGCCGTCTGCGCCGAAGCGGTGGGCGCGATGCGAAAGGTGCTCGCGGACACCGTGGAGTACTGCAAGCAACGCCACCAGTTCGGCACCCCCATCGGCAGTTTCCAGGTACTCCAGCACCGGATGGTGGACATGCACATGGAAGTCGAACAGTCAGTGGCCGCGACGTTTTTGGCGGTGCTCAACCTCGATTCAGACGACGACGTACGCGCCCGGGCGGTGTCGGCGGCCAAGGCGACGATCGGCCGGGCGGCGCGCTTCATCGGCCAGAACGCCGTTCAGCTGCACGGCGGCATGGGAATGACCGAAGAACTCGCCATCGGCCACTACTTCAAGCGCCTCACCGCACTGCAGTACGAATTCGGGTCCACCGACCACCACGTCGCCCGGTATGCGCGGCTGACCCGTCCCTAGCGTTGCGATCTGGACACGGGCCGACGAAGCCGGGTGCTGCGGGTCGTGGCGCCGCTAGCCTGGGACCATGTCCAGCCGGAGTGCGGCCCACCCCACTCGGCTGAGTGATCTCCATGGCGGGCGCTCCCCCATGTCTCGCCGGGTTTTCCACGCCGCGGCCGCGCTGCTCGACGAATGCGCGGACAGCGGTCTGTCGATGCCGGCGCTGGCCGCGCGGGCGCGGTTGGCACCCGCAGCGGTGAGCGCCCGCTTCCCGTCGATCGACGCGATGCTCGCCGAGCTCTACCTGCACCGGGTGTCGAGTCTGCCGTTGGTCGTCGATCCCGACGCGCCCGCCGCCGCGCGGGTGAGTGGTCAATTGCGGGCCGTCACTCTGGTGATGGCCGACGAGCCGACGCTGGCGGCCGCCTGCAGTCGTGCGCTGCTCCGTGCCGATGACCCGGCGGTGCGCAGTACGCGCGACCGGATCGGCGCCGAGGTGCAACGCCGGATCGCCGCGGCGTTGGGCACCGGGGCGTGGCCGGAAGTGCAGGCCACACTCGAGACGGTGTTCTGGGGTGCGCTCCTCCAAGTGCACTCGCGGGCCATCGACTACCGCGACATGGCCACCCGCCTCGACACGATGCTCTCGCTGATCCTGCCCGACAACACCGAGCGCTGAGCGCAGTAGGGACTCCTGCGCGAGGGTCGAACGAGTGCTCCGGTCGGCGTCGGAACGGCCAGGGCTAGGCGAAATCGAGTACCGGACTACGCATGTGGTTGCGCCGGCACGCTCCTAGCGTGAGTCCCGATGGCGAGCGCGAATCCGATAAGGCGCCATCGCGCGCCACGGGACGCGCCACTCGACTCGAAGGGACCTGCAATGACTGACTGGCAATGGGGCTGGCGATTCTGCCAGAAGTGCGGCAACATGCACTGGCCCGAGGTGAACGATGGGGTATGCCAAGGCGGCGGCGGTCACCGCGCGCAGGGAATGTTGTTCGCACTCCCCTTCAATCGAACCCTCAGCGCGAAGAGCGAGCGTAACTTCTACTTCTGCCGGTCCTGCAATTCGCTGTTTCAGCAGAAGGATTTCGGCGGTGGCAACGACCTCGGACGTTGCGCGGAAGGTGGGCAGCACGATCGGACCGACTCGTCCGAAATCGTACTCACCAAAGACAAGCCGGTGAAGAACGCGCAAGACAAATGGGCGGTGTGCGTGAACTGCCACGTCCTCTGGTTCGGCCCGGTCAACGGCCTGTGCCCGTCGGCACACCTCGGCCACAACCCGGGCGGAGGTAACTTCCCGATCTTTCACATCAACCACAGCACCAACCCAGAGAACTGGATCCCCTGAGCGCAGAATTCTTCTGCGCCAGCCGATCTCGGCGGAACCTTCGGGGCGTCCACCGTGTGGCCGGCGGTCCCGTGAAACGTTCGAGTAGCGCACTACTCTAGGCGCCTCACGCCGCCAGTCGTACCTTCACTCGTGACGCCGAGCCGCAAACCCGGTTCGCGCGGGGTTCCGAACACACCCCCGCAGAGCTGACCCGTCACCAAGGAGATTCACCATGTCTGACTCGAACACCGCTGCGGGCGATCCGGAAGATCTCACCGCAGCTGAACGCAGCATCCGTGACAAGCTAGGCGCGTTAGACGAAGTCGAGCTGACGCTGCAACAACCAGCCCAAACCCACTCCCTGAGCGATGACGACATCGAGATCGTCACCGCCACGTTCCGTGTGCCCTCGTCGGTGCTTCTCGGCAGTATGCGGGTCACACGCCGGCGCCGACGCATCGACCCATCGCTGGCCGACAACGACAGCACCGACCCAAGCACCTTCGACGGTCACGATCCAGCGATCTGAGCCTCGAATGGACGTCAACGTCGGCCCGTCAACCGCGGTCTCCGCAACTTCGGTACTCGGCCGCCTTATCGCTCCCGTCGAAGACCACCGCTTCTTCGTCAAGCACTGGGAACGAGAGCCTCTCCTGGTTCAACGGCACGACCCTCCTTACTTCGATGACCTCGTGACGCTGACCGACGTCGACACGATCCTCGCGGGTTCAGTCCGTCCCCCGCACCTGCGTGTCCTGCATCAGGGCAGCGAGGTCACACCTGGAGCGGATCGCTATCTCGATCCCGAGGCGGTGTACGCACACTTCCGTGACGGCTGCACGATCTCGCTGCAATTCCTGCACGAACGGATACCCCCGCTCGGCAACCTCTGTCGAGCACTATCCCGCCAACTCTCCGCAGCATGCCAGATCAATGCATACCTCACCCCGCCAGGAGAACAGGGGCTCGCGACGCACTATGACACCCACGACGTGTTCGCTTTGCAGATCTGTGGCAGCAAACGATGGCGGATCTATGACCAACCGGTCAGACATCCCCTCGAGGGGCAGACCGATTGCTGCAGCGGCGAGGGCCGATCCGAACCGACAATGGAATTCGACCTCACCGCCGGTGACGTTCTGTATCTGCCGCGCGGATTCGCTCATGACGCCGCTGCCACCGACTTGACGTCACTCCACCTCACAATCGGTGTTCGCCCGCTGACCTGGGCGCACACCATGCTCAGCGCAATGGAATCCGTCATCGAGCGCAACCCTCGGTATCGTCGATCGCTGCCTACTGGCTTCGCTTCCGACACCGACATCCAGCACACCGCCGCGTCGACTCTCGCGGAAATGCTCGAACTCGCATTGGCAGAGATCGGGCCAGAAGAGGTCATCGCAGATGCGGCTGCCGCCGCGCGCAGCAGAGCCATTCCCGCACTGCAGGGCCACCTTCTCGACCTCAATGCCATGCCGAATCTGCAGCACACCAGCCGAATCCAGCGCCGAGTAGATGTGCCGATGGCGGTCGGCCGTGCCGCTGACGGCCGCGCCGAACTCACTTCACCGGGAAAGACGCTGCGTATGCCTTCCCATCTTGCAGACGATCTCCACTTCATCGTGAAGGCCGGAGAATTCACCGCACACGATCTTCCAGGGACCCTCGACGACAGCGGACGGTTGACGCTCGTAAAGCGTTTGGTCCGGGAGGGGCTGCTGACCTGTCGAGACCTTCCAGCGGGAACTCGGCGGTCATCCAGTTCGGCCGCGGAAGAATGAGGCCCAGATGACGAAGCGCATCTGGCTAGGTATGGCGGTGGCCATGCTGGTGCGCTACCGAATACACGCATTCCCTCACAGCTCTGGGCACAACAGAAGTGAAATCCGGAGAAGGCCACCAGGGAGGTGTCATGCCAGACCAAGACCCGAGCAGTATGGAACAGCTTCACGACGATCTTCACACCGAGTACGGCAAGCTCGTCGACATCGTCAGCGGGTTCGATCAGCGGCTACTCACCATCAAAGGCTGGGGCGTCACCGTGAGCTTGGCCGGCTTGGGTCTCGGCTTCCAGCAGGGCCATTACGGGTTGTTTCTGGTCGCCGCGGTCAGCGGCGCAGCGTTCTGGCTACTCGAGGCGTACGCGAAGATGCACCAGATCCACTACTACCCACGCATGCGGGACATCGAGGTGACGGCGTACGAACTGTTCCGCGTTGACACCGCATCGGGCGCGGCGTCCTCACCGCTCATCGACTGGGGCTGGGAGACAGCGGGACAACGGATTCGCAAGCAGAAAGCCAAAGGCACACCCAATGAGCCCGTCCGCTACGCCGAGATGAGGGAGGAACGTTCCGTTCAGCCGTGGACGATGGCGCACGTGATGTTCCCGCATGTCGTGTCCATTGTCGTCGGCACAATCCTCTTCATCCTCGGGCTGGGCGGGGCCTTCGGGCAGATTTAGTCGTCGAAGCCCGGTCCCCGAGAAGCCATGCGGAACGGAGCCTCTGGAAATCCGATCACGGTCCGAGTGCTCGCCGACGACGCGGCCGTCCATTCCCTCGACGTATGACGCCGCCGTGTCATGAAGCGCTTCGAGCCGCGGCGGAGTTGCTCGCGAGAGGCCTCGCTGTCCCGCGCTCACCGCTGACCCGCTCCAACTAGTTTCAATCAGAATGCGACACAACGATTTCGAGGATGCAGTCGCAGCGGTCACGAGTCTCTGCCACGAGGTCGGCATTCGGATCGTCGACGGTCTCGACCCAACGGCGCGCGTCGACGTCGGTGCGCCCGAAGGCCACGTGGCGGGCAATCAGCCGCGCGCGGCGAACGGTGCGCTCGGTGTCGAGGTAGTAGAGCCGAGTGAGCAATGGGCGAACGCCGTCCCAGAGGCCGAGATAGTTGCCCTCGGTGACCACCAGTCGGGCGTCGGCGGGCACCACCAGACCCGCCGCCACCGGCTCCTCGAGCGATCGGTCGAAATCGGGCACGTAGACGTCTCGGCTCCCGTAGGCGCCGGCGATGCGCGTGAGCGCGGCAACGTAGCCGTCCGCGTCGAAGGTGTCCGGCGCTCCCTTGCGCGAAAGCCGTTGCAGGCGTCGCAGTTGCGCGTTGGACAGGTGGAATCCATCCATCGGGACGTAGATCGCCAGGGGCCCGACGTGCTCGACGATCCGCCGGGCGAAGGTGGACTTGCCCGTGCCCGGCGGACCCGTCACTCCGATGAGCACCCGCCCCGCCCCGCCGTCGAGAAGCGCCTGCGACTCCGCGGTGACCACACGCAGTGCCTCGTCGGCGGTCACGACTTCCGGCGGCAGACCGCGTGGGTGAACGCTGTCCTGCTCGTTGGAGTCCACCTACGGGACTATAGGGCCGGTAGGCGATCGCTCACTGTTGTCCGCCGCGGTCACCGCCGTACGGGTATTGCTGCCCCCCAGGCATGCCGGTGTGCCGGCCGCCGTAGGGATCGTCGTACCCGGCCGGTGGGCCGGACGGATACGGCCCGGTCGGTGGGCCGGACGGATACGGCCCGGTCGGAGGCCCGGACTGGGGTTGGCGGTGGTCACTCGGATATTGAGGCGCCTGGCCGTATCCGGGTTGACCGCCACCCTGCTGGCCACTCCCCTGCGGGTACCCGGGCTCTGAGTAGCTGCTGACCGGAATCGCGGTCGTCTGCTCCTGTTCGCGGTTCGAGAGGTGCTCGCGCATCTTGCGGCCCTCATCCTCGGCCCGGGACAGATAGTCCTCCCAGCGCTGCTGCATCGGTTTGATGAGACCACCACCGACACCCACGACGAGGATTCCGCCGACCGTACCGAGAATGGCGATCAGCACCGGCAACGTGACGGTCAGAGCGATCCCGACTTGGCTGAGCGCCGCGATGATGCCCAGCCCGACGATCGTGATGCTCGCGACGTTGGCCAGCACCCGCCCGTAGGACAGCCCGCTCAACGCATTGGACACGATGTCGCGGACCGCTGCGGCGATCGCCGCTGCTACCACGACGATGATCACCGCCACAAGCAGATTCGGGAGGAAGGAGATCACGCCGGCGATCAGCGCGCTGATCGGGTTGGGACCGAAGACGCCGAAAGCCAACTGCAGTACGACCAGCAGGAGCGCGTAGTAGACGATCTTGCTGACGATCGTGGAGGCGTCATAGTTACTTCGCGCCAGCGCCTTCTTGACCCCGCCCCGTTCGACGGCTCGATCGAATCCGACCTTCTCGAGGACCTTGTCGATGGCCTTGGCGATCAGCTTCGCCAAGATCCACCCGATGATCAGGATGACGAGGAACGCCACCAGTTTCGGGGCGAAGTTCGCCACCGACCTCCACATATCTCGTAGGGCGTCTTCCATCGCTCAACTCCGTCGCTCGAGGCTCCCCGCAGCCGTGGGTGTGGTAGTTCGGCGTACCCGGGCACCCCTCGAATAAACACAAGCGTCAATTCAAAGACGTCCCCGACATTGCTCTCCGGGCCGGTTCACTGCGAAACGGTTGGGTCGTCGCGCAACGCGCTGGGCGCGGAGATCGGGGACGTGGCGTGCTGCCGAACTGGTCGCCTGAGTGTTTGCTGTGCGCCCCTACGCTCCGCTGTCACCGCAGCGGTTGTCGGATTGCTGTGTCGCTGTTACGTTCTTCCCGTCGAAGTGGACGAACGTCAATCATCGGAGCGTCACCACCTACGGCCAACCCTGGAACATGAACTGACCTGGCGGCATTATTAGTTTGCTGCAAGGTCACTAGACGGCGTTCGTGCGTCGCATCTGAACATTAGCTGTGGGTATGGTGCGAAGCTGCTGGTCACCCGTCGACATAGTCGGCGAGATGCTGCCCGGTGAGCGTCTTGCCCGCCGCGACGAGGTCGGCCGGCGCGCCCTCGAACACAATCCGTCCGCCGTCGTGGCCGGCCCCCGGACCGAGGTCGATGATCCAGTCCGCGTGTGCCATCACGGCCCGGTGGTGCTCGATGACGATGACCGACTTACCGGCGTCGACCAACCGGTCGAGCAAGGCCAGCAGCTGTTCCACATCGGCGAGGTGCAGACCGGAGGTCGGCTCGTCGAGAACATAGACGTCCTTGCGGTCCGCGCCGGTGTCGCCGAGTCGGGTGGCCAGCTTGAGGCGCTGCCGCTCGCCACCGGAGAGCGTGGTGAGTGGTTGTCCGAGGCTGAGATACCCCAGTCCCACGTCGGTGAGCCGGTCGAGCACTTTGTGGGCCCCGGGGGTGTGGGCGTCGCCCTCGCCGAAGAAGCTGCGCGCGTCGGACACCGACATCTCGAGTACATCGGCGATGTTACGGCCGCCGAGGGTGTACTCGAGCACCGACGCCTGGAATCGCCTACCTTCACACTCTTCACACGGCGACTCGACGGTCGCCATGACACCGAGTTCGGTGTAGATGACGCCCGCGCCCTTGCAGGCGGGACACGCACCCTCGGAGTTCGAGCTGAACAGCGCCGGTTTCACGCCGTTGGCCTTCGCGAACGCCTTGCGTATCGGGTCGAGCAGGCCGGTGTAGGTCGCCGGATTGCTCCGCCGCGAGCCACGGATCGCACCCTGATCGATCGACACCACCTCGTCGCGTCCGGCCACCGAGCCGCCGATGAGCGAGCTCTTACCCGACCCCGCGACGCCGGTCAGCACGACGAGGACCCCGAGCGGGATGTCGACATCGACGTCGCGCAGGTTGTTGGTCGTCGCGCCGCGGATCTGCAGGGCGCCCGCCGGTTGCCGCACCGACTCTTTCAGCGCCGCCCGGTCGGCGAGGTGTCGCCCGGTGAGGGTGCCGCTGCGCCGGAGTCCGGCGACGGTGCCTTCGAAGACCACTTCCCCACCAGCGCCACCGGCACCGGGGCCGGGGCCGAGATCGATGACGTGGTCGGCGATGTCGATGGTCTCGGGCTTGTGCTCGACCACCAGCACGGTGTTTCCCTTGTCCCGCAGCCGCACCAGCAGGTCGTTCATCCGCTCGATGTCGTGGGGATGCAGACCGATGGTCGGCTCGTCGAAGACGTAGGTGACATCGGTGAGCGACGAGCCGAGATGCCGAATCATCTTTGTGCGCTGGGCTTCTCCACCCGAGAGTGTGCCTGCGGGCCGGTCGAGGGAGAGGTATCCCAACCCGATCTCGGTGAACGAGTCGAGGAGGTGCTGCAACCCCTTGAGCAGTGGGCCGACGGACGGCTCCTCGAGGCTACGTACCCACTCGGCGAGGTCACTGATCTGCATTGCGCACACGTCGGCGATGCTGTGTCCCTCGACCTTCGAGGACCGCGCCTCCTTCGTCAGGCGGGTGCCCTCGCACTCCGGGCACGTCGCGAACGTCACCGCCCGCTCCACGAACGCGCGGATGTGCGGTTGTATGGCGTCGACGTCCTTGGACAGGTAGGACTTCTGGATCGTCGGGATCAGTCCGGCGTAGGTGAGGTTGACGCCGTCGACCTTGATCTTCGTCGCGTCCCGATAGAGGAGATCGTTGAGCTCTTTCTTGGTGTACTTGCGGATCGGTTTGTCGGGGTCGAAATACCCACAGCCGCGGTAGATTCGGCCGTACCAGCCGTCCATGCTGTATCCCGGGACGGTCAATGCGCCGTCGTTGAGCGACTTGGAGTCGTCGTAGAGCGCGGTGAGATCGATGTCCGACACCGACCCGCGGCCCTCGCAACGGGGGCACATGCCGCCGGTGATCGAGAAGTCGCGCCGCTCCTTGACGGTTCTGCCGCCCTTCTCGAAGGTCACCGCGCCCGCACCGCTGATGGAGGCGACGTTGAACGAAAACGCCTGCGGTGAACCGATGTGCGGCTTTCCGAGGCGGCTGAACAGAATCCGCAGCATGGCGTGGGCGTCGGTGGCGGTGCCGACGGTGGAGCGTGGATTGGCGCCCATCCGCTCCTGGTCGACGATGATCGCTGTCGTCAGGTTCTCCAGGACGTCCACGTCCGGGCGTGCCATCGACGGCATGAAGCCCTGGACGAACGCGCTGTAGGTCTCGTTGATCAGGCGCTGCGACTCGGCGGCGATGGTGCCGAACACCAGGGAGCTCTTACCCGATCCGGATACCCCGGTGAACACGGTGAGCCGGCGTTTGGGCAGCTCGACGTCGACGTCCTTGAGGTTGTTCTCCCGCGCGCCCACCACGCGGATGACGTCGTGGCTGTCGGCAGTGTGCTCGCTCGTCGTTCCCGCCATGGCTCAGGGCAGCTCCTGGATGCGAATCATGGTGCCCGCGGGATCGCGGACAGCGCAGTCACGAACACCGTACGGCTGAAGGGTCGGCTCCTGGACGATGTCGGCGTCACCGGGCTGCAACCGCTCGAACGTCGCATCGAGGTTCTCGGTGGCCAGCACGATGATCGCGTAGGTGCCTTTGGCCATCATCTCGGCGATGACGCGGCGTTCCTCGTCGGTGACCCCGGGATCGGCGGCCGGCGGGTGCAGCACGATGGAGGTGCCCGGCTGATTCGGCGGGCCTACGGTGATCCAGCGCATCGTGCCACCGCCGACGTCGAGGCGGACCTCGAAGCCGAGGGTGTCGCGGTAGAACGCCAGCGACTCTTCCGGATCGTCGTGCGGGAGGAAGCTGTTGTGAATGGTCAGGTCCATGGACTCACCGTAAGTGGGGATCGGCGGCCGGTGCTTCTCGATTCCTGACCGGTCTGGTCACCACCTTGGTCACGCACGACGGCGGCTCGGCCGTCGCGTCGGCAAGCCGTTGACGGTAGGTGCTCGGCGGCATCCCGACGAGTTCGGTGAAGCGTGTGCTGAAGGTGCCCAGTGACGAACAGCCAACGGCGAAGCAGACTTCGGTGACGCTGAGGTCCCCGCGGCGCAGCAACGCCATCGCCCGCTCGATCCGCCGGGTCATCAGATAGCTGTACGGCGACTCGCCGTAGGCGAGTTTGAACTGACGGCTGAGGTGGCCGGCGGACATGTGGACTGCGCGGGCGAGCGCCTCGACGTCCAGGGGCTGCGCGTAATCCCGGTCCATCCGGTCGCGCACCCTGCGGAGGCGCCTCAGGTCGTCGAGCCGCTGCGCATCAGGAGCCACCATGCGGAGTTTACGACGGCCCACTCTCGGTGGTTTCGCTGTTCGAATCGTCGCCGGTGTCCGCCTCTGTCGGTGTGGCGTCGTCGTCATCGGTCTTCGGCTTCGGGTCGTTGCGCTTGTAGCCGGCATCGACCACCGGCCGCAGATGCTTGTCGACCTCGTCGACGATGCTGCGGGCACGCCCACCTGACGCAACGGCTTCGTCAACGGGCGGTCCTTCGTCGGCACCAGGTACGACATGGTCGTGCCGCCCTTCTTGTTCGTCGCCTCGGTGATGTTGCTCTTGGCCACATCGCTCAGATCGACGCCGTAGTTCGGGTGGAGGTAAACGACGACCATCACCGCGTTCGCGGTGGCGAGCAGACTCTGGGGCCGATCGGGGAAGTCGGCGATCCCGTCGTACTCCCGGGTCACGTAGACGGTTTCGTAGGGGGTCTCGACGAGCGGCTCAGGACGGCTGATGCCGACGCCGGGGACCCGGACGCCCTCGGGCACCCAGTTGGCCGCCCCGCCGGACGGGCGGGCCGGATCACCGATGTAGACGAACCGCAGTTCGTCGTCGGCCAGCGCTGATCGGCGGGCAGGGCCATGATGCGCCGCTCCTCCTCGTGCAGCACCAAACTGCCCTGGGAGACGCCGATGGCGGTCTTCGGCCCCCTGGTGGTGGTGACCCGAGTTCCTTGGCGCCGACGGCGATCGATTCGTTCCTCAGTACCGGTGAGGCCGGATATCCGACACCCACCAGGTGTCGTCTCGGCCTGCGTAGACGTCGTAGCGCAGCCAGGTCATCTGCGAGTGGGTCGGCGTGCCGGGCCAGCCGGTGCCGCCCACGTACAGGGCCGTGTCACCCATGGCGGCTACGTGGACTTCCCCGAACCCGACCGTCGGGCGAAATCAGGGATGGGCGAGAGACACCGTCGACAAATGGCTCGAAGGACGGCGCCGCGCGAAATGAGCTAGCTCGGCCACTGCTCGATGATGCGCCCGTCGCAACGGAGCTGAACCGCTGTGTGGCGCTGACCGCCCGAGGCTTGCAGCTTATCGGCGTACAGCTGCCGGGCCTCGGCCTCGTCTGCGCCGTCGATTGTGGTCGACTGCAGATCCTCGTCCGACGGATTCACTATGCCCGGCTCGAACGGCTCCACCACCACGACGTCCCATCTCGCTGTCATGCGACCAGTATCGCCGCTAGCAGTCGGCCACTTCCAGCACCCATTAGCGGGCGGTGTAGCCGCCGTCGACGCGAATGGTGGTACCGGTGACGTACCGGGCGTCGTCAGATAGCAGGTAGACGACCGCGGCGGCGACGTCTTCGGGCAGCGCCAACCGTCCCGACGGGATCTGCGACACGACCTCGCGCTCGGTCCGAGCGGGGTCGGGCGAGCCGGCCAGCCACGCGTCGAACAGCGGGGTCTTCGTCATCCCCGGCGCAACCTCGTTCACCCGGATGCCCCTCGGCGCGAACTCGACGGCGGTCGCCAGGGTGAGCGCGTGGACCGCACCCTTGGAGGCGGCGTACACGGCCATCGTGGGAACGCCGGCAAATGCCAACCGGGACGTCACGTTGACGATCGACCCACCGTGTCGCGACATGGCCCGGGCGGCGGCCTGCGTCATGGCGATGACCCCGAAGGTGTTGACCTCGAACACCGTTCGGACATCGTCCATCGACGCATCCTCGAACGCCGAAGCGTGGTCGAGCGCCGCGTTGTTGACCAGCCCGTCGACGGCGCCGAACGCCTCGACGCACGCTGCGAGCACCGCGCTCGCGGCGTTCGGATCGGTGACGTCGGCGGCGACGAAGTGGACCCGGTCGCCCAGCGTCCGGGTCAGCGCCGCACCGCGTCCCACATCCCGGCCGGTCACCAGGACGTTGGCGCCGTCGGCATGTAATCGCACCGCCGTCGCCCAACCGATTCCGGAGGTGGCGCCGGTGACCACGACGGCCTTACCGTCGAGCCGGGACGTCACAGGAGTTTGGCCGCGATTTCGCGAGCACCCGCGATAACCTTGGTGCCGGCGTGCGCCAGGCTTTCCGGGGTCAACCGGTGGGTCAGGAAACTGATGCTCAGCGCATAACGTGAAGGCTCGCCGTTGGGGGTGGGCACCGCCGCGGCGACGCACGTGAGTTCCTCAGCCGCCTCCTCACGGTCCACCGCGAAGCCGTGTTCGCGGATGTCCTTGATCTCGGCCGCCATCTTCTTCATCGACGTGATGGTGTGCGCGGTCAGCTCCGGCAGCCCCGCGGAGGCGACGATGTCACGCCAGACGCTGTCGGGCATCGTCGCCAGCAGGGCCTTGCCCAGCGCGGAGGCGTGCCAGGGGTCGGTCTGGCCGACGTCGCTGACCTTCTTCACCGCGCGTCTGCCCTCGACGACGTCGAGGATGACCACGCTGCGATCCTTGTGCGCGGCGAAGTTCACCGTCTCGTTGAACTCGTCCACCAGACGCTCCATGGTCGGGATCACCACCTCGGAGGGGACCTGGCTGGTGAAGGCCCGCTGGCCCAGCCGGAAGATCTCCCAGCCCAGGCGGTACTGGTTGGCGTTGAAGCGTTCGACGTAGCCCAGCGCGGACAGGCTGTTCAGGTACCTCAGCACGGTCGCCTCGTTCAGCCCTGTGCGCCTTGCGATTTCGGTGAGATTGCCGACCTCGGACTCGGCCACCGCCGAGAGGATCCTGGCCGTGCGTTCGACGCCGATCAGGCTGGAGGATTTCTCCGATCCCGCTGCTGTTTTCACTCAGTGAAGGTTACCAGCACCCAGCGATTGCCCGTCGATGGCCGATTGGTGCGCCGCTTCCTGTTGACAGTGGATGCGCAGCGCCTTAGGTTTTCATCCAGCGCAGTTAGATATCACTCAGTGAAATACGGACTCACGCGCTGTCCGTTCCGAAGGAGACGCAATGCCCACCGCAGCCGACAGCCGTACCTCCAAGGTCGACGGAGCCAGCATCCTGGCCTCCCAAAACCTCCTGACGGCCGACGACTACGCCCTCACCCCGTCGAGCAAGGCGTTCGACGACGGCGGTAAGTACCGTCTCGAAATCTCTGGCGTGGAACGTCTTTCGACGATGGAGGCGATGCTCGACGAAGCCGACAAGCAGGGTGTCTTCATCCATCGGGTCATCGCGTTCGGCGGAGGCACCACGTTGCTCACCACCAGGGAGCTCAGCGACGTCGCCGCGCTCGCGGCCGAGCGCGGCATCGAACTCATCGCCGTCCCGGGGCCCCGCACCGGCTGGGATCTCGGCCGCCAGGCGTTGAGCACCGAGGGCCAAGCCGGCGGACGGCGCGTGCGAGGCCTCGACAACGTCCGGTACCTGCTCGACGACTACCTGCGCATCTTCTCCACCGGCATCCGCGGGGTGCTGGTGTGGGACGAAGGAGTCCTCGACATCCTGAACAAGGCACGCGACGCCGGCCAGATCCCCGCCGACGCCAAGTTCAAGATCTCGGTCTACGCCGGTCACGCCAACCCGGCCTCGATCCGCATCCTGCAGAACCTCGGCGCCGACAGCGTCAACCCTGTCGGCGATCTCTCCCGGCCGATGCTCGCCGCCATCCGGCGCTCGATCGACATCCCGCTCGACGTCTGGGCCGAGACCTTCGAGTCGTTCGGTGGGATGAACCGGCTGTGGGAGGCCGGCGACATCGCCCGCGTGGCGGGCCCGGTGTACTTCAAAGTCGAGCCCGGCGAGTCGGAGGCCGTGATGTACAACGGCTGGGTCCGGCCCGAGTTCCACGAAGAACTCGTCCGCCACAAGGTCCGCCACGCCGCGATCCTCAACGAACTCGTCGAGACCAACTCCCCCGACGTCGCGGTCTCCCCGGCACCCCGCGCCGCGGCGCACGCCCTCACCAACTGACACCCGCGGCACGACGGAGGATGAAGTGACACAACGTCATCGGGCCGCCATCATCGGTTCGGGCAACATCGGCACCGATCTGATGATGAAACTGCTCCGGTCGGAGGTGCTCCAGGTCGCCGCCGTGGCCGGCATCGATCCCGCCAGCGACGGCCTCGCCAGGGCCGCCGCACACGGGGTGGCGGTCACCGCCGGCGGCGTCGACGGGCTGCTCGACCTCGACGCCTTCGAGGGCGTTGAGGTGGTCTTCGATGCCACCAGCGCCGGTGCCCACCTGGTCAACGATGCGAAGCTCGCGGCCTCCGGCCGGTCGGTCGTCGACCTCACCCCCGCCGCGATCGGACCCTTCGTCGTACCCGCGGTCAACATGTCCCGGCTCGCCGGCCACCGCAACCTCAACATGGTGACGTGCGGCGGCCAGGCCACCATCCCGGTCGTCGCGGCGCTGGCAGGCGTCACCGACGTGCACTACGCCGAGATCGTCGCGGCCATCTCGTCGCGCTCGGCGGGACCGGGCACGCGCGCCAACATCGATGAATTCACCACGACCACGGCGCGCGCCATCGAGAGCGTGGGTGGGGCCGCCCGAGGCAAGGCGATCATCGTGCTCAATCCCGCCGAGCCACCGATGCTCATGCGCGACACCGTGGCCGCGCTGGTCTCTGCGACCGACGAGGCGGTGATCGCCTCGGCGGTCACCGACATGGTCGCCGAGGTGGCCCGCTATGTGCCGGGTTACCGACTGGCTCAAAAGATCCGGTCGTCGCGGGTCCCGGCCGGAGATCGGCGGCGCAGGCTGGCCGGAGAGGCCGGCCGGCACGCCGATCTGCTTCAGGTGACGGTCTTCCTGGAGGTGAAGGGCGCCGCCGACTACCTGCCGGCGTACGCGGGCAACCTCGACATCATGACCGCCTCCGCCGTGCGGGTCGCCGAACACCTCGTCACCGAACGGCGCGTCACCGAACGGCGCGTCACGCTCACCCCGGAGGTCGTCCGGTGACCACTGCCGTGTACGTCCAGGACGTGACGCTGCGCGACGGTATGCACGCGGTCGGCCATTCGTTCACCCTCAGCGACGTGCGGCGCATCGCCAGTGCGCTCGACACGGCGGGCGTATCGGCCATCGAGGTCGCGCACGGCGACGGGCTGGCAGGCGGCAGTCTCACCTACGGCGCCGGCGCCCACGGCGACTCCGACTGGATCGCCGCCGCGGCCGAGGTCGTCCGGAATGCCCGGCTGACAACGCTTCTCATCCCGGGAATCGGCACGCTGGACGATCTGCGGGCGGCTGCCGAACTGGGGGTGACGTCGGTGCGGGTCGCCACCCACTGCACCGAGGCCGACATCGCCGCTCAGCACATCGGCACCGCGCGGGCCCTCGGACTCGACGTCGCCGGATTCCTCATGATGTCGCACCTGTGCCCACCGGACCTGCTGGCCGGGCAGGCGAAGATCATGGAGGACGCCGGCGCCGAATGCGTCTACGTCACCGATTCCGGTGGCCGGCTCACCATGACCGGCGTGCGCGACCGGGTGCGCGCCTACCGCGACGCGCTGGCGCCGACGACGACGATCGGCGTGCACGCCCACCACAATCTCGCCCTGGGAGTGGCCAACTCGCTGGTCGCGGTCGAGGAGGGCGCGCACCGGGTGGACGCCTCGCTCGCCGGTCTGGGCGCCGGTGCGGGCAACTGCCCGTTGGAAGCCTTCATCGCCGTCGCAGAACTCAACGGATGGCGGCACGGGTGCGATCTGTACGCGCTGATGGACGCCGCCGACGACATCGTCCGGCCGTTGCAGCAGCGACCGGTCCGTGTCGACCGCGAGACGCTGACCCTCGGCTTCGCCGGTGTTTACTCCAGCTTCCTCCTGCACGCCGAACGCATCGCCGACGAGGTCGGCATCGAGACCCGCGATCTGCTGGTCGAAGCAGGCCGCCGGGCGATGGTCGGCGGCCAGGAGGACCTGCTCGTCGACCTCGCTCTCGACATGAGGAGGTGAGAAACCGCTCCCCCACCCCGGTTCACCGACCATCACGCGTCGAGTTGACCGGAGGCCAGGCACCACGCACTGTCATGCACACAGACCACGAGAGATGAACGATCATGGACAACGTCACTCAGTCCTCACCGCCGCGGCGGCCCGTCGCGACGCCTTCGGCGCCTACGCCGGGTACGTCCCCACCGCCTGACCCGTCGCCGCGCACCGGCCGACGCAATCACGGCCTCAAGGAGAACAGCCTCGGCGTGCCGAGCATCTTCTTCTACATCATCGCCGCGGCCTCACCGCTGACCGTCGTGGTGGCGTTGTACCCCATAATCATCGGCGCGGGCAACGGCGTCGGCATGCCGGGAGCGTTCGTGATCGCGGCGGTCGTGCTGATGATCTTCGCGGTCGGATACGTCGCGATGAGCCGCCATGTCACCAATGCCGGCGCGTTCTACGCCTACGTGACGCTGGGGCTCGGTCGCATACCCGGGCTCGGGTCGGCGTTCCTGGCGATCTTCGCCTACAACGCCATTCAGGCGGGGCTCTACGGCGGCTTCGGCTACTACGCATCAGAGTTGATCAACCCGCGGATCGGCCTCGAGATCCCCTGGTGGGTATATGCATTCGGAGCCTTGGTGCTGTGCCTGGGACTCGGCCTGCAGGGCGTGCACTCCGGGGCGAAGGTGCTCGGCGTGTTCATGACGCTGGAGGTCACCATGATCACCGTTCTGAGCGCGTTCAGCCTCGTCGGTGACGCCGAACCGGTGTCTGACTTCTCTCTCGAGCCGTTCGCCCCCAGCGTCGTGCTCAGCGGGGCGTTGGGGGTGGCGCTGATGTTCGCGCATGCGTCCTTCATCGGGTTCGAGGGATCGGCGATCTACGGCGAGGAAGCGCGCGACCCCGTCCGCACCATCCCGCGCGCGACGTATCTGTCCATCGCCTTCATGGGTGTGCTCTACGCGGTGTCGGGTTGGCTCATCGTCAATGCACTGGGCATCGACCGGGTGGTCGGCATCGCCGCCGAGACCGGCGGAAACTTCATCTTCGCGGCCAGTGACACCATCATCGGCCACAACATCTCGCTCGTCTTCCAGGTGCTGATCGTGACGGCGACGTTCGCGGCCATCGTCACCTTCCACAACAACGTGTCCCGGTACCTGTTCTCGCTCGGCAGGCAGGGGTTGGTGTGGAAACCGCTGGGGTGGACGCTGCCGGGCCGCCGGACACCCTGGGTCGCCGCGATCGTCCAGAGCGTCACCGTCGGCATCGTCATCGCGCTGTTCGCGGTGTTCGGCCAGGATCCCTTCGCCACGTTGTTCACGTGGGCCACCGGCATCGGCACCATCGGCGTCATCCTGTCCCAGCTCATCGCGGGCATCGCGATCTTCGTGTTCTTCCGCAGGTCCGGCGTCGACACGCGGCTCTGGAACACCGTGGTCGCCCCGATCCTCGCGATCGTCGGCCTCGGCGCGTTCTTCGTCCTGACCCTCGACAGCCTCGACATCCTGCTCGGTGTCCATGGCGCCATGGCGGTCCTGATGGTGTCGCTGGTGTTCCTCGCCCTGCTGGCCGGCGTGGTGTACGGCGTCTACCTGAAGTTGGCATCCCCGGCGAAGTACGCCCTCGTCGGACAGGCGCTCAACGAACGTGAGTCGGCCGAGACGGGATAGCCCACCGCATTTCACGATTCGCCGCGCGCGATCACCCGCCGTTACGTACATTTGTCCTCATCGCGATGCGTACAAATGTTCTCAACGCTCAGGAGCGGGCATGACGGACACACCACGGCGGCCGCGCCGACACGACCCGGACAGAAAGGAACGCATCGTGGCATCGGCCCTCGAGGTGCTCGCCCGCGACGGCGTCGCAGGCATCACCCACCGCGCCATCGGCACCGCCGCCGATGTGCCACTGGGGTCGATCACCTACCACTTCGCCACCCTCGACGACATCGTCCACCGGGCGTTCGAGTCGCACGTGGAGACGTTGGCCGGCCGCTTCGAGGCGCGACTGGCGAACTGCCACAACGGCGACGACGTCATCGAGTGCATCGCCTCGGCTATCACCGACGACCTCGTGGGACATCCCCATGAACTCGCCGTGACCTACGAGTTGTACGGGGACGCGGTGCGCCGGCCCGAGACCAGGCGTCTGACCCAACGGTGGATGGAACGCGCCGAGGACGCCCTGGCCGAGCACTTCGACCGCACCACCGCACGATTGGTCGACGTCGTCATCGAAGGCCTCATGGTGCACATGTCCATTGCGCAACAACCCATCTCGAAGGAGGAGGTCCGCAACCTGCTGACCATGGCAGCCAGCGGAGCCCGCCGGCCGCTGACGCGGCACCGACCCACCCATCCCGAACCGGACCGACCCACACCCACGAACCAGGAGAGACCATGACCTTCCACAGCAAGATGTTCATCGAAGGCAGCTGGACCGACGCGGCCGACGGCGCCGTCGATCAGGTGCCCGCCCCCGCCACCGGCGAGGTCTTCGCCGAGATCGCCCGCGGCGGTGTCGCCGACGTCGATCGCGCAGTGGCCGCCGCGCACGCCGCATTCGGAGACTGGGCACGCACGCCGGTCGGCGAGCGTGCCCGCGCCTTTCTCGAGCTGGCCGACCGCATCGAAGACGACGCTCGCACCCTCGCCGAGATCGAATCGCGCAACGCCGGCAAGCCCATCACCGCGGCGCTCGAGGAGATGGAGATGATCCCCGACCACCTCCGGTTCTTCGCCGGCGCCGCGCGCACCCTGGAGGGTCGTGCCGCAGGCGAATTCGTCAGCGGCTCGACCAGCATCATCCGTCGGGACCCCCTCGGCGTCGTCGGTTCGGTCGCCCCCTGGAACTTTCCGCTGTTGATGGCGATCTGGAAGATCTCCCCGGCGCTTCTGACCGGAAATACGCTGGTGCTGAAGCCCTCCGAGCACACACCGTTCTCTGTACTGCGGCTCGCCGAGCTGGCGCAGGACCTTTTTCCCTCAGGCGTACTGAACATCGTCACCGGTGACGGCGAGGACGTTGGTGCACGCCTGGTGTCGCACCCGTTGGTACGGATGTCGTCACTGACCGGTTCCGTCGAAACCGGCCGGTCACTGTTGCGGGCATCGGCTGATTCCAACCTCAAGCGACTGCACCTCGAACTCGGCGGAAAGGCACCGGTGCTGGTGTACCCCGACGCCGATGTGGCACTCGCGGTCGAGAAGATCATGCAGGGTGCGTTCGGCAATGCCGGCCAGGACTGCATGGCGGCCTCGCGGCTCTACGTTCACGACTCGGTACACGACGACCTGCTGTCCGGGCTCGAGAAGGCCGTCAAGGAACTGAATCTCGGCGACCTCGCCGACGAGGCCACCGTGATGGGGCCAGTGATCACCGCCGCGCACCGGGACCGGGTCGAAGGCTTCGTCGCACGCGCGAAGGCCACCGGACACACCGAGCTGATTCAGGGTGACAATCCCGGAACCGGTTTCTACACCGCCCCCACCGTCGTGGTCGGCGCCCGGCAAGACGACGAGATCATCAGTGCCGAAGTATTCGGGCCCGTCACTTCGGTGACGCGCTTCAGCGACAGCGACGACGTCGTCGCCTGGGCCAACGACACCGAATACGGCCTGGCTGCGTCGGTGTTCACCCGCGATGTCGGACGCGCCATGGTGACATCCAGTGAACTGCAGTTCGGGACGGTCTGGGTCAACGACCACTCCCCGGTGACGCCCGAGATGCCGCACGGCGGTTTCAAGCAATCGGGCAACGGCAAGGACATGTCGGTGTACGCGCTCGAGGAGTACACCGAGATCAAGCACGTGATGATCAACCACGCGAGCGCCTGACATGGCGGTCAGTGCCATCAACACGTTCCGGTTGCGGCCTGGTGTCAGCTCCCAGCAGTTCGAACGATTCTCGGCCGAGCTCGACCGGCCCAGGTGTTTGGCCTTCGACGTCGTGCTGGGTTTCGACGTCTATCTGACCGAGAGCCCGTCCGGCACCGACGTCGTCGAGATCATGACGGTGACGTCGTGGCCGGAGTGGGAACGCGTCCGCGACACCGCACCGGAACTCAAACCCGTGGTCGAGCGGTTCGACGAACTCGTCGAACCAGGCAGCGTCACCACGCTGCTGACCCGCAAATCACCCATGCCACAGGAGATCTGACATGAGCGAGACACCCGACTACGACGCCGTCATCATCGGCGCGGGTCACAACGGCCTGGTCACCGCCAACTACCTGGCCCGCGCGGGAAAGCGGGTGCTGGTTCTCGAGGCCCGCAACGTGGTCGGCGGCGCCTGCGTCACCGAGGAGCTGATCCCCGGCAGCAAGTGGTCGTCGTGCGCGTTCATCGCCGGACTGCTGCGGCCCGAGATCATCGACGAACTCGAGCTGGCCAGGTTCGGTCTGGAGCTGTACCAGGGTGATGCGTTGTCATTCAGCCTGTTTCGTGACGGCACCTCGTTCACGATGTGGAAGGAGACCGACCGGACACTGCGCGAACTGGAGAAGATCAACAAGAGCGACGCCCAGGCGTTCCTCGACTTCGGCATGCGGTTGCAGCGTTTCGCGGGACTCGTCACCCCGTACCTGCTGACTCCCCCGCCGCAGCGGTCGGAGGTTTTCGCGGCGTTCGAGGCGGCAGGCGAACAGACGCTGTTCAACGAGTTCACCCTGCTCTCGGTGCGTGATCTGCTCGACCGGTACTTCGAGGACGAGCGCATCAAGAGCATGCTGACGTTCTTCGGGATGGTCTCGATCTTCGGCGGTCCGTCGTCGCCCGGAACGGCCTACACTTACGGCCACCATTCCTGGGGCGAGTTCAACGGCAACTTCGGGCAGTTCGGCATGGCCCGCGGCGGGATGGGGGCCATCAGCGAGGCGCTGGCCGCAGGCGCGCGTCATCACGGCGCGACGATCCGCACCTCGACTCCCGTCGACACGGTGGTCGTGGAACGCGGAACGGCCACCGGGGTGCGCCTGGCGGACGGCACCGTCATCACCGCCGGGCAGGTGTTCTCCAACGCCGACCCCAAACGGTCGCTGCTCAAACTCGTCGAACCGGGCGTGCTGCCGGCCAAGCTCGTTCGCGACGTCGAGGCGATCGACACCCGCGGTTCGATGGCCCGCATCCACCTTCTGATCGACGAACTGCCGCAGTATCTCCCGTTCGCCGACGCATCGGAGGGCCCGCAGCATCACGGGCATCAGCTGCTCGGGCCCAGCCGGGAGGCCTTCGAGGAGGCCTACGAAGCGCAGCGGCGAGGGACGTTCCCGAGCACCTTCGTCATCGAGGCCGTCACGCAGTCGGTGACCGACGACTCGCTGGCGCCGGCGGGCCTGCACACGATGACGTTGGGGATCCAGCAGCTCCCGTCCGAGCTGGCCGGGACCACCTGGGCGGCGGAGAAGCAGAAGTGGGCCGACCTCGTGCTCGAGGACCTGTTCACCTACGCTCCCAACCTGCGCGAGCACATCCTCGACCGCGTGATCATCACGCCCGATGACCTCAACGACGAGTACCTCATCACCGATGGGAACATCTTCCACGGCAGCATGATGCTCGACCAGCTGTTCGGGGCGCGGCCCATTCCGGAACTGTCGAATTACCGCACGCCCGTGCGCAATTACTACCTGTGCGGTTCCGGTACGCATCCCGGCGGTGGTGTGATGGGGGCCAACGGTCACAACGCCGCCAAGGTAGCCCTCGCCGACGCGGCGGGCGTCGCCGCACCCGTCTCTGCGCCGAGGGCCCCGGCCGGCAGGCGGAAGGTTCCGTGGCAGCAGCGGCTGGTCGGCACCCTGATGGCCACGAAACCCGGCCGCTGGGTCGGCTACCGCGCCGCACGCCAACCCGCGCTGCGCAAGGTCACCGCGTACGCCGCCAGAGTCCGCTGAGCCGGCGAGGAGCAGAAGCCGTGGCATCAGATTCATCCCAACTCAGAAGCGCGAAGTGGTTCGCGGGTAACGACGTTCCCGGCTTCGTGCACCGCTCGGCGATGCGGGCGTCGGGGTTCTCACGGATGGCGTTCGAGGGTCGTCCGATCGTCGGGATCTGCAACTCGTGGTCCGAAGTAGTCAACTGCAACATGCACTTTCGCGGTCTGGCCGACTCGGTGCGCCGCGGGGTGCTGGCGGCGGGCGGGTTCCCGCTGGAGTTCCCGACCATGTCGCTGGGCGAACAGCTGATGAAGCCGACCACCATGCTGTTCCGCAACCTGATGGCGATGGACGTCGAGGAGTCGATCCGGGCCTACCCGTTCGACGCCGTCGTCCTGCTCGGTGGGTGCGACAAGACGGTGCCCGCGCAGCTGATGGGGGCGGCCAGCGCGGACATTCCCGCCATAGCGCTGACCGGCGGACCGGCCGCCCCCGCCGTGTTCAACGGCAAGCAGCTCGGGGTGGGCACCGACCTGTGGGAGTACATCGACGACGTCCGGGCCGGGCGCATGTCGATGGCCGAGTACGGGCGGTTGGAGGCGGCGGCCGGACCGTCACGGGGACACTGCCCGGAGATGGGGACGGCGTCCACGATGGCCACCATCGTGGAGGGTCTCGGCATGACCCTGCCCGGGAGTGCCGCGGTGCCGGCCATGGACTCGCGCCGGATGCAGGTCGCCGAGGAGATCGGGGCCCGTGCCGTCGGGTTGGCCCTAGAGCGGCTGCGCCCGTCGCAGGTGATGACCGCCGAGGCCTTCGACAACGCGATCACGCTGATGCTGGCTGTCGGCGGATCGACCAACGCTATCGTGCATCTACTGGCGATCGCGGGCCGCGTCGGCGTGCCGTTGTCGCTGGACCGGTTCCACGAACTGTCGGCGCGTACCCCGCTGGTGGTCAATGTGCGCCCGGCCGGGGAGCATCTCGTCGAGCAGGTCTTCCATGCCGGCGGGATCCCGGCGGTGATGAAGTCGGTCGAGTCGCTGCTGCACACCGACGCCCTCACCGTCACCGGCAAGACCGTCGCCGACAACCTGCCCACCGCCGCGGCGACCGATGCGTCCGTCATCGCGCCGGTGAGCCAGCCGTTCCAGCCACCGGGCGGACTTGCGGTGGTGCGCGGCAACCTCGCTCCCAACGGGGCGGTGATCAAGTGCAGCGCGGCCACCCCCGAGCTGCTCGTCCACCGCGGGCCTGCGGTGGTATTCGAGGACATGAAGGATCTGATGCGCCGGTTCGACGACCCCGACCTCGAGGTCACGGCCGATTCCGTGCTGGTGCTGCGGTCGGCGGGGCCGCGGGGCGCCCCGGGCATGCCCGAGTGGGGTCAGCTGCCGATTCCCAGCAAGCTGCTCAAGCAGGGCGTGACCGACATGGTCCGGATCTCCGATGCCCGGATGAGCGGCACCGCGTACGGCACCTGCGTACTGCACGTCAGCCCGGAATCAGCTGTGGGCGGCCCGCTCGCGTTGGTGCGCGACGGGGACGTCATCGCCCTCGACGCCCGCCGCGGCACCCTGGACGTGCTCGTGTCGGACCCTGAATTATCCGAGCGCCGAGCCCAGTTGGTGCCTGAACGAGCCCGCCACGAACGGGGCTACGCCGCCATGTACGGCGAACACGTGCTGCAGGCTCACCAGGGGTGCGATTTCGACTTCCTCGTCGGCCGCTCGCAGCGCCCCGAGGACGAACCCGAGGCGATCTTCGAGGGCTGGATCGGCGGTTGGTGAACCGGGACCCGGCCGGTTGAGGCCACGGCGGTTCGGGCATCCCCTTCACATGACATCACCAAAGCTGACCGACGACGCCAAGAAGATGCTGTCGAATCCGAATCCCGCCGTCATCTGCACCGTCCGATCCGACGGACAACCGGTATCCGCTGCCACCTGGTACCTCCTACGAGACGACGACCGCGTGCTGGTCAACATGGACGTCGCCCGGAAGCGCTTGGCGCACATGCGCAACGAGCCGCGCGTGTCACTCACGGTCATCGACGGCACCGATTGGTACACCCACCTCACCCTCATCGGCCACGTCACCGAGATGTACGACGACGACGGCCTCGCCGACATCGATGCGCTGTCGCAGCACTATCAGGGCAAGCCGTACCCCGACCGGGAGCGCCCGCGCGTCAGCGCGTTGATCGAGATCGACCGGGTGCACGGTTGGGGGGCGCAGAAGAACAACGATCAGCCCGACGGCCGAGGCTGACGGCGCAGCGGTTTCACTGCGGTGTGGTGATCATCGGCAGCAGGTAGGTGCGTACATATGCCCGGGTGTCATCGAGTGTCGCGAGTTTGATGCCGGTATGTGGGGTGACGATGAACGACAGCGTGAGTCGCGTGTGCAACTCGGCGGCGGTTCTCAGGTGGCGGTCCTGGGCGGCGGTTGTGCGTTCCTTTCCGTAGAGGTCGGTACGTAATTGCTCGGCCGTGTAGTCGATCGCGAAGTCGAGAATGGCACCGGCGTCGATGGTCAGGCTTGGCAGAATCGTTTCTGGCTCGGTACGTAACACTTTCTTCAGCAGGGTGTGTTCGCGCAGAAACGTCACGGTGAAGACGGTGCCGTACACCAGGCGGTCCTCGAGCGTGGCGGCGTGCGCGCGCGCTTGGGCGATCCCGTCGAGGTACCGGTGCGCTTCGGCGAGCACCACAGCGTCGATGAGAACGTCCTTGGTGGGAAACCGGCGGTAGAGCGTGGCCCGACCCACGCCGCTTCGGCGGGCCACGTCCTCCATGGTGGTGCGCCGCACTCCGACGAGTTCAGCCTGCTCAAGAGTGGCATCCAGGATGCGGGTGGTGATCGCGTCGGTCTCGCGAATGCGGGCCAGGACAGCCGGATCGGGGTCGGCGAGTCGCCGCACGAAGTCCGCTGTACGTGTCGATGGCACCAATTCTCCTTGCCCTAGCCGGCAACTCGCGTTAGCGTAACAGCGAAGCACTTGAGACATTGATTGTCTTAACGTCTCACGCGTATCTTTACTGCGTGATCGCCGCCAGGATCGCTTCGAGGAGGGGGATTGGTGAACATCGGCCTGGCTCGCATCGAAGGCGCGATCGCGCCGCAAGCCCTGTATGCGGCTTATCCCGACCTGCACCTGACTGAATCGGCTCGCTGTCTCAGGCTCCTCGAGTCCCTCTGCCTTCCAGTCCAATGGGACAGCCGACAGATTCCACCAGCCAAGCGGCACGAAGATGTTGCGCTCTGCCCCGCCTTAGTCGGGCCCAACCCAATCTGACGAGGGCCAACCACATCTGGAGGTAACCGAATGGTCCAAGTAGATGTCTTCTGGTCGTACGCGATCGGCGCAGGGTTCGCCGTCGCGGCCACCCGTCAAATCACTCGCGCCGGTCGCCACGCATCCGCGTCCGGCCCAGCGCCCAACCGCTGGGCGCGGTTCAGCTCACCGCATCGAGCCGTCACCCTGCTGTATTGCGCGGTGCTGTTCGCTGCCAGCGGGATATACCTATTGTGGGCGTTCCCCGATTGGGAGACGATGCAAGTCGCCACCGACCACGCTTCGATACCGGCTTGGCTGGTGACGATGTTCGCCATCACCAACGTCACTCAGGGACTTCTCGGTTATTGGGTCGCCGAACGACTCATCCTCGCCGGACACCACTATGCGGCCGTCCTGCAAGTCTGTCTCGGATACTTCGCCATGTTCTTCGTGCTGGTTCACGGCTGGGACGGTCGCGGCTACCAGCGCTTCTTCTCCGCTGATCAAGAAACCTTCCATTCGTGGCCGGCTGATCCGTCCTTCGGTGAGGCACTGGACAGGATAGGACGTTGGCTCACCTCACCGGTGGCGCTGACGTTGGCCGGCATGAGCGTCATCGTCGTCGTCATGTTGTGGGTGATGCTCGACTCGATGCGGGAGGGCTTCCGTTCCGACGGCGTCGACCAGCCCGGCGCGCTAGCCCTGCTGGCCGCGATGCTGAGCACGGTCTTCGGGGTTTGCCTGCTGTCTGCGATCGTGGCCAGTGTGCTCATCCACCTCACAGGGTGGTTCATCGGCGCACCGCTTGCCGCAGTAGCGATCTGGGTCGGCGCGGTGTGGCCCCGAACCGGCGTTGTGTACCGCCTTTACGGGCTCCTCCGGCTCGACGAAACACCGACGCAGCCGTCGCCGCGGCCAGCCGCGGCGACGGCCTGACACGCTACGGCTGATGGATCACTGCGCCTTCTGGCCGCACTGTCGGCAGGCGGAGGGGCAGAGCTGAGCCAGCTGTAAACGCTCGACCTTCGGGATGTGGTCGCCTCGGACGTCCGACCGGATGACTCAGGCCGTCCACGGGCGCGTGACCGAGGACCGGCGGACCGCCGCATCGGCGGTGTTCGCTTAGGTGGTTCCGCTTTTCGCCGACCCCGGGCTGAAGTTAGCCCACTGGCCGAGGGCAAATTCGCCATTGCTCCGCCTGACTTCCAGTGCGCCTGCACCACCGAAGTGCCCGGGGATGAGCAACTCGCGTTCATCGGCGGCCCGCTCCAGTATGCGACGGCGACTGTCAGCCGCTTGCTGCGGCGCATAGCAGTAAGCGCTGCTGCAACAGGGATCGAGAATCTGCACCGGGCTATGCAATACATCTCCGGAGAACACAGCCCGATCACTCCCAGATGCGAGCCTGAGAACCGACGCACCGGGCGTGTGGCCGGGTGCCGATTCCAAGGTGAGGTGTTCGTCGATGGTGTACAGCCCTTCCCACAGCACGGCCTGTCCCGCCTCGTGGATCGGGGCGATACTGTCCTCATAGACGAGCCGGTCGACCTCTCCCAACCCTTCTCCGCTCGCATTGGTTGGACCATAGTGGGCGTCGTCGGCGGCGGGAATCAGGTACTCGGCGTTGGGAAATGCGGGCACCCACTCGCCGCCTGCGTCGACGGTGTTCCCGCCTACGTGATCGACGTGCAGATGCGTATTGACAACTACGTCGACGTCTCCCGGTTCAACACCGGCTTCAGCGAGTACCGCCAGCAGATCGCTCTCACGCTGGTCAAACCAGGGCGCCATTCCCGGTCGCGCGCGCCCACTTCCCGCGCCCGTGTCAACCAGGATAGTGCGGCCGCCGCTTCGCAGTACCCACGACTGGAGCGCGATGACCATCCGGTCAGATTCGGGCTGCCAGTGGTCAGGAGCCAGCCAGTTCGCGTTGCGCGTCCACACCTCGGCGGCAACCTCTGGGAGAAACTCATTTGTCGGCAAGAACGGCTCATGCCATTCAATGACACGGATGACCTCGACGTCACCCAACACGATGTGCTGCACTAGATCGTCGCTACTCACGAATTTGAACGTACACCGATCCGTGGGTCATCAACCTCGACGGGAGTCCTACCGCCTACGCGACCACCACGGACACCCACCGCCGAGCCGCCACCGGCACTCGCCAACCGACACACTGACCCCGCCATCAGGTTTGGAATTCCGGCGAGCACACCCGGGAACTTTCGATGAGCGCGTTCACCCCAAAGACCGAGCACTGATTCGAGAGTCAGTAGCCCGCCGACACCTGTCACGATCGCCGCGAACGACGTGGTGGCGATCTGGCCAGCATTCAGCGTGAAGGCATCGGACAGTTCAGCCATCAACGCCTTGCGCTCGTGCGTGGAATCGACGATTCGCAGATCCTGCAAACCCGGTATGTATTCGCTGCGGGATCGAACTGTCGAGGGCGAATTGATGCCGATGGCAAGGGAGTTGGGACTCGGAGTTGTTCCGTGGGGACCGCTCAGTGATGGCGTCCTCACCGGCAAGTTCACGCGAACCAATAAGTCGAGGGCTGTCACGCTCGGCCTCACTGCAGTGATATTGCCCGGAAGACGCTGTTCGGGTCGTATCGCGTCTTCAGGCGTAGCAGCCGGCCAGCATTCGGGCCGTACGCCACCGCCGCCTGCTCGGGGCGGTCGTCGCCGAAGTAATTGGGATAGGCGCTCTCAAGCGCGTGCGCGCTCAACGCGGCCACGTTCGCGTCGGCCCACGCGCGATTTTCAGCGTCGTCGCCGTCTTCCCACATCGCAAAGAACCCGATCAGGACGTGACGTTGCCGGATACCGAAGGCAGTCGATTCTAGGGGGATACGCTCTGGTGCGCCGTGAAACGGATGCATGCCAATGTAACTCAGCGGAGATGGCCGTTCCTTCATTGCCTCGACCATGATCCGGATGGCCTCGGTGCTCAGTTCTGGCACGGTGACGGTGCGACACACCAGTTTCGACCTAGCGACCGTCAGCAGCGTGTCCACCTCTCGCAGCATCTGCGCCGGGGATTGTCGCTGCACCTGTACCAGCACGGGATCACCAAGTCCGGCCACGAAGTCTCGTACGCGTGCGTCCTCGGACTCAGGACCGCTCCAGGCGTGCAGTATGACGAGCAGCACACCGCCATCCGGGCTCTGCTGAAAGCCCAACGTTTCGGTGAGCTCGTCTGGGAACTGCTCGACCAGCGCGCCGTACCGACGGAGAACATCAGGGGCTTGATCCAGCGGGAATGCGATCGTCCCGGCTGACACCGACGGGATGGGATGCAGCTGAACCCGCATCGTCGTGACCACACCGAAGTTGCCGCCGCCGCCGCGCAGCGCCCAAAAGAGATCGGGTTCGTTGTCCGCATCCGTCGACACCACACGACCATCGGCCAGTACGACCTCTGCGCCGAGCAGGTTGTCCAGCGCCATTCCAATTCGTCCGGTGAGAGGTCCGTAGCCGCCGCCGAGTGTCAGGCCAACAACACCGACGCGTCCCATCGACCCCGTGGCTGCTGCTAGTCCGTACTGCTCGGCGACGTCAGCGAGTTGCGCGAGCGTGGCTCCTCCGCCAACGATCGCAACATCCCCGTCGATCAGAACCTGCTGCATTCGCGTCAAGTCGATGACGACATCCCCCCGTACCGAGCGCCCGGACCAGTCATTACCGCCGCCGAGCACAGAGAGTTCCACATCGTGCTTGACCGTCGCGAGCACCGCAGCGCGGACGTCAGCAGTCCTTTCAGGCGTCACGACCAGCCGAGGAGCGAAGTCGATTCCGGCGTTGTAGATGCGTTGCCGCGCGTCCTCATACCCTGGACCGGCGAAGTGCACCTTCGTCGGTCCGATTTCATCTCTCAAAGTGGCGTTCACGCGGGCGATCCGGTCGTCGAAGTCGTTCATCTTGTCCAGTCCTGTCAAATCGCCGTTGGCTTGTGTATTTCTGTCATCGTCACCAACGAATTCTGGTGGCAGACCTGTTAAACGAGCAGCAGTGATCGGATGTCTGGCCTGAGCGACGAAGCTGTCGGCCATCCATGCGCTACAGATTGCGGTACCGCGCCGGCGCCGACGTCGTCAGAGTGATTCCCAGAAGGAACACAACGTCATCGCAGTCGCCTCCGGATCCTCCATCATCCACCAGTGGCCAAGGCCGTCCAGCTCGGCGGTTCGAGCACCCAGCCGGGCGGCGACTTCCACGGAAGCGGCCGGATCATCTGATTCGTCGGCAGTTCCCCGCAGAACCAGCCCGGGTATTTGCGAGGGTCGGGACAGCTCCGTGGCCCAGTCAGCATGGATGTTGGGCGTCGCCGACCGGTAGAGGTCGAGGATGCAGCCGCCCATCGTGGTGTCAATGCTTGCGTTGAGTTTCGATCTGTCAGCCGCATTCGGGCACAACGTCAAGAAGGCGCTCTTCAGCCAGCCAGGTTCACCCGGCGCCGCGGCATTGGAAGGATCGCTGGCTACGAAGGCTGCTATCCACTCTTCACCGCGACCGGGTGTCCGCCACACCTGCGCCATCTCGTGCCACTGATAGTTGGGATGAAATACAGAGCCGCAGTCTACGACCCAGCTGCGCACCGGCACGTCGAACGCCGTCACTGTCCGAAGGACGATTCCGGCACCCCAATCGTGCCCGACCACGTCTACCGGCCCCCCGACATTGCGCAGCGTCTCCGCAAGCCATGCCGCATACTCGTCCTTCGTCGCACCGAAACCCGCGGGACGCGGGGAGCCGAAGCCCGGGAGGTCGAGCGCCACCGTTTCCACCCCATCGTCCGCGAGGCGCTCGCGCAGGCCGTTCCAGACCACACTTGTCTCCGGAACACCGTGCAGGAAAACCGCTGTCGCGCTCAACTCCCGACCCGTGGCGTCGGTGTCCCGACGGGATTGAAAGCGACGCCCTCGGCGGTGGCCAAGATCCCGCCGAGCATGTTCGTGATGGTGATGATGCTTGCCACCTTTCGGTTCTGATTCACTGCGCCATCCTCATTCGGTCGCGGACGGTCATGGCTCCCCTGGTGGCGGCCTGGATCGGATCATTCGCGGGGGCGGATGTCACAATCCCATCATGTGCCGGCCCGAATGGGTTCTGCCAGGGCTTCGTGGTCCTATGACTGCCCGTACCAGGCCCCGCCGCCTTGTCGAGATTCCGCGAGTGAAAACGCGTTACGGTCGTGGGTTTCGAAACGGTGGCGGACGAGTCCCGCTGGCCGACCCACGCGAACCCGTCCTCAACTACGTGTACAGGACGGAGCCGAGCCGCTTATACGCGAGGGGCCGAGGAACTGTGGCGACAAAGGTGGGTCAAGTACACCCACCGACATAGCGCCGCCGACGATTATCGTTGGCTCCATTGACGGAGTAGGACCGACGAAGCGATCCCAGCGGGCACGTCAGCGAGCTCTTGGATCGCTCGATCAGGTACCGCGAATAATGCTGGAGATTTAGCCTTTTCACACGATGGCCAACACTGGCAGTGTCCCCGTGCAGCGAGCACAACGGTCGTTCTAAACGGGTCCGAGGTCCGGGTCGGCCGGAATGTGGCGAAAGGACTATCTGCATGAGCCGAGCGATGCCCGCTGACAATGATCCTGCGCGGGTACGGGCTAAGGGCTTACTGGTGGCGTTCACCGTGGCCACCTACGGGATCCCCTACGGTGCGGTCGCGGTCGCAGCCGGACTGGACGTCTGGCAGACGTGCTTCCTGAGTGTGGTCATGTTCACCGGCGGCTCTCAGTTCGCGCTGGTGGGGATCATCGCGGCGGGTGGAACCGCCGCGGGAGGACCGGCGATCGCGAACGCAGCGTTGTTGGGCGTACGCAATATGTTCTATGCGGTGACGCTCGCACCGATTATTCGGCCCGCTCGGTGGAGACGCCTAGCCGCCGCGCACCTGACCATCGACGAATCCACTGCCGTGGCAACGGCACAGCCGACGGTACCGTTGACGCGTCTGGGATTCTGGGTCACCGGGATTGGCACGTTCGTCGTCTGGAACATCAGTTCGTTGTTCGGCGCGCTGCTGGGTCAGGCAATCGGCGACGTACGGGCACTCGGCTTGGACGCGGCCGCGCCGGCCGCATTCCTCGGACTGCTGTGGCCGCAACTCAAGCAACGGAAGGCTCTGATGGTCGCGCTCGTCTCCGCCGCGGTGGCGGTTGCTGCGGCGCCGTGGGTTCCCACCGGAGTTCCGGTACTGCTCACTGTGGTCATCGCCATCCTCGTCGGCACGATGAACCTGTTCGGTGGGAGCAGGCCCGAGAAATGAGTCTGTGGTGGATCCTGGTGCTCGCGTCGTTGGCATGTCTCCTCTTCAAGATCATCGGATACTTCATTCCGGGGAATTTCGTGAAGAGCGGACCCGTCCGCCGCACCGCCGACCTCCTGCCGGCGGCGCTGCTCGCCGGCCTCATCGCAACCGGGGTGGCGGTAGAGGACCGACAGCTCGTCATCGGAGCACCACTCGCCGGCGTTGCGACCGCCGCAGTGCTCTTCTGGCTGAGGGTGCCCTTTCTTCCGGCCGTGGTCGCAGCAGCCGTCGTGACCGCGGCGTTGCGCCTCTGGACACAGGCCTGAGGCCGTCACTGGCGGCGCCGTCACGGTGCCGGGCCGCGAAGGCACCCTGCGCGTTCTGCGCGCCGCCCGCGGCGCGAAAGCCCAACGAGCCGTGATCACCTCATCGACCGTCGCGGCCTCCCCCAAAGAGAAGAACACGGGCGTAATTGCCGAACAGCCTCATCACCGAACGTCTCATCTAGGTGACTTGCGCCCGCCGCCAATTGCTGTTTCCCGGAGGGCAATTGGCGAACGCTCGCCGGAACCGTCGGTCGATCAACTCGCGCCGCCGGGACGTCGCGCCCGAACGATCAACCAATAACCGAAGAAGAAATGAGAACTGCGATGTGTATGGCGAAGAAGCTGGCCTTGGCGTTCGGGAATGCCGACGAGATGGCGGCTTTGTACGACGAGTCCGTGGTCTGGACCCTCTCGGAGGGCATCTCGGGTCAGGTTGGCCGAGCAGAGGGCAAGGACGCCATCGGTGCGAAAGAGCCCGGACATGACCTGTGAACTGCACCGCGCCAGGCGCTGGAGACGGCCGCCTTCGAGGTGGCGCGAGCGAAAGCGCGCTACGGTCAAGGGTTTCGAAACGGTGGCGGCGGACGAATCTCGCTGGCCCGACCACACGAACCCGTCCTCAACTACGTGTACAGGACGGAGCCGAGCCGCTTATACGCGAGGGGCCGAGGAACTGTCGCGACAAAGGTGGGTCAAGTACACCCACCGACATAGCGCCGCCGACGATTATCGTTGGCTCCATGGATGAGTAGGACCGACGAAGCGATCCCAGCGGACACGTCAGCGAGCTCTCGGACGCTCGATCAGCTAGTGGCATTCGCGATCCTGCTGCTGGGTTTCCTTGGATCACCGGGCTGAGACGCGACGAGCACGACCGAAAGCTATGCCGGTCCTCGATTCCCGCTCATAGTCCATACGCGGCCAAAGCCGGCGCGGTGACATGCCGCGCCATGGAGTCATGGAAAGCCGACTGTCAGGAGATTGATGAAGATTCATCATGGGGATGTAGCGCTCATCACGGGCGCGTCCCGCGGACTCGGTCGCCACATCGCCTTGGCGTTGGCGGGCCGGGGAATGAACGTGGTTCTGGCGGCGCGCAATTCGGGTGGGCTCGAGGACGTCGCCGCCAGCGTGCGCGCCGCCACCGGTGTCAGCGTATCGACCGTAGTGGTCGATCTCAGCGATCGCGGGCAGGCGGCCTCCCTGGTGCAGCGGACACTTGACCTGACTGGACGCATCGACGTGCTCGTCAACAACGCTGGGATTGAAGCCGCCTGCCGGCCAGAGGAGGCGGACCTCGATGAACTCGGCGACATGACCGATGTCAACCTGTTGGCACCGATGCTGCTGACCAGAACTGCGCTACCCGGAATGCTCGACCGCGGCCGAGGTCACATCGTTAATATGTCCTCGATGTCGGGGCTCGTGGCCTCCGCCTACCAGGAGTCCTACAGCGCAACCAAATTCGGTCTTGTCGGGTACACCCGCGCGCTTCGCATGACGGCACAGGACCGAGGTTGGAACGTGAGCGCCTCGGTGATCTGCCCGGGGTTCATGGCCGGGGACGGGATGTATGCGACGATGCAGAAGGAATTCGGGGTGGTGGCACCGAAACCCGCCGGAGACATGCCTGCCGACGCGGTGGGTGTCGCCGTCGTCGAAGCAGTGGAGAAGGATCTGCCCGACGTCCTGGTCATGCGAGGAGCGCCGAGGATGATTGCGGTGGCTTCCATGGCAGCGCCACGGCTGTTCGAGCGCATGACCAGCCGAGCCGATCTCGCCGCGCCGTTCCGAACGGTGGCCGAGCACCGCAGCACGCAGCGTAATGGCGACGGCTGAAGCCTTGGCGCTGGCATTACCGGTCTACGGCTTTCTTTCATTATTCGCGGAACGGCTTCCAGAGACGTCGCGACCTTCGTGTGGGGTGGGTAGAGGACGCCGCTGACGCGCGGTCAGAGCACTTTGTCCAACGTTATCGGAAGGTCGGTGACCCGTCGTCCGGTCGCATTGAATACGGCGTTGCCGATCGCGGCGGGAATCCCGACGATCACCAATTCGCCGATGCCCTTGACCCCGAGCGGGTCGGCGATCAGGTCCTCCCCCGGCAGGTACTCCGCATCCAACTCGGGCACATCGGCGTTGATGGGCACCAGGTAATCGGCCATGTTCGCGTTGACGATCCGCCCGTCGCGGTGGTCGAGATGCGTCGCCTCCAGCAGGGCAGCGCCGATGCCCATCACCATACCGCCGATGGCCTGACTCCGCGCCAACAACGGGTTGATGATGCGGCCCGCATCGTAAGTGGCGAACATACGCCGAACCCCCACGGTTCCAACCGACTCGTCCACAGCCACCTCGGCGAACACCGCACCATATGCGCTTATCGAATACCGTTGCGCCCCATCCCCCGGCGTCCACGGTTGTTCGGCGGCCAAATGGTCCAACCGGCGGCGGCGCAGCAGATCTTCATAGCGCTCCGCGCGCGCCGGATCCCCTCGGACCGCCATCCGCCCGGCGACCACGTCGACCTCCCCGGGCGGTGTCCCATTCAGCGGCGACCCGGGGTCGGTGACCGCCATCCGCACAAATCGGTCACGCAGCAGCAGGCCGACATTCTGGACGGCCGATCCGGCACTGGCCATGATCCGCGAGCCGGTCTGACCGGGCGCCTCGGGTAGCGCGCTGTCCCCCAGCGTGAGACGAACGCGATGCAGCGCCACGCCGAGGGCGTCAGCACCGACCTGCGTAACGGCAGTATAGGTACCCGGACCGATATCACTTGCACCGCAGGCGATATCGACGACGCCGTCGTTGCGGACCCGGGCCGACGCGGCGCACGGGCTGACGATCGTGGAGAAGCTGGCCGCCGCCACACCCATCCCGATGAGTTGACCGTCCTCCCGCGCCGCACCGGGAACGGCGTTGCGTCGCGACCACCCGAACGCCGCCGCACCCGAGCGCAGACACTCGGTGAGCCGCCTGGTGGTGAACGCCACGTCCCTCTCCTGGTGGCGCGTCGGCTCGTTGCGCAGCCGCAACTCGATTGGATCAATCCCGAGCCGGTAAGCGAGGTCGTCCATCGCGCACTCCAACGAGAAGTTGCCCGACAGCGGGCCCGGACCGCGCATTTGGTTGCCCGGGTTGACGTCCAGCGCGACGGTCCGCAACGTCGACCGCATGCCCGGGGCCTGATACATGAACCGGGCCGGCCCGGTGAGGTCGTCGATGTAGGGGTCGTACCGGGACACCTCGACTCTGCACTCGTGCACAATCGCCGCAATGCGGCCCGACCGGTCGGCGCCAATCGCGAGTCGCTGCCGACTCCTCGGCCGATACCCCGTGACCGCGTACAGCTGTCGCCGCGTCAGCATCAACTTGACCGGCCGACCGACCCGGCGCGCCACATACGCGGTGAGCAGCTGGTGCGGAAACACCCGGCCCGCGTTGCCGAACGCGCCGCCGACGAACGGCGAGATCACGTGCACACGTTCGGCGGGGATGCCGAGGGCCTCCGCGTACTCCCGCTGCGCGCCGCTGACGGACTGCACCTTGTCCCAGACAGTGAGCCGGTCACCCTCCCACCGCGCTACGGTGGCGTTGATCTCCATCGGGTTGTGGTTGTGCCGCTCCATCGAGTACCGCAAGTCGGTGACGACGGCCGCGCTGCGCAGTCCACCGTCGGGATCCCCCCGCGAGTAATCCTCTTCGCCGCTGGGCAGCTCCAACACGGCATCGGGGGAATCAATGTCTGTCAGCGGCGGCTGCGTCGCATAGCGGACGGTGACCAACGACGCGGCGTGGGTCGCGGCTTCCAGCGTCGCCGCGACGACGACGGCCACCGCCTGCCCGAACGCCGCCACCCGTTTGGCGTCGTACGGCAGCGTGAGCCCGCCGAAATCACTGATGACATCGACTACGTCAGGGGCCCGTCGGGCGGCATCGCCGTCGACCGCATCGACCGTGCCCCGCGCCACGGTGGCACCGACCAGCGACGCGAACAGGACACCGGGAACCTCGGCGTCCGCCGCGTAGCGCGCCTGCCCGGTTACCTTGAGGCGGCCGTCCACCCGAGTCACCGCCCGCCCGACCGCCGCCCCAGACGCCAACGGCGCCGTCATCGCGCGCCCGCGATCGTCTCGAGTTGGCGCGCAACGGTGCGCTTGAGTAGCTCCACCTTGAAACCGTTCTCCGACAGGGGCTTGCTGCCCTCGGCGGCGATGTCCGCGGCGGCGCGCAGCACGTCGGGGTTGGCCGGCCGACCGGTCAGCGCACGCTCGACGGCGGGCAGCCGCCACGGCACTGTGCCCACCCCACCCGCGGCCACCCGCGCCGCGCGGATCGTCGTCCCTTGCATGTCGAGCGCCACCGCGGCCGAGGTGATCGCGAATTCGTACGACGCGCGGTCGCGTACCTTCAGATAGCCAGACCGGCGTGCGCTCGGCGCGGCAGGGACCTCGACGGCGACGATCATCTGTCCGGGTTCGAGGTTGTGCTCGCGCTCTGGGGATGTGCCGGGCATGCGGAAGAACTCCGTGAGCGCCACCGAGCGCTCACCTGCGCTGTGGCGCAGCATGACTCGCGCGTCCAGGGCGACCAGCGCGACCGCCAGGTCCGACGGGTGGGTGGCGACACAATGCTCGCTGGTCCCGAGGATGGCGTGCGTGCGGTTGCGCCCACCGATCGCGGGGCAGCCGCTACCTGGCTCACGACGGTTGCAGGCGGAGGTGACGTCGCGGAAGTACAGGCATCGCGGTCGCTGCATGAGGTTGCCGCCGATCGACGCCATGTTGCGCAGTTGTGCTGAGGCACTGAGGTTGAGCGCTTGTGCGATGACCGGGTACTCCGACCGCACGACGGGGTGGGCGGCGAGTTCGGACATGCGCACCAGCGCGCCGATGCGCAGCCGGTACCGGTCGGCGTCGATGTCGCGGTAGGGCAGGGCGTTGATGTCGACGACCGAGGCGGGCCGTTCGACAGTTTCGCGCATGAGGTCGATCAGCGTGGTGCCGCCGGCGATATAGCGGCTGCCGGATCGGCCCGCGTCGAGAGCCGTTTGCTCGTCAGCGGCGGTGGCGAAGGTGAACGGGTACACGGTCACACCCCCCGCTGCGCGACGGCGGCCACCGCGTCGACGATATTGACATACGCACCGCACCGGCAGAGGTTGCCGCTCATGGACTCTCGGATCTCCGCGGGAGACCCGGCCCGACCTTCACGGATGCACGCGATCCCGGACAGGATCTGGCCGGGCGTGCAGTAGCCGCACTGCAGGGCGTCGTGGTCGATGAACGCCTGCTGCAGCGGGTGCAGCAGGCCGTCGCGTTCCAAGCCCTCGATCGTTGTGATGTCGGCGCCGTCGTGCATCACAGCCAGCGTGAGGCAGGAGACGATGCGTACGCCGTCGAGGTGAATGGTGCACGCGCCGCAGGCACCCTGGTCGCACCCCTTCTTGGTGCCGGTGAGCCCGGCACGTTCGCGAAGCAGGTCGAGCAAAGAGGTGCGCGTGTCGACCTCGAGCTCGCGGTCCTCACCGTTGATGCGCATCCGCACCGTCGTCGGGGCGGCGGCCGGGTCCCCGTCCTGGTCGCTGGCGCAGCCGTTGAGCAGCGGTAGCGCACCCAGGGCACCGCCGATCGCGACCGAGGCACCGATGAAGGTACGCCTCCGAACGCCTGGCACGTCTGCCGCGTCGTGCGGCTCGTCAGTTGTCATACTGTGCCCCTTCGTGTCTCACCGGCCGGTGTCCCGAACGCTAGGGGGCGGTGTCCTGTCGGCGCTGATCTCATATGAAACCCAAAGGAAGGGCTGCCTTCGCGAGGGACGATCTCGACGTTGGCATGACCCCCGCGCGCAGTGTGCTACATCGATAAGCTCGTCAACCACCCACCGGCGCGCCTGCTGGCCGTCGAACACGAACTCAACCGCCGACCAGGCATGGTCCTTCAAGACCGTTGTCCCGCTGACCTATTCGCAACCCTGTTAACCTCAAGTGGTCGGTCAGTGTTGCGACGTTATCTAGAACTCACCCCGGAACTGACATTAGCGGCGGGTTGTCTCGGTCGAACGCAGCTCGGTGACGCGTGGTGCTGCCGCGTCGTCGCGCGGCCGATGGAGGTCGCTCGTGCGATTGTCACCTTATGTCCGCGACAAACACGCCGGAGCGCTTCGCGCAGAGCTGAGCCATGCGCGGGAGGGTGGGGTCGACCGTGCCCGCGGGCAGAACTCGGGGGTTCACCAGGTGGAGGTCGTTCCGGGCGACGTGGATGTACGCCTCGCCGGCCGCCAGGACATTCTTCACCCAATTGGTCTTGCCGTGCACCAACCCGATCGCCAGCACATTGCCTTTGCGGTAGGCGGTGACGATGGTCTCGTATTCCTTGCCCGACGTACGGCCGCGATGCTTGATAACCGCGAGACCAGGCATGCGCTTCGACAGCGGTCGCAGCACCGGATTGATGCGCTTGATCTGCAGCCGCTCTAGCCACGGCGGAAACAACATGGGAACGCCGGGGGCATTGTTGGGGTGGTCATCCCTTGAAGATGACGGTGACATGAAAGGCCTCCAATGATCGAATTGTATTGTGCGGGTTGACTTCCGCTCGACGCCCCAGCTGACCTGCCCCAAGTGTGTTGTGGCCGTGCATTTTCCGCGACGAGACGGCAGCGAAAGACGATGGGATGCCGCAATCTATTCGTTCCATGGGTGCGCTGATACACCCGATGCTCGGCCCACCAGGTTCGGAAGTCCTCGCTGACCGAGGCAAGTTCCTCCACAAGTGCAAACGTGGTCCCGTTGCCCGCGCGGTCTCGTGCGCATGAGCGGCGCCCCGGTGAGGTGACCGAGGTGAGCGCGACCTGTCGCATCGAGGCCGAGGGCTTTGGCAATCGCAGCGAGCGCGCCACCAGAAGGAATGATCGGACGGCCCTGTTCGAGCCTCGTGAAGTAGTCGGTGGACGCCCCAGCGAGAAGAGCGACCTCGTCGCGTCGTAAGCCCGGGACTCGGCGGACCCTACCGTCCGCGGGCAGACCGACGCGCGCAGGAACAACAGCGCCGCGAGATCGCGATTTCGGGCGGTCATCGCTTCATGGTTGCAGAATTGTTTTCGCGCTGCCTGGTCCTGCGCGTCCTGTGCTGGGCAGTCCTGGGTTCGACCAGGCCGGTTCACGCGGCATCACCGGGCGTGCGCCTGTCGCTGGCGGTGGGTCGAAGCCGGGCAGGTGCGGAACACATCTGCGGACCACCGCCCCGGCTTCGACGATCACCACCGAACGCAATTGAGTCGTTGTCGCGAAACCCTTGAGGAGCAGCTTCTCCCGAGCGTCGCCCTGTTTGGCATCGGCGCGCGCCGCGCTGGCTTCGAGGTAGCGGTCCAGGCACTGCCCCCAGGTGTAGCCGTGCCCGCTGGCGCGCCACGGCCAGCCACTCGGCCAGTTCGTCGGTGGGGCACACCGCCGAGCGAGAGCACTTAGCGGGCGACGTCGAGGTGCAGCGGCCAGAGTGGGCCGCCCGGCCCAGCGACGGTGCCGACCAATTCGCGGCCGGGCAACGGCGATGGACGACGTCCAGCGGTGGGGTCCGGTTATCGAGGCGGCGCCGCCGCCGGACGCCCGCCAGGCTGGACACCGTGAAGGCGTGGGTGCGGCGGTGCAAGGAGGCCGGTCTGCTCAGCCCCTACGACCCCCCGCGGACCTGGACTCCCCCGAGCAGAAGGCGATCACCGCCACCGCCGCCGAGTGGCCGTAGGACAGAGTGAGGACAATCAGGCCGAACAGGGCACCGCTCCGCAAACAAGAAACCCGCCCCGGCCAGTGGCCGGAGCGGGTTTGTCGTTTGTGGAGCTAAGGGGATTCGAACCCCTGACCCCCACACTGCCAGTGTGGTGCGCTACCAACTGCGCCATAGCCCCGTGATGTCGTGCTCACCGAAGTTACACCACGCGGGGTGGCCGCTCAAAATCGCTGGTCACGGCACTTCCCCACCGGCCTCAGGTCCGATCGCCCGCGCCGGTGTGTGGTCGGTGGAGGGCTGCGGCCGCGTCTCGGGCGCGAAGACCCAGCCCACCGCCGCCACACCCAGGATGACGCCGCTGACCAGGAATGCCCACCCGAACGACGTGTATTGCGCGATGAGGCCAACCAGCAGTGAGCCGCCGATCGAACCGAAATCCGCCATCATCTGGAACGTCGCGACCGCCGTCCCGCCTCGCGACTTGTTTCCCACCACGTCGGCGACGGCGGCCTGCTGCGGCGAGACGAAGATGCCGGTGGCGGCGCCGGCGACATAGGCCGCCGCCAGAAATACCGGCAGCGACGTGGTGAAGCCCACCAGCGCCGTGGACACGGCCGCCAGGGTGAGCCCGGCGATCAACAGCTTGCGCCGCCCGAGGCGGTCCGACAGATATCCACTGGGAATGACCACCGAGATGTTGCCCACCGCGAACGCCGTGAGCGCCAGCCCGGCCGCACCCGGCCCCCGGCCCAGCACCTCCACGACGAACAGGGGCACCAGCGCAATACGCAACCCGAACGATGCCCACCCGGTCGCGAAGTTGGAGAACAGTGCCGCCCGGTAAGCAGGGTGCCGGAACACCGTCCGGAACGGGACGGGCGGCTCCTCGTCCTCGTCAGGCCGGCCGACGACGGCGGAGTTGCGCAGGCTGACGAACACGACGGTCGCGGCGACCAGCAGTGCGGCACCGTAGATCAGGAACGGCGCCGACAGACCGAAGCCCACGGTGAGGCTGCCCAGGATGGGCCCGCCCACGGAGCCGATCATGAACCCTGACGAGAACAGCCCCGCGACGCGGCCACGCGCGTCGCTGGGCGATATCCGGATCATCAGCCCCAGCGACGACACCGTGAACATCGCCGATCCGATCCCGCCCAGGGAGCGGAAAACCAGGAGTTGCCAATAGGTTTCGGCGAACGCGCACGCCGCCGTCGACAACGCGACGATGATCAGGCCGCTGATGTAGACGCTGCGCTCCCCCAATCGCTGAACGAGCAGGCCCGCCGGTGGCGCACCCACCAGACGCATCACGGCGAACGCGGTGATGACGAATGTCGCGGCGCTGATGCTGACACCGAAGTGCCGCGCGTACTGCGGCAGCACCGGGGCCACCACCCCGTAGCCCAGCGCCACCACGACATTCGCGGCGACCAGCACCCAGACTTCGCGCGGCAGCCGCTGCTTCGTCTTCTGCGGACAGTCACCCTCCGTCCGTGAACTCACGAAATGACCGCCGCCACCACTTCACGCGCGGCATCCTGAACCTCGGCGAGATGCTCGGGTCCCTTGAAGGATTCGGCGTAGATTTTGTACACGTCCTCGGTGCCCGACGGGCGCGCGGCGAACCACGCGTTTTCCGTGGTGACCTTCAGCCCCCCCAGCGGGGCGTTGTTGCCCGGTGCGGCGGTCAGTTTCGCGGTGATCGGCTCCCCCGCGAGTTCGGTGGCGGTGACCTGCTCGGGCGACAGCTTGGCCAGCCGCGCCTTCTGCTCGCGGTCGGCCGGCGCGTCGATACGCGCATAGGTCGGCGCGCCATACTTGTCGGCGAGTTCGGCATAGCGCTGCGACGGTGTCGACCCCGTCACCGCGAGGACCTCCGAGGCCAGCAACGCGAGGATGATGCCGTCCTTGTCGGTCGTCCACACGGTGCCGTCGGTCCGCAGGAACGACGCCCCGGCGCTTTCCTCCCCGCCGAATCCGATTGTGCCGCCGATCAATCCGTCGACGAACCACTTGAACCCGACGGGCACCTCGGTCAGGGTGCGGCCGAGGCCGGCCACCACGCGGTCGATGATCGACGAACTCACCGCGGTCTTGCCCACCGCGGTGGCCGTCGGCCAGTCGGGCCGGTGGGTGAACAGATAGTCGATCGCCACCGCGAGGTAGTGGTTCGGGTTCATCAGTCCGCCGTCTGGGGTGACGATGCCGTGCCGGTCGGAGTCGGCGTCGTTGCCGGTGGCGATCTGATAGTCCCCGATCTTGCCGATCAGAGACGCCATCGCGTTCGGCGAACTGCAGTCCATGCGGATCTTGCCGTCGCCGTCAAGAGTCATGAACCGCCACGTCGCATCCACCAGCGGGTTGACCACGGTGAGGTTCAGGCCGTGGCGTTCGGCGATGGCCCCCCAGTAGTCGACGCTGGCACCGCCGAGAGGGTCGGCGCCGATGCGTACGCCTTCAGCACGGATCGCGTGGACGTCGACGACGTTCGGGAGGTCCTCGATGTAGGCGTTGAGGTAGTCGTGGCGCTGTGCAGTCTGCAGCGCCCGGGCCAGCGGCACCCGTTTGACCGCGCGCAGCCCGTCGCGCAGGATCTCGTTCGCCCGGTTGGCGATCACACCGGTGGCGTCGGAGTCGGCGGGCCCGCCGTTGGGCGGGTTGTACTTGAAACCGCCGTCGCGCGGCGGATTGTGCGACGGGGTGACGACGATACCGTCGGCGAGGTCGGCGTCGCGCCCCCGGTTGAAGCTCAAGATGGCATGGCTGACCGCCGGGGTGGGCGTGTAGCGGCCGGCCGAATCGATCATCGCCACAACGTCGTTGGCGGCGAGCACCTCGAGCGCTGAGGTCCACGCCGGTTCCGACAGCGCGTGGGTGTCGCGGCCGATGAACAGCGGGCCGGTGGTCCCCTGGGCGGCGCGGTACTCGACGATCGCCTGCGTGGTGGCCAGGATGTGCGCTTCGTTGAACGCGGCGTCCAAACTCGAGCCGCGGTGCCCGGACGTGCCGAACGCCACCTGCTGGGCGACGTCGTCAGGATCGGGTTCGACGGCGTAGTACGCCGTCACGACCGAAGCGACGTCGATGAGGTCTTCGGGTTGCGCCGGCTGCCCGGCGCGGGGGTTGGCCGCCATGATCTCGATTCTGCTCCCTTGTCACGTCGCGCTGCCCGACGGCTGGGGTATTCCCAGCCATACTCTCCGTCATGCCCCGTTTCGACCGTCGTGAACTGACGGCGGTGTTCGTCGGTGGAGCGCTGGGCACGCTGGCACGCGCGGCGTTCGAGGAATTCGCTGCCGCGGAGCCGGGCCGGTGGCCGTGGCCGACGTTCACCGTCAACATCGTGGGAGCGTTTCTGCTCGGCTACTTCACCACCCGGTTGCTGGAACGCCTGCCGGTGTCGAGTTACCGGCGTCCGCTGCTGGGGACCGGCCTGTGCGGCGGTCTGACGACGTTCTCCACGATGCAGGTGGAGACGGTGCGGATGCTCGAACAGGGGCACGTCGTCCTCGCCGCCGGCTACACCGCCGCGAGCCTGGCGGCCGGATTGGTGGCGATCGTCATCGCCACCGCGCTCGTGCGACGGGCGCGGATCAGCCGATGATCCTGTGGGCGGGTGTGATGGTTCTCGGCGGGGCGGGGGCGGTGGCCCGCTTCCTCGTTGACCGCGCCGTGACCTCGGCGCTGGGACGGCCCTTCCCGCTCGGAACGCTGGTGGTCAACGTCAGCGGCGCCCTCGTACTCGGCTTTCTGGGCGGTGTGGCGTTGAGCCCACACCTCGCACTGCTGTTCGGCGTCGGGTTCATCGGGTCCTACACCACGTTCTCCACCTGGATGTTGGAGACACATCGGCTCGCCGAGGAGCGCCGCGCCTGGCCGGCGATGGCCAACGTCGCGGGCAGTGTCGTGCTCGGCCTGGTCGCCGCCGCGACCGGCCTGTGGCTCGGAGGCCGGCTGTGAGCGGCGACCTGGCGAAGTCGACGGCGTACTTCGGCGAGCGGCAGCGCAGCGGTGACCGGTTCACCGCCGACGCACTGCTCGACCTCTACACCGCCGCGTCGATCACGACCAGCATCGTGATCCGTGGCATCGCGGGCTTCGGCCCGCGGCACGAACTCCGCAGCGATCTCACGCTGACCGGGTCCGAGGACCCGCCGATAGCGGTCATGGCTGTCGACACCGCAGCCAAGATGCGGCAACTGGCGGCGGACACGGTCGGGCTCGTCACGCGCGGGCTCGTCACGCTCGAATCGCTGACGCCGGCGGACGGACCGATGCCGGCCGGACCGTCGGTCAAAGTCACGGTCTATGTCCAACGCGGTCATCGGGTCTCGGGGGCGCTCGCCCACGTCGCCGTGTGTGACGTGCTGCAACGGCACGGGTTCCACGCGGCGACCGCCTATCTCGGCGTCGACGGCACGGCTGGCGGGCAACGACGGCGTGCGGCGTTCTTCGGCCGCAACGTGGAGGTGCCGGCCATGGTGATTGCCACCGGACCGCGCGAGCGGGCGGTCCCGGCGATCGCCGAACTGCGCGCCATGCCCGGTCTGCAGATGCTGACCGTCGAGGCGGTCACCACATGCAAGCTCGGCGGCAGGCTGCTCTCGCCCCCGCCGGAGCAGCCCCGCGACGCCGGCGCACTTCAGACGTTGAGCGTGCAGACGTGCGCATCGGCGTTGCACGACGGCGTGCCGATCCATCGCGCCCTGGTCACGCGCCTGCGCGCCATCCACCAGACTGCGGGCGTGACCGTGCTGCGCGCCGTGTGGGGCTTCCAGAACGGCTCGGCACCCCTCGCCGACAGCGTGTTCCGTATCGGTCGGCGGGTGCCGGTGACAACGCTCGTGGTCGACACGCCGGAGCGGATCGCGGCCGGATTCCAGGTGGCCGACGCACTGACCGCGCAGCACGGAGTGGTCACCGTCGAGAAGGTTCCGGGTGCGGTGTCGATCGACGGCGGCGTCCGCCGCGGAACGATGTGACCTACGCGCGCCGACCGCGGTAAGCCTAGCCTTACCTGACCAAGACGTGTACCGTCCGTGCGCGTGCAAACGAGTAATCCAGAGCCCGTCAGCGCAGCCCTGACGGAGATCCTGCGCGACGACATGAACGTCGACATCCGTCGGGTGACCCGCGAGTCCAGACTGATCGACGACGTCGGACTGGACTCGGTCGCGTTCGCCGTCGGAATGGTCGCCATCGAGGACCGTCTCGGTGTCGCGCTGACCGAGGAAGACCTGTTGAGCTGCGACACCGTCGGCGATCTCGAGGCCGCGATCCTGGCGAAGGTGCCGAGCTCGCAGAGCAACCCGTGAACCCGCTGGCGTCAGCGCTGGCCGATGCGATGACGTCCAGCGGCCAGGACCTCGCCGTCCTCGACAACGGAACCTGGCGCCACCACCCGTGGCCGGAAGTGCACCAGCGGGCGGAGAACGTCGCCGCGCGAATCGCCGACGACGAGGCGACCGTGGTGGTGCTCGTCGGGGAACCCACCGTGGAGTTCATCGCAGCGATCCCCGGAACCCTGTATGCCGGTGCCGCGCTGTCGATCCTCCCCGGCCCCGTCCGCGGTGCCGACCTCTCGCAGTGGGCGCAGAACACCACGCAGCGGTGTGCGGCGATCGGGGCGCGCATGGTGCTCAGCCACGGCGAGCAGTTCGACGCGCTGCGCGCGGCCGCGAGTGTGGTCCCGGTGCACGACGTGACGGAGATCGCGCAACCGCGGCGCTCCACGACGTTCACCCCGCCCACGACCGGCGGCGAGTTCGCGGTGCTGCAGGGCACCGCCGGGTCGACCGGCACGCCGCGCACGGCTGCCCTCTCCCCCGAGGCGGTGCTGGCGAATCTGCGCGGCCTGCAGACCCGCATCGACATCACCTCCGATGACGTCGGCTGTTCCTGGTTGCCGCTCTACCACGACATGGGCCTGACGTTCCTGCTCTCCTGCGCGCTGAGCGGTTCGGGGCTCCGGCAGGCGCCGACGTCGGCGTTCGCGGCATCCCCGTTCAACTGGGTGCAGTGGCTGACCGCCAGCGCGGCCACCATGACCGCGGCGCCCAACATGGCCTACGGGCTGATCGGCAAGTACGGCAGCCGACTCGCCGATGTCGACCTGGGGGCGTTGCGCTTCGCCCTCAACGGCGGTGAGCCCGTCGACTGCGACGGCACGCAGCGGTTCGCCACCGAGATGGCCCGCTTCGGCTTCGACGCCGCCGCCCTGTCCCCCTCCTACGGGCTCGCCGAATCCAACTGTGCGGTCACGGTTCCGCTGCTCGGATCCGGCCTGCAGGTCGACGAGGTGGAGGTCAGCACCGACAGCGGACGCTACCTCCGCCGCACACATGCCGTCGTCGGTCAGGCGATCGCGGGTATGCAGGTGCGGATCGCTCCGGTCGACGGCGCCACCGAGCACGTCGAGGGCCGGGAGACCGGTGAGATCGAGGTCCGCGGATCGTCGATGATGACGGGCTATGTCGGCGAGACGCCGTTGGCACCCGAATCATGGTTTCCCACCGGCGATCTCGGCTACTTCGTCGACGGTGGACTGGTCGTGTGCGGGCGGGCCAAGGAACTGATCACCGTCGCCGGGCGCAACATCTTCCCCGCCGAGGTGGAACGGGTCGCCGCGCAGGTGAAGGGCGTCCGCGAGGGTGCGGTCGTTGCCGTCGGCACCGGCGAGAGCGCCCTGCGGCCCGGACTGGTCATCGCCGCCGAGTTCCGCGGGACCGACGAACCGGCCGCCCGCAGTGAACTCGTGCAGCGGGTGGCATCGGAATGCGGTGTCGTGCCGTCGAACGTGGTGTTCCTCGAGCCCGGTGCGCTCCCGCGGACGTCGTCGGGCAAGCTGCGCCGCCTGGAGGTCAAACGAAAGATGGAGGAGGTCAGCCGGTGACGGGGACGACCGGGACAGCCCAGAGCACCGACGACTACCAGGATCTGCTCGACCGGGTCTTCGACGACCAGGTCACGGCGTGGACAGCGGAAGCCGAAGTGACCGAACGCTTTCCACGCCAGCTCATCGAGCATCTCGGCCGGTCCGGTGTGTTCGCGCAGAAGTGGGGCGACGGTCAGCAGCCCGATGTCGCGAAGTTGATCGCGCTCGCCCTGGAGCTGGGCCGGCTGGGTTCGGCCGGCATCGGCGTGGGTGTCAGCCTGCACGATTCGGCGATCGCCCTGCTGCGCCGGTTCGCCAAGAACGACTACCTCCGCACCATCTGCGAGCAGGCGATCCGGGGCGAGGCGGTGTTGTGCATCGGCGCCTCCGAGACGTCAGGCGGGTCGGACCTGCAGATCGTCGGCACCGAAGTGCGTTCTGCCCGTGACGGTTACGAGGTCCGCGGGATCAAGAAGTTCGTCTCCCTGTCGCCGATCGCCGATCACATCATGGTGGTGGCCCGCAACGTCGACCACGATCCGACCAGCCGGCACGGCAACGTCGTCGTCATCGCGGTACCGACGAGCCAGGTGCAGGTGCAGGCGCCGTACAAGAAGGTCGGCGCGGGTCCCCTGGACACCGCCGCAGTGCACATCGACACCTGGGTGCCGGCCGACGCTCTCGTCGCCCGGCCAGGAACCGGGCTGGCCGCGATCTCATGGGGTCTCGCCCACGAACGGCTGTCGATCGCCGGGCAGGTCGCCGGGGCCAGCCAGCGTGTCATCGGAATCACTTTGGCCCGCATGATGAAACGCAGCCAGTTCGGCCACACCCTGTACGAGCATCAGGCCCTGCGTATGCGGATGGCAGACCTGCAGGCGCGGGTGGACATGCTGCGCTACGCCCTGGCAGGCATCGCCGCCGGAGGCCGGCTCGATCTCCGCGCCGCCGCCGCGATCAAGGTGAGCGCCGCGCGACTGGGTGAGGAGGTGGTGTCGGAGTGCATGCACATCTTCGGCGGATCCGGCTACCTGACCGAGGAGACACCGCTGGGCCGGTGGTGGCGCGATATGAAGCTCGCCCGCGTGGGCGGCGGCACCGACGAAGTGCTGTGGGAACTGGTCGCGGCGGCGATGAGGCCTGATTACGACGGTTACGACGAGCTGATCAAATCGCCGACCAGCGACGACTAGCGCTCGAACGCATACAGCGCCATCCGGCGGTTCGCCATGTCGTGTTCGCCGAGGAAGGTGCATCCGGCGAATTCGCAGACCCGCCGGGCTCCGGTGTTGCGGTGGTCGGGATCGAACATGATGCGCCGGCAACGCGGTTCGATCTCGAACACGCTCGCCACCACGCGGGGCAGGAGCAACGGCGCGAACCCTCGATTGACGAACTTCAGGTCGGCGATCGCCGCGTGCATGCCGATGTCGTACGGATCGGCGTCATAGCGCGGCCCGATGGAGTCCTTGGCGGCCCGGTACAGCTCGACGTAGACCACGTCGGCGCCCTTGAAGCTGCCGATCAACGGCCGCGAGTACTCGCCGTCGATCTGGGCTCGGAGGTGTCGGCGCCACCGCTCCGGCGGCCACGGATACTCCCACGCCTCGACGAGGTGGGGCCGATTCATCCACTCTGAGACCATCTCCGCGTCGGCGTCCGCATCGGCGGGGCGCAGCGCGAAGGGCTCGGCCAACACGGGCAGCGGCGGGGCGGGCACGGCGCGCACCTCGTCGGAGACGGTCGTCAGCTCACGTGGCAGGACCGGCGTGGGCGCCTCTTCGATCTCGGTCATTTGAGCGACGAGCCTACCGGAGCGACTGAGGGTAGGTTTACCTACGTCTCATGCCGCGAGCAGCAGGACCCCGGCCACGATCAGCGCGACCACCTTGACGAGCTCGAGCGCGATGTACACGTAATGCGCACGTGACCGCGGGCCGTCCGCTCCGGCGAGCACCGCGTCCGACCGACGGCTGAGCCGGGGACGCACCGCGAGCACCTGCGCGAGCAAAACCACGACGGCCGCCGCCGCGGAGACGGCGACACTCACCGCGGGTGGATGCACGATGAAGGACACCGCCACCACGACTGCCAGCACCGCCTCGCTGACATTGAGCGCGCGGAACACCAGCCGCCCGATCCCCAGCCCGAGCGGCAGCGTCACTCCCGGGGCCCGGAACTTCAACGGTGCTTCGAGGAACGAGATCGCGAGCACCATCCCCAACCACACGAAGAGCGCGGCGACCGCCACCGCCCAGGCTGCGTGCACGCCGTCAGCCTAGCCACGGGTGTTCCGCCCCATGGGATGGTGGATTCCATGACTGAGCGGGACCGAGTCGAGGAGCTCAAGCGCTGGCAGGACAGCGGCGCACTGTGGACCGTGGTGTCCCGGACCCCCGGCGGCGTGACGATTGCCCTGCTCCGGTGCGACGGGGGCGAGGAAGTCGACCGGTTCGACTCCACCGATCCCGCGCTGCTGCACTACGTCGGTGACCGACTCGACAGCACGGAGTGAGAGGACGACCCACTCCCCGCGGCCGCCCCGCATGATCTTTCGCTGACCGGCCCCGGACCTGACAGCACCGTTGTTACCATCGCGCCGTGCATGATCGGCCCACGCAGTCCGGTCGTGGCGGGCCGCGATCCGTCTCCCGGCGCAAAGCGCTCATCTACGGTCTTTCCGCGCCGGCTCTCCTGGCGTTCGGCTCGGTGGTCGCGACCGTCGCCGCGCAGAAGGCATCGGCCGCCGATATGAGGCTGATCGACTTCACGCATCGGTTGGTCCCCCCGGACCAGATCAAAGCGGCGGGCTTCGACGGGGCGCTCGTATACGTGTCCGAGTTACGGCCCGGTGCGGACTTCGATTTCAAGCCGGTCACCCGCGGCTACGCGGATGCGCTGCGCGCGGCGGGTCTGCACGTCGTCAGCTGCTACCAGTACGGCAAGCCCGGCTGGCCCACACCCTCGGACTACACCCGCGGATATGGCGGTGGCGTCGCGGACGCCCAGACCGCCCTGCGGCTGCACGACGCGGCCGGTGGGCCGGTTGGGGCACCGATCTTCTTCAGTATCGACGAGGACATCGACCTCGACACCTGGAAAAGCGTCGCCGTCGAGTGGCTGCGGGGAATCAACTCGGTGTTGGGAGTGAACCGCACCGGCGTCTACGGACACTCTCAGGCGTGTGCGTGGGCGATCGAAGACGGCGTGATCGGCCGCTCGACCGCGCCGGGGCACTGGTGGGCCTGGCAGACGAAAGCGTGGTCCGGTGGTGAGCGCGAGCCCAGGGCGGTGCTCTATCAATCCGTCGTCGTCACCGCTTCGGAGCCGGGTGTCCGTATGGCCGGCACCAACGTCGATGTGGACGAGGTCCTGGCGAGCGATTTCGGGCAGTGGGATCTCGACAGGACGTGACGCGACTCAGCGCGGCGCCTCGCTGTAGAGACCGAGGGCCCGCGCTGCCGCCGTGGCCACCTCACCGCGCAGCATAGAGATCGGTGGGTTGCCCCACGGATGAATCGCGTTCGCCAGGAGAACGACGTAGGTGTCTGAACCCGGGTCGATCCACACCGAGGTTCCGGTGAAGCCGGTGTGGCCGAAGCCGCCGACGGGGAAGACCATCCCCCGCGGCTGGGAGTGCGCCGTGTCGATGTCCCATCCGAGACCGCGCAGATTCTGTCCCCTGATCGCCGGATAGTGCGGCGCCAGCCGTGCGTTGGGTGCCCTCTTCGCGGCTCCCGCTGCGGTGTCGCGCGCCGCGTCGATCTGTCGGGGCGTGTGCCCGGGCTGCTGAGGGGTCGTCATCAGCTCGAGTGTCGCTTTCTCGAGCGGAAACGCGCTCGGGCGGTTCGCAAGCCGGTCGAGCAGGGCCTGCGCGAACATGCCGACATCGTGCGCCGTGGAGAACACCCCGGCGTGCCCGGCCACGCCACCCATGCGACGCGCCGTCCCGTCGTGCACAGCACCCCGCAGCAGCTGCCCGTAGTCGGGATTGGTCCTCGGATCGCGGCGGCCTTCGTCGTCATGGGCCGTCGGCGCGATGCGCGAGAGGAGATCGGTGCTCCACGTGCCCGCGGGACAGCGCACCGGTACGCCGCCTCGACCCGCGGGAGCCCATCTCAACGCGGCCCCTTTCACTGTGTGGGGACCACATGCCTTCGCGGGCGGAAGATAGTGCGTATCCGACATGCCGAGCGGGGCAAAGACATTGCGCTCGACATAGACGTCTTCCGGCTCGCCGGTGACGCGCTCGATCAGCGCGCCGAGCAGGATGAAATTGATGTCGGAATAGCGGAAGACCTCACCGGGCCCGGACTGCAGCGGTGCGGTGAGCGCGCGAGTGATGCCCTCGTTTTTGTCGGCGCCGTTCAGTCCCCAGGGATCGTCGAGGTTGACGTCCGGCACTTCACCCGAGAAGTGGGTGAGCAGCATGCGCACCGTCACCCTGGCGCGCTGCGGATCGTCCGCCGGGTTGAAGCCGGGCAAGTACTTCTGCACGGGATCGTCGAGCTGGATCCTGCCTTGTTCGTAGAGCTGCATGACGGCAACCGCCGTGGCGAGGCTCTTGGTCAATGACGCCAGGTCGAAGATCGTGTCCTCGGTCATCGGCTCTGCCGGGGTGGCCGACCCGTCGAGTCCCGGTTCGCCGGCGAACTTGCGCGCGCCGTAGGCATGGTGGAAGACGGTCCCACCCCCGTGCCCGACCAGCACCACAGCACCCGGCAGCCGGTGTGCCGCGATCGCGTTGTCGATCAGCCTGGACACCGCGGTGAAATCAGCGGTCACCGCGGCCCGACGCGGCGGCGAAGGGCTGGGGTGCACCGCTGGCGCCGGCCGCGGTGAGGCAACTGCGCTCTGGGCGGGCGTCGCAGGCACGCTTGCGCCGACCGCTGTCTGTGCGGCGTGGCCACATGAGGGAACGACAGCGAGAATGAGCAAAACAGTTGCCACAGCAACGGCTTTGCGCGCGAGGATTTTTGCGGGAAGGACGCTGGCTAGCGTGTCAATGGCCACAGAGACGCCGTCGTGTTCAGGGCTACGGTCGGCATCAGCATAGGCCGCGGAAGGCGACTCCAGCGCCGAATTCCACAACGCGCCGTCACCAGGTGCTTGGGCTTCAGGTCCTGCGGTGCACGCGGGCCCATATCGGACCGGCGGCGACGGTGGTGTAGGGCGTCTCGAGTGGGAAATCATCGTCGGCCGAACGGATTTCGTGGGTCCTGATCAGCGTGGCCAGCGCGAGCGTCGCCTCCAGCATCGCGAAGTGCTGGCCGATGCACGCACGTGGCCCGCCAGCGAACGGGATGAACTGCCAGCGGTCGCGTTCCTTGACGTTCTGTGGGCTGAAGCGCTCCGGGTCGAATTCCAAGGGGCGGTCCCACAGCGCGGGGTCCCGATGGACCGCGTAGATCCCGACACCCACCAGGGTGCCCGCCTCAACGCGGTAGCCGTCGATTTCGACGTCGCGCAGCGCCAGTCTGCCGACGCCCGCGGCAGGTGGGCACAGCCTGAGTGCCTCGTTGAGCACCTGCACGGTGTATCCGAGACGGCCGACGTCATCAGGGGTCAGGAGGCGGTCACCGATTGCGCGGGCCTCGGCGGCGACGCGGTCCTGGACGTCCGGATGGTGTCCGAGTGCCCACAGCGCGTAGGTCAGCAGGGTGGCGGTCGTGTCGTGACCGGCCAGCATGAACACCAGCAGTTCGTTGCAGATGTCGTCGTCGGACAGCGCCAGCCCGGTCTCCGGATCCGAGGCGTTGATCAGCGCGTGGACCAGGGGCGCGTCCCGGGTGGGATCGGCCCGGCAGGCCTGCAGGATCTCGGACGTGACGGCCTTCATCTGCGCCACCGCGGCGTTGGCCCGGCGGCGCTGAGGGGTTGGCAGCCAGCGCGGCGCCCGCACCGGTTTCAGTGCCCGGTCGGCGGCGTAACCCGCCGCGACGGGCAACGGGCCGGCGATCACGTCGGCCTTCGCGTCGAGGTCCAGGCCGAGGATCGACCGGCCCAGCGACCGCATCGTCAGCCGGCGGCATTCGTCATCGAGGTTCACGTGCGCGTGCGCACCCCAGCCCTCGCCGACCATCTCGGCCGCCCGCGACATGTGTCCGCCGAAGCTGCGCACGCTGGGCTTGGTGAACACGGGTTGCAGCGCCCGGCGACGCGGCACCCACGGATCGTTGGGCAGGACGAAGAGGCTTTCGCCACCGAGATCGCGCACTTCGTCGTGGACCCGGCACCGTTCGGCCGAGGCATGGTGGCGTGCGAGAACGTCGCGGATCCCTGCCGGTGAGGTGACCACGACGATCTGCGGGATCATCCACTTCGGGCCGAGTTTGAGCCGGATCACCGGCCCTCCGATGCGGCGCAGCACTTCCTGCCCGGTGTGGAAATTGCGCACCAGGGGCAGCAACTGCCGATACGGCAGCGGGTTTTTCGGCGGCTGCGGTAGCGCCCTGAGGTCGAGGTCTACGTCAGTCACAACTCACCCATCATGGCGCGAGGACCGGGAACCCCGCGACCCGGGCTGTGAAATGGTCAGGCGGCGGGCACGCGCAGGTGCGCCCGCGCTGCCAGTTCGTCGTCGTCGACCGGGACCAGCATCGGCTGGCCCGCAACGCAGACCATCGTGACGACGAAGCGGCTCCTGACGTCATCGCGGTTGTTGGCGTCCGAATAGTGGATGACGTCGCCGCCGGGTTCCCAGAAGGCTTCTCCCGCCCGGACGACCCGCGGTGGCTCCCCTTCGAGTTCAAAGAGCATCTCGCCTTCCAGCATGTATCCGAAGGCCGGTCCGCCCGGATGCCGATGCGGTGGCGCACCGGCGCTGCCCGGCGCGTATTCGATCACGACGGTCATCACGTGGGCGTCCTGCGGAAGGTGCGGTGGCCTGATTTCCTGGATGACCGTCGGTGCGGATTCCCATGCCGGATCGAAATTCGTGGACATCTGCCTGGCTCCCCGGTTCTCAAGCCGCGCGCTGCTGGGCGGGGAGGGAATCACCGCGGCCATCGGCGAGATGAGCCAAGGCGATGCGGAGGCGCTGTCGGCCCCGTGAGACGCGCGACATCACCGTCCCCAGCGGGATGTCCAGCATCGCGGCGATTTCCGCGTACGTGTACTCCTCGATTTCGGCCAGGTACAGCGCCTCCCGGAAGCCCTCGGGCAGGGTGCCCATCGCGGCCATGATGTCGCCGTCCGGAAGACCGGCGAGCGCTTCGGCCTCGGCGGAGCGCACCCCTGCCGGCACCCGGTTCGCGCTGTCGGCGAGTTCGCGCTCGGTGATGTCGTCGACCGGAACCTCGAGCGGACGACATTGCCTGGCGCGGTAGGTGCTGACCCACCGGTTGTAGAGGATCCGGAAGAGCCACGCCTTGAGGTTGCTGCCCTCCTCGAAGGTGTGGAATCCCGCGAAGGCGCGCAGCAGCGTGTCCTGCAGGAGGTCTTCGGCGTCGGCCTCGCAACGGGTCAGCCGCCGCGCCTTGCGGGCGAGGGCGTCGAACAGCGGTACGGCGTCGCCGGCGAACCTCGCGGCGAGATCCCGCTGCGGCTCGGACGCGGTCTGAAATGCGGTGACGGTCATGATCGAGGCTCCTTCGACTGCCGGTGTTCCCTGGCGAGAGCCCGGTGGCGGGCTGTCATGATCAGACTCGCGGGTGTGAGGAGAAACCGAACCCTTGGAACCCCGTAGTCCGTGACCCGTAGTCCGTGGCCCGTCGGCGAAGTCAGTGGGTCAGCTGGCCCACGACACCGTGCGCAACTGCCGGCGTGAGGTGATCCCGAGTTTGACGAAGACCTTTCTCAGGTGCCATTCCACGGTGTGGGTGCTGATGAACAGCTGCGCACCGATCTCCTGATTCGTCAGACCGTCCGCGGCGAGTCGGGCGATCTGCGCCTCCTGCGCGGTGAGCTCGTCACCGGAGGTGAGCGGTTGCCTGCGCACCTTCTCACCGGTGGCCGTGAGTTCCCGGCGAGCCCGTTCGGCGAACCCCTGTGAGCCCATCCGGGTGAACATCTCGTGTGCGACGCCCAGATGTCTGCGGGCGTCGACGCGCCGGTTGGTCCGGCGGAGCCACTCGCCGTATGCGAGGTGGGTGCGGGCCAGGTGCACGACGATGCGGGTCCGGTTCAGGCGTTCGACGGCCTCTGTGAACAAGGCGTCGGCGTGCGCGTCGTCGGCCAATAGTGCTCGGGCACTTGCCATGGCGCCCAGACCCCAGTCGGTGCCACTGGCGCCCGCCCTCTCCTCGAGGCGGTGCAGCGCCTCGGAGCCGACCTTCATTTCGCCGACGCGCGCAGCCGCCTCGACGACCTCGTACAGACACCAGCCGTAGATGCCGAGATCCTCGTATTCGCACCCTTCGCGTGCGGCGGTCAGCGCCTCCTCGTATCGGCTGAGGCCGTTGTAGAGCACCGCGCTGGCGTACTTCGACAGCCCGAGCAGTCGTCCCTCGCCACGGGCCACGGCACCCTCGTCCGCCTCCTCGATCACGCCTGCCACGTCACCCACCACGCCTCGCCACGCGGCGAGCAACAGGGCGTGGTAGCGCACCGGAGCGCTGTGCCCCGTCGCCGCGGTGATCGAACTCGCTTCTTCGAGAAGCCTTTCCGCGGTACCGAATTCGCCGGCGAGCAGATGTGCGCCGGCCCGGTAGATGAGCGCCCGGGGCAGGCCCGCCAGCACGCCGGTGTTGCGGGCGTGGCGCACCACCGCATCCGACAGCCGATCGACGATGGTTTCGTCCCAGAGTTCGTGCGCGGCTGATTCCTGGATGATCGGGAACGCCGGCACCAGCCACCGTCGAACCTGGCTCTCGTCGGTCTGGGCCATGACGCACATCGCCTCCAACGCGACACGGATCGGCTCTGCCCCGGCGCTGACGCCGCCGGCGATCCGTTCCGTCATCCCTTTGAGGAGCAGATCGATTGGCCGTGGCAGTTCGGGGGTGCGGGCGATCAGGGCACGAGCCGTGGCGGCCGCATCGGCCAGCACGCCCGGTGTGCCGAGGCGACCGGCGTACATGCTCGCGGCGAACGCTTCGAGATAGCTCTCCCGCGCGGCGAAATCGTCGAGGTTCTCCAGTTGCCTGGCGGCATCGAGCAGCGCCGGTGCGGTGTCACCGACCGGCGGCGCACCGGCGTCGCCCGAGCGACTGCCCATGAACTCTATTTGGGCCCGAAGCCTGGCCACTCCGGCGCGTTCGAGAGCCGACAGAGGTGCCATGTCGGCGATCGCAAGGAGTTCGTATGCCTGAGCGGGCGCAGCGGCATCCCTTTTCACCTGGGCGGCGGCCAGAGCGCGGGCGCCCCGCAGGGCAGGGTCCGAGGTCAGTGCGGTGGCCCGCTCCAGGAATGCGGCCGCGGCCGCGACGCCTCCTCTGGATTGCGCGCGGGCGGCTGATCTTTCGAGTTCGGTGGCGACCGCGTCGTCCACACCCGATGTCGCGCTGGCGGCGTGCCAGGCGCGACGGTCGGGGTCGGTGTCGGGATCGGTCGCATCGGCGAGGGCACGATGGATCCGCCGGCGGTCGGCCGGGTCGGCGGAGCGATACGCCGCGGACCGCATCAGGGGGTGGTGGAACCGCATTCGCGGGCCGAATCCGATGACACCGGCCGCTTCGGCGGGAGCGAGGGCGTCGATCGGTATGTCGAGTCGGGCAGCTGCACGGAGGAACAGCGCCGCGTCGCCGACCGGTTCGGCGGCCGCGGCCAGGATCAGCAGCCGGGTCGGTTCGGGCAGCGCCTGGATGCGGCGGACGAAACTCTCTTCCACCTGGCCCGGGGACGGACGTCCGCCGGCATCCCAGAACCCACCGGCGAGTTCCGGGGCGGGGACGTGTCTGGGCACTTCGAGCAGGGCCAACGGAATTCCGCGCGTTTCCGCGACGACCCGGTCGCGCACGCGCGGGTCGATCCCCCCGAGCATGACCGATTCGAGCAGTTCCCGGGCATCGCCGTCGGAGAGGCCGTCGACCCTCAGCTCCGGCAGGCCCCCCAATGCCTCGGCGCCACCGTCGCGCGCGGCGAACACCAGGGCGATGGGCTCGGCCATCAACCGCCGCGCCACGAACCCGAGCGTCTGCACCGACACCTGGTCGAGCCACTGCGCGTCGTCGATGAAACAGATCAGGGGCTGCTCGTGCGCGGCGGCCGCCAGCAGACTCAGCACGGCCAACCCGACCAGGAACCGGTCGGGGGCGGGACCGACACCGCGGCCGAACGCGACGGACAGCGCCTCGCGCTGCGGCTCCGGCAGATCGTCGAGATGACCCATCAGCGGTGCGCACAACTGCTGTGAGCCGGCGAATGCGAGTTCCATATCGGATTCCACACCGGCGACGTGGAGGCAGCGGAATCCGGTGGTGAGCTCTGCGGTGTATTCGAGGAGCGCGGTCTTGCCGACACCGGCCTCACCACGGAGGACCAGGACGCGGCAGCTCCCCGATCGAACAGTCGACACGAGCTCGCGAAGCGTCTCGCATTCGGACGCGCGGCCGCGCAGGCGTTCACCCCGACCCTGCGTCGCCATCCTCACCACCGCGTCCGTTACTCGCCGATTTGCCTACTGGGACCGGCGGGTCCGATGTGGATGGTAACGGCCTCCGAGGCGAGGGGCCAGGTGGTTGCTTGCGAGCTCAAGCCTTGGCCGCGGCCTCGAGGATCCAGTCCGCGAAGCGGATGTCGAACACTGTCGCGCCATCGGCGGGGACGAGGGTGCGCTCGCCGATGGCGACGCCCCAGTACCGGGCTTCGGGGTCGGCCACCACCTGGCGGGTGTCACCGCGCGCGGTCAACGCCGTGCGGATGAGATCGGGCAGCCGGAACCGTTCCGGACCGCCGACTTCGACAATGCCGTTGGCCGGTTCACCGACGGCGGCGATCGCGGCTGCCTCGGCGACGTCGGTGGCGGCCATCGGCTGGATGAATGCCGCCGGCAGGCGGACGGTGTCGCCCACTGTCGCGGAATCGGCGATGGCTCCGAGGAATTCGAAGAACTGTGTCGCGTGCACGATCGTGTACGGAATCGGCCCTGCGCTGATCAGCTTCTCCTGGGCGAGTTTCGCGCGGAAGTATCCACTCTCCAGCGCCAACTCATCGGTGCCGACCACCGACAACGCGACATGGTGCCGGATACCGGCTTCCTGTTCCGCCGCAAGCAGATTCGTCGTCGATGCGTTGAAGAACTCCGTGGCGGGCGTTTCGTCGAACGACGGGGAGTTCGACACGTCGACCACGGCCGCCGCTTCCGACAGCACCTCGCGCAACCCCTCGCCGGTGACCGCGTTCACCCCCGTCGATGGGGCCGCGGCGACGGCGTCATGACCATGTTCGGTCAAGCCCTGCACCACCTTCGAGCCCACCAGGCCTGTTCCTCCGATGACGACGATTTTCATGATGACCCTCCTCGGCCGTATCGCTGCGGGTGCCGCCGGCTGTGACGGCTCCCTGACCCCGAGAACTCGCCGCCCTCGCCGATTCATCCCGGGAGCTGGAACCCGTGCTGATCCGGCGCGGCGTGCGAACGCACGCTCTCGCGGCGCGCCTTCGATTCCCACGGCCACGTCATGAGCGCCCACACCCCGGCGACGACCCCGATCTCGATCAGGAGATACATCGGCCACGGACCCAGGATGTCCAGCACCGACGCCGTCGGTGGCTTCGCGTTGAGGTATCCGTAGTTGGTGCCGGCGATCGTGTTGAACACCAGAGTGAACGCAACCCAGCCGAGGGTCACGACGACCGCGAACCGGTAGTCACGCCACCGTGGCCGCCGCCCTCGTCCCCAGGTCAGGTAGATCGCCGCCCACACGACGAGCACATGCAGCGTGAAGAAGGTGAGGAAGAGATGGCTCGGGAAATCCGGCGCACCTTCCTGCGGCGTACCGATGTCCGGTGTGAGCAAGCCCTGCGAACTGAGCAGCAGCCCCCAGAAGTACGTCAGCACGAAGGCCCAATGCCGCTGCGACCACAGAGTGTAGGCCGCCGTGAGTTCCGCGATGTCGCACAGCTGCAGCGGCACCGAGGTGGCCAGGTCCGGCCGGATGAGCTTGTAGACCAACGCCACCAGGAACGCCGTCACCAGAAGAACGGCGAGAATTCGGCTCAGCACGCGTGCCTGGGCTTCGCTCTGCCGCCGGCCATGCCAGACCAGCGCGCCAGCGCCGATCACGAACACGGTGATCACCACCCAGTGCGATGGGCCGTACGCCGAGAATTGGTGTTGTGCGGAGTTCATCTCGACCACCCCCGTCTGCCGGCTCTGCTCTGGTCAACTGAGCGAACCGGCCCCAATCATCCCAGCCGGGTTCCGGCGCCACATGGATTTCCGGCGCAGCACCCCTGCCCGATGTTCACCCGGTCAGCGCTTCACCCGGGCGCTGCACACCGGCCAGGCGCCCCAGCCCTGCCCCTCCCGAGTGAGCTCGGCGATGGCGATCTGTTCCTCGCGGGTGGCCAGGTCGGCGCGCGGGGCGTAACGAAGTCCCCCGAAGCTCTCCCAGGTGCTCTGGGTGAACTGCACGCCGCCGTAGAACCCGTTGCCGGTGTTGATGCCCCAGTTGCCGCTGGACTCGCACCGGGCGAGCGCATCCCACGTGTCGTTGTTGCGCACCGGCGGTACCGCGGTGCCCGGCTTGGCACCGACCCGCTGTACCTGCGGCCGCGCGGGGGTCACGACGGTGCGCGCCACCACGTGACGGCCGATCGGTCGGCCGTTGACGGTCGAGACGGCGAAGGTGACGTCCTGGGTGCCCGGCCGGCCGGGGTCGTCGACGACGCGGCGGCTGGTGTTGATCGTCGGGTCATGGATGCGCCGCAGCGGCGCAGGCAGGGGCAGGCGCTCGGACACCTCGTGCACCCGGATGCGCGTCACCACGATCTGCATGCCCGCGACGACCGGCGTCGACGCTCGGGGCACCACCTTGTCGTCCTCCGTCAGCGGCGCACCCGCCGCTGACAGAAGCTGGCCCACGGTGGGCGCCGCCAGGCGTCGGTCGCTTGCGACGCCGCCGTCGATGATGCGCACCTGTTTGGGGCTGACCACCGGCAGCGCCATGCCGGCCAACGGCACCCGGCTGGTACGGGACGTCGCGGCGGGTGCGGCGTCGCTCATCGACAGCCGCTTCATAGCCTCATCGACGGTCAAGGCCGTCGTCCAGACCTGCTCGCTCGGTTGCCCGTCTACCGACACCTGCAGCGGCCGACCGCGTCGCAACACGATGGTGTCGGACTGGTGAACCATCTGATCGGCGCCTGGGGTGATCTCGTCGTGCTCGCCGACGGCATAGCCGTTCTCCCGCAGCACGTCGACCACCCGCGGCTTCATCGTCGACACCGTCACCGATGTGTCGTCCACGGACAGCGTGACGCGCTTGTGCGCCGCCACGGTGTAACCGCCCGCGAACATCAAGACCACCAGGACCGCACCGAGGAGCGCACGCTGCACCTTCGACGTCGTGGTGGCCGGTGGGTCCACCGTCGCGTCGTCGGCTGTGTCGGTTCGTTCGGCGGCGGCCAACAGGGTGAGGACCTCCTCGGCGAGGACACCCCTTGTCGTCCCCTCCAGCGGGATTCGGCCCAGGCGGACCACACCCGCCGCCCGACACAACATCAACCCCTGCACGAACAGCGGCGTCAGCGCAGCGAGGTGCCGCCTGCGAAATTGTGCGATCACTCGATGATCGGGAACCTGACCGGCGGCCAGCCACCGAAAGCAGGGATCCTCGACGCACTTTCGTTGGATCAGCCGCGACGAGCACACCCTGGTGGTGTAGCCGTACAACAGGAGGCTGACCAGCAGCCGCGGGTCATGTGGTGGCGTGTCGCGCCCATCGGCGTAGGCGGCCCGGATGGGTGCGAGATCCATGTGCTCGTCGACCAGTACCGCGATCAGCCGGACCAGGTCCTGGTCCGACATCCCGTCATCCGGCACCGGCGGCGAGGACCGACCTCGCCCATGGGCGGACGCCCGGAACGACATGTCCGGTAATGAGACTCGTCGTCGCGAGACGCGCGGCTGCGCGCTGTCGACCGTCACGGGGTTCATCAGCCGCCAATCATGCCCCCGACCCGGCTCGCGGCCGATCATCCCGCCCGGCGTGTTGTGCACCTACCCACCGCAGGGTCGCTACGACGACGGCGCCACCGAGGATCGAAAGCGCCAACCCCAGTACCCAATTCCCGAACCGTTGGAACGGGGTGGTGTGCGATCCGAGCGGGACGTCCACCACGAGCGCACCGCGTTCGGTGGCCGCGAACCAGGCGAGTTGCCGGCCCTGCGCGTCGAAAGCGGAGCTGACACCTGACAACCCGGCGTGCACCGCGGGGTGGCCCACCTCCGCCGCGTGCACCGCGACCTTGCTGGACAGCTGTGCCTGCGCCCAACTTCCCTGGAACGTCGAGGTGGAACTTTGATACACCAGCAGCTGCGCGCCGCGCTGCACCTCCTCACGGGGAAGGTCGGAAAAGGTTGCCTCGAAACTGATCAGCGGCCCGATGGCGAGCCGCCCGGTGTGCAATACGACCAGTCCGCTGCCACGCAGTCGGTCCTCGCCCGCCGCCTCGGTGTGCCGGGTGGCCCACCCGAACAACTGTCGCAGAGGCACGTATTCGCCGAACGGCACCAGCCGCGTCTTCGAGTACGCGCCGCGCAAGCCGTCCGGCCCGATCAGGACCGACGACTTCTGGATTCCCCCGGCGCGATTACGGGCGTCGACGTTGACGAGCAGGTCCGCGCGGACCCGCCGGGACAGGTCCGCCAGGCGCTTCAGCGCCTCCGGTTGGTCGGTGACGTCGACCCCGACGCTGCTCTCGCCCCAGACGACCAGGTCGACCCGCCGGCCACGCAGGTCTTCGGTCAGCGCTTCGCCGGCCGCCTGACGGGCGACGGAGTCCTCGATGGCGCCCGGTTGCACGAGCGCCACCCGTACCGTCGGCCCGGCGGCAGGCGTCGGCCCCAGCCAGAACCATGCCGGACCGAGTCCCGCACAGGCCAGTGCCACCACCGCGGCGAAGATGCGGACGCAGACGCGACGATGCACGATCAAACCGGCGATCGCGGTGTTCGCGGCGACGATCACGAAACTGGTGAGCCACACGCCGCCGAGTGAGGCCGAGGCGAGCATGGCCGGCTGATTCCACTGCGAGGCGCCGATCAACGCCCACGGGCCGCCCAGGGCGGGCAAGGACCGCACGGCTTCGGCCACCACCCATGCACTCGGCAGCACCACCGCGGCCGCCGAAATCCCGCGAGTCGTAATTGGTTCGCGCAGAAACAGATAGGTTGCCACCCCCCACGGCAGCCACAATGCGCCGAGCCCGATGGCCAGCACGATCAGCAGCGGTCCGGCGCTCGGCGCCAGCCAGTACTGGGTGGCCAGGATGTAGGCGGCCATACCGCACCACGCCCGTAGCGCGGCCGCCCGCGGAGTCGGCGCGGCGCGCACCACCAACAGCAGCGGGACGATGCCGACCCATGCCAGCCACCACCACGACGGCGCGGGAAAGGTCAGTGCCGGCAGTGCGCCGAGGGCGAAGGCCGCCGCGAGGCCCGGCCAGGTCCGGCTCGGCGTCGGCAGACTGCACACCGCCTAAGCGTCGCCTGGCGTTCTCGATTCCGCTGGTCTTCCGTGCGATACCGGGCGCCGCTACGGTGATCGACCATGCGGTTCTCGACCGTTCCGGTGAGTTTCGGCCACTCGGACTGCGAGCGCATCGCCGACGGTGCGCTGGCGCAACCCGTCCTGACCGTCACCAGCCTGGCCTACGTCGCCGCCGGGATGGTCGTGCTGTGGTGGGCCGTTCGGTGGCGGGCGCCGCTGGCGTGGGCCGCCGCAGTGGTGCTCGTGGCAGTCGGCGTCGGCAGCGTCGCATTCCACGGGCCCCAGCCGTCGTGGGCCAAGGTCGCCCATGACGTGCCGATCATTGCTGTGGGACTGGTGTACGCCGCGGTTCTCGTCCGGAGCCGGCGCGCGCAGTGGCGGTCGACATGGGCGGTGGCGGCGGGGGTGTTCGCGCTGGGTCTGGTCGCCTACGCCGCAGGACGCTCCGGATCGCCGTTGTGCCGGCCCGACAGCCTCTGGCAGTACCACGGCGCGTGGCACGTCCTCTCCGCAGCTGCCGCCGGATGCGCCATCCGCGCCGTCGCTCCGCCGCGGTGAGAGAGGGCAAGATCAGTGATCACGCACGTTTTCAACGCCTCGTCGGCGATGGGGATTACTTGCCTTTGCGCCGTGGCGCCGATACGCGACCACCAGGTCAGGTCAAGGCGCGACGGGGGCCGGTTGCGGTAGAGGATGCGCGCCATCGGGTCGTAACCCATCGAAGATTATTGCCAGATACCGCTGCCAGAGCAGTGGCGCTGGAGCCGCCAGGTTTTCGACAATGTGAATGGGTGCGCACATCATCAGGAAGACGTCGGCCTCGGTGATGTCGGCTCGGATGGCACCCGAGGTGCGCGCTCGGTCAACGAGCAATTCAAGGTTCGCGTGCAGTGCATCGCGAACCTCGGTCACCCTGGGGTCGCCGTCGCTGGCTGACTGCAGAAACGTCAGATCGTGTCGTTGGCGTTGGTCGGCTGCGATTGTCAGGAACTCCAACAGTGCCGCGCCCGCGTCGGGCGAGTCGGCCAGCCGCCGTGCGGCGTCTGCGAGCACGGCGATATGCCCGCACACGATGGAGGCGATCAGATCCTCCTTTGTCGGGAAGTGTCGAAACACCGTGCCCTTCGCCACCCCGGCTCGGCGGGCGATGTCGGCCACCGACGCTGACGGGCCTCGTTCGGCGAACTCATCCTCGGCCGCGGCCAACAACAAGGCGCGGTTGCGTGCCGCGTCCGCGCGGATTGGCCGGTCGGTGGTGGTCACGGGATCGAGAGTACCAAGTTGACCACTCGGTCATCTTATGCCAACCTAGACAGAGCAACATGACCAATCGGTCATATTGACGTCGGTACACGAAAGGTCTTAGGGGACAGATGAAATTACACGGAGCCACCGCCCTGGTAACCGGATCGAATCGCGGGATCGGCCATCACTTCGCCGTGGAATTGCTCCAACGCGGAGCCAAGGTCTACGCCACGGCGCGTCGTCCCGAACTGGTGAGCGTTCCCGGCGCGGAGGTGGTCCGTCTCGACATCACCGACCAGTCATCGGTCGACGCAATCGCCGCATTGGCCACCGATGTGGACGTGCTGATCAACAATGCCGCTGACACCGCGGGCGGGAACCTCGTGACCGGAGACCTCGACGCGATCCGATCGACGATGGATTCGAACTACTACGGCACCCTCGCGATGATCCGAGCGTTCGCGCCGATCCTTGCGCGCAACGGCGGCGGAGCCATCCTGAACGTACTGTCGGCGGTGGCGTGGACGACCGTTGAGAGGAACACGGCCTACGCGGCCGCGAAGTCAGCGCAGTGGGGTCTGACCAACGGCGTGCGACTCGAGCTGGCCCCCCAGGGGACTCAGGTGGTTGCGCTCGTGCCCGGCCTGATAGGTACGCAGACCCTTCTCGACTTCGCAGAACGCCACGGCATCGAGTTCGCAGACGGCGCCGTAATGGACCCGGCCGATCTCGTCCGGTTGGCCCTCGACGGCCTCGAAGCCGGCGAGATCGAAATCCTGGATCCGATAGGGGTCGAGGCGAAAGCGAGTCTCGCCGGGCCGCCCCGCGCCCTCGCGTTGTAGGCGAAGGGGGTGCCACCGTCAGACGTCGATCTGAACACGCCCGTCGAGACAAGAGATGATCACCCTCAGTCGTGGACGGGTTCAGCCTCGGGCCAGCGCGTGTTGGGCAGCCGGCCTCTGAGATCGGCAAGTGCGCCGCAATGGCTTGGGCACCGCTAGAGGTGGTCCCCGAACTCCGAGCAAGTATTGAAGGACCGCTCAACATGGCAGCCAAGGCCTCCAAACGCTCGGTAGCCGAGGTGGCACGGCTAGGCGTCACACGAATCACCTTCGGACCCGAAAGCAGCGCGAGGCGATGTGTCCATAGGAGCCTTTGCCGCGGGGATCCGTACCTGATCGACGAGCTGTGGCACCGTGTCGATGTGAGTTCCGATGCCGTGTCACAGGAAATGCTCGACGAGTTCCAGTTGCGCAAACTGGTGCACCGCTACTGCCGTGCCGTCGATCGCGGTGACATCTCGGCACTGCGCGACCTGTATCACCATGACGCCGAGGACGACCACGGTGCGTTTTCCGCGGGCTCCGTCGACGACTTTCTCGAGGGGCTCGTCGCTGCCCGTCCCTATCTCCGGTCGATGCAACACCACATCACCACGGTGAACTTCGCCGTCGACGGCGACAGCGCCGAAGGCGAGATCTACAGCATCGCCACCCACACCGTCTTGGCAGGCGACCACGATGTCGATGTCACGGTGGGCGGGCGCTATCTGGACAGGTACGAGAAGCGCGACGCCACATGGAAATTCATCGAGCGCACGATCGTCACCGACTGGGCCACCGTCGACGACCCGTCGCGCCTGGACGTGAGCCACCCCATCACCAGGAGCACCCCGCGGGGATCGACTGATCTGAATGACCCTTCGCACCAATACTTCTCGATCTTGAACAGAGACGCCTGATGCGTGCTGTCGTCTTCGAGGAGTTCAACGGTGCAGTCGATGTCCGCACCGTTGCCGATCCGGTCCCGTCGCCCGGCGGAGTGGTCGTGGAGGTGCACGCGACCGGTCTGTGCCGCAGCGACTGGCACGCGTGGGCCGGACACGACGACGGCGTGACACTTCCCCACGTTCCGGGTCACGAACTGGTCGGCGTGGTGGCCGCGGTAGGCGCCGACGTCCGACAGTTCACGCTCGGCGACCGCGTCACCACACCTTTCGTCTGTGGCTGCGGAACATGCGAGTGGTGCCGCAACGGCCAGGCACAGGTGTGCCCGAACCAGACGCAGCCGGGTTTCACCCACTGGGGCTCGTTCGCCGAGTACGTGGCCCTGCATGCCGCTGACGCCAACCTGGTCGCGGTCCCCGACGCCGTCGACGATGCCGCGGCAGCGGGGCTGGGGTGCCGATTCGCCACCGCCTATCGGGCGCTGACAGCGCGCGCCCGTGTGGCGCGCGGCGAGTGGGTCGCGGTGGTCGGGGTCGGGGGTGTCGGTCTGAGCGCCGTACAGGTGGCGGTAGCCGCCGGCGCCAGGGTCATCGCCGTGGACCGCACACCCGCGGCGCTGGCCCTGGCGCGCAGCCTGGGCGCAGAGCACACCGTGCTCGCCGATGGTTCCGACGTCGCCGCACGAGTGCACGCCCTCACAGGCGGCGGAAGCCACGTCGCAATCGACGCGGTCGGCTCGGCCACTACCTGCGCGGACGCCATCCACAGCCTGCGGCGCCAGGGACGCCACGTGCAACTGGGGCTGCTGCCCGGGATCAGCGGGCATCCACCGGTGCCGATGGACCGCGTGATCGCCTGGGAGCTGGACGTTCTCGGCAGCCACGGCATGGCCCGCGTCGAGTATCCGGAGATGTTGAATCGGGTGCTGGCGGGTACGTTGCGCCCGCAGGCAATGGTCGAACGCGTCGTCGGATTGACCGAGGGGGCGCACCTTCTGCCCCTGGCCGGCACCGCCGCTCCCGTCGGCGTCACGCTCATCGATCCACGGCTGCCCTGACGATCAACTGCTCGACACCGCGACGACGACCTTGTCACCCTGTCGCTCGGCAGCGGCGCTGAACGCCTCGGCGGCATCTTCGAGCGAATAGCGCGCCGTGACAAGCGAATCCAGATCGACCGCTCCGGTGGCCAGCGCGATCGCACGCGGGTAGGTGTCGTTCATCCGCCGGACCATCGCAAAAGTAAGTCCTTTACGTCGAGCCGAAGCGGCCGGGAACGCCGACGTGTCCTCCGATGGAATACCACCCAGCGCGATGCGTCCGCCCGGCCGGGCAGCAGCAACGGCTGTCGCGATCGCGGCATCGGTTCCCGCCAGCTCGATGACGACGTCGACCCCCCGCCCTCGAGTCGCGTCCGAGACGCCGGCTCCGGCCTGTTCGGGCGACCACACCTGATCCGCACCATTGCGCAGCGCGGTGGCCTGTCGATGCTCGAGCGGTTCGACGGCGAAGACGCGCCCCGCGCCGCAAAGGCGTGCCACCGCGAGCGCGAGCACTCCGATGGGGCCGGCACCCACCACCAGCACATCGCATTCGGGACGCACGTGGCCGACCTTCGTCGCATGAATGGCAACCCCCAGGGGCTCCAGTAGTGCACCGGCATCGTCGCTGATGTCGTCCGGCAGCGGATGCAACAGGTGATCCGGCCACAGGAGACGCTCCTGCAGTGCCCCGTCCAGGTCTCCATGCCCGGCGAATCGAACTGCCGGACAGAGGTTGTGGTGTCCGGTGAGACACAGCTCGCACGAGTTGCAGGCGATTGCAGGGTCCACGGCCACGCGCCGGCCGGCAAAGGGTCCGCTGACCGCCACCGCGGCGAATTCGTGTCCGGGCACCACAGGCTGCTCGATGCGGTTTTCGCCGATGCCACCGTCGGCGAACCAATGCAGGTCAGAACCACAGATGCCCACCGAGGTGACCGCGAGCGCCGACCAACCCGCCGGGGCCGGCCCCGGCTCCGATTCGGCGGCCACCCGCAGATCTCCGACGGCATGGAGGCGGGCGGCGATCATCGGATGACCACCGATCACAGTCCGGCCGCAACGTGGTGATACACGTCATTCCACCGGAGCTCGTGCTGGAAGCCGCGCACCGTCGTGGTCTCGTCGATGACGAGTAGCTCGGTGTCCGTCATCTCTGCGAAGTCGTCGATCGTCTCCGCGCCGATCGCGGTGGTCAACACCGTGTGGTGCGGGGCGCCGGCGATCAACCAGGCCTCCGCCGACGTGGTCCAGGACGGCAACGGTTCCCACACAGCACAGGCGACGGGGAGGTTCGGTAACTCCGCTGTCGGCTCGACGACCCGAACGGTGTTGGCCACGAGCCGGAATCGCGAACCCATGTCAGAGATACCGACGATCACCGCATCGGCTGGTGCGGCGGTGAAACGCAACCGAACCGGATCTTCGCGGTTACCGATGGACAGCGGATGCACCTCCAGCGACGGGATCCCGCCGGCGATACTGGGACAGACCTCGAGCATGTGCGCCCCGAGGATGCGTTTCTGGCCGGGCGTCAGATCGTAGGTGTAGTCCTCCATGAACGAGGTGCCGCCGGGGAGTCCCTGCGCCATCACCTTGATGGCGCGCAGCATCAGCGCGGTCTTCCAGTCACCTTCGCCGCCGAACCCGTAACCGTCGGCCATCAAACGCTGCACGGCCAGACCCGGCAGCTGACGTAGACCGCCGAGGTCTTCGAAATTCGTCGTGAACGCGCGGAAGCCGCCATCTCGTAGAAACTTCCGCAGGCCGAGCTCGATCTGAGCTCCATGCCGCAGGGAGGCGTGCCGGTCACCACCGGGACGCAGTTCCGCGGCGATGTTGTAGGTGTGCTCGTACTCGTCGATCAGCTTGTCGATGTCTGCCGGGCGGATCCCTTCGACGACGTCGACCAGATCATTGACGGCGAAGGTGTTGATCGACGCCCCGAAATGCGCTTCGGCCTCCACCTTGTCGCCCTCGGTCACCGCGACGTCCCGCATGTTGTCACCGAAGCGGGCGACCTTGAGCGTGGACAGTTCAGCTCGGCCCAGGGCCGCGCGTACCCACGAGCCGATCCGCCAACGGGTACCCGGTTCGCTGACATGGCCGGCGATCGTCTTGCGAGACGTGGACAGTCGCGACTGGATGTATCCGAACTCGCGATCGCCATGGGCCGCCTGATTGAGGTTCATGAAATCCATGTCGATGCTGTGCCAGGGCAGCTCGACGCCGAACTGTGTGTGCAGGTGTAACAGCGGCTTTTGCAACGTCTTGAGACCGCGGATCCACATCTTTGCCGGGGAGAAGGTGTGCATCCAAGCGATGACACCGACGCATTCCTCGGAGTTGTTCGCTTCGTTGAACACCCGAGCGATCTCGGCAGGGTCGGTCACCACCGGAAGCCAGCGCACCTCCACCGGTATCTCGCTGCTGCCATCGAGCCACGCGGCGATCTGGCGCGACTGGTCGGCCACCTGATCGAGGATGTCTTGTCCGTACATGGACTGGCTGCCGGTGATCAGCCATACCTGACTGGTGACAACTCGGGACGCGATCATCGCTGACTCTCCTCGAAACCCTCGGCGTGATGGCCGCTCTGGCCGTAGACGTTCTGGTAGCGCTCGAACAGTGCAGCCACGTCAGCCGCATCGATCGGCGGCGCCGCACCGAGCTGACGGCTGATGTGGACGGTGCGAGCCACGTCCTCCACCATCACCGCGGCCTTGACGGCGTCGCGGGCGGTGCGGCCGATGGTGAACGGCCCGTGGCTACGCATCAACACTGCGGGAGACTTGCTGTCGCGCAATACCTCTACGATGCCCCGGCCGATCGAATCGTCGCCGATGAGAGCGAACGGGCCTACCGGGATGTCGCCGCCGAACTCGTCGGCGATCATGGTGAGCACGCACGGTATGGGTTCGCCTCGGGCGGCCCACGCGGTCGCGTAGGTCGAGTGCGTATGCACCACCCCTCCCACTTCGGGCATGTGCCGGTAGACGTAGGCATGGGCGGCGGTGTCCGACGACGGGTTCAGCGCACCGTCGACGAGATTCCCATCGAGGTCGCACACCACCATGTCGTCGGCGGTGAGCGAATCGTAGTCGGCACCAGACGGTTTGATGACCATGAGGTCGCGCCCGGGCACTCGTGCCGATACGTTGCCCGCCGTCCAGATGACCAGCTCGTAGTGGGTCAGCTGGGCATGGAGATCGCACACCTGCCGGCGCAACTCGGCGATCACGCGGTTGACCTCAGTCGTGATGGTCATAACGGCACCCCCAGTGCTTCTCGTGATCCGATGCGCCGAAGTCGTCGCATCATGTCGTTGCCCCGGCCGAACCACTCGTACGCCGCCACGTACTCGCGGTAGAGCCGCTCGTAAGCCTGGGCGTTCGCCGGAACGGGTTTGTAGGCGTCCCGGTTTCGCCGACCCATCTGCCTGGCGGCGGTCTGGACGTCGGTGAACGCGCCGGCCGCTGCGGCGGCGTGGATCGCCGAGCCCAGGGCGGGAGCCTGCGTCGACGGCACCACCGACAGCGGTAATCCCACCGCGTCGGCGTAGATCTGCATCAGGAGGCGGTTCTTCAGCAGGCCGCCGGCAACCACCAACTCGTTGACCGGAACACCGCTGGCGACGAACGTTTCCACGATCATTCGCGTGCCGAATGCCGTGGCTTCCAACAGCGCTCGATACATGTCGACGCAGGTGGTCTCCAAGGTCTGCCCGATCATCACACCGGAGAGTTCGTGGTCGACCAGCACCGAACGGTTTCCACTGTGCCAGTCCAACGCGACCAGCCCGTGTTGACCGACGTGCTGGTGGCTGGCCAATTCGGTGAGGTACCCGTGCAGCGACAAGCCACGGCGGCGCGCTTCGACGTGGTAGCTCTCGGGCACGCAGTTGGCGACGAACCATCCGAAGATGTCACCCACGCCGGATTGCCCGGCCTCGTATCCCCAACTGCCTCCCGATATTCCGCCGTCGACGACCCCGCACATGCCGGGCACCTCGCGCAGCACGTCCGAGTTCATCACGTGGCAGGTCGACGTTCCCATGATCGCCACCAGCTGTCCCGGCTGTAGCGCATCGGCCGCTGCGGCGGTCACATGAGCATCGACGTTGCCGACCGCGACCGGAATTCCCTGCGGAAGTCCGGTCCACTGCGCCGCTTGCGCGGTCAGCGTTCCGGCACGATCTCCCAGTCTGCCGATCCGGTGATCGAGTTTGTCGATGACGAAATCGGCGAAGCCGGGGCGCACCTCGGCGAGGAACTCCCGTGACGGGTATCGGCCATCTTGGCGGATGCCCTTGTACCCGGCGCTACACGCATTCCGGACGTAGGTGCCGCACAATTGCCAGACGATCCAGTCTGCGGCCTCGACGAAGTGGTCGATGGCCCGATACACCTCGGGGTCCTCGTCGAGGATCTCCAGCGCTTTCGCGAACTCCCATTCGCTGGAGATCAGGCCGCCATACCGGGGTAACCATGATTCGCCCCGCGCGGCGGCAACGGTGTTGATGCGGTCGGCCTGGGGTTGCGGCGAATGATGGCGCCACAGTTTGGCGTAGGCGTGCGGTCGATCGGCGAACTCGTCGAGTTCACACAGCGGTGTGCCGTCGTCCCGCACCGGCACCATGGTGCAAGCGGTGAAGTCGGTGCCGATGCCGATGACGTCGGAGGGGTCGACACCGGCTGCCGCGATGGCCTCCGGAACGGCGGTGCGGAGGACACTGACATAGTCGGCGGGCACCTGCAGTGCCCACAGCGAGGGCAGCCGGACAGCCCGGCCGGGGAGCGCTTCGGTGACGACCCCGTGCTCGTAAGCATGTTCCGCGCTGGACATTTCGTAGCCGTCACAGACCCTCACGACCAGGGCGCGTCCCGACAAGGTGCCGAAATCGACACCGACTGTGTACGTTTCACTACTCATGACGCTCCTCCCACGGTGCCGTGCTCTTGCGGACGATCAGCTCTGGGGCCAGCAACGGCATGCTGGCGGAGGAACCGTCCAGGGTGGCCGCCACCAGATCGATCGCCCGCCGGCCGATGGCCTGGAAGTCCTGCCTGATCGTGGTCAGCGCCGGGTTCAGGTAGGCGGCTTCGGGGATGTCGTCGAACCCGACAACGCTGATATCCCGTGGAATTGACAGCCCCGCTTCAGCGAAGGCGTGCAGGACGCCGATGGCCATCTGGTCGTTGGCGACGAACACCGCGCTGCTGCGGTTGGCTCGAACCAGCTCGCGACCGATCCGGTGACCACTTGCCGCAGTCCAGTCGCCCTCCCACAGCTCCCCGGGGGCGAGGCCGGCTTCCTCCATGGCCGCCTCGTACCCGGTGCGGCGCCCCTTCGCCTCGGTGTAGGTCTGTGGCCCCGCGACGTGGACGATGGCCCGATGGCCGAGGTCGATGAGATGTTGGGTGGCTTGTCGAGCACCGTCGATCTGATCGACACCGACGGACAAGCCCCGGCCCGAGAGGTCACCTTCGACGACGATCATCGGGAGGCCGATGTCGGCGGAGTGGGCGACGGCCAGCGCCTCCTCCTGGGCGGCGACCATCACGACCGCCTCGACCGACTGTCGCGCAAGATGATCCAGTGCATCGCGGAGCGCCTCGACGGTGGCCTCGGCCAGCGGCACCAGGCTGGAGAAGTAGCCGGCCGCGCGCGCCGCCTCCTGCACGGAGCGCTGGATACTCGACGGTCCGTATAGAGCGCTGCTGGAACCGACGATCCCGATGATCCCGGAGCGCCGCGTCACGAGGGCGCGCGCCGCGGTGTTGGGCCGGTACCCGAGTTCTTCGATCGCCTGCTGAACCCGCGCCTTGGTGGCGGGGCGGATGCTGGACGACCCGTTGATGACCCGTGAAACCGTTTGGTGGCTCACCCCTGCCAGTCGCGCAACGTCGGCCATGACCGGCTTCGGCGTGCTGGGGTGCATGGGCTGGTTGTTCATCCGGGCTTCCTCACCACTAGTCGCTGGACGAGAACGACAACCGAGAGAACGTGCGCTCGTAGCGCCACACGTAGTTCAGGTCGACCTGGCGCAGCAGTGGGTCGTTGATCGGCAGGGTGCCGACGCTGATCACGTGACACGGTCTGCAGGCCAGTCAGATCCCGGCGAGGGTGCAGTGAGCACTCTCTTCACGACAACTCCTTAGATGGGTGTTCACCGAGGTCAAGCCCCTGTCGGCGGATTCGGCGGCCATGCGAGAAAGCGCAGAACCGATGTGACCGGCGTTACCTAGCCCTGGATGTTAACGCTCACATTCGCGAGGAGTCAATGGCTCAGCCAGGCCGAGTTTCACAGTGAGTCGAGCCTTGACAAACAGTGAGGCACGTCACAAGATCATCAATGTTAGCGCTCACATCGCCTGCGGCCGCCCCTCTGCGCGACTGCGATGCGTAGCAGAACCAACCGGAGGAATTCATGCGCAAAAGCCTCGTTCGAGTCGCGAGCGCGGTGGCTGTAGTGGCCACGCTCGCGAGCGCCGGCTGCGGCCGTTCGACGACCCCAGAAGCCGCCGACAGCGGCAGCGAACACACCGGCACGGTGGGCATCGCGATGCCCACGAAGTCGTCCGAACGCTGGGTCGCCGACGGCGACAACATGGCCGAGCAGTTTCAGTCACTCGGCTATGACACCGATCTGCAGTACGGCGACGACGTGGTGCAGAACCAGGTGTCACAGATCGAGAACATGATCACCAAGGGCGTCAAGGTGCTCGTCATCGCACCGATCGACGGCTCGTCGCTGACCGACATCCTGCAACGGGCCGCCGACGCGGACATCCCCGTCGTCAGCTACGACCGGCTGATCCGCGGTTCCGAAAACGTCGACTACTACGCGACATTCGACAACTTCAAGGTCGGCGTCCTGCAGGCCACGTACATAGTCGACAAGCTCGGTGTCGAGCAGGGCCCGGGGCCGTACAACATCGAGCTCTTCGCCGGGTCACCCGACGACAACAACGCGACGTACTTCTTCGACGGCGCCATGAGCATTCTGAAGCCCTACATCGACAGCGGCAAGCTGGTGGTCAAGAGCGGCCAGACGTCGTTCGACCAGGTGGCGACCCTGCGCTGGGACGGCGGGCTTGCTCAGTCGCGTATGGACAATCTGCTGAGCCGGGCCTACACCAGCGGACGGGTGGATGCGGTGTTGTCCCCCTACGACGGAATGTCGCTGGGAATCATCTCCGCGCTCAAGAGCGCAGGCTACGGCACCCCGGCCAATCCGCTACCCATCGTCACCGGCCAGGACGCCGAATTGGCGTCGGTGAAGTCGATCATCGCGGGCGAGCAGACCCAGACGGTGTTCAAGGACACCCGGGAGTTGGCAAAAGCTGCTGTGCAGATGGCAGATTCACTGCTGGCCGGCGGGGCTCCCGAGGTCAATGACACCACCACCTACGACAACGGCGTCAAGGTCGTCCCGGCGCACCTGCTCGAACCGGTCAGTGTCGACAAGACCAACTACCAGAAGGTTCTCGTCGACTCCGGTTACTACACGTCCGCGCAGATCGCCTGATGGGCGAAAGCGGGGCACCACTGCTCGAGATGTGCAGGATCACCAAGCGATTCGGCAATGTCGCCGCCCTGAGCGACGTCGATCTCGTAGTGCGTCATGGCGAGATCCACGCCATCTGCGGTGAGAACGGCGCCGGTAAGTCGACGCTGATGAAGGTGCTCAGCGGAATCTATCCACACGGCAGTTATGACGGCGAGATCGTCTTCGACGGAGCCCCGGGTCAGTTCAAGGACATCCGGTCCAGCGAGCGCCGCGGCATCGGGATCATTCACCAGGAGCTCGCACTGGTACCGGTGTTGTCGATTGCCGAGAACATCTTCCTCGGCAACGAGCATTCCTCCGCCGGAGTGATCAGCTGGCATCAGACCATGACGCATGCGCAGGAGCTTCTGGACCGGGTAGGTCTACGCGAGAGTCCCCGAACCCGGATCTCCGACATCGGAGTGGGCAAGCAGCAGCTCGTCGAGATCGCCAAGGCGTTGTCGAAGAAGGTGAAGTTGCTCATCCTCGACGAGCCCACAGCGGCGTTGAACGACGAGGACAGCAGGCACCTCCTCGACCTCATCGTCGAACTCAGAGACCAGGGTCTGACGTGCATCATCATCTCGCACAAGCTCAACGAGGTGACACGGGTGGCGGACACCATCACGATCCTGCGTGATGGCCGGACCATCGAGACACTGCCGGTGGAACAACACCTCACCGAAGAACACATCATCCGCGGGATGGTGGGCCGCGACATGGTCAACCGCTTCCCCGAAAGGACCGCACACCCGATCGGCGACGTCACATTCGCCATCGAAGACTGGACCGTTTACCACCCGCTGGACCAACAACGCAAGGTCGTCGACGGCGTCTCCCTCAACGTTCGCCGCGGCGAGGTCGTCGGCCTGGCCGGGCTGATGGGCGCCGGCCGCACCGAGCTCGCGATGAGCGTGTTCGGCCGCAGTTACGGCAAGAAGGCCGGCGGAAAGGTCTTCAAGGACGGCAGGGAGATCCGGACACGGACTGTCTCGGAAGCCATCAATCACCGGATCGCCTACGCCACCGAAGACCGTAAGCACTACGGCCTCAACCTGATGGACGACATCGCCCGCAGCGTCACCCTCGCGTCCCTGCCGAAGGTGAGCAGGTTGTCGATCATCAACGAACACGAAGAGACGGTGATCGCCGAGCGCTTCCGCAAGGAGATGCAGATCAAGGCACCTTCGGTGAAGGCCACCACCGGGAACCTGTCTGGCGGCAACCAGCAGAAGGTGGTCCTGAGCAAGTGGATCTTCGTCGACCCGGACGTGTTGATCCTCGACGAGCCGACCCGCGGGATCGACGTCGGCGCCAAGTACGAGATCTACATGATCATCAATTCACTTGCCGCTCAGGGTAAAGCCGTGATCGTGATCTCGTCGGAACTCCCCGAGCTGATCGGCTTGTGCGACCGCATCTACACCCTCAACGAGGGTCGTCTCACCGGCGAGGTGGCCAGGGCGGACGCAACGCAGGAGACGTTGATGCGTTACATGATGAAGGGACGAACCGCATGACCAGCACTCCGACGGTGACCACGACGCCGAGTGCGCCGACCACACCGCCACCGGATTCGCCCGTCAACCGGCTGAAAACCGCTCTCCGGGGCAACTTCCGGCAGTACGGCATGGTCGTCGCCCTGATTCTGATCGTGGTGTTGTTCCAGGCCTGGACCGACGGCATCCTGCTCAAGCCGCTCAATGTCACCAACATCGTGCAGCAGAACGGCTACATCCTCATCTTGGGGATCGGGATGGTGATCGTCATCATCTCAGGACACATCGACCTGTCGGTCGGATCGATCGCCGGCTTCATCGGGGCCATGTCGGCCGTTCTGATGATCCGCCATGACATGCCGTGGCCGGTCGCAGTGGTGGTCTGCCTGTTGCTGGGCGCGGTGATCGGTGCGTGGCAGGGGTTCTGGATCGCCTACGTCGGCATCCCTTCTTTCATCGTCACCTTGGCGGGCATGCTGGTGTTCCGCGGCGCGACCCAGTATCTGCTGGAGGGTCAGTCGATCGCACCGTTCCCCCGAGGCTTCGGACAGGTCAGCAGCGGGTTCCTGCCGGAGATCGGCGGTAGCAGCCTCTACCACTGGCCCACCATGATTCTCGGTGGACTCGTCATGGTCGCCGCCGTCTGGCAGCAGGTGCGGCAGCGAAGGACGCAGGCCCACTATGGATTCGACGTTCTACCTTCCGCATGGTTCATCGCCAAGTGCGCCGCGATCGTCGCTGCGCTCGCCGCCTTCACGCTCCTGTTGGCCAGCTATCGTGGCGTACCCGTCGTCGGCATCATTCTCGCGATCGCCTTCGTCGTCTACGCCTTCGTCATGCGCTCCACGGTGTTCGGCAGACAGGTCTACGCCGTCGGGGGCAACGTCGCCGCCGCCCGACTCTCCGGGGTGAAGACCAAACGGGTCACCTTCCTGGTCTTCGTCAACATGGGCCTGCTGTCGGCACTGGCCGGCCTGCTGTTCGCCGCCCGCCTCAACTCCGCCACCCCGCAGGCGGGTATCGGAATGGAGCTGGAGGCCATCGCAGCGGCGTTCATCGGCGGCGCGTCGGCCAACGGCGGTGTCGGCACCGTGTTCGGCGCCATCATCGGCGGCTTCGTCCTCGGCGTCCTGAACAACGGCATGTCGCTGATCGGCATCGGCAGCGACGTCCAACAGCTCATCAAGGGGCTGGTACTGCTCGCCGCAGTCGGCTTCGACGTCTACAACAAGAAGAAGGGCGGGTCCTGATATGTCCGGCGGTGGCATCGCTGACCGATTCGCCCACGACATCGTCACCTTCATGCGCAACTGGGCGCCCTACGGTGGGCCTCCTGCCGACGAGGTGCTCCCGGAGTTCGGGATGACGCGAGACCAACTGGTGCAGCGTTATCAGCTGATCCTCGCGGCCGAGGCAGCCCGGCGCGAGCAGCTGCGGCGACAGCCCTGGAAAGCGTTGCGCGACCGGTGATACCGACGACGGCGCCAACGCGCTGGAAGCTCTCGGATGGACGCGATCTGCTGTTCTTCGAGCTACCAGGCCACAGCTCCGCCCCAGTCCCCGATCGGCGCGCGCTGCCCCATCAGGCGGATACCAAGTCGGAGTTGCGCTTCGATCCGACCACCGGGCAATGGGTGATCATCGCGGCGCTGCGTCAGGAACGCACCTACAAGCCACCGGCCGACCAGTGCCCACTGTGTCCGGGGCCGTCCGGGCTGACAAGTGAGGTTCCCGCGCCCGACTACGACGTGGCCGTGTTCGAGAACCGCTTCGCCAGCTTGTCCGGCGCCGGTGGATCACCGTTCCGGATGCCGGCCCTGTCAGGCGAGGACTTCGTGTCCGCGCCGAGTCATGGCCGCTGCGAGGTGATCTGCTTCTCCAGCGACCACACCGGCTCGTTCGCCGACCTGGACCATGCGCACGCCCGCCTCGTTGTCGAGGTGTGGCGACACCGTACGCGTGACCTGATGGGGCGACCCGGGATCGAGCAGGTGTTCTGTTTCGAGAACCGGGGCGAGGAGATCGGCGTGACGCTGACCCATCCGCACGGCCAGATCTACGGGTACCCCTTCGTGACGCCCCGGACGGAGACGATGCTGCGAGAGGCCGACGCCCACCGTGCTTCCCGCGGTAGCAATCTGTTCGCCGACATCCTCCAAAGGGAGGTCACCGCCGGCTCACGAATCGTCGCCCGCACCGAGACCTTCACCGCGTTCACGCCTTTCGCGGCCCGTTGGCCAGTCGAGGTGCACATCTACCCGAATCGGTTCGTACACAACCTGACCGACCTCGATGATGCCGAAGTGGACGGGTTCACCGAGATCTATCAGACGGTGTTGCAGCGACTGGACCGCATGTACGCCGAGCCGTTGCCCTATATGGCGGCGCTGCACCAGTACACGGATACTCAGCGCGAGGGGTATTTTCACGCCCAGGTGATCTCCATCCGGCGAAGTGCCACCAAACTCAAGTATTTGGCCAGTTCGGAATCGGTCGTGGACGCATTCATCAACGACGTGAGTCCGGAATCCCTCGCCCAACTGCTTCGAGAGCTGTGACGATGACGACGAGTCTCGGACGCCCGGTCCGGTACTCGGCTCCGGGCCGAATCAACCTCATTGGCGAGCACACCGACTACAACTTCGGGTTTGCCTTACCCATTGCGCTACCCGAACGCACCGTCGTCACATACCTGCCGACCGCCGACGACTCACTCGTGGTGCGCAGCGACCGCGAAGCACACCCGGTCCGGTTCCCGCTCAACACGATTCCGGGTGCGGTCACCGGCTGGGCAGCGTATGTGGCAGGGATCGTCTGGGCGCTGCGGTCCGCGGGACACCACTCACCCGGGGGAACGATGTCGATCTCCGGTGGTGTCGAAACAGGATCGGGGCTGGCTTCGTCGGCTGCCCTGGAATGTGCGGCACTCGGCGCGTTACTAACCGCTGCGGGCCACTCCGTGGACCCGGTCGAGCAAGCACAGATCGCGCGGCGGGCGGAGAACGAATATGTCGGTGCCCCAACGGGTCTGTTGGACCAGTTGGCGATTCTTCTCGCTGAACCCCGGCACGCGCAGCTGATCGATTTCCACCGCCTGACCGCCCGCTCGGTGACCTTCGATCCCGATGCCCACGGGGTCGCGCTGCTCCTCATCAACTCCCACGCCACGCACCGGCACGCGGGTGGCGACTACGCCGCTCGACGTGCGTCATGTGAGCGGACCGCCGCCGCATTGGGGGTCTCATCGCTGCGGGAGGTGCAGGATCGGGGCGTCGGCGTCCTTGCAGCTCTGCCGGACGATGAGGACCGCCGCCGAGCCCGCCACATCATCACCGAGAACCAACGCGTCTTGGATGCCGCCCGGGCACTTCATGATTCCGACTTCGCCGAGGCGGGCCGCCTGATGACCGCCTCACATGTGTCAATGCGCGACGACTTCGAGATCACCACGGGGCACATCGATCTGATCGCCCGGACCGCGGTGCAGGCGGGTGCGTTGGGAGCCCGGATGACGGGTGGCGGTTTCGGCGGCTGCGTCATCGCACTCGTCGACGCCGCCGCGGAGGAAACGGTCGCGGACGCGGTGCGCCAGTCGGTGCGACACGCCGGTTACCGTGAGCCGACCGTCGTCCGCACCCACCCCGGCCGCGGAGCCGGCGGTCAGCCGACGTGACCGGGGCGGCGGGAACTCGGTACGAGCTGGCCCTGTGGGCGCAGGGGCGATGGGTGCGCGGCGTGATCACCGGAGTGGGCGCCGCCATCCGGCACCTTTCGATCGGCGGCGTCGCGCTGACCCCGGACATCGACGACCGGGCCCCGGCGCCCTTCTTCTGCGGCAAGGTCCTGGTCCCGTGGCCCAACCGTGTGCGGGACGGGCGGTGGACGCACGGCGCGCGCACACTCCAACTCGACATCACCGACCCCGTCCACGGCACCGCCCTACACGGATTGCTCTGCACCGCGGCCTATCGACCCGTTACGCGCGGCCCCTCGTCGATCACGCTCAGCGCACCTATCCTCCCGCAGGACGGGTATCCATTTCACCTCGACACCGAGGTGCACTATCGACTGGCGGCCGATGGGCTGGTGACCACGCACTGTGTTCGCAACGTCGGGCCGGACTGTGCGCCGGTCGCTGTCGGTGCCCACCCATTCCTGGCGATCGGGGACGTACCGACCGACAAACTGACTCTCACTGTCGACGGCGTGCACCATATCGATGTCGACGATCGGCTGATACCCAGCGGCGCCACCGCGGTGGAGGGGACCGATTGGGACCTCCGGGCCGGGCGGACGGTAACGGACATCGACCTCGACGATTCCTGGTCGGTGCCCCGGGAACGGGCCGGCGGCACCGTGCACAGCTTGCGCGCACCCGATGGTCGCACCGTTTCGTTGTGGGCTGATGCGAATTTCGGATTCGTGCACGTGTTCATCACGCGGGAGTTCCCCACTGCCGACGGCTTCGTGACCGCGGTCGCACTCGAACCGATGACGGCTCAGCCCGACGCACTCAACAGTGGAATCGGACTGCGCTGGCTGCGAGCCGGAGAAACCTTGTGCGCCTCGTGGGCGATCCGCTACGACGACGGCTGCCGCCGCGAAGACAGCTGAACGGAAACCCTGACCGCAACGCGCCGTTGAGGGCGGAGATGACTGAGAATCCTCCTACCAATTGCTCGGCGAATAGTCCTTCAAGAAGCAGCCGTGCAGGTCCTCGCCGGACTCCCCGCGAACGATCGGGTCGTACACGCGGGCAGCGCCGTCGACGAGGTCGAGCGGCGCGTGGAAACCCTCCTCGGCGAGCCGCAGCTTCGTCGGATGAGGACGCTCGTCGGTGATCCAGCCCGTGTCCACGGCGGTCATCAGGATGCCGTCCCGCTCCAGCATCTCGGCGGCGCTGGTGCGGGTGAGCATGTTCAGCGCGGCTTTGGCCATGTTGGTGTGCGGATGCCCAGGACCCTTGTATGCGCGGCTGAACTGTCCCTCCATGGCGGACACGTTCACCACGTACTTGCGGCGGAACGACGACGCGGCCATCGCCGGCCGCAGTCGGCTCACCAGGATGAAAGGTGCAGTCTGGTTGCACAACTGGACCTCGAGCAGTTCCATCGCGTCAACCTCATGCACGCGTTGAGTCCAGCTGTTGATCGACGCGGTGTCAGGCAGCAGGCCACCGGCGTCGATCGCGGTACCCGCGGCGATCCGATCCGGTGACGCGCTGCGGGCGGCGAGCGCAAGTTCGGTGACCGGCGGGCTGGAGCGAAGCGACCCGGGGTGAGACGGAGCATGTGGAGTGTGGTGCGCCGCAAGGCTTCCGGCGAGCGCGGCGGGGTGGGCGTCGCTGACGCGGTCGAAGCTGATCACGTCGACGATTTCGGGTGCCGGGGTCCGTTCCGCCTCGACCAGCGCAGCATAGGAGCCAGGAGCCCGGCGCACCGTTTGGGCGGCGTTGTTGATCAGGATGTCCAGCGGTCCCTGCGCGGCCACGGTGTCTGCGAGCGCGACAACCTGGGCGGGGTCGCGCAGGTCGATGCCGGCGACGCGTAGCCGGTGCAACCAGTCGGCGCTGTCGGGCATGGAAGCGAACCGTCGGACGGCGTCGTTCGGGAAACGGGTGGTGATGGTGGTGTGGGCCCCGTCGCGGAGCAGACGCAGCGCGATGTACATCCCGATCTTGGCGCGGCCGCCGGTGAGCAGAGCGCTTCTACCTTCGAGGTCGGTGCGAGCGTCGCGCTTGGCGTGATTGAGCGCGGCGCATTCCGGACAAAGCTGGTGATAGAACGCGTCGACCAGCGTGTAGCGGTTCTTGCACATGTAGCAGGCGCGCGACCGGAGAAGCGTGCCCGCGACGGCGCCCCCCGCAGTCGAGGTGAGTGGCAGGCCCTGGGTCTCGTCGTCGATGCGGCCGGGCGCACCGGTGGCGGTGGCGGAGGTTATGGCCTGGTCGGCGGCCGCCACGGCGTCGCGCTTGGCATCGCGGCGGGCCTTCTTGACCGACTTGAACACGCTCGCGGTCGCCCGCCGCACCACTACCGCGTCGGGGTGCTCGGGCGGCAACGACTCGATGTCGGCCAGCACCTCCAAGCACATGGCAAGCTTGTCAGGGTCGATCTTGTTCACGGTGGAAGAGTACGGCGCGGTGCGTAGGCGTCGCGACCGACGTCGAACGGTAGGTCGGCTGCCCACTCCGCGGGCTTGCGTTCACGAACAAAGGCCGCCAGCGGAAACCGCTGACGACCTTTGTGCTGATATTCGGTGGAGCTGCCGGGAATCGAACCCGGGTCCTACGGCATGTCCTCGAGGCTTCTCCGTGCGCAGTTCGCTACGTCTCTACTCGGATCTCCTGATCACGCGAACAAGTCAGGATGACGATCCCAGTCGCTGTTTGATGTCCCTCCAGGTCCCGCGACCGGGCCTGAAGGTGGGTCCCTCTAGATGACGCCAGGGTCCGGGTCGAGGGCGTTCCCGGTCTGACGGACTAGCTTCGCTTAGGCAGCGAGAGCGTAGTCGCGCTGATTTGTATCGGCGCTTAATTGGTTGCAACGACGCTTACGGTGGTCTCTTGCCTGCACCGGCACGCTTCCCTTGATTCGATACTCGAAGTCGAAACCGTTCAGCCCCCTGTGAAATTGTCAAACTTCCCGCCGACGAGCGGCGGGATCTTCATGTTACGCGACTTCCAACGGTTCGCTCCAGCCCATTGTTCCGTCGCCGCGTCACATTCCGGGGATGGCCGCCTCGCGCACCTCCGACACCAAGCGACTCACATCGCTCAGTTGCATCGCCCGCCCGAACAGGTACCCCTGGGCCAGCGGGCACCCCGCGGTCAACAGCATGTCTGCCTGCTCCGGGAATTCGATCCCCTCGGCGATCACGTCGAGGCCCAGTGCATGACACAGCCCGATCACCGACCGGTACAGCGCCAGATCCCGGTCGGGGTCACCGCCTGCCGCCAGGCTGCGGTCGAGTTTGACCACGTCCACCGGCAGGGCGTGCAGATAGCTGAGCGAGTTGTACCCCGCACCGAAATCGTCCAGCGCGACCTTCACGCCGACGGCCCTCAACCGCCTGATGGCGGCGGCCCCTTCGGCCAGGTCCACGATCGGGACGGTTTCGGTGATCTCGAGTACCAGACGGTCGGGTTCCATACCGTGTCGCTCCAGGGTTCGCGCCACCTGCTGTTCAAAGGCGCGGTTACCCAGCCGCGCAGCGCCGATGTTCACATGGAGGGCCAGATCCACTCCGGCACTCACCAGCTCGCAGCAGGCCAGTTCGAGCACCATGGAGTCGAGCGCGGCCCCCAGCCCGGTACCTTCGGCCACCGCCACGAACGTCTCCGGAGGTATTTGCATCCCGTTCGGTGAGGTCCATCTCGCGAGCGCCTCGACAGCCACCGGCCGTGCGTCCGCCAAGCTGACCACCGGCTGATAGGCCAGCCGAAATCCCGCCGGCACCCCGCCGTCGGCCTTACGTAGGGCGCTCGGGAAATCGACCGAGACACCAGACGACGGTCGGTACACCACAGCGGTGTCCTTGCCCAGCCGCTTGCCCGCATACATCGAGATGTCCGCTTGCCGCAGCAGATCGTCCGAGGTGGGCGCCGCCTCGTCAGCCGACGGCCTGACCAATCCCATGCTCGCCCGCACGCGCACCGACGAACCGTGCACAGCGAACGGGTCCCGAAGCGCCACCCGCAGTCTGTCGGCCACGACCTCGGGCGGCTCGTGCCCCTGGACGAGGATCGCGAACTCGTCCCCGCCGATGCGTGCCAGCGTGTCGGACGGCCCGACGCACTGGCGTAGTCGATCACCGACCGCGCACAGCAGTTCGTCACCGGCTGCGTGGCCGAACTGGTCGTTGACCTCTTTGAAGTCGTCGAGGTCGACGAAGATCAGCACGAACTTTCCGTCGCGCATCGCCTCGTCGAGTCGCTGGGCGAACAGCAGTCGGTTGGGCAGTCCGGTGAGCGAGTCGTGGTGAACCTGGTGTGCAAGCCGACTCTGGGCTTCGTAGAGCTGCTCGGTCAGCAGACGTTGTGCGCGCATCGCGACCACTTGCCGCGCGGTGACCAGACAGATCATCGTCACGGCTGCGCCGATCACCGCCGTGGGCATGTCCGCATCGATCAGGAGGTGGAAGGACAGTAACCCGATGATCAGAAGGAAACCGATGTAGGGCAGGAACGCCTGCAACCAGTCCATGGCTTCCTGGCCGAGCCCGCGGGCCGGCTCCGGTCGCACTTCGACCAGTGCGAAGGCAATCATGAGCGGTCCAAGGGCGAAACCGACGCCGCCCCACAGATCCCCCGACTCCATGCCCACGGTCCGTAGGTAGGCAACCAGCCGGTCAGAAGTGGCGATTGTCAGCACCCCGCCGGAAAGCAGGAGGTAGTTCACGCGATAGGGCCGGTCCCGACGGTATGCCATCGCCATCAACGCCGCGACCACCACCACCATCAATTCCAGGAGCGAGTAGGCGACCACGACGGTGGTGTTCTGGGATCGGGGTAACGCGGCGCCGGTCATCGCGCCCAGGCCGGCGATGTACGCCAGAATCGAGAACGCCGCCGCCGCCACCAGACCATCGAGCACCGCGACAGCACGGGAGTGACGCAACGGGCCATCCTGTCGACCGTGCAAACCTCCGCCGCCCCGGGCCAGCACGACCATCGCTGCCAGTGATAACACCGGAGGCAGGAAGTATGCGACCACAGCTACCGGCGGCGCGGACGCACCGTTGCCCGCTGCACCGAGGAACCAGGCAACCTCCGCGACCAGCCAGCTGCCCATCGCCGCGGTGACCAGCAATCGCCACCACCGGGAAACACCCTTCGAGCGCCGCGCGACCACCGCCCCGATCACCATCGCCGTGATGCCGATCGCTGCTTGTAGCACTACCGCCACCGATCGGGCGACGTCGTCGCCGTACAGCGCCAGCGCGTTCCCGCACGCCAAAGCTGTCACGGCAGCAAAAATGCCGAGGCGACACTGTGCGCTGTTGACTGCCACAGACCCCCCGCTTGGAATGCCGACAATCACCCCATACTGCCATGACGGGACGCCCGCAACCGCTGCTGAAGCGTCCCGGTCGTGTGGAGTTCGTACGGTAGCGGGCAAACGACCCGGGCGGCAGTGCGACCGCGCCGGAAGGGGCCGGCCTATCCGACGGCGATGATCGCGACCGGATAGGACACCAGCACCACCCGAAGCGCGGCGACCCGTCGGGAGGCGATTCCGCCGACGAAGTCACTGACCCCGTAGCCGGCCGCGGAGGCCAGCGCCAACGGAATTCCTGTCAGGACATGCCCTTGGCCCGACGGCCCAGTTCGCGGACGACCTCACGCTCGGCGTCCCGGCGCGCCAGGTCCTGGCGTTTGTCGTGGGCCTGCTTGCCGCGGGCCAGCGCCAGCTCCACCTTGACCTTGCCGTCGGAGAAGTACAGCGACAGCGGCACAAGGGTCAGGTTGCCGTCACGGATCTTGCCGACGAGTTGATCGATCTGCTTGCGGTGCAGCAGCAGCTTGCGGTTGCGCCGCGGCGCATGGTTCGTCCAGCTGCCGTGGTGATACTCCGGGATGTGCAGGTTACGCAGCCAGATCTCGCCGTCGTCGACGGTGGCGAACGCGTCGGCCAGCGATGCCTGTCCGTCGCGCAGGCTCTTGACCTCGGTGCCCACCAGGGCGATACCGGCCTCGTAGGTGTCGAGGATCGCGTAGTTGTGCCGCGCTCGGCGGTTACTGGCGACGACCTGGTTGTTGCGGTCCTTCGCTCCCCCGGGCTTCTTGGCTGCCATGGCTACCTCCGTACGTACAGGCGCAACGTGACGTACGAGGTGACAGCCGCCATCGCCACACCCACGAACAGCAGGATGGGCGAGATGTACAGGATGTCCGCGTAGTCGATCCTCGCGATCAGATTCGCTTGATAGAACTGGTCGAGCGCGTTCTCCAGGAACGCCGCACGGACCACCACCAGGCCCGCGATCGCGATCACCACGCCCAGCAGGGCCGCCAGCATTGCCTCCAGCAGGAACGGCAGCTGGGTGTACCAGCGGCTCGCGCCGACCAGCCGCATGATGCCGACTTCCGTGCGTCGCGTGTACGCGGCCACCTGCACCATGTTGGCGATGAGCAGGACGGCGCCGACCGCCTGCACCAGCGCCACGGCGAACGCGGCGTTGCTCAGCCCGTCGAGCACGGCGAACAGCCGGTCGACCAGATCCTTCTGGTTCTGCACCCCCTGCACACCGGGCTGCCCCACCATCGCCTTGTCGAATTCCTCGTGTTGCTCAGGGTCTACCAGCTTCACGACGAACGACGCCGGGAACGCATCCTTCCCCGCGACGTCCTTGTACTGGGGGAACTTGCGGATCGCGTCCTCGTAGGCATCGTCGCGGTTGAGGAACACCACGGACTGGACGTCGGTGCGGTTCTCCAGCTGTGTCCGCAGCGTCTGACACGGATCAGCGTCGCACGTCGGATCGCTTGCCGAGACCTCCGGAGTCAGGAAGACCTGGCTCTCCACCCTGTCGAGGTAGATGTCCCGCGAGTTGTCTGCCAACCGCACGACCAGCAGGCCGCCGCCGAACAGGCCGATCGAGATCGCGGTCGTCAGGATCATCGCGATCGTCATCGTGACGTTGCGACGAAGCCCGGTCAGAACCTCATTGATCAGGAACCCAAAGCGCACTTAGCGATCCATTCCGTAGACACCGCGCTGCTCGTCGCGGACCAGGCGGCCCAACTCGAGTTCGAGCACGCGCTGGCGCATCGAGTCGACGATGTGATGGTCGTGGGTGGCCATCAGCACGGTTGTTCCCGTGCGGTTGATCCGCTCCAGCAGATCCATGATGTCCTTACTCGTCTCCGGGTCCAGGTTGCCGGTCGGCTCGTCGGCCAGCAGCACCAGCGGCCGGTTCACGAAAGCCCTCGCGATGGCCACCCGTTGTTGTTCACCGCCGGACAGTTCTGTCGGCAGGCGGTTGGCCTTACCCGACAGCCCCACCATCTCCAGCACGTCGGGAACGACCCGGTTGATCACCTCGGAACGCTTTCCGATGACCTCGAGCGCGAACGCGACGTTCTCGAACACCGTCTTCTGCTGCAGCAGCCGGAAGTCCTGGAAGACGCAGCCGATCACCTGCCGCAGGCCAGGGACGTGGCGCCCGGACAGCTTGTTGACGTGGAACTTCGACACCCGGATATCGCCCGACGTGGGCGAGTCCTCGGCGAGCAGGAGCCGCATGAACGTCGACTTACCCGAGCCGGACGGCCCGATGAGGAAGACGAACTCACCCTTGTCGATCTTCAGTGACACGTTGTCCAGCGCGGGTCGCGCCGAGGACTTGTACTGCTTGGTCACGTTGTCGAGGGTGATCATCACGGCTCGCCAGTGTAGCGGGGACTCACCCGGCCCCCGGTTACGGCAGCGGCAGCGGCAGGCCGGGTAGGGGCTGCGGTCCGAGAGCGGGCGTCGGTGTCTCGGTGACGGTCGTCGGCGGTAGCAAACCGGGACCGTCGGGGTCGATCACGGTGGTCGTCGGCGACGGCGGCGTCGAGGTCGGCGGCGTCGACGTGGGTGACGTCGGCGTCGGTGACGTGGTCGGCGTCGGACTGGTGGTCGTGGGCGTCGTCGTGGTCCTCGTCGGCCGGCGCGTGGTCGTCTGGGGGACCTGCACCTGAGTGCGGGGCACCCACGTGTAGTCGGGGTCCGGTACGAAGCCGGGCGGCACCACAACGGGCGCCTGCGTGGCAACCGGTTCGGGTTCGAAGGCCTGCTGCACCCAGAACAGCGCGATGAACAGCACCAGTAGCCCCGCCGTCGAGGTGCGGACCCGACCGCCGAAGAGGTAGGTGGGCCAACTCCGGCCGGCGAGCTTGTCCTTGAGCCTGCGGGGCTCGAGACCGAATGGACTCATGACTTCTGCCCTGCGGGCCCCTGGGTCTCCTCTTCCGCGCCGCCCGCGGTCGCCGGGTGCACGATCGCCCCGACCATCGGCACCCCGTCGGCGGGTGAGGTGACACCGGCGCGGCGCAACGCCGCGATCACCAGCACCCTCAGCTGGCGCCCGACCTCGAACTGTTTGCCGGGCAGCGTCCGCGCCACCATGCGCAGGTTCACGGTGTCCAGGGCGATGCTCTCGACGCCCATCATCTGCGGCGCGTCCAGCAGCAGGTCGTGGAGTTTGGGATCGCCCATCGCGCGTTGGGCCACCTCGTGGAGCAGTTCATTGACCTCGTTGAGGTCGGCCGACGTGGGCACCGGGATGTCGATGACGGCGCGCGCCCAGTCCTTGGAGAGGTTGACGGTCTTGACGATCTGCCCGTTCGGGATCGTCAGCATCTCGCCCTCGGGCGAGCGCAGCTTCGTGACACGCAACGTGACGTCCTCGACCGTGCCCTCCGCCGGGGCGGCCACACCGGTGACCGTGAGGGCCACGAGGTCACCGAAGCCGTACTGCTTCTCGGTGATGATGAAGAACCCGGCGAGTAGATCCTGCACCAGCCGCTGGGCACCGAAACCGAGCGCCGCGCCGAGCACGGCGGCAGGGGCGACCAGTGAGCCGATCGGTATCGCCAGGGCGTCGGTGATCTCGACGGACACCACGACGAAGAGGATGGCGATCGACACCCAGGAGATGACCGAGGCGACGGCCTGGCGGTGCTTGGCGCTTTCCGTGCGCACCAGCTGGTCGGATTCCTGGTATTCGGCGTCGATGCGTCGGCTGATCCGCTGTGCCACCCAGTTGATGAACCTGGCGGCCAGCAGAGCGCCGATCACCAGCAGCGCGATCCGCAGCCCGCTGGTGAGGATCCATTCGCCGATCTCGCCGCGCCAGAAGCCGGTCCAGCGTTCGGATATCGGCTGCGCCACCACAGTGCTGTTCGTCATCGGCTTTCTGTCATCGGCTAATCGTCGTCGCGCCTGTTTCGCCAGCGGATCCCGGCTTCGAGGAACCCGTCGATGTCACCGTCGAGTACCGCGGCCGGGTTGCCGACCTCGTAGTCGTTCCGAAGGTCTTTGACCATTTGGTAAGGATGCAACACATAGGAGCGCATCTGGTTTCCCCACGAGCTGCCGCCATCGCCCTTGAGCGCGTCCATCTCGGCGCGTTCTTCAAGTCGTTTGCGTGCCAACAACTTTGCCTGCAGCACACGCATCGCCGCAACCTTGTTCTGCAGCTGAGACTTCTCGTTCTGACAGGTGACGACGATTCCCGTCGGGATGTGGGTGAGGCGGACCGCGGAGTCGGTGGTGTTGACCGACTGCCCGCCGGGGCCGCTGGAGCGGTACACGTCCACGCGCAGGTCGGTCTCGGGAATGTCGATGTGGTCGGTGGTCTCGACGACCGGCAGCACCTCGACGTCGGCGAACGAGGTCTGGCGGCGGCTCTGGTTGTCGAAGGGGCTGATGCGCACGAGCCGGTGCGTGCCCTGTTCCACCGACAGCGTGCCGTAGGCGTACGGCGCGTGCACCGCGAACGTGGCGCTCTTGATGCCCGCCTCTTCGGCGTAGGAGGTGTCGAACACCTCGACCGGGTACTTGTGCTGTTCGGCCCACCGGATGTACATCCGCATCAGCATCTCGGCCCAGTCCGCGGCGTCCACCCCGCCGGCGCCGGAACGGATGGTGACGACGGCCTCGCGTTCGTCGTACTCACCGGACAGCAGCGTGCGGACTTCCATCGCCTCGATGTCCTCACGCAGCTTGACGCGTTCCGCGTCGGCCTCGGCTGTGGCGTTGTCGGCGTCGTGCCCCTCTGCTTCGTCGGCCATTTCGTAGAGCACCGGCAGGTCGTCGACGCGCTGTCGGAGTTCCTCGACCCGGCGCAGCTCACCCTGGGCGTGGGACAGTTCGCTGGTGACCTTCTGAGCGCGGTTCTGGTCGTCCCAGAGGTTCGGATCCGAGGCTTCTTGTTCGAGCTTTTTGATGCGGTCCCGCAAACCGTCGACGTCGAGCACTCGCTCCACCGTCGTGAGGGTGGCGTCGAGGGCGGCGATGTCGGATTGACGGTCAGGATCCACGGGAACTCAGGGTACCGGCCGGTGCGACGGCGGTCGCGGGCCCGCCTGCCGGATCGGCGAGTTCGTCGCGACTTGCCCTCGGTGCGCAGCTGCCGCGTTTAGAGTCGGACGGGTAATCAGCCCGGCCGCGTCGCGACAGCCCCTTGCGCGTGGCGGGCAGCGACAGAAGGCACCCTCACATGCCCCAACAGCGCCCGTACCACGTGGCGATCGTCGGTTCCGGCCCGTCCGGCTACTTCGCCGCCTCCTCGCTGCTCAAATTCGCCGACGCCGACGACGCGGTCCGTGATGTGCGCGTCGACATGCTCGAGATGCTGCCCACCCCGTGGGGTCTCGTGCGATCCGGGGTGGCACCCGACCACCCGAAGATCAAGTCCATCAGCGCGCAGTTCGACAAGACTTCGGGAGACCCGCGCTTCCGCTTCTTCGGCAACATCGCCGTCGGCGAACACGTCAAGCCCGAGGAGTTGGCCGAGCGCTACGACGCCGTCGTCTATGCGGTCGGCGCGCAGTCCGACCGCTCGCTGAACATCCCGGGCGAGGACCTGCCCGGCAGTGTGGCGGCGGTCGACTTCGTCGGTTGGTACAACGCCCACCCCCATTTCGAGCAGATGGGGCCCGACCTGTCGACCGGTCGCGCGATCGTCGTGGGCAACGGCAACGTCGCACTCGACGTCGCGCGCATCCTCGTCACCGATCCAGATGCGCTGGCCAGTACCGACATCGCCGATCACGCACTCGAATCGCTGCACAAGCGTGGTGTCGAAGAGGTCGTCGTGATCGGCAGGCGCGGCCCGCTGCAGGCCACGTTCACCACGCTCGAACTGCGCGAACTCGGCGACCTGAAAGGGCTCGGCGACGTCGACGTGATCGTCGACCCCGCGGATTTCGCCGACATCACCGACGATGACCTCGAGGCGGCCGGGAAGGTCGTCAAGCAGAACGTCAAAGTCATGCGGAGCTACGCCGACCGCCCGCCGCGTGGGGCGGCCCGCCGGATCGTGTTCCGGTTCCGCACGTCACCGATCGAGATCAAGGGCGGCGACCACGTCGAGTCGATCGTGCTGGGTCGCAACGAACTCGTGACCGACAACGGCCGGGTGGTCGCCAAGGACACCGGCGAGCGGGAGGAGCTGCCCGCGCAGTTGGTGGTTCGCGCGGTGGGTTACCGCGGCGTGGCGACGCCGGGTCTGCCGTTCGACGAGCGCAGCGGCACGATCCCGCACACCGACGGCCGCATCGACGGCCGGCGCAATGAATACGTGGTCGGCTGGATCAAACGCGGCCCGTCGGGCGTCATCGGCAGCAACAAGAAGGATTCGCAGGCAACCGTCGACACGGTGATCGCGGACCTGGGCGGTGCCGCCCTCGCCGATTTCGGTGACGGCCATGCCGACGAGCTGGTCGAGTGGCTCGTGTCCCGGCAGCCCGACCTGGTGACCGACGACCACTGGAAGGTGATCGACGAGCACGAACGTTCAGCCGGCGAGTCGGCCGGTCGGCCGCGGGTCAAGCTGACCAGTGTGGCCGAAATGCTCCGCATCGGGCGCGGCTGAACGCGGTCATTCGCGCGCCGGCGGGATCACCCGGTCGGCATCGATCGTGACGACGATGCGGGTCTCCGGCCTGCCGGTGAAGTTCGGATACGGCGTACCGAGGTACTTGTGCGAGATCGCGTCGATACTCTCGGCTCCGCCCTCGGTGGTCATGTTCGCCACCCGGCCGCGGACGGCGTAGTAGCGGAACACGTCATCAGGGTCGACGACGTTGAGGGCGATACGTGGATCGCGCGCGAGGTTTCGCTCCTTCTGGCTGCCCTCGACGATGTTGATGACGACGCGCTCGCCGTCGGTGGTCACCCAGGTCTGGGTGAGCTGCGGCGATCCGTCCGCCATCAGGGTGGTGACGAAGCACGGGCTGGGCTTGCTGAGCAGTTCCAGCAGGCCGGCCGGCAAGGGTGTGGACACGCACCTTCCTAACACTTTCGGAAGCATGTCGGTGTGATGTCCCAAGACATCGGTGACAGTTCTGCATCAGGACATCGGTGACAGTTCGGGTGGTGTTGGTGGTAACACTTCTGGCCCGATGCTGCGGGGGGCTACCTCGATAAACAACCGATCGCGGAGTCACTGGCCGAACTCCAACCCCAGGTCGACGAATTCGACCGCATCTACAACACCGAGCGCCCCCACCAAGGGCTGCCCGGGCGTGTGACGCCCCTGACAGCGTGGCAAGCAACCCCCAAGGCTGATCGGCCCGCCCCAAACCTGACCGGCCGCTCTACGAGGCGCCGACCCCAAGCCGATACCGGCTCCCGCGAGCTCAGCCGCCCACCGATCTGCCCGAGGGCACGCGTGTCAGAACGATAGGCACCGCCGGGACCATCGGGCTGGACTCAGTCACCTACAGGGTTGATACCCAACGCGCCTTCGAACAAGTCCTCGTCGTCTGCGAAGGCGACAACATCATCATCACCGACCTGCAAGGCGAGGTCCTCGCCGAGCACACCCGACCCGCACCCGGCACCAACTACGTCGGCAATGGCCGACCCCGCGGCCCACGCCCCAAGCCAAGGGAAACTGTCACCGAAGTCCTGACACACCGACCGTCACCGAAGTCGATGCAGAACCGTCACCGATGTCTTGGGACATAACACGGAAGCATGTCGGTATGGCGAGTATACTCGAACACATGTTCGATTACGACGAGGCGGCGCTGATAGAGCGGATCGCAACGCTGGAACGCGAGAAGTCGGCCGCGGCGGCTGCACAGGCCCGGGCCACCGCGCGGCTCGACGAATTACGCCGCGCCGCGGAGGCGGCGGCCGGGGTACCAGCGCGAAAGCGCGGTCGCGGCCTGGCCTCGGAGGTGGCGTTGGCGCGGCGTGACTGCCCGAACAAGGGTGGGCGCCATCTCGGGTTCGCCCGGGCGCTGGTGCACGAGATGCCGCACACCCTGGCCGCGCTGGAATGCGGTGTGCTCTCGGAGTGGCGGGCGACGCTGATCGTGCGCGAGTCGGCGTGCCTGTCGGTCGACGACCGTCGCGTGCTGGACGAAGAAATGTGCGCCGACATGTCGAAACTAGACGGTCTGGGCGACAACAGAATCGAAGCCGACGCGAAGAAGATCGCTTACCGGCTCGATCCGCAGGCGGTGGTCGATCGAGCCGCCAAGGCGGCGTCCGAACGCAACGTGAGCTGCCGCCCGGCTCCGGATGCCATGACGTATGTGACGGCGCTGCTGCCCGTGGGCCAGGGGGTGGCGGTGTACGCGGCGCTCAAGCGGTCCGCCGACACCACCTTCGACGATCGGTCCCGGGGTCAGGTCATGGCCGACACGCTGGTCGAGCGGGTCACCGGGCGGCCGGCCGACAGCGCGACGCCGGTTGCGGTGAACCTCGTGATCACCGACGAGTCGCTGCTCGGCGGCGACGATGTGCCCGCCGACATCGCCGGATACGGACCGGTGCCCGCGTCCGTCGGCCGTCACCTGGTCAACGCGGCGGTGTCGGACAAGCGGTCGAAGGCGACGCTTCGCCGGCTGTACCGCCACCCTCGATCCGGCGCGCTGGTCGCGATGGAGTCACGGAAGCGGTTGTTCCCCAAAGGGTTGGCCACGTTCATCAACCTGCGCGACGGCACCTGCCGGACCCCCTACTGCAATGCTCCGATCCGCCATCGCGACCATGCTGAACCCGCCCGCCGGGGCGGACCAACCAGTGCGGTCAACGGGCTGGGTGAGTGCGAAGCGTGCAACTACGCCAAGGAGGCGCCCGGTTGGCGGGTCATCACGTCGACCGATGAGCAGGGCCGCCATGGCGCGCAGTTCACCACCCCGACCGGCGCGCGTTACTCATCGGTGGCGCCGCCGTTGCCCGGCCTGACGGTCGTCGATGTCAGCACCCTCGAAGTGAGGATCGGCATCGAATTGGCCGCCATGGGGCATGCGGCCTAGTACGGGGGCGGCGGCGGTCCGTCGGGCACCTCCGGCGGAGCGAAGTTCCAGTTGTCGGGGTTCTTCGGCGAGTACACCACCGGAAACAGCGCGCCCATCGACGGCCAGTTGTTCACGTCGACGGCCATGCGCTGGTAGACGACGTGCTCGTTGACCGTCGGACCGTTGATCACCCCGGAGATCGTGACGAACTGGTCCCCCGTCACGTCGTCCGGACGGGGGCTGACACCCGTGACCAGCAGGGTGCCGTGCGCGAGCTCGCCTCGCGGTCCCCGGCTCCGCCTGATCCACGGCACCACGAACAGAGCGATCGCACCGATCAACAACAGCAGCACAAGGAATTCCACAGGGCCATGGTAGGACTTGCAGACATGAGCACCGGTTCCTTCGACCTGGCCGACGACCTGGCGCTGGCGTTGCGGCTCGCCGATCATGCCGACGCCCTCACCGTCGACCGGTTCCGCGCACTGGATCTGCGTGTCGAGACCAAACCCGACCTCACGCCCGTCACCGACGCCGACCGCTCCGTGGAGAGCGATATGCGCCGTGAACTCGCCGCGGAACGCGGCGACGATGCGATCCTCGGCGAAGAGTTCGGTGGCACAGCGATTTTCAGCGGCAGGCAGTGGGTGATCGACCCGATCGACGGGACCAAGAACTTCGTGCGCGGCGTTCCGGTGTGGGCGACGCTCATCGCGCTTCTGAACGACGGCGTGCCGGTGGCCGGCGTCGTCAGTGCACCCGCACTGCACCGGCGCTGGTGGGCCGCCCACGGGCTGGGGGCATTCGCCGCAGTCTCCGGCGAGTCGCCGCGGCGGCTCTCGGTGTCGAAGGTCGCCGAACTGGATTCGGCCAGCCTGTCGTTCTCCAGCCTCTCCGGATGGGCCAAACGCGGTCTGCGCGACCGGTTCATCGACCTCACCGACGCCGTGTGGCGGGTCCGGGGATTCGGCGACTTCCTGTCGTACTGCTTCCTCGCCGAGGGTGCGGTGGACATCGCGGCCGAACCCGAGGTGTCGCTGTGGGATCTGGCCGCGCTCGACATCCTGGTGCGGGAGGCAGGCGGAACGTTCACCAATCTCGACGGCGTAGCGGGACCCCACGGCGGCAGCGTCGTCGCTTCCAACGGTCTGCTTCACGACGTGGCGCTGTCGAGCCTGTCGACCTAGTCGACCTGCTCTGCCCTGTCGGAAGCGGCCGAATCCCTCACGCACACCCCATGTCTTGCCGCCGACACCGCGGCGGCGGGTGCATCCCGCCTGCGTCCGACGCTGCCCACTGCGGTGTGAACTACCTAACAGGTCGGCCCGACCTTACTCAGGAGTAAGATACGGTCATGGCGATCGACCCGACCAAGTGAGGCAGCTGGAATGACCGACACACTGCCGTCCAAGAACGGCACCTCAGCCCGTCCCAAGCGCTCCGGCAGGGAAAGCGCCGTCGGCCTGCAACGGCACAAGCGAACCCCGACCGACATCGGGTTGGCGCTGCTCACACCGTTCGTCGGGCAGGAGTTCCTCGACCGGCACAATCTGCGCGACCCCTTCAACCGCGGCTTGAAGTACGGCGTCAAGCAGGTGTTCTCGGCCGCCGGCGCCTCCACGCGGCAGTTCAAGCGGATCCAGGGCCTCGGCAAGCAGCCCACCCGCCTGAAAACCGCCCCGAAAGGGTCGGACTACTTCGACCTGACCCCCGACGACGATCAGAAGATGATCGTCGAGACGGTCAAGGAATTCGCCGAAGAAGTACTGCGGCCCGCGGCCCACGACGCTGACGCGGCGGCCGGATACCCGCCGGATCTGATCGTCAAGGCCGCTGAACTCGGCATCACGGCGGTCAGCATCCCCGAGGACTTCGAGGGCATCGCCGAACACCGCTCGACGATCACCAACGCGCTCGTGGCCGAGGCGCTCGCGTACGGCGACATGGGCCTGGCGCTGCCGATTCTGGCTCCTGCCGGGGTGGCGGCTGCGCTCACCCATTGGGGCAGCGCCGACCAGCAGGCCACCTATCTGCGCGACTTCTCCGGCGACAACGTCCCGCAGGCATGCGTGGTGATCGCCGAACCACGCCCGCTGTTCGACCCGACCGCGCTGAAGACCACGGCCGTCCGCACCCCGGGTGGCTACCGGCTGACCGGGACGAAGTCGCTGGTTCCGGCCGCCGCCGACGCCGAGGTGTTCATCATCGCCGCACAGCTGGACGGCAAGCCGGCGATGTTCATCGTCGAGTCCGCATCCGAGGGGCTCAGCGTCACGCCCGACCCCAGCATGGGAGTGCGGGCGGCGGCCCTCGGCCGCGTCGAGCTCGACAACGTGGCGGTTCCGCTGGGCAACCGACTCGGCGAGGACGAGGCCACTGATGACGACTACCGCGAGGCCATCGCCCTATCGCGGCTCGGCTGGGCCGCGCTGGCAGTCGGGACGTCGCACGCGGTGCTCGACTACGTGGTCCCCTACGTGAAGGAACGTGAGGCGTTCGGCGAGCCGATCGCACACCGCCAGGCCGTGGCCTTCATGTGCGCGAACATCGCCATCGAACTCGACGGATTGCGCCTCATCACCTGGCGCGGCGCCTCGCGCGCCGAGCAGGGCCTGCCGTTCATCAGGGAAGCCGCGCTCGCGAAGCGGCTCGGTACGGACAAGAGCATGCAGATCGGCCTCGACGGCGTCCAGCTGCTCGGCGGCCACGGATACACCAAGGAACACCCTGTCGAACGCTGGTATCGCGATCTGCGCGTGATCGGTGTCGCCGAGGGCGTCGTCGTCCTCTAGGTCGTCCTCTGAGTCAGAAACGGATCCTGTCATGGCAATCAACCTGGAACTGCCGAAGAAGCTGCACGCGGTCATCGAGAAGGCCCATCAGGGCGCCGCGGAGATGCTGCGCCCGATCTCGCGCAAGTACGACCTGAGAGAGCACGACTATCCGGTCGAACTCGACAGCCTGGCCACCCTCTTCGAGGGCATCTCCGAGGCGAACACCATCTCGTTCGCCGGCGCGGAGGCGTTTCGCGATACCGAGGGCGGCCCCAAGGGAAATGTCAACGGCGGCAACATGAGTGCGGTCCTCAACGTCACCGAGATCAGCTGGGGCGACGTCGGTCTGATGCTGTCGGTGCCCCGCCAGGGCCTGGGCAACGCCGCGATCTCCGGCGTCGCGACCGACGAACAACTCGAGCGGCTCGGCAAAGGGGTGTGGGCCGCCATGGCCATCACCGAGCCGGGGTTCGGCTCGGACTCGGCGGCGGTGTCGACGACGGCGCGACTCGACGGCGACGAGTACGTCATCAACGGTGAGAAGATCTTCGTCACGGCCGGCTCACGCGCCAGCCACATCGTCGTCTGGGCCACACTGGACAAGTCGTTGGGCCGTGCGGCGATCAAATCGTTCATCGTCCCGCGCGACCATCCCGGCGTGACGGTGGAGCGCCTCGAGGACAAGCTCGGCATCAAGGCGTCCGACACCGCGGTGATCCGCTTCGACAACGCCCGCATCCCGAAGGACAACCTCCTCGGCGACCCGGAGATCCACGTCGAGAAGGGTTTCGCGGGGGTCATGGAGACCTTCGACAACACCCGGCCCGTGGTGGCCGGCATGGCCGTCGGGATCGGGCGCGCCGCGCTCGAGGAATTCCGCAAGATCCTGATCGACGCGGGCGTCGAGATCTCCTACGACAAACCCGCCTACGCCCAGAGCGCGGCAGCGGCGGAATTCCTTCGGATGGAAGCCGACTGGGAGGCGGGCTACCTGTTGACAGTGCGGTCGGCGTGGCAGGCCGACAATGCCATTCCCAACTCCAAGGAAGCCTCGATGGCCAAGGCCAAAGCCGCGCGGGTGGGCAGCGACATCACCTTGAAGGTGGTCGAAATGGCAGGCACCGTCGGGTATTCCGAGGAGACGCTGCTGGAGAAGTGGGCGCGCGACAGCAAGATCCTCGACATCTTCGAGGGCACCCAGCAGATCCAGCAGCTCGTCGTGGCCCGACGCCTGCTGGGCCTGACCTCCGCACAACTGAAATAGCCGTTCACATGTCGAGCAGCTGCTGACCGACGTATCCCCCTTCGGCCGCGCCAGGCGGTATCGCGAACACCGCCGACCCCACCGGTGTGAGCCACGCATTGAGCGCGTCGGCGTCGGACAACCGCTGCTGCACCGGCACGAACTGGCGGGCCGGATCACGCTGGTAGGCAAGGAACAGCAGTCCGCTGTCGGAGATCTCACCTGCGGGCGGGGTGTCGTCGTAGTTGTAGGGCCGACGCAGGAACTGTTCGCCGTCGGTCCGATGCCGCGCCAATGCGATGTGGGAGTTCTCGGGGATGACGGGAATGCCGTTGACGGCAGCGGTGAAGTCGGGTTCGTCCGTCTCCCCCGAACCGGTCAGTGGCGCCCCGTTGTCGAGTCTGCGGCCGACGAACAACTCCTTGGAATCCCGGTCCACCTCGTCCCAGGCGTCCATCTCGGCGCGAATCCGCCGCAGGACCAGGACGGTGCCGCCGGCGAACCAGGGTTGGTCCGCGCCCGAATCCCACACGTACTTGTTCAGCGCCGCATCGTCATTCAGGTTGGCCGTGCCGTCGACCTGCCCCATGACATTGCGCATCGACGGGCCCGCCGTCGACGCGCTCGCCGGGTTGCGGTAGCCGCGCTGGATCCACCGGATCGTCGTCATCGAGCGCACGTTCTTCGTCAGCACCCGACACGCGTGGCTGAGGGTGAGCAGGTTGTCTGCGCACAGCTGCAACAACAATTGCCCACCACACCAACGGTTTTCGAGGCGATCCACGGCGAAGAGTGGAAGCGCTCGCAGCGCGGCGGGCCGTTGCGCGGTCAGCCCGACAGCGTCGAACAACTCCGGACCGTAGCCGACGGTGACCGTGAGCCGCGCCGGGTCGGCGGCGAGTTCGGGTTCGGTGTCGGCCAGGGCCGGTATGCCGTGGGTCAGTCGCGCCGCATCCTCGCTCCACAACTTCATCACCGACCGCAGGGTGGCGCGGTCGGCGCGGTCCGGGCGCAGATTCAGCGCGACGAGCGTGGTGTAAGCCTGCGGCCGGGTGGCGACGCCGGCCTGGTGCACCCCGTGGAAGCGCTCGGTGGCGACCACCGGTTCGTCGGCGCCGCGGGTGCCTGCCGTCGCGGTCAACCCTATCCCGGCGATCCCCGCCGCCGCGGCCCCCGCGCCGAACAGCGTGCGCCGGTTGAACCGCTCACCCATGCTCGCCGCCTTCGTAATGTTCGTCGGCGCCGGGGAATTCGCGTACCTGCGCGGTGATCGGCAGTGTCGATCCGTCCGCGAATTTCGCGGTGATCTCGATGTCCGAACCGGGCATCAACGGCGCCGTCAGGTCCATCAACATCAGGTGGTCGCCGCCGGGCGCCAATTGTGTGTCGGAGTGCGCGGGTAGCACGATCCCGCCGTCCTTCGGCCGCATCGTCTGGGCGCCGCCGTCGCGGACCACTTCGTGCAACTCGATGCGCGCAGCCGCCCGGGTGGCCGCCGAGCTGATGCGCACCTCCCGGTCCGCGTCGTTGGTCAGCTGCGCGAAGGCGGCGGTCATACCGTCGTCGGCGGCTTTGACCCACGCATCCTCGACCCGCACTGCCGCGGCGTCGGTGGCGGGTTGAGTACTGCCCGAGCATCCGGCGAGGAGAACTCCGGCGAGCAGCGCGCACAGGGCCGTCCTCATCGGGCACCACCGAATCCGTTGCGACGCTGCGCAACTCCGACGGCGGCGTCGACGAGCACGAACCCGAGCAGGCTGACGCCGAGCAGCGGGACGAACCATCCGGTCACCGCTGCGGCCACCACCACCCCGGCAACCGCCAGCGGTGGAAGTCCCCGCAGCGCACCACGCGCCGGTGGCCGTCCGGTACTCGTGGGCCGCCGTCGCCACCACATGAGATACCCGCGCACGATGACCGTCACCAGCGCCGCTGCCAGCGCCGCCAACGCCAGCTGATTGGCCAGGCCGAACAGCAGGCCCATGTGGAGCTGTATTCCCCAGGCGGCCAGCTTCGCGGCCAGCGGCCAGTCGGCGAACCACGACGTATCGGTCACCTGACCGGTGGCCCCGTCGACGGCGACAGCGTTGTTCGACATCACCCACGGCTCGCGGGTCTGGCTGACCGTGAACGCGTCCGTGGCGTCGGCTGGAATCGACACCTCGACTCTGCCGCCCACCCCGGCGGCCTGCGCCGAGCGCAACACCCGGTCGACCTCGTCGACCCGCGGCGCACCACCGTCCGGTGCGATGTGGCCCGGTGCGACGTGGCCCGGTGCAACATGGCCGCCGTGATGTGCATGCCCCGACGCGCCGACAGCCGTCGACACGGTGGGCGTGGTCCAGGAGAGTGCCGCCCGCAGCTGAGTGATGTTGTCACCGGCGTAGTGCGACCAGGTCAGGCCGGTGGCCGACAGGAACAGCAGACCGGCGGCGATCCACAGGCCGACGGCGCCGTGCCAGTTGAGTGTCCTTGTGCGGCCGCGCGCCGTGCGGTCGACGGTGAGCAGCCGCGCGCCGGGAACCCGGCGTCTCGCGAACCACAGGCACACACCGGCCAGCGTGATCACCCACAGCCACGAGGCCGCGAGTTCGCTGTAGAGCCGTCCGGGTTCGCCGAGGTGGAGGTTGCGGTGCAGTTGGTCGATCCAGGTGCGGACGGGCAGCGCGCTGCTGCTGCCGTAGACGGCGAGGTCACCGAGCGGCTGTGCGGTGGCGGGGTCGACGAACACCGCGCGGCGCTCGGATTCACCGAGTGACGGGTCGTCGAACAGGACACGGGTGGTGTCACCGGGTTCCGCGGCGGGCCGGACCGCGGTGACCGTCAGGTCGGGGCGCACTGCTTGCGCGGCCCGGATCTGTTCGGCGACCGGGCGCGCGTCACCGTCGGTGTCGACGTGCAGATAGTCGCGGTAGACGAACTGCTCGATCGACGGTGCGATCGCATACAGGCCGCCACTCACGGCGGCGATGAGCAGGAACGGGCCGACGAAGACGCCGGCGTAGAAGTGCAGTCGGCGCAGCAGCGCGGCGAAGGCGGGCGGGTCGGTGGTTTCTCGGGCAGGCGGGTCGAGCCGACCCTCGGGTGTGGTCGTCATGTGCGGAGTGCTTTCGTCCGAACGTGGTGGCACGAGTCGGTGTCGCGCCACGGGAACGTCAGCGCGCGTGGAAGCGCTGACGGGCGCGCCCGCAGACTGCGCAGGCGTGTGAGATGTGGTGCGGCCTCAGCCGCCGATCGACGCCACCGCAGGCGGCGCCCGCATCCCTAGCCCAGAACGAAGCAGAAGCATCTGCACGACAGCCGACGTCGTGCGGTGGCGACGCGGCGCCGACGGGCGGCCGCGGTGCACGAGGGTGAGCGTCAGCCAGCACAGGACCGTGGCGCATATCCGGTACAGATGGCCGACCAGACAGATGAGCAGACCAAGGGCGACGGCCGCCAGCGCGTGGGCGAGCATCATCGGCGCCGACCGCACCACCTCGTGCCCGCCGCCGTGGTGGCCCGCGGTGACCGCCAACACGACGTGGGTGAGCAGCTGTCCCGCCCCGACAGCGGCGACGAGCCCGACGGCGCGCGGCTGATCGGCGGCGCCCGCGAGCGCACCGACCGTCGCGCAGACCAGCGCGACGAGCACCAGGGTGGGGCCGGTGGGCACCTGCCCCCCGGCCACCGCGTGGGCGGCCATGGCGAACAGACCCGAGCACGCACCCACCAGCACGCCGCACAGGGCGCCGGCGCGGGAAGTCACCGTGCTCACGGCGCGAACACTACTAGCTGGGCGGTGTTCGCCCTGCCGGTCCTATCGGGTGACTAGCGTGGCAAGCCATGAACGATTTTCAGGCGTTGGTGGCGCGGCAGTCCGGAGACCGGATCGAGACGGCGGTCGAAACGCTGGAGGAGTCCGCACTGCCCGCCGGCGAGGTGACGGTCCGGGTGCACTACTCGAGCGTGAACTTCAAGGACGCCCTGGCCGTGACGCCCAAAGGCGGTGTGGTGCGCGACTACCCGATCGTTCCTGGCATAGACCTGGCCGGCGAGGTGGTGGCGTCGCAGTCCGACGAGTTCGCCGTCGGAGACCTGGTGCTGGCCCACGGCTACGACGTCGGCACCGGCAAGCACGGCGGTTACGCCGAGTTCGCCCGGCTCCCCGCCGATCAGGTGGTGGCGCTGGACGGGTTGAGCCCACGCGAGGGCGCCGCGATCGGCACCGCCGGGTTCACCGCCGCGATGAGCGTGCAGGCACTCACCGAACGCGGTATCCGCCCCGACGACGGACCGATCGTCGTGACCGGGGCCAGCGGGGGCGTCGGATCGGTCAGCGTCGACCTGTTGTCCGCCCTGGGGTACCAGGTCGTGGCCTCCACCGGGAAGCCGCAGCTGACCGACCTGCTGCGCAGTCTGGGCGCCGCCGAGGTGATCGGCCGTCTCCCGGAGGATCCGGACGCCAAGCCCCGCCCTCTCGGCAAGACGCGGTGGGCCGGCGCCGTGGACTGCGTGGGCGGTGCCACTCTCGCCGACGTGCTGAGCACGCTCGCCTACGGCGGCGCGGTGGCGGCCAGCGGGCTGACCGGTGGACCCGGGCTCAACACGACGGTGCTGCCCTTCATCCTGCGCGGCGCGGCCCTACTCGGCATCGACTCGGTCCAGCTGCCGATCGGACCCCGGCGCGAGCTGTGGGCGAAAATCGCAGGTCCCCTCAAACCACCGCACCTCGCCGACTTCTCCCACGACGTCGACGTCAAGGACGTGGTGGAGGTGATCGACGAGGTGCGTGCCGGCCGGTACTCCGGCCGCGCGGTCGTACGGGTGGCCGGCGGCTTCTGACCGCCGGCCCCTCACCAGCTCAGCCGAGCAGCACCCGCTGCAGGTCGGGCTTCATCTGCTGCAGCTGCTGACCCCAGTACTGCCAGGTGTGCGTGCCACCGGCCGGGAAATTGAACACCCCGTTCTGTCCGCCGGCCGCGATGTACCGCTCCTGGAACGTGATGTTGGTACGCAGCGTCAGGCTCTCCAGGAACTCCTGGGGCAGACCGGCGCCGCCCAGCTCACCGGGCTTGCCGCTACCGCAGTACACCCAGATGCGGGTGCCGTTGGCGACGAGCTTGTCGATGTTGACCATCGGATCGTTGCGCAACCACGCCTCGCTGCCGCCCGGACCCCACATCGGCTCACTCTTGTAGCCACCGGCGTCACTCATCGCCAGGTTCACCAGGAACGGCCACCAGCCCTCGGAGAGGTTCAGGAAGCCCGACAGCGACGCCGCGTAGCTGAACTGCTGCGGGTGGTAGATCGAGAGCACCAGCGACGCCGACCCGGCCATCGACAGACCGACCGCCGCGCTGCCCGTCGGCTTGACGTCCCGGTTGGCCGCCAGCCAGTTCGGCAACTCCGAGGTCAGGAACGTCTCCCACTTGTAGGTCTGGCAGCCGGCCTTACCGCACGCCGGCTGATACCAGTCGGTGTAGAAACTGGACTGCCCGCCGACCGGCATCACCACCGACAGACCGGAGTCGAGATACCACTCGAAGGCCTGGGTCTCGATGTCCCAGCCGTTGAAGTCGTCCCTGGCACGCAACCCGTCGAGCATGTAGACCGCAGGAGATCCGGGGCCGCCACCCTGGAACTGGACCTTGATGTCGCGTCCCATCGACGGTGAGGGGACCAAGAGGTACTCAACCGGCAACCCGGGTCGCGAGAACGCTCCCGCGAGTGCCGAACCACCGGTGAGGCCGATCACCCCGGGCAGCATCGCCGCCACGACGGCGGCCACCGCGAATCGGCGTGCCCAATGGCCTCGAATCTTGTCAACGATCGTCATAAAGCAATCCATCCATCTTCCGGGTACCGCGTATAACGCTCCATCCAGCGGACACAGTCGCCATTGGCACCGCAGCATTTCTGCACTGCGTTGTCCGCGCCCGCTCAGCTGACCAGTGCGGCAGAGAGTGGACCGAGAGAATTCAGTTGTTGCGCACTGAGTAAAACATGGGCCTTGAGCCCAGAAAACCCCATAAATGCGCAGGCAGGGCCGCCGCCGCGGAAAACCTCAGGTGAAGCACCGTTCCGAAGACTTTCAGCGGAAGCCGTGTCGCCTGCGTAAACGGCGTGATTCGTCCGGCTCCCGCTCGCGATCGGCGCGCGGATCCCGCCCTCCGCCGTGATGTGATCGTCATCGACCCCGCCGCCCAGGAGGATCCCATGCCCGGTCTACGCGACACCGTCACCCATACCTTTCAGAAACGCATCGCCAACCCGGTGATGCGCCGGTTGCCGTTCCAGACCCTGCTGGAGACCACCGGCCGAAAATCCGGTCTACCGCGGCGGACACCTCTGGGCGGCAAGCAAATCGGCGATCACTTCTGGTTCGTCTCGGAGTTCGGTGAGCGGTCGCAGTACGTCCGCAACATCGCCGCCGATCCCCATGTGCGGGTGCGGCTGCGCGGGCGGTGGCACACGGGTGTGGCACACCTGCTACCCGAGGACGATCCGCACGCCCGGTTGCGAGAACTCCCTCAGCTCAACAGCTTCGGCGTCCGCACTTTCGGCACGGACCTGCTCACGGTGCGGGTGGACCTGACCGACTGAGTTGCGCCAGAGTGGCCAGGTGACCCAGGGAATTGTCGAGATGGTCTCGCCCGAAGGGTGGGAAAGCAATGTCCTCCCGCAGGTACGCCGGCACCGCCGACCAGTCGTAGGTCAGCGTGACCTCGGTGCGGGACGAGCCGCGCGGAGTCAGGTCGTAACGCCAGATCCAGCCGCCGAATTCGATCTCTTCGCCGTTGTCCTGACCCGGCTCCCAGGCGATGACGTGGGGCGGGTCGAACGCCACCACCTTGTTCGCCATCTCGTAGTGGCCGTCGGGAAGGTTGTCGTGGTACATCGCGATTCGGAAGATCTGCCCCCGGGCGGTCAGCATGGCGCCGTCGAGCGATTCGCGTACCCACCCCGTGCCGTCGATCGCGGCGTGGGAAGCCGGGTCGGCGAGCACAGCGAAGACGGCGTCCGCCGGTGCGTCGACGGTCGTTTTCGCGGTCATCACGTCGTTCTGCATTCAGGCACTCCTCTTTCGTGGTCTCGTTCAGAGGCAGACCGCACCGCTGCTGAGAAGTCATCGCCGACCCTTGTGCCGGCCCGAAGATAAAAGTAACGTCAGTTTTAGTTTGGCTCCGCTGGTCCACCGCATGTCATTGGAGACTCCGATGGAATCGTTCGTTCACCTGCGCAAAGGCAAAACGCCGCGGCGGCCGCACGCCGATCTCGACGGCCAGAAGGACGACGAACTCGGTCGCGGAGGGTTCACCGGACGCACCGCGAACATGTACCGGCGCAACGACCCCACCGCTTTTCGCACCGTCGGACCGCTGCGCCCCCTCGACGTCCTCGGCGATCAACTCAAACCCGGTGACGCCACGGACGCGAACGGCGCGCCGCTGCTGATGTTCTCGAATGCCGACTGTCAGGTGCTGCTGTCCCGGCGCACCGAGGAGATGCCCTACTTCGCCCGCTATGTCGACGGCGATCTACTGTCGTTCGTGCACACCGGTTCCGGGCTGTTCGAGACGGAGTTCGGACCGCTGCGTTACCGCGCGGGCGATTGGGTGTACATACCGAAGGCCTGCACCTTCCGGCAGATCCCTGACACCGAGTCCACGCTGCTGATGATCCAGTCCACCGAAGAGTTCCGCGTCCCGCCGCCCGGCCCGCTCGGCAGGCACTTCCCCTTCGACCCGACCCAGGCCGCGATCCCCGATCCGTTGCCCATCGATGACGGCACCGGCCCGCAGGTCGACGGCGAGTACGAGGTCAGGCTGTTCCATGAGGGTGGGCCGACATCGCTGTTCTACCAACATCATCCGCTCGACGTCGAAGGATGGCGCGGGGACAACTTCGCGTTCACCTTCAACATCAGCGACTACCACGTCATCACCTCCGACAGCGTGCATCTGCCGGCCACCGCGCATCTGTTCATGCAGGCCACCGGGGTGTACGTGATGAACTTCCTACCGAAACCGGCCGAAGGCGTACCCGGCACCGAACGCACCCCCTGGTATCACCGCAATGTCGACTACGACGAGATCGCGTTCTTCCACGGCGGCACGCTGTACGGCATTCCGATGCCGCCCGGGCTGATCTCCCACGCACCACAGGGGGTGCACCACGGCGCGCCGGAGAAGGCGCGAGAACGCGCCCGCCGCAAGTTCGACGAATTCACCCGGGTCGACTGGCAGGTCATCGCCGTCGACACCCGCAGACGGCTGATCCCCTCACCGGAAGTGCTCGCCAACGATCTGGGGCAGCATTCGTGACGACCGCCGTACGCCACGAATACGACCGCATCCCCTATCTCGTTGCCTACCAGAACACTTCAGGAGTGCGTGACGTTTACGGCGGCGTGGCCGAACTGGTCGTGCTGGAGAGCCACCTGCTGCGGCCGCGCGACAGACCCAGTGACACCGTGCTGATGTTCATGCACCCGATCGGCGGCGGGGCCTACCTGCCGATGATGAACGCGCTGGCCAAGGCCGGCCACCATGTCATCTACTGCAACAGCCGATTCCGCGGCACCGATTCGGCGCTGCTGATGGAGAAGGTCGTCGAGGACCTCGGCGAGGCGATCAAGGACGCCAAGAACCGGCTGGGCTACGAGAAGGTGGTCCTCGCCGGTTGGAGCGGCGGTGGGTCGCTGTCGGTGTTCTACCAGCAGCAAGCTCAGCACCCGACCGTGACCGCGAGCCCGTCCGGCGACGGGCCCGATCTGACGACGCTGGGTTTGATCCCCGCCGACGGGATGATGCTGCTGGCCGCGCACATCAGCCGCCACGGCACGCTGACCGAATGGCTCGACGCCTCGATCCTCGACGAGTCCGATCCCAGCGACCGCGACCCCGAACTCGACCTGTACAACCCGGACAACCCCCACCAACCGCCGTACACCGCCGAATTCCTCGAGCGATACCGGGCCGCCCAGATCGCGAGGAATCGGCGAATCACCGCGTGGGTCAAGGACAAACTGGCCGAACTGAGAACCAGCGGACTGCCCGGGGCGGATGTTGCAGAGTTCGCGTTCGTCGTGCACGGCACCATGGCCGATCCCCGTTGGCTGGACCCGACCGTCGACCCCAACGACCGGGCGCCGGGCACCTGCTACCTCGGCGACCCGCGGGTGGTGAACATGAGCCCGGTGGGGTTGGCCCGGTTCTGCACGTTGCGCAGTTGGCTGTCTCAGTGGAGCTACGACGACGCCAACGGCGACGCGGTCAAGGCAGGCGCCGACGTCGCGGTGCCCGCGCTGGTGATCGGCAACCTCGCCGACGACGCGTGCACGCCCAGCCACACGCGCCGACTCTTCGAGGCGATCGGCCACCCCGACAAGGAGATGCACGAGATCGCAGGGGCCAACCACTACTACTCCGGACCCGGCCAACGTGAGACGCTGCGGGAAGCGGTCGGGATCTGCACCGAGTGGCTGCACCGGCACGGGTTCTCGACTCCGGAGGGCAGGAGCGAAGCGACCCGGGATTCGACGGAGGGTGTATGACAGGCGCGCTGGACGGTATCCGGGTCATCGAGATCGGCACGCTGATCTCCGGTCCCTTCGCTGGACGGTTGCTCGGCGACATGGGGGCCGAGGTGCTCAAGATCGAGCCGCCCGGAGTCCCCGATCCGCTGCGCACCTGGGGGCAGGCCGAACTCGACGGCCACCGTTTCTTCTGGACCGTGCACGCCCGCAACAAGAAAGCGATCACGCTGGATCTGCGCACCGAGCGCGGCCGGGACATCTTCCTCGACCTCGTCGAGCAGACCGACGTCATCGTCGAGAACTTCCGGCCCGGCACGCTCGAGCGCTGGAATCTCGGCTACGACGTCCTGCACGCGCGGAACAAGGGCATCATCCTGGTGCGCGTGTCGGGGTACGGCCAGACCGGGCCCGACGCGCACCGCGCCGGGTACGCATCCGTCGCCGAAGCCGCCAGCGGCCTGCGTCACCTCAACGGCTTCCCGGGCGGTCCCCCGCCGCGCCTGGCGCTGTCGCTCGGCGACACCCTGGCCGGGATGTTCGCCACACAGGGTGCGCTCGCGGCGCTGTACCGGCGCACCGTCACAGGTGAGGGCCAGGTGGTCGACACCGCGCTCACCGAATCCTGCCTGGCCGTACAGGAATCCACGATCCCCGACTATGACGTGGGCGGTGTCGTGCGGGGCCCGTCGGGCACCCGGCTCGAAGGCATCGCCCCGTCCAACATCTACCGCACCGCCGACGACAGCTGGGTGGTCATCGCCGCCAACCAGGACACCGTCTTCCGCCGGTTGTGCGCCGCGATGGGACAACCCGAACTGGTGATCGACGACCGGTTCGCCGATCACCGTGCGCGCGGCCGCAATCAGGACGAACTGGACAAGATCATCGGGGACTGGGCGGCCGGGCGTCAGCCCGGCGACATCATCGAGACACTGTCAGCGGCCGGGGTCATCGCGGGCCCGATCAACACCGTCGCCGACGTCGTCGACGATCCCCAGCTGCGGGCGCGGGGCATGATCGCCGAGCACTGGGACGAACGCGTCGAACGCACGGTCATGGGGCCCGGCATCGTGCCGGTGCTCTCGGAATCGCCGGGCAGCATCCGCAACGCGGGTCCGGCGTACCCGGGTCAGCACAACGACGAGGTGTACGCCGGGATTCTCGGCAAGACCGCCGACGAGCTGGCCGAGCTGCGCGCCGAGGGGGTGCTGTGAGCGAACTGCCCGCCAAGGTCGACATCCGCGAGGTCTCGCTGCGCGACGGCCTCCAGATCGAACAGCCCATCCCTCTGTCGGCGAAGCTCGAATTGCTCGAAGCCGTCGTGGCGACCGGCGTCCGTGAGGTGGAGGCGACCGCATTCGTCTCCCCGTCGAAAGTGCCTGCGCTGGCCGACGCCGCCGAACTGGCCGCGGAGCTGGCCCGGTTCGACGGCGTCGAGTTCTCGGCATTGGTGGCCAGCCCCAACGGCGCCAAGCGCGCCATCGCGGCCGGGCTGCGCTCGATCGAGTACGTGGTGTCGGCCGCCGACGGACACAGCCGGGCCAACGTCGGGCGGTCCTCCGCGGAGGCCGCCGCACAGATCCCCGACATCGCGGCCATCGCCCACGACAGCGGCGCCACCGTCGAAGTGATCATCGCAACCGCATGGGACTGCCCGTTCGACGGCCCGACACCGCCGGACCGCGTACTCGGGATCGTCGATGCCGCAGTGGGTTTCGGTGTCGACCGGGTCGCGATCGCCGACACCATCGGCACCGCGACTCCCCGACGGGTCGGCGATCTCGTCGCGCTGGTGCGCCCCCGCATCGACGGCGTGCCGCTCGGCGCCCACTTCCACAACACCCGCGGCGCGGGCCTGGCCAGCGCCTATGCGGCGGTGCAGAGCGGGGTCACACGGCTGGACGCGTCGGTGGGCGGGCTGGGCGGCTGTCCCTTCGCGCCGGGCGCCAGCGGCAACATCGCCACCGAGGATCTCGTCTACCTGCTGCGCGACAGCGGGATCGACAGCGATGTCGACCTGCAGGCCGCGATCGGGGCCGCCCACGTCGCCCGCCGGGTCGTCGGCCACGACCTGCCCAGTGCGCTGCTGCGCGCCGGGGACCGGATCATCGGCTGAGCGCGGTATGGCCCCGGAGTCGTCGACGCTGAGCAGCAAGGGCCGCCAGACCCGCGATGCCATCGAGCAAGCGGCCCGAAAGCTGTTCGCCGAACGCGGCTTCCACGGGACCACGCTGGCCGACATCACCTCGGCGGCCGGACGATCGCCCGCGGTGTTCTACCGCTACTTCGACGACAAAGAGGATCTGCTGGCCGCGCTGGCGCAGTCATTCCTGCACGACGTCGTCGCCCCATCGGGATCCGGTGTGCCCCTGCCGGCTTCGCCCGACGACGGCGAGTTCTTCACCACGGTGGTCACCGGTTACTGGAACATCTTCAAGCAGAACATCGGCATCATGATCGCGGTCGCCCAGCTCGCGGCCGCCCAACAGCGCTTCGCCGACCTGCAGCACGAGTTCCGGCGGTTCGGCATGGACGTCATCGCTGCATCGATCCTTCACGCGCAGGAGCAGGGTTACGGCGCCGACCTCAACGCGGAGTACACGGCGGCGGCGATCGCGCTGCTCTTCGAGAACTTCACCGTCGTCATGGTCGGCAACTCGGGTCTCGGACTGCAGATGAGCGACGCCGACGCGATCGCCACGCTGTCGACCATCTGGAAGAAGACGCTGTACGGCTTCTGACCGGACGACTCAAAGGAGAGTTCTCGTGGATTTCACCCTTCCGGACCACCTGCCCGGTGTGCTCGAGGAGATCGACGCGTTCATCGAGGCGGAGATCAAACCGCTCGAACGTGAGCACATGCAGTATTTCGACCGCCACCGCGAGTACGCCCGCACCGACTGGGAGAACGGCGGTATCCCGCAGCGCGCGTGGGAAGATCTGCTCGACGAGATGCGCAGGCGCGCCGATGCAGCCGGCTGGCTACGGTACGGGTTGCCGGCGCAGTTCGGTGGCCGCGACGGCTCCAACATCGACATGGCCGTCATCCGGGAGCACCTGGCGCGCAAGGGACTCGGCCTGCACAACGACCTGCAGGACGAGTCGTCGATCGTCGGCAACTTCCCGCAGGTGATCATGATGGACCGGTTCGGCACCGAAGCGCAGAAGACCGAATGGATCGAGGCCATGCTCACCGGCGAGCGGTCGATGGCCTTCGGGCTCACCGAACCCGACCACGGTTCGGACGCGACGTGGCTGGAGACCCGCGCCGAACGCGACGGTGACGGCTGGGTCATCAACGGCACGAAGCGGTGGAACACCGGCGTGCACCGCGCCACCCACGACCTGATCTTCGCCCGCACCTCCGGCGACCAGGGGCAGGCCCGCGGCATCACCGCATTCGTGGTGCCCACCGACACACCGGGTTTCGAGGTGCCGTACTACTGGTGGACGTTCAACATGCCCACCGACCACGGCGAGGTGGTGCTCACCGACGTCCGGGTGCCCGACGACGCCATCCTCGGCGAGGTCGACCGCGGCCTCGAGGTGGGCCAGACCTTCCTGCACGAGAACAGGATCCGGCAGGCCGCCAGCAGCCTGGGCGCCGCGCAGTACTGCATCGACCGCGCGGTCGGCTACGCCGGACAGCGCATGGTGTTCGGGAAGCCGTTGGCGGTCAACCAGGCCGTGCAGTGGCCGCTGGTCGAGCTGCAGACCGAGGCGCAGATGGTGCGCCTGCTGGTCTACTACGCCGCCACCGAGCTGGACCGCAGCCACCACATGGAGGTCTCCGACAAGGTGTCGATGGCGAACTACCGCGCCAACCGCCTGGTGTGCGAGGCCGCCGACCGGGCGATGCAGGTGCACGGCGGCGTCGGCTACAGCCGCCACGAACCGTTCGAACACATCTACCGCCACCACCGGCGCTACCGCATCACCGAGGGAGCCGAGGAGATCCAGATCCGCCGGGTCGCGCAACGGCTGTTCGGATTCGGCCGCACGTGAAAGCAGAACTCGAGGCGGTGCTGCGTCCGCTGCTCGGTGACGTGACCGTCGAGAACCTCACCACGCTGACCGGTGGCGCGAGCCGGACGACGTGGGCTTTCGACGCCGTCACCGCCGACGCGACGAGCAAGCTGATCCTGCGCACCGGCCCGCCCGACGAGGTGCACGCCGGGATGGAACTCGAGGCGCGGGCACAACAGCGCGCGGCCGAGGCGGGCGCGCCCGTCCCCCACATCCTGACCGCCGACAACGACCCTGCGGCACTGGGCAATCCGTATCTGATCTGCGGGGCGATCGGCGGTGAGACGATCGTCCGCCGGATCTACCGCTCGCTCGACGACGCCGGACGGGCCCGGTTGCTGACCCAGTGTGCCGCAGCGCTGGCGGCTGTTCACCGCGCCGATCCGCGCGGTATCGGGCTTGCCCAAACCGACCAGCTGGCCGGGTGGCGTGAACGCCTCGACGAGATAGGCGACACCACAGCCACTTTCGAGTGGGCGTTCCGCCGGCTGGCAGCTCATCGACCGCCGCCGTCAGCGCACCGGCTGGTGCACGGCGACTTCCGCATGGGCAACCTGATCGTCGACGACAAAGGGCTCGCGGCAGTCCTCGACTGGGAGCTCGTGCACGTCGGCGAGATCTACGAGGACCTCGCGTGGTTCTGCATCAGGGCGTGGCGGTTCGGCGCCTCGGGGGCGCTCGGTGCCGGTGGGCTGGGCAGTGTCGAGGACTTCCTCACCGCCTACGAGACGGCCAGCGGGGAGGCACTCGACCGATCGGCGTTCCGCTGGTGGCTGACGGTCGCGACGCTGCAGTGGGGGGTCATCTGCCGGTACCAGGCCGAGCGCCACCTCAGCGGCCAGACCCCGTCGGTCGAACTGGCCGCGATCGGACGGCGCGTCTGTGAGACCGAATGGGATCTGCTCGATCTGCTCGAGGGCAGCGGGCCACGATGACCGGGCCTCCGTGGCTGTACGGCAGGCCGACCGCGGCCGAACTCGTCGCGGCGGTCGCCGACTTCCTCGACAACGAGGTGCGCGCCGCCACGGACGGAAGTGTGAGCTTCCACGCCCGGGTGGCCGCGAATGTGCTGCGCACCGTCGAACGCGAACTCACCGACGCGTCCGCCGCCGAGGCGGTCGGTGCGCTGACCGAACTCGGGTTCCCCGACGAGGCACACCTGGCGGCGGCCATCCGCGCCGGTGAGCTCGACGCCCGCGAACCCGAGGTGCTGACGACGCTGCGCGCCGTGGTCCGCCACCGGCTGGCAGTGGCACATCCGGGCTACGACCGGGCCGACTGAGCACGCGATGCGGTCAGGTCCGCCGCACCCGCGCCAACCAGGCCGGCTCCTCGACACGGGCACCGACGGGCAGTCCGAGCGCGTCGGCGTGCGCCGGACCGACCACCCCGCGGTAGGTCGTCGTCTCGAGCGCCTCGATCCGCCAGCCGTCGGTGAACGCGGTGCGGACGTCGACCTCGCTGACCTGCGGTCCGAAGCCCCGCCCGGCGTCGGAGAGCGCCAGCACGTGCACGAGCGCACCGGGACGGCACACCGAGCGCAGGCTGTCCACGTAGCGCACGCGGTCGGTGTCGTCGAAGACGTGGAAGAGCGCACTGTCGATGACGGTGTCGAAACGGGGGCCGCCACCCAGGCGCGTGGCGTCTGCCACCTCGAATCGGGCCGCGACCCCGCGTCCGGCCGCGTTGTGTCCGGCCAGGTCGACGGCCCGGGCGGAGAAGTCGATGCCCAGTACGTCGTAGCCCAGGTCGGTGAGCAGGATCGTGTGCTCGCCGGCGCCGCACCCGGCGTCGAGAACCGCACCGCTGATGGCGCCGCGACGCTCGAGTTCGACGATCGCGGGTTGCGGTTCGCCGATCACCCAGGGTGCGGCACCACCGGCATAGGCATCGTCGAACAGGGATTTCGAGGGTGTTGTCTCAGGCATGTCCGCATTGTCGTACCTGAACGGCGCTTCAGGTCAACGGAAGGGACCCACGATGGCTGACATACCGGCTGACGTCCTCGACGAGGTGGCCGACCGACTCTTCGCCGCCATCGAGCGCAGCGACACCGCCGCCGTCGAGGCGCTGTGGGCCGAGAACGTGCTGGTGTGGCACTCCGGTGACCGGCGCGACAACGACCGCGCCCGGGCGCTTCGGGTGATCTTCTGGTTCATCGGCCACACCGCCGACCGCCGCTACGAGATCCTGGACCGGCGCCGGTTCGGAGACGGATTCGTCCAGCAGCACATCCTGCACGCCACCGGCACCAACGGGGGTTCGATCGCGATGCGGGTGTGCATCGTGATCGTCGTGGGTGCTGACGGTCTGATCACCCGGATCGACGAATACTTCGACCCGGCGGAGATGGCTCCGTTGCTCGGCGACACGCCCGAGTCGGGCAGCGCGGCAGACAAATTCCCCGAGTAGGTCGCCGACACGGGCACAGCCGTTAGCATCGGCCCATGGCAGCACCGCCCCGATCGCTGCGGATCCTGGTCTACAGCGACAACCCGCAGACGCGGGAGGCAGTGCAATTGGCGCTGGGCAGGCGGGTTCACCCCGAGTTGCCCGAGTTGAGCTACCTCGACGTGGCTACCGCGCCGATGGTGATCAAACAGCTCGACGCAGGCGGTTTCGACCTGGCCATCCTGGACGGCGAAGCCACCCCGGCGGGCGGTATCGGTCTGGCCAAGCAGATCAAGGACGAGATTGCCGATTCTCCGCCGATCCTGGTGCTGACCGGCCGGGCGGACGACGCCTGGCTGGCCTCCTGGTCGCGCGCGGAAGCGGCCGTACCGCACCCGATCGACCCCATCCGCCTCGGTGACGCGGTCGTATCGTTGCTGCGGCTGTCCGTGCAGTAGCGAACCACCCAAACCCGCTGTGGCCCTGCGTGGTTCACGCATGACCGCCCGCGCCGGCGCCATACGCCGCGATAGTGACCGATACTAACCAAAGCTGTGGCGCAGATCGCAAACATCGCTAGGCTGTGGGTTAGCTCACATCGACAGCCCGAGGGAGCGTTTGGCCGGTATGGACCTCTACACGCCGATCCTGGTGCTCGGCGCCATTGCGGCGGTGTTCGCAGTGGTGTCGGTGGTGATCGCCGGGGTGATCGGTCCGACGCGCTACAACCGGGCAAAACTCGAGGCCTACGAGTGCGGCATCGAACCGTTGGCGCCGACCGGCGCCAACGCACAGGCGACGGGCCAGCGTTTCCCGATCAAGTACTACCTCACGGCGATGTTGTTCATCGTGTTCGACATCGAGATCGTGTTCCTCTACCCGTGGGCCGTGGCATTCGACAGCCTCGGCATGTTCGCACTCGTCGAGATGCTGTTGTTCATGCTCACCGTGTTCGTGGCCTACGCGTACGTGTGGCGTCGGGGAGGGCTCAATTGGGACTAGAGGAACGGTTGCCGGGCGGCATCCTGTTGTCGACGGTCGAGAAGGTCGCGGGCTATGTGCGCAGCGGTTCGCTGTGGCCCGCCACGTTCGGCCTCGCCTGCTGCGCGATCGAGATGATGTCCACCGCCGGGCCGAGGTTCGACATCTCCCGGTTCGGGATGGAGCGCTTCTCGGCGACACCCCGGCAGGCCGATCTGATGATCGTTGCCGGCCGGGTCAGCCAGAAGATGGCACCGGTGCTGCGCCAGATCTACGACCAGATGGCCGAACCGAAATGGGTGCTGGCGATGGGAGTCTGCGCATCCTCGGGCGGCATGTTCAACAACTACGCGATCGTGCAGGGTGTCGACCACATCGTCCCGGTGGACATCTATCTGCCCGGGTGTCCCCCGCGGCCGGAGATGCTGCTCCACGCAATCATCAAGCTGCACGAGAAGATTCAGCAGATGCCGCTCGGCGTCAATCGGGACGAGGCCGTCCGGGCGGCCGAACAGGCCGCGCTGGCCGTGCCGTCCACGATCGAACTGAAGGGCCTGCTGCGGTGACGGAGGCAGACAAGGCCACCGGGAACGGCGCGGGCGACCCCGACATCATCGGTGTGCGCCGGGGGATGTTCGGCGCCAGGGACTCCGGGGACACCTCGGGGTACGGCAGGCTGATCCGGCCGGTGGCGCTGCCGGGCGGTTCACCGCGCCCCTACGGCGGCTATTTCGATGCGGTCGTCGACGCGCTGACCGACGCGCTGGGACAGGACGGCTACGAGGCGTCGATCGAACGCGTCGTCGTGTACCGCGACGAACTGACGCTCGAAATCGCCCGTGCCCAACTGCCTGCCGTCGCCGGTGCGCTGCGCGATGACGCAGCCCTGCGGTTCGAGCTGTGCCTCGGGGTCAGCGGTGTGCACTACCCAGCCGACGCCGGCCGCGAACTGCACGCGGTCTACCCGCTGATGTCCATCACCCACAACCGGCGGATCCGGCTCGAAGTGGCCGCCCCCGACGGGGATCCGCACATCCCGTCCCTGTTCGGGGTGTATCCGACCACCGACTGGCACGAGCGCGAGACCTACGACTTCTTCGGCATCATCTTCGACGGGCACCCGTCGCTCACCCGGATCGAGATGCCCGACGACTGGGTCGGGCACCCACAGCGCAAGGACTACCCGCTGGGCGGCATCCCCGTCGAGTACCACGGCGCCCGGATACCACCGCCCGACGAGCGGAGGGCCTACAACTGATGAACACTCCCCCTGACCCGCACGCCGCGGGCGGTGATGCGCGCAGCGGCACCGACACCGTCGTGGTGGTCGGCGGCGAAGACTGGGAACAGGTGATCGCCGCCGCCGAACAGGCACAGGCCGGCGAACGCATCGTCGTCAACATGGGTCCGCAGCATCCGTCGACCCACGGGGTGCTGAGGTTGATCCTCGAGATCGAGGGCGAGACGATCACCGAAGCCCGTTGCGGCATCGGCTATCTGCACACCGGGATCGAGAAGAACCTGGAGTACCGGAACTGGACGCAGGGCGTCACCTTCGTCACGCGGATGGATTACCTGTCACCGTTCTTCAACGAAACCGCCTACTGCCTCGGCGTGGAGAAACTCCTCGGGGTCACCGAGGCGATCCCGGAGCGCGTCAACGTGATCCGGGTGATGTTGATGGAACTCAACCGGATCTCATCGCATCTGGTCGCGCTGGCGACGGGCGGTATGGAACTCGGTGCGATGAGTGCGATGTTCTACGGCTTCCGGGAACGCGAAGAGATCCTGTCGGTGTTCGAGATGATCACCGGGCTGCGGATGAACCACGCCTACATCCGGCCGGGCGGCCTCGCCGCCGACCTGCCCGACGGTGCTGTGCCCCGCATCCGCGAACTGCTCGCACTGCTGCCCGGACGACTGCGCGACCTGGAGAACCTACTCAACGAGAACTACATCTGGAAGGCGCGCACGCAGGGCATCGGCTACCTCGACCTGGCCGGCTGCATGGCGCTCGGCATCACCGGCCCGGTGCTGCGCTCGACCGGTCTGCCGCACGATCTGCGCCGCGCGCAACCCTACTGCGGCTACGAGAACTACGACTTCGACGTGATCACCGACGACGGCTGCGACGCCTACGGCCGTTACCTCATCCGGGTCAAGGAGATGCGCGAATCGCTCAAGATCGTCGCGCAGTGTGTCGACCGGCTCGAACCCGGGCCGGTCATGATCGAGGACAAGAAGCTGGCGTGGCCGGCCGACCTCACATTGGGACCCGACGGTCTGGGGAACTCACCGGAGCACATCGCCCGCATCATGGGACATTCGATGGAGGGCCTGATCCACCACTTCAAGCTGGTGACAGAAGGCATCCGGGTGCCGGCGGGGCAGGTGTACACGGCGGTCGAATCGCCGCGCGGCGAGCTGGGGGTGCACATGGTCTCCGACGGCGGCACGCGCCCGTATCGCGTCCACTACCGCGACCCGTCGTTCACGAATCTGCAGGCGGTCGCGGCGATGTGTGAGGGCGGGATGGTCGCCGACGCGATCTCTGCCGTCGCCTCGATCGACCCCGTCATGGGCGGGGTGGATAGATGATCTTCCTCGAACTCGGGCAGCGACCGGAAGAACCCGGTCCGCCGATCAACGGGCCCGGATCGTATCCGGCTGACGTCACCGCACGCCTCGCCGACGACGCCGCCCGCATCATCGCGCGTTATCCGCAGGACCGGTCGGCACTGCTGCCGCTGCTGCACCTGGTGCAGTCCGAGGACGGGTGCCTCACCGCCGCGGGAATCGCGTTCTGCGCCAGCCGGCTTGGATTGAGCGGTGCCGAGGTGACGGCGGTCGCGACGTTCTACTCGATGTACCGGCGCACCCCGGCGGGTGACTACCTGGTCGGGGTCTGCACCAACACACTGTGCGCGGTCATGGGCGGCGACGAGATTCTCGACGCACTGCAGGACCATCTCGGCGTGCACGCCGGACAGACCACCGGGGACGGCCGGATCACCCTGGAGCACATCGAATGCAACGCGGCCTGCGACTACGCACCGGTGCTCATGGTGAATTGGGAGTTCTTCGACAACCAGACGCCGGAATCAGCACGTGAGCTCGTCGATGCGCTGCGCGCCGGCGACGCCGCCACACCCACTCGTGGCGCGCCGCTGTGCACGTTCCGGGAGACCGCGCGCACACTCGCCGGGCTCGTCGACCCGCGGACAGTCACCAACCCCGGCGGCACGGGTGATGCGACGCTGGCCGGGCTGCGGGTGGCGCGCGCGAACGGAATGTCCGCCCCGGATCCTGCGAGCGCCGACAGTGAAGGCACACAACCGGATCCGAGGGTCACCGAGGCGGCCGACGCCACCAGGGACGAACCCGCGCCCGCGCCCACGGAGAACGTGCCGGGCAAACCTGTCAACGGGTCGGCCCCATGACCGCCCTCACCCCGGTGCTGAGCCGGTTCTGGGACGAACCGGAGCCGTGGACCCTGGATACCTACCGCCGGCACGACGGATACCGCGCGCTGGAGCAGGCGCTGGGCATGGATCCCGACGACGTCATCGCCACCGTCAAGGATTCGGGGCTGCGCGGACGCGGTGGTGCGGGTTTCCCCACCGGCACCAAGTGGTCGTTCATACCCCAGGGCGACGACGGGCCAGGCGCCAAACCGCACTATCTGGTCGTCAACGCCGACGAGTCGGAACCCGGGACGTGCAAGGACATCCCGCTGCTGATGACCACGCCGCACTTCCTCGTGGAGGGGGCGATCATCGCCGCCTACGCGATCCGGGCCCATCACGCGTTCATCTACGTCCGCGGCGAGGTGGTGCCGGTGCTGCGGCGGCTGCAGGCCGCCGTCGCCGAAGCCTACGAGGCGGGGTATCTGGGCACCGACATCTGCGGATCAGGCTTCGATCTCGACCTGATCGTGCACGCGGGGGCCGGGGCGTACATCTGCGGTGAGGAAACCGCCCTGCTCGACTCGCTCGAAGGCCGTCGCGGCCAGCCCAGGCTGCGCCCGCCGTTCCCCGCGGTGGCCGGCCTCTACGCGTGCCCGACCGTGGTCAACAACGTCGAGTCGATCGCGAGTGTGCCGCCGATCCTGCTGGGCGGCATCGACTGGTTCCGTTCCATGGGGTCGGAAAAATCGCCTGGCTTCACGCTGTATTCGCTGTCGGGCCACGTCGTCCGCCCGGGTCAGTACGAGGCGCCGCTGGGGATCACGCTGCGCGAGCTGCTCACCTACGCCGGCGGTGTCCGGCCGGGGCACGAGCTGAAGTTCTGGACGCCGGGCGGGTCGTCGACGCCGCTGCTGACCGGTGAACACCTCGACGTGCCCCTCGATTACGAGGGGATGGCCTCGGTGGGGTCGATGCTGGGCACCAAGGCGCTGCAGATCTTCGACGAGACCACCTGCGTGGTGCGCGCCGTACGCCGCTGGACGCAGTTCTACGCCCACGAATCCTGCGGTAAATGCACGCCGTGTCGCGAAGGCACCTACTGGCTCACGCAGATCTATGCCCGCCTCGAGAGTGGCGCCGCCACCGAGGCCGACGTCGACAAGCTGCTCGACATCTCCGACACCCTTCTCGGGAAGTCGTTCTGCGCGTTGGGAGACGGTGCGGCGAGCCCGATCATCTCGTCGATCAAATTCTTCCGCGACGAGTATCTCGCGCACCTCAAAGGCGGCTGCCCGTTCGACCCGCACGCCTCGACGCTGATGGCGGGACGGGAGGTGGGGGTGTGAGCGCTCCGAACGACACCGCGCTCGCCGAGTGTGCGGTGTCATCCGCGACACGCCGCGCTATGCGTACGAAACCGCACATTCGCGGCGGACGAGAGGTGGGGGCCTAGATGACGCAGACCGCCGATACGGGCACGCCGAGCGCACCACCGGTCGACATGGTGGAACTGACCATCGACGGCGCCACGGTCAGCGTGCCGAAGGGCACGTTGGTGATCCGTGCCGCCGAATTGATCGGCGTCCAGATCCCCCGCTTCTGCGACCACCCGTTGCTCGACCCCGTGGGGGCATGCCGGCAGTGCCTCGTCGAGGTCGAGGGCCAGCGCAAACCGATGGCGTCCTGCACCACCACGGTGAGCCAGGACATGGTGGTGCACACCCAGTTCAGCTCGGAGGCAGCCGACAAGGCCCAGCGCGGCGTCATGGAACTGCTGCTGATCAACCACCCGCTCGACTGCCCGGTCTGCGACAAGGGCGGTGAATGCCCGCTGCAGAACCAGGCCATGTCCAACGGCCGCGCCGAAACCCGGTTCACCGACGTCAAACGCACGTTCCCGAAACCGATCAACATCAGCTCCCAGGTGCTGCTGGACCGCGAGCGTTGCGTGCTGTGCGCGCGGTGCACCCGGTTCTCCCAGCAGATCGCCGGTGACCCGTTCATCGAGCTGCTGGAACGCGGTGCGCTGCAACAGGTCGGCATCGCGCCCGGTGAGCCGTTCCAGTCCTACTTCTCCGGCAACACGGTGCAGATCTGCCCGGTCGGTGCGCTCACCGGGACCGCATACCGGTTCCGCGCCCGGCCCTTCGACCTGGTGTCGAGCCCCAGCGTCTGCGAGCACTGCGCCTCCGGGTGCGCACAGCGCACCGACCACCGCCGCGGAAAGGTGTTGCGCCGGTTGGCCGGTGACGACCCGCAGGTCAACGAGGAATGGAACTGCGACAAGGGCCGCTGGGCCTTCACCTACCCGACCGTGGGCGACCGGATCACCACACCGCACGTCCGCGACACCCACGGCACGCTGCGGCCGGCGTCGTGGCCGGAGGCGCTCGCCGTGGCGGCGGCCGGACTGGCCGCCGCGGAAGGCCGGTCGGGTGTGGTGGTCGGCGGCCGGGCCACCGTCGAGGACGCGTACGCCTACGCGAAGTTCGCCCGAATGGTGCTCGACACCAACGACGTCGACTTCCGCGTGCGACCACACAGTGCCGAGGAGGCCGATTTCCTCGCCGCCCATGTCGCGGGCCGTCCGATGGAGGTCACCTACTCCGACCTGGAGAACGCGCCGGCGGTGCTGCTGGCGGGGTTCGAACCCGAGGACGAATCGCCGATCGTGTTCCTGCGGCTGCGCAAGGCGGTTCGCAAACACGGGCTTCAGGTGCTCTCCGTCGCGCCGTTCGCCGGCCGCGGGCTGACCAAGCTGGCCGGCCGGCTCGTCGCCGCAGCGCCCGGCGGTGAAGCGGCCGCCCTCGAGGGGTTGGCCGACGAGGCTCTGCTGGCGCTACCCGGTGCGGTCATCCTCGTCGGCGAGCGGTTGGCCACCGCACCGGGCGCATTGACCGCCGCGGCGCGGCTGGCGGCCACGACAGGTGCGCGGCTGGCGTGGATTCCGCGGCGCGCCGGTGAGCGCGGCGCCGTGGAGGCCGGCGCGCTGCCCACGCTGCTTCCCGGCGGCCGTCCGGTCGCCGACACCGCGGCCCGCGCCGAGCTGGCGGCGGCCTGGCACACCAACGCGCTGCCGGGCACCCAGGGCCGCGACACCGGCGGAATCCTCGACGCGGCACGATCCGGGGCCCTGGGCGCGTTGGTGGTCGGCGGTGTCGAGCCGGCCGACCTGCCCGACCCGGACGCCGCGCTCGCCGCGCTGGCGGCGACGCCGTTCGTGGTCAGTCTCGAGGTCCGCGAGAGCGATGTCACCCGGTCCGCCGATGTGGTGTTCCCGGTGGCGCCGGTCGCCGAGAAGGGCGGCGCGTTCCTCGACTGGGAGGGGCGGCTGCGTCCCTTCGGACCGGCGTTGCGCAGCAACGCGATTCCCGATCTGCGGGTGCTGCACTTCCTCGCCGACGAGCTGGGAGTCGACCTCGGCCTGCCGGACGCACCCGCCGCGGGCGCGGAACTGGCCCGGCTCGGATGGTGGGACGGGCCGCGCGCAGCGCTCCGGCACGAGGCGACGGCCCCGCCGGAGCCCGGCCCCGGTCAGGCGGTGCTGGCGGGCTGGCGGATGCTCCTGGACCTCGGACGGATGCAGAACGGGGAACCGCACCTCGCCGGCACCGCGCCGGCCGCCGTCGTCCGGCTGTCCCCGCGTACCGCCGACGACATCGGGGCGACACCCGGTGATCCGGTCACCGTCAGCACCCAGCGCGGGCAGATCACGCTTGCGCTGGCGGTGACCGACATGCCCGACGACGTCGTCTGGCTGCCGTTGAACTCCGCGGGCTCGCAGGTGCATCGCCAACTCGGGGTGAGCATTGGCGCCGTCGTGTCGATCGGCCGGGCCGCCTCGTGACCTACCCCGACCCCACCCTCTTCGGTCACGACCCCTGGTGGCTGATCCTCGCCAAGGCCGTCGGCGTGTTCGTGTTCCTGCTACTGACCGTGCTGTCGGCCATCCTGATCGAGCGGAAGGTGCTGGGCCGCATGCAGATGCGGTTCGGCCCGAACCGGGTCGGCCCCAAGGGGCTGCTGCAGTCCCTGGCCGACGGCATCAAACTGGCCCTCAAGGAGGGTCTCACACCGGCAGGCGTTGACAGACCCATCTACCTGCTCGCCCCGGTCATCTCGGTCATCCCGGCTTTCATGGCGTTCGCCGTGATCCCGATGGGCGGCGAGGTGTCGGTGTTCGGCCACCGCACCCCACTGCAATTGACCGATCTCGCGGTCGCGGTGCTCTACATCCTCGCCGTCACCTCCGTTGGGGTGTACGGCATCGTGCTCGCGGGCTGGGCGTCCGGGTCGACGTATCCGCTTCTCGGCGGGCTACGTTCGAGTGCGCAGGTGGTGTCGTACGAGATCGCGATGGCATTGTCGTTCGCCACCGTGTTCCTCTACGCCGGCACGATGTCGACCTCCGGCATCGTCGCCGCACAGCACGGAACCTGGTACGTATTCCTGCTACTGCCGTCTTTCCTGGTCTACGTGATGGCGATGGTCGGTGAAACCAACCGGGCACCTTTCGATCTCCCCGAAGCCGAGGGCGAACTGGTCGGCGGTTTCCACACCGAGTACTCGTCGCTGAAGTTCGCGATGTTCATGCTCGCCGAATACGTCAACATGACGACGGTGTCGGCGCTCGCCACCACGATGTTCCTCGGCGGCTGGCACGCCCCGTGGCCGATCAGCATGTGGGACGGCGCCAACTCCGGGTGGTGGCCGCTGCTGTGGTTCACCGCGAAAGTGTGGGTGTTCCTGTTCGTCTTCATCTGGCTGCGGGGCACGCTGCCGCGGTTGCGCTACGACCAGTTCATGGCGATCGGGTGGAAGATGCTGATTCCGGTGTCCCTGGCGTGGATCATGGTCGTCGCCACCGCACACGCCGTGCGCGACCAGGGGTACGACGGGTGGGCCCGCGGCCTGCTCATCGCCGGCACCGTCGCGACATTCCTGCTCACCGCCGTCCTGTGGCGCACCATGCGGTTCCGTGCCGACCGCACCGTGCCCGACCGCACCTCCGCGGACATCTTCCCCATTCCGCCGATACCCGAGGCCACCAGGGAGACAACCGATGCCTAAGCTCTGGGACGCCGTCGCCGGCTTCGCCGTCACGTTCGGCACCATGTTCAAGAAGCCGATCACCGAGGAGTATCCGGAGAAGCCCGGCCCGGTCGCACCCCGGTATCACGGCCGTCACCAACTCAACCGCTACCCCGACGGCCTCGAGAAGTGCATCGGGTGCGAACTGTGCGCCTGGGCCTGTCCCGCCGACGCCATCTACGTCGAAGGCGCCGACAACACCGTCGACGAACGCTATTCCCCCGGTGAACGTTACGGCCGCGTCTACCAGATCAACTATCTGCGCTGCATCGGCTGCGGTCTGTGCATCGAGGCGTGCCCGACGCGGGCGCTGACCATGACCAATGAGTACGAGATGGCCGACGATAACCGCGCGGACCTCATCTGGGGCAAGGACAAACTGCTCGCGCCGCTGGGCGAAGGCATGCAGGCACCGCCGCACCCCATGGCGCACGGCGCCACCGATGACGACTACTACCTGGGCCAGGTCGGACCGGTCACCGAGGACGTCACATGACCCCGGACATGCTGGTGCTCGCCGCGGACGGCGCAGCACGTACCTCCACCACCGAGGCCGTCGTGTTCTGGATCGTCGGGGGCATCGCGCTGATCGGGGCGATCGGTGTGGTGTCCGCGCCGAAGGCGGTGTATTCGGCGATCTTCCTCGCGGCCACGATGATCTCGCTCGCCGTGCTCTACATCGCCCAGGAGGCGCTGTTCCTCGGGGTGGTGCAGGTGGTGGTCTACACCGGCGCCGTGATGATGCTGTTCCTGTTCGTGCTGATGCTCGTCGGCGTGGACTCGTCGGAGTCCCTGGTGGAAACGATTCGGGGACAACGGGTGGCGGCGATCGTCATCGGCATCGGATTTGGGGTGCTGCTGATCGCGGGTATCGGCACCGTCTCGACTGCTGGTTTCACCGGGCTGCCCGACGCCAACAGCGGCGGCAACGTCGAAGGGTTGGCGGCACTCATCTTCACCCGTTACCTGTGGGCGTTCGAGCTCACCGGCGCCCTGCTGATCACCGCGGCGCTGGGCGCGATGGTCCTGGCACATCGCGAACGCTTCGAACACCGCAAGACTCAGCGGGAGCTGTCCATCGAACGCTTCCAGGACGGCGGGCATGCCACCCCGATGCCGAATCCCGGTGTGTACGCGCGCCACAACGCCGTCGACATGCCCGGTCGGCTGCCGGACGGCAGCGGGGCGAAGTCGTCGGTGAGCACGATCCTGCACCCCCGCGCGGTGCCCCCCTCGGATGAGGGAAGGAACGGCCGGTCGTGAACCCCGACAACTACCTCTACCTGTCCGCGCTGCTGTTCACCATCGGCGCCGCGGGAGTGCTGTTGCGCCGCAACGTCATCGTCGTGTTCATGTGTGTGGAGTTGATGCTCAATGCGGCCAACCTCGCATTCGTGGCGTTCTCACGTATGCACGGTCAGCTGGACGGCCAGGTGGTGGCCTTCTTCACGATGGTGGTGGCCGCCTGTGAGGTGGTGATCGGGCTCGCCATCATCATGACGATCTACCGGGCCCGCCGGTCGGCTTCGGTCGACGACGCCAATCTGCTGAGGCATTGAGCGCCGATGACCACTGGAGTGTGGCTGCTCATCGCGCTTCCCCTGGCCGGTGCCGTCGTCCTGCTGCTGGCGGGGCGCCGCTCCGACCGGTGGGGTCATCTGCTCGGCACCGCCGCGGCGGTCGCCTCGTTCGTCGTGGGCGCGGTGCTGTTCACCGGCATGCTCGGCCGCCCCGCCGAGGACCGCGCCGTCCACGAGAACCTGTTCTCGTGGGTGCCGGTCGGCGAACTGCAGGTCGATTTCGGCCTGCACCTCGACCAGCTGTCGGTGTGTTTCGTCCTGCTGATCACCGGGGTGGGCTCGCTGATCCACATCTACTCGATCGGCTACATGGCCGACGACCCCGGACGCAGGCGGTTCTTCGCCTACCTCAACCTGTTCCTGGCCGCGATGCTGCTGCTGGTGCTGGCGGACAACTATCTCGGCCTCTACGTCGGGTGGGAGGGCGTGGGCCTCGCGTCGTATCTGCTGATCGGGTTCTGGTCGCACAAGCCGTCGGCGGCGACGGCCGCGAAGAAAGCGTTCATCGTCAACCGCGTCGGCGACATGGGGTTGGCGATCGCGCTGATGGTCATGTTCGCCACCGTCGGGTCGGTGTCGTTCGCCGGAGTCTTCGGCGCCGCGGCGCAACTCGGAGAGGGCACGCTCACCGCGATCGGTCTGCTGCTCCTCCTCGGCGCCTGCGGCAAGTCGGCCCAGGTGCCGTTGCAGTCCTGGCTGGGTGACGCGATGGAGGGGCCGACGCCGGTGTCGGCGCTGATCCACGCCGCCACGATGGTCACCGCAGGGGTGTACCTGATCGTGCGTTCCGGCCCGATCTTCGACGCCGCCCCGACCGCGCAAACGGCCGTCGTGATCGTGGGCGCCGTGACGCTGCTGTACGGGGCGATCATCGGCTGCGCCAAGGACGACATCAAGAAGGCGCTGGCCGCATCCACCATGAGCCAGATCGGCTACATGGTGCTGGCCGCCGGACTCGGCCCCGCCGGATACGCCTTCGCGATCATGCACCTGCTCACCCACGGGTTCTTCAAGGCCGGCCTGTTCCTCGGCGCCGGATCGGTCATGCACGCGATGAACGACGAGGTGGACATGCGCCGGTACGGCGGTCTGCGCAAGGCGCTGCCGGTCACGTTCGCCACCTTCGGACTCGGCTACCTGGCCATCATCGGGGTGCCGCCGCTGGCCGGGTTCTTCTCCAAGGACGGCATCATCGAAGCCGCGCTGGGTGCCGGTGGCGTGAAGGGCTGGTCCCTCGGCGGTGCGGCGATCCTCGGTGCCGGCATCACCGCGTTTTACATGACGCGGGTGATGCTGATGACGTTCTTCGGTGAGAAGCGCTGGGCTCCCGGGGCGAGCCCGCACGAGGCGCCGGCGGTGATGACCGGTCCGATGATCGTGCTCGCGATCGGGTCCGTGGCGTCGGGCGGGCTGCTGGCGATCGGCGGGACACTCTCGCACTGGCTGGAACCGGTGGTCGGCACGCACGAGGAGGCACACGCGGTGCCGGTGGTGGTGGCCACCGTGCTGATCCTGTCGGTCGTCGCCGTGGGTATCGCGATCGCCTACCGCATGTACGCGACGCGTGCGGTGCCCGCCGACGTCCCCGCGGGTTCGGCCCTCACGGTCGCCGCGCGCCGCGACCTGTACGGCGATACGTTCAACGAAGGCGTGTTCATGCGGCCCGGTCAGGCTTTCACGGCAGCTGTGGTGACCGTGGACGACCGCGCCGTGGACGGCGCCGCGACCGGGCTCGCCACGCTGGTGGGCCGGGCGTCGGACGGATTGCGCCGTCTGCAAACCGGATTCGCGCGGTCCTACGCGCTGGGCATGCTCGGCGGTGCCGCGCTCATCGTGGCGGCGATCCTGGTGGTGAACCTGTGGTGACGCCGTGGCTGAGCGTGCTGTGGGCGGCGCCGATCGTCGGCGCCGGCGCGGTGATGCTGGTCCCGGGCGGCCGTCGCACGCTGGCGAAGTGGGTCGCGCTCGCGGTGTCGCTGCTGGCGCTGGGAGTCACCGCGGTCGTCGCCGTCGGCTTCGACCCCGGCGGGGAGCAGTACCAGTTCGTCGAATCACGCCCCTGGATACCGTCGTTCGGCACCGGTTACATCCTGGGCGTGGACGGCATCGCCCTGGCCCTGATCGTGCTGACCGCGGTGCTCGTCCCGCTGCTCATCATCGCGGGGTGGAACGACGCCGACACCGCACCGCAGGGCCGTTCGGTCCACACCTACCTCGCGCTGACACTCGCGGTCGAGGGCATGGTGTTCATGTCGCTGGTAGCCCTCGACGTGCTGCTGTTCTACGTGTTCTTCGAAGCCATGCTGATCCCGATGTACTTCCTCATCGGCGGGTTCGGGGCCGACCGTGTCGCCGCGTCCAAGGCCGCGGTGAAGTTCCTGCTGTACAACCTGTTCGGCGGGCTGATCATGCTGGCGGCGGTGATCGGGCTGTACGTCACCACAGCGGGCAGCGACGCATTCGGTGGCGGCACCTTCGACTTCCGGGCGATCGTGTCGGCGGTGGCCGCCGGGGACTTCGGGGTGGACCCCGCGGTGCTCAACTTGATGTTCCTCGGGTTCATGTTCGCCTTCGCGGTCAAGGCACCGCTGTGGCCGTTGCACCGCTGGTTGCCCGACGCCGCCGTCGAAGCCACCCCCGCCAGTGCGGTGTTGATGATGGCGGTGATGGACAAGGTCGGCACCTTCGGCATGCTCCGCTACTGCCTGCAGTTGTTCCCCGACGCCGCAACGCTGTTCCGTCCCTTGATCATCACGCTCGCGGTGGTCGGCATCATCTACGGCGCGGTGGTCGCGATCGGCCAGACCGACATGATGCGGCTGATCGCGTACACGTCGATCTCACACTTCGGGTTCATCATTTTGGGCATCTTCGTCATGACGAGCCAGGGCCAGTCCGGTTCGGCGCTGTACATGGTGAACCACGGGATCTCCACCGCGGCACTGTTCCTCATCGCCGGCTTCCTCGTCTCGCGCCGGGGGTCGCGGCTCATCGCCTCCTACGGCGGTGTGCAGAAGGTGGCGCCGGTGCTGGCGGGCACCTTCCTCATCGCGGGGTTGGCCACGTTGTCGCTGCCCGGTCTGGCGCCGTTCATCAGTGAATTCCTGGTGCTCATCGGCACATTCACCCGATACCCCGTACTCGCCGTGCTCGCCGCCACCGCTTTGGTGCTCTCCGCGATCTACGTGCTGTGGATGTACCAGCGGATGATGACCGGACCGGTGAAGGAAGGCAACGAACGGCTGCGCGACCTGGTACCCCGCGAACTCGCCGTCGTCGCCCCGCTCATCGCGCTGCTGCTGGTGTTGGGGATCTATCCGAAACCGGCGCTCGACGTGATCGATCCGGCGGTCGGACACACGCTCGCGACCATCAACCAGCCCGACCCGGCGCCGACGCTGGCAGAGGGGGCCACCCCGTGATTCCCACCCCCACCGTCGAATACGGTCTGCTCTCCCCCATGCTCATCGTGGTCGGCGCCGCGATCGCCGGGGTGCTGATCGAAGCGTTCCTGCCCCGACGCAGCCGTTACGCCGCCCAGGTCACGCTCGCGCTCGCGGCCACGGTGGGCGCGCTCGCCGCCGTCGTCATCCTGGCCCGGCAACTGTCGGGTGAGGTCGGCCGGTCCGCCGTCATGGGATCGGTGGCGATCGACCGGCCCGCACTGTTCCTGCAGGGCACCATCCTGATCGTCGCCGTACTCGGAATCCTGCTGATCGCCGAACGCAGCAACCCGTCCGGAGCCGAGAACGACGACAGCGCAACGGGACTCGACGCATTCACACCGCAGGCCTCGGCGGTGCCGGGCAGCGTGGCCGAACGGGTCGCCACCCGCGCCGGGGTGGCGCAGACCGAGGTGTTCCCGCTGACCATGTTCGCCGTCGCCGGCATGCTGCTGTTCCCCGCGGCCGACGATCTGCTCACCATGTTCATCGCACTCGAGGTGCTCTCGCTACCGCTGTACCTGCTGTGCGGGCTCGCCCGCCGCCGGCGCCTGCTCTCCCAGGAGGCGGCGCTGAAGTACTTCCTGCTCGGCGCGTTCTCCTCGGCGTTCTTCCTCTACGGCGCCGCGATGCTCTACGGGTACGCCGGGACACTCGACCTGCGGGGAATCGCCGCGGTGGTCTCCGAGGGCACCGGCAGGACCTCGGTGGCGTTGACCGGCACCGGCCTGATCCTGGTTGGGGTCCTGTTCAAAGTCGGTGCCGCGCCCTTCCACTCGTGGATCCCCGACGTCTATCAGGGCGCACCGACTCCGGTGACCGCGTTCATGGCGGCCGCCACCAAGATCGCGGCGTTCGGCGCGATGCTGCGGATCTTCTACGTGGCGTTGCCCGAACTGCGCGCCGACTGGCGCCCGGTGCTGTGGGCGATTGCGATCCTGACCATGGTGGTCGGCACCGTGACGGCGGTGACGCAGACCGACGTCAAGCGGATGCTGGCCTATTCGGCGATCGCCCACTCGGGGTTCATCCTCACCGGCGTGATCGCCGAGAACCGGCCGGGCCTGTCGTCGGTGCTGTTCTATCTGTTCGCCTACGGGTTCTCCACAGTCGGGGCATTCGCGGTGGTCGGTTTCGTGCGCGACGCCGACGGCGAGGAGGACACGGCGATGGCCCGCTGGGCAGGGCTCGGCAGACGCAATCCCCTCGTCGGCGCGGTGTTCTCGCTGTTTCTGCTGGCGTTCGCCGGAATTCCGTTGACCAGCGGCTTCGTCAGCAAGTTCGCGGTGTTCAAAGCGGCGGGCGAGGGCGGCGCGATACCGCTCGTGGTGGTCGGCGTCATCGCCAGCGCGGTCGCCGCCTACTTCTACGTGCGCGTCATCGTCTTGATGTTCTTCACCGACCCGCCGGCCGACCCGCCGCAGATCGTCGTACCCAGCGGGTTGACCACCGCGGCCGTCACCGTCACCGCGGCGGTGACGCTGGCCCTCGGCGCCCTGCCCCAGCCGGTGCTCGACCTGGCCAACAGCGCCGACCAGTTCCTGCGTTAGCGTGCCTGTCATGACGTCGCTTGTGCTGGTGGCCGACGTCGGCCCCGTTCGACTGCTGACCATGAACCGGGCGGCGGCCCGAAATGCGCTCAGCCGCGACCTCATTCGGGCTCTGTACACCGCGCTGTCCGACGCCGACGCCGACGATTCGGCGCGCGCGGTGGTGCTGACCGGCGCCGACCCGGCGTTCTGCGCCGGTGTGGACCTCAAGGAGGCCGCCCGCGACGGCGCGGACTACTTCGCCGAATTCCAGTCGCAGAGTTGCATCGCGCGGGTCGCGGAGATGCGCACGCCGATCGTCGGGGCCGTCAACGGCGCGGTGTTCACCGGCGGCCTCGAGATGGCGCTGGGCTGCGACTTCCTGATCGCCTCGGAGCGTGCGGTGTTCGCCGACACCCACGCCCGCGTCGGCATCCTGCCCGGCGGTGGGATGACGGCGCGGCTGCCGCAGGTCGTCGGCGCCGCGATGGCGCGGCGGTTGTCGATGACCGGCGAGGTGGTCGATGCGGCGCGGGCGGAGAGTATCGGTTTGGTGACCGAGGTCGTCGCCCACGACCGACTGCTCGACCGCGCGTTCGAGTTGGCCGGTCAGATCGCCGAGGTGCCGGCGGCCACGATAATTGGGCTCAAGGAGATCTACCGGCGCGGGACCGACGGAGTCATCTCTCCCGCGCTGGCCGCCGAACAGGACATCGCAGGCGCGCAGGACCGCGACCTCAGCGGTCTCGGCGCGCGATTCGACAGTGTGACGGCACGCAACCGCGCCCAGATCAGCTCCGACTAGGTCACGTCACCCACCGCGATTGTGCGGTTTCATACGCGACACGCCGGTCGCGGCGGATCGCACCGCACACCGGGCGACGGCAACCGCGGCGGTGGGGCCAGCCGACGCACTGGGCGCTCCTGTGACGACTGGGTGTCACCACGGGTAGATGGCGCCGGTGTCACCGAGAAACTGAGCCGTCGGACCGTTGTCGTCGATCATGGCCATGGTCACTGCCACCTTGGCGCCGTCTGCCGGATCGCCGGCCCCTGGGGTGGGCAGCCCGCCGTTGAGTTCGGTCGCCCGGTAGCCCGGGCAGACAGCGTTCACTTTGATGCCGTACGCACAGAACTCGTTGGCGTACAGCACGGTCAGTGCATTCAATGCGGCTTTGGACGCTTGATAGGCAGCCTGGTTCAACTTCGTCAGCTCGATGTCGGGGTCAGCCATCAGTGCGATCGATCCCATCCCGCTCGAGACGTTGACGATCCGGGGCGAACTCGACATGCGGAGCAACGGCAGGAATGCGTTGGTGACGGTCACCGCCCCGAAGACGTTGGTCTCGAACGTACGTCGAAGATCTTCGACGGTCACCTTCGATGCGGGATCCAGCCCGCTGGTGATGGCGGCATTGTTGACCAGGATGTCCAGCCGGCCGCTCTCCCGGCCCACCTGTTCGGCGGCCGCGAGCACCGACGGGGCATCGGTAACGTCGATCTGGACGAATCGCACGTCGAGTCCCCGCTCGGTCAGCATGCCGGATGCCGCTCGGCCGCGGGCGGCATCTCGGGCAGCCAGATAGACGTGGACTCCGTGCTGCGCGAGTTGGCCGACAATGTGGTGGCCGATTCCCTTGTTGCCGCCGGTGACCAGGGCGACTCTGGCAGTGGTGCTCATGAGCCCACGGTGGCGCGGTTGGCGTGTCCGTGCCAGACACAAGTTGTGCCAGCCACCGATCGGCACGTGGAGGCATACTCGGAATCATGGATCAACAGCCCATGGCGCGCTTCCTTCGCGACCGTCGGGCCCGGCTTCGGCCCGACGATGTCGACCTGCCCCGTGACGGACCACGCCGGACGACCGGCCTTCGGCGCGAAGAAGTCGCGGCATTGGCGCATATTTCCGAGTCGTATTACGCCCGGCTCGAACAAGCTCGCGCCTCCCGGCCATCAGTCGAGGTGCTCAACAGCCTCAGCCAAGCGCTGAAATTGAGCGATGACGAACGCGCCCTGTTCTTCACCCTGTGTGGACGCTCGCCGGAGGAAGACAATGCCCGGCCGCGACGCGACGTCGCGCCGAGCGTTCTCGATCTCATCCATCGCATGCCCCATACCGCCGCACTGATCCTCGACGCGAAGTACGACATCCTCGCATGGAATCCGTTGGCGTCAGCTCTCTTCGGCGATCTGTCGTCCATCTCGGGGCAGGAGCGCAACCTCATACGAGCATTCTTTCTCGAGCCTGACCCCTCCCGACGCCACCACGGCGTCAGCGGAAGCGAGGACTTCGCGAGGTTCGCCGCCAGCCAGCTCCGCACCGTCGCCGAGCGTTACCCCCGCGACCGCGACGTACGGGCTCTGATCGACGAACTCCGCTCAGCCAGCTCGGAATTCAACGCGTTGTGGCGGCAGGTCGATGTTGTCGTGCCGCGCCACCAGATCAAGTCCATGACTCATGCGGTGGTCGGACCGATCGACATGCACTGCAACTTGCTGATGATCCCGGATCGCGACCAGCTGATGATTCTCTTCACCGCCGATCCGGGGACGTCGTCGCACCGTGCGCTCTCCCTGTTGTCGGTCATCGGCGATCAGGACATGGCGCTCGTCGCCGTCGACGGTACGGACGTCGCGCGCTCGGCGATCCGGTAGCCGCCCCCGAGGTCGAACATATGAAGTCGCCATGCGTTTCGCCGGACCCTGCGGTGTTCCACCGAACCCTCGCCCCGCAACGAGATCCTGGGGACGTGCGCGGCGAAGCCACCGACGATCTGCGCCTTGTCGTCGACGGCGACCGGTTGACCGAGAACTTCACCCGTCCCGGCGGGACGCGGATCACCATCGTCTTCGAGCGTCTGGGGTGATCGGCACGTAGGCCAAGGACGTGTTGGCAACGCACGAACCTCAGCCGACAGCGGAGTCGACCGCCGGCACGGCCTGGGCGAACCAGCGGCCGTTGCTCGTCGCGATGGTGATCGGATGGTCGAAGCACGCGCTGATCGCCTCGGAGGTGAGCACGCTGCGCGCCGCGCCCTGAGTGACGATCCGGCCGTCGCGCAGCAGCAGCGCATGTGACGTCGTCGCCGGGATCTCCTCGATGTGGTGGGTGACGAGCACAGTGGCGAGCTGCGGATCCGAGCGGCGCAATCCGTCCATGGCGGCCAGGAGTTGTTCGCGCGCAGCCAGATCCAGACCGGTAGCCGGCTCGTCGAGGATGAGCAGGTGCGGTGCGCCGATCAGCGCACGGGCGATCAGCGTCCGGCCGCGCTCCCCCTGCGACATCACCTGCCACGAGGCCCCGGCGCGGTCGGCGAGCCCCAGGGAGGCGATCAGCTCGTCGGCGCGGCGGACCTGCCCGGCGGTCGGTGACCAGCGCGGGACGAAGTCCGGGGTGTTCGTCAGCCCGGTCAGCACGACCTCACGCGCGGTCAGCGGGGCGTCGACCCGGTGGCGGGGGTTGACGTGACCGATGTGGGTGCGCAGCTCCCGCATGTCCACCCGGCCCAGTCGGTGACCGAGTACGTCGACCGTTCCGCTGGTGGGATGCGCGACGGCACCGAACAGGTTCAGCAGCGTGCTCTTACCCGCACCGTTCGGACCGAGGACCACCCAGCGTTGCCCGGCCTCGATGGTCACCGAGACGTCGGCGAGCAGATGGCGCCCGCCGCGGACCACGCCGATCCCCTCGGCACGCAACACGGTCGGGCTCATGACGTACTCCTGGTGCGGGTGAGGATGAATTCAACGGTCGGGCGGCCACCGAACTCCGGACGGCCGGCGGTGGCCTCTTCCACCTGCCGGCGCGCCTGCGCGTACACCGGTGTCGTGGGATCGAGCACCGACAGGTAACGCTCGTGGGCGGCCAACGATTCCACCGCGACGTCGACGAAGCCGTCGACCACCTCACCATGGGTGCCGCCGGGGCCGTTCTCGAACAGCCAGCGGGGTGGTTCGACCAGCGAGTCATAGGCGGCGGTGACGGCGGTGGCGAATTCGATGTGGTCGCGCTGATTCGGCTGGCCCGGCGCCCACTCTGGTCCGCTGAAGATGGTGACGACGACGTCGGGCGCCACCGCCTCGAGGGTGTCGACGATCCTGTCCCGCAGCGCCGGGGTGTCGCGGATACGGCTGTCGGGGAAGTCCCAGAACGTCACGTCGTCGACCCCGACGATCCCGGCCGACCGGATCTGCTCCCGCTCGCGCAGCGGGCCGGCCACCTGCGGCGCCAGCCCCTCGATACCGGCCTCACCCCGCGACGCCAGTGCATAGTGCACGCGCCTGCCTTCCGAGGTCCATTTCGCCACCGCGGCGCCGATGCCGTACTCGGGGTCGTCAGGGTGGGGTACCAGCACCAGCGCGGTGTGCCAGTCGCCCGGAAAGGGTTGCAGCGTCACCGGGTCATGTCACCACACCGCGGACTGAAGTGGTGACGCAGGAACCCCTCACCGCGGCTGGGCGTGCTCGGCGCCCAGGCCGGCCGCGCTCACGATATCGGGGGCGATCCCCGTGCGTCGGCTGACGGCGGCGACCAACTCGTCGTAGGTCCGGCACAGAACTGTCGAGCCGGTCGCGGCCCGGACAGTCCAGCCGGACGGGAACGCGTCGACCCGGTCGCGCGCCATCAGCTCGGACAGCCGCCGGGCGACCGCCGACCTGCGCCGCGGACCCCTGACCAACTCGGCCGCCCAATCCGGCGGTGCGCCGCCACATCCACCGCACATCAGGGCATCACACCCCCTTTGATCGCCAGCTGAGCCCAGACGCCTTCGGTGCGTCGGGAACTGACATGAGACTCTGCCCTTCGAAGGGGATCAGTTGCGGGGACGCCGCTTCTTGAAGTCTTCGGCGATGGTGTCGAAATTGGCCCAGGTGACGCCGTCATGGGAGTTGATGTGCTCGATCAGGCGCTCGAGCATGAGAAGGACCTGGGGCCGTCCAGATACGTCCGGGTGGATGGTGAACGTGAAGACCGCGTACTCGGATTCGCGATACACCCAGTCGAATTGGTCCCGCCACATCTCCTCGATATGGCGCGGGTTGACGAAGCCGTGGCTGTTCGGGCTGCCCTTGATGAACATCATCGGGGGCAGGTCGTCGAGATACCAGCTCGCTGGAATCTCGACGAGGTCGGTCTCCTCACCGCGCACCAGCGGCTTCATCCACTCCGCGGCCGGCTTGTCATAGTCGATCGGCGTCCAGGAGTCGCCGACGCGCACGTAGTACGGCTCGAAGTCGCGGTGCATCAGCGAGTGGTCATAGGTGATGCCGCGCTCCACGAGGAGTTCGTTCGTGACCCTGCTGAACTCCCACCACGGCGCGACATACCCGGTCGGCCGCTTGCCGGTGCGGGAAGTGATGAGATCCAGGCAGTAATCGAGGATTTCGGACTCCTGCTCGCGCGTCATCGCGATCGGATTCTCGTGGCTGTAGCCGTGCACACCGATTTCGTGTCCCGAGGCGACGACCGCGTCGAACTGTTCGGGGAAGGTCTCGATGGAGTGGCCCGGCCAGAACCAGGTGGCGGGCAGGTTGTAGCGCTCCAGCAGTGCGTTGAGGCGGGGCACACCGACCTCGCCGGCGAACACGCCGCGGGAGATGTCCCCGGGCGAGTTCTCGCCCCCGTAGGAACCGAGCCAACCGCCGACGGCGTCGACGTCGATGCCGAACGCCACGAAGATTTCTTTCGCCATTGGTCATTCCTCCTTGTTGTCTGCGTAGGTTGCGATCATCGATCTGACACGCGCTACGTCTGCCCTGTTCTCAGACAGCCACAGCGCCAACAGCATTCGCAGCTGCGATGCGGGTAGCCCCGAGGCGGTCGGGACCCCGGCGGCCACCAGGTCGGCACCGCCGCCATCGCCGTACACGCCCTCCACCGGTCCCTCGGCGACCCTGGTCGACAGCACCACCGCCACGTCATCGCCGACCAGCTCGCGGACGGCGGCCACCACGACCGGATTTGCGTTACCGATCCCGGTGCCCGCCAGCACGATTCCCCGGGCGCCTGCCGCAACGGCGGCGGTGAGCAACGCTGCGTCAGCGCCGGGGTACATCTCGATCAGGTCGACACGGGTGCCGTCGAACCGTGCGGTCGGCCGCGGGAGCGGCGCGGGTCGCCGGGGGACGGCCCTGATCAGCACCGTGCCGTCCGAGACGTCGCCGACCTCGCCGCCGACGACCGAATGGAATGCATCCAAGGCCGTGGTGTGGACCTTGCGCGTGCCCCGGGCGGGAAGCACTCGGCCGGCGAAGGCGATCAGCACGCCGAGACCTCGGCAGTCCGGCGCCGCGGCCGTGAGGATCGCGTCCGCGAGGTTTCGGGGTCCGTCGCCGTCGAGTGCGTCGCTTGCCCGCTGCGCACCGGTGAGGACGAGCGGTCGCGGATCGCCGTGGACGAGGTCCAGCAGGATCGCGGTCTCCTCCATCGTGTCGGTGCCGTGGGTGATCACGATGCCGTCAACAGGGTCCTGCCGGCGCTGGAGCAAACCGGCCACGGCGTCGCTGATGGACCTGATGTGCCCGAGGGTCATCCGATAGGAACCCACCGTCATCAGATCGTGGGTTTCCACGTCGATGTCGCTGATGCGCGCACTCTCGACAAGCGCCTCGGCGTTGCGGGTGGCGACGACGCCGCCCCGGGTGGCGGTCGAGGCGATGGTGCCGCCGGTGGCTAGGACGGCAACCCGTGTCATCGCGCATTCTGAAGAGGCATATTCCGAGTGAACCACAGCACAAACATTGTGCACAATCGTTTGTGTAGCTTTAGCCAAACGTTTGTGTAACTCGGCGCTTAACATTCGGCGCCTTGTTAATGTGGTGGCCACATCACGGAGGTGGTTGGCGTTGGCGTCACATCAGGGCCCGATGACCCTACGCAAGATCGCCGCTGAGCTCGGCGTGAGTCCCTCCACGGTGTCCCGGGTGCTGGCCACACCGGGTCGCGATGCCCTGCGATGGGGCTCGGCGGACACCGTCGCCCGCATCCGCGCATTCGCCGAGGAGCATGGCTACTCCCCCAACCCCCAGGCGTCGAGCCTGCGCACGCGACGGTCCGGCCTCATCGGCGTCCTGGTGCCACGGCTGCAGGACTACGTGCTGGCGACGATCTACGAGGGCATCGAGGAGGCCGCCTCAGAAGCCGGGCTGTCGACGTTCGTCACCAACTCCCGCGACATCGCCGAGACCCAGCGCGCGCGCACCCGAATGATGATCGACCGCCGTGTAGACGGGTTGATCTACGGAGACGCCCATCTCGACCATCGGTTCCTCGACGAAGTGCACCAACAGGGCATCAAGTTCGCCTTGGTGTCGCGCACCGCGGGGAACTATCCGTCGGCGACGGTCGACGACTACAAGGGCGGCCGACTGGTGGGCCACCACCTCGCCGAGACCGGCCGCCGTGACGTGGCGATCCTGGCGGGCCTCGAGTTCACCTCGACGGCCCGTGATCGCAGCGGCGGTTGCCTCGACGCGCTGGGCGATCACGGAATTCACGTCCCGCCCGAGCGCGTCGTCTACTCGGGGTTCGACCCTGCCGGAGGGCGCGCCGCGATGGAACGGATTCTGGCCGGCGGTCCGGTTCCCGACGCGATCTTCGCGACGAACGACTTCGCCGCGATCGGGGCGTTCGGAGTATTGCGCGACCGGGGAATTCACGTTCCCGGCGACGTCGCGCTCGTCGGCTACAACGACACGCCGCTCGCCGAAGGCGGTGCTGTCCCCCTCACCACCATCCGCTCGCCGATGCACGAAATGGGCCGTTGCGCAGTCGGATTACTGTTGGAGGTACTTGCCGGCCGAGAGCCGGAGTCAGTTGTCCTCGAACCGGAACTGATCATCCGGAGCAGCAGTATGACAACCTCCGCCGCGGGCGTATCGCACTGAGCTGTCATGCCACCACACCGCGGGTGACGATGGCGGCCGTCTGATCGACCCATGCATCGTCGAGTTCACCGGCGGGCACCAGCAGCAGTCGCAACATGGTGGCGCCGCCGATGACCTCGATCAACCGGTCGGGGTCGACGTCACCGTGCACCTCCCCCCGGGCGACGGCGTCGGCGAGCCGGACGCGCACCGCCGCGAAAAGACCGGAGAACCGCGCCATCACCCGCGCGTTGAGGTCGGCGTCACCGGCCATATCGGCGATCAGCCCGGGCAGGGCAGCCCGCACGACCGGGCTGGTGAACACGTCGCGGGCGGCGCCGATCATCGCCCGCACGTCCGCGCCGATGTCACCGGCGGGTGCGGTCAGCGCGCTCGGCGCGGCGGGAAACGCCGCTTCGTGCACCAGCTCCGCCTTACTCGACCAGCGGCGGTAGATGGCCGTCTTGGTGGTGCCCGCCCGCTCGGCCACCGCGGCCATGGTCAGATTCGAATAACCGATTTCCGCAAGCAGATCCGCGGTGGCGCGCAGTATGGCAGCGTCGATACGCGGATCCCGGGGACGTCCCGCGGTCTGGACCTTGTCAACCGGAGACGGGTCTGTTTTCATAACGCTACTCACCGTATCGTAATCCCGGCAGACCACGGGCACTAAGGAAGAACGCATGCCACACGAACCGGCTGTCGAAGACGTCAGCCGCCTGCAGCGCGCCAGCCGCGACGTCACCACCCTGCCCGGCATCATGTCGCAGTGGCTTGCCACGCAGCTACCGGGCGGGCACGCTCCGGAGGTCCTCGTCGAGAGCGGTATCGACTCCAACGGAATGTCCTCGGAGACAATTGTTCTCACGGTCCGCGGACCGATCGAGCAGCGCTTCGTCGCCCGCGTGGCCCCCGCCGTCGAGGACGTTCCGGTGTTCTCCGAGTACCGGATGGACCACCAGTTCGAGGTCATCCGACTGGTGGCCGAGACGACCGATGTGCCGGTCCCCCGCGTGCGCTGGCTCGAATCCACCGGGTCTGTGCTGGGCACGCCGTTCTTCCTGATGGACCACGTCGAGGGCGTCGTCCCGCCCGACGTCATGCCGTACACCTTCGGCGGCAACTGGTTCTATGATGCCCCCGTCGAACGGCAGCGCGAACTGCAGGACAGCACCATCGAGGTGTTGACGAAGCTGCACTCGATCCCCGATCCGCAGAACACCTTCGGCTTCCTCGCCGACGGCCCCGGGGGTAACGCACTGCGTCGAAACCTGAACTGGCTCAAGGCCTGGTATGAGTTCGCGGTGGCCGGCATCGGCCGCTCGGAGCTCATCGAGGATGCGCTGCAGTGGCTGGAGACGCACTGGCCTGCCGACGTCGCGGCCGCCGATCCGGTGCTGGTGTGGGGTGATGCGCGGATCGGCAACGTGCTCTACCGGGACTTCCGGCCCGTCGCGGTGCTGGACTGGGAGATGGCGACGCTCGGGCCGCGCGAGATGGATGTGGCGTGGATGATCTTCGCGCACATGGTGTTCCAAGAGCTGACCGGTTTGGCGGGGCTCGACGGTATGCCCGATTTCATGCGCGAAGAGGACGTCAAGGCGGCCTACGCGGAGAAGACCGGTGTGCACCTCGGCGACCTGCACTGGTTTTACGTCTACTCCGCGGTGATCTGGGCGTGCGTGTTCATGCGCACCGGCGCGCGGCGGGTGCACTTCGGCGAGATGGAACCGCCGACCGACGTGGAATCGCTGTTCTACCATGGCGCGCTGCTGCGCCGCCTGATCGGAGGGCGCGATGAGCGCTTGCGCGAAGAGCAGAGAGAGGACGCCTGATGCTCGGTCCCATGGACGAATTCCCGGTTCACCAGGTCCCGCAGCCGATCGCCTGGCCCGGGTCGTCGGACCGCAACTTCTACGACCGGTCGTATTTCAACGCCCACGACCGCACCGGTGACATCTTCCTCATCACCGGCATCGGCTACTACCCGAACCTCGGGGTCAAGGACGCGTTCGTGCTGGTGTCCCGCCGCGGTGGCGGTGAGAAGGGGTTGCTCGGTGACACGCACACCGCCGTGCACCTGTCCGACGGCATCGACCAGGACCGGCTGAACCAGCACGTCGGCAACTATCGCGTGGAGGTCAGTGAACCACTGCGCAGGCTGCGGGTCGTGATGGACGACACCGACGGCGTCGCAGTCGATCTCACCTGGGAGGGACTGTACGACGTCGTGCAGGAGCAGCCGCACATCATGCGGGCAGGCAACCGGGTCACGCTGAATGCCCAGCGGTTCGCGCAGGTGGGCGCCTGGAGCGGGCGAATCCTCATCGACGGTGACGAGATCGCCGTCGACCCGCAGTCCTGGATCGGTACCCGGGACCGCTCGTGGGGTATCCGGCCCGTCGGTGAGGCCGAACCCGCCGGACGCCCCGCCGATCCGCCGTTCGAGGGCATGTGGTGGCTCTACGTCCCGATGGCGTTCGAGGACTTCGCGATCGTGCTGATCATCCAGGAGGATCCGAGCGGCTTCCGTTCACTCAACGACTGCACCCGGGTCTGGCGCGACGGGCGCGTCGAGCAACTGGGCTGGCCGCGGGTGAAGATCCACTACACGTCGGGCACCCGAATCCCCTACGGCGCCACCATCGAGGCCACCACCGGTGACGGCACACCGCTCGTGTTCGAGGTGGAGTCCAAACTGCCGGTGCCCATCCACATCGGGGCCGGCTACGGCGGTGACTCCGACTGGTTGCACGGGGTGTGGAAGGGCGAGAAGTTCACCGAGCGTGTGGATTACGACCTGAGTGACCCGTCGGTGTCGGGGCGCGCGATGTTCGGCGTGATCGACCACGTCGGCCGGGCGACGTGTTCGATCGACGGCCGCACGGTCGAGGGGTGGGGGCTGTTCGAGCACGGCGCACTCGGTCGCCACGACCCGTCGGGCTTCGCCGATTGGCTCACCGTGGCGCCGTGACGGTGGTATCGGCCGCAGGCCGCAGCAACAGTGCCAGGAGACCGCAGAATGCGCAGGCGCCGAACGCCACACGGGCACCGGCGGTGTCGATGAGCGCGCCCACGGTCGGCGCGCTCAGCGCCTGCCCCACGGCCAGGGTGAAGAACGACAACCCGACCCCGAACGCCGTGCGGTCCGGGTAGACGCGCACGCTCCACAGCAGGAGCAGGCCGGACATGGCGACATAGGCGGCGCCGAATACACCGGGCGCCACCAAGATCACGACGGTGTGGGACGGCGCAACGGCCAGCGTCAGCGTCGCTGCCGCCATGGCCACCGTCGTCACCGCCCACGCCGCTCGCAGACCGATCCGCTCCACGAGCACGCCACCGAATGCTCCGGCGATACCCGCAGCGCCGAGCACCGTCCACGCGGCGGAGGACACGAACGGCCCGGCGCCGCCGACCGTGGTGATCACATCCCGGCCGAAGTTCCACATCGCGATGCTGGCGACCCCGGCGATCAGCGATGCTGTCATCAACCCGAAAATGCCCGGGGGCGTGGCTTTTCCGCGCGGACCGTCGCTGCCGGACGCCGGCGTCGACGGGAGTGCCACGGCCGTCCACACCGTCACCGCAGCCGTGATCACCCCGAATAGCGCCCAGGCGATACGCCAGTGACCGAAGAGCAGGAACGCGATGGGGCCGGATACAACCACGCCGATGCCGGTGCCGGCGTTCACGATCGTCTGGGCCCGGTCGGCCACCGCTCCGCGCATCAACTGTGCGACGGCGGCGGCAAGCGGCGGCGAGGCGATCCCGGTGCTGCACCCGGCCACCAGCACCCCCACCGCCAGGAACGGGGCCGAGGGTGCGGTGGCGACGACGGACAGACCGACCGTGGCCACGATTCCGGCGCCGATGGCGACGCGCCTCGGCCCGACCCGTTCGGTGAGCACCAGGCTGGCGACGATCGCGACGCAGTACCCGACGTAGCTACCGGCACCGATGAGGCCGAACGTCGTGGACGTCAGCGCGAACGTGTCGGTGAAGACGGGCGAGAACAATCCGTAGGCGAACCGCGCGAACCCGTAGCAGCAGCCGATCAGGCAGGCACCCGCGCCGACGAGGGAGTAGAACGATCGTTGCATTCTAGTTACGATGGCACGGTGTCCACGCAACAGCAACCCGCCCGCCTCCGGCTGCTGCAGGCTGCCGACGAACTGTTCTACGGGCGCGGCATCGCGAACACCGGCGTGGATGCCGTCATCGAGAGAGCCGGCGTCGCCACCGGTTCGCTGTACAAGAACTTCCGCGGCAAGGACGACCTCGTCGCCGCCTACCTCGCCGACCGCGACCACCGCTGGCGCGAACTGTGGGAGACGTGCATCGACGCCGAGGCCGATCCCGAGCAGCGGGTGCTGGCCATCTTCACCGCGGTCGAACGGTGGAGTTCGACGACATCGCTGTCCCGCGGCTGCGCCCACGTCGCGGCCGCGACCCAGTTACCGCCGGGCCATCCGGGTGTCACCGTCGTGGCTGATCACAAGCGCTATGTCGTCGCCCGGCTGGCCCGCGAGGTGGCCGCCGCCGGCCGCACGGATGCCGATGTGACCGCGCGCGACATCGCCCTGGTCTATGACGGCATGCTCAGTGCGCTGGCGGTAAGGGTCGAGCCGGATCCGGTCGGGCGGGCCCGGCGAATCGCCCGCGGGTTGCTGCACTCGTGATTTCGGCGTGACCGGTCGCGCTAGACGCGACTACTCACGCCGAAATCGCTCGGTCGGCAACGCGGCTGTATCCACCTGTTGACAACTAGTATCCGTCTACCTACGTTATGTATACATAATCGACGGAACGGATCCGAAAGAAGCGTCATGGGTACATCTACAGTCGGCAGTGCAGTGGTGGACGGGCTGCGCCACGCCCTGCTGACCGGTGAGATCCGTCCAGGCGTCAAGCTTTCGCAGTCCAGGCTGGCGGAGCAGTTCGGGGTGAGCCGTATCCCGGTACGCGAGGCGATGCAGACCCTCGTGGCCGAGGGGCTGGTGGAAACGATCAACGGTGCGCAATACGCGCGCCGGTTGTCGATCCTGGAACTGCAGGAACTCTACGAGATGCGGATGGCCGTCGAGCCGAACCTGACCCAGGTCGCCGTCGCCGACCTCGGTAAGGCCGAGATCATCCAGATGTCACAGTATTTCGACGTCATGTCGGAGACCGAGGACGTCGTCGAGTGGCTCGAGGCCAACGCCAATTTCCACGCGACCATCTATCACCGCGCCAACCGGCCGATGACCATTGCCCATGTCGACCAGCTACGCAAACTGGCCGACCGGTACCTCTACCTCCACCTCGCGGTGATCGGCAACGTCGAGCATCTGCAGGTCGAGCACGCCGCGATCCTGGACGCCGCCAAGGCCGGTGACGGCCCGCGGCTGAACGAACTTACGCGTACCCATCTGGAGACGTCGCACGAATTCATCGTGCGCTATTTACTCGCCAACGTTGAGGCGGGCGCGTAGGAGCGCCTGCTCCACCGGAGCAGTGCGTGTGAAGCACCCCCGATCGTCTTGCAGCCCGTCGCCCCGACCGCTGCTGCATGACGAATGCCCGAAATGAAAGGGAGAGCGTTGATCAACAACAAAGCCGCTCTTGGAATTCTCGCGAGTTCAGCGATGTTCCTTGCCGCGTGCAGCGGCGGCGGTTCCGGCGCAGACGGTGACGCCGTCAAGTTCGGCTGGCTGAATGGGATCACCGGCGACTACTCGTCGTACTACGAGCCGTCGCAAGCCGCCGTCACCATCGCGATCGACGAGATCAACGACAACGGAGGCGTACTCGGCAAGCCGGTCGAGCTGGTCACGGCCGACAACCTTTCGACCGTGGAAGGCGCGGTGCAGGGCTTCTCCCGCCTCGTCGACGTCGAAGGTGTCGTCGCGGTGGGCGGTGTGGAGTCCACCGGTGGCCTCGCGGTCCTCGACAGCGCCACCGAATTGGAGATCCCCCTCTTCTGCCCCGGCTGCGGCACACCGGAACTGGACAAGCAGACCAGCGAATTCGTCTGGCGTATCACCGGATCTGACACCGACGGCGGCACCATCGCCGCCCAGTTCGCCCGTGACTCCGGAGTCAAGCGGGTGGCGATCATGGCGCAGAACACCGAGGGAATGTCGGAGCCCGCCGACATCTTCAAGAAGGTGTTCACCGAGGGAACCGGCGGCGAAGTGGTCGCCGACGTCCGGTTCAACCCGGGCCGCTCGTCCTATCAAGCCGAACTCGCCCAGGCCTTCGAAGCGAAGCCCGACGCGGTGTATCTCGCCGCGGGCCACGAGGCGGCGTCGGTCATCTTCCGCGAGTGGCAACGCCGCGGCTATGGCGGAAAGTTCTTCGTCTCACCGGATCTGGTGACCCCACCGATCGGCGGGCTGATGCCCGAACTCGAAGATGGCGTCGCCATCGGCGCGATCACCGCATACGACATCGACACGCCCGCCTACAAGAGTTTCGCCGAGCGGTTCAAGGCCGAGACGGGCCAGGATCCCGCGGCGGGTGTATACGACGCCAACCAGTACGACCAGTACATCACGCTGGCACTCGCGATCACCAAGGCGCAGAGCACCGAGGGCGCGGCCATCGCCGCGGCGGTTCCGGAGGTGCTCAACGAAGGGGGCACCGTCGTGTACTCGTACGCCGACGGCGTCAAGGAGCTCGAGGCAGGCAACGAGATCAACTACCAGGGTGCATCGGGTTCGTTGGACCTCAACGAGTTCGGCAGCCTTGCCGCGCCGCTGTTCGGTGAGCAGTTCATCATCGACGGTGCCTGGCAGCAGGTCAAGGTGCTCGAACTGGATCCCAAGCTCCGCGAGATCGTCCAGAAGTGATGGTTGCCGGCGGTCACCGATGGATCCGGTGACCGCCGGCGAATCCACCCGCACCCGGAAAGACGGTATGACGTGCAGTATGTGATATTCGGCCTGGTCACCGGAAGCATCCTCGCGATGGCGACGGTCGGGTTCTCCATGGTCCGCCAGACTGAGGGCTTCCTCAACATCGCCCACGGTCAGTTCCTCGCGCTGGCAGCCTTCCTCGGCCTGTACGCGTCGCGGGACTGGGGCATGCCGACGTGGGCCGCCGCCCTGTTCGCCGCCATCGCCACCGGACTGGCCGCGGTGGTGCTCTCGATCGTCATCTTCGAGCCCATCCGCCAGAAAGGCGTTCTGGTCCAGCTCTTCTCGTCGGTGGGCGTCGCGTACGTCATCTACGGAGCGCTCGTGATGATCTTCGGCGCCAACCTGCAGCACTTCGAGGTGTCGTTCGGCGCCTCCTACGACGTGCTCGGTATGCAGATCTCCTTCGGGGAGCTGGCGATTATCGTGACGGCCGCGGTGTCGATCCTCGCGCTGCACCTGTTCCTGACCAGGACGCCGGCGGGTATCTCGATCCGCGCGGTCGCCAGCAATCCGGACCTCGCCAGGGTCCGGGGCATCTCCACCCGAACCGTGTCCTACCAGGTGTGGTTCATCGCGGGGTTCCTCGCGGGCCTCGCCGGGGTCATGATCGGGATCATCGGGTCCGTCGGCCCCGAACTCGGTTGGCAGAACATCATTCTGGTTCTGGCCGCAGCGGTGCTGGGCGGTCTGGGAAGTACCTACGGTGTCATCGTCGCCAGCCTGTTCCTCGGCCTGGCGATGGACCTCAGTGCGCTCCTCATCCCGACGTCGTACCGCTCCGTGGTCGCGTTCGCCGCTCTCATCATCGTTCTGCTGGTCAGGCCGAGCGGCCTGTTCAGCGTCAGGCAGCGAAAGCAGGCCGCGTAATGAACTCCTTGTTCGTCTTCCTCATCGGTGTGCTGACGCTGGCCGCCATCTACGGTGCGCTGGCCATGGTGCTCAACCTCGTCGCCGGGTGGGCGGGGATGTGGGACCTCGGCGTTGCGGGCCTGGTGGCCGTCGCCGCCTACTCGTACATCCTGCTCACCCAGACAAAGGTCGATGGTCTCTGGTTCTCACCGGGCTGGCCCATGGCGGCGGGAATCGTCGGTGCGGCGGTGATCACCGCGGTGGCCGCCCTGCTGATCGCGTTGCCGGCCATCCGGTTACGCGGTGAGTTCTTCCTGATCACCACCCTCGCCTTCGCCGAGGTGATCCACCAGATCGCGGTGAGCGAGACCCGGTTGACCCGCGGGACCACCGGCTTCTCCTCCATCGACCGTCCGTTCAAAGACCTGGTCCCCGCCGCCGACTACCGACTGCTGCTGCTGGGCATGGCCGTGGCGGTCGCCGCGGCGATCTACCTGCTGACCAACCGGCTCGCCAAGACGCCGTTCGTGAGGCTCCTGCGGGCCAGTCGCGACAACGAGGCCGTCGCCCGTTCACTGGGGAAGAACGTGGTGCGCTACCGGATCATCACCTATGTCTTCGCGGGTGGGCTGATCGGCGTCATCACCCCGCTGTACCTGTGGCACGTCCGCAGTGTGGTGCCGTCGCTGTTCGTCTCCGAACTCACATTCGTCGTGTGGACCGCCCTGGTGATCGGTGGCGTCGCGAGCCGCAAGGGGCCGTTGATCGGCGCCGTCCTGCTGATCGTGTGCACCGAACTGCTGACCTTCCTGCAGGGTTCGGCCGAGTACGCGCAGATGCTCGCGGCCACCCGCCCGATGATCCTGGGCCTTCTGCTGATCCTGGTGCTGCGGTTCCGCAATGAGGGCCTGGTGAGCGAGCGGTCGTCGTTCCGGCTGACCGAGCGAGATCTGGGATCGCCGATCACTGCCGATCGAAAGAGGGTGAAGGCCAGATGAGTTCTCGAACCGACACGGACATCGCCCTGCGAGCGAGCAAGGTCAGCAAGTCATTCGGTGGTGTGCACGCCGTCGCCGACGTGTCCATCGATGCCCCGAAGGGCACGATCACCGCGGTCATCGGTCCCAACGGTGCAGGCAAGACCAGCTTGTTCAACGTCCTGACCGGGTTCGATCAGGCCGACACCGGCGAGGTCACCCTGTTCGGCAAGCGGATCGAGCGTGAGCCGGCCTGGAAGATCGCCCGCTCGGGTATGGTGCGGTCCTTCCAGACGCCGGTGGGCTTCCCGCTGCTGTCGGTGTGGGAGAACCTGATGACCGCGGGGGCCGACGCGTCGGAATCACTGTGGCGCGGTCTGTTCCGGCGCGGTCAATGGCGCGGTCTGGAACGTGACACCGCAGCGCGCGCGGACGCCCTGCTCACCGAGCTGGGCTTGGCCTCGGTCAAGGATCAGCGGTTGGAGGATCTGACCGCGGGCCAGACGAAGCTCGTGGACTTCGCGCGCCTGCTGATGGTCGAACCGCAGATGGTGCTGCTCGACGAACCCGCGGCGGGCGTCGCCCCCAGTGGTATCGGGCGGCTGGCCGAACAGGTCAGGAACCTGCGGGAGCGCGGCATCACGCTGCTCATCATCGACCACAACATCCAGTTCGTCTTCGAGGTGTCCGAATACATCTACGTGATGGCCGAGGGCCGTGTGGTGGTGTCCGGCACCCCCAAGGAGATCGCCGAACATCCGATGGTCGCCGAAATCTATCTCGGGAGCTCGAAATGACGGTCCTGGACGTACGGGAGCTGACCGCCGGCTACGGCAAACTGCCGGTGATCCACGAGGTCTCGCTCTCGGTGCGAGCCAACGAGACGGTAGCGCTGGTGGGGCCCAACGGCGCGGGCAAGTCGACCCTGCTGAAGTCGGTGTTCGGTCTGGTCACGCCGATGTCGGGGCGCGTCGAGTTCATGGGCACCGACCTGGGGACGGTGGCCACCGCTGCGATGGTCAAACTCGGCATGGCCTATGTACCGCAGGGCGGCAACACCTTTCCCGCCCTCTCCGTCGAGGAGAACCTGCGGGTGGCGTTGATGCCCAACGGCCGCGCGAAGATGAGCGCCGGGATCGATACCGCCTTCGACCGATTCCCCTCGCTGCGCAAGCGCCGCAACAGCAGCGCGTCCACCCTGTCCGGTGGCGAACGGCAGATGCTCGCCGTCGCGGGTGCGCTGGCGTCCGAGCCGAAACTGGTGGCGCTCGACGAGCCCACCACCGGACTGGCGCCGACGATCGTGCAGGAACTGATCGGCCGGATCGCCGAGGCCACCGGTGACGGAGTCGGCGTGCTGTGGGTGGTCGAGGAGAACCCTGCGGTGATCCTGCCGCACTGCGACCGAGTCCACATCATGCAGGGCGGCCGGATCAGCGCCGAACAGGCGGTGGCCACCGTCCTCGAGGACGAGGGACTCCGGAAGTTGTTCTTCGGCATCGACGAAGCGCACTGACCGCTTCGTGCCACCAGGCCCACGCGGCCTGTCGATAAACATCAACTCATTCGAAATGGGCGGGGCGACCCGCCGGGAGGTAGTTCAGCATGTCCTACGCCAGCAGCGAGTCTCACACCGTCGAAGCGATCCTCGACGAACGGGTATTCATCAGCGACGGCCTGGTCTTCGTCTCCGGGTTGACCGCTGCGGATCCGGGAACGGGCATCCCCGAGCAGGCTTCGGTCTCAAAGGAATTCCCGTACTACGGCGCCGACATCCAGAAGCAGACCACGTACCTTCTGGAGAAGCTCACGCGTCTGCTGGAGACGCAGGGCTGCGGGCTGGAAGACGTGGTGAAGACCCAGGTCTTCATCACCGATTGCCGGCTGTTCGACGCATTCGATCAGGTATGGAAGCGGTTTTTCCCGGTACCGCCGCCGCGGACCACCGTTGGTGTCGGCGCCGAGGCGATGGCGATTCCCGGCGCACTGGTCTCGGTGGATGTCATCGCCGCGCGGCCGGACGTGCTGAACATCCGCCACCTCGACAGCCCGCGGCTGCCCAAACCGTTGGCCAACTACACACCGTGTGTCGCAGCGGGTGACTGGCTGTTCCTGGCCGGCCAGCTGCCCACGGAATTCGGAGCCACCGGCCTGGCCCCGGCAGCGCAGGTGAATCCTTCTTTCCCGCAGCACTTCTCGCCGTTCCTGGCGCAGGCGAAGTACACCATCGGCGTGTGCCGGACGTTGCTGGAGGATTCGGGCAGCGACTGGGACCACGTTGTCCGGGTGCACGTCTTCCTCAAGAACATGGCCGACGCGCCGCTGTTCGAGGCGTTGTGGGAGGACATGTTCGACGGCGCGGCCCCGCCACACCTGGTGCTCGGCGTCGAAGAACTTCTCACCGGCGGTGCGCAGATCGAGATCGACGTGATCGCTGTGCGCACCGGTACCGCCATGGCGCAGGCCGCGAGCAATGTGACAGCGCCTGCGGGGCAGTCGATTTCGACCAGAGGTCTGGGCTTCACCCGGTTCTCCGTCGCCCAGGTGGAGGTCGGCGAATCCGACCACCGTCTGTTCGCGGTGTCAGGGGCGGTACGGGCTGCCTTGGAGTGCGCAGCCGCACAGGCCGGCGACAACGCCGAACCGCTCAAGGTGCACGCCTTCCTGCCGCAGCCGACCGACGTGTACGCGTTCGGTCGGGTCGTGCTGGACACGGCCGCGGCGGGCGCCGCGATCACCACCTCACCGTCGGTCGACGCGTCGAACCTCGGCCTCGAAATCGTCTACCGCGTTGGCGCGTGACCTCCCGCGTCGATACGCAGAACTGAACGAGAGATGAAGGAACACACCACAATGCTCACCGAACAAACGCCCACCGAACAGCTCACCGCCGAGAAGCTTCTGATCGACGGACGTGAGGTCGAAGGGCACGGGCAGCTCATCGACGTCGTCAACCCCGCGACGGGTCAGCCGTTCGCCCGATGCCACTGCGCCGATGCCTCCGACATCGACGCCGCCGTCGCGGCGGGGCAGGCCGCGTTCGACTCGGGCGTCTGGCGGGACGCCCCGATCCACGAACGGGCCAAGACCCTGAACCGATTCGCCGATCTCCTCGAGGCGAACATGGCCGAGTTGTACCGCCTGGAGACGGTGAACAACGGTCGCCCGATCACCGAGACCAAGGCTCAGATCACCCGGCTGCCGGAGTGGTACCGCTACAACGCGGCGCTGCTGCTCGCCGATCGCACGTCCGTGGTGCCGATGACCGGCCCGTACCACTCGTACACGACGCGGATGCCGCTCGGCGTCGTGGGGATCCTGTCCTCGTTCAACCACCCGCTGATGATCGCCTCGAAGAGCTTGGCGCCCGCGCTCGCCACGGGGAACAGCGTGGTGCTCAAACCGTCTGAGCAGACACCGCTGACCGCATTGGTCGTCGGCAAGTTGGCGCTCGAGGCCGGGGTCCCGCCGGGAGTGCTCAATGTGGTGCCCGGACTCGGCCCGACCGCCGGTGTGCGGTTGGTCGAGCATCCGCAGGTGAAGAAGGCCGTGTTCACCGGAGGCACCGAACCCGGCCGCTCGATCGCGGTGGCCACCGCGCAGCGGTTCGCGAAAGCCACTCTGGAACTGGGCGGCAAGAGCCCCGTACTCGTCTTCGACGACACCCCGGTCGACGTCGCGGCCCGTGGCACGGCGTTCGGCGGGTTCGTCGGCGCAGGCCAGACGTGCATCGCCGGCACTCGGCTGATCGTGCAATCCACGATCTACGACGAGTTCGTCGACCATCTGGTTGCGGCCGCCGAGGCCATCCGCATCGGTGACCCGGACCTGGCGGAAACCCAATTGGGACCGGTCATCTCGGAGCGTGCGCGACGGCGCATCCTCGACTACGTCGACCTCGGGGTCTCCGAGGGCGCCGTGGTCGCGACAGGCGGACGGCCGGCCGAGGTCAGTGGTCTCGACGGGTTCTTCGTGCAGCCGACGGTGTTGCATGACGTCCACAACGGGATGCGGGTGGCCCGGGAGGAGATCTTCGGACCGGTGCTCGTGGTGATCCCGTTCGACGACGAGGACCAGGCGGTCGACATCGCCAACGATTCCGACTTCGGGCTGGGTTCGTCGATCTGGACCCGCGACGTCGCCCGGGCCCACCGCGTGGCCTCGCGCCTCGAACAGGGCATCGTCTGGGTCAATGACCACCACCGGCTCGATCCGGCCTCGCCGTGGGGTGGTGTACGCGAGTCCGGGCAGGGACGTGAAGGAGGGTGGGAATCGTTCCACGACTTCACCCAGGTCCGCAGTGTCACCGTGCGCACCAGCCCCGACGACGTGGACTGGTATGGCGGTGTCGGGCAGGAACGCTTGAACTGAGCCCGATCTGTGTGATTTCGGCGTGACCGGTCGCGCTAGGCGCGACCAGTCACGCCGAAATCGCCCGGTCGGCGGGGACCCGTCCGAACACCATCGACTCCTCGATGCGATCGAAGCGGTGGTCGATCGCGTCGAGCACGTAGTTGTGCCGCACGTTCCACGGCCGCTGCGTGCCGGATTTCGGCAGCGCGTGCGGCGCCCGCGCGACGTATCCGGCGTTGATGTTCCACGCCGGCTTCTCCGCCATCGGTTTGTCGCCGAGGTGCGGGAAGGCGTGGGTGTAGCCGTGGTCGTCCATGAACGCGACGAGTCGGGCGAACGCCCGCGCGGTGAGGTCGGCGCGCAGCGTCCACGACGCGTTGATGTAGCCCACGCACCACGCCAGATTCGGCACCTCTTCGAGCATGTGCTCCTTGTAGACGAACCGGTCCTGCGGTTTGAACTCCGCACCGTCGATGCTCAGCGCGACGCCGCCGAGCGCCTGCAGCTGCAGTCCGGTGGCGGTGACGATCACCTCGGCGTCGATGCGCTGACCCGAGCGCAGGACGATCCCGTGCTCGTCGAATGTCTCGATGTGATCGGTGACGACGTCGGCCCGCCCGTCGGCGATCGCCGTGTACAGATCGTCGTCGAGGCTCAGGCACATGCGCTGATCCCACGGGCCGTAGCGCGGCTTGAAGTGCACGTCGACCGGATAGCCCTCGGGCAGGGTCTTGGCGGCCTGGTTGCGGACGAACCAGCGCACCGCGCCCGGCGCTTTGCGCGACAGCGCATACGTGGAGACGATGAACGCCAGGTTGTAGAACCGCACGAGGTGGAACGCGAGCCGCGCCGGGACCACCTTCCGGATGGCCTGCACCACCGGGTTGATCCGCGGTGCGGACAGCACATAGGTGGGCGAGCGCTGCAGCATGGTGACGTGGCCGGCCTGGTGGGTGAGCGACGGGATCAGGCTGATCGCGGTGGCGCCGCTACCGATCACCACGACGTGCTTACCTGCGTAGTCGAGCGATTCCGGCCAGTGCTGCGGGTGGACGACCTCGCCGGCGAACCTGTCGATACCCGGGAACTCGGGGCGGTAGGGCTCGTCGTAGTTGTAGTAACCGGTGCCGAAGAACAGGAACCGGCTGCGGTAGGACCGCTGGTGTCCGTCGTGCGCGGTGTGCACGGTCCAGGTGTCGGTGGCCGAATCCCAGTTCGCCGACAGCACGTGGGTGTCGAACCGGATGTGGGAGTCGATGCCGTGCTTGCGGGCGGTCTCGGTGAGGTAGTGACGGATGTCGGCGCCGTCGGCGACGTTCTCCGGCCGGGTCCATCGCTCGAACGGGAAACTCAGCGTGAAGATATCGCTGTCTGAGCGAATTCCAGGGTAGCGGAACAGGTCCCAGGTGCCACCGATGCGGGCGCGGCGCTCCAGGATGGTGTACGTCAGGTGCGGGTTTTTCTCCTGGAGCCGGTAGGCCGCGCCTATGCCCGATATGCCTGCACCGATGATCAGGACATCGGTCTGATCAGCATCGACGCTGCTCATGGAACCTCCATTGGTCCGCTTACGTACCGACCCCCACCATAGGGCGCGCCCATGCGGCGCGTCGACGATCTGGGCCGAACAACGCCGTCAGGACCTGCGCGTCGTGAGAGCCTGGTCGTATGACGGGGGCAACGGAGGCCGATGTCGTCGTGGTGGGTGCCGGGTTCGCCGGACTCACGGCGGCCCGCGAACTCACCCGCCGCGGCCACCACGTCGTGGTGCTCGAGGGACGCGATCGGGTCGGCGGGCGGGCGTACACCACCACGGTCGCCGGCACCCCGGTCGATCTCGGCGCGACGTTCGTCGGGCCCACCCAGGACGCGGTCCTCGCGCTGGCCGCCGAACTGCACTGTGAAACCGTCCGCACGTTCAGTCGCGGGAAGAACCTCATCCGCTGGCGCGGGCGGGTGCGCTCCTACCGCAGCACGGTCCCGCGTCTGTCGATCATCGAACTGCTCGACGTCTCCCGGATCCAGTGGCGGTTCGAGCGGTTGTGCAGACAGATCCCGGTCGCCACGCCGTGGACCGCGCCGGGCGCTCACCGACTCGACGAACTGAGCCTCGAAGGGTGGCTGCGTTCGGTGCACGCGAGCGCCTCGACCCGCGACCTGATGGCGATCATGTCCCGGGTGACGTGGGGGTGTGAACCCGGGGCGGTCTCGCTGCTGCACGCCGTGCGCTACGTCAAGGCGGCCGGCGGTATCGGGCGCATGCTCGACGTGGAAGGCGGCGCGCAGCAGGACCGGTTCCCGGGCGGCACCCAGCAGATCGCCTCGCGGATGGCCGCGGAATTGGGCGACCGGGTGCGCACCGGGGCGCCGGTGCGACGGATTCAACGGCACACCGACGGGATGCTGCAGGTCGACACCGACCAGGGCCGGACGACGGCGCGCGCGGTGATCGTCGCCGTCGCGCCCGCCCACCGCGACGCGATCGTGTTCGAGCCGCCACTGCCCGCCGAATGCACCGATCTGGCCACGCACTGGCCTCAGGGCCGGCTGAGCAAGGCCTACGCCGCCTACGACAGACCGTTCTGGCGGGACGGGGGGTGTTCGGGCGAGGCGCTCTCCGACGAGGGCCCGGTGTTCATCACCTTCGACGTGAGCCCGTCGGACGACGGTCCGGGGATCCTGCTCGGGTTCACCGACGCTACGGCGTTCGACCTGTTGTCGCCCGAAGATCGCCGGCAGAGTGCGATCGACGGGTTCACCGCGCTGTTCGGCGATCCCGCCGCGTCCCCGATCGACTACGTCGACCACCTGTGGGGCGCCGAGGCGTTCGCACCGGGTGGCCCGACGGCCGCGGTGCCGCCCGGCGCCTGGACGGCCTACGGCCGGTGCCTGCGCACCCCGGTCGACGGAATCCATTGGGCAGGAACGGAAACCGCGGATCAGTGGACGGGTTTCCTCGACGGCGCCGTGCGCTCGGGATGGCGGGCCGCCGCCGAGGTGCACGAGCGGTTGTCACGTTAGGAAGCCGGTTTCAGGATGTGGCGCGGCGCGCCGTTGACCTCGTCGGGCCGTTCCAGGATGGCGCCGGCGTCGAGCGGCACCGCGGCACGGGCGTCGATCACCCCGGGATGTTAAATGGTCTCCGTCGACGGAAAGGAAGGCGACCATGCGCGCGGTCCAGATTGCCCGATTAGACGGTCCCGGCTCGGTGCAGGTCGTCGAAGTCGACGAACCCGATGCCACCGACCAGGTGCTGATCGATGTGCACGCCGCTGGTGTGGCGTTTCCCGACGCCCTCCTGTCGCGGGGGCTCTACCAGTACAAGCCGGACCTGCCGTTCACGCCGGGCGCCGAGATCGCCGGCGTGGTGCGCAGCGCCCCCGCCGACTCGGGGATATCGGTAGGCGACCGCGTCGCCGGGCTGACGATGCTGTCAGGCGGAATGGCCGAAGTTGTTGCGCTGCCGCCTGATCGGGTGTTTCCCCTACCTGACGTGGTGTCGTTCGAAGCCGGCGCTGGTCTGCTCTTCAACGATCTGACGGTGCACTGCGCACTGCGCACCCGCGGCCGTCTGACATCGGGCGAGACCGTACTCGTGCACGGCGCTGCGGGCGGCATCGGCACCTCGACACTGCGGTTGGCCCCGGCGTTCGGCGCCGCGCGCACCATTGCCGTCGTCAGCACCGAGGAGAAGATCGCGGTGGCCAGGGCGGCGGGCGCCGACGACGTGGTCCTGGCAGACGGTTTCAAAGACGCGGTCAAGGAGTTGACGGGTGGGCGCGGCGTCGACGTCGTGGTCGACCCTGTCGGCGGTGACCGGTTCACCGATTCGCTGCGGTCACTCGCCCCGGGCGGGCGCCTGCTCGTCATCGGTTTCACCGGCGGCGACATTCCCACGGTGAAGGTGAATCGGCTGCTGCTCAACAACGTCGATGTCGTCGGAGTCGGTTGGGGCGCATGGACTTTCACCCATCCCGGTTACGTTCGGGAGCAGTGGGCGGAACTCGAGCCGCTACTTGCCTCCGGGGCGGTGTCGGCACCGAAGCCCGACGTCTACCCGCTCGAACGGGCGGCGGAGGCGATCGCGGCACTCGAAAACCGAACCGCGAGAGGCAAAGTCGTCATCGCGGTGCGGTGACGCGCTCAGGGCGTGGTGATGTAGTCCATCGGCGGACCGCCCGGCCCGACGGCGGACTGGTCGGCCACGGCGGTCGCGACCGACTGGCCGGCCTGGACGGTGGCGAAGACGGCCACGCGGTCGTCGACGTCGAACGACGCGGCGGGGCTGGCAGGGTGCTGGCGATCGACGGTCACGGCGGTGGTGTTCGGCGTGATTCGGTAGGTCTGGATGAGGCCGTTGTCGCTGCGCGTGGTGACCGAGTCCGCGCTCACGGCGATGACCGTGCCGTGCTGCGTGACCGGCGCACTGCTGGTGGCCTGCGGCGCTTCGGCCGGAGCCGAGGCGGGCTCGGGTGCGGAGAAGTGGACGACCGCACCGGCGAGAACGCCTGCCGAGGCGACGGCGAACGACAGCGACCCGCCCACGACCACGGGCCAGTTCGTCGTCCGGCGTTGGGTCATCGGTGCTGGTGACCGGTGTCTTCCGCTCATACCTCTGCGCTCCACGAAGTTGTGCATGTATGGGGGTTTTTACCCATCCACTTTCAAGAACAAACAGCATTCACCCAGCAAAAGCTTCCCGCACCCCCTCTGACCTGCACGAAAGCCCTCGTTAATTCGTGCCGATCCGCCTCGCTGAAGGTGCCATTCGGCCAATATCGGCACCGCGTCCCGTTACTCCGCCGGCGCCTCAGCCCTGCACGCTCGGACGGATCGTCAGTTCACCGATCTCGACGTCGGCGGGCGCCTCGATGGCGAACACCATCGCTTCCGCGACCGCCCCGGGATCGAGGCCGAAGTCGTTCATCGAGCCGCGGATCCGGTCGCGCAGCGCGGGGTCGTCGATCGAGCTGTCCAGATCGGTGTTGACGAAGCCCGGGGAAATCGCCGTCGTCCGTATCGCTCCGTCGGTGGATTCCTGGCGGAGGGCTTCGAGCACAGTGCGCACGGCGTTCTTCGTCGCGGCGTACACCCCCAGGTCCGGCACGATCTTCAGGCCCGCGGTCGACACGGTCGTGACGAAGTGACCATGGCCCTGTCGTCGGAAGATAGGCAGCGCCGCGGCGATGCCGTGCAGGACGCCGCGCAGGTTGACGTCGATCATCGCCGACCAGCCCTCGACGTCGAGGTCCGCGATGGGGCCGATCTTGCTGATGCCGGCGTTGTTGACCAGGACATCGAGTCGTCCGAACTCCTCGACCGCCCGGTCCGCCAGGCGCCGGACGTCGTCGAGGCGGGTGACATCGGTCGAGCAGGCCACCGCGATTCCGCCGGAATCGCGGATGTCGGCGACGAGTCGCTCGAGGTGGTCGGCACGGCGCGCACCGAGGACGACGGCAGCGCCACGCTGGGCGAGCAGGCGGCCGGCTGCCGCACCGATGCCGCTGCTGGCCCCCGTGATGGCGACGATTTTCTGGGTGTTCGATGGCATGGCTGAACCCTCGCTTCGGCTAAAGTGGACACGTGTCCCCTTACCGGTCCACCGTACTGGACACGTGTCCGTTTAGCTCGAGGTGTGCGCGGTGAAGCGCCGCAGCGATGCCGAACAGAACCGAGCGCGGATTCTGGCGACGGCGCGTGAGCGCATCGTCGCCTCCCACGACGTGAAGATGAACGAGATCGCCAAGGCGGCAGGCGTCGGCCAGGGCACGCTCTATCGCCACTTCCCCACTCGCGAGGTACTACTGGCGGAGGTCTATCGCGACGACGTCGACGCGCTCGTCGCCGCCGCGTCCGAACTCCTTGCCCAGCACACGCCCATCGAGGCACTGGCCCTGTGGTTCGGCAGGGTCGCGGACTACGCCCGGGTCAAGCGCCAGGTGTTCGCCGCCGCAACGGATTCCGCACGCAACGAACTCGCCGGCCACAGCGCAGGACCGATCGACGACGCGGTTACCGCGCTACTGCAGGCCGGTAAGGCCGAAGGCCAGATCCGTCGTGACATCGATTCCCGGGACGTGGTTTTGCTACTGGGCTTCCTGACCCGCCTCGACGATGCGGAATGGGAGAGCCGGACGCATCGTGTTCTGGACGTGATCCTGGCGGGACTGGAGGCAAAGTCGCTATGAACAGCATCGTCACCGAGCTCACGGCCATGGGCATCGATGTGGACACCTCCACCCGGCGGCGGGCGGAGTACGCCTTCGACGCGTCCAACTATCGCCTCCCGCCACTGGGGGTGATATTCCCGCGTTCGATCGAGGACGTGGTGCAGACGGTTCGGGTGTGCGCGGCCCACCGCGTGCCGGTGACGAGCCGAGGTGGCGGAACTTCGTTGGCCGGCAACGCGATCGGCCGTGGTCTGGTGCTCGACTTCTCCCGGCACATGAACGCAGTGGCCCGCGTCGACGAGCCGGCACGCACCGCCTACGTCCAGCCCGGCATCGTCCTCACCGATCTTCAGCGGCACGTCCAGCGCGCGACAGCTGAACGGCTCACGTTCGCGCCGGATCCGTCGAGCAAGTCCAGGGCCACCGTCGGTGGTGCGATAGGGAACGACGCGTGCGGGAACCACTCGGTGCGCTACGGCCGCACCTCCGACCACGTCGTGGCGCTCGACGTGGTCACCGCGGCCGGGCACCGTCTCACCGCCACGAGCGACGGGGTGTACGCCACCGACCCGGCCGATGACTCCGCGGTCGCCGCAGCCGAACGCATCACCGCCGACCTCCGTTCACTGACCGACGGACACCTCGCCGAGTTCCGGCTCGAGCTGGCGCGCTTCCCCAGGCAGGTGTCCGGTTACCACCTCGCGAACCTCCTGCCGGAGAACGGCTTCCACGTGGCGCGGGCGCTGGTCGGAACCGAGGGCACCTGTGCGGTCGTCGTCGGCGCCACGGTGTCACTCGTGCCGGTGGCGCCGTCCGCCATGTTGCTGTGCCTGGGCTACGCGGATTTGGTCGACGCCGCACGGGACAACTCGTTGATCCTGCGCTACTCCCCCGCCGCCATCGAAGGCATCGACTCGTTGATCGTCGACACCATGCGCCATCGGCGAGGCCCCGAATCCGTGACGGGGCTTCCGGCGGGCAACGCGTGGCTCTACGTCGACATCGACGGCGAAGACCGCGCCGAGGTGGAAGCGCGCGGGGCAGAGCTGGTGGCCGAATTGCACCGCGCGGGACGGCTGATCGAGGCCCGGGTGGTGGCCGACCCCGCCGAACGCGCGTCACTGTGGCGGGTACGCGAAGACGGCGCCGGGTTGTCGGCCCGCCTGGTCGACGGCGGAGAGTCGTGGACCGGCTGGGAGGATTCGGCGGTCGCCCCCGATCAGCTGGCCGACTACCTGGTCGCGATCAAGGCCCTGCTCGCCGAGTTCGGGCTCACCGGCGTCATGTACGGACACTTCGGCGCAGGGTGCATGCACATTCGCATCGACTTCGACCAGCGGACCGAGCAGGGCCGCGACGTCATGTCGCGCTTCATTCGCCGCGCGGCCGAACTGTGCGTGCGATTCGGCGGTTCGATGTCGGGTGAACACGGCGACGGCCGTGCGCGCTCGGAGCTGCTGCCGCTGATGTACAGCCCGGCCACCATGGCGGCGTTCTCCCGCTTCAAGCGGATCTGGGACCCGCTCGGCATCCTGAACCCCGGATCCATCGTCGATCCCGAACCGCTGCTGGACAACCTGTCTCTGTCAGGGGTGGACGGGCGCGACTGGCCGACCTCCTTCGAACTCACCCCGACCCACGACGTTCCGGTCGCGCCGTTCGTCCACGCGGTACAGGGCTGCATCGGGGTGGGCCGCTGCCGCGCGTCGAGCGGCGGCGTGATGTGTCCGAGCTTCCGCGCCACCGGCGACGAGAAGGACTCCACCCGCGGACGTGCGCGTGCCCTCCAGGAGATGGTGCGCAACTCCCCGACCGTCGCCGACGGCTGGCGCTCCGAGGACGTCAAGGAATCACTCGACCTGTGCCTGTCGTGTAAGGCCTGTTCCACCGACTGCCCGGTGGGCGTCGACATGGCCACCTACAAGTCCGAGTTCCTCGACCACTACTACAGCGGCCGCCGCAGGCCGATGTCGCACTACACGCTCGGATGGCTGCCCACGTGGCTCGAACTGACCACCCGGATGGCGCCGCTGGTCAATCTGCTCACCCGGGGACGGATGGGACGGATGGCGGCCCGGACGGGTGGTCTCACCCCGCACCGCACGCTGCCGGCGTTCGCCTCCGCCCGACAGATCCGGCGGGAGCTCCCGGCCGCCGGCACCGAGGGTGACGTCGTCCTCCTGGCCGACACCTTCACCCGTGGGTTCCGCCCGGAGGTGGCCGGCGCCGCGGCCCGCGTGCTGGCAGACGCGGGACTGTCCACCGAGTGCCGCACGGACGCCTGCTGCGGCCTGACGTGGATCTCGACAGGCCAACTGACCAAGGCCAAACGGCGCCTCGCGAAAGCGGCCGAGGTGCTCGACGACGGCACCGACCGGCCGATCGTCGTCCTCGAACCGAGTTGCGCCGCGGCGTTTCGCACAGACTTGCCGGAACTCATCCACACCGACGCCGCTCGCCGGGTCGCCGCGCGGATCCACACTTTCGCCCAGATGGTCGCCGATTCAGCGGAAAAGGGTTGGCGACCGGACCATCAGCTTCCGGATGAGGTGACGGTCCAGACGCATTGCCACGAATACGCGGTCTTCGGCGCGGCCGCGCAGCGCAAGGCCCTGCAGGCACTCGGAGTCAGCAGGGTTCGTGAGGCGACCGGATGTTGCGGTGTAGCAGGGAATTTCGGGTTCGAGAAGGATCACTACGACGTCAGCATGAAAGTCGCCGAGCAGGGTCTCGCGCCAGCCCTGCGTGAGACGCCGGCCGACGCCGCTGTGCTCACCGACGGATTCAGCTGTCAGATGCAGGTCCGCCAGTTGGACGCCGATCGCTCGTCACTGCACCTCGCACAACTCCTCGACCCGAGGCGGTGACACCACGTGATCACCAACCCGGGGCGATGTTCGACGATTGCGCGTGCCCGCCCGCGCCGGGGTCCCCGAGTTCGGCGGCGATCGACACCACCAGGCCGCCGAGCATGAACGCAGTGATCGCCGCGACCAAGGTTGCCGTGCTGAACGAGGGGATGAATCTTCTTGCGCCGGCGAGGTTTTGGCCGCCGTGGTGGTATTCGTGGGTCAGCGCGTGGCCTTTGCCTCTGCGGAGCAGGGAGCGGTTGACCGGATAGGCGGCGAGGAACGCCGCGCCGAGCGCGATCATCATGGCGACCCAGAAGACCGCATTGACCAAGCCGGCGTCCATCGCGCCGGGAATGACGGCCATGACGAGGTTGTCGACGATCTCCATGGTCAGGATCGACAAGGTGTCGGCCGCCAGCACGACACTCAGTGCGGTGCCGAGCGCGAGGCCGGCCTTGAGTAGCGGCAGCGTCGAGAGCGCGTAGCCGAACAGGAAGGCCAACGCGACGGCGAGTCCGATCGTGGCCAGGTTGCTCAGGCCGAGCACGGTGCCGATGATCAGGCCGGCGATCTCGCCGATCGCACACCCGGTGAGGCAGTGCAGCGTCGCGCTGAGCGCCATCGCGTTGACATTGAAATTGACATTGACATTGCCACCGTGTCCGTGGTGCGCGTGGCCGGCTGGCGAGTGGTCCATGCCGTCATGATCGTGGGCGTGCACGGTCATCATCTGCTCCTTCGCCGGAATGCATACCCTGTGGGGGTATCTGCACCGTACCCCTGGGGGGTATACCGCGCAAGGGTCGGTCGCCAAAGCAGCCCGCCGCGGCCGTCGCGTGTTGCAGGCTGAAGAGATGACGGCGGCCATGGACCTCCTCGATGCGGTGGCCGCCCTCGGCTCGGCGCTCGACCGGACGACGTTTCCGCTCCCGGCGCCGTCGGCCTGGCCCGCCGAGCGTGACCGCCGGGAGTTGACCGGACAGCTCGCCGACTACCTCATCCCGCGGTTGCGGAGCATCGACGCTCCGCTGCTGGCGGTGGTCGGCGGTTCGACCGGTGCGGGCAAGTCGACGCTGATCAACTCACTCGTCGGCGCCGACGTCAGCCAGTCGGGCGTGCTGCGCCCGACCACCCGCGGCCCGGTCATCGTCTGTCATCCGACCGATCTGCAGTGGTTCACCGACGACCGGATCCTGCCGCAACTGCCGCGGTCGGCGGGGCCGGACGGCCTGCGGCTGGCGCCCCACCCGGGGATCGGGCCCGGCCTCGCACTGCTCGACGCCCCGGACATCGACAGTGTCGTGAGCACCAACCGCGAGCTCGCGGGCACGTTGCTGGCCGCCGCCGATCTGTGGATCTTCCTCACCACGGCGGCCCGCTACGCCGACGCCGTGCCGTGGCACATGCTGCACACCGCACGTGACCGCGGCACCGCGATCGCCGTCGTCCTGGACCGCTGCCCGCCCGAGGCCGTCCACGACGTCGCGGGACACCTGTCGGACATGCTCGCCGCGGGCGGGCTCAACGGGGCTCCGCTGTTCGTGATCGTCGAGCAGTCGCTACGCAACGGGCGGCTGAAGGAGAAGTCGATCGCGCCGATCCGCGACTGGCTCGGCGGCCTCACCGCCGACGCCGAACAGCGGGCATCGGTGGTGCGCTACACGCTTGACGGTGCGCTGCGCAGCCTCCCGCCTCGTACGTACGCCCTGGCCGGCGCGGCCGACGATCAGGCCGACGTCCGCGCCCAACTGGGGTCGTGCGTGCAGTCCTCCTACGACGGGGCGCTCGCACGGGTCGACGAGGCGATCCGCGACGGCGCCATGCTGCGCGGCGAGGTGCTGGCGCGCTGGCAGGACGTGGTGGGCACCGGCGAATTCCTGCGCCGGCTGGAATCCCGGGTCGGTCGGATCCGCGACCGCATGGTCTCCGCGGTGACCGGGCGGTCGACTCCGGTGGAGGAACTGGGGTCGGCGTTGGAGAGCGGCATCGCCACGGTCGTGCGCGCCGCGGTCGAGGACGCCAGCGAAGCGGCCTACGGGTGCTGGGCGCGCCATCAGGCGGGCGCCCTCCTGCTCACCGACGAATTATCCCATCCCGCAGCGGGTTTGCCGGAGGCCGTCGAGCGGCTGGTCCGCGACTGGGAGGGTTTCGTGCTCGAACTCGTCCGCACCGAGGGTGCCTCGAAGCGGTCAGGGGCACGGTTGGCGTCCTACGGCGTCAACGGCGCCGGGCTGGTCGTGATGCTCGCGGTGTTCAGCCAGACGGCCGGGTTGACCGGTGCGGAGATCGCCGTCGCCGGCGGCACCACGGTGGCCAGCCAGAAGGTGTTGGAGGCCATCTTCGGTGAGCAGGCCGTCCGCGGTCTGGCCCGGCAGGCCCGCGACGAACTCCTGGCCCGCGTCGGCCAGTTGCTGGCCGAGGACTCCGCCCGGTACCACCAGGTCCTCGGATCGGCGTCCTCGGCGGTGAGCGGTGACGAGCTACGCGCGGCCGCGAATCGTGTTGCGGCGGTGCTGCAGTGACGCTCACCGACCGGCTGGCGGCGTTGTCGTCGGTGGCGGCCCTTGGCACCGGCCGGCTCCCCGAGGACGTGCTCGCCGACGTGCGCAGTCTTGACGCCCGCGCCGGGACGCGGCTGCGGTTGTCGGGTGAGCACACCGTGGTGGCGCTGGCGGGTGCGACCGGAAGCGGGAAGTCCTCGTTGTTCAACGCGATTGCGGGGGCGCCACTGGCGCAGGTGGGCATCCGGCGGCCGACGACGTCGGCGACGCAGGCCGTCGTCTTCGGACCGTCCCCCGCCGCGGAACTCCTCGACTGGCTGGAGATCCGGAACCGCCAGGCCGCCGATGCGTCGACCGCCCCGCAGCTGTCCGGGCTGCTGTTGCTCGACCTGCCCGACCACGACTCCGTCGAGGCGGCGCACCGCGCCGAAGTGGACCGGCTGATCCGCCTCGTCGACGCGTTCGTCTGGGTGCTCGACCCGCAGAAGTACGCCGACGCCGTCCTGCACGACGAGTACCTGCGTCCGCTGGCGGCGCACCGCGAGGTGATGGTCGTCGTCCTCAACCAGGCCGACCGGCTTTCCCTGCCCGACCTGGCGTCGTGCATGCACGACCTGCACCGCCTCCTCGCCGAGGACGGCCTGACGGGCGTGCCGGTGCTAGCCACGACAGCCGTCAAACCGGACGGGGCGTCGGAGTTGCACGAGTTCCTGGTGTCCACCGTGGCCGATCACCGGGCGCGCACGGCCCGGGTCAGTGCCGATCTGGACGCGATGGCCGCCCGGCTGACCCCGCTGGTCCCCACGCGGCGGTCGGAACCCGCCCTGCGGGACGCCGAGCGGCATCTGCGCGGTTCACTCGCCGGCGCGGCCGCGGTTCCGACGGTGGTCGATGCCGTCGGCCGGGCCTACACCCGCCGCGGTCTGGCCGCGACCGGGTGGCCGCCGGTGCGCTGGGTGACCAAGTTCCGCCCGGATCCGTTGCGCCGTCTCGGACTGGGTGCCTCCGACGCCCAGGGCGAGGTCCTACGGCGAACGTCGATGCCCTCGGGGTCGGCGGCGTCGCGGGCCGGGGTCGACAGTGCGGTGCGGGCACTGGCCGACACCGCATCCGACGGGCTGCCCGCACCGTGGCCGCGAATCATGCGCGAGGCAGCGAGATCTCACGCCGAAGCCGTCCCCGATGCGCTGGACAGGGTGGTCGGCGGGGCCGATCTCGGGATGGCCAGGACGCCGCGCTGGTGGCGGCTGTTCGGGGCCCTGCAGTGGCTGCTGATCGCCGTGGCCGTGGCGGGCGGTGTGTGGTTGGGTGCGCTCGCGGTGTTGGCGTACCTGCAGATCGACCTCGACGCCCCGGAGTTCGGACCGTTCGCGTTGCCGACCGTCCTGTTCATCGGTGGACTCGGACTGGGCCTGCTTCTTCGGGTCCTGGTGCGGCCGTTCGTGGCGGTGGGCGCGGCGCGACGCCGTCGACGGGTGGCCTCCGAGTTGCACCGACGCGTCGACGGCGTGGCCGAGGAATTGGTGCTGGCGCCGTTACGAAATGAGCTGTCGCTCTACGGGCAGCTGTCGGCGGCGGTGCACGGCGTCGGCCGCTGAGGCTCACGCATGACCGAGCACCAGCATCTCGCCGGTGAGCGCGCCCTCGGCGAGCAGGTCCGCGATGCGTCCGCTCTGGCGTTCGGCCAACTGCCAGGCCCGCGAGGTGCCGTGCCGATCGCTCAGCGCGTCGGTGACCGCGTCGACGCGCTCGGTCCACTCCTTCGGGATGCCCGGCAGATCGGCTGTGCTCCGCCACTTCTGGATCTGCAGGCCGGCGTCGCCGATCAATCCGGTCAGCTCGGCCCTGGTCGGGAAGTGGTTGCCCTCAGGCTGTTTGGTCAGCAGCGGCTCACGGGCCACGAACGCGAGCAGCGCGATGCGTCCCGGCGGCCGCACCGTCCGGCGCATCTCGGCGAGCAGTTCCACCTGATGCGGCGTCGTACACAACACACCCAGCGACCAGGCGGCGTCGACACACGCATCCGCCAGCGGCAACGCGGACCCGACCGCCTGCACGACGGGGAATCCGAACAGGGTGCGCGCCGCGCGGCAGGCGCCCGCTTCCGGTTCGACGAGCACCGGCTCCAGCGAGACCGCTTGTGCGGCATAGGCAGCCGGTCCGCCGACGCCGGCGCCGCAGTCGAGCAGCGAGTCGTCTGAGGTCAACGCCAACTGGTCGATCAGCCAGTCCAGGGCGGCCGGGCTTCCGCTGCCCCGGCAGCCCGCGGGGATGTGGTACTCCGGCCCCAGATCCGCGGCCACCTGCGCCGTCCACTCGGCCACGGTGTCGAACTCGGCGTCCATCGCTTCGGTCATGCAGCCTCCTGGGCCTTGATGAGCCGGCCGACCTCCGCCTTGATCTCCGCACCCTCCCGGGTGCCGGAGGCGGACGCCGAGCCGGAAACGTTGACGCCCTCGACGCCGTCGATCGACAGCAGCGCCCGCGCCTCGGCGACGGCGGCCGCGATCCCCGCCGACACCGGATCCGCCGCCCCGAGGACCTCCTCCACCACCGCCTGGTCGAGTTCGAGGCCGGGCAGGCCCTGCAGGACGGCGGCGGAGACGACATCGGTGAACACCGCGACCGCGGCGACCACCGGGATCGACAACCCGCCCGCCCGCGCGGACGCCATGAAGTCGGCGATGGTCTGGGGAAATGGCACGTGGTTGAGTACCGCGATGCTCGCCCCGGCGCGCTGTTTCTCGACCAGACGGGCCGGCCGGGCGTGCACCGGCGGCGCGGTGGGAGTCTCCGGGACCACCGGGACCATGCCGACCGAGGCCGCCAGCGAGACCAGCCGTGGCCCGTCGAGGTCGAAGGTCTGCGTGACATCCGGGCGCACGTCGTACCCGCGGCCGTCGCCGGTTACGCACAGCACGGTGCTGACACCGATCGTGCGCAGCCCACGCAGTTCCTGTTCGAGGACGATGCGGTTGCGGTCCCGGCACGACAGCGTGATGACCGGGGACACCCCGGCCTCGAGCAGCAGACGGCCCATCAGCGTCGGCGGGAAGTCCGGCCGGTTCTGGTGCTCGCCGACGAGGACGGCGTCACACGAGTGCGCGAGGACGGCGGCGGTCGCGGCGGCGTCGTCCTCGTCGAACGGTGTGCAGCTGAAGTCGGTGAGGACGAGTGGCGCCGGTGCGGGCTGCGGCGCCGGTGCGACGCCCGACCAGGGCACGACGTCGGGAAAGGCGCAGGGGCCCGTGCGCATTTCGCACTGCCCGTCGGGTCGGACACCGCCGCAGGGCCCGTACTGCATCCGCTTGGGACATTGCAGGTCCGTCGACAACGTCGCCCCTCCACAGTCGCTCGTTCGAGCCATGTACCCGGCGGATCGCCCTCCCAAGCGAATCCCGCACGCCGCCGCGTAGTCAACGACTGTTGACATCTGCAATGGGCCGGTCTAACGTCTAATTCAACAGATGTTGACTTGCGCGAAGGAGCCGTTCGCATGACCGTGACCGCCATCCAGATCGGGCTCGACCCCGGGGTGATCGACTACACCTCCCCGGATTTCGCCCAGTTCGCCGGCCTGTCCAAAGACGCGCTGCGCGCGGCCAACGACAGGAACGTCGACGAGTTGCGCGCCGCCGGCTACCACGTTGACAACTGCCTCGTCGACTTCGGTGAGGCGGGTGCTGACAAGGCGCGGAATTGGCTGGGCGCCAGGCACTATGACGCGGTCTTGATCGGCGCCGGGATACGCCTGATCGCCGGCAACACGTTGCTGTTCGAGGCGATCGTCAACGCCGCGCACACGGCCCAGCCGGGTTGCCGGTTCGTGTTCAACCGCGAAGCCAAGGCCACCCCCGACGACATCCGCCGGTACTACCCGGACCCGGAAGCGCGACGCCGATGACCGCCACGGTCGACGTCGTCGTCGTGGGCGCCGGCCCCACCGGCCTGACCGCCGCCGGCGACCTCGCGCGTGCCGGACGCTCCGTCGTGGTCCTGGAGAAATGGCCCACCCCGAACCCGTCGAGCCGGGCGTTCGCCACGATGGCGCGCACGCTGGAGACCCTCGATGCGCGCGGTATCGCCGACGACCTGATCGCGAACGGCCACCGGGCACCGGGGGTGTCGATCTTCGCCGGCGCGCGGATCGACCTGACCCATCTGGACTCGCCGTACCGATTCGTGCTGGTCACCCCGCAGACCAACGTCGATCAGGCGCTCGCGCGCTATGCGCAGAACCAGGGCGCCGACATCCGCCGAGGCGCCGAAGTCGTGGCGATTCACCAGGATCTGGACGGTGTGACCGTCACCGCCCGGGCGCATGACGATCCGTCCCAGCAGAGCACCTGGCGGGCTCGTTACATCGTCGGCGCCGACGGGTCCCACAGCACGGTGCGATCCCTGTTGGGCGTCGACTTCCCGGGCACGACGATCCTGTCCTCGCTCGTGCTCGCCGACGTCAAGCTGGCCGACGGGCCCACCGGCGGCGGGCTGACGGTGGGCAGCACCCGGGATGTGTTCGGGTTCCTCGCACCCTATGACCGCCATGACGCCGACGGGTCGTGGTACCGCGCCATGGTGTGGGACCGCCATCACCAGGTGGCCGACGACGTACCCGCCGACCACGCCGAGATCAGCGGCGTCCTCGCCCGGGCGTTCCCCGCCGACCCCGGCCTGGTCGCCGTCAGCTGGACGTCACGATTCCATTGCGACGAAAGGCAAGTCGCGCAGTACCGCTACGGCCGGGTGTTCCTGGCCGGCGATGCCGCGCACGTGCACTCCCCCATGGGCGGGCAGGGTATGAACACCGGCATCCAGGACGCCGCCAACCTCGCCTGGAAGATCGACGCCGTCCTCGCCGGCGCCGACGATGCGCTCCTCGACACCTACGACGCCGAGCGCCATCCGATCGGCAGACGCGTGTTACGGCAGTCCGGACTGATGGCGCGTGGCATCACGCTGCATCCGCGGGCCGCACGGCTACTCCGGAACCTCTTGGCTCCCAGACTTCTTCGGGTGCCAAAGGTCCGCGACGCCGTGGCGGGAAGCTTCGCGGGTACTGAACTCCGATACCCGGGGATCGGTCCGGTCGGCACCCGCGCCACTCAGATCCCGTTGACCGCTGGGCGTCTCACCGAGCTGCTGCGCACCCCGGGGTTCGTCCTCGTCCGTGAGCGCGGCGCCCCGGTTGTCGAAGCCTTTGACGGCAGGCAGACCGAACGCAGCGACGGCGGGCCGGCGGTGCTGGTGCGGCCCGACGGGTACATCGCGTGGGCCGGTGACTCGGCAGACCGCTCGGCGTGGGCGGCGGCGCTGCCACTGGTCTCGGCTAGTGAATGTGGCTGCCGCCGTTGATGTCCACCGTGGTGCCGGTCAGGTAGGCGGCGTCCTGGCTGGACAGGAACGTGATGACCGCGGCGACCTCGTCGGCGGTGGCGGTACGCCCGACGGGGATGTCAGCGGCGAGCTTGGCCTCCTGCTCGTCGGTGGATCCGACCCGGATGTTGGTGTCGACCGCACCCGGAGTGACGGCGTTGACGGTCACACCCGTGTGGGCGATCTCCCGCGCCAATGCTTTGGTGAAGCCCAGGATCGCGGCCTTGGCCGACGAATACGGCACCTTGCCGAACACGCCACCACCGCGCTGCGCGGAGACCGAGGACATGTTGACGATGCGCCCCCAGCCCTCGTCGATCATGTCGGGCAGAAAAGCCTTGGAGACGAGGTAGGTACCGGTGGCGTTGACGGCCATCACCGTGTTCCACAGCTCGAGCGTGGTCTCCAGAAAAGCTACGGGCGAGGTGATCCCGGCGATGTTGGCCAGCGCGCCCACCGCAGGCAGGTTCCCCGCGGCCACTTCCGCGGCGACGGCGTCGCGCGCCGCGGTGACCGAGTCCTCTGAGGTGACGTCGACGGCGTGGCCGAAAGCGGGCACCGCGTATTGGTTTCCGATCTCGGCGGCGACTTTCGCCGACTTCTCGCCGTCCAGGTCGAGCACGACGATGGCCCAGCCCTCGCGGGCGTAGCGCTCGGCGACGGCGGTGCCGATGCCCTTGTCGGACGTGGCGCCGGTGATGACTGCGGTCTTGTTCTGCATGGGTTGTCTCCTAGATCAGTTCCGAGATGAGGTGTCCGGCGCGGACTGCCGCGCCGGGGCGCTCGTCGTGGGTGATGTCGCGGGTCTCGAGTTCGAGCGCGAAGTGACCGTGATAGCCGGCGTCGGCGAGAGCTTTGAGGCCCCGCGCGAAGTCCACTGCACCGTTGCCGACCGAGAGGTTGATGTTGCCGGGCACGGCGTCGCGGACGTGGACGTGCGCGATGCGGGGGCCGAACCGGTCCACGAAATCGACGGGGTCGGCGCCCGAGGCGACGATGTGGCTGAAATCCATCACGATGCCCACCTCGGGTCCGAACCGACTGGTGAGCGCCTGCGCCCGCGCGATGTCGCAACACAGCCTGTGCAGGTGCGGCGATTCGGTCCACAGCTCGACCCGCCCGGCGGCGGCCACGTGCGCGGCCGAGACGAGTTCATCGGCGACCCGGTCCAGATCCTCATCGAGGGAACGCCGCGGCGCGTGGTCGAGGGCACCGCAGGGCAGCACCACCGCGCGGGCCGCGGTCGCCGCCGCGAGGGCGACGAGCATGTCGAGATGGCGCGCGCGGGCCAGTTGCTCAGCAGATGTCAGGGGCGCGTTGAGGTCGCCGATATCGCCGTTGATCGATCGCACACGTAGTCCCGAGGCGGCGACGACCGCGGCGACGTCAGAGACGGCGGGCTCGTCCAGGACATACGGGACGTGGTCGCAGACACCGGGCAGGGCGCCGAGGTCGATCTCCGTGAAGCCGAGGCCGGCGATGGTCGCGAGGGCCTGCGGCAACGCCTGGTGACGAAAGCTGATCGTCGAGCAACCCAGGCGCGAGTGGAATCTCCGGGTCATGTCACCTCCTGTGATGACCACCACAGTAAACCCGTCGACTGTCAACAGTCAACTAACAACATCTATCCGATGTCGACTGTTGACATAGCGTGTGGGCGCGCTCACACTGAGTGACGTAGCGCACTGTTGACCGTCAACAGTGAGGTGGGTTGCCAGTCGGGAAACCGGGTAGGCCAGGACTTGGAAGGATGACGACATGAGCGACGACGCTCTGAAGATGCGGGGCCCGGTGCATGGCACCCCCGACGCCAAGCGGGTAGCGATCGGCTCCGGCGTCGGCGCGGTGATCGAGACCTACGACTTCATCGGGTTCGGCACCGCGGCCGCCCTCTACTTCGGCACCGCGTTCTTCCCCAATTCCAGTCCGGTCGCGGGCACGCTCGCGGCCTTCGCCACGTTGGGCGTCGGGTTCGCCGCCCGCCCGATCGGCGGCATCATCGGCGGCCACCTCGGTGACAAGGTCGGCCGCAAGCCGGTGCTGGTCGCCTCGCTGATCGTGATGGGCCTGGCGACCTTCGCGATCGGCCTGCTGCCCACCTACGCCGCCGTCGGTGTCCTCGCCCCGATCCTGCTGGTGACGGTCCGCATCGTCCAAGGCCTTGCGTTCGGCGCCGAGTGGGGCGGCGCGATCCTGATGAGTTACGAGCACGCACCGTGGAAGCAGAAGGGCCGCTACACCGGCATCGTCCAGGCCGGCTTCCCCGTCGGCCTGCTGCTCGCCAATCTCGTCTTCCTGGTCAGCATCCACCTGGGCGGCGACTGGGCCTGGCGGGTGCCGTTCCTCGCGAGCATCGTGCTCGTCATGGTCGGACTGATCATTCGCGCCAGGGTGCCCGAGTCGCCGGTCTTCGAGGACGTCAAGAGCAAGGGCCAGGTGGTCAGGGCGCCGATCGTCGAGGTCGTCAAGAAGGACTGGCGCAACATCGTGCGCGGCATCGGCCTTCGCATCGCGGAGACCGCAGGCTACGCGGTATCGATCACGTACATGATCAGCTACCTCAAGAACGCGGGTCTGGCCACGAGCACGGAAACCCTGGTGGCACTGTGCATCGCCTCCTTCCTCGGCATCTTCGCGACCATGGCGTGGGCCCGTCTGACCGACAAGATCGGCCGCCGTCCCGTCTACATCGCGGTGTGCGCGTTCGCGATTCCCTTCGGCGTGCTGATGTTCCTTCTCGTCAACACCGGTCTGGCGCTGGTGATCGTCGCCACGTTCGCCGTCTCGTACGGCGTCTGCCAGAACGCGCTGGCCGGGGCGCAGGGCGCCTGGTTCCCCGAGCTGTTCACCGCCAACACCCGGGCTTCCGGTGCGTCACTGGCCTACCAGATCTCGGCCATGGTCTCCGGATTCACGCCGTTCATCACCACCCTGCTGTACGAGGGGTTCGGCTGGGTGGGCCCGGCGCTGTTGTTCTCCGGGTATGCCGCGATCGGTCTGTGGGCCGCGCTGGCGACGAAGGAGACGTGGGGGCCCGCCGAGCGCAGGGCCGCCGCCAAGGCCGCCGACGACTCCCACGCGCTGGCCGCGTGATGCGGGCTCGACGGGTGGTCGACGCTGCGTACCGGATGCGTCACCACGCACTCGACATGGGTGAGGCGCAGGGGCAGGGGTACGTCGGACAGGCCCTGGGCGCCGCCGACATGCTCGCCGCCGTCTACGCCGATCAACTCACCTACCGCGCCGACGACCCGCACTGGGAAGGACGCGACCGGTTCCTGCTGTCGACGGGGCACTACGCCATCGGCCTGTATGCCGCTCTGGCCGAGGCCGGCATCATCGACACCGAGGAATTGGAGAGCTACGGGTCCGACGACTCCCGACTACCGATGTCCGGAATGGCCAGCTACACACCAGGAGTGGAGATCTCCGGCGGTTCACTCGGCCACGGCCTGACCGTCGCGGTCGGTATGGCGCTCGGACTGCGGCACCAGGGCTCCTCGGCCCGCGTGATCAACTTCCTGTCCGACGGTGAGCTCGACGAGGGTTCGACGTGGGAGGCGGCGATGGGCGCCGCCCACCACCGGCTGGGCAATCTGATCGCCATGGTGGACATCAACGCGCTGCAGGCCGACGGGCCCACCGCCGGTGTGCTCCGCACCGAACCCGTCGCCGACAAATGGGCGGCGTGCGGTTGGTACACCCAGCGCGTCGACGGTAACGATGTCGGCGCCCTACTGGACGCGTTCGACCGCATCGCGGCGTCGGAGGCCGACCGTCCGTCGGTCATCCTGTGCGACACCAGGGTCGGGCGCGGCGTACCGCTGCTGGAGAACAGAGACAAGGCGCACTTCATGCGCATCGACGCCGACGAGTGGCAGATCTGCCGCGACCAGCTCACCGAGGGTTTTCAAGGGGTACCCGCATGACATCCGTTGCGCCACAGAAGCTCAAGACCTCGGCGATGATCGCCTCGTTCGCCGACCCTGGCCAGAAGACCGCACCCGCTCCGTTCGGTCATGCACTGGTGCGCGCCGCCCACGAGAACGACCGGATCGTCGGTCTGACGGCGGACCTCGGCAAGTACACCGATATGCACATTTTCGCGAACGCGTTCCCGGAGCGATTCTTCCAGATGGGGATGGCCGAGCAGTTGTTGTTCGGTGCTGCCGCCGGCATGGCGGAGACGGGGCTGGTGCCGTTTGCGTCGACCTATGCGGTCTTCGCCGCGCGGCGCGCCTACGACTTCATCTGTCTGGACATCGCCGAACCGAATCTCAACGTCAACGTCGTCGGCGGACTGCCCGGACTCACCACCGGATACGGGCCGTCGCACCAGGCCACCGAGGACATGGCCATCTTTCGCGGGATGCCGAATCTGACGATTGTCGACCCCTGCGATTCGGTCGACATCGAGCAGGCAGTCCCCCAGCTGGCCGAACATCCCGGCCCGACCTATCTGCGGCTGCTACGCGGCAACGTGCCGACGGTGCTCGACGAGTACGGCTACCACTTCGAATTGGGGAAGGCCAAGGTCCTCCGGGACGGCGCCGACGTGGTGCTGATCTCGTCGGGGCTCATGACGATGCGGGCACTGCAGGCCGCCGAGCGGTTGGCGGACGACAACGTCGACGTCGCGGTGGTGCACACGCCGACGATCAAGCCGTTCGACGCCGAAACGGTTCTCGCGCAGGTCGACACGGACCGTCTGGTGCTCACATGTGAGAACCACACTGTCATCGGCGGTCTGTTCGAGACGGTGGCCTCGGCCGTCGCACGTCGCGGAATCGGCAAGCAGATAACCCCGGTCGCCCTACCCGACGAGTTCCTTGCGGCCGGCGCCCTGCCGACCCTGCACGAGCGCTACGGCCTGTCGACCGCGCAGATCGTCGCCACCGTGCTCGCCCGCCTGTAGCCTTTGATGTCAACAGCCAAATGTTGACAGTCAGGGAGCACCTCATGAGCGTCGATGCGACATCGCTGCTGCGCCTGGAGAAGACCAGCCTGCGTGAGCAGGCGCTGACCGCGCTGCGCCGTGCCATCACAACCGGACAGCTCACGCCCGGCACCCATCTGGTCGAGACCGAATTGTCCGAGGCGCTGCAGATCAGTCGCGGAACGTTGCGCGAGGCGATGCGGCAGCTGCAGCAGGAAGGTCTCATCTCGGCCGGTGCGCGCGGGCGGCTGTCAGTGCGTCACCTCGATGCCAAGGAGATCAGGGACATCTTCGAGGTGCGCGCGGCACTGGAGTCGCTGGCGGCCAGGTTGGTGGCCTCACACACAGACCGGTCCGAGGCCGTCGCGGCGCTGCGGCACGCCGTCGAGGAGATGGGCCGCTGGGCGGCGTCGAACCTCGAGGACCGGATCGAGGCCGATCTGCGGTTCCACCGGACGCTGTGTCACCTGTCGGGCAACGAGACGCTGCTGCACTCGTGGTCGTCGCTGGAGGGCAGCATCCGGATGTCCATCATGTTCGCCGGTGTGGACCGTGCGTTGAAGAACATGGACGCCCGCCGCCACCTCGAGATCGTCGACGCGATCGAAGCCGGTGACGGCGACGCTGCGGCGGCCACCGTGCGCGAACACATGGCCGGTGCGGCTTCGGTCCTCGTCGACGCCTGACGGGTGCACGCATGCGTGCGGTGCGCATCGGGGACGCGCACCGCACCCAGGAGTTCTCAGCTGTCGGACGTCACAGCGCGTTAGTCCGGGTTCGGCGCTCCACCCGCAGACTCTCCAGTTCCTGGCGGGAGTACCGGCTCGGATCGCGATAGAGCACCAACGTTCCGGCGATCCCGACGGCTGCCAACCCCGCGACGTAGAAGGGGTAGGCCATCGGAGTGCCGAGTCGGTCGTTGAGCCAGATGGCGATGTACGGGGCGAACCCGGCCATGATCGTCGCCAGGTTGTACGGCAGCGCTCCCCCGGTCGCTCGCACATGCGCCGGGAACAGCTCGGGCAGCGAGGTCAGCACCGGCGCACCGATGAAGGCGATGGCCAGGGAGAACAGCCCACAGCCCAGCATCGCCGCCCACATGGTGCCGAACTGCGTCGGCAGCCAGAACATCGGGAAGATCGCCACTCCGAGTAGCACATGACCGATGAGGAGGGTGGGTTTGCGGCCGATGCGGTCGGAGATCGGGCCGAAGAGCAGGACGCCGCCTGTCATCAAGGCCAATCCGGTCAGGTTCGCGTTGAGCGCCTGGCCTGCGGTGTAGTCGTTCCTGATCAGGAACGTGACATACAGAGCGGAGTTCGTGTACACGCCCGTGATGTAGGTGATGGTGATGAAGAACAGCGCCAACATCGGCCGGCGGTACTGCGCGAAGGCCTCTCGCAACGGAGACGCCTTCTTCGCCAGCTGCTCGGTTTCCTGCCGCACAGCGATGAAGGCCGGTGATTCCTCGACGCGGCGACGGATGAAGAGCCCCACTGCGCCCAGCGGCAGCGCCACCAGGAACAGGATGCGCCAGCCCCAGGACTCGAACGCGTCCTGCCCGAGCGCCAGCGCCAGTATCGCTCCCAGTCCGACACCCCCGAGCAGGCCGGGGTAGGTCGACGCGGCGAGGTAGGAGATCCAGCGTGCGCGTTTCGTCGAGGGTGAGTGCTCGAAGACGAAGGAGACCGCCGAGGACCATTCACCGCCTGCCGCGGCACCTTGCAACAGCCTCAGTAGCAACAGCAGCAGTGGAGCGGCGATGCCGATCGCGGCATAGCTCGGAAGCACGCCGATACCGAAGGTCGTCACCGACATCGCGACGATGCAGAAGGACATGACGGCCTTGCGGCCGAGGGTGTCGCCGAAGCGGGAGATGACGATACCGCCGATGGGGCGAGCGACGAATGCCAGGCCGAAGACCGCATAGACGCCCAGCAGTGCGGCGACCGGGTCATCGGGCGAGAAGAACTCATGGGCCACGAACGCAGCGACGACCCCGTACGCCGCGAATTCGTACCACTCGACGAAGTTGCCGGCCAGCGCGGCCAGGACGACCTTGCGGCGGGTCTCCCCCGACACCGAGTCCCCGTGCTCTCCATGCTGGTTTCGCCGGTTGTCGACCTTTCCGTCGGCCAGCAGCGGCAACCCGGTCTCCGGACACACTGACGACAGGGGTGGATTCAACGCGTCTGAGGTCATAATGCTTCTTTCATTGAACATGGACCCGGGAGCGGACCCGAAACTGAGGCAGGACAAGAAGCCGCTGGCGGCTCGAGCGGAGAGGGCGTGATTCCCGAGCGATCCGTGGGTGTTCTGTGACAACGCACACTTGTTTACAGTTAAAGAACATCGCGGGTCAATAGCAACAGCCACTTTTAACGTGGCGGTCATATATCGCCGCAGCGGTGGGCAATTCGAGTGCCGGCGCTCGGGGTTGTGCGGCCGGTCGTTGACGTGGCGGCGGTCAGGGTGTTTTCTAAAGCAGAACAGCAGCGGCACCTGCTTGCTGCCTGGACATTGGGGAGCGATGCACACCTCGACCCACAGCGACGTTTCGGCAGATTTCGCCTTGCTGCCGACGATCAAGGCGCTGGCCAGCGGTGAACTGTCGGCCACGGAATGCGTCGAGGCCGCTCTCACGCGAGTCTCCGTCGTCGAGAATGACGTGCATGCATGGGTTGACCTGGACGAGGAAGGTGCCCGCTCACAGGCTCGGTTACTGGACAAGCTGCCGGCCGGACAACGCGGCCCACTGCACGGTCTTCCGATCGGGGTCAAGGACATCGTCGACGTGCGTGGCCTTCCGACGCGCTGTGGCTCAGCCGCCACGTCGGACGGGGCCGCCTCGTCGGACGCGGCCATCGTGCGGGCGCTGCGCGAGGCCGGGGCCGTGATCCTGGGCAAGACCGTCACCACGGAGTTCGCGTACTTCTCCCCGGGTCCCACGGCCAATCCGCGTCATGTCGGGCACACGCCGGGCGGGTCGAGTTCGGGTTCGGCGGCGGCTGTCGCTGCCGGTATGACACCTCTGGCGATCGGTACCCAGACCGCGGCGTCGGTGACACGTCCCGCCGCATACTGCGGAGTTTTCGCGGTCGTGTTGCCCCACGGCCTCATGGGAACCGACGGAATAGCGGGCCTGGCCGAGTCTCTGGATGCTCCGGGCTTTCTGGGCAGCGATGCGCTCGGTCTCGCGGCTGTGCTCGAGGCGATCCTGCCGCCGGCTACCAAAGACCCTTCGCCACAGCCGATCTCGACGGTGCTGGTCTGGCGGCCAGGGGCACCGTTCGGTGTGCACCACGAAATGCTCACCGCGGTCGACCGAATCGCCGAACATGCCAGGCAGCTAGGGCTGGCAGTGGAGGAAATCGACTTCGACGCGCAAGCGGTCGCCCTCGTGGAGGCTCATCGCCGGATCATGGCGTACGAGGCCGCACGTCAGAGCCGAGCCGCCACGATGCCCAGGGGCTCTTTGAGTCCCACCCTGCAGGAATTGCTGGACGACGGTGCGTCGCTGGACCACACGAGCTACGAGCTGGCGACCGAGTGTGTACACACCGCTCGACAGGAGATCGTCCACCGACTCGGCTCGGGGGACGCCGCGATCCTGGCGCCCGCCGCCCAGGGCACAGCGCCAGAGGGACTCTCGGCCACCGGCAACCCGATCATGAGCAGACCGTGGCAGGCACTCGGTCTGGCCACCACCACATTCCCCGCCGACTTCTCCGACGGCCTCCCGCTGGGAGTCCAACTCGTCGGCACCGGCGACGGTCGTGCGCTCCTGCGGCTGGCCGACTCCCTGTGCCGCCCGAGGTGAGCGTCGCGCCCCCACCGCGCGTTCACTTCCAGTGAACGGCCGGTGTGTAGCGATCCGAAAGTGAACGTCGGTCGCCTACACTCGGTTCGTGGCTGACTCGCAGGTCCGCGTTCCGGAACCCGCCCTGACGCCTCCGTGGGGGGCACGTCTGCGCGAGGCGCGGGAAGCGCGGCAGATGTCACTTCGCGAGCTGTCCCGTCGTCTTGATGTGTCCCCCGGGCATCTGTCCCAAGTCGAACGCGACATCGTCGCGCCGTCGATCAGCCTGCTCTACGCGATCACCTCTGAACTCAACGTGTCGCTGGACTCACTGTTCAGCGACAGCGATCGCGCCGATGTCCCGGCGCAGCCGGGGGCGGACCCGAGCGTGCCGCGGACCCCCGGGGAGGGCCGATACGTGGTCAGGTCCGGCGAACGCCAGGTGATCGAGGCGAGCCCGGGGGTGCGCTGGGAGCTGCTCACACCGTCCACCGACACGCCGATCGACTTCCGCGAGATCGTCTACGAAGCCGCACCGCGGTCGTCGAACAACGACGCGTTCATCCGCCATGACGGTTCGGAGTTCGGTCTGATCCTGGAAGGCCGGTTGCACGTCCAGGTCGAGTTCGACACCTACGTCCTCGGTGTCGGCGACTCGATCGCGTTCGATTCCTCACGGCCACACCGATTTTGGAATGAAGGACCAGGGGTGGCCCGGGCCGCCTGGATATCGAACGCCACGCGCTGACGCTACTTTTCCGCGGGGGCCGAACCTGACTCCTCGGGTGCGGTTCCTGCCTTGACAAGTGTTCTGTAATACAGAACACTTGTGTTGTCCTCGACGGAACAGCGGGCGATCGCTCGACTGCATCACACCGGAGTCTCTGTGCCCACAAACCCCGAAAACACCCGTGTCGTCGTCCTCGCCGCGGACTTCTTCGAAGAATCCGAGCTGATCTACCCCGCGCTGCGGCTTCGAGAAGAGGGCTACGAGGTGTCCGTGGCCGGTGTGGGCACCGCACCGGTGCGCGGCAAGTCAGCTCCCCCACGACCTCGGCGCCCGGATGCGTGCGCTGATCGCCTTACTTCCCTGACCCTGTCCTGACCAGCCAACCTCGGAGAAGACGATGAAAAGCCCCATTCCGATCGCGGAGTTCGACAGCAGCGACCAGGACACCTCACTGGCAGTGTCGCTGCCACCGGACACCTACACCTCGGAGGCGTTCTACCGCTTCGAGTTCGAGGCGGTGTGGAACCACGAATGGATCTGCATCGGCCGCGCCACCGACATCACCCGCCCCGGTGACTTCTTCACCGTCACCGTCGGTGACGACCCGCTCATCACGGTGCGTGGTCGCGACGATCAGATCCGGGTGATGGCCAACGTATGTCAGCACCGCGCGATGATCCTCGTCGAAGGGAACGGCAACAAGCGACGGTTCCAGTGCCCCTACCACTCTTGGGTGTACGGGCTGGACGGCAAGCTGCAGTCCGCGCCGGAGCTCAACAACTCGCCCTGCTTCGACAAGTCGACCGTGGCACTGCCCACCGTCCGCTCCGAGATCTGGGAAGGGTTCATCTTCGTCACGTTCGACGACACCATTCCCTCGATCACCCAGCGTCTGTCCGGCGTGTCGGACTACCTACGCAACTGGGACATCGCGTCACTGAAATCGGCTGCTCCCCAGGAGTTCGCCGAATACAGGTTCAACTGGAAACTCTTCGGCGACGAGTGCTATCACTGCCAGTTCCTGCACTCGCACTCCTGGGTGCCGATGTACCCCACCTCCGCCGAGCAGATCAACTTCGACGCGCCGTTCAACGACACCGCCAACGGCATCGTCGGCTACGAGCTGATCAGCGTGGAAGAGGGCGCCTCGCCCACCAAGACCGGGCGGGTGCTGCAGCCCTACCTACCCAACCTCACCCCCGAACAGCGGTCGAAGCTGGCGTACGTCACCATCGCGCCGAACCTGCTCATCATCGCGATGCCCGACAAGGTCAAGTACTTCAACTGGATGCCCGGCAACGCGGACACCTCACGGTTCGCCGCGACCTGGATGTACCCGGAATCCACACTGGCACTGCCGAACTTCGAAGCCGAATGGAAGCAGGAGGTCGCCGACCTCGCCGAGGTCATGCGCGAAGACGAGATGGCATGGAACGGTACGCAACGCGGAATGGCGTCGCGTTTCGCGCCGCGGGGACGTTACGCTCCGCCCGAGGACGTGCTGGTCAACCTCAACCACTGGCTCGTGGAGAAGTACCGCGTCGCCGACCGGCAGCCGTGACCGGGTCCGACGCCGCGGCGCCGGTCCTCTCCGAGGTCGACAGCGACACGTTCACCCTCGAGGTCACGGCCCGTCGTCTGGTGGGTTGCGACATCGTCGTGCTGGAACTAGCTTCCCCGGACGGCACCGCATTGCCACCCTGGCAGCCGGGCGCTCACCTGGAAGTCAATCTTCCCGCCGTCGACGGCGACGTCATGCTGCGCCAGTACTCGTTATGTGGCGACCCGCTGCAAGCGGATGTGTACCGCATCGCGGTGCTCGCACTGGCGGACGGTCGCGGTGGCTCCTCGTACATCCTCGACAACGTCCATCCCGGCACGACGGTGCGGGTCCGCGGTCCCCGCAACCATTTCCCGCTCGAGGACGCCCCGTCGTATGCGTTCGTCGCCGGCGGTATCGGGATCACACCGATCCTGGCGATGGCCCGCGCCACCGCGGCCGCCGGCAAACCGTGGAAGGCTGTGTACCTGGCGCGCGACAGCCAGCGGCTCGCCTTCGGCGACGAACTGATGGCGCTGGGACCCGACGCCACCATGTGGACCGACGAGGAACACGGTCGGTTCGACCTGGCCGGATTCGTCGACGATCTACCGGCCGGCACGCACCTGTACGCGTGTGGGCCGGGGCCGATGCTCGACGCTCTTGAGGCGCTGCACTCGCCGGATTCGACGTGGCAATTGCACCTCGAACGGTTCGCGGCCATCACTGTCGACACTAGCTGCGACGTCCCCTTCGAGGTGGTGGTCAAGAGCAGCGGCACTTCACTCACCGTACCGCCGGATTGCTCGATCCTGTCGGTGTTACGCAAGCACGGCATCCAGATGGAGTACTCCTGCTCCGAAGGCGTGTGCGGAACATGTGAAACCGATGTGCTGGAGGGTATTCCGGACCACCGCGATGCCGTCCTGTCACCGGAGGAACAAGAGGCCAACGAGACGATGATGGTGTGCGTCTCGCGGGCACGGACCCCACGACTGGTCCTGGACATCTAAACCTGTTCTCTAGGAGAGGATTCACTTCCATGTCAGCCCCCACCAAGGTCGTCGTCACCGGCGGATCGGGACGCGTCGGACGGTATGTCGTCGACGAACTCGCCACCGGCTTCGACGTCACCAATGTCGATCTCACCCAGTCCTCGGCAGATGTCGAGTACGCCGAAGGCGATGTGACCGACCTCGACAGCATGCGGCGAGCCCTCAAGGGCGCCGACGCCGTGGTGCATCTCGCCGCGATCGACTTCGACTGGAAAGCCGCACCGGAGCAGTACATCCGGGTCAACACGATGGGTACGTGGAACGTGCTCCAGGCGGCGGCGGAGAACGACCTTCAGAAGGTCGTCCTGTGTTCCAGCGTGTCCGCCTGCGGGCTGTCGGAGATGCGGGCCGACTGGACACCGCAGAGCTTGCAGGTCGACGAGCGCCACGAACTGCGGCCCGTTCAGGCCTACAGCGTGAGCAAGCAGATCATGGAGACGATGGGGCGCAGCATCGCCACCGGTACCGACATGGACGTCCTGTGTCTGCGACCGCTTGCGGTGGTGCTGCCGGAGACGATCGGCGAATACTGCGAGTTCATCGACAATCCGGACACCCATTGGCTGTACTACTACGTGCACGCCCGTGACGTCGCCACCGGATTCCGCCGGGCACTGGAGAGCCGTGGGCTGAAGTTCGGCACGTTCTTCCTCAGCGCCGACGACACGTCCCGCTCAGAGCCCACGCTCGACTGGTATCGCGACCGCATCGGTGAGCTACCCGAGATCCTCAATCCCCGTGTGTTCCAGACCAATCCGCGTACGTCGATCTTCAGTAACCAGCACGCACGCCAGGTCCTCGGCTGGGAGCCCACCACTGAATTCCCCGCCCTGCGCGCGGAATTCGGGCTCTGACCACAGCCCCGTCGGCCCCCCCACCACACCCTCGATCAACAGGAGATCGCCATGACCCAAACAGTGTTGCCCGGTGCCGTCGACTGGACAGGTGACAACCCGTTCGTCTACCTCAAGACCGACCCCGCCGGTGACTGGTCCTCTCTGTCACTGTTCTTCCGCATCACCAGTTCCGTTCACGGCACAGGACACCTCATCCTGGTGGTCACCGATCCCTACGAGGCCGATCTGGCCAAGGCGATCGGGTTGACCGACAACGAGCCCCTGGCCCGGTTCCTCATCGACGACTTCGCCAGCCACTTCGCGCTGTTCCGCCCCACCCAGGCGCTGAAAAATCCCACCCTGCACACCAACGCCGTGTTCACTCAGAGCCTCGGTGACAGCGAGTGGGTGGAGTCGGCCACGGACGACACCGCCCAGACCACGATCGCGATGCGGTGGCAGAACCTCGGGGCACCGTTCGCCGTGCACCAGCCCAAACACGAATCGGGTACCACGCGTCACGAGATGCTCAGCGTCTTCCGCCCGGCTCAATCGGGCACCGTCGAGGTCAACGGCACACCGCTGCCGGGCGCCACGGTCGAGCGTGACTTTTTCGGTCGTCGTGCGCAATCGGCGGCGATGGCGCTGTCCGAGACGTGGATTCAGGCATGACCCAAGACGCCAACTCAGTCGCACTGCAGCACATCGTCGCCACCGATCCCGTGTGGACCGGGATCGCCCGCGCGGCCGATGTGGTCACCGGCGACCGCGTCCTGTTCCACGCCGGGCCGCCGTTCCGAGGCTGGGATACGGTTCCCGTTCCGGTGCGCAATTCGTTGGCGCTGGCGACCGTTTACGAGGGGTGGGCAACCACCCCGGACGATGCGCTGACGGCCCTGGCGAACGGCGACATCGGCTACCGTCCAGCGCAGGATCACGACATGGTGGTACCGCTGTGCGGGGTGATTTCACCGTCGATGGCGCTGCACGTCATCGCCGACTCCCACTCCGGCCGGGTCAAGTACGCCGCCCTCAACGAGGGAATGGCGCACTGCCTGCGCCTCGGCATCGACGACCGGGAGATCCCCGCCTTTCACCGCTGGCTCAACGGGAACTACGCCGATTACCTGGCACGGCGCGTCGGTACCCCGGTGCGACTGCTGCCGTTCGTGGCGCAGTCACATGCCCTCGGCGACGACGGGCATTCCCGCACACTGGCGGCCTCGGGGTTGTTCCGGGATCTCCTGGTCGATCGCGATACCCCGCGAGACATCGCGGAGTTCCTCGCCACCTGCGGTGCGTTCGCCCTCAACCTGTGGATGGGTGCCGCCGCGCTGATATTGGCTGCGCCCGAAGGCATTCAGGGGTGTGACCTGGTCACCCGGGCCGGCGGCAACGGTACCGAATTCGGCATTCAGATCGCCTCTCATCCGGGACGGTGGGTCACCACGGCCGCCACCCCGCCGCAGGGGCCGGTCGAGGCCGACGCGCCCACCACCGAGATCCTGGGCGCGATCGGCGATTCCGCCGTCGTCGACGTGCTCGGCCTGGGCGGGCAATCCCTCGATCACGCCCCCGCGGTCCGGGAAGCACTCGGCGCTCACCTCCCATCCGATGCCCTCGCTCGGCCGGAGAAGTTGCTGCCCGTCACGCTGGAGGCGGCCGGCGGACTGCGCACCGGCCTGTCCGCGCGCGCGGTCGCGGACATCGGCATCGGCCCCATCGTGCTGCTCGGGCTGATCGCAGCCGGTGGGCACGGACGCATCGGCGGCGGGGTCTACCAGCCACCCATCGCGCTGTTCGACGCCGCGCTCGGAACCTAACCGCGGTACTGGTCGACCAGCGCGGCGAATTCGTCGAGCTTCTTCAGCGATTCGTCGAGCGGCATGGTCGGCAACAGCAAGGCCAGCTGACCGAACCCGAGATCGTCGGCGGCACGCCAGTAGTCCGGCTCGGGAGGTGTGCCGAACATCGCCAGCGGGACGTCGTGCCCGGCGCCGTCGCGCAGCTGTGCGACGCGACTGGTGAGCTGCTCAACAGGCAGCGGGTTGGAGATCCACCCGGCATCGTGCCGGATGACGCGTTTGACGGTCGCATCGGAGTTCCCGCCGATGTAGATGGGCGGGTGCGGCTTCTGAACCGGCTTGGGGCGGCTGTAGGACGGTTGGAAATCAACGAATCTGCCGTGATACTCGGCGGGCTCGTCGGTCCACAGCGCTTTGATGGCTTCGATGCGCTCGTCGAGCAGTGCACCGCGGGTCTTGGGATCCGTGCCGTGCTGCCGCAGTTCCTCGAGGTTCCAGCCCGCGCCGACGCCGAACACGAACCGGCCGTTGGAGATCAGGTCGATGCTCGCCGCCTCCTTGGCGGTGATGATGGGATCCCGCTGGATGAGCAGGGCGATACCGGTGAACAGTTCGATGTCCGAGGTCACCGCGGCGGCAGCGGCGAGTGTGACGAACGGATCCAGCGTGCGGTAGTAGACCGGCGGCAGGTCACCGCCCTGCGGATACGGCGACTCCCGGCTGGCGGGGATGTGGGTGTGCTCGGCGACCACCAGGGACGCAAAACCGCGTTCTTCGATCGCACGCGCAAGTGAGACCGGGTCGATGCTGTCGTCGTTGACGAACGTCGAGATCCCGAACTTCATGCATGTCTCCTTCTCGGCTGCCGAGTTCGGCCGCGATTCACTGGTGGTCAACACCGACACCTCTATGAGCATTCCCCGTTCGTGGGCCCGCATGCATCGGAGGGCGGCGGCGCTATTCCGCTATGCGTCCGATCCAGGAGATGAAGTCGGCGGCGTCGGTGTTCGCGCCGTGGCCTTCGTCCCAGTACATGATGTGGTCGACGCCGGCGCCGGTGGCGGCCACCTCGGCGGCCAGGTTCGACGACACGGTGAGCGCGGTGTCAGTGTCCTTGGTGCCGAGGCGGATCCACCAGTGTGGTGCGACCTCGGCGTCGCGGCGACGGAGGTGGTACATCGGGCTCATTGATTTCACCACCTCGGGGATGTCGGAGGCGAGCGGCGTCGGCCCCGTGCTGTTGTCGGCCGCACTGTAGGCCGTCACCGACGACGGCATGTACCCGCCGACCGAGTTGACGAAGACGATCGGCGTCTCACCGGCGTCGACCGGCCGGCCAGCCTCCTACCGGCCTCGGGTACCCGTTTCAGCCGCCGAGACCTGTCAGGAGTGCGCCCCTCCACCGGACGGCATCAACCGAGCCAGCCACTGCACCAGCGCGCGGCAACCCGGCCACGTGTCCGAGTCGGGCAGCGGCAACATCGACAGCGGCTTGTCCAGCGCCTCCTGCAACGAGGCGCGGGCGTCGGCGCGGTCGATGTCGGCGAACGCGACGTCGGGATCGGTGTTGTTCGACTTCGCCACGGCGAGTACCGCATCGATCGATTCCGGGACCAGGAAGGCGTCGGTCACCACCGACAGGTGGTCGATGCTCACCACACCTGTCATCTCCTGCCCGTCGGCGAACCGGACGCCGAGAAGGAGTTCGTCGCCGTCACCGAGGACATGCGTCATCCGCACGGCCCGGTGGACGGTGCTCTGGCCCAGTTCGGCCAGCCACAGCGGCAGGCCGTCGCGACGCTGCCGAGCCGCCTGCCTGCACTGGGCGCGCAGCGCGTCGTCGTCGACCAGCATTTCCCCGAGTCCCGCCAGCAGGGCCGTGGTCTCGGGGACCTGCACGTCGATGAAGGCCCCGACCAGTTCGCCGATGCTGGGCGGTTGCTCCTCGGGATTCTGCAGCGGCTGGGCGGTGGTGCCCAGAACCACCATGCTGAGCAGGCCCAGGAAGTCCAGCGGATGCCCGCCATCGAGTGCGTTGCGCACTTCGCCGATCAGGGGCACTTCTTCGGGGGTCGCCATGGCCGAACCGTACTCGGACGCGCGGGCACCCCCGGGTGTGCGCGTCCGGGATGATCGTCGCGTGGACGTCGCACTGTGGGTGGTCGTGGTGATCGAGTTCGCCGGGCTCGTGACACTGGGCGTCCTGCTGCTGCTCTCCCGACGCACGCTGGCGGCGACGCGCAAGGAACTCTCGCGGCGCAGAGAGGGCGACGAGCCACGCCGGCGTCGCCGCAAGCCGTTGGGCGTCGCGCCGCTGGCCATCAAGACGGTGACGAACACGGTGCAGACCGCCGACGCGATCATCCGCAGGCAGATCGGCGGGACGGTGCGCAGTTCGATCGAAGACCTCGCCGGGTGGGCGCGGGTCGAACGGCCCGACCTCGCCCGCATCACCGCCAACGGACGGGTCGTCCTGGTGTTCTCCGACATCGAGGGATCGACCCAGCGCAACGCCTCGCTCGGTGACCGCGAATGGGTGAAGCTGCTCGAGCGGCACGAGAAGCTGATCCGACGGCACGTCACCGACCACAAGGGCGTCGTCGTCAAGAACCAGGGCGACGGGTTCATGATCGCCTTTCCCGATCCCGCCGGGGCCGTGCGCTGCTGTATTGCGGTGCAACAGGCGCTACTCGAGGACGCTGGCCGCTCGGACGGCATCCGCGTGCGGATGGGCGCGCACGTCGGCACCTCGGTCCGGCGTGGCGAGGACCTGTTCGGCCTCGACGTCGCGATGGCGGCGCGGGTCGCCGATCTTGCCGACGGCGGCGAGATCCTCGTCAGCGACGCCGTGCGGCAGGCGATCGGCGACGCGGATGGCATCGGCTTCGGTGCGCCGCGCGACGTCCAGTTGAAGGGCGTGCCTGACACACAGACGGTGCATGCCGTCGACATCTGCTCTCAGCTGTAGATCGGGTCGCCGGCGACGACGTCGCTGATGGTGATGTCGATGGGCCCCTGGCTGCCGGCGGGGGTGCCGAGGAGGTCACTGACGGTGTGCTCGGTGGTGCGGCGGATCTCGTCGGCAAGGTCGGGCAGTGACGTGCCGTACCTGCCGGTGACATCGATGTGCACGGCGCGCACGGCATCGCCGTCGAGCACGAACTCGATGGCGGTCGGAGCGCAGACGTAGCGCCGGCGCAACACGACCGCCAGCGTGCTGCGCAGCACCTGGTCGCTGACGAACACCCGCCCCTGCCCGGCTCCGGGGAGGCCGACTGGGCCGTGAACCCGCAGCGGCCAGCCACCGGCGGGTGGAGTGGCTCGCACGGCGGCGATGACCCGGTCGGCGCTGGCGTCCCATCCCGGCTCCGGGGCAGCACGCATGAAGTCGGCGACTCGCCGCAGCAGATCGTCGGGCTGACTCATCGCCACCTCTCCAGTCTGTCCTGCAGCGTCTTGGTCGCACGGGAATACTGTCCGCGCGACGCCCCGGCGCTGAGCCCCAGCGCGGCCCCGATTTCGGGGAACGTCATCGACTCGATCTCGTGCAGTACCCACGATGCGCGCTGCCGCGGCGGGAGTTCGGCCAACGCCTCCTCCAAAGCGGCGACGAAACCCGCACCCGACGCCGCGGTGAACGGATCGCAATTGCGGTCGGTGGCCGGTAGCGCTTCGAGCAGCGTGCCATCGATCGGCTGCGCCTGTTTGACGCGGTAGCTATCGACGACCTTGTGCGCGCAGATGGAGAACAGCCAGGTTCGCAGTGACGCAGCACCCCGGAACGAACCCGACCGCCGCCACGCGGCGGTGAACGTCTCCTGTACGACGTCGGCGGCGTCGTTCTCGCCGGCGAGCATCCGGCGTGCGTAGCGGTACAGGCCGGGGCCGTAGCGGTGCACCACCACCTCGAACGCGTCCCGATCGCCGAGTCGGATCGCGGCATTCAAAAAGCCGTCTCCAGCGTCGACCAGGTCGACGCGGGAGCGATTGGTGACCACGACGGCTCCTATCGAACGCAGTCGTGCATCCACGACCGGCCTCAGCGGCATTCCCTGTCGTTGACGAGCCGACCATGATGTGACTCAGATCACACTCGCTCAGCGTGCTCCTCGGTCAACGACGCCCGACTACACCGTTGAACAACCGATCAGAGGAGTTGGACACAGATGACGAGCACACAGCCCACGACGTCGACGGCGACGGCAGGCGCCGCCCCGCGCACCGATGCACTGGTGGGTGCGAAAGGCAAGACCACCATCGCCGACACGGTCGTGTCCAAGATCGCCGGCATCGCCGCGCGCGAGGTGAACGGCGTGTACGCCCTGGGCGGCGGCGCGTCGCGGGCCGTCGGCGCCCTGCGGGAACGGATCCCCGGCGGCAGCGTCAACCACGCCCAGGGCGTCTCGGTCGAGGTCGGCGAGAAGCAGGCCGCCGTCGACCTCGACATCGTGACCGAGTACGGCGTCTCCATCACAGACCTCGCCTCGGGCTTGCGTCGCAACGTGATGGCCGCGATCGAGCGGATGACCGGACTGGAAGTCACCGAGGTGAACATCACCGTCCACGACGTGCACTTCGCCGAGGACGACGCTTCCGATGAACAGCCCGCACCCTCACGCGTGCAGTGACCGCGGGACGAGCACCACTCGACGTTGGCGCCACGCCTGTGCGTGATCCCCGCTCGCCCGGCGGCGCGCGGCATGCGGAGGCGAGGGCCGAGGATCCGGCGGATGTCGTCGCCGCCGCGGTGACGGCGGTTCCCGGTGTCGCCGGATTGCACGGCGGCATGTTCGGCGAGGTCGGCACCTACCTTGCGGGCCGACGAGTCGAGGGCATCCGCATCGCCGACGGCGTCACCGAGGTACACGTCGTCCTGCATTTCGGTGCCGCGGTCCGCGAGACCGCGGCGCGCATCCGTGACGCGGTCGCGCCCCTGGTCGGTGGCACCGTCGACGTCTACGTCGAAGACGTCACCGCCCCCGCGCCCGGGGCGCCCGCATCATGACCGAGTGGCGGTGGGACAGCGCTGACCGGTCCACCCCCCACCGCCCAAAAACGTCGGCACACAACTGTTTCGGAGGCTTCGATGACCACCTCTAGCTTGGGATTGATCGCAGGATTGCTGCTCGGCGTGGCCGCGGCGGCGGGAGGCTTCACCGGTTTCGTCATCGCCGTGCTGCTCGGGGTCATCGGTTATCTGATCGGGGGCCAGACCGACGGACAATTCGACCTGGGGGCGCTGCTGAAGGGCCGCGGCCGTGGCTGACGCAGCACCCGCAGACGGGGGCGACGGGCACACCGACGCCGGCACTTTGGTCATCAAAGACAAAGTGGCACAACGCATCGCGATGCGGGCCGCGCTCGACACACCAGGTGTGGCGCCCCATGCCGCGGGAATCGACAAGCTGACCGGCCGGTCACTGCCCCGCGCCCGGGTGTACCTGTCCGCGACCCGGGTGCGTGCCCACCTCGATCTGGCGGTGACGTGGCCGCATTCGCTGCCCGACGTCGGCTCGGCCGTGCAGCGCAACGTCAGTGAGGCGTTGCACGATTGCGTCGGGCTGACCGTGGACGGCGTCGACGTCGCGATCGAAGCCATCGTCACCGAGGCGCCGACACCAGCTCGGACCCTGTTATGACCCCCAAACACGCCACTCCCCCAAGGGTTGTCGACGACAAGACCACCGGAGCGATGCTGCCCGCGACGCCACCCTCACCCGCCGCGCCACCCGCCGCGGGTTACGTCGGCTCACTGATCGCGCTGTTGGTCCTGGCGCTCGGCGTGATCGCGGTACGCGACAGTGCCGTGTCGGCCGGGTGGCTCGACGGGCGCCCGTGGACCCTCAATACCGTCGAGTGGCTCGACGGCCTGACCTATCAGTGGTGGATGATCCCCCTCGGTGTCATCGCCATCCTGGTCGGCCTGTGGTCGGTGTACAGCGCGCTGCGGCCTCGCCGCCGCACCGCGCTGCCACTGGCCGCCCGCAGCAGCGTGTGGATCGGCCGGAGCGACCTCGCTCTCGTCGCCACCCGGGCCGCCGAAATGGTGCCCGGTGTCCTCGGCGCGCGCTCGTCGGCGACCCTTCGCAAGGTCACCGTCACCGTGGTGACCACCGCACATGACCGCGGCCGCGATGCACAACGACTCAAATCGGCCGTCAGCGCGGCGGTCACCAACTCCCTCGAGTCGGTCATGGCCGCGCCGCCCAAGGTTGTGGTGCGCACGCGAACAGGGGGCCGCTAGATGACCCGCTTGGCCAGCACATGGGATCGGTTCGCTGCCCTGGTCTTCGGGCTCGCAGCCATCGTCCTCGGCGCCGGCATGCTGATGTGGGCGACCGACTGGATCCCCGGCACCCCGGAGTACGTCACGGCGCCCGGCCTGGTGACGGCCGCCGGCACGGCGTGGTGGCCCTGGGCGGTCGGCGCCGTCGGCATCGTGCTCATCCTGCTCGCGCTGCGGTGGCTTCTCATCCACACCCCCAAGGCGAGGGTCAAGGCTGTGCCGCTCACCAGCGGCCAGGCCGGTGGCAGGGTCAGCGCCGACCTGGGAGCGGTCGCACACGCCGCAGCCCAGATACTCGAGCAGCACCCCGGCGTGGAATCGGCGAAGGGCAAGGCCGTCATCGACCGGGGCGTACGCACCGTCGACCTCACCGTGACCGCGCGCTCACCGCTGGATCTCGATGCGCTGCTCGACCCGATCGACACGGTGTGCGCCCAGACCGCCGGAGTTGTCGGCGACCCCGGAATCGCCACCCGGACCACCGTGCGCATCGATCACCACCGGCGCAGGGAGCACCGCGTCGAGTAACGCCGGGACGGGACTACTCGCCCGCCGCCACCAATGAGCGCAGGTGCACGTCGGGATGGTCGCGTTCGATGTTCTCGAGGCGCCATCTCGTCGAGAACACCGCGAGGACGACTCCGTCGGTTCGGGTGAACACCTCCACCGAAGCTTGCTTCTGCAAGATCTCGACATCGGCGGGGTCGGCAGCTCGGGCCACCGTGTACGGCAGTGGCTCGAGCGAAATCGGCGCACCGAACTCGCCGGCCATCCGATGGCTGGCCACCTCGAACTGCATCGGCCCGACAGCGGCGAACACCGGCGCCTGGTCGCCGCGCCGGTCCGAACGCAGCACCTGGACGACGCCCTCCTGGTCCAACTGCTCGATCCCTTTACGGAACTGCTTGTGCTTGCTGGGGTCGGTGCCCCGCGCGACCGCGAAATGCTCCGGCGAGAAGCTCGGTATCGGCGGGTACTGCACAGGGATGTCCCGATAGAGGGTGTCACCCGGACGCAACGAAGCGGCGTTGGCAAGTCCGATGACATCCCCCGGCCAGGCGGTGGCGAGGGTCGATCGCTGCTGACCGAAAACCGATTGCGCGTACTTGGTGACGAACGGCTTGCCGGTGGCGGCGTGCGTCAGGACCTCGCCGCGTTCGAAGGTGCCCGAGCACACGCGGGCATAGGCGATCCGGTCGCGGTGCGCGGAGTCCATACCCGCCTGGACTTTGAACACGAACGCGCTGAACGGTGCGGTGGCTTCGCGGCGGTTGCCGTCGATGTCGAGTTGACCGCTCGGCGGCGGTGCCAATTGGGCGAGCACATCGAGAAGTTGGTTGACACCGAAGTTGAGGATGGCCGAGGTGAACAGCACCGGCGTCGATGTACAGCGGAGGAACGAGTCCCGATCGAAGTCGGCGCCGTCGGCACTGAGCAGCTCGGATTCTTCGGTGGCGTTGGTCCAGTCGGTTCCTGCGATCTCCTGGGCGACCGAGGCATCGAGGTGTTCTTCGGGAGCGGCGGTGGCACCACCCGCGGTGCGGGTGTACTTGATGTATGTGCCGGTACGCCGGTCGAGAACACCCTTGAAGTCACCGGCGATGCCGACCGGCCAGGTCAACGGCGTGGTCTGCAGCTGAATGCGCTCGTGGATCTCGTCCATCAACTCCAAGGCGTGGCGACCCGGCCGGTCCCATTTGTTGATCACCGTGATGATGGGGATACCGCGATGGCGGCAGACCTGGAAGAGCTTCAGCGTCTGCGGTTCGAGGCCTTTCGCGGCGTCGATCAGCATCACCGCGGCATCGACGGCGGTCAGCACCCGGTAGGTGTCTTCGGAGAAGTCGGCGTGGCCCGGGGTGTCGAGCAGGTTGATGATGCAGGTGTCGCCGCTGTGCGTCTTGTAGGGGAACTGCAAGGCCGTCGAGGTGATCGAGATGCCGCGGGCCTTCTCCATCTCCATCCAGTCCGAGACCGTGGCGCGCCGACCCGCCTTCCCGTGGATCGCACCCGCCTCGGTGATCGCCTTGGCGTGCAGAACCAGCGCCTCGGTCAACGTGGACTTGCCGGCATCGGGGTGGCTGATCACCGCGAACGTCCTGCGACGTCGCGCTTCTGCGGAGATGCGGTCTGCCTGCGGCCCGGTGGCCGTCGACACACCTGCGGCGGTATCTGTCATTGCACAGCCGATTTTATTGGCCGGAGCGCTGAAACGATAATCGCAGCCCTGCGGCCTGCGCCCCGCGGGAGCGTGGAGGATGGTCGCGTGCCGCCGGAACGCAGCGTGACCCTCGAGGCGCTGGGAGCGTGGGTCATCAAGTGCAACCCCCGCAAGACGTCGCTGAGCCCGATGTGCGCCGCCGGCGAGGCCAAGCCGTCCTGGTGCATTGCCGACAATTACCGTTCGCGCCTCATCCGGCCAGGCCAGCGAGTCCTGTTCTGGGTGTCAGCGCACCCCCGCCGGGGAATCTGGGGCGCGGGTCGGATCACCGGGGACCCGTCCGTCGCGGACGGTCAGCTGCATGTGCCGGTCCGCATCCCCTTGTTCGCCGAGCCACTCACCGCCGCGACGCTGTCCGCACTACCGGGTCTGTGCTCGATGGAGGTGTTCCGCTCGCCCCAGCAAGCCAATCCGTCCTGGGTGAACGCGCGAGAACTGGCACTGATCGAACCACTGCTGCCGTCGGCCTGAGGGTCATCGAACCCCTATGGCCGTTGGGGTCCGGGGTGGTCCAACGGGATTCTGGCGGCCACCGTTGTTCCGCCACCCGACCGGCTACAGATGTCGAGACGGCCGTCGACGGCTTCGACGCGATCCTTGAGTCCGATGAGTCCGGAACCGCCGCCGACGGTGGCGCCGCCGATTCCGTCGTCGGCGATGGTCAGATGGAGTTCGTTGTCCCCGGTGGCGGCGCGCACGGTCACCTGAGATGCATGCGCATGCTTGGCGGCATTCGTCAGAGACTCCGCCACGACGTAGTACGCCGCGACCTCGACATGTTGTGGCAATCTCGCGTGGACACTCAGGTCGAGCGCCACCCGAACGGGCGAGCGACGGCTCAGCGTCTTGATCGCGGGGCCGAGTCCGCCCCTCGACAGAATGGCCGGGTGGATCCCCCGCGAGAGCTCCCGGAGATTCTCCGCGATCTCCGTGAGTCCGGAGACAACCTGCGACAGCTGGTCGCTCAGCGCCTGCTGGTCGGGCGGTACGGACGCCTGCACACCGCGAACGTGAAGCCCCAGTGCGACGACGCGCTGCTGTGCACCGTCGTGAAGGTCCCGTTCGAATTGACGCCGAGCCTGATCGGCGGCGGTGACGATCCGAGCGCGGGACGCGGTGAGTTCGGCGCGCGTTTCGGCGTTGGCGATGGCGGTGGCGACGAGGTCGGCGAAGTCTCCGATCCGCTGTTCGGTGCCGGCCGGAAGTGGTTCGGGCAGCGCCGATCCCACGATCACGGCGCCCCACACCCGACCGCCCACGACGATGGGCGCCCCCACCGCGGACCGTAATCCCAGTCGCCTCACACGCTCAGCGATCGGGCCGGCAGCGTCGTCGAGGCAGTCCATCCGCGCGGGACGGCCCCCTCGCCGAATGAGGGCAGCGACGTTGTCGCCCTCCAACACGAGGTGCTCTCCGGTGAGCATCATCGCGTTGCCGTGTTCGTCGCGGGTGCCGACGACGACCGTGGCACCACCGACCGTGTAGCGCAACAAGACGACGTTGTGAATCCCGAGACCTCGGGAGAGTTCGGCGACAGCTGCCGGATACACCTCGGCCGGAGCCACGCCGCGCGCGACAAGCGTCGCCACGCGGCGAAGCGCGGACTGCTGCTCGGCCAATGCTCCGGCGAGTGACGCCGCGACGTCTGCTTCGCGGCGACGCTGTTCGGCTTCGGTGGCTCGCAACCGCGCTTGCCTGCCGAGGAGGTTGGCTGACAACGCGACCGGGAGGAACACCAGGACCGCTATGAAGTCTTCGAACCCGTCGGCGACCAGAGTTCCACCCTGCTCGGTGTGGAAGTAGAAGTACACCGAGGCGCTGGCCATCGAGGTCGCCACCGACAAGCCGAGGCCCCACAGAGCGGACACCACCAGCACGCCGAGGAGGAAAAGCGCCCCGTAGGCGTGCACAGACGACATCTGTTTGAGCCAGTAGACCAAGAGTGTCTCGACGGCGATGAACCCCGCGGCGACCACGATTCCCACGGCGATCGGCGCCGGTGTCGGCCGCAGGATCAGGCTCAGCAGTCCTTCACGTGACGATGGGGGTGGCGACTCCGCCGCACGCGGTGCCGCCGGGTGTTGCGCAGTGTGCACTAGTCGACCTCGCCTTCACGCGGTCAAACGGAAATCTCCCGCCGGAAATTTCCGAGCGTCAGGCGTCGTCCCCGCGCACGGCGGCCGCGGGGGCACACCTCATGCTGGCGAGAGGTCGTACGGCGGGGTCCCCACGCCGCTGACCATGAGTTGGCCGGACGGGATCCTCTCGACCAGTCGCACTGTGGCGCTGCGGTTCTCGATCCACAGCTGCGCCGGCTTGCCCGTCTGGACATCCTCGGGCGCTCCGTAAGCCAGCCCCTGCCAGTGATATCGCCCATCGATCGGGTTGAGGTGACCGGTCAGCCGGACCCGGACCGGGCAGCGCGCACCGGCGACGTCCAGTTCGGCGTCGCCGTCGAACACCCCGCTCTCGTCGAGGGTCACAGAAAGTTGCTGCGCTTCCACATCCGCCGGCCGATCCGGCTCATCAGCCCGACGTCCTCGAGGAACGCCGCCAGCGGGGCGAATCCGGTTCGCATCGACTCGTGGAAATAGGGGTTGCTGCGGGCCTGTCGGCGGGCCTCCTGGGCGTCGAGCCCGGCGCGTCGGTATACGGCGGGGTTGGTGAACAGGTAGCGGTAGAACGGGCCACCGGCACCATGGACCGTGGCGAGCAGATACCGGTTGACGGGCCGCATGTTTGGGACGTCCCGGCGGGCGCCGTCGCGGGCGAACTGAATGTGCCGCGCCTCCTCGGTGACGTGGATCCGCATGACGCGCCGCACGATCGGCTGCACGTCCGGGTCGTCGAGGATCTGCCGCTGCAACGCATCGAAGATCTCCTCACCGACGAGCGCGGCGATCCACAGCACCGACTTCTGGAACGCCAGCGGCAACATGTTGATGATCATGCGTTGAAACCGCTTGGGTTGGAACGGCTTACCGCCGACGGCCTCGATCGTGCGACCGAACATGACCATGTGGCGGGTCTCGTCACCCAGTTCGGTCAGTGAGTAGTGGGTCGAGGCCGACGTGCAATCGGCGTGCATGAGCCCGCGCAGCAGCGCCTGGTTGAGGATGTTCTCGAACCACACGCCGGCGGACAGCAGGTTGATGAATTCCTGGCGCGACAGCTCGATCTGCTGTTCGCGGGTCATCTCCGCCCACATCGGTGTGCCGTACAGCGACACCACCCGCGGCGGCAGGAAGAACTTGTCGGCGACAACGGGGGCTTCCCAGTCGATGTCGACCACCGGGGCGTACGACTTCTTGGCCGACCCCCGCAACAGCCGCTCCGAGAATTCGTCGCGACTGGGCGATGTCCCCGTCGATGGAGCCATGGCCATGAGGAGCCTCCTGCTGTTGGTGAATGTCGAGGCACAGGCGTTGAGCGCCGAGCGCCATGGATACGAAAGATACATTCTTGGTTCGTTTGTATCAATAGTCTCTGCGCAGGCTTTAGACTGCCGTCGTCGACCGTCGCCCAAAGAGCGGTCCATGTCGAGGAGACACCGATGCAGTACAGCGGCCTGCTCGCCAAGGCGGTGCAGCGTTTCGGGTCACCGACGGCGGAAGGCAACGCCGAACGGATCCTTGACGCGGCGCTCAAACAGTTCGAGTTGTTCGGGATCCGCCGTACGACCGTGGAGGACATCACCCGTCGCTCCGGGTTGGCGCGCGTCACGCTGTACCGGAACTTCGCGAACAAGGACGCCATCGTCGAGGCGGTGCTGCTGCGGGAACTCGAGCGCTTCCTCTCCGACCTCGCCGCCGAGGCCGGCGGGTACGCCGAAGCGGAAGACAAGCTGGTCGAAGGGTTCGTGTTCACGCTGACCACGCTGCGTGGCCACGCCCTGCTGCAGCGGCTGCTCGCCACCGAGCCGGAGACCGTGTTGCCGTTCCTGACCATCGAGGGCGACGGCGTCGTCCGGACCGCCTCGTCCTTCCTCGCCCATCAACTGGCCGTTGCCCTGCCCGACGACAGTCGCACGCAGCTCGAGCTGCTCGAGGTCGCCGAGGTCACCGTCCGGGTCATCGTGTCGTTCGTGCTGACGCCATCGCAGAACGTCGCCCTCGGCGACGACGACGCCGCCCGATCGTTCGCGCGCCGGTACCTCGTCCCCCCGCTGCTGGGGTTGACGCGCTAGGGGCGGCGACTGCGCGAGCCTCGCGGTGGTTCAAACCCGCGGGGATCTACCATCACAATGGTAGCGTTATGGTATGCGGACTACCATCGATAAGGCTGGTCGCGTCGTCATCCCGAAGGCACTCCGCGAGAAATCCGGCATCTCCGCCGGCGAAGTGGAGATCACGCTCGACGGGTCCGCGATCCGCATCCAGAGCATTGCCGCCGACAACCTCGTCGAAGAGGACGGGCTGCTCCTGCTTCCACCGGGCGGGCCTGAGCTTGACGATGATGCGGTGCGGGAGTTGCGGCTTGGCGACCAACGCTGAACACGTACTCCTCGACACCAGCGCGGCGTTGGCACTAGCCCAGCGCGAAAACCCATTCCATCAAGCCGCCCGAGCAAGACTGCTCGCGTGTAGCCGAGGGATGTCCGGGCATGCTGCGTTCGAATTGTTGTCAGTCTTGACCCGACTTCCGGCGCCGCACCGTCTCAGTCCGACCGCAGCCCTACGCCTGCAGCAGACAAATTTTCCGGAGTCGCGCTTTCTGTCGCCGGCCGATACGGCGAAACTGTTGGCGGAACTGGTCGAAGCACGATTGACCGGCGGGGCGATTTACGACGGCCTGGTCGGTGCAGCCGCCCGACAGCACAGGCGGACCCTCATCACGTGCGATCGGCGGGCCGAACCGACCTATCGCATGCTGGGCGTCAGCTACGAGTTGCTCTCGCCAGTTTCCCGCTGAATCAGTCGAGCTCGTGCCGGCCGAAGTTCTTCCGCCGTGGTGGATCACGGTGGGTTCAGCAGGGCCGCCGACCACCTGCTGGTGGCGCAGCCCTCGCTCTCTCTCGTCACGATGCCGTCGCCGGGGATGGAACCGTTGACGACGATTCTCACACCTTCGCCCAAAGCATCCCGGCGTGACGGTCAACGCGGAGGAGGGTGATCATGATGACTCCATCCCGCCCGTCGCCGCCTCGGCGCCATTGCATCGGCGACCGCGAGCTCTCCACGACGGGTTCGTTGTCAGGATTGGCCGCTCATCGGGCGACGGAAGCCGACGGAGTACGCGGCACGTCGCTGTCAGCGTGTCGAGGTCCGAGCGGAGTTCGACCGATCTCCGGCCCAGCGGGCCCGAGTCCATACGTCGATTGTGGCACCGGCGGGTGCCGGGCTCAACGACGGCAATAACGGGGCGGAGGTCACCTCGGAGTCACGTCCCATCTGCGTGCTGGACGGGAGGTGTGCTTCGTGCCACCGTGGACACGACCGCATTGTTCGAGGAGGTGCTGCATGGAGCAGACTCAGCAGAGCCCGGCCCATCAGGAGTGTCCCGACTGTCACGCGCTCACGGCAGACTTGGCGGCGCATAAGCAGTGGCATTCCAGGCTTGTCCACGACATCGCCACCGCGGTCGACAAAGACGCCAAACGCCGCATAGGCGCTCAATAGCGAGGCCGACCTCAGCGAGAAGCCACGGCGTTTTGCGAGTCCCGCGCAATCCGCTGTCAGGTCCCGCGAACCGTCCTAAGCTGACGCTATGCGCGACTATCGTCGGGCAAAGTGGCAAGCGCTCGCCAGACTGACGGGCTGCTGCCTCGTCGCCGGGTTGCTCGCGGCGGCGTTGATGTTCCCGTTCGTCGGCGGCGCGGGGACGGCACTCATGCGCGTATCCGACTCGGCCAGTGAGGAATTCACCGAACTGCTCGAGGGTGAGGCGCCGATCGTTTCTACCATGGTCGACGCAGCCGGGAACCCCCTCGCATGGCTGTACGAACAGCGCCGCTGGGCGGTTCCCAGCAATCGGATCGCCAACACGATGAAGCTGGCGATCATCTCGATCGAGGACAAACGTTTCAGTGAGCACAACGGCGTCGATTGGCAGGGCACCCTGACCGGCCTCGCAGGTTATTTGCGGGGCGCCGAAACCACCCGGGGCGGGTCCACGCTCGAGCAGCAGTACGTCAAGAACTTCAACCTCCTGGTGAAGGCGCAGACCAGTGCGGACCGGCGCGCCGCGGTAGAGAACACCCCGGCACGCAAGGTCCGCGAGATCCGGGCGGCCCTGGCCATGGACGTGGCGCTGCCCAAGGCGGAGATCCTGGCCCGCTACTTGAACCTGGTGTCGTTCGGCAACGGTGCGTTCGGCGTTCAGGACGCCGCGAAGACCTACTTCGGCATCGATGCGAGCGAGCTCAACTGGCAGCAGGCGGCAATGCTGGCCGGAATGGTGCGCTCCCCCAGTTCGCTGGACCCGTACACCCACCCCGATGCCGCGCTGGAACGGCGCAACGTGGTGCTCAACACCATCATCGAGAACCTGCCCGACAAGGCCGACGAACTCCGCGCCGCCAAGGCCCGGCCGCTGGGCGTGCTGCCGCGGCCCGATCCGCTGCCCCAGGGCTGCATCGCCGCCCGCGACCGCGCGTTCTTCTGTGCATACGCGATGCAGTACCTGGCCCACGCGGGTCTGAGCAAGGAGGACGTGGCCCGCAACGGCTACCTGATCCGCACCACCCTCGACCCGAAGGTCCAGGACAGCGTGAAGACCGCCATCGACAAGGTTGCCGATCCCACCGCCGCCGGCGTCGCGAGCGTGATGAGCGTGATCAAGCCCGGTAAGGACGCCCACCGCATCGTCGCGATGGCCGACAGCCGCACCTACGGGCTGGACATCAATGCCGGCCAGACGGTGCAGCCCCAGCCCTTCTCCCTCGTCGGCGACGGCGCGGGCTCGATCTTCAAGATCTTCACCACGGCCGCGGCGCTGGACATGGGGATGGGTATCAACGCCACACTGGATGTGCCCCAGACGTTTCGGGGCACCGGCCTGGGCGACAGCACCGAACCGGGATGCCCGCCGAAGACCTGGTGCGTGAGGAACGTCTCCGGGTTCGCCGGTCGGTTGAACGTGACCGATGCGCTTGCGAAATCGCCCAACACCGCGTTCGCCAAGCTGATCTCCTTGATCGGTGTTCCCCGCGCGGTGGACATGGCGGTCCGGCTGGGGCTGCGGTCCTACGCCGAGCCGGGAACCGCCCGCGCGTACGACCCCGAGACCAACGAGAGCATCGCCGATTGGGTCAAGCGGAAGAACCTCGGATCGTTCACACTCGGCCCGCTGGAGCTCAACGCGCTCGAATTGTCCAACGTGGCGGCGACGTTGGCCTCTGGAGGAATGTGGTGCCCGCCCAGCCCGATCGACAAGGTCATCGACCGCAATGGCGATGAAGTGGCGCTGGCGACGGCGCCGTGCGAGCAGGCGGTCCCCGAGGGCCTCGCCAACACGATGACCAATGCGCTGGGCCAGGACCACATCAGCGGAACCGCCACCGGCGCGGCAAGTTCGGTCGGATGGGATCTGCCGATGTCGGGCAAGACCGGCACCACCGAGTCGCACCGGTCGTCGGGATTCCTCGGCTTCACCAATCAATACGCCGCCGCGAACTACATCTTCAACGACTCCCCGACGCCGTCAGGCCTGTGCTCGAACCCGCTACGCCAGTGCGGTGACGGAGACCTCTACGGCGGAACAGAACCGGCCCGCACCTGGTACATGGCGATGAAGCCGATCGCGAACGACTTCGGCCCGATCACCATGCCCCCCACCGATCCGCGTTACGTCGACGGCGGCCCTGGCAGCGAGGTACCCAGTGTGACCGGGCTGAAGCTCGATGCGGCGCGAAAGAAATTGGAGGAAGCCGGTTTTCGGGTCGCCGCGGAACCGACTGCGGTGAACAGCTCGTCGTCCAAGGGCACCGTCGTCGGCACTACGCCGCGGGGTAAGACCGTTCCTGGATCGATCATCACGATCAACACCAGCACCGGGTACGTCCCCGCGCCGGTGTACCGGCCACCTCCCCCCAGCGCGCCACCTCCTGGGGAGGCACCGCCCCCGCCGCCCCCGCCACCCAACGTCCTCGAAATCCCCGGGCTGCCGCCAATAGTGCTGCCATGGCTGGCGCCACCTCCGCCACCGCCACCGCCACCGCCGCCGCCACCTCTACCGCCGGCTTGACGCGCGTGATGTTGAAACTGCGCTGACGGCTGCGTCTTTGGGAACCGCAGCCGAACGGATGAATATCCTCTCTAGCGCACTCTCAACGCAGCTCGGCCACTGTGGCGCCTGCGCTCACGGGCCGGCGTCCCGTGAAAAGTCCCATGATGACGACGATCACGCCGATCACCGCGGCGACGGTGAAAGCGGCACGCACACCGGGTAGGTCGGGCGACCCGCCCGACACTGACGCTTTGGTCATGACGGTGATGAACAACGCCGTACCGGCGGCGCCGGCGACCTGTTGCAGCGTCGTCAGGATCGCGCTGCCGTGGGAATACAGCGACTCGGGCAGCGCACCCAACGCGTCGGTCATCAAGGGGGTGAACAACAGCGACAGGCCCACCATCATGACCGTCTGCAAGCCGATGATCTCCCACATCGGCGACGTCGCCGACAGCGTCGTGTACCCCCACAGCGACGCGCAGAGCATGAGCGAGCCGGGGATGACGAGCAGCCGAGCGCCCAGCCGGTCGTAGATGCGCCCGACCAGTGGGCCGGCCGCTCCCATCAGGATGCCGCCGGGCAGGCTTACCAGGCCCGCGGCCAACGCGCTTCCACCCAACACACCCTGGACATAGAGCGGCAGCATGATGATCGCGCCGAACAGCGCCATGAACCCGAGGATCACCAGCGCCAGCGATAGCGAGAAGCGTTGGTAGGCAAAGGGGCGCAGGTCCAGAAACGCCCGGTCGTGCCGCTGTAGCTGCACCTGCCGAATCCCGAAGATCACCAATGCCGTTGCGCCGACGACGATCGGCACCCACGCGGGCACGCCCTGATGTCCGTTCCCGGATTCACCGATGAGCGAGAGACCGAACACCAGACCGGCGAAGCCGACGGCGGAAAGTGGTATGGACGCGGGATCTATCGGCGTCGGCCGCTGCCGTTCCTCGACCACCCGCAGCCGGGCGGCGCCGGCCGCCAACGCGAGCGCCGCGATCGGTAGCACAATCCAGAACATCCACCGCCAGCTCAGTGAGCCGAGGATGATGCCCGACAGGGTCGGACCGATTGCGGGGGCCACCGCGATGACGATCGAGATCGTTCCCATTGTCTGACCGCGCCGCTCGGGCGGGATCAGGTTCAACACCGTCGTCATCAACAGCGGCACCATGACCGCGGTGCCGCACGCCTGCACGATCCGGCCGGCCAGCAAGACGGCGAAGCCTGGTGCCACCGCTGAGATGAAGGTGCCCGCGCAGAACACCGCCATCGACGCGAGGTAGACGCCTCGCACCGGGAACCGCTGCAGCAGCGACCCGCACATCGGGATCACGACCGCCATCGTCAGCAGGAAGCCACTGGTCAGCCACTGTGCCGTGCTTGCCGTGATGTCCAGATCGACGATCAAGGCGGGCAGGGCGACGCTCATGATCGTCTCGTTGAGGATCATGACGAATGCCGACCCGACGAGTATGGCGATGATGGCGTTGGCGCTGGATGGCAGGCGCTCGCGCGTCGAGGGCTCCCTCGCCTCGGTGGTCATGAATCTCCCTGGTTTGTTCGTAGAGCTAACCAGAATAGGCGGGCCGCTTCACGGAGCTGCCGACCCGGAGGACCGCGGTCGAGGACTCGTGCACGATAACGGCGGGACGCGGCCCATGAGGGTCCGTGAACGGCTGGTCGATAGATGATCCCCGTGACGCTCGAAGGCATCATTTAACGTCCGAAGTGATGCTATCTTTGGCGTGTGGCATCAGTTCGTGGGGGGACCGCGCTCACGTACGAGACGCTGACGTGGGACGCACCGGTCGAAGCAGGCTACGGACTCGCGGACCTGCGGGCAGCGCAGCGACAAGCCGGAACGTACGAGGCCGCGATCCCCGCTTCCATCGCCGAGCTCACTATCTCGCTTCCTTCGGCTGCCCTGGCCGATGCTGAAGAAGCGAGCAATGAGATCACACGTTTCGACGCCGAGCTCGGCGACGAGATCGCGCCCTTCTGCGCAGTCTTGCTGCGATCCGAGTCCGCGGCGAGCTCGAACATCGAGAATCTGACCGCCTCCGCTCGTGCGATCGCCGAAGCCGAAGCGCTAGGTGACACGAGCCGTCGCAATGCCGCCCTGATCGTGGCCAACACCGAAGCCATGAAGGCTGCGGTCACGCTGGCCGACCGACTCGACGAGAACGCGATACTCGCCATGCACACCGCCCTGATGCACCACAGCGATCCCCTCTCGGCCGGACACTGGCGCACTGAGCAAGTTTGGATTGGCGGTGGGAACTTCGGCCCCCGCGGCGCCGATTACGTCGCACCTCGCCACACCCGCATCTCGGGCGCCATCGACGATCTGCTCGCCTTCGCGCGTCGCGCCGATGTGCCCAGCCTCCCCCAGATCGCCCTCGCTCATGCCCAGTTCGAGACCATCCACCCCTTCGCCGACGGCAACGGTCGAACCGGGCGCGCATTGATCCAAGCGATGCTGCGCCACAAGCGCCTCACTCGCCAGATCACCGTCCCGGTCTCGGCAGGGCTCTTGACCGACACCGATGCCTACTTCGGCGCCCTCAGCTCCTATCGCGACGGTGATCCTGCCGCCATCGTCGAGCGGCTTTCGGAAGCCTCGCTGCTCGCGGTGGCGAACGGACGCCGACTGGTCACCGACCTGAGATCAATTCGCGAACAATGGGATACCCGCATCACTGCCCGCCGCGACTCAGCTGTTCATCGCGTCGCCGACCTGCTCATCAAGCACCCCGTCTTCAATGCGCAACTCCTGCAGCGTGAACTCGGCATAAGGACCGGGAATGCCCGCCGATATGTCGACCCGTTGACCGCCGCCGGAATCATCGTCGAGTTCACCGACCGCGCCCGCAACAGAGCCTGGCGCGCGCCAGAAGTCCTCAGCGCGCTCGACGCGTTCGCCGCGCGGGCCGGGCGACGCAGACGGTCCCGTTAGACCGGTAATGCTCGCGAGTACGCGTCCGGGTCGACGACGACCGACGTGTGACCAAGGCGGTTAGATGCCGCCGCGGCGATGTACCGACTTCGCGCGGTCCCCGAACTGTCGGTGGGCCATCGTAACCTCGGCGCCAACCGTGCAGGAGGTCGGAGAATGAAGATTTTGGTGGCGACAAAACTCACCCAGGGCACCCGCAGCAACGACTACAACTACTGCGTCCCAGGCGAACTCGTGTGGGTCCAGGAACCATGTGACCGAGACCGGCGAAACCCTGACGGCGGCTGCGGATGCGGCCGTGGCTTCGCCGGCGTGGCGTCCCACCGCGCGACGACAACGGCGGAGGTCGCCGAGGTCGATTTCAGTCGCGACGAACTGATCACCGCGATGCAGACAAGCCTGGCCGACGGCGGGTGGCCACCGGTCTGGGCCGCAGAAGTCGTCGACGAGAACCTGACGATCGCTTCGGTGTTCCCGGCCGGGACGGTCATCGAGCGGCGAGTGGACGAGTTCCAAGCCCGGACTGCCTAGACACGGGCGCTTCCGTTCCCAAGAGATCGTTGCGTTGGGAATGTTCTCCAAAAGTGTTCCCAAAGCGGTGTGGAAGGGAGCCCGCCGGGCATGCGAGTCGACATCCTCGGCCGCTGCCAACACGCGGCCGAAACACATGACCGCTACGTTTGTCCGGTAACCAGATGAGAGGAGTCGGTTATGAGTACGCCGACACGTGCCACCTACCGCACGATGGACGAGGGCACCGCCGAGGACTACGCGCTGATCAGCCGCGCCGAAGAGGCGAACAATGCGGGCCTGGTGCCCCGCGTCCTCGCACTGGTGGAAGCCCTCGCTGACGGCGAGCAGGCGTTTCCGATCAGCCGGCTGGACCACTCACTGCAGTCGGCGACCCGGGCCTTCGACGACGGACGGCCGGTGGACTACGTGGTCGCGGCGCTTCTGCATGACATCGGTGACACCTACGCGCCCCATGCCCATGGTGCGTTCGCCGCAGCAGTCCTGGCGCCCTACGTGTCGGAACGGCTGGCCTGGATTGTGAAGGTCCACCCCGAATTCCAGCAGTATTACTACGCCCCGCACATGGGTGGTGTCCGAGACGCCCGGGAAAAGTATCGCGGCCACCAATGGTTCGACGACTGTGTGGAGTTCTGCGAGAAGTACGACCAGAACTGTTTCGACTCGCAGTTCGAGCATCGTCCGCTCGAGTTCTTCCGCCCGATGGTCGAGCAGGTCTTCGCCCGCGAACCGTGGGCCGCGCACTCAGCTACATGACACGCCGATGACGCGGCAGCCGGGACCGTATCGACTGCACGAAATCAAAGCCCTTTTCTGCGCACCGGCGCTGTCGCGGTCCACACCCGCTGCCCACGACGCGTCCGGCGCCTGGGCCACCGCGCCGCACCCTTTCGTGAAGTTCACGACCGCCTGACAGTCGCGGGCGTTGCATAGGCCTATGGCCGCGCGCTCGGCCTCGATAGCCGAGTTGAAGCCGTTCGTATAGCCCACCTTGCCGGTATTCTGCGAAACCGCGATCGCGCCCCAACCCAGAGCTTCGGCAGGCGGTGCCGTGAACGCCGCACCCCCGCCGAGGCACCCGGCCACCAGCGAGATCACAAGCAATCGCCGGAGGGTCACCATAGGAGCGGATCGTATGCGCTCCGTGCACCAGCGAGCGGTCGAGACACCGAAGCGGTACCTTCTCGAGACTGCGGTGAGATCGGTGGTGCTTCAGTCCTTTGGTCGGTCGTGTCGCCCGAAGATCACGGGGCGATGCACCGACCATGGACGAGCGTTCTCCAGTTCGAAGGCAAGCGCGAGCAGGAGATCCTCGCGGCCGTGAGCCGCCATGAAGTGGGTTCCGATAGGGAGGGCGTCAGCGTTCCAGTACAGCGGCACGGACATGGCGGGCGAACCGACGGCGTTGGCGTACCAGGTAAATGGCGAAAACTCAGCGTCACGCTCCAGCAGTTCCAAAGGATCCGTTGGATCTGGTGTGAAGAAGCCGTGGGGAGGTGGCGGTGCTGCCAGCGTCGGGGTCAGGAACACATCAAAATCGGCCCAGAACGCGGAAATCTGGTGTTCGGCTTGCTCGAGAGTCTCAATTGCACCGCGTATGGCGGCAGGTGAGAAACTGCGACCATGCGCGACAACAGCGTCGGTGTAGGGTTCGAGGTCGCCGGGACCCGGGGGTTTTCCGAGGACACCGATCCAATGGTCAAGCCACGCTGCGGCTCCCGCGGTGTAGAGGATCAAGAAGGCGCGCTCGAGCTCCGCGAAGTCGCCCGGCAGCTTGGCCTCGGCGACGGTGTGACCCAGGCGCGCGCAGAGTTGGACCGCGTCGTCAACCGCTTCTTCGCAATCACTGTCGACCGGGTTTCCGGATGGCGGTGTTGTGGCGTAACCAATCCGGAGAGCCGGCTCTAGTGAGGAGCTCTCGGTGAAACGGTCGCCGTCGCGCGCTGAACCCGCGGCGCGGGCCTGGAGGACCGCGGCACTATCACGCACTGTTCGTGTCAAGACGTGCTCGGACCAGATCCCGGACGCGGGGCTACCGGATAACAGCTCAGGGACCAGCGCGCGGTGCCTGCTCGGTTTGAGTCCGAAAAGCCCGCACGCCGATGCGGGAATTCGTATCGAACCGGCCGCGTCGTTGCCGTGGGCGATGGGCACGACACCGGCAGCCACCGCTGCCGCGGCGCCGCCGCTCGATCCTCCTGTGGTGCGGGTGGGGTCCCACGGATTGCGGCAAGGCCCGTGGGCCGCGGACTCGGCGGTTGACAGTAACGCGAATTCACATGTCGCCGACGTGCCGATGGGGATCAGGCCGGCCGCGCGGTATTGACGGACGATCTGGCTGTCGGCGGTGGCGACGAAGTCCCGCAGGTATCGCGAGCCTGACGTGTGCCGTACGCCGGCCTGCAAGGCCAGGTGGTCCTTGATCAAGCAGGGCACACCGGCCAGCGGCGCATCGACGTCGACGGTAGCGGCGTGAGCGCGCGCGGTCGCCGCCATGCTCGTCACCTGGAACCCGAGAAGCGGATCTAGAGATTCAGCACGAGCGATGGCGCTTTCGACCACCTCCTCGGCCGAGATCACCCCAGCCCGGATGGACTCGGCGATGGCTATCCCGTCGCTGGCTGCCAGCTCGTCTTCGTTCACACCTGCGTCCTCGCTCGATTGGTCAAACCTGTTCAGAGGCGGTCGGTTTCGGTACCGCTGCGAACTCGCAGCGTTCGTACCCGTCGGCGGTGACGAGCAAGGTTTCAACCGACAGCACCACGCCTGTCGGGAAGATACTCCTGTGACAAGCGGCCGACAACGCGTACACGCATCGAGGGGGTTGGGCGGCGAACCCGTCGTTGCGCTGAGAATGTGTGACCGAAGGCCTAGATTGAGCGCACATGGCGGCTGAGCGTGGCAGAGGCAGGGTTACGTTGCGTGACGTGGCACTCGCCGCGAACGTGTCGACCACGACGGTGTCGGACTCGTTGAACGGCAGTGGTTCGCTGCCCGAGAAGACCCGGCAGCGGGTGCGCAAGATTGCTGTCGAGCTGGGGTATCGCCCCAGTGTCGCCGCGCGGTCGTTGCGCAACGGACGCACCGGAATCCTGGTGATCACGATGGCGCCAAGTGATGTTGACGCCGAATCTTTGTGGCATGTCGAGTATTTCATGCGGGTCATGGCCGGAGCCGCGATCGAAGCGAATCAACGCGGCTTTTTCCTCGCGGTTGCGCCGGCGCACATGCAGTTGGATGTCGCGCACGACGGGCTCATCGCCGTCGACCCGGCCAAGGGTGATGAGCTGCTCGAGTCCGCCCGCCGCCGCGGCACGCCGGTGAGCACGGTGGGGCGCACCGACTCCGCCGCGGCGAGCTGGGTCGACAACGACTGGACGGGTGTCGTTGCCGACGTCCTCGATCATCTTGAACGCGGCGGGTCGCGTCGGCCGATGCTCATGACGCCGGACTCCCCTGCGTCGTACATCCATTCCGTCGAGCATGAGTTCAGCTCCTGGTGCGCCCAGCGAGGATTCGCCGACCGCAGGTCGCGCATCCCGGGCGCCCTCGATCCGGCGGTGGCTCGCGCAGCCGTGCGGAACATCCTCGACACCCCCGAACCCCCGGACGCGCTCTTCGTCGGCCTGGATCAGCTCGCGCTGGCCGCGGAACTCGCCGCGATGGACCTGGGGCTGCGCGTCCCGCAGGACCTCATGCTGGTGAATCTCGGCGACGGTGCGGCGGTTGCCTCTGCGCCTGTGCCGATCTCGGTGGTCGAATTGCACGCCGAGGACATGGGGAGAGCAGCGGTCCGGATGCTGGTCGACCAGATCGAACACGCCGCCCACCCGCACCACGAGGTGGTGCCCGGGCATCTCGTCGTCCGCGCCAGCTCTCGGCCGTAGCGTGCCGTAGCGCGTCACCAAGCCTTAGCGAGCGGTAACAGGAACGTTACTGCGGCGGCCACTCCGCGACACACGACGCGCCTAACTTCTCCCGGTAGCTACAGGAACGTTCCTGTAGAGCGGGAACATCGCCGAAGGAGCGCACGTGGAGGACATCGAGACCCGTTCGTCACCGGTCACACCGAGTGCCGCACCGATGCGGCGTGAGTTCACCATGTGGTCGGCAGCCATGCTCGGCTTCGTCTTCGTGTCGCCGATCGTGGCCATGTACATGGTGTTCGGGCTCGGTCTGGCCGCCGCCGGGCCCGGTTTCTGGTGGGCCCTGGTGGTGGTGCTGATCGGCCAGGTGCTCATCGGCGTGACGTTCGGTGTGCTCGCCTCGCGGTGGCCGATGGCAGGCGGGGTGTACCAGTGGTCGCGGCGCTTGCTCGGCCCGGCCTACGGGTGGTTCGCCGGATGGGCCTACATGTGGACGCTGATGATCACCCTGACCGCGGTGTCCTACGGTGGCGCGTTGTTCGCCGCCGCCGCTTTCGATCTCGACGCGGACAACCAGATGCTGATGACGCTCGTCGGAATGGTCATCCTCGCCGGTGCTGTGCTCGTCAACGTGCTGGGCCGCGCGGCGGTCCGCATCGTCGGCTTCCTGTGCCTGATCGCCGAGGTGGTCGGCTCGGTGGGTATCGCGATTTGGCTGTTGTGCTTCCATCGCGTCAACAGCGTCGTGACGCTCGGCAGCGCGCTCACCTGGCCGTCGGACACCGCCTTCATGGCCACCCCGTTCGTGCTGGCGATCATGTTCGCGGGATGGTCCTTCCTCGGTTTCGAGAGCGCCAGCACCCTCGCCGAGGAGGTCGGTGAACCCAAGCGCGACATCCCCAGGGCGATCGTCGGATCCCTCGTCGGCGTCGGAATCGTCGTGCTGTTCACGTGTTTCGCCTTCCTGATGGCCATGCCCGAAAGCGCCGCCGCCGAGGCGGACCCCGTCGCGGCCACGCTCACCGCATACCTCCCGGCGCCTGCCTTCAAGGCGGTCATGATCCTGTTCGTCATCGCCTACTTCGCCACCGTCGTCGCGATCAGTTCGGCCGTGTCGCGCATCGTGTGGTCATACGGGCGCAATGGGGAACTACCGGTGAGCCGCCACCTCGGCAGACTTCACGGGCGCATCAACACCCCGACCATCGCGACGGTGGTCACCGGCACGATCGGCATTCTGCTGTACCTGCCGTTCCAGAGCGAGCACATTTACACGCTGCTGGTCACATTCGTGACCGCAGGCTTCTTCCTGTCGTTCAGTTTTCCCATCGTCGGGCTCGCCATCAGCAAGATCCGGGGGACGTGGGACCGCTCCGAACCGACGTTCCTCGGCCGCGCCGGGCACGTCGCGGGATGGCTCGCGCTGGTGTGGGTGATCGTCGAGACCGTCAACGTGCTGTGGCCTCGCACCGGCGACCCGCTGGTCGACTGGGCGCCGTTCATCGTCACAGCAGCCCTGTTCGTCATCGGCCTCGCCATCCGGGCGGCATTGGGGCTCAAGGCCGTTCCGGATGCCACGAGTACGGAACTCCAGCCGCAAACCTGACCGTCGAAAAATACGAAGCATTCAACGCTTCACCGCGATATCGAGAAAGTAGTGATTCTCCAGTGAAAGACAAGAAGTTTCATCTCGGCTGGTTCATGAACTTCACCTCCGACATGTGGACCGGGCCGTTCGAGCAGGCCGGCGGCACACCGTGGGACGGCCAGTTCTACGTCGAGATGGCAAAGAACCTGGAGCGTGCAGGCTTCGACTTCATCATGATGGAGGACAAGCTGGCCGTCTCCGAGGCTTTCGGCGGTACCAAAGAAGCCGTGCTCAAGCACGCGTTCGGCATGGTGCCCAAGCATGATCCGGCACCCTTGGCGACGCTGATGAGCGCGTCCACCCAACATCTCGGCATCGTGGCCACGCTGTCGACGTTGGGCTATCCGCCGTTCATGCTGGCTCGGTTGTGCTCCACCATCGACCACATCTCGCACGGCCGGTTCGGCTGGAACATCGTGACCAGCGCCGAGAACGCAGCCGCCCAAAATTTCGGCCTGGACAAACTGCCGCCGCGCGAGGACCGCTATGCGATGGCCGACGAGTACATGGATCTGGTTTACCAGCTGTGGGATTCGTGGGAACCGGACGCCGTCGTCATCGATCGCGAGCGCGGTGTGCACACCGATTTCACGAAAGTGCACGAGATCAACTTCGACGGCAAGTACTACAAATGCCGCGGTCCACTCAACACCGCGCCGTCTCCGCAGGGCCGACCGACGTTCCTGCAAGCCGGAGGATCTCCGCGGGGACGCGACTTCGCGGCCAAGCACGCCGACGCGATCATCACGCTGGCCGAAGGCGTCGACGGGATGCGGGAGTATCGCGAGGACGTCCGTGGCCGGGCGGCCGCCCAGGGCCGCAATCCCGACGAGGTCAAGGTCATGTACCTCGTGGTTCCGACGCTCGGCGAGACCACCGAGGAGGCGCTGGCGCGGCGCGAGCGGATGGTCACCTCGCAGGCGTTCGCCGAACAGTCACTGTCGCTACTCTCGTCGATCACCGATATCGACTTCGCTCAGTTCGACCTCGATTCGCCGCTGCCGCATCTCACCACCAACGGCGAGCAGGGCTCGCTCGACAAGTTCCAGCAGTCCGGTTCGGGTAAGACTCTGCGGGAACTCGTCTACGAGTCCGCCGAGTTCTCGTCGTCCTATCCGCTGATCGGTACGCCGTCGGCCGTGGCCGATGAGATGGAATGGCTCATGGACGAGGTCGGCGGCGATGGTTTCCTCATCACACTGCACAACCAAGGGGTGAGCCGCAGGCACGTCATCGAGGTCACCGACGGCCTGGTGCCTGAACTGCAGCGGCGCGGCGTCGTGCGCACGGAGTACACGCAGAAGACTCTGCGCGAGACGCTTCGGGAGTTCTGAACACGACGGTTGCCTCTCCCGTCTCGCAGCCTCGATGTCCGTGGAAGAACCTTTAGTCGGAGTCCTGACGTTCGCAAATCTGTTCACAAATGGCATGAGAACGGCCCTCGGAGTGATCTCCGAGGGCCGTTTCACCTGGTAGCGGGGACAGGATTCGAACCTGCGACCTCTGGGTTATGAGCCGGCCGGTTGTGGTCTTGCACTTCTACCTACGTCGCTAACGTGCAGGTCGGTCGCGATTTCGCGTCTCGTATGTCACGCCGTGTCGAAGCGGTCTGCCCCGTTGCGCACGGTTTCGTTCACAAATCCGTTCACATCGATCCATTCGCCCCAAGCCTGCAAACGCTTGTCCCACAGGAAGCTCAGGGATTTGCCGTCCGAATCTGATCCCTCTTGGGACACTGGCCAAGAGACGAAAACACCAGCCGGTCGAACGAGCCGCTGTGACGTCACCCTGCTCGATACCGAACGATGTGGGCTCGGGCAGTCTCCCTAGCGCCACGCGGATCAGCCAGCCGCTCACCAAGCGTCTTGGCGGCGAGGTCCAACGGCAGCGCTACTGAGAACTTGAGCCCTGAGATGGCCTCCTCATCGACGCGCGGAACGGCGTCGGAGTCCGCAGCCTTGACGTCATCTCCGGTGATGCCTTCTGGAAGAAGCACGCTCTCGTTCTCCACCCCGCTCGCGTTGAGGCCCAGCCCTGCGAGAAGTGTCGCGTTGGCCCTTAGGCCGGCCCACGTCCACAGGCGCGCACCTCCCGCACCGCGAGGATGCAGCACAAGGCCGTTGTCGTTGACCTCCGTGGCGCGTTCTTCGCGGAGGCGCTCCATCGCTACCGGAACGCGCTTGGACAACTCGACGTCAGGCACCGCCCCAAGCAGCACCTCCCTCTTCGCCTGGCACACCTCGAACGATTGCGTGACTGCACCGGACGGCCACCTCACGTCACCTTTGGTCGGGATCTCCTCGACCCATACAGTGAAGCGCTCCCAGTCGACGTGTTGGACTAACCAGCCTCGACCTGCGAGAACGAGTGGTCGCTGCTCGCGATCCTTCCCGGCCGGAATGGCAAGCGGCGAGACGAATCCGATCTCCTTAATACCGGCCACGACCCGCAACTCAAGATCGGCAACGAAAGTCGAGAGAAGGTCCATGAAGTGTCGCTTGCCAAACTCCTCCTCCGCGCGCGGGCCTATCATCAGCAACCCTGAGTCCTCAACGAGAAACTCTTGCTCGCGCAGGTAGGCGAGCACCTCCGCACCATCCGCCATGAGCGGAAGGTCCCCCCACCAACGCGACCAGTCCGATGCTCCAAACGATCCCTCTTGGAGCGCCAGCGCAAGAAGTTGTTGGGCAGCAAGGTGGCGTGGATGTGGTGGAGCGACTACCTCCTCGACGAATCCGCGCTTCCACAGGAGTAGAACGGCAGCAGCGTCGAGTAGTCCGTCGAGACTGGTGGCGAGGAACAGAGTGTTGCGGCTCGTGCCCGGTCGCCTGCCGGTACGGCCGAGTCGTTGTAGGAACGACGAAACGGTGCGCGGCGCGTCGATCTGGATGACTCGATCGAGGTCGCCGATGTCGATACCAAGCTCAAGCGTGGATGTCGCGACGATGACCGTGTCTTTGGCCTCGGCGAAAGCACGTTCGCTTTGTCGCCTCTCGTCGACGGAGAGCGACGAGTGGGACACGAACGTCTGGACGCCACGCTCGCGCAGGAGGAAGGCGAGTTCCTCGGCGGAACGCCGTGATTCGGCGAACACCAGTCGCTTGTCGCCCCGATGGAGCCGAGAGATGACCGTGGCGGCGTTGTCCATGCTCCCGACATAGTCGATGGTGACCTCTGGGCTCACCGTCGGCGATGAGTCCTCTCGCACCACGACGACCGGCTTGCGCCCCTCGGTCGAACCCTGCATCCACGTGCCAACCGCCTCTGGGTTGCCAATGGTTGCGGAAAGCCCGACGCGTTGGATCCTGTTCTTAGCGATCCGTTCGACGCGCTCCAGCACGGCGAGTAAGTGCCAGCCTCGGTCGGAATTAGCGAACGAGTGAAGTTCGTCGATCACGACACCCCGGACGGACCCGAGGAATCGCTCATGGTCGACTCGTCGCGACACGAGCATGGCCTCAATGGATTCCGGGGTCGTCAGCAGGATGTCTGGCCTGTCGGCGAGCATGCCCCGACGCTCGGACTGCCCAATGTCGCCATGCCACAACCCGGCCGTCCTGCCGAGCCAGGAGCAATAGGCGCTCACGCGAGGGTGAATGTTGTTCAGGAGCGCACGAAGTGGCGTGACATAGAGGATGGTCGTACCTGACCAGTTGCCTTCGACCATCTCAGAAAGCAGAGGAAAAAGAGCGGCCTCGGTCTTGCCCCCGGCGGTCGGTGCGACGAGGACGCAATCCGTACCTGACCTGACCGGTTCGACCGAGTCGACCTGGAGTGGTCTGAGTCCAGGCCAACCGAGCGAGTTGACGATGTGATATTCGATGGCCGCGTCGAGGCCAGTGGGAGCCGACATCAGCTAGAGGTCCAACTCGATTTCGTCGACGCTCTCGGTCGGAGCGCGGTTGCTCCGCGCGTGCATCTCTCGCTCCACCGGCGTCAGCTCGTCGGCGCTGACGGTGAGGTGGTAGTCGCGGCGTGGGTTGAAGTCTTCGAAGAGGTCCACACGGTCGAGGACGTCTGAGACCAACTTCTTGAGGAACAGTCGAGGCGCGATTCCGGTTCGACCGCCCAACTCACCGCCGACCGCGGCTGCGAGGTCTCGCAAGTAATCGTCGTCGACGACGCTCCTGACACGCTCAGGATCTTTGGCGCCGGACGCGTAGATATCACGTACACGGCTGCCCAACTCCAGCAGCGACTCTGGCGTAAAGCCTGCGAGCCGGACCTGCGTTGCGCGCGGGTTGTCGAAGCGTGCGTCCGTGGTGAAGTCGGTTTGAAGTCGTTGGGCCAGCGGCGGAAGACGTTGCACACCTTGCTGCCCGTCGAAGAACGCGGGTGTTCCGGTGAGGACTAGATACAGCCCAGGGAACCGGCCGCCGTCAATCTCGTCCATGAGCTGACGAAGAGCGTTCAGCGATTTCTCTCGGACATCGCTTCTCATGCGTTGCAACGTCTCGACTTCATCGAGGACTATGACAAGTCCCGCGTAGTCCGAATCGCGAAGGACGGTGAGCAGCCCTTGGAGGAAGCCGAGTGCACCGAAGTGGTCGAGGTCGCCACGAACTCCGGCGGCACGCTTCACCGAGGCCGCTACGTGAGGCTGGCCTCCGAGCCACGCCAACAGTCCATCCGCCTCCGCAGAGTTACCCGCAGTCTGCGCCAGCCGGTACTGCCGCAAAACAGCGGCGAAGGCCGGCGCATCCTTCGAGACGTCGGACAGTCGACGTTGGAGGAGGTCGAGCGTTCCTCCTGAGCCTGGTGATTGTGCGGATCCATCCTTGGCGTCGTGGTCGAGGATGTAGAACCAGCCGTCAATGACGTCTCGGAGGGCACCCGACTGGGTGGTCGAAGTAGAGAGGTTCTCCGTGATGCGCCGATACACGGTCTCCAACTTGTGCAGGGGCGTTTCTGTCTCGCTGATCTGCACCTCGGTGGTGGCGAACCCTGCTCGCTTGGCTCGCTCTGTCAGCCAGCGGGAGAAGAAAGTCTTGCCGGAGCCGTACTCGCCACGGACGGCCTTGAATACGGCGCCGCCACCGGAGACGGTCTGCAACTCTTCATCAACGGCGTCCTCGAAGCGTGCCAGTCCGACGGCGAGGACGTCGAGGCCCTGCTGAGGCACGGTGCCGCGCCGCAGCGCGTCGATGATGTCCTTGCGGCGACGGGGGCTGAAGCTGCCCGACACCTCGGTCATCGCGCGCCTCCGACCTCGAACTGCTCACGCAGGAGGTGTTCGTCGAGCCGCAGTGTGACGCCATCGGTGTCGAGCTCGATGACGCCGTACCCGTCGACGTTGAACAACCGACGAACAGCCGCAAAGACCTGTCCTACATCGGCGGTGGGGATTCCGACAACGGCGGCCACCGTGTCTTGGTGAGCGCGGCCACCGCGATCCACGAGGGCGCGCAACACCGCTTCGGCGGTCCTGTCGTCAAGCGCCCGCCGACCTGCCATCCGCTTCTGCTCCGCGTACGTCGTCGATGCCAGGACCGCTTCGACCAGTCCGGTAGGTGCTGCCGGTGCGGTGGGCAGCTCGCCGAGCTCAAATAACCCATCGCCCTGACCCGGTGCTGCCGCCTTCTTCGCCTTCTTGGGCTGCGGGGTGGACACCGGTGCCTCGGTGGCCGGGGTGCGACCGATGGGATCGTTCCACCACAAAGGGACCTGCGGTGCGGCCTGCTCCCACCCGGCAGCCCCGGTCGCTACGGCAGCAGCTTGAAACACGAGTACGGGGATCGTCAGCTCCGCGAGGCTGGCGCCACCGTGGTAGCCCGCGTGTCGAGGACCGTAGTGCGCGTCGTCGCGCCAGAGCAGCACCGCTTCACCGCATGGTGCGACCACTCGCGGACCGGACACAAGTACTTCGCCATCTCCAGCAGCGCCGGTCGAGACTTGTCGCCAACGGGACTCGGCACCGTTGACGCTCAGTGCCTCTGTACCGCGCTCGACAACGTGGCCGTGATCGGACGTCAGGATGACCGCGCGCCGAGCGGAGATCGCGGCCTCCAGGAGCGCTCGCAGTGGATCGAGCGAACGCAGATCCCAATCCCACGCTGACATGTCGTTCTTGTGGGTCGCGTCGTCGATTGCGTTGATCACCACTCCGACGACGGGCACCGCGGTGTCCCGGATCGCAGCGGTCAGATCGCCAGGCAGCGAAGCACCGCCTTCTGATCGAAGGTCGTTCTTGTGGAAGAGCTTTGCGCCCGGGAATGCGGTGGCCAGCCCGCGCTTCTCGTCCTCACCTGTGCCTGAGCGGATCTCACCACAAAACAGCGAAGTACGAGAGACGTTGGTAAGCGAAGGCAATGCCGCGACGAGTGACTGCCGCGCGTGCGTTGGGGCGGGGACCCACTCCACGAGGCCCAGCCGGGCAACCTCGGATGAGAGTGCTGTGGCTATCGCACTACTCATTCCGTCCAGCACGACGAGAAGTGCACCGCCTTGGCGGCGCCATGGATCGACGATCTCGGCTAACAGTCGCTCAACGCCAACCGCTCGTTGGCCGTCCGTCCCGTTGACTTGGTCCAGCCTCGATGCCGCAGCGCTGTCGCGCTGCTTGCGGCGAACGTGCACCTTGGCGAGTAGCTGTTGGTATGCCGCCGTGACAACGAGATCATTGGAGCCGTTCCACACGGCACCGACGGCGGCGTCTACCCATGCACCGTCGTTCATCTGCCGTTGGAGATCACTGCCGAGCGATGCCGAGGCATTCTCGGCGGTGGCAAGCCAACGATAAAGACGCACTGCCATCGTCGGAGCCTGCGAAGCATGTGCATCACGGTGCTCTAGGACGCGAACGAGGGCTTCCTCGACCTTGTCACCGGAAGTCAGTGCCGATGCAAGTGCCCGAACACGAGCCAGATACCCAGGACGGAGGACGGCCGACTGCTCGGCTCCCTCAGGCCAGCCCAGGTCACCGAGCAATGCTTCGGCTTGTTGTAAGGCGACACCCAGCTCGGGAGAGTTGTCCACCTCAAGGCGCAGCACTGCCGCCTTGGCTAGTCTCGCAATGGCTTTCGCAACGTCGACGGCCACCGCTTTCCCATCGACGAAGCCCTCGACCCGCACCCTCGCTGAAACCTGTGTCTCGGTGGGCGGAGCGCCGTCCTCGGGCCACATGACGTCCAAGGCGAGGCCGACGGCAAGTGGGGTGACATGCTCGTTGCGCTGAGCGATCTGCAACGCAAGTGCTGCCGGATCGCCCAACTCGGTCCCAGCCCAATCAATCAGATGCCGCCTCAGCTGCGCATCAACCACGACCCACGCAGCACGCACGTTCCGTCGCCCGAGAGCCGTTAGGAGCAGAACGGCGTCAAGCTGAGCGTCAGCACCAAGACCGAGAACACGCGCGAGGAGAGAGCCGATGGCGTGGCGGGCGGTCAGCGCAGGTTCAACCGATCGCGGCCATCCGCCTGGTGGCTGGTGATCCAGTAATGCTGTTGCCGCCCAGTCCAGACGTCGGAGGTCGCGGCCGACCTCGATCGCCCCAGAGAACAGCCGAGGCACGGCCTGCCATTCGTCTGGCAGTTCGATTCCATACTTGTAGGAGCGCGACAGCACAGCGTCGCCAAGGTCCTCTGCCGGCCGGTCGGTCAGGACGATGGCCCGCTCGTCGGTTGCCAGCGAGGCAAGGATGTCGAGAACGGCAAGCTGGGATACGCCGGGAAGGACTCGGACGACATCGTCTCCGACCTTGACATCTCCGTGGCGCCATTCGGGACGAGCGCGAAGGAGAAGGACTTGGGCGTCCGACTTGACCAGGTCTGCTGCTCGCTGCTGCACCATCGCCGGAGAGACGCTGACGGTGCGGACCTGCTCGCTCAGAGCCATCGCCAGTCGATCCTTAGCTTCTTGCCCTCGACAGGACGGCTGAGTTCCTTTACAAGCTCCGCAAGGAGAGTCTCGAGCTGCGCCACTCGCTCAACCTCGACCGTGTGTTCCTGGCTCGCGCGTCTTTCAGTCTCCCGCTGTGCCTCTTCTTGCTGACGACGGAACTCCTCCTCCTGTTCGCGCAAGCGACGCTCGCGGTCGGCGGCCTCCTGCTCGCGCCGTCTGAGTTCCTCTTCCTGCTCGCGTCGAAGTTGATCCTCTTGCGCACGACGCGCCCGTTCCTGCTCCGCTGCGGGATCGTCGTCGGGCGGGGTTCCCTTGCCACGTTGGTCGACGAGAATTTGCGTGAACTCGTGAGCTGCCGCGGCAAGCGCGGGGGCCAGGTCGACATGCATCTGGTCGGCCTCGGCGGCGCTCCGCAACCCGGCAAGTGCGGTGACGACCCGCTCGCCCGTCAAGCTGGGAAGTTGGTTGAGGAGCTGCCAATTGGCACCTTGAAGAGCCGCCGCAACGTCCGCTGCGGAGGCCAGTGACCGGGCGAGGGGTTGAAGTTCATCGGGAAGGTCGAACTCGGCGATCACCCGTATCCGGTCGACGTGGTCGACATCGCGCAATGCCTCGACAACGTCCCGAGCGCGACGGGCGGTACCCAGGCGCGGACTCACATCTCCTAGGCCGAGCACATCACTGTGGGCTTCCAGCGCGCCGACAAGGTCAGTCGCGCCCCGATCGAGTTGGCGCACCTTTGTCGCCAATTCGTCCCCGAGTCGCTGCACTGCACTGCTAGAGAGATGGTGCTCATTGGCGCCCATGCCAAAGATCGCCTTGACCCGCCTAAGCGCGTTGGTCCAATCCTCTTGGCTCGGGAGGACTGGCTCCCGGAGGGTGATGTCGTTGGCCAATCCGCCGATTCCGGGCGACCCTGCCGGCGACCCGTGGCGGAGGAGTTGCCTGTCGGTGAGCGCCACCCACGCGAGAATCAACAGATCCTGGGCATCGGCAGTCATGCCGGTGGGCGCAAGCGCGGCTCGCAATGTGCCGACGGTCGGGTCACCGCTGGCGAGGGCCTTGGTGAAGGCGTCATGCCACGCGAAGCGCACCGTATCCAGAACGTAGGTGACTTCACTCAGGGTGCCGACCCCGTACGCATCGACCACCCTCCGCACCTTGCCCGCAGTGTTCCTCTCAACGGTGTCGATGCGGCCGCCTTTGACCATCGCCTCACGAGCTAGGTCGAGCACGGCGGTGAACTCAGCCCTGCGGACCTCGTCAGTACCTCGATCGACGTTGGGATGCTTCGCAAAACGCGCATCAAGGCCGCCGCCGAGGACCGCGACAACAGCGTCGGCGAAGGAAGGTGAAGACGGCTTCTGCGGGTCGAAGTCAGGCGCAAGTGTGACGAACGTGTTCCCTTCCGGCACCCGCTCCCCGAGATGGTCGTCAGTCGCCGCGTCAATGCCGTAAGACTGGCGCAACGCGAGCACGATCTGGTCGCGCAGCGAGTCCCGTTGGTTGGCGAGCTGACGCCGGGCGGGTTCTCGGTCGTTTACCGGTAGAGACGTCGAATACTGGTCGAACCGTGCCCCGGTCAACAGGTAGTCGAGGACGACAAGCTTGCCGATGTCATCCATGCGGGTGGCGGTCAGGAAGTGAGGCAGCCACGCGATCGTGTCGCTCTCCAGACCATCCTGCTTGAGTTGCACGAGGCGAAGCACGTCGTCAGATGGCGGGTGGCCGGCATCATCAAACGGAAAGTCGACGACAAGCTTCCAGCGTCCATCCGTCGCTAGCAGCGCAGCATCCGGAAGTGCGCGTGCGTCACGGACATTGCCGAAGACGACGTCGACCTCCCGCTTCTGACCGCGCCATACGTGCGTCAACGAATACTCGCTACCCAACACGCCCGTCAGAGAAGCACCCACCTGCTCGGCGAGCAGGCGCCGCAGCAGGCCGCGCCGGTTCTCGTGGGTGTCCTCGTTCTGGACGTGGACGAGAACCGAGTCATAGTCGACACCAGACAGTTGCAAGGTGATGACTGGGTCACTCGTCTGCGAACCGACAGTGATCTCACCGAACTCTGCCCGCCAGTCGCGTGCAAGCGCGACGACCTGGACCGCTTCATGGCCAGGAATCATCGAGATCACGGTGCCGAAGTTGAGCGCCGCCAACTTCGAGGCGGTGAGATCCTTCAGCGAGGCTGACCCAGGGGCGATGGCCGCAACGAGAAGCGTCTTGGCAAGCCGGTCGTCACGACGAAAGGCGTGGTCCCGGGCCAACCGCTTCGCTTCCACTTCAGTGAGGCTGTGCCTGTTCAGGAGATACGGGCGCATCTTGCGGGTGTAGAAGGTGCGCGCAACACGGAACAGGTTCTTCATGTCGTCGGTCAGCGGCTCGGCATCGCCAAGCACGACCACGTCGAAGAGGTCTCCGACCGGGATGACGTCACCGACGGTCAACTCGTCACGACCCCGCGACAGCAACTCGCTCATGATCTTCAGCGCGGTGCGTTCTCGCTGCATGATCGACGAGAGCGCGACCATCGCATCCACCAGAGCGGGTGAGAACGGGTAGACCTGCTCGAAATCGACTGCGGCGGAACCAGCTTCGTCGGTGAGCAAGTGCTTGAAGGCCACCGGGTTCGCGCGCACGCGAGCGACGGCGGCGGCAAGGGCATCTCGCCCAGTCTCGGCAGTCGGCTCCAACAGTCGTTTGTGCACGATCTGAGGAAGGTTGGCCGCAGCCAGGGTGATCTTCTCGAACCGGCCCTCCCACCATTGAAACGAGTCATCCAGCGCGACTTGCTCGGCGCCAACCGCGCCACCGCCCAGAAAGTCCTTCAGATTGCGCTGACGAGCAACAAAAGACGCCAACGGAATCGGCAGTGCACCGATGCCCGTCTCGACGAGCTTGGCAACCTTCGAGGTCTCGGTCTGAATGAAGGCGGTGTCTCGCAAGTGGTTTGCCAGCCACAGCACAAGTTCGTCGAGGAAGAGCACAACCCCCTCGTAGCCGAGGCCCTTGGCGTGCTCGGTCATCGCTTGGAGACCGTCCGTCATCTCCAGCCAGGTCCCGGTGTTCTCAAAGGCTGGGAAATACGTACGAACAAGATAGGCGACCACACGCTGACGGTCGGCGTCTCCTGCTGGTTTGACCCGGGCGGCGTCATACAAGTCAGGCGTCAAGGTGGCGGCGAACGTGCCCCAGCCAGACGAACCCGAGCCGCTCGCCTCAAACCGAGCGAAGAACTGCTCGTCGCCGAGCTGCGAACGCAACTGATCGGCGTTCTCGAACAACGAATCCGAACGGTGCAACACCGGAGCGGGCGCGTCGGGATACCGCTTCTTCATGGTGGCGAGGTAGCCACCGAAAAGGGCCGACTCGAAGGATTCAGCCCCGATGAGGTGGTAGTCGATCGCGAGCAGTTTGCGGCTGAGCAGTGCCTCGTGCTTGGCGACCTGGGCTTGGAGTCCAGGAAGTGCCTTAGCCTGCGCGTTGCCAGAAAGCAGCAGATGCATGACCGCCATGTAGTGCGACTTACCGGATCCGAACGAGCCGTGGATGAAAGCACCCTTGGACGAACCGCTCGACAGGGTGGCCTCGACCAGCGTCAGCCCCTTCTCGAACGACTCCGCGATCGACTCGGTGACCACATAGTCAGCGAGCGTTTGAGACGCGGCCTCTTGCGCGCGGTGGATCTGGAGGACGAAGTCGTCGTCATGGACGGCGAGCGGGATGTCGATCGCGTCCCGCAACGGCAATGACAAGTCGGTCATCTGGACGCCCTCCGTCCACGGGTCGCGGCCGGCGGCGTCGATGCCGTCACCTGATCGCGCGTCTTCTCCATACGGGCAAGGTACTGGTCAACGACGCCCGCGATGACCGCGGCCGGGCTGGCTCCGAACTGCGGCTCGATCTCCGAGTGCCACTGCGCCAGCCAGGGTTCCAACTCCACCAGCCCCGCCACCAGCGGCACCAGGGCGGCATCGTCGGCGCCGAGCGCCTGCTGTGCAGGAATCTCACGGGCGAGCGCCAGCGCTTGGTCGCGATGGGACCAACCGGCCCAGCCGAGCACCGGCGTCGGGTCGCCTTCTCTCGCGACGGCCGGGTAGGCGATGAAGCGTTCCTTCGGGACATCGAGCTTGCCTCGGGCCTTCCAGTACGTCGCCTTCGCGAAATCGCCTTGGCTGTACTTCGGGGGCACCGGGATGGTCACCTTCTCGCCAGCGTCCTCTCGCCGCTGCAAACCCCAAACCTCCTGCCACACCCGGTATTTCTCAATACCTGCGGGCTTATACCGGTAGGCAGCCAGGAACGGCACCGCCTCATCTGCAATCAAACCTCCGATCACGGCGGCAAGATCTGGCTCAGCAGTGCCGGTGAGTGCACGAGAGAGTTCCTTGAGCACCGTGTCTGCACGGAGCAAGTCAGCGAGGTCGGCCACCGACCTAGCGATTGGCCCCTGCGGGTCCTGCCAAAGCACTGGATCCTCAAGCCGGTCAAGGATTGCAGCTTGCAGAGCCCCTGTGCGCTGCGTGTCCCATGCGGTGGTGGCCCAGCGGCGCTTGAACTCCGACTTCTCCAACAATCGAATGGACTTGTCGGATTTTATCAAGTCAAGCCGACGCTGTACGAGGGCCTTGTAGTCCTCCGGCCACGAGTCGGGCAGTTCAGTGATCGGAGTCGAACCATGACGCTCGAACCAAGCCGCCTCCTCAATACCATCGTCGACACGACGGGCAAGGTCGATCTCAAACGCCCGCTGGCCCAACGAAATCCCGTCGATCGCGGAGCCGGGGTACGTGAGGTCGGCATCAATCAAGCCATAAAGCCGGTAGACCCCCCAATCCAACTCCTCCTGCTCGAAAAACAGTCGCTCCCGAAGCCGACGCCACTCGGCTTCCGCCATCAACAGCGCATCGATAAGACTAACCGTCTTCTCGGCGGACCAGGTCTCGACCAACGCCGCCGGTGTGGTGACGCATAGCTGTCGCGCCAGAGTGTCGAGCGTCCTCGGGCGGTCTAGAAGCAACTTTGAAGGGAGCGGAACGCGCGCCACGTTTGTACTGTTGAAGGCGTACGTTCGAAGCCAAGGCGTGTCCGCGTCACCGCCCTTTTTCTGAGCAACCTGCTTGAGCCAGAAACACACCGTCGAGGAGTTCAGGACCCCCAGCAGCTCTAAGTGCTCCTCCTCGGTCGCACCGGCCGCGAGCTTGATCGCTGGCGCTGTCTGCTTGAATACCTTCCCTCCGCGGTCTAGGACAAAATGGTTGTGCGTCGCAATTTCAGCGAAGGTGATTGCTACAGATGCTCGCGCAGACCAACGCGTGAACTGCATGTATTCGGTCCAACGGAGGCCAGCATCCGCCATCTTCCCTTGGAAAGTTCGCCGGTCGGCCAAAGGCGTTCGCCACGGCCAGAGGTGGCAATCCAACGCGGTGCTAGGACTCAGATCGCTCTCGTAAGGAAAAACAATGGCCTCGGTCCCCCTCATAGCGAAGTCTCGCAGGTTCTCGCCAACGACGAATGCGCGCATGTAAGGAGTAATCTGTTGCTCTCTAGCGAGAAGCCTTGAGCGCATGAATACTTCGTCTGCACCGGCCCGGATTGCACCGCCTACTCCCACGTCGAGCATATTCTCCAAGCGTTTCGCGGCGGCAACTTCGATCGCAGAGAACACATCACTCGCTCCGCCCCCACTGAGAGACCAAGGGTGGGTTGTTAGGAGAGCGCGATCGAGGTCTAGAACGGTGACATAGTCGCCGTCGAATCCCGGTCCCTCAAGGTGCTCGCTGAGCTCAGTCCATACCGGACCCGTCGCCGGATTATCGAGCTTCCCGGGGTCGTCCCGTTTCCCAAGCACTGCCCGCACAGACTGAGAAACCGGCCTGCGACGCCGGCCAAACAGGATCACCGTCGGAGTGCCGTCAAAGTTGTGTCCGGGCATCCAGGCACCAGAACTGTCGATTACCGCGGTCAGGTCGACTGGATTGCCGATGTCGTGGCCGGCGAACAGGTACTCGATGAGCTTCTTGCCGAACTCGCGCTTCATGAATGAGTTCGAGGTGATCTGCCCTACGTAACCAGCCCCCTGGCCCTGCTCGCCTCGAATCGCCAGCCGGAACAGTAACTCCATAAATGGGACGGACAGAGCGTACTGCCGCACGGCCGTCTCATAGGCGATCCGGTACAGCGCGTTGAGCGCTTTGTCCTTGGGGGTGATGTACGGCGGGTTACCGACAACGACGTGGTACTGACCTGGCTGGAGGATGCCGAAGTACTCGTTGAGGTCCTCGGTGTCATAGCTGAACGCAGGCCCAGCTTCGTCGTCATCGAAGTCGAAGGTCTGATCCAGGCTGCCTCGGACACCAAGAAGGGAGTCACCGATGGCAAGCCGGAAACCCATCGGAGGCACACCTACCAGGGAGCGTTCTCCGGTCGCCTTCAAGCCGGCGACGGTAAGGCGGAACCGTGCGATCGCTACTGCGAAGGGGTTGATGTCGACACCGTTAATCGACGCCATCGCACGACGCACCCGCTCCTTGGCGTCGAGACCGGGCGCAGCTTCAAGCCATGCTTGGTTGAGTCGCTCAAACGCCCCGAGCAGGAAGTGGCCGGAGCCGCAGGACGGGTCGATGAGTTTGAGCCCGTCGAGTCCGAACTCCGCGACCGCTGGGGTCAGCGTCTGGTCAAGGATGAATTCCTCCACGAACACCGGCGTCTGCAAAAGTGCGTAGGTCTTCTTGGCGTGCTCGGAGAGGTCTTGGTAGAGGTCGCCGAGGAATCGGGTCTCCAGGTTGGAGTCGGTGAAGTCGTGAACCAGGGTGCCCTCGTCTTTCGTGCGACGCCAGAACGCGATTAGCGCCGTCGCGGACTCCGGGCTGATCTCGGCCTTCCACACGGGGTTGTGCTTCACGTCGACTAGGGCAGCGCCAGCAGGCTGCGCAGCGAGCACGCCGAAGCCGTGCTGGAGCCAGTGACGACGATTGTGAGTGGGGTTGTCGCGGAAGTACGCGGTGAGGTTCTCCTCTGCGCGCTGCACCCGATCACCGGGGCCGGCGATCCAGCCGACCGCTGTCGGCAGTCCGTCGATCTTGGCGCCGACGACTAGGTCGTTGTCCTCGCAGAAGCGCAGGAAGGTCGTCGAGACGATCCACGCGACGGCGGCTTGGTCGACTTCGTTGTCGCGCCAGTCCACCCAGGACCAGCCGGTGCGCTCACGGCGGAAGGCTTCGGCGTACTCCTCCTTTAACCGCACGCCCCAGGCGTTCGACGGGTCCTCTGCGCGCTGCTTCAGGTCAGCTTGAAGGAGCTTGAGCTGGCCCTTGAGGTCGGCGAGGAGGGTGGACGAGTTGATCACTTTCGGGCTCCTGGGGTACTGCGAGTGAGTGCGGGCTCCGTGAGCAGCGAGAGGTCTGCGGGCAGCTCAACCCAGCCACTTGGACCGAGCGGCACGGGCTTGCCCTCCAGCAACGGGACGGCCTGGTTGCCCTGCTTGGCGACGAGCAGCCAACGGGCCGCGGGGCGCGGCGTGCCCACATCGAGCAGAGTTGAGAGCAGCCCAGCCATGCCGTATCGGACAAGGGGGCCAGCATTGAGGATGAGTAACGGCTTGGCGCTTGCGCGCCTTTCCTCCCAGTTCGGTATCACTGCCTGCTGCACAAGACCGACGAGTATCGACCAGTCCTCGCTGCCCTTCTGCTTGGCATCTGCGCCGAGAACGACCTCCCAGCTTGCTCCGCCCTGTTCGGCGAGTGCGCGCGCCGCATTCACGACAAGTGACGCGACATCGAGCACTTCGACGCCGTACCGCTTCGGGAGTTCGTGTGCCGCCTTCACATATCGCTTAGGTGGCGTGGTCAGAGTGAGTGCGCCGTTGCGTGAGAGCGACTCTTCCAGCTTCGTCGCCGCCTCGGCGACATCGACCGGCGCAAAGACTGTGAGGCCCGTGCCGGTACGGGTGGTAGACCGCGCCTCGGAAGCCAACTCGTAGACGCCGTTGCGGTTCACCACCCCGGGCAGCACCGCAGAGACGAGAGCGTCGAGTCGATGCGACGCGGCCGGGAGCTCTACTTGCGGGAAACGAGCAGCCACGCTGCGCCTGACGGAGGACTCGCTGATGCGCCGGCCAGGTTTCCCGCGTAGTGCCCGCTCCGCCGCCTGCTGTGGATCGAGATCGACTGGGTACAGCTCATCGAATCCCGAGACTGCAGCCTTCGTCGAGATAGAGGCAGCCAGGGTGAGCAGTTGACGGCCGGTCAGGACGGTTAGCGTCGAAGCACCAGATTCGGTCACGATGTCGCACAGGGCTGCGTTCGCAGTTGCGCAGGGAACGACACCGCTCACGACGAGTTCATCGGCTCTGCGTCCCAGCTCGATAGCCGTCTCCGTCAGGATGTCGGCTGGCGGGAACTCTTGCCCTGACTCGTCAGGGTCCGCAGTTTCGCGTAGGGCAATGACATCCGCGCGCTTGCCGATGCCTCGCCGAAGTTCCAACGTTGGCTCGGGCATGCGCGCATCGACCTCATAGGCCGAGCGCAGCAGGGCCGCTCCTTGCCGGAGTCGCTCCTCCCCGTCGAGCAGGGAACCGCGTTGGGCAACCAAAGCGTTCGCAAGGGACGTCACCGCCATCACTCGACCGCCGCGGGCGAGGAGGGTGGCTGCTTCAGCGATCACGCCGTCGATGGCAGGGCCGACCTTCTTGCCCCACGTCGTGACTGCTTGGTCCACGGCATGCGCGACCCGGTCGCGAGTAATCCCAAGCGATTGGGCTGTGTCCCCCGTGGACGGCCATTCGCCTGGAGCCACGCCGCCCGCCAGCCCGAGGAGTCGCTCGATCACAGTCAGCTCTGCACCCTTGAGTTGGCCCAGAAGCAAGGAGACGAGTCGCTCTGTGCCCATCGGCTGATCAGCGGTGACCTCTCCCGCACCGCTGAGCCGTGAACGCCAGCCGCGAATCCTCGCCTGAATCTCCTTGCGGAAGGTCTCCCCAAGACCGCGAATCGAGTTGATCCGGGTCGGGTGAACACCCAGGAGTTGCCCCACAGTCGCCACCTCGAGCCGCGAGACGGCGGACAACGCCCGAGCGGACAGACCCGCGCGCTCCAACGGAGTGTCGAGCGTGGCAGCGTCGGCGAGGTCGTCGCTTCCACCCGCGCCGTCCTCCTCCGTGTCGAGGGCAGCGAATACGCCCTGCCAAGCGACTGCCAACTCATCGGCACTGCTGAACCTAGTTCCTGCGCCCGGGCTGAGAGCACGTTGGAAGAGAGCAGTGAGTTGAGTCGCGACGGCTGGCTCGAAGCTCGTCGGCTCGATGATCGGCGGGTCGCTGGGATCGGCGGGGCGTCCCGCACCCTCGCCCCACCACGGCAGCTGACCGGTCGCCATCTCGAAGAGGGTGATCGAGACAGCCCACAGCTCGGCCGCGCGGTCGTACTTCTGGCGCCGACCACGGCCGAGGTAGGGGTCGAGATAGCTCGGCGTTCCAGATGCCGTGTTGTCCACGCTCTCGCTTGCTAGCGAGAAGTCGAACAGAACCAGAGACGGCCTTCTAGTGCCGGGATCCGGGGTGATGCCCAAGTTGGCCGGCTTGATGTCTCGGTGGAAGACACCCTGGGACTCCAGGTAGATCATCGCTTCCAGCAACTGGCTGCCGTACTGCTCAAGTTGGCCCACCGTCGCCCGACCCTCTTTGGACAGCCGCGTGGCCAGGGTTTCCTTGCCGGCGTCGGTGAGCAGAAGTGCGCGTCTGTCCCCGACGTCGAGCGGGCCTGCGACGAGTCGCACCACCCGGCGGTGGTCGAGTGCTCTCAGCGCGTCGGCTTCGAGCGAGAGCCTGCGCCCCGCCGACTCAGTGCGAGCGACCTTGAGGACGAGCTCGCGGCCGGGGTCCTCGGAGTCGATGTCCTGGACGGCGAGTGCGACTCCGCTGGAACCTTCACCACGACGGCTGGTGACGATGAAGCGGTCGGCAACGATGTCGTCCTTCTGCGCGTCGACGGGGTCGTCCACCGGTGTCGGGTCGTCGACTTGGTCCCCTCGACGAAGCTCGTCGCTCGCGACCCGAAGGAGTTCCAGCACTTCCTCAATGGTCGACAATCGTTCTGATTCGACAGAGCGGGTCGCCATCGCAATGACGTCGGCCACGCTGTCGGGCATGCCCGGCGACGCCGCGCGCGGGTCATGTGCGCCCGCCTCCGACAGCCGCTGCTCCAGCTCGACAATCGTCTCGGCGGGTGGCCTCCCCGTCAGGAGGAGATAGGCAAGGACTCCGAATCCGTAGACGTCGAGCGGAATCGGCGGGAGTCCTTCGACGGAATGGCGGGCCTCCGGTGCGAGCCAGATCCAGTCGTCCTGGTCGGCCACTCCCATGAGGTCGTCAACCCCTGCACTGATAGCGGTCAGGCGGGAGACGTTGCGGGTCGAGCTGTCGCGCTGGGCGAAGTACCAATCACGGATCGTGAGGGTCGGCAGGGCGTCCTTGACGGGGGTTGCCCACACACGGCGTGGCGACAGCGCCCGGTGCCGTAGATGAACGTTGTGGGCGAACCGCAGAATCTCGCCCAACCGGATCACCAACGCGATGCGCTGGTCAAGATCCAGCTCGGCGCCCTCGCCCGCGATGTACGCGTCGAGCGGGAGTTCCTGAGCGTCATGCTCGAACACCAAAGCCGGGCCGTCATCGGTTCGCTTGAAGTCGATCGGTACCGCGATGCCGCCGTGCCGCAGTCCCTGGGTGAGCTGGAACTCGCGCTGTGCAAGCTGCTCGATGTGCTGGCGGTCGGCAGGCGATGCCGTCGCCGGCACGTCGTACAGCCGCAGTCGGCGCTTGACGTCGGGCAACGCCGGGAGGTTGACGAGCACGTCCTGCCAATCTCGTCCCTGCGCTATCGGCTCGTCATCGGCAACGACAAAGTCGCCGACCATCCGGACCTTGGGCGTCGGAGTGAATCCGACTGCGTCGCAGAGCGAGCGAACTTGCCTTGCTCGCTGGAGGTCGATCGGCTGGCGGAAGTCGTGTGGCGGCTGGGCAAGGAAATCGGAGAATTTCAGGAGGCGGGGCTTGGAGTTGACGCGGTATCCGTCGAGAGTCAGCACCCCGATGTCGCCCGGAGCCGCGATCTCGACGGTGCTGCCCTCCCCGTGCATGACCACGACGGCTTGGATGCGCGGCAACATGGCCCTGGCAGATTGGTTCGGCGCTCGATCTTGAAGGAGACCCTTCAACCACTTCGCCTTGCGGTCAGCAGCCAATCGTGGGTTCTCGACGTTGCGTTGGCCTTGGTTCCAGCGCTGCGAGTTTCCGCGGATCGTGCCGTGCCAACCCTTGAGTTCGACGAGGTACATCCCCTGAGCCGTCAGCAGGAGTACATCGACCTCGGCGGTGCGTCCTTGATCGTTGATGAAGGTCAGGTTCGCCCAGGCAGTGGTGATGCCATCTTCCGGCAGAACCTCACGGAAGGCATCGAGCGCGGCCGCCTCAGCAGGGCTCGCCGGCTCGCCCATGACCTTCCACAGTGGAGAGTCATGCTTCATCGCCGCCCCGCTTTAGGCGCGCGCGGGCGCGATCCAAGCACCAGTGGCGAACACAACCGCTTCACCCGGGAAACCTTATCGGCGGGGGCGACAGAATAGGGATAACCCAGCAGAGTGTCGATGAGCGTCGCATTTAGTTAGCTATCGCAGGATCTGGCACCCAGACGTGGCGCGTGACGCCGTGGTCTTCCTCGTTAGCGCGTCCACCGAGCTCAATAGTGATCAGCTCGTCACCTTCGTATGCCGGGCTGAGTTCGAGGGTTAAGTAGTCGAACAGTTCGCGTTCGTGGACGGCGACGATGACTTGCCGCTCGTTCTGTTTCGCAAGGAGGCGGATGAGGCCAGCAAATTGTGCGACGTGGACTTCGTCCATGGCCTGCACCGGGTCGTCAAAGACGAGGCACGGGACGATGGGTTCGACCGCGAGATGGAGCGCGAGAAATAAGGAGAGCGCGGCGGTGTTCAGATTGCCCGCAGACAGCATCATCTGCGGCGGGCCGCTGGCTTCGCCGTTTCGGTGGGTTGTCTCCAACGTGATGTCGAATGTCTTCTTGGTAGCGCTTGGGATACCGAAGCTGGGGATGAAGCCTTCGCTCGGGGCGAGTCTGGTGAACACGGCCTTCCAGACTTCGTTGAGGGACTCAGTGAAGACACGATGGACGATATTGGTGCGTGCTTGCGTTGCGGCTTCGTGGACATCCTTCGCCACTACTTGTCGCCTCTTCGATTCAGTGACCCGGTCATCCCACTGCTTCTTGTGTTCGGCGAGGTCAGCGAGATGCTGAACAATGGCGGATTCGCGTTTGATGGCAGCTGCGAAACCTGCTGCTTCGGTGTCGAGGGTCCGTCGCCGGTTAGCGACATCGGAAAGGCGGGCGACTTCTGCCTCGGCCCGGTCGAGTAGTTCAGTCGACATTGTGTGGAACGAATCGAGCGCCGGGGACACCTTTATCTGGAGTCGGGCCGCGTATCTGGCAAGTTCGCTGCCGATGTGGCGCTCTTCTGATGACGCCGACTCAAGGCTGTCGAGTGATTGCCGCAGGTCATTGACACGCTGGGTGAGGTCCGCGCCGTGGGATTTAGCAGCCTCGATCTCGCCGACCTGCGCGGTGAGATCGACAAGTGTTGCGTGGCGTTGTTCGAGGGCCAACCGCTGGTCGGCGGGCAGGAGTTGGACCGTGAGCTGCGTGTAATCAGTTCCCGCCCGCGTGACCCGTGCCGCTAATTGGTCGCGCTCGTTACGAAGGTCGATGAGCTGCTGTCCGTGTGTGGTGAGCTCGGCAAGTTTCGTTTCGACGTGCGCGATGAGACTGTGGGGGCCGGTTTCCGTGAAGTTGCGGTCGCAAACCGGGCACACGTTGCTGTTGTCGATGACGGTACTGAGCGCGGCCAGGCTCTCGATGAGAGCACTCGAATGCTCACGAGCATCGGCGAGTCGCGTCTGAAGCTCGTCCAACTCATTTCGGTCAGCGGCCAGTTGAGTGCTGACGACTTCGGCCCTTGCGCGAATGTTGGAGTCATTTTCCAACTCCTGGAGGGCAAGGCTCGAAGCGCGCTCGACAGCGATGCGTGGTTCGCTGCGCGTGTCCGCACCTGCGGCTTGGGCGGCTGCTTCCCACGCCCGGGCCTTTGCCCCTTCCGCGCCCTCCCACGCCTCTTGATCGGCGGTCGCAGCCTCCACCGCAGCGCGGGCTTCCTGGATTCGTTGCGTCGTCGCGCGTTCCGTCAGCGCTGAGATGCGACCGCCCAAGGCGATGATTTCCTGGTGGAGTTTCGCGGCAGCCACAGCGTCGGCACGAGCGGTTTGGTCATTGAGTGCCGACCGGATGAACCCGAGAAGATCACTATCAGTCATGCCGTCAGCCGTGTTCAAGTGAAGTCCGACGATGGCCTCACGGACCGCGACCCGTGCGGTATCGACCTCAGTCCGAGCCTTGGCGCGCTCGGCGCTCTGTTCGTTGAGTTGCGTCGCCGCTACCTTCGCTTCGCGGTCGGCTTCGTCAACGCCGATTGCGAGCTTCTTCAGGAGCCTGAGGTCATGTGCGTCGCTAAGCCCGTCGCGCAGGGCGTCCAGCTTCTCAAGGCCGAGCAGTTCGTTCACGAACTTTTCGAGTGCGGTCTGTTCGTTTCGCTCTCTGGCTTGATACAAGTCGAGCAGGCGTCCGAGAGACGACTGGTCCAAGTAGCACCGCTCAGAGTAGAAGTTGGCGGCTTCGCTGCTAAACGCCGGAGTGCCCTCTAAACGGGCTCCGTTCACTGTCAAAGGGACGCCGGGAGTGTCCGCCTGGAGGTAGTCGGCGACGTCGACTCGAACTGTTGCATAGGACTGACCGAAGAACGGCAGATGTGCTCGGTAGCGATCGGATTGTCGTTCCATGCTCCGGATGTGGCCAGTCAAGGCGAGCTCGAGCGCAGAGAGGATGCTTGTCTTGCCTGTGCCGTTCGGGCCGTGAATAAGGACGACTGGGGCATCGAACGGCAGATCACGTGTGCCTTCGATACAACGAAAGTCGGAGACCATCAAACGTCGGATCGGAACGTCACTCATCGTCGTCCTCGATCTCGTCAGTCCAACCCGCTCCCTCGTTCGCGTATCGGCGGAGCGCCTCTCTTACTGCGCCAGAGCCATCGGCCGCCGCCTCGATGAGCGCGATATGGTCCGGTGTTGTTTTCAGTGGACCGAGCGCCGCCATCACCTCGTCGGCCGGATCGCCGCCGCGGACCAGGTCCGGACTCGGCAGTTTGAGCGGCAGCAGAACAGCGACAGCCGCTTCTATTTCGGTGACATCGGGCGTTGCAGACGCGATGGGAAGGACGCGGACATACCGCTCCAGTTCGTTTCGGTCAGATGCAGCGACGCCGCCAACGATCACAAGACTCATGGGTCGGCGCGATGCGGCTGCGTCAAGAGAACGGGCCAAACCTGCGACGAGACGCTGCAGACGCCGGCGGGGAACTTGACCGGTTGCGACCAGAACCAGGTCATGGGAGTTGCCGGTCCCGCGAGCGGCGGCGTCGAAGTCGAACTCTGTACCGGCCACTGTTAGTGGCTTCGGAAGACGTTCGAAACCGGCGTTCTCCAGCACCGTGAGGACTTCTTGAACGCTTGTCATCAGAACCCTCCTGCCAGTCTAAACGCCTCATACAGATCATCGACCGAGTCTGTATCGCTGATGCTCGATGCGACACTGAAACGACCAGGGCCGATTTTGCCGTCACGCCCGAAGCGGGGTTTTGGGGACCGGGTGAAGCGAGGAGACTCCTCATCGGCGATCACGATCAGCACATTCTCATCGCCGTCGTCGAACGAGCCCTGTAGTTCAAGTTTGGTTGACGTCGTGGCGTCCTTGACAAGAAACACCCGAGCATCCTGTTGGCCGGTGACCAGTCGAACCACACCATCGCCGGGATCCTTGCTATTGCCCGGCACGGCCAACCAGTCACCCTGGGCCAGACCGTGACCAATCAGCGCCAGCGCAACACCGAACCACCCGAACTGCTTCGACGGAAAGTCAGCGTTATGAACCGCCTGGTTAGCGGGACGGTCCGACAACGGGTCATAGCGGCGTTCATCGTGAGATGGGATGCAGCCCGTTCGAAACACGGTTAGCGCCGAATTGACCGCGTCGATGAGACGCGCGAGAAATTCCCGCTGAAACTGTGCGATTTCCGAATGCTCAAGCGCTTCGTAGTTGTCGGGGTCAGCATGAGTGGCTGCCGAGTTACGGAGGCCGAGGAGGTCTGTCTGTAATTGCTTGACAGCAGCCGGACCCCACGACGTTCCTACCACGTGCTCAATTAGGTAACTCAACTTGTCGGTGAGCGACCCCAAGACCAGCGCCAGCAATGTTGGCTTGCCATATGCGCCAAGAAGTGCCGACCGTGCGATAGCGTCGGCGTTCCCCTGGTGATTCGAACCGTACGTACTCTTGAGCAGAATTCGGTGATACGGCTCCAGTCGCTCCTCACTGAGAACAACCGCAGGCGGCGACGCCGGCCACGGCCGAGCCAAGTCTTGGGCGGCGGCTGCGAACATCGTATGAAGGTTCGCGTCCTGGGCCGATAGGCCCAGCATCAACGTCAACCGGTCCGCGTACAGCACCTCGAGGCGCTTGCGCATCGGCCTGTTCTCGGGTTGCTCAGTCCATCCCGAGATTTGTGATTCGCGAGCGACGAGGAGCCCTCGATACCCGGCCTCGTCAGCTCGGGCCCGCACGGCACAGCCGTGTAACTTGATGACCTCGATACGCCGCCCGGCGATACGAAAATCGTCTCCTTTGACGACCACCCGAACCAGTGAACCGAACGCCGGAGTCAGTTCATCCAAGGCCTTCTCAATGAGGCCATCCCAGTTCGCCGTGACCCCAGATGTGACGAGCCCTTCGAGCATGAGGATCGCGATGCAGTAGTGCTCCACATCCGGCTCAAGACCCGGTGACCCATACGTCGTCGGGACGTCAAGACCTGTCCACACAAGGTAGTCGTCGGGGTTCTGGTCGCCCACGGCAATTTCAAGCACTTGGGAGTATTTCGTGACCAGCGTCGAGACCATACGGTCCTTAAGCGGCCAATCTCCGACCGTCATAGAGAGGTCGATGCTGTCTAGTTCCTCGCGAGTCATGCCGGTGAGCCGCAACACTTCATCGAGGGCTGCGTGATAAACGCAGTCCGTTTTGCCGTCGATGATGTTCGAACGGAGGTGCTCTACGACGCGCTCGAGGAGTTCATAGACATTCGGCACTCTCTCGCGAGAGATTCCAGAGCCAAGCCACAGAACGTATTGGCCCTCGTTGAATGCGGCGGCGAAATCTGAAAACGCCGCCGACTGAAACCGCTCCAAAACAGCCGCTACAGTCCTCACTGGTTCAGTCGTCATCTCGCCCCGTCCCAAGTCCATGTATCGCTTGATCGCGGACGGCCAGCAACCCCCATCGCAACCAGGCCATATTGCCATGGACGAGTACTTTGCCGGGACTCCCGCGGTCCATGATCACCCGTCCCGAGTTGGTCGCTAAGTCAGCGATAGGTCCGGTCGCCCGCAGCTTTGTGCCTTGACGATGTGTCGCGGCATCGGATCGCGGCCATCGAGACGTGATCTAACTGGCGCGCTCAGCGTGGTCAACGCAGCCCCCTACCGCACGTCCCCGCCGCACCCTCAACCCACGTCCAGCGGCACCACCGCGGCTTACTGTTGAAGGATGGCGACGCCCACCCCCAGCGAGCCCCGACCCAGCCCGAAACGCTGAGCGAGCAGTCTCGACGCCGGATACGTGCAGCTGGCCACAGCGTTCAACAGTGACCCCGCGAACGCCGACAAGACGTACGGCCCGCGACTAACTATGCGCGGCCGATCCGACGACCAACTGTGAACTGTGAATCTAGTTGCCCCTAGCGGTGTTTGCCGCGATCATTCTCGTGGTCGTGCTGGCGGTTCAACGCAAGCAGCCGCGCACACTGCTGACCCCTGCTGGGCGGCAAGACAAGTAGTGATCTCGCCGCGGTGCAGCGGCGGGTCGCGTTGCACGGCTATGCCGTCGCTCATGGGTTGCGCCTGCTGTACGTGCAGCAGGTCTGCAAAACCAGCGCAACGGGTGCAAGGCGCGGGTAACGATCTACGGCGACAGCAGGTAGACGTGGCCTGAGGCCTGGTTCTGGCGGAACAGGTAGCGCCAGGTCGGTCGTCGCGGTCATCGTCAGCGAGGGTCGGATTCTCACACCCGCCGCGATGGCGTGCTGTTCGTCAGCTCCCAGGACCACCCCGGAGTGCACGCCACCCATGACGCTGCCACCGCGCTCCGGGCGCAACGCCACCGCCATCGACCGCCGCCACCGCTACACCCACCTCATCCCTAACCGCGCTCCCCATTCCGTCATCGAATTAACCTCCTGCTCAACGCATCTCACCGGTACGCGCTCGCCACCCCACTGACTTACCTCAGCTCCACTCGCCCGCACCCCCGTTTCCACAGACGTAAAGCCAACACACCTCTTGCATGAAGGTCACGGTTTGGTAACGGCGGTTGGGAATGTTGCTCCTGGTGGTGGTTTTTTCTGCGACTGGCTCCGTACTTTCGGGCTCATGCGGGCCAAGGGGTGCATGCGGCGGTGATGTCGATGCACAAGCTGACCGCCGGGGACGGCTACCTGTACCTGGTGCGGCAGGTCGCTGCCGCCGACAGCACCGAGCGGGGCCGCTCCAGCCTGGCTGACTATTACTCGGCCAAGGGCGAATCGCCGGGCCGCTGGATGGGCCGCGGCCTGGCTGCGTTGGCCGACACAGGAGCCCGTGAGGTCAGCGATGAAGTGCGCCGAAACGTGTGGGCCGTCGAAGGCGGATCGGTGGTCACCGAGGAGCAAATGAAAGCCTTGTTTGGGCTGGGTTGGCACCCCAACGCCGACAAGATTTTTGCCCATCTGTCCCCGCGATTGCGCGTTCAACCCGCGACCGCGGCCGCACAGTTAGGCCGTAAATACCCTGTGCGGGAGGAGCGCTCGTCGGAGTTCACCCGTCGTGTCGGGAAAGCTTTCCGCGCTCACAACATCGGGGCCGGTCTGGCGGGCAACGCCACTATCGACGATGACGTGCGGGCAGGCATCCGTACACAGGTGGCTCGGGAGATGTTCGCCGAGCAGTTTGGCCGTGACCCGGCCGATGAACGGGAGCTGTCAGGGTTCGTCGCGCGGGCCACCAGGGCACGCACTACAGCGGTGGCCGGCTATGACTTGACGTTCTCTCCGGTGAAGTCGATTTCGGCGCTGTGGGCGATTGCCCCGCGAGAGATTGCCGAGCAGATCGAGGCCGCTCACGAAGCCGCGGTGGCCGACGTGTTGGAGTGGCTGCAAGACAACGCCGCCTTCACCCGTACCGGCACCAACGGTGTCGCACAAGTCGACACCGAAGGGCTCATCGCCGCGGTGTTCACCCATCGCGATTCACGTGCCGGGGACCCCGATCTACACACCCATGTAGCGATCGCCAACAAGGTGTCTTACCTCGACCAAAATGGGGTGCGCCGCTGGCTCGCTCTGGATGGTCAACCGCTGCACCGGCTCATCGTGGCGGCTTCGGAGATGTACAACACCCGCATGGAAGTTCACACCATCGACCGGCTCGGTGTGGACTTCGCCGAGGCGTCCCGTGGACGGGGTAAACGACCCGTGCGCGAGATCGTTGGGATGTCAGCGGAATTGATGATGCGTTGGTCGAGTCGCGGCATCGCGATCAAGGCCCGCACCGCCGAGCTGGCCAAGCAGTTCCAGCACAATCACGGCCGCGAACCCACCACCATCGAATCCCTCGCATTGGCTCAACAAGCGACCCTGGAATCGCGCGAAGCCAAGCACGAACCGCGCTCTTTCGCAGAGCAGCGCACCACCTGGCGCACCCAAGCTATCGAGGTCCTCGGCCACGATGGATTGGAACGCATGCTGGCCACAGTTTTAGGCCCCCGGCGCGTCCAGAAGGCACCGGAAATCACCGCGGAATGGGTGGCGTCGCGTGCTGTCGCAATCATCGCCACCGTGTCCGAATCGCGCGCGACCTGGCAGGCCCACCACGTGCGCGCCGAAGCCCTTCGGGTCGTGCGGAACGCGGGTGTCGCACACGTGTCGCAGCTTGTCGAACGGCTCACCGACACAGCACTTTCTGAGGCGTTCTCGGTGCCTCACGCCCGTGTCGAGGACGGCGAGTTGGGTGAGCCTGTCGCATTGCGTCGCCGCGACGGTTCAAGCGTCTACAGCCGCCACGGCGTGGCGACCTACACCAGCCGCGAAGTTCTCGCCGCAGAGCAGCGCATCCTGGCCGCTGTCGCACGCTGCGACGGCCGCGTCGCCACCACCTCCGAGGTCGATATCGCGCTGGCCGACTCGGCCGCCCGCGGCAAGCCACTTAACCCCGGTCAGGCCGCGCTCGTCGAGCAGATGGCCACCAGCGGACGCCGCGTCGCATTGGCGCTGGCGCCCGCCGGGGCGGGCAAGACCACGGCCATGGCCGCGCTGGCGCATGCGTGGCGCAGCTCGGGTGGACATGTCCTCGGATTGGCCCCGACCGCGGCCGCGGCGATCGTGCTCGGGGAGGATTTGGGCGCGACCACCGACACCCTCGACAAGTACGTCCACTGCGCTGATCCGGACAACGCCGCGACGTTCGGAACACCGCAGTGGTTCAACGACATCGGACCGGACACGTTGATCATCGTCGATGAGTCCGGCATGGCTTCGACCGCGGGTCTGGACGCGATGATCGCTGACGCGCAGCGCAAGGGCGCGAGTGTGCGGCTGGTTGCTGATGACTGCCAGTTGACGTCAATTTCGGCTGGCGGGGTGTTGCGCGACATCGCTACTGAGACCGGGGCGCTAACGCTTTCGGAAGTCGTGCGGTTTCACTCCCGCGCTGAGGCCGCGGCGTCGCTGGCGCTGCGCGGCGGCGATCCGGCCGGGATCGGCTTCTACATCGACTCCGGTCGCATTCACGTCGGTACCGAACAGACCGCCGCGGATACCGCGTTTTCGGCGTGGCTGGCCGACCTTGACGCCGGGCGCGACAGCCTGCTCTTGGGACCCACCAACGCGATCGTCGACGACCTCAACGCCCGCGCCCGCACTGCGCGTCTGGCCGCCCTCGTCGACGCGGATCCGAACTGGCGGCAGGGTCGGGAAACCGTGCTTGCCGACCAACTCCGTGCCAGCGTCGGCGACGTCATCCGCACCCGCCGCAATGCCCGCTGGCTGCCCCTGTCGGGCACTGATTACGTCCGCAACGGCTACACCTTCGAAATCCTCGATGTCGCCCGTGACGGGGCGTTACGGGCTCGTCATCGCGGCACCGGACGGGAGATCACCCTGCCGGCCGATTACGTCACCGAACACGTCACCCTCGGCTACGCCGCCACCATCAACGGCGCCCAGGGCTCCACCGCCGGACACAGCTGCCATGTGGTAGGTGCTGAGCACCTGACCCGCCAACAGCTCTACGTCGCCCTCACCCGCGGCCGCGCCGAAAACCATCTCTACCTGTCGACCGCCGAAGCCGACCCGCACCGCATCCTGGCTCCCAAGGCCACCCACCCCGACACCGCCGTAGACGTTCTGTCCCGGATCGTGGCCCGCGACGGCGGCCAGGTCTCGGCCACTACGGCCGCCCGCCAGGCCGCCGACCCGACCCGCAGGCTCGCCGCGGCCGCCGACATGTTCACCGACGCCCTCGGTGCTGCGGCCGAGCACCAGCTCGGCGCGGGTGCCCGCGACCGTCTCGACGCCCTCGCTGAATCCGTGCATACCGACCTCAGTACCTGCGCGGCGTGGCCCGTGCTGCGTCGTCGCCTGGCCATCCGGGCGCTCTCTGGAGCCGATCCCGGCGAACTGTTGGCCGCCGCCCACGCTCGAGGCGGCCTCGACGATGCCGCCGACGCGGCCGCGGTGCTGGACTACCGCATCGACCCCACCGGTTCCGCCGGCCGCGACTGCGGGCCGCTGCGTTGGCTGCCCGCCGTCCCGGCCGCCCTGGCCTGCGACCCGCAATGGGGCGACTACCTGCGCCGCCGCGAAAGCCTTGTCGAGGAGCTGGCCGCGCAGATCCGCGAACAAGCCCGAGCCTGGACCCCCGACACCGCGCCGAGCTGGGCGCAGCCCCTGGTCGCGGCCAACCCTGTTCTGGCCGCCGAAATCGCCGTGTTCCGGGCCGCCACCGGGGTCGAGGACGCCGACACCCGCCTCACCGGCCCGCCCCAATACCCGGTGGCCACCCGCGCAATCCAAGACCGGCTGCAACGCCACGGCACCGACGCCATCGAACGCGACGGCGCCGACCCCACCCGCTTCAACGACCTCCTCGACAAAATCGACCCCCGTATCCGCACCGACGCCTACTGGCCCACCCTGGCCGCCCACCTCACCAATGCCGCCCGCACCAACGACATTCGCGATGCTCTCACCGACGCTGCACGCCAAGGACCGCTGCCCGATGAGATGCCCGCCGCAGCGTTGTGGTGGCGGCTGGCCGACGCGCTGTCCCGCACCGCAGCCCACCCCGATCGGCACGCCACCGCCCAGGACGAAGGCGTGCACGCAAGCATGCATGCCGACGAGCGTGCGCTCGTCGAGGTCCTGGCCGCCGCCTGGCGCAACGCCGACCCGCTCCCCCTGGCGCGGCCACGGACCGACCCCGCCGCGGTCGCGCTCTCCGCGCCCTACGTGGTGGCCACCGTGGCGGCCGAGCGCTACACCCCCGACCTCGGCGAAGCGATCCACACAGCGACCACCGACGCCCACCGCCACCACGTTCGCGTCACCGCGACACCACAACCCGGCCGACAGAGCCTCAACCACCTCGCCGAGCAGATCACCATCCACGAACTCACTCGGCGCGGACCGGTCATCGTCGTCGAGGACGCCGCGGCCGCCGACCCCGACGCGCTCGCGGCCGTGGCCACCGCCCTGGTCCCCGCCCACGGCCGGCTCCTGCTCATCGACAACGGACAGCCCGGCAGCGCCCGCCGACTTCTCGACGGACTCAGCCTCCCCTGGGCGGAAAACACCCGCCCCGCACCCGACATCGAGAATCCCAGACTTGCCGCCGCCGCAGACGAACACCGCGCCATCGCCGCCCGCAGCTGGCGCACCCTCACTACCCCACCCACACGCGATCGAGGCAGAGACCGCGGACACGGCCTCGACATCGACTGACGCGGGCGCACCCACCGCACCCGATATATATCGTTGACGGTATATACCGAGTCCGGTATATTCGGGGCGTGGGTGATGAGTGGCGGATCATGCTCAGCGGCGAAGTGGAACGCTGGTATGCCGGTCTGCCTGAAAGCGAACTCGCCCAGGCCGATCAGGCCCTCGACCGGCTCGCCGCCGAGGGCATCACCCTAGGCATGCCGCACAACCGCTATCTATCAGAGAAACTGTGGGAGTTGAGGTTTCGCTGCGGACAGGTCAACCAACGCATCACCTACACCGCCGACCCCGACCGCCAGCTGGTTACCCTGACTACATTCCGCAAACAACGCCAAAACGAACGCAACGAGATCACCCGCGCACGCAAAGCGCTACGACGCCACCAGACCAAGAAGGGATAACCCAGCCATGGCCGTCAAGACCGCCACCGCGAAGAAGGCCGCTGCCCCGAAGAGGGCCGCCAAGAAAACCCCCGCCGCTGCGAAGAAGGCCGCCACCTCCAGCGGTGGGGTCGATTACCGAACCGCCCGCGCCCAGCGCCAGGCCGCCCTCACCGACGAGCAGCGCCAGACCTACGAGCAGGCATACCACGACGCCGGCCGAGCGATGGACCTCGCCGAGCTGGTCTACACCGCCCGCACCGAGGCCGGCCTCACCCAAACCCAGCTCGCCGCAGCCATGAGCACCAGCCAATCCGCCGTCGCCGCCTGGGAGAACGGAGCACGCACCCCCGGTATCGACGCCCTCGAACGGCTCGCCGCAGCCTGCGGGAAACGCCTCCACATCGCCATCACCGCCGCATAACCCCAGCGGTCAGGCTGTTTCCGGGTGCCACCATTCGTGGGCCGCGCGGCAGTGCGCCACGGCCTGGGGGTCGAACACCTCGATATCGCGGAGCACGGCTTCGCACTCCTCGACTGAACAGCCGAACTGAGTAAGCTCTCCCATCCACGTCAGCAGAGGCCGGGCACTTTCACCGGTTGTGGGCCACGTGGCCCATATCCTGCCGTAGGTGGCGGCCACGCTGTCACGGAAAGCCGCACGCACCGTGTCATGGGCGATGTCGAGCAGCCCTTGAGCCTGCTCGGCGTACGTAGCGAGCTGCGGTATCCCAAACTCGCGTTCCAGCACCGACGGAGCGGCGAAGCCGAGTGCAGTGCGCCAATGCTGTTGCGCAGTAACGCTATCGGAATTGGAGGCGCTTGGCCGGATGTAGAGGAGATATTGGCCGCCCTCGGTGTAGTCGGCCTCTCGCAAATCGGGGTCGCACCCAGGTATCCGGATCCTCGGCGGTGCTTCCAGCGTGGTGCGATCCCAACTCAAGACCGGCGGGTCTAAAGATGCGTTCGCGCACACCATCTTCAGCGTCGCACCGATCTGTTCTAGCCGGTGGCCGTACCCGGTTAGCGGATAGCTCGGCGGTGCCGAGGTATCACCCCAGAGGTTGTCCCCGGTGGGCACGTGAAACTCCCGTGCCCACAGAGATGCTTGGTCGATGGTGTTGGCCAGCTCGGCATGCCAGCACTCCAGCTCGACTCTCCAGGCCGCGCCGTCCGCACCCGCTGGAGTCGTCATCGAGGAGCCTCGTATTGGAGGTCCTCTTCAACGCTGACAAGAGCCTTGAGGATCATGTCGAGCAGGTCAGGGTCGCCGGTAGCGGCGGCGGCGTAACACATGTCGGGTAGCGGCAGCGGGCGCCTGGACCACCCGCCGATGTGTTCGGCGGTACGCGCAACGATCCAGTGCGCTCGGTAGTCGGCCAGCTCTTCGGTGGTGTCGCTGGGATCGGCGACCGCGCCGGTATTGGTGGCGAAAGCTGGTCGGCGCATCGCGGTCATGACGTTGAGGGCCTTGGCCGCCTTGTCGTAGTCCGCCCACTGCTGCAGAGATGGCTCGCGGTCACTGCCGCGGATCGCCCAGACGAGACGTAACGCTTCGTCAATACCGCCGTCGATGACTTGGGCCTGGGTTGTTGCTGCGTTGATCATCGCCGCGGTCACCGCAGAGACGATCCGGTCTTGAAAAATTGGGTCGCCCTCCATGATGCGTAGCAGCCGCGGACACACCTCGGGCCACAGCACCGCCAGCCGGTGCACGTGCATGTCGTCGAGCACTGGGGCAGGCACCTCGACGCCTTGTTGTAGCAGCGGGTTGGTGTCTCCCGAGCACGACGGCGGATGCTCCACCCCGGCATCCCGCAAAACGTTGACCCCCGCCGTGGTGCCTGCTGCGACCAGCTTCCAGCCCCACTGGCCGCGCAGTTGGGCGTACTCGACGAGGACCCGTGCGGGATCGCCCCAGCCGAACCACATCCGCCGAAAGTTATCGTCCAGCAACGGATCTGTAGAAAGTACTCGTACCGAGCGCGGAACGAACACCCCAGCCGGGATGTAGCTGGACCCGTCATTGGAGGTGATGACCGTCTCGGTGCCGCTCGGGGAGCGGAACACCCCGACCGCCCATCCTGCCGCGGGATTGCGCGCCATATAGGCCGCGTGCTGCAGTCTCCAGACCAGCTCTTTGGCCGCCGCTGCGTCTACGGACTCGCGGCGCTCCCGGGCGGCTGCGGTCTGGCCCGCAGCGACCACACTGGCCGGAATCAGAGTCGGGCCCGCAGCCGCACTCGCTGCGGACGGGGCGGGCGCTGCCGGGGCATTGGTTGAGCTGAGGGAGCCCGCGGGCCCGGTCGGCGCCGGGGGTGGCGCACCGGCGGGGGGACCCATCGAACCCGGCGGCAGCATCATCGGCGCACCACCGCCGGTCCCCGCGCCGGTAGGCGCGGCAGCCGCCGGGGCGGCTTGGGACACCATGCCCGGCTGCGCCCCTGCCGGCGAGACGCCCCCACCGGGGGCCGCCGACACCGGGGGTGCCGCATGCCCACCACCGGCCGATAGGGCCGGTGACGGACTCGCTGGGGCTGGAGGTGGTGCAGACGGTATTCCGCCGCCCATCCCCGCCGTAGTCGCCATTCCCTGGTTGAACGCCGACGACAACGGCGACACGCTGCCCGTACCTGGAACGGCTCCTGCGTTCGGCAAACTAGTTGCCGCGCCGGGTATCTGCCCGACACCGCCACTGAGTGAATTAGAGCCCATCCCCGGAATGCCGCTGCTTCCCAGACTGCCAGGCATCTTCGGAATCCCGCCACCGGAACCCATCCCGCCGCCACCCATGCCGCCCATGGACGGCATACCGGCACCGCCGAGCGCTGAGGCCGCTGATGAGGAAGTCACGCCAGGCGTCGGCTGCGTTACCGGCCCGGTCGCGGCCTTGATGCCCTCATCACCAGCGGCCGACTTGCTGCCGGGACCAACTCCAGGCTGCGTGGTTGACGTAGCTGCAGGATCGGTCGGCGCGTCGTCCACAGGCTTAGGTGCGTCAGCCCCGGCTTCCCGCTTTTCGGTGTAGCGGTAGGGGTTTTCATCCTGTTCGATTCCCGGTGACGTGTGGTCGACGGGCTGGACTGTTGGAGCGGTGGGAGCATCGCCCCACTTGGTCAAAAGGTCTAGTGCCCTTGTGTTTTCGGTGCTCGCCTTGAAGGCGGTGTGGGAGGCCATTGCGGCGGTTACTCCCGCCTCGGTTTGGTATCGGGCTATGCCGTGGTACTGGGTCACCAGGGCTTCGGCTTCGCCTGGGAGGCTCGCGCTCGCGATCTTGGCGTCTGCCTCGCGGACGAGCTGCTCTTGACCGGCGCGTGTATCGCGCAGCACCGTGGCGATATCGGCGCACTTGTTGGCGCACTTGTCGTGCCACTCGGCGATCGTCTTAGCTTCCTCGGCCAACACCGCGTTCATCCGGTGAACCTCGTCGAAACCCTGCGAATCCGCGGCATCGCGAAACTCCGCGCTGTCAGTGACGATCTGCTGGTGGATTCTGTCCCACGATGTCGCACCGGCCCGGTAGGTCTGCTCCTGGGTGTCCCAGTGCGTAGCGTCCGGTGGCTCCATGTCTGGCGTAACGATCAGCCGCCCATACGATCCGGCAGACCCTCCGACAGCAGGCATCAGCGCAACCCGCACTCGAACGTGATGACATCGATCAGTTCGTTACCGCGTCTTAGTTCACGCGCGGCCTCGTCCCAGTGCCGCATGTTTAGCGCGTGCAACATGTCGATGTTGGCCGCCATCCAATCGTGCAGCGGTATTGCTGTCGAAGCCGGTGTGGCGTCAGTCAGTCGCGTACGCAGGTACGAAACCGCGGCCATACCGGTACGTTTCTCCGTGGCCAGCGCGGCGAGGCTCTCCGGGCTTGTCCAGCTCTGCTCCAGCGCCTCGGCGCTGGACCTGCTCGCCAACGCCGTCGACCGTGCCGCCCGATCCCACTCCGAGCAGGCCGCCGCCTTCGCGGCCTCGGTGTCGCTGCTGCTGTAGGTGGGTGGCGGCGAGGGAACCACGTTCACCGTGTGCTGGCTCGGTTCGACCGGATGAGTGAGGGCCAGGCCGCTGGTCACCACTGCACCTATTGCGACCGCGAACGCCGCCCTCGCGGCGGTGATCCCGGTGCGGTGACGCGACCGGCCCCTCATGGTCATGACACGACGATATCGCGAGCGAGTGACACCGGGCCACCGCCGAGGGCACATTCGAAAGAGCAAATTTCCGCAGATCTGTTGCCTATAGGTAACACTCGACAAATCAGCGCTGGTGGAGGGTGGGCCTGAAGTGGTCGAGATTCGAGCAGAGAAACCTCGCGAGTGGAATCGAAGTTCGACGACAACGAGGCGAAGGCCAGAAGCGAGCGCCTGAGTGCGTCGCCCACCACGATGAGCCCGTCCGTTCCCGCGCCGGATGTCCCAACTTCCCTATCCTGGAGGGATGACAAGCGAGGACGGTGACGCTGGATCAGAGCTTCCTCTGCCCCCCACTCCCCCGCGCCGCTTCGGTCAACTGCCCGACCTCGCTATCCCAGATGATTTCGACGAGCCGCTACCCCCTACCGAAGCCGCGGTGTGGGAAGAGCCTGACCCGGCCGACGAGGACATAAGCGCTGCACTCGACGACGATGACTGGCCTATCAATGAGGCAGACCTGTGAGGATCGCTGCAGGAGTCAAAAGCAGACAGCACGCTCAGCGAGGAGGAGATCCGCGCCCGCTACGGCATACCGCGGTCAGACACTAACGGATGAAATTCCCACTACCTACGACTCGCAGGGGACAAACGACGGACTGACCCGCCGAGGTCGTCGATTGCGAGCTCGCCGCGCACCTACGAGGGAGCCAGGCCGCCGAGTCTGCGAGGAATGCCTTCACTCGTCGAGAACTACGGGTGGTTCAAATGTTCTGCTGCCGTTGTAATCACGTTCGAGCTGGTCACATAGATCAGCCATTGCCTTGCGGATGAACTGTTGTTGAGTACTGATGCCGGTATGGGGCCGCGTCCACGCGATGGTGTTGACCATGCGCTCTTTCAATTCTTCAGGCACCGAGAGCAAAATATCGACAGACTTTCGACCAGGGACGCTCCGACCAACTCCGATGTCCTTACCTGCAGCGCACACAACACCATCCTTGATATCTGAAATCAAACAACGCAACTCGGACATCGAACTCCGTATTAGGAATGCCCGCCAGAATCAGGACGCTCATTCTTCGTGCAGCCAAGCACTCTTGCTATTGAGGCAACAGGACACCGCCTCCGGCGATGCAACTTTTAGGTCGCGCAGTTCCAAGACGCACTCCTCGAAGCTGAACCCTCCGTCAGCCAGTGCCTTCATCCATGCCATGAGTACCCGTCCCTCATTGGCCTGGGAAGCACGAGCCCAAATCCGCCCATAGGTGACCGCCACCGAGTGTGCGTAGGCTTCACGCACCACCGTCGAAGCGTCGTCGACGAGCGCTTGTGAGATCGAGGCATACCGCTCCAGCCCGTCAGTGCGAATACCGCAAACACTGAGATACATTGCTGCGTTTGTCACTTCATTTCGCCAAAGATCCTGCAAAGTCGAGCGATGCGCGCTTCTTGATTGAAGGACGTGTACGAAGTCTGCGCCGATCACGTATGTCGGTGACTGGATCGCAGCCCCGTAACTGAGTGGCGTTACTGACACATCCTGGGTGCTCATGCGGCCTTCGAAAGAGGCGGCCAGGTTGACGCACGCGCCCCCAAGAAGCCTCCAAAGCTCCATGAGGTCGTCAGCATGCTGCGTGAGCGGGTATGTCATGAACACCGACCCATCAGGTAGGACCTCGGCGGTTGAAACCCCGAAAGATCTTGCCCAGAGTGCTGCTTGTCCAATGACATCCGCAAGTGCGGCATGTCTCCTGCCGAGCTCGAATCCGCGGTTATTTGCCTGACTCAGTTCATCGTTCACAACATGCCTCCGCGACTTCGGAGAAGCCAATCGGACCCATTGTCACCGTGGCCACAACGACGAGGCGCGCGCGTTCGACGGGGCTCAACTGGCATCGCCCAAAGCCTGCAGCCGACGTGGTGCGGTACACACCCCCAGGCTACCGGTACAGCGCGGTGATTGACCACCAATCCAAAGGTATTACCTAACAACAGCACTGGTCGCCCCCGGCCGACTGTCAGAGACGCATACGTTCATGGACTAATGAATGCTTCACCAGTGCACAACGAGTCGCCAACTAGGGGTCAACTAGCACTCAACTAGTGATCAACCATGCTGCTGCAAAACTATTTTCGGGTTGCCAGGCTCGCACGGATAGACCACAGAGGACGCATATCTGCGGTCCCTGCGTGGATGTTTCTGATGCCCCCTTGCGCAGACGACATGGCCGGTCGCGGCGGAGCGCCCCGCACCGTTCCAGATTCGCCTTTTGTCCGGGCGGGATGACGACAGGCATTGAAATCTGACTAAGTTGCCCAACGTAGTGGACGCCGTTTCATCCGTTCAACTACGTTCCGGTTAACCGAGATTGCTACAGCTCGTGACAGCCGGAGCGAGCGTGCACGACGTCCGTCCGAGCGTTCGCCTTTAGCCGTTCGAGAGAGTGTGGAAACCGAATGATCGACGCAATGATGTTGGTAAGTAGGGGCGATAGATGAGTTGGAAAGCACTCAACTGGTCAATAAGTATCGAGGTCGAGACTCCTATCGAGCGTCTTATCCTCATGCTGCTAGCGAACCGCGCAGACCAGAGCCTCTCCTGCTACCCGTCCCTAGGTACGCTCGTGTCGGAATCTTGTGCTGCGCGAAGCACGGTCCTAAAGGCGCTCAGCAAGCTGGAAGAGGCCGGGCGCGTTGTGCGAGTTGCTCAATACCACAAGTCCGGAGCCAGACGCCCAAGTCATTACCTCCTCAAAGTTCCCGATGCGACGCACTCGCGCCCCAGTCTTGATGTCGGACTCCCTCAGTCCGCCAACGCGACCGGGACCGTCCAATCTCCAGACCGAGACGGTTCACCTCCCGGACCGCCGGAGGTCCAATTCGCGGACCCCTTGAACCCTTCAATAGAACCACCACCCGAACCATCATCGGCCTCCGTGCTGGAGTGTCTTCCCATGCCGTGGCGAATTAGCAGGGGAGAAGCGATAAGACTGTCACCGGCAATCGAGGAGGCTTTCGCGGCGGGCTGGACATCGCAAACGTTGGTGGCCCACCTTTCATCCCGGCCTGAGGGAGTCCGTAATCCCGCTGCCGTTCTGGCGTCGCGGCTGTCAGAGCTGCCAACCCCACCGACCTTCTCCGTCCGGCGAAAGAGGCCGTGGTGCGGCGAGTGCGAAGACCCCTTGTCGCGCACGATCACAGTCACACAGGCGGACGGCACAGAAGCAGCGGAGTTCTGCCCGCGATGCAGCCCTCAGAAGCTGTCAGTGTCGAGAGACAATTCAACGACGGCTGAGGGGAGGTGAAATCAAATGGAGTCAAACGTATTTGATCATCTTCCGCTGCTCCTCGCGGTCCCGCGCGCAGCCAGCATTCTGGGAATTAGCCGCGCTGCTGCTTACCGACTCGCTGCATCTGGCGAGCTTCCTGTGCGCAGGCTGGGAGGACGCGTCTACATCGTCACTGCAGAACTGCGTGAGTTGATCGCCTCGTGAAGGGAGCCGTCTATCAGCGTGGGCGGACATGGACATACCGTTTCCGAGCGCCTGAAAGAGATGCTTCTACCGGCGAATATCCCACGATCTCGAAGGGCGGATTTCCGACTGAGAAGGAGGCATGGAAAGCGTGTCGCGATGCAATGCGGGAAGCGGATCAGGGTCGCGTGGTGCGACCCTCTACCCGCACGGTTGCTCAATTCTTCGCGGAATGGTTCGTCGCCGTTGAGGCATCAATGGATGCCACAACGTGGCAGAACTGGAAGGACTACGCCCGGAGCTACGTTGTGCCCCACATCGGGGCAGAAAAGCTCCAGCAACTCGATGAGCCACAGCTGCTGAAGCTGTACGCCAAACTCCTTACCGAAGGCCGGATCAAACAAGACCGAAACTACGAGATGTATCGCTATTGGCTCACCCATGTGGTCGACGGAGAGTCGCCGGCACCACGTGAAGTCGCTAACGTTTGTGGCACAACGATTCATGCCGCTCGTGCCGCTGTCCGTCGGTACAAGGCAGGAATCGTCCCGAGAAGGGTCAATCCCGGACTAGCACCAAAGACCGTTCGAAACATTCACGCCATGATCCACCGAGCGTTGGTTGATGCCGTCGCGTGGAAGTACAAGGCCCACAATCCAGCAGCGAACGTGAGGCCGCCTAAACGTTCCCGGGCTCGGCGCACTGTGTGGAACCCGGAGCAGATACAGAAGTTTCTTCGGGCGGTCAGTCACGATCGATTCGCCGCGCTCTTTCTTCTAGAACTCACCACCGGAATACGTCGTGGGCAGATCTGTGGCCTCAGATGGCATGACGTCGACCTGGACGCTCGCGAGATCACAGTGCACGACAATCGAGTGGTCGTTGGCGGGCACGCGCGAGATAAGGCCGGCGGAAAGACGCGCAACGCAGATCAAACCATCGCGATTGATCAAACTACTGCTGCGGCACTTGAGAAGTGGCGTGATTTTCAGAATGAAGAACGAGCATTCTTCGGGACGGACTATCACCCTGGAAACTACGTCTTCACGTTCCAGGACGGCCGACCGCCGCACCCTGACTCCATCCGCCAACGGTTCGACCGCTTGGCGGCCGCCGCCGGCCTCGAACGTATCACCTTCCATGATCTTCGGCACTCATACGCGACCGCGGCTCTGAAGGCTGGTGTCAGTCCCAAGATCGTGAGCGAGCGTATCGGTCACGCGGACGTCGGGTTCTTTCTGCAGACCTACGCCCACGTGCTCAAGAACGACGACCGAGAGGCTGCCGAACAGGCGGCTCAATTCCTGATCGGGGACGGCTACGGACTTCCAATCGCCTCAGACTGAGGCTCGGAGAACGCCGGATTGCGGAGAGTTTCGCCAACCTGCAGCGGCAATTACACCGGTCTAAGCAACCTGGAACGCCTCAGGAGCGGGAGAGCGCAGCGACCGGAGTGCGTGGTTCTAAGTCATACGGACGCTGTGCGTCCTTCAGTAGAGTTGCCTGATGAGCCACCACCGGCTGCACGTCGGCAGATCTTTGCGAGATCGTCGTGGATGCGGATAGCCCGCCGCGCGAATGCCCTTTCTGCGCTATCGTCGCCGGTCGCGCCCCGGCTCGCGAGGTGTTGCGAACTAGCGACGTCTTGGCCTTCCTACCGGATGTGCCGGCCGTGCTGGGCCACACGCTTGTGGTTCCGAAGGCGCATCTGCCGAATATATGGGCGGTTGGCCAGCGTGAGGCACACGCATTGGCAGACGCCACCCGTCGGGTCGCTACGGCCGTTGCCACAGCAGTAAATGCCGAGGACATGAACATCATTCAGTCCAACGGTGCGGCCGCGGGCCAGTCCGTCTTCCATCTACATATCCATGTCGTCCCTCGGAAACCCGGCGATAGGATGCCCGACCTCTGGCCGGATGATGCTAAGTGGCAGGTCGCGCAGCTTGATTCAGTCGCTGAGAACATACGCTCAACCGTCGATCATCACGGCTGAGTTGACGCAGCCGTTTCCTGGGAACTCGGCTCCGGTGCCTTCGTCGATTCGATGGACCCTTGTGAGGTTCGAGTAGGCGCCGGGGCAACTGACGTTGGCGGTGGGGGGATCGGTCTCGACGATTGGCTTGATTGAACGGCACTGCTAGCGGGTGTTTGCTCTTCAGACGCGCCCTCGTTCCCGTGCAAATTCGGGGTACTCGGTTTTGGCGACGATGCATCAGCGACGGCCAGGACGATGGCCACGACGACTGTCAGGACAATGATCGCGAGGTAAAAAGTTCTGAGACTCAAGGAAAATCCAACGCCCCACCACCGTTGCTGCTCCGCATACGGCGTTGGATTGATTGTGAAGTCCCGCAGTTCTTTTGCTGCGATATCGGCGTACATTCCTCGGAATGCCCGCTCCTGGCGAAGATAGTAGGTGTCGAGCACCCAGAAAGCTAAGACCGGCACAAGGGCCACGAGGGCAAGTCCTGCGTGCTTCTGCGTGATCCCGAAACCCAGAGTGCTGAGGACAACGTCAACGCCCAGCCCTTCAACAGGAATGAATTGTTTGCCAGCCTGGTGATGACTGCTTGGACGTAGTCCATGTGCTTGTGATGATCGCTTCGGTCGACCTCACCTGCCGAGCTGGGGTCTACTGCAGGCATCAAGTCACCATGTCCACATAGCGGCCAGCCGCAGCGCCAAAGGACGACAATGGCTCCGCCTTCTTACGCGAGGGCAGTACTGCGTAGGGAAGTGATCTGCCGTCTGGCACTTGGAGCTGTTCGATTTGTTTGTAGAGGCCGAGGTACTCCTCGCCTGCGAACTTTGCGCTGCTGGAGCTGTCCAGGCGCATGACCGAAACTCTCTCACTGGCCTTGAAGCCATCAAAATAGCCGAGCTCCCAGGGCATCCAGCGCGATGTCTTGGCATTGCGTGATGTCGCAAAAATCATGCTGGTCGAGTTCCGCATCTGCTCCCTCAAACGTGCTGCTGTGGCGCGAGACACAGCAGTGCGATCCAACTCCGGGTCGTCGATCCAGTCGACGTACACACTCAGATTCTTGGACGTTAGCCAGTCACGAAGACCGAGAATCACCCGCGCATCCCGGACGCTGTGGCTGAGAAATATGTCGAACGTTCCCACCGCGGCCGTCGCCCCGGTTCGGAGAGAGAACTCAGCCGCACTCGCGGTCAAACCGACTCTGCGGCGGAAATCTTCCTCGTTGTATAAGCTCACGGTCGTTTCACTCCCCGGTCGGACCACGTAGCGAGGTTCAGGCGTAGCGCCGCGTAGGTGGCCTGCGAATCTGTGCGGGTTGGATCAAACACGGGTATGCCGGCGGAGCGTAGACCAGCGGCCTCGAAGGGGTCTGGTCCAGCGCGATCGACGCTGCCCATCGATGACAAGCCGTGAATCTGGACGCCTAGCAGAGGTTTGCGGTCGTTCCATGCCTTCTGGATCTCATATGTGACCCACGGCCGGCTCGCAGTCTGCTGCCCGATCAGCACGACCACCGCTCGCTTGTAGCGCATCTGATCGTCAATCCAGTTCATGATGGCTTGGTCGCCGCGACTGCGGACACTTTCCCAGTCTTGCGAATTCAAGAGCGGTTGGCCTTCAAGAGCGTCGATGTTGCGGACGAGCTGCACACGATGGACGTCACGCTCGTAGTGGAAGCTGTAGAAAACTGTCTTTGCCATCATTGACCCCCGATTTAAAAGATGCAGCACAATCACTGCCGCATCGACCATAGCGAGCGGCTCCGACATTGCTTAGAGCGTGTCGTTGCAACGCTGCCATTTATCGGCGAGGTCCGTACCGCCAGATTAGATGCGCCTCTACAGAGCCTCCACGAGTTCAGCAGCGCAGAAGTCCTGACGTTCACAAATCCGTTCACAAACCCAATGAAAACGGCTCCCAGAGTTGCCTCTGGGAGCCGTTTTACCTGGTAGCGGGGACAGGATTCGAACCTGCGACCTCTGGGTTATGAGCCCAGCGAGCTACCGAGCTGCTCCACCCCGCGTTGGTGAACATGAGGTTACCCAAGCACGGCTTGGTATTCCAAATCGGGCGCCTACCAGCACTTTGAGCACCCTCGCCACACCGCGACCGTGCGGGGACCGCTGCTGTTCAGCGGTGTGTCACCGGACAAACACGCACGGTCGCGGTGGAAGGTGCCGCCAGCGTCAGGTGCGGACGACCTGACCCGTGCGGAACACCCCCGCCGGGTCATAGCGTTCCGCCAGCGCCGCCAGCCAGTGCCTGGCGTCCTCGGTGTACACCCGCGCGGCCCGCTGCGGATCCGTCGACGGCGCGAAGTTCGGCAGCTGCCCACCCGTCGACCAGCGCCCCAGTGCCCGCATGACCGCCGCGCCGTGCACCGGCACCACCTCGGCGATCTCCGGCATCAACGCGCCGATCGTGGTCAGCGCGAACGCCGCATCGCGATGGCACAACACACTGCGGTGCCGCGGCTCCCGCGCGAGCGCGCCCCCGAGGTGGCGCACCTCCACGATCGCCTGCACCGACTCCGAGCCCGGCCCCGCCACCGCCAGCAGCGCCTCGACAGCCGCCGGGTCGAAGCTGTGCAGCAGCGTGTGATCCTCGTGCACCGGCATCGGATCGACCGGATCGGCGTGCACCGCCCCGATCGCCGCATACGGCAGCACCCCGACCGTATCCATCAACGTCGGCGCCACCGCCCGCATCGGCGCCAGGATCCGTTCGGCTTCCGCGAAGTCACCCAGCGCGGCGTAGCGCACCGCCACCGTCAACCGACCCGCCAGCGGTTCAGGCACCCCGGGCAACGGCGGAAGCTGTTGCAACGCAATCGACGTGTTCACCGTCTCCGGCAGACCGCCGCACCAGTCGGTCCACGCGCGCAACACCGTGCCCGCATCAGCACCGTCGAAATACAGAGCGCCACCGTAGAATTCCGGGATCGGCAGCAGGTCGAACTCCACCGACGTCACGATGCCCAGCGTCGCCTTACCACCACGCAACCCCCAGAACAGGTCGGCGTGCTCCTCGGGCGTCACCCGCAGCACCTCCCCTGTCCCCGTGACCAATTCGAATGCCCGCACGTGATCCGACGACGCCCCGACCGTGCGCACCAGCGGCCCGATGCCCCCGCCGGTCAGGAACCCCACCACACCCACCCCGGGCGCCGAGCCGACCACCGGCGCCAGACCGTACGGGCAGGCCGCGTCGAGCACCTGCTGCCACTGCACCCCCGCCCCGACCCGCGCGGTGCGGTTCAAAGCGTCCACGGTGCACGCGGACATGCCGGAGGTGACGATCAGGATCGTGTCCGAATCCACTCCCGTCGCGCCGTGCCCCGTGGCCTGAACGGTCACCTTCAGGCCACAAGCAGCGGCGAACCGCACGGTGTCGGCGATGTCGGGCGTGGAGGTGGCCAGCACCACCGCGGCGGGGCGCACGTCGGCGGCGACGTTCCACGGCGTGCACCGCTCATAGCCCGCCTCCCCCGGCATGGCGACCGGCGCGGAGACGTGGTCACGGATCGCAGCCATCGGGTCGGCGCGGGCGACGTCGGTCGAAATCATCGATGTCCTTTCACAGCACTGTGCTCGGTGTCGGGACACAGCGTGCGCGACGGCGCTTGGCGTCTCCTTGGCCCGCCGCGCCAAGGAACCTCCAAGCCGCGCTCACGCAAGCTGGCGTGCCAGGTCCGCGACCCCTCGCATGCCCAGCGCATCGGCGTCCGCGGCCAGATCCCGTGCCGCCGCCTGGCGCTGGGGCCCGGGCGCGCTCAGTTCGCAGCGCAGCAGCCGGCACCGCAGCAGGCTGGGCGCCCCCTGCGTCCGCGCCGCGATGTCCTCCGCGGCGGCGAGATCGGCCAGCGCGCCATTGCGATCGCCCAGCAGGGCATGCAACCGCGCCGTCGCCAACGCGACGGGCCCGACCACCCCGACCTGACCGATCTCGGAAATGCGGTCGGCGAACGGGACAAGCCGCTCCAACAGCGCAGGCGCGAACTCCGCGAGGCCGTAGTCACACGCCAGGTGAGCCAGCAGCGTTGCGTGCCCGAGGGTGGTCCACACGTGCGCCCGGTACGGTGCGGCCTGCCACTCCTGCAACCGCATCAGCGCCTGCGCCCGTGCCTCGTCCCCGCTCCCGACGGTCAGGAGCGCGGTGTGCACCAGGCCGACCATCCCCTGTCCCCCACTCTCGACGTCGGCGCGCAGCCCGGGCCAGTCGGGTGCGACGGGGCGGCCCTTCTCCCGGATCAGGGTCACCGCGGCCACCAAACCACTTCCCGCTTCGTACAATTCGGTCTGCTCGTGCACATCCGCTGCGATGCGGTGATGGCGCTCGGCTTCCGCGAAATCTCCCCGCCACACCGCGAGCACCGCCTCCATCCACCGCAGCTGCGCCCGCAGTACCGGGAGCCGCAGCTCCTCGCTTCCTGAGATACCCTCCCGCAGATGTCGTTCCGTCAGGTCGATGTCGGTCAGGTTCATCGCGGCCATCGTGGCCACCGAGTGTGCGATGACGCTGTCCTCCCGAGACCTGCTGTGGCCCAGACCGTTCAGCTCCGCCGCCCACTCCAGCGTCTGACGGCTGTAGACCGCCACTCCGGAATAGGTGATCAACCGCCCCATCAACACATCGGCCACGACGTCGCGATCACCGGTGGCGTCGGCCAATTGCGCGGCCCGCTCGAGATGCCCGGCGGACACCCCGGCGTCGGAGTGGTAGCAGTGTCCGACGGCCAGCGCGGCCAGCACTCGCGCCCCGGCGGCCGGGTCGGCTTCGGCCATCACCGCGGCCCGCTCCAGCAGTGAGAGCAGCGCCCCCGTGTCGTGACCCGGCGCCAACCAGGGCCACCCCCCACTGGCCCGCAGCAGCGCGCTGGCCAGCCGCCCGGCGGTCGCGGCACGCCCGCTGCGGACGGCGGCGCCGAGCTGTTCTGTCACGGTGTCCAGGACCAGCCGTCCGCGCCCGGCGCGCGAATGTGCCTCCAGCATCGACACGGTCAGCGCGTCGCGGTCCTCTTCTGACCGCGACGCCGCGGGCAACCGGTCGTAGGCATCCAGCGCGGCCTGCCACCACCGCGCCGCGATGTCCGAACTCCACCGGGCCGTGGCGTCTTCGGCGGCCAGCCGGCACGCCTGCACCACCGCATCCGCCTCGATGAGCGGCTGGGCGGCGATGAGGTGCTGGGCACGCCGGGTCAACGCGTCCTCGGCGGTGCTGCCGTCGAGCACCTCGGCGATCTTGGCGTGCAGGCGTTGCCGGCGGGGTGCGGGCATCCCGGCGATGAGGTGTTCGCGCAGCAGCCCGTGGGCGAAGGCGTACCCGTCGCCGGTGTGCGCGGAGACGACGATGCGCTCGTCGGCGGCGGCGTCGAGATAGTCGGCCAGCGTGTCGACGTCCATCCCGGTGGCACGGGCCAGCACGGGCACGGCGTCGGAATCGAGTGTGTCCCCGATGATCGCGGCGGTGCGCAGCACCTGGACCGCCGCCGGGTCGAGTCCGACCAGCCGCCGGTCCAGCACCGATTTCACCGCGACCGGGATCTCACTACCCACCCGGTCGGTGCGGGGCAGCCGGGCATACTCGGAGACGAAGAACGGGTTACCGCCCGTCCGGTCGGCCAACACCGCCGCCTCCGCATCGGTGACCGGGTCGTCGGCCACCTGATTCGCCAGCGCCGCAACATCATCGGTGGACAGGGCGGGGACGGCCACGTGCCGGTTGCGGTCGCCCCGGGCCACGGTGGTCACCAGCCGGCAGACCTCCGTGCTGTGGTCGCCGTCGCGAACGGTCAGGATCATCACGACCGGGCGGTCTCGCAGCGCACCCGCGATATACGCCAGGCACGCCGCCGAGGTGGTGTCCGCCCACTGCACGTCGTCGATGACGACCGCCAGGGTGCACGGCGCCGACTCCAAAAGAGTCTGTATGCGTTCGTAGACATGGAATCTCGCGATGTCCGGATCGGCGTCGGGCGGCACCTCGAGCACATCGTCGGGGTCGGCCCCCAGCGCGCGCACCAACTGCCGCATCGGCCACCAGGGCGGTGTCGCCCGCTCGTCAGGGCAACTCACCCACACCATCTCGCCGCCGTCGGCGACCACGCGCGCCGCGATCTCCTCGGCGAGCCGGGTCTTACCGATGCCCGCAGGCCCCGACAACACCAGCCACCGCGCTGAGCCGTCCGCGACGTCCGCCAGAACACCTGCTGCCGTGGACAATTCGCGACCCCGGCCGATCAGCGCGCCGCGCCGCGGTCCCGCCGGCGCCGCCTCCTGCTCGACCGCGGACGTGGCAGGGGTGACCACCTCACCGGCGCCGGTCCACTCCGGGGACCGCGGCCACGCCGCCAGCTCCGGGGCCTGCCGCAGGATCGCGGTCTGCAGCTCGCGGAGCTCCCGTCCCGGCTGCACCGCGAGCTCGTCGTCGAGGAGCGTGGCGTGCCGGGTGTAGACGTCGAGCGCATCGGTGACACGGCCGGCCCGGTACAGCGTGAGCATGTGCAGCCAGCAGCCGCGGTCCGCCAGCGGTGCGGCAGAGCGCACCTCGGCCACCGCGGCCAGTGCCTGGGGAACGCGACCCAGCGCCAACAGCGCGGTGATCCGCGCGTCCAGGCAATCGGTGCGCAGTTGCTCGGCCCTGGTCGCTTCGTCGGCGGCCCACGGCTCGTCGGGCAGGTCGGCCAGCAGCGGTCCGCGCCACAATCCCAGCGCCTCGTCGGCGCACGCCAGCGCTACGTTCCACGCTCCGCCCTCGACCGCGGCCGCCGCCTTCGCACAGCAGCCGGCGAACACCTCGAGGTCGAGCTGACCCGGTTCGACGTCCAGGTAGTACCCGGGGGGTTGCCGCACGATCGGCGACGCCACCTGCGACTGATTCCCGTCGCGCAGGGCCCGGCGCAGGTTCGAGATGTAGGCCTGCAGACTGGCCGTCGCGCTGCCCGGAGCGTCGTCACCCCAGACGGCGTCGATCAACCGGTCCACCGACACCACCCGCCCGGCCGCGAGCAGGAGCACGGCCAGCACGGCACGCTGCTTGGGCGGCCCGATGTCGACCGGGCGCTGGGCGTGCACTACCTGCAGCGGCCCCAGCAAGCGAAACTGCACCCGCCGAGCTTAAGGGCAGTTCCGCGTTCGCTCAGCGCGTCTGCGAGTACTTGTTCATCGCGTCGTCGAGCCGCTGCAACGCCTCACCGTACTGGGCGAAATCACCGTTGCGCTGTGCGTCCTGCAACCCGCCCATCGCCTCCTGGACCTCCTGCAGTGCCGCGGCTTTCGCCTCCGACAGCTGCTGGGGCCCCGACGGGCCGGACGGCACAGCGGCCGCGGGAGGCTGCGCCGGTACCTGGCCGGACTGGTTTGCCGGAGGCTGCGCCGCCGGAGTCTGCCCGTCGGCCGGGGGCCGCGCGGGCTGCTGACTGTCGGGCAGGTTGGTCGGCGCGGGGCCGGTGGCCGTCGCGTCGGCGCCAGGACCGAACAGATCGGTCAGCGCGTCCCGCACCGTCGGGCCGTAACCGACCTCGTCGTTGTAGAACATCGCCACCCGGATGAGGCGCGGGTACGTCGACGCCGCGTCACTGGTTCCCGGCGAGGCGTACACCGGTGCCACGTACAGCAGGCCGCCCGGGCCCACCGGCAGGGTCAACAGGTTGCCCCAGCGGATCCGGTTCTGGTTGTCCCGGCCGATCACACCGAGGTCCTGGCTCACCGCGGTATCGGTGCTGATCGCGTTGAACGCCAGCTTCGGACCGTTGACCTGACCGGGGATGGTCAGCACGGTGATCCGCCCGTAGGTCTCCGGATCCGAACTCGCGCTCATGTACGCGGCGAGGAAGTCACGCCGGAACCGGTTCATCGCACTGGTCAGCTGGAAGGCTGCCGAACTGTTGTTCTCCGCAAGGTCTTTGGCCACGATGTAGTACGGCGGCTGGAAGCTGCTGGCCGTCGGGTTCGGATCCAGCGGGACGTCCCAGAAGTCCGATGTCGAGAAGAACGTCACCGGATCGTCGACGTGGTACTTCGCCAGCAGCGCGCGCTGCACCTTGAACAGGTCTTCGGGGTAGCGCAGGTGCTCCTGCAGCTCCTGGGAGATCTCGCTCTTGGGCTTGATCGTGTCGGGGAAGACCTTCATCCACGCCTGCAGGACGGGGTCGCTCTCGTCCTGGGCGTAGAGCGTCACTGTGCCGTCATAGGCGTCGACGGTGGCCTTCACCGAGTTCCGGATGTAGGACACCTGCTTGTTGAGCGCCAGCCGGTTGACGGCCACCTCGTTAGAGTCCGCGGTCGCCGACGACAGCGACGTCAACTCCGAGTACGGGTAGTTGTCGAGCGTGGTGTACCCGTCGACGATCCACACGATCTTCTTGTTGACGATCGCCGGGTAGACCGTGGTGTCGGTGGTCAGCCACGGAGCGACGGCCTCCACGCGGTCGGCCGGATCCCGGTTGAACAGGATCTTGCTGTTCTCGCCGATGACGTTGGAGAACAGGAAGTTGCGCTCGGCGAACTTGGCGGCGAACAGGCTTCGGGTGAGCCAGTTCCCGATCGGCACACCACCGGATCCGGTGTAGGTGTAGTTGCGGGTCTCGACGTTGTTCTCGTAGTCGTACTCGCGCGGAGTGCCGTTCTCACCGACGATCGCGTAGTCCGACGCGGTGTTGGCGATGACCGGGCCGAAGTAGATCCGCGGCTGATCCAGCGGCGCCGGACCGGGCGAGGTGACGTTGCCGTTCGCCCCCACCACACTGGCGAGGAATTCCGGATAGCCGCCGTTTTGGTTGGGGTCACTGGCGATCCCGCGCACGGTGTTGGCCGGCGAGGCGATGAACCCGTTGCCGTGGGTGTAGACGGTGTGCCGGTTGATCCAGTCGCGCTGGTTGTCGATCAACCGGTCCGGGTTGAGCTCGCGGGCGGCGACCACGTAGTCACGCAGGTTCCCGCCGGCATCGCGGTAGCGGTCCATCGCCAACTGGTCGGGGAAGAAGTAGAAGTTCTTGCCCTGCTGGAACTGGGTGAAGGCCGGGCTGACGATGTTGGGATCGAGGACGCGGATGTTCGACGTGGTCGCGCGGTCGGCGGCGACCTGTTGTGCGGTCGCCGGCGTGTTGCCCGGATAGTCGCGATAGGTGACCGTCTGGTCGGTCAAGCCGTAGGCCTGCCGGGTCGCGCCGATACTTCGCGAGATGTACTCGCTTTCCTTCTGCGCGGCGTTGGGCTTGACGCTGAACTGCTCGACCACCAGCGGCCAGCCTGCACCGACCACCATCGACGACAGCAGCAGCAGGACCACGCCGATCGCCGGGATGCGCAAGTCCCGCAGCACGATCGCGGAGAACACCGCCACCGCGCAGATCACCGCGATCGCCAGCAGGATCAGCTTGGCCGGCAGCACGGCGTTGATGTCGGTGTAGCCGGCGCCGGTGAACGGTTTGCCGCCGCGGGTGTGGCTGAGCAACTCGTAGCGGTCCAGCCAGTAGGCGAACGCCTTGAGCAGGATCAGGGTGCCGACCAGCGTGACGAGCTGGATCCGCGCCGCGCGGGTCAGCGCGCCCGCCCGGCCGGACAGCCGGATGCCGCCGAACAGGTAGTGGCCCAGCAGGTTCGCGATGAACGCGAGGAACGTGGCGACGAACAGATAGCTCAGCACCAGCCGGTAGAACGGCAGCTCGAACGCGTAGAAGCCGAGGTCGAGGCCGAACTGCGGATCGGTGACGCCGAAGTCGCCACCGTGCAGGAACAGCTGGATCCGCACCCAGTAGCTCTGCGCGACGATGCCGGCCAGGATGCCGATGAACGCCGGGATGCCGAAGCCGAACAGGCGCAGCCGCGACATCACCGTCGTGCGGTAGCGGGCGATCGGATCGTTGGGGCCGACGGTCGGTACGAACACCGGTCGCGTCCGATACGCCAGCGCGAGGCCGGCGAAGACGATGGCGCCGATCACGATGGAGACGATCAGGAACACGCTGATGCGGGTGAACAGCACCGTGGTGAACACCGACCGGTAGCCCAGTTCGCCGAACCACATCCAGTTCACATACGTGTCGATGAACCGCGGTCCGATCAGCAGCAGCACCACCATGGTGAGGGCGACACCGATCAGGATCCGGCTTCGTCGGGTCAGCTTCGGCATCCTCGCCGCTGGCCGCATACCCACTTGATGTCTCCAGTTTCACTCACAGGAAAGGGGGACGTCGTCACCGACGTGCCCCAACTCTACGCATTGACCGGTTCGCGGTCGGTCAGCACCGTGGCGGTTCGCCACCAGCGGAAATCGTATTGAGCGCATCGATGGCTTCGGTGAGCGTGCCGACCTTCACCAACTCGAGTCCGTCCTGCGGGTCCGACTTCGCTTCGGCACAGTTGTCGGCGGGCACGAGGAACACGGTGGCGCCCGCATCCCGCGCGGCGAGCATCTTGTGGGTGATCCCGCCAATCGACCCGACCTCGCCCTCGCCGGTGATCGTGCCGGTGCCCGCGACGAACTTGCCGTCGTTGAGGTCACCGGAGGTGAGTTTGTCGATCACCGCGAGGCTGAACATGAGTCCCGCCGACGGCCCGCCGACATTGGCCAGGTTGAAGTCGATCTTGAACGACGCCCACGGTGCGTCGAGAACCCCGATCCCGAGATATCCGTAATCGCGATCGGGGTTGGTGCCGAGGGTGACGGTGGCGGTTCCGACCGGGTCGTCGTCGTCCTTGCGCCGAAAATCGATGACCAGCTCGTCACCGGGCTTGGTCGTCTTCAACAGCGCCTGGAACTCGTCGACGTTGGCGACCGGCTTGCCGTTGACCGCGTCGATCGCGTCGCCGTCCTTCAGCTTGCCCACCGACGGACCGGGATCGGTCACGCTCTCGACGGTGACCGCGCGCGGGTATTTCAGATACGACAGCGCCGCGTACTCGGCGTTGTCCTCAGAGTTGCGAAAATCGGCGGTGTTGGCCTCGTCGATCTCGTCCTTGCTCTTGTCGGGCGGATAGACGAGTTCGCGGGGCACCAGCTGTTCGCGGCCCGACATCCACAGGGTCATCGCCTGGGCCAGGGTCAGCCCGTCGCGCTGCGACACCGTCGTCATGTCCAGATGCCCGGACGTCGGCTTCACCTCGGTGCCCGTGATGTCCACGACCTCTTTTCCGTCGACCTCGCCGAGAGTGTCGAAGGTGGGTCCTGGACCCAGCGAGACGAACGGCACCGTCACCGCAGAGAGCAGCACGCCGAACGCCACGACGGGGACGAGCGCGATCAGCAGCGTCAGAATCCGCCTGTTCACGCCGCCCACAGTAAGGGAGCGCAGCCCCCGTTCACTGACAGCGTGACCCGGCCCACCGCATCACCCGGCGCCGGTGAGTACCGTTGACGGTATGGCTGACCTGCCCTTCGGCTTCTCCTCGAGTGACGACCCGGAGCGAGACAAACCCAAGAAGGACCCCGACGGGGGGTCCGGTCCGGGCGGTTCGCCGTCGGATCCGTTCGGCTCGATGTTCGGGCAGGGCGGAGCCGGATTCGACATGTCCGACCTGGGCCAGATCTTCACCAAACTCGGCGAGATGTTCAGCGGCGCAGGCAATGTCACGGCCGGCGGCGCACAGTCCGGGCCGGTGAACTATGACCTCGCCCGGCAGCTGGCGTCCAGTGCGATCGGGTTCGTGGCGCCGGTGCCCGAGCAGACGGCGTCGGCGGTGGCCGATGCGGTGCGGCTGGCCGAAACCTGGCTCGACGGCGTCACGCCGCTGCCCGCCGGCACCAGCCGCACGGTCGCCTGGACACCGACGGACTGGATCGACAACACACTCGACACCTGGAAGCGGCTGTGCGACCCGGTGGCCGAACAGATCTCGACGGTGTGGGCCTCGGCGCTGCCCGAGGAGGCCCGCGCGATGGCCGGGCCGCTGCTGGCCATGATGTCGCAGATGGGTGGCATGGCGTTCGGCTCCCAGCTCGGCCAGGCGCTCGGCAAGTTGTCCAAGGAAGTGCTGACGTCCACCGACATCGGGCTGCCACTCGGCCCCAAGGGTGTCGCGGCGCTGCTGCCCGAGGCGGTCGAGACGTTCTCCGAAGGGCTCGAGCAGCCGCGCAGTGAGGTCCTGACGTTCCTCGCCGCCCGCGAAGCGGCGCACCACCGGCTCTTCAGCCATGTGCCGTGGCTGTCGAGCCAGCTGCTGTCGGCGGTCGAGGCGTTCGCGCGCGGCATGAAGGTCGACATGAGCGGCATCGAAGACCTCGCCCAGGGCTTCAACCCGGCCGCGCTGGCCGACCCGTCGCAGATGGAACAACTGCTCAACCAGGGCATCTTCGAACCGAAGGCCACCCCGGAGCAGGTCGCGGCGCTCGAACGCCTGGAGACCCTGCTCGCCCTCATCGAAGGTTGGGTGCAGACCGTCGTCACCGCCGCGCTCGGCGACCGCATCCCCGGAACCGGCGCCCTGTCCGAGACGCTGCGCCGCCGGCGGGCCACCGGCGGGCCGGCCGAGCAGACCTTCGCCACCCTGGTCGGTCTCGAACTGCGGCCGCGCAAGATGCGCGAGGCCGCGGTGCTGTGGGAGCGGCTCACCGAGGCGGTCGGCGCCGATGCCCGCGACGGCGTGTGGCAGCACCCCGACCTGCTGCCGTCGTCGAGCGACCTCGACGAGCCGGCCGGATTCATCGACCGGATCGTCGGCGGCGACACCAGCGGTATGGACAGCGCGATCGAGGAGGCCTTCAGTGACCTTGAATCCGACCTCGACGCGGACCTCGACGCCAACCGCGAGCGTGGTGACAAGGACGGCCCCGAGGACGATCAGCGTTAGTTGTCCACAGGCCTGTGGATAACTGCGCGGTGACGCCCGCACGCCGTGGCAGAGTCCTTCCATGTCGCGCTACCTGCTCAACACCGCACTGCCCGTGCTGTTACGGCCGGACGGTGCGGTGCAGGTGGGCTGGGATCCGCGCCGCGCGATGCTCGTCCACCCGCCCGCCGGGCTGACCGCGACGGCGCTGGCCGAGCTGCTGCGGGGGCTGCAGGCCGGTATGACGATGCCCGACCTGTGCGCCGAGGCGGGCCGGTCCGGGACCGTCGACCCGGCGGATCTCGCCGAACTGGTGGCCGCGCTCGCCGGTGCCGGGGTGCTGACCGTCGGTCCGCCGCGCCGCAGCCGCACGCCGAGCGTCCGGATCCACGGCCGGGGACCGCTGTCTGACCTGCTGGTGGCGAGCCTGCGCTGTTCGGGCGCCCGCGTCGGGCACACCCGTGCGCCGAAAGCGCCGGCCCCGCCGGACGCCACCGACCTGGTGGTGTTGGCCGACTACCTGGTGACCGAACCGCGAGTGGTGCGTGACCTGCACACCGCGCGCCTGCCGCACCTGCCGGTCCGGATGCGCGACGGCGCCGGGCTGATCGGACCGCTGGTGTTCCCTGGCCGTACCAGCTGTTTGTCCTGCGCCGATCTGCACCGCAGCGACCGCGACGCGGCGTGGCCCGCTGTCGCGGCACAGCTGCGCGGCACCGTCGGCAGCGCCGACCGGGCAACCGTCTTGGCCACCGCCGCCGTCGCACTCGACCAGATCCACCGGGTGCTGCGCGCGGTCCGCGACACCGGTGACCCCGCGGCTGCAGCCGCACCCGACGCCACCGACACCACCTGGGAATTCGACGTCGCCACCCGCACCACCGTCGTGCGGCGCTGGTCGCGGCACCCCCGCTGCACCTGCTGAAAGCAGTTGTGGGATGTTGGATCCTGCCGGTCGCACGGCGTCGTGGATGATGGACTGGTGGCTGACATCAAACGCGGGCGCGCCGCCCGCAACGCGAAGCTGGCGAGCCTGCCGGTCGGCATGGCCGGGCGCGCGGCGCTGGGCTTCGGCAAACGGCTGACCGGCAAGTCCCGCGACGAGGTCAACGCCGAACTGATGGACAAGGCGGCGCAGCAACTCTTCACCGTGCTCGGTGAGCTCAAGGGCGGCGCGATGAAGGTCGGCCAGGCGCTGTCGGTGATGGAGGCCGCCATCCCGGAGCAGTACGGCAAGCCGTACCGGGAGGCGTTGACCAAACTGCAGCGCGAGGCGCCGCCACTGCCCGCCGCCAAGGTGCACCGGGTGCTCGACGCCCAGCTCGGCACCAAGTGGCGGGAGCGGTTCCAGTCATTCGACGACACGTCGATCGCGTCGGCCAGTATCGGCCAGGTACACAAGGCCGTGTGGGCCGACGGTCGCGAGGTGGCCGTCAAGATCCAGTACCCCGGTGCCGACGAGGCGTTGCGCGCTGACCTAAAGACGATGCAGCGCATGGTCAGTGTGCTCAAGCAACTCGCGCCCGGTGCCGATGTGCAGGGCGTCGTCGACGAACTCATCGAGCGCACCGAGATGGAGCTCGACTACCGGCTCGAGGCCGACAACCAGCGAGCCTTCGCCAAGGCCTACGAGGGCGACCCGAATTTCGTGGTGCCGAAGGTGGTCGCCAGCGCCCCGAAGGTCGTCATCCAGGAATGGATCGACGGAATCCCGCTGGCCCAGATCATCCGGGAAGGCACCCAGGAACAGCGCGACCTGATGGCCACCCGCCTGTTCGAGTTCTGCGACGACGCACCGACTCGGCTCGGAATGGTCCACGGCGACGCCCATCCCGGCAACTTCATGCTGATGTCCGGCGACCGGATGGGCGTCATCGACTTCGGCGCGGTGGCGCCGATGCCCGGTGGCTGGCCTGTCGAGCTCGGCCAGCTCCTGCGCTACGCGGTGGACAAGAATTACGACAAATTGCTGCCGACCATGGAGAAGGCCGGGTTCATCCAGAAGGGCCAGCAGGTGTCCACCCGCGAGATCGACGACATGCTCAAGCAGTACGTCGAACCTCTGGAGGTCCCGGTCTTCCACTACAGCCGTAAATGGTTGCAGAAGATGACGACGCTGGAGCTGGACAAGGCGGCCGGCCAGATCAAGACCGCCCGCCAGATGGACATCCCGCCCAAGCTCGCGATTCCGATGCGGGTGATCGCGTCGATCGTGGCGATCTCCTGTCAGCTCGATGCACATGTCGACACGCGACGCATCGCCGAGGAGATGGTGCCGGGATTCGCCGACCCCGACGCGGTGTAGCGCCGGGGCCGGACGAAAGTTACGCCGCGACAGACCCTTTCGCGTTCTTTCGCGGGCGTCCCCGCGGACGCTTGCGCGCGACGATGCTGCCCCGCTCGAAGATCTCCCCGCCCCAGACACCCCACGGCTCCTGGCGTTCCAGAGCCGCCGACAGGCACTCCCGGCGGATCGGGCAATCCGCGCACAGCACCTTGGCTCGTTCGAGATCGACGGGGCTCTCGGCGAACCACAGGTCGGGATCCCCGACATGGCACGGCAATTCCGGTAGCAACCTCTCGAGGCATGTCTCCACAGACATGAACTTCCTGCTTCCTGGTCGGTGTTTCCTCGGCCATCTGTCTTGGCTGGATCTGCGACCAGGTCTTCGGAAGGGTGAAACCCCTGAAAAGACTGTGGCCACGGATCCGGCGACTGCGGGTCCGTGGCCATTCGGCTTGGTGGGGGGCTTACCTAGATGGAGCCCCGCTCCACGGACGTGCGGGTCGCGGCGGTAGCGGCACGGCGCTTGCGCTGCGCGGGAATGGCGACAGCGCGCATCGCCGGAATATGAGCCGGAACGCCCGCCGGAGCCGCATAGGCGGTATGTGCCGCCCAAACGGACATCGGAGCGACGGCCCAGAGGGTGCGCGGCATGACGGCAACGGCTACGCCGGTGAACACGAAATTACTATCCATGGTCCGGGCACCCTCCTTTCTTCTCTCCGCCCAACGTGTGATCTTGAGGCTAGAGCCTAGCAGCCAAACCGCACAACCTATTTTCTACCAGCGGTTTTGGCGCGATTTTTGCGCTGCGTGGCAGTCTCAGCCGCGACCGTTGACCAACGCAAGGACATCGGCGCCGTACTGCTCCAACTTGCGGGCCCCGATTCCGGGGATGGCGACCAGCGCCGCCTCGTCGGTGGGCAGCGACTCGGCGATCGCGATCAGGGTGTTGTCGGTGAACACCACGAAGGCCGGGACGCCGAGTTCCTTGGACGTCCGCAGCCGCCATTCCTTGAGTGCGGCGAGCAGCTGTTCGTCGATGTCGGACGAACAGGTTTCGCACCGGCGCAACATGATCGACGCCGGCGTGGTCAGCGTCTCGTTGCACACCCGGCAGCGCGGTGTGGCCCCGCGGGCCCGACGCGGCTTGTTCGTGGACGCATCGCCCGTCGAATGCGGGGACACGCCGTTGAGGAACCGTGACGGCCGTCGGCCCTGACGGCCGCCGGGTGCGCGGGCGAGCGCCCAGCTCAACGTGAGATGCACTCGCGCCCTGGTGATTCCGACGTAGAGCAGCCGGCGCTCCTCCTCCACCGGCTCACTCTCGGGGCCGTGGGTCAGCGCGTGCGAGATCGGCAGCGTGCCGTCGGCCAGACCGACCAGGTAGACCGCATCCCACTCCAACCCCTTCGCCGCGTGCAACGACGCCAGCGTGACGCCCTGGACGACCGGTGGGTGACGCGCGTCGGCGCGCTGCCGCAGTTCGGTGACCAGACCGCGCAGGTCGAGGTCCGGACGCAGGGCGACCTCCTCGTCGACGAGTTCGGCCAGCGCGGTCAGCGCCTCCCAGCGTTCCCTGGCGCTGGTACCGGCCGGCGGCTCGGCGGTGAGCCCGAGCGGCTCGAGCACCGCGCGCACTACCGCGGCGACCTCGCCTTCGACGTCGCGTTCGGCCGCGCGCTGCAGAGCGACGAGCGCCTGGCGGATCTCCTGACGACTGAAGAAGCCCTCGCCGCCACGAACCTGGAACGCGATGCCGGCCTCGGTGAGCGCCTCTTCGTAGACCTCCGATTGCGCGTTGATGCGGTACAGCACGGCGATCTCGGCGGCCGGGGTGCCGGCCTCGAGCAGCCGGCGGATGTCCTTGGCGACGGCGGCGGCCTCGGCCACCTCGTCGGGATGTTCGGCAAAGGCCGGCGCCGGCCCGGGCGGGCGCTGGCCGACGAGATGCAACTTGCTGCCCGCCATGCGGCCGCGGGCGGCCGAGATCACTCGGTTGGCCAGCGACACCACCTGCGGCGTCGAGCGGTAGTCACGTTCCAGCCGGATCACCGCGGCATCGGGGAACCGGCGCGAGAAATCCAGGAGGTAGCGCGGCGTGGCCCCGGTGAACGAGTAGATGGTCTGGTTGGCGTCACCGACGACGGTCAGGTCGTCCCGCGGGCCGAGCCACGCGTCGAGCACCCGCTGCTGCAGGGGTGTGACGTCCTGGTACTCGTCGACGACGAAGCAGCGGTAGCGGTCACGGAACTCGGTGGCCACCGCGGCGTCGTTCTCGATCGCGGCCGCGGTGTGCAGGAGCAGGTCGTCGAAGTCGAGCAGTGCGGTGCCGTCGTGGCGGGCCTTGAGCGCTTCGTACCCGGCGTAGACGGCGGCCACCTTCGCCGCATCCATCGGGATGTCGCGGCCCACCTGCGCGACGGTGGCGGGGTAGGCCTCCGGGCTGATCAGCGAGGCTTTCGCCCACTCGATCTCGCCGGCGAGATCGCGGACGTCGTCGGTGCCCGCCTGCACCCGGGCCCGGTTGGCGGCCTGGGCGACCACGGAGAACTTGCTGTCGAGCAGCTGCCACGAGGTGTCACCGACGACGCGCGGCCAGAAGTACCGCAGCTGACGGCGGGCGGCGGCGTGGAACGTCATGGCCTGCACCGAACCCGTGCCGACGCCGCCGGCCTCCTGGTCGAGGGCACGCAACCGGGCCCGCATCTCCCCCGCGGCGCGCGAGGTGAACGTCACCGCCAGTACCTGGCTGGGCGCGACGTGGCCCGCCGCGACGAGGTGTGCGATGCGGCGGGTGATGGTGCGGGTCTTACCGGTGCCGGCACCGGCCAGCACACAGACCGGCCCCCGAGGCGCCAGGACGGCCTCGCGCTGTTCCTCGTCGAGGTCGGCAAGTAACCGTTCCCGTGACGAGGTGGGGACCTCGACTGGCATGCGACCCATCTTCGCAGGGCGCACCGACAAGCGCCCGGTCCGTGTCGGGCATGTCGCGGTCATCAGTTACGTTGAAAGCCTTATGAGTGCTGCTGACACCCTGACCATGTACACCACCACGTGGTGCGGCTACTGCGTCCGGCTCAAGAAGGCGCTGAAGGCAGAGGGCATCACGTGGACCGAGGTCGACATCGAACGCGACCCGGCCGCCGCGGACTTCGTGATGAAGGTCAACGGCGGTAACCAGACCGTGCCGACGGTGAAGTTTCCCGACGGTTCGGCGCTGACCAATCCGAGCATCAAGGACGTCAAGGCCAAGCTCGGCCGGTAGGTCAGTCCAACGCCGCCCAGGATTCGATGATCTCCCGTGCGATCGAGATCGATCCGGGCAGCAGTAGGCGCGACGACGACCCGCCTGCGGCGTTCCAATCCCCCTCGGCCAGCGCGGTACGGATCTCGGCGCGGGTGAACCACCCCGCCTCGGCGATCTCGCCGTCGTTGAATGCGAAGGGCTGCTCTGGATCGCCGACGGCGTGGAATCCGACCATCAGCGAGCGGGGAAACGGCCACGGCTGGCTGCCCAGGTACCGCACGTCGGTCACGGTCAGCCCGACCTCCTCGGCGATCTCACGCACCACGCAGGATTCGAAGGATTCGCCGGCCTCCACGAAGCCGGCGAGGATCGAGAACAGCCGCTCGGGCCACAGCGTCTGACGGGCGAGCACAGCCCGGTCGTGCCCGTCGTGCACCAAACAGATCACCGCGGGGTCGATGCGCGGGAACTCCTCGTGCCCGTCGAGCGGGTTCACCCGCGACCAGCCGGCCTTCACGGGTTTGGTCGGCGCACCGTCGACCGGGCTGAAGCGGGCGTGGTCGTGCCAGTTGAGCAGCGCGGTCGCGGTGGCGACCAGCTGCGCGCTGGTGTCGTCGAAGATCTGGCCGGCCCGCCGCAGGTCGAGCACCTGGGCGTCGCCACCGTCCTCGGGTGCCTCGAGCGCCGCCCGCACGCCCCACACGTGGCGGCCGTCGTGCAGCCGTCCCAGGAAGACGGCGTGCTCGGGCGGAGCATCGCCCAGCGCGCTCGCCCGACCCAGCACCACCTGTCCGCCGGCTATCAGCACCTGGTTGCGGCGGTCCACCCGCAACAGCAGCGCATCGGGCCACGCGGCGGTCGCCGCATCGATGTCGGTCCGGAGCGCATCGGCGCGGTCGGCGCCGACCCGTGACAGCAGCGGGATGTTGCGCAGCGCTTCGAACGCGCTCATCGGTCGGCGTCGGCGCTGCGGATGTAGAGCAGCCGATCGCCCAACTCCAGCGCGTCGACCTGAGGTGCGTCGACCCGGACCAGCCCGCCGTCACGCACGACGCCGAGCACGATGTCGTGCAGATGCCGCGGGGAGCCACCCACTTCCTTCGGGGTGACCTCGCGTTCGGCGATCGCGAAACCCGCGTCGGGGGTGAGCAGGTCTTCCATCATCTCGACCACGCTCGGCGTGGTCGTGGCGATACCCAGCAGGCGGCCGGCCGTCTCCGAGGAGACCACGGTCGAGTCGGCGCCGGACTGGCGCAGCAGATGCTGGTTCTCGGCCTCTCTCGCGGCGGCGATGATCTTCGCGTTGGGGGCCAGTTCGCGGGCGGTGAGGGTGACGAGCACCGCGCTGGCGTCGTTGTCGGTGGCGACGATGATCGACTTGGCGTGCTGTGCACTGGCCAGCCGCAGGATCTCGGCCTTCGTCGCGTCGCCGTGGACGGTGACCAGTCCGGCACTCCTCGCCCGCTCCAGGGCGGTCATGTTCTCGTCCACGACGACGATGTCGGCCGGGGCGACCTCGTCACCGACCATGGCGGCCACCGCCGTGCGGCCCTTGGTGCCGTAGCCGATGACGACGGTGTGGTTGCGCACTCTGCTCCTCCATCGCTGGATCTTCAACGCCTGGCGCGACTGGCTGGTCAAGGTCTCCACCGTCGTGCCGATCAGCACGATCAGGAACGCCACGCGCAACGGCGTGATCACCAGGACGTTGATCAGCCGGGCCGATTCGGTGACCGGCGTGATGTCGCCGTAGCCCGTGGTCGACAACGACACCGTCGCGTAGTACACGCAGTCCAGGAAGGACAACGGATCGCTCGTCTCCGGGGTGCTCTCGATGTCGCGATAGCCGTGCCGGTCGAGGTAGACGATGATCACCGCGGCGAACAGCGCGCCGGCCGCGTAGATGATGCGCCGGATGATGCGCTGCGTCGGGCTGATGAACGGTTCGGGGATACGCAGGATGTCGACCAGCCGCGCGTCGGGCTGACTCGTCAGATCCTGCTCGATGGCGGCGAGGCGTCGCCGCAGGCGTCCCTTAGCCACGAGGGTCGATCACCGATTGGGGCTGCCGCACCAGCACAATGTAATCATGACCTCTCCCTCAGCCGCACTGCAGCGCAACGCCGGGTCCAGACTGGCCACCCGGATGGCGGCAATGCTGGCCGGCATCGGCACCCTGCACTTCATCACACCCAAGCCCTTCGACGGCATCATCCCGGCGGAATTGCCCGGCAGCCCGCGGGTTTACACCTACGCCTCGGGAGTGGTCGAGCTCGGCGTCGCCGCGGCGCTGGCGGCGCCGCGGACGCGTAAGGCGGGTGCGCTGGCCGCTATCGCGCTGTATGTGGCGGTGTTCCCCGGCAACGTCAACATGGTGCGGCTGTGGTGGGACAAGCCGTGGCCGATGCGGATCGTCGCCCTCGCCCGGTTGCCGCTGCAGATTCCGATGATCACCCAGGCACTGAAGATCTACCGCGCTTCCTGATTCCCCGGCTCACGCCCCCGCAGCAGCGCGGCGAGGTCGTCGCCATCCGGTAGATCGGCCGGGCGCACGGTCGTGCCCGCCCGGACGTAGTGGAACGCCGCCCGCACCTGCTCGACCGGGCAGCCGGTCAGCGCGGCCCACGCCAGCCGGTAGACGCCGAGCTGGATCGCGGCGTGCTGCGCGGCCTCCGGGGTGTCCGGCGGTGACCCGGTCTTCCAGTCGACGACCGTGGCGCCGCCGTCGTCGTCGGCGAATACGGCATCGATGCGGCCGCGCACCATGGTCTCGCCGATGACCATGTCGAACGGCACCTCGACTTCGATCGGCGTGCGAGCGGCCCACGGCGACACCATGAATGACGTCTGCAGGTCGGCCAGCTGTTCGGCTTCGGCGCGCCTGGTGTCGCCGTCGACCGCTCCGGGGAGATCGTCGAGGTCGAACAACCGCTCGGCACCGAAGTAGCGCTGCACCCAGTCGTGAAACGCCGTGCCGAGCGAGGCATGCGGGTCTGGGCGTGTCGGCACCCGCCGATTCAGCCGCGACAGCACCGCGTCCGCGTCGCTGCTGAGATCGACCAGCGTGCTGACGGAGACCTCACTCGGCAGCGTCAGCGGCGCCCTCTGTGCGGCACGCTCACGTTCGGCGAGCAACGCGTCCACGTCCGCCGCCCAGCCGTCCACGTCCTGAAACGCCCCGTCCTGATCTGCCACGTCCTGATGTGCCACGTCCTGATGCGCCATCGCTCGGGTGACCAGTTCGGCGCCTCGGTCGACGACCGCGCGTCGCTCACCGGCCGGGTCTGCGGGCCAGAGCACCTCTTTGGCGTTGTCGCGCAACGGGTTCTTCTCGCCGTCGGCGGGCGCCGGCGCCCACTGGACGACCTCCCCGCACGGCTGACCGTCCTGCGCAGACCGGTCGATGATGTCCTTGAGTTCCTCGAGGAACTCCGACGGGCCCCGCGGCTTGCCCTCGGTACCGCCCCAGTGGTGTCCGGACAGCAGCAGTGTGTCCTCGGCGCGCGTCAGCGCCACGTACAACAGCCGCCGCTCCTCGTCGACGCGACGCTGTTCGAGGCGGCGCTTATGGTCGTTGATCCTGTCGGACAACATCTTCCGGTCGTTGACGTCGGAGCTGTCCAACACCGGCACGCCATGGTCGGTGGTGGTCGCCCGGTCACCGCGCAGCAGCGGAGGCAGATCGGCAGGGTCGGTCAGCCACGTCCGGGTTTGCGCGGTCGACGGGAAGATCCGTCCGCTCAGATGCGGCACGGCCACCACCTGCCATTCGAGTCCCTTCGCGGCGTGCACCGTCAGGATCTGCACCCGCTCCGCGGAGACGGCCAGGTCTGCGGGGGCCAGCCCGTTCTCCACCTCCATCGCCGCGTCGAGATAGGCCAGCAGTCCGCCGATCGTGGCGCCCGGACGGTTCGCGTAGTCTGCGACGACGTCGACGAAGGCATCGAGATGCTCCGTCCCCGACCAACCGGCCGACACCGGCATCCCCGCGCGGGCCTCGGCGTCGGCACCGACCACCCGGCGCACCTCCGCGACGAGGTCCGGTAGCGCCATGTTGAGATGCCCACGCAGCGAGGTCAATTCGCGGCCCAACGCGACGATGCGGCGATACCCCTCCGGCGAATACCGTTCGGCGGGACCGGGATCACAGATCGCGTCGGCCAGGCACGCCGCGTCGGCGTCCGGTGCGGCCTGCGCGACGATCTGCGCCGCGGTCGCGTCCGGACCCGCGCTTCCGGTGTCGTCGAGTGCCACGGCCCGCTTCCACAGCGCCGTGATGTCGCGGCCGCCGAGCCGCCACCGGGGGCCGGTCACAATACGCATCGCCGCCGCACCCGCGGTGGGGTCGGCCACGAGGCGCAGCATCGCCACCACGTCGGCGACCTCGGTGACCCCGAGCAGACCGGCCAGCCCGACCACCTCGACGGGCACACCCCGGTCCGTGAGCGCCTCGGCCATCGGCGCCGCATCGGCGTTACGGCGCAGCAGCACCGCCGCGGTCGGTGGCGCCTCATCCTCGGCGCGTGCGGCGTGATAGCGACGCGCCACCTCGTCGGCCACCCAGTCTCGTTCCAGCGCAACATCGTTGAGCAGGGCCAACCGGATGGCGCCGGGTTCGGCGCCGGGCCGGGGACGCAACGACCGCACCGCCACCGAACGCCGCCGCGCCTCCGCGGACACCGCGTTGGCCAGGTGCAGCGTGCTCGGCGGATTACGCCAGCTGGTGCGCAGTTCCAGCGTGGGGGCGGGACTGCCGTCGGAGAGCGGGAAGTCGGTGGCGAAGCGGGGCAGGTTGGTCGCCGACGCGCCGCGCCACCCGTAGATCGACTGGATCGGATCGCCGACCGCGGTGAGCGCCAGCCCGTCGTCCACCCCGCCGCCGAACAACGCCGACAGCGCCACCCGCTGGGCGTGCCCGGTGTCCTGATACTCGTCGAGCAGCACCACGCGGTACCGGCCGCGCAGCTGGGCGCCGACCTGCGGGAACGCGGCGGCGAGCCGGGCGGCGGCCGCCATCTGCATGCCGAAGTCCATCACCTTCTCGTCCTGCATTCGCCGGTGCAGCGCGTCGATCAGCGGGATGAGTTCGGTGCGCTCGGTCTGGGTGGCGAGCATCCGCAGCAGCCACTGGCTGGGCCCCCGGTCGCGTTGATAGGGCCCGGCGGGCAGCGTGTGGACCAGCCGTTCGAGTTCGACGTGGGTGTCGCGCAATTCGTCGGTGTCGACCAGGTGCTCGGCGAGCTGACCCGCGAGGCGCAGCACCATCGCGGTCACCGACGCCGGGGTCTTGTCGATCTCGAGCGGGCGGGGGTGCTCACACACGACGCGGTGGGCGAGCTGCCACAACTCCGTCGCACCGATCAGGCGGGTCTCCGGCTCGATCGGGAGGAGCAGACCGTGTTCCCGCAGCAGCGTGCCGGCGAACGCGTGATAGGTGCTGACCGTCGGCGGGTCGTCCGCGGAGTCGAGGCCGGGCCCGGCGCCGGGCACCAGGCCGGCGCCGGCCAGCCGCGCCAGCCGGGTCCGCACCCGGCGCAGCAACTGACCGGCCGCCTTGCGGGTGAAGGTCAGACCGAGTACCTGGCCCGGCGTCGCATAGCCGTTGGCGACCAGCCACACCACCCGCGCGGCCATGGTCTCGGTCTTCCCCGCCCCGGCACCGGCGATCACCACCACCGGACCCGGGGGCGCGGCGATCACCGCCGCCTGCTCGTCGGTCGGCGCGAAAAGCCCCAGCGCAGAAGATAATTCGGTGGGACTGTACATCGCGGTCATGCGCGCTCCCCCGCCGACTGGGCGGGGCAGCTGCTGCGCACCGGGCAGTGCGTGCAGCTGTCGTTGACCCGCGCGACGAACGCAGGCCCCTGCGTCGCGGCGGCGGCCTCACCGACATCCCGGCGCCACGTCGTCACGGTGTCGGGGGTCATCGCGTCCTGTTCGCGTTCCGTCGGTCCCCCGGCGCCGCTCTTGCCGAGATAGACCAGTTTGCCGCCGCCGGGAACCTCACCCTCGCCGAGCAGACCCGCCGCGACGGCCAGCTGGTACATCGCCAGCTGGGCGTGCCGCTGCGCGTCGTCCTTGGTGACGGGGCTCTTGCCGGTCTTGATGTCCACGACCACCAGCCGGCCGGCGCTGTCGCGCTCCAGCCGGTCGAGGCGGCCACGCACCCGGACCGCAGGCAGGCCCTCGTCGGATTCGCAGATGACCCCGTCGACGTCGATCTCGGTGCCCACCTCGGTCAACTCGCGGCGGGTCTGGGCCCGCCACTGCTCGAACGCCGACAGCATCGCCTGGTGGCGCGTCAGCTCGTTGGCCGCGTACCACTGCGCCTCGAACGGCAGGTCGGCCCAGACCCGTGCCAGGTCGTTGAGCAACTGGCTCTCGGTCCGGCCCGATTCGGACACCAGAGCGTGCAGCAGCGACCCGACCGCCGAGCGCACATCACGGCCGTCACGGCCACCGTGGCGTTCGAGCAACCAGCGCAGCGGACAGTCGGTCAGCGTCTGCAGGGTGGACGGGGACAACGTGACGACCTCCTGCTCGTCACCCCACAGGGGCTCGTCGGTGGACAGTTCCGTCATGACATGCCACTGGCCGGGATCGGCTCCGGGCACACCCGCCGCGGCGAGGCGGGCCAGCTGGGCGGCCGCGCACGTGCGGGCCGCGTCGTCGACCGCCCCGTCCGGTGCGCACACCACCGCCCGCAGCCGGCCGACCAGCGCAGCCGGGGCAAGGACCCGAGGTGCCCGCACGGGGACCGCCGGACCGTCGCCCGGATCAGTGGCCAGCGCCGTCAGTTCCTGGCAGAACGGCGAGGGCAGCATGGCTTCGTCGCCGCAGTCGCTGTCGACGGCGGTCACGAGGACGCGGCGACGGGCGCGGCCCAACGCGGCGATCAACAGCCGGCGCTCCTCGGCGAGCAACGGCGCCCGCGTCGACACCACGTCGTCGGCCGAATCGACCACGCCGTCCAGCACGTCGACCAGACGCTGGGTGCCCAGCACGCCGCCGCGGGGAACGGTGTTGGGCCACAACCCTTCCTGCAGGCCGGCGATCACCACGACGTCCCATTCGCCGGCCAGCGCGGCATGGGCGCTGAGCACCGCGACAGCCTGCGGGGCCCGCTGCTCGCCGCGGCGGGCGGGAGGAAGACCGAGCGCGGCCACATGGTCGAGGAGACCGCGCAGTGACGCCCCCGCGGTGCGGGTGACGTACTGGTCGGCCACGTCGAACAAAGCGGTGACAGCGTCCAGGTCACGGTCGGCCTGTGCGCCCGCGGCGCCGCCGCGCTCACTGGCGGCGAGCCACCGCCGCTGCAGCCCGCTGCGATGCCACGCCTGCCACAGCGTCTGCCGCGCATCGAGGCCGTCATCGATGCTGCGGCGGACGGCTGACAGCACCGAACGCACCCGGCGCAACGGCCGCTGCAGTTCCGCCGACACCACCGGCGGCGGACCGGTGAGTGCCTCGACGAGCAGATCGGCGAACTCCCGCGGGGGTTGGCTGCCGTCCGCGCGGCGCAGCGCCCGACGAACCTGACGCATCGTGACCGGATCCACTCGACCGATCGGCCCGGCGAGCAGCGCCTCGGCCTGTGCCCCGGTGAGTCCTTCGGCGGTGGCCTCGAGCACCGTCAGCAGTGCGCGCACGGCGGGTTCGTCGACCAGGGGTGCCGCGGCGGTCAGATCGACGGGAACCCCCGCCGCGGCGAGCGCCCGTGCCAGGGGGGCGCCGGCGCGCGGCAGCGAGCGCACGATCACGGCCATCTCCGACCACGGGACCCCGTCGACGAGGTGTGCGCGGCGCAGCGCATCGGCGACCAGGGCCGATTCCGCGTGCGCCGTCGCGGCGACCCGCACCGCGACCGATCCGTCGTGTTCACCGGAGCCGACCATCTCCGCGCGCTGCCCGGGCAGGCGCCGGGCGATGCCCGTGATCGCCCGGGTCACCGCGGGCGCACAGCGGTGGGACTGCGTGAGCGCGACCGCAATCCCCTCGTCGGCGCGCAGCAGTGCCGGATCGGCACCGCGGTAGCCGAACACCGACTGGTCGGGGTCGCCGGCGAGTACGGTCAGCTCGGCGCCCGCTGCCAGCACGCGCACCAGCCGCGCGGCCTGCGGGTCGAGGTGCTGAGCGTCGTCGACCAGCAGCAGGCCGATTCGGCTGCGCTCGGCGGCGAGCAGATCTGCATCCGTCGCGAACGCCTCCAGCGCGGCGCCGACCAGTTCGGCCGCCCCGAGCGCGGGCGTCGTGGCCTGGGGTGCGGCCATCCCGACCGCCGAGCGCAACAGCATGATCTGCTCGTAGGCCTGGGCGAACCGGCCGGCGGCCGCCCACTCCGGCCGGCGGGAGAGCCGGCCGAGCCGTTGCAGCGCAACGGGATCCACACCGCGTTCGGTGCACCGGGCCATCAGATCGCGCAGTTCGGTGGCGAATCCGGCGGTGGCCAGAGCCGGGCGCAGCGCGGCGGGCCAGGCGACGGCCGACCGGTCGCCGTCCTCGAGATCACCGGCGAGCAGTTCACGGATGATGCCGTCCTGTTCGGCACTGGTGATCAGCCGAGGCGGCGGATCGCCGTTGCGCTGGGCGGCCAGCCGCAGTACCGCGAAGGCGTATGAGTGAACGGTGCGGACGAGTGGTTCACGCACCACCTGGCGGGCACCGCCCTCGAGGAGTCTGCGGGTCACCGCGGCGCGGGCCGCCGACCGCAGTGATGCCGAACCGGTCAGAAGCAGAACAGATTCCGGATCGACGCCGGCGGCGATGTGCGCGGCGGCGGTGTCGACGAGCAACGTCGACTTCCCGGTCCCCGGACCACCGAGAACCCGCACCACACCGCGCCGGCCGGGTTCGAGCAGCGTGCGCGGCTCGGTGCGCTCGGAGAGGGTCGACTCGACGTCCGGTGCGGTCATGAGGGCATCAGACCACGGGGGTACGACAAGCCACCGTCGGCGCAGGCTGGCACCATCGTCGACATGACCTTGTACGTGCACCGCTACGGTCCGCCGGCACCCGCGCAGCTGCTGGCTGTGCACGGGCTGACCGGCCACGGTCAACGCTGGCAGACGTTGGCGACCCGGTATCTGCCCGAGTTCGCCGTCGCCGCACCGGACTTGATCGGCCACGGCAGGTCGTCGTGGGCGGCGCCGTGGACGCTGGACGCCAACGTCGAGGCGCTCGCCGCGCTGGTCGACACCGACGGCGGTGGACCGGTCGTGGTGGCGGCCCACTCCTTCGGTGGCGCGGTCGCGCTGGCGTTGGCGGCGGCGCGTCCGGACCTGGTGTCGGGGCTCGTGCTGCTGGACCCTGCGGTCGGCCTCGACGGCGAGTGGATGCGGGAGATCGCCGACGACATGTTCGCCTCCCCCGACTACACCGACCGGGCCGAGGCGCGCGCCGAGAAGGTCTCGGGGTCGTGGGGTGAAGTCGATCCCGCGGAACTGGACCGCGAACTCGACGAGCACCTGATCTCGCTGCCGAACGGCCGCAGCGGATGGCGAATCAGCATCCCCGCGATGATGTCCTACTGGAGTGAGCTGGCCCGGCCGGTCACGATCCCGCGCGACGGGACACCCACCACGCTGATCCGCGCGACCCGTACCGACCCGCCCTACGTCACCGACGAGCTGACCGCCGCTCTCGATACCGCCCTCGGGTCGGATCTGACTGTGCTGCAGTGGGATTGCGATCACATGGTAGGACAGGCCAAACCGGCCGAGACCGCGGCCGTCATCCGCGAGCACCTCGAACGGCGCTGACCGTGGCGGCCATCACCGACGAGCAGGTGGAGGCCGTCCGCGCACTGGTCGCACAGATCCCGCCCGGGAGTGTGACCACCTACGGCGACCTCGCCGACGCCGCGGGGTTGTCGAGTCCGCGGATCGTCGGCTGGATCATGCGCACCGACTCGTCGGACCTGCCGTGGCATCGGGTGATCAGCGCATCGGGGCGACCCGCGCCGCATCTGGCCACCCGGCAACTCGAACTGCTGCGCGCCGAAGGGGTGCTGGCCATCGACGGCCGGGTGCGGATGGCCGAGGTGCGCCACACCTTCTGACTACAGCGCCAAGCGGACCAGTGCGGCGGTGCGGGCCAGCCCCGGGAACGCCGCAGCCGTCGACCGCGGATGCAGCGCATGCACGGCCAGGCGGAACATCAACGCGCGCAACAACATCTGCGGCCACTCCGGAAGCGATGCCCAGCGTTCGATCAGCCCGTCGTCGGCCTCACCCCACGACAGCGCGTCGACGACCACCACACCCGCCGCCCACGGCGCCGGCCGCCAGTACGGCGTGATGTCGGTGATCCCGGGAGCGGCGGCCCCCGCGAACAGCACGGTGCCGTAGAGGTCGCCGTGCACCAGTTGGCTGGGGCTCTTGGTGAGCCGGCGCAGGGTGGCCAGCTGGTTGATCAGTTCGATGGAGCGTTGTCCGTCGGCCGATCCGGGCGCCACGCGTGCGCCCGGCGGCAGCGAATGCAGCGGACGCTCCTCCCAGGCGGCGCGGTCGGCGGCGATGAACACGTCGACATCGGCCCACGGGGCAACAGGCGGCTGAGTCAGGAAACGCGGCCGCTCGAGCTTCGCCGTGGCCTCGTGCAACCGGACCGCCGCGGACACCACCTCGTCGTGCCGCGGCTCCGGCGTGCCCGCGACGAACGTGTCGGCCCGCCAACCGGCGACCACGTAGCGGCCGTCGGTGGATCGCACGGGACGGGCCAACCGGACCCCGTCGACGAACAACGTCTCCCGGACCTTCGCCGACCAGGCCGCCCGGGCGTGGTCGGCAATCATCGACAGCACGACCTCGCCGCAGCGCCAGCCGCCCTCCCAGCTCGACCCGAGCGGTACCGGACGTACTCCCACCACCCCGAACGCCGCCAGGACATGATCGGGCGGGCGCTCACTACTCACAGGGTCAGGCTACCGGTGACAGTGCCGACAATTGACGCGCTGACCTGCTGTGTCGCCGAGCCGTTGCAGGTCTGAGATCAAACGCCGGTCAGTACATCACCATGTCGGGCTCGAGCTGCCTGGCCCATGCCACGATGCCGCCCTGCAGGTGCAGCGCTTCGGAGAACCCGGCCCGCTTCACCGCCGCGAGCGCCTCCGCCGAGCGAACACCGGTCTTGCAGTACAGCACGGGAATCCGATCGTGCGGCAGCTTCGCCAACCCGTCACCCGCCTCGATGGCAGACTTCGGGATCAGCTTCGCGCCCTCGATGTGGTTGATGTCCCACTCGACCGGCTCACGCACGTCGATCAACGCCACCGGCTTACCGGCGTCGATGAGTTCGCGCAGCTCGCGCGGTGTGACGGTGGAATCGACGGCCGCCTCGGCGGCCGCGTCGGAGACCACCCCGCAGAACGCCTCGTAGTCGATCAGCTCGGTGATCTTCGGCGTCGCCGGATCCTTGCGGATCTTGATCGTGCGGTAGGTCATGTCGAGGGCGTCGTAGACCATCAGCCTGCCCAGCAGCGGTTCGCCGATACCGGTGATCAGCTTGATCGCCTCGGTGCCCATCACCGATGCGATGGACGCGCACAGGATTCCCAGCACTCCGCCCTCGGCGCAGGACGGAACCATGCCCGGGGGCGGGGGCTCGGGGTACAGGTCGCGGTAGTTGAGGCCCAGACCGTCGGGGGCGTCCTCCCAGAACACCGAGACCTGACCTTCGAACCGGTAGATCGAACCCCACACGTAGGGCTTGTGGGCCAGCACCGCGGCGTCGTTGACCAGGTAGCGGGTGGCGAAGTTGTCGGTGCCGTCGAGGATCAGGTCGTACTGTTCGAACAATTCCACCGCGTTGTCGGGCTCCAGGCGGAATTCGTGCAGCCGCACCTCGACCAGCGGGTTGATCTCCAGAACCGAGTCCCTGGCGCTCTCGGCCTTGGGCCGGCCGATGTCGGACTGCCCGTGGATGATCTGGCGCTGCAGATTCGATTCGTCGACGACGTCGAACTCGACGATGCCGATGGTGCCCACCCCGGCCGCGGCCAGGTAGAGCAGGGTCGGCGAGCCGAGACCGCCCGCGCCGATGACGAGCACCCTGGCGTTCTTGAGCCGCTTCTGCCCGTCGACGCCGAGGTCGGGGATGATCAGGTGACGGCTGTAGCGCGCCACCTCTTCACGCGTCAGTTCGCCCGCAGGCTCCACCAGGGGAGGCAATCCCACATTCCCGGACACCGGTATCTCCTCAAGTCTGCGGTGCGTCGACCACGGTCCGCGGTCGAGTCACCTTCACAATAGGCATCCTTACAACGCCGGGAACGCCCGCAGGCTTCCCGTCAGGCGATCGGATACGGCCAGGGGTTGAAGCGGCACGTCAAACCGTCGGCCCGCACCGTCTCCGGGTCGAACCGCGCGGCGTCGTCGTTGGACGTGGAGAACGTCTGCTGCATCATGATCGGCGCGAGTGCCCCGTTCTCGATACAGGATTCGTGGCGCTGGTAACCGATCGCGTGGCCGACCTCGTGGTTGATCACGTACTGCCGGTAGGACCCGATGTCACCCTGGAACGGCACCGCCCCGCGCACCCAGCGCGCCTCGTTGATGAACACCCTCGGCTGGTCCCCGAGGTAGGCCGGGTTGTAGCAGGACGCCTCGAGCGGGATGTCGTATCCGCAGCCCTCACGGATGGTCAGCGGTGAGGTCAGCGACACCCGGAAGTCGGGCACACCGGCGTCGATGCGGGTGAACGCGAATTGCGGGTTGTGCACCCAGCTCTTGGGGTTGGCCAGGGTCTGGTCCACCATGCGGGCGAAACCCTCGTCGCCGCCGAAACCGGTGGTGTCGAGCCCGTCCTCGACCTCGACGGTGTAGGTGAAGTTCTTGGTGGTTCCCTGGCCGACCTGCGGCAGAGCGCCGGGAACGACGTGCCAGGTCGTGGCGCCGGCCTCGGTGAAGGCGCCGCCCGCGGGCAGGATTCCGGTCGGCAGGTTGGCGTCGAACTGGGTGAGGCCCTTGGGCGGCGCACCGATGATCGCGGTGCTGGCCACGCCGATCGTCGGCGGGCCCTGCACCGGGCCCTCCTCGTCGGCGACCTGTTCGGGGACGCTCGTTCCGGTGATGGTCTGGTAGATGACGACGACGGTGAGCACGGCCAGCACCGGCAGGGCGTACGCCCGCCACCCGTACGTCGACACGAATCGGCCGAGCCAGGTCTGTTTACGCCAGCGCCGACGGTCGTCGCGGTTGGACCGGGCCCGTCCACTGTCGACCGCCAACGGGTCTCGCTGCGCACGCAGCGGATCCCGCTGGGCGCGCAGCGGCTCTTGCCACTCGGTGCGCAGGGCCGGGACCCGACCGTCCCCACGACGCTCCGGACCCATTGGTCCTCCACGCCCCCGGGAGTCGTAGGTCACGAAAACAGGATGGCACAGACCGGTGGACTTGAGTTTCCGGCGCGCCACCGCCTTGGCGGCAGGTGTCGCGACGCGCAGCACACATCATCGGTAGTAATGTCGGAACGATGGGCGCCTTGGCCGAGCACCGCCACGCGCGCCAGCCGAATCCAGATTGAGGACTTGATGAGCGATCTCGCCAACGCCGCTGAGAGGAGAGGCGACAAGCCGGCCAGTGGCAGCGGCTCGCCCAAGGGTTCCGGCGGTAACAATCGGCGTGGCAATCGTCTTCCTCGTGATGAGCGTCGCGGGCAGTTACTGATCGCCGCCAGCGAGGTTTTCGTCGACCGCGGCTACCACGCCGCCGGGATGGACGAGATCGCCGATCGCGCCGGGGTGAGCAAACCGGTTCTCTACCAACACTTCTCGTCGAAGCTCGAGCTGTATCTCGCCGTGCTGCAGCGCCATGTCGACAACATGGTCTCCGGCGTGCGCCAGGCGTTGCGCACCACCACCGACAACAGGCAGCGGCTGCGCGCGGCCGTGCAGGCGTTCTTCGATTTCATCGAGCACGACGGCCAGGGCTACCGGCTGATCTTCGAGAACGACTACACGAGCGAGCCCCAGGTCTCCGCGCAGGTCAAGGTGGCCACCGAAGCGTGTACCGATGCGGTGTTCGACCTGATCAGCCGGGACTCCGGGCTGGAGGCCCACCGCGCCAGGATGATCGCGGTCGGCCTGGTGGCCATCAGCGTGGACTGTGCCCGCTACTGGCTCGATGCCGAACGGCCGATCTCGAAAGACGATGCGGTCGACGGCACGGTGCTTTTCGCCTGGGGCGGGCTGTCCCACGTGCCGCTCACCCGTTCTTGATGACCTCCGCGCCGACCACGCCGAACCCCACTCGCCGGACATCGGCCGCGCCGATCTCCACGTAGGCGATCCGCGACGACTGCACGAGGTAACGCCGGCCCTTCTCGTCCGAGAGTGCCAGCACGCTGCCCGCACCCTCGGTGAGCGCGTCGGTCACCACCTTCTCGACCTCACTCGGCGTCTGTGCGCTGTTGAGGACGAGCTCGCGTGGGCTGTCCGAGACACCGATCTTGACCTCCACGCTTGAACCCTTTCGTCGTACCGTCGCTGACTGCTGTCGCTCTCGCAGAAAGGCTAGTGGACGCCACCGCACCCGCGCCGCCCTGGTGATTACGCGCTGCGCGAAGCGGCCGGCTCCGCGTTGTTCCGGGAATGGTGTTCGCCCGGTATCGGGCCGGCGATCGAACCGAGGCCGGACCGTGACCGAATCGGGTGCTTGGAGACCTCATCTGTCACTCCAGTCCCGCTAGCATCGGGTGCAGAGTCGTTGACAGCTACCAGAAAGCCATCATGACCAGGCACTATTCGCCGTATTCGCGGACCCGGACCGAACGTGTGGACCGTCCGCGTGCCGACTACCCGGGCTACGGCGAACAGCCGAGCCACGAGCCGTACTCCGCCGCCGACCACCCGGGGTATCGGCATTACGCGGATGCCACAGTCGGTCAGGACACCTACCGCGGCCGCCAGGACCATCTCGGCTACGGCGAACAGCGCTACTCCGGCTACGGGCACCGGGATTCCGGAGCGACGACGGCCTACGAGCCCCATGAATCCGACGCGGACGACGAGGATTACGAAGACTACGAGGCATACGTCACGACCATCGACAGCCGGTGGAAGTGGATCGCCGGCGTCGCCGCGGGAATCCTGCTCGTGGCGGTGATCTGCACGGTGGTGATCCTCGGCGGCGGAGACAGCGGTTCGGTGTCGGCGACCGTCGCCGCCCCGACGCAGAGCCGGCCACCGGCCACCGCGGCCCCCCAGGACACGGCGGCCCCCGCGCCACCGCCTGTCGCATCGCTGGCACCCGAAACGGTCACAACCGTGACCCCGACCCCGCCACCGGCGCCCACGGCGAGTGCCGCGCCGGCGCCGGCCCCCGGTGCGGTCGCTCCCCCGCCGCCCGCGGCGGCCAACCCCCGCACGATCACCTACACCGTCACCGGCAACCGTCAGCTCATCGACCTGGTGACCGTGATCTACACCGACCAGCAGGGCGCCCTGCAGACCGAGGTCAACGTCGCGCTGCCGTGGTCCAAAACCGTGGTGCTCGATCCCGGCGTGGAACTGAAGTCGGTCACCGCGACCAGCGTCGGCGGGCAACTGAACTGCGCGATCACCGACGCCGCCGGCACGGCGCTGGTGGCGCAGAACGACAACTCGATGCTCGCCACCTGCACTCAGTAGCCCTCAGGCCAGCCCGAGCTCCTGCATCCGGGAGTGGTGGGTCCGCTGCAACCCGTCGAAGAACTCAGCCATCTGCGGCAGCCCCTCCCCCCCGGACATCACGAGGTCGACGAGTTCGTCGTGATCGGCGAGCACGTACTGCGCCTGCGTGATGGCCTCACCGAGTAGCCGCCGCGACCACAACGCCAGCCGGTGCCGTTGCCGGTCGCTGGCGGTGACGGCGGCGCGCACCTCGGCGACCACGAACTGCGAATGCCCGGTTTCGGCCAGCACGCCGCGCACCACCGCAGCCACCTCCTCGGGCAGGGCGTCGGCGATCTCGGAGTAGAAATCGGCCGCCAGAGCGTCGCCGACATATGTCTTCACCAGCGCTTCGAGCCACGTGCTCGGCGTCGTGAGCCGGTGGTAGTTCTCCAGTGCGGAGGCGTATTTCGTCATCGCGGGCACGATGTCGACTCCGCGGCGCTCCATGGCGTCCCGCAGCAACTCGTAGTGGTTCATCTCGGCGGCCGCCATGCTGGCCATGTTGATCCGGCCCCGCAGGTTGGGCGCCATGCGCGCTTCCTCGGTCAGCCGGTAGAACGCCGCCACCTCGCCGTAGGCGAGCAGTGCGAACAGCTCGTCGACGCCGGGATGGTGGGCCTGGACCCCCGCCCCGGCCCGGCCCGCAATCTGCTCGTCGGAGGCCGTGGGCTGGGTCGAATTCATGGCCCAACTGTAGACGCCGGGCGTCGTCCAGACGCGCCGGCAAAGTCGGCCGGGGTAGTATGGGAGTCGGCGGTGGCTCATTCACGACCCGGGCCGCCTCCCAGGAAATGTGCGTGCACGCAGTCGGCCTGCCTTACCTATGAGGACCGGGCCCCGGTGCTACTTCGTCGAAACTCGTGCGCGCGTGAACAATCCGCGCTCCGAGGATCGACCCGAAAGGCACTGTCAAGACGCATGACCGAATCCACCGAAACTACTGAATCCACCGAAACTACTGAAATCACTGAGATCACCGAGATCGTCGAGGCCGAACCCGCCAAGATCTCCTTCGCCGACCTCGGCGTCCGCGAAGAGATCGTCCGGGCACTCGCCGAAGACGGCAAGGAACACCCCTTCGCCATCCAGGAACTGACCATGCCGATGGCGCTGGCGGGCGACGACCTCATCGGCCAGGCCCGGACCGGTATGGGCAAGACGCTGGCATTTGGTGTGCCGATGCTCCAGCGCATCACGACCGACCCCGACCGCGAACTGAGCGGCATCCCGCGCGCGCTCGTCGTCGTTCCCACCCGTGAGCTGTGTCTGCAGGTCTACGAGGACATCGCCGGCGCCGCCAAATACCTGCGAGCCGGTGACCGCAAGCTGTCCGTCACCTCCATTTACGGCGGGCGACCCTACGAGGCACAGATCGCAGCCCTGCAGAAGGGCGTCGACGTCGTGATCGGCACCCCCGGCCGACTGCTCGATCTCGCCCAGCAGGGCCACCTGAAGCTCGGCGGGCTGAGCATGCTGGTCCTCGACGAGGCCGACGAGATGCTCGACCTGGGCTTCCTGCCCGACATCGAGCGCATCTTGCGCCAGATCCCCGACGTTCGTCAGGCGATGCTGTTCTCGGCGACCATGCCGGACCCGATCATCACCCTTGCCCGAACGTTCATGACGCAGCCGACGCATATCCGTGCCGAGGCCCCGCAGTCGTCGCAGACCCATGACACCACCGAACAGTTCGCCTACCGCGCCCACGCGCTCGACAAGGTCGAGATGGTCAGCCGCATCCTGCAGGCCGACGGCCGCGGCGCGACGATGATCTTCACCCGCACCAAGCGCACCGCGCAGAAGGTGGCCGACGAGCTGGCCGAGCGCGGCTTCAAGGTCGGCGCTGTGCACGGTGACCTCGGTCAGATCGCCCGCGAGAAGGCCCTCAAATCCTTCCGCGCCGGCGAGGTCGACGTGCTGGTCGCCACCGACGTCGCCGCCCGGGGTATCGACATCGACGACATCACCCACGTCATCAACTTCCAGATCCCCGAAGACGAGCAGGCCTACGTCCACCGCATCGGCCGCACCGGCCGCGCCGGCAAGACCGGCATCGCGGTCACGCTCGTCGACTGGGACGAGCTGCCCCGCTGGTCGATGATCGACAAGGCACTCGGCCTGGACACGCCCGATCCCGCCGAGACCTACTCGAACTCCCCGCACCTCTACGAAGAGCTGAACATCCCCACCGACGCGGGCAGCTCCGTGGGCGAAGCGCGCACGAAGGCACCCGCCAAGCGTGCCGGCCGCACCGACCGCACTGAGCGCAGCGACCGCACCGACCGCTCTGAGCGCAGCGAGCGCGACGGTGACGACAAGCCGGCGCGCTCACGCTCCCGCAGCCGTCGCCGTACCCGCGCCGGCGAACCCGTCAGCGGACACGTCGAGGCATCGTCCGAGGCGTCTTCCGAGGAGCCGGCCGCCGAGGGTGCGGAGACCGACGCCGGCGATGAGGCCACCCAGGCCGCGCGTCGGCGCCGCCGTCGGCGTCCGCGCAAGGCCGCGTCCACGACCAACTGACCCGACGGTCACCATCGTCCGTGGTCAAACCGGAGCGCCGCACCCGCGGTGATGTGATGGCCGCCGTGGCGATCGCCGCAGTCATCGCGGTGGTCGCGGGGCTGGTCTGGTGGACCAGCGACGCCCGGGCCACCATCAGTCAGCCCGCCGCGTCGGCAATACCCGACCTCGAGCCCGCCACCGCGGTTCCTGCCGCCCTGCGGGAGCTGTGGAGCGCGGCGAGCCCGAAGACGCGCCTGCCGGTCGTCGTCGGCGGCAGCGTCGTGACCGGGGATGGTGGGACGGTCCAGGGCCACGACCCGGCCACCGGCAAAACGCTGTGGAGCTACGCGCGCGACGTCGACCTGTGCGGCGTCACGTCGGTGTACCACTATGCGGTGGCCGTGTACCCGGACTCGCGGGGGTGCGGCCAGGTCAGCACCATCAACGGCAGGACAGGCAAGCGCGGGAACGCGCGCACGGGCTACGCCGACCGCGAGGTGAGGCTGAGCTCCGACGGCACCACGGTGCTCTCGGTCGGCGCCACCCGACTCGAGGTCTGGCGCTCGGACATGGTCCGCATGCTCAGTTACGGCGCACTGGATGCGCGGGTCAAACCCGATGTGCCCGCGGCGCCACTGTGCCGGCTCACCTCGGCGGCCGCCAGCTCGTCGGCGGTCTCGGTGCTCGAAGCCTGCCCGAACGAGCCCGACCTCCGGTTGACGCTGTTGCGTCCCTCCGACGAGGAGGACATGCCGGATATCAAGATCGTCGAACTGCCCGACGTGCCCGCCGACTCCGATGCCCGTGTCATCGCGGTCTCGGACACCACGACGGCCGTCTATCTGCCGACGCCCACACCGACCGTCAACGTCATCGACGACACCGGAACGACGGTCGCCAGCACCCTGATGCCGGCGCCGGCAGCCGCGGACGCGGTCGCGTCGCGGGCGGGCGACCTGGTCACGTGGTGGACCGGTGATTCGGTGATGGTGTTCGACGCCTCCGGCCTGCGCTACAGGTACACGGTCACCCCGTCGGGAGGGAACGTGCCACTGGGGCCGGCGACCGAGATGGCCGATCGCCTGCTGGTACCGGTCACCGACGGCTACGACGTCTTCGAAGCAGGCACCGGCAGGGGTGAACGCCACATCGCCCTGACCCGTCCACCGGTCGACGGAGCAGTCGTGCCCGCGGCGGCCGGCGACCACGTCGTCGAATTGCGCGGCGGCGAACTGGTGGTGCTGGGCTGACGCGTCCCGCGAACCGCCCCACCCCGACTGATCACGCGATCTAGACTTCTCGCGGACATTCGGGAGGTGCGCATGGACGGCATCGCCGATATGGGCGGCACCGAGGGATGGGGCCGCGCCCAGCGACCGCGGCCCGACGAGCCGGTGTTCGCCGAGCCGTGGCAGGGCCGGGCGTTCGCCCTGACCCTGCTCGCGAACCGGCTGGCCGGGGGCAACCTGGACTCGTTCCGGCACGCCATGGAGCGGCTGGACCGCCATGCGTACCTGGACGACGGCTACTTCGGTCGCTGGCTCAACGGAGCCGAGTCGATCCTCACCGACAGCGCCCTGCTGGCGCCGTCCGCCGTCGACGCCCGTGCCCGCAACCTGCGCGGTGAGGGGATCGAGGAGCCGCCGACCCCGGAGCCGGCCGCCGGTGAGGTCCGCCCGGGCTCCTGGAGTTCGGTCCGCGACGTGGCAGCGGCGCCGGCCTTCGCCATCGGTGCGCGGGTACGGGCGAAGAACCTCTCACCGGCCGGGCACACCAGGCTGCCGCGCTACGTGCGCGGGCACACCGGCGCCGTCACCCTGATCGAACCCGCCTTCGTGTTCCCCGACACCAACGCTCACTTTCGGGGCGAGGACCCGCAGTACGTGTACACCGTCGCCTTCGATTCACATGACCTGTGGGGCGCCGGCGCCGAACCGTTCACCCTCACCATCGAGCTGTTCGAGAGCTACCTGGAGGAGGCCACATGACTGCGACGCAGCCGGGCCGCGGCATTCCCCCGGCCCTGCGCACCGAGGCACTCGAACAGTTGCTCACCGAACGCGGCCTGGTCGACCCCGGCGCGCTCGAGGCGATCATCACCACCTACCAGACACACGTGGGGCCGCTCAACGGAGCGAAGGTCGTCGCGAGGGCATGGACCGATCCGGGGTACCTGCGCCGGTTGCTCGACGACGGCACCGCCGCGATCGACGACATGGGTTTCCTCGGACGGCAGACCGAACACGTCATCGTCGTGGAGAACACCCCGACCAGCCATCACGTCGTGGTGTGCACCATGTGCTCGTGCTACCCCTGGCAGCTCCTGGGCCTGCCGCCCAGCTGGTACAAGGATCCGGCCTACCGTTCACGGGTGGTCAGGGAGCCGCGGCAGGTGCTGGCCGAGATGGGTCTCGAACTGGCGCCGGAGGTCCAGATCACCGTGCACGACTCGAGCAGCGAGGTGCGTTGGCTGGTGCTGCCGGAACGCCCGGCGGGCACCGAGCACCTGACCGAACAACAACTCGTCCCCCTGATCACCCGCGAAGCCATGGTGGGCGTCGCCAAGGTCGGAGCACCGTGAGCCGGTATGACCGCTGACCTCGACACCGAAGGGGCCGCGGCGCCACCGCGGGCGAACGGCGAGCTGGTATTCGACGAGCCTTGGGAGAGCCGCGCTTTCGGTATGGCGGTCCTGCTGGTCGAGGCCGGGGTCTTCACCTGGCCGCAGTTCCGAACCGCCCTGGTCGCACGCATCGCACACTGGCAGTCCCGCGACGACGGTCAAGGCTGGCACTACTACCAGCACTGGCTGGGCGCACTGGAGGACGTGCTGACCGCGGGCGGCACCGTGTCCACCGACCACGTCGCCTCCCGCGCCAGCGCGTTGGCACTGCGCCCCGATGGCCACGATCACCGGCACTGACCACGCTCCACCGACCGGCCCCCAGGGCGCGGCGGCCGGGTTGGACCTGCATCTGGTGCGGCCTCACGGCCGAGTGCGCGACAGCCTGATGGAAGCCCTGCGGGACGCCATTCGATCCGGGCGGCTGGCGCCGGGGGCCCGGCTCCCGTCGAGCCGCACACTGGCCGCCGACCTGGGTGTCGCGCGCAACACGGTGGCGCGCGCGTACTCCGAACTCGTCGCCGAAGGCTGGCTGGCATCGCAGCACGGTTCCGGCACGACGGTGTCCCCGCGGGCGGCCGATGTGCTCCGCTCCCTGACCTCGCGACGCACCAGACCGCCACCGCGCCCTCCGGACCACGATCTACGGCCCGGACACCCTGACCTGTCGTCGTTTCCCCGCGAGGAGTGGAGCCGTGCCGTGAAGCGGGCGCTGCACGACGCACCCACCGAGGCGTTCGGTTACGCCGACCCCCACGGCAGACCCGAACTGCGCGAGGCGCTCGCCGAATACCTGGCGCGGGCGCGCGGCGTCCGCTCGGACCCGGACGACATCGTCATCTGCAGCGGTGCCGCCGAAGGCCTGGATCTGGTGGCCGCCGCGTTGGCCGATGACGGGGTGGGGGCGGTGGCGGTCGAGGAGTTCGCCCTGCCCACACAACGACTTTCGCTCACCGCGGCGGGCCTGCGGTGCCCGCCGTTGACGGTGGACCCCGAGGGCGCCGACGTGCGTGCGCTCGACACCATGCCGGACGTGGGGGCCGTCGTCCTCACCCCGTCACATCAGTTTCCGCTCGGCGCTCCCCTGCATTCGGACCGGCGGGCCGCGGTCATCGACTGGGCCCGCCGAAAGGGCGGCGTGGTCATCGAAGACGACTACGACGGTGAATTCCGCTACGACCGCAGTCCCGTCGGCGCATTACACGGCGTCGACCCCGAGTGTGTCGTCTACCTGGGCACGGTCAGCAAGTCCCTGGCCCCCGGGCTCCGGCTCGGCTGGTTCGTCCTCCCCCACCGGCTCGTCGAGGCGGTCATCCGCCAGAAGGGTGAGACCGAATCGACCTGCGGGTTCGTCGAGCAACTGGCGATGGCCGACTTCATCCGGTCGGGGGCCTACGACCGCCATATCCGCACGATGCGGGCGCAGTACCGGCGCCGGCGCGAGCAGCTGGTGGCGGCAGTCAGCCGGGCCTCGCCGGACACCGTCGTCGCCGGCCTGCCCGCCGGACTGCACGTGGTGTTGCAGCTGTCCGGTGGCGGGGAGAGCAGGCTGGCCGGCCGGCCGCCGTGGCGACGGCTGGCGGTCGAGGGACTGGACCTGTACCGCCATCCCGACGCCGAGTCCGACCGCGACGGCGTGGTCGTGGGGTTCGCCGCACCGGCACCGAGCGCGTGGTCGGCGGCACTGGCGGCGCTGGTCCATCTGCTGCCCTGATCAGCGCCCCACTGGCCCCCGTTCGCCGGACCGAAGTGGCCCACGAATCGGCGGGCGACGGCATTAGCGTCGAACACATGCTGGCTACGGGAAACGTCAAGGTGTCGGACCTTCTGTGCGTCACACCGCCGTGGATCCCACCGGGTGCGCACGTGATGACGCAGATCGTCGAATTGCCGCCTGCGGACGAGGGATTGGCGCCACACCGTCATTCGGGACCGGTCTTCGGTTACGTGCTCGAGGGAGCGATCCTGTTCGAACTCGAAGGCGAGCAGCCGCGGGAGATTTCCGCGGGTGAGGCGTTCTGGGAACCGGGCGGTGAGGTGGTGCACTACCGGGTGGCGAACCTGGAACAGCACAGCCGGAGCCGGTTTCTCGCGGTGTGCCTCTGCGCTCCCGGGATCGACATGATCACCATGCTGACGCCCGAGGAGATCGTCGCCCGCGATCACCTGCGCCACCCGAGTGCGCAGCGGCACAACGGCTGAGCACATGCGAGCGATCATCGCGCGGGACCGCGCAGCCGGTGCTCAGGGTCTGTCGCCCGCCGAGGTGCCGTACCCGCATGCCGCCGAGAACGACGTCATCGTCCGGGTGCACGCGGCGAGCTTCACCCCCGGCGAACTCGACTGGCCTGGAACGTGGTCCGATCGCGCCGGCCGGGATCGCACCCCCACCATCCCCGGACACGAGGTGTCCGGGGAAGTCGTCGAGCTGGGATACGGCACGACAGGTGTGACCGTGGGCCAGCGGGTCTTCGGGGTCACCGACTGGGCCCGCGACGGCACCCTCGCCGAATACGTTGCGGTGGAAGCACGTAACCTTGCGCCGCTGGCGGCCGACGTCGACCACACGGTGGCGGCCGCGATACCGATCTCCGGTCTCACCGCGTTCCAGGCCCTGTTTCACCACGCACACCTGGTCGCCGGGCAGACCGTGCTGATCCACGGCGCCGCCGGTGCGGTCGGCTGGATCGCGGTGCAACTCGCGCTAGAGGCGGGCGCCCGGGTCATCGGTACCGGCCGCGGGAGTCACCGGGACACCGTGCTGTTGTTGGGCGCCGCGGCGTTCCTGGACCTGCAGCGCGACGCCCTGACCGACGCCGGTGCGGTCGATGTGGTGTTCGACGTGATCGGCGGTGATGTCCTCGACCGCTCGGCCGAGCTCGTGCGTCCGGGCGGGGTGCTGGTGAGCGTCGCCGAACCGCCCCGGATACCACCGGACGGCGGACGGGCGATGTTCTTCGTCGTCGAACCCGACCGCGCCGGTCTGCTGGATCTGCAACGGCGGATGCGGGACGGACGGCTGCGCCCGCCCTCGGTGAATGTGTGCGCACTCGACGAGGCGCCTGCGGCGTTCGATCCGGCGCGACGCATGCCGGGCAAGACCGTCATCCGTGTCCCCGACGAACCCGAGAGAAGACGATGATGACGGAAAGCATTGCGGGAGTGGGTATTCCGGACTCGGCGATGGCCCGGGACGTCACCGGCCTGGTCAGCGGTGCGGCCGACGAAACTCTGTTCGGCCACTCCCGGCGTTCGTATCTGTGGGCCATGCCGCACGGCCGCCACCGCGGCCTGGAGCCCGACCCCGAACTGCTCTACGCGGCGGCCATGTTCCACGACCTCGGCCTGACCCCCCGATACCGCAGGACCGATCAGCGGTTCGAACTCGACGGCGCGGACGCGGCACGCACTTTTCTGGCCGACCACGGCTGTCCGCAAGGCGCGATCCGCACCGTCTGGCTCGCGATCGCCCTGCATTCGACGCCGGAGATCCCCGACCGGCTGGAACCCGAGATCGCGCTCCTCATTGCCGGAGTGGCGACCGACGTGGTGGGGGCGGGAGCCGACGCGCTGACACCGGAGGAGATCGCCGAGGTGTGTGCCGCACATCCGCGGACGAACTTCCCCGACGGGATGCTGCACGCTTTTCACGACGGCATGAAGGAGCGGCCGCAGACGACCTTCGGCACGATGAACGCCGACGTCCTGGCGCGGTTCGACCCCGACTTCACCCGGATCGACCTGGTCGACCTCATCGTGAACAACCCGCTGCCGCAGTGAGCCGCCGGCTCAGAGATCCGGGGCGTAGGTCGGCATGTCCTTGCCGTTCTTCCAGTGCGTGAGCAACGCGGTCGCCAGCTCCCGGTAGGCGAGCGCACCCTTGTTCTTGCGCCCCGCGAGCACCGACGAACCCGATGCACTCGCCTCGGCGAACCGCACGGTGCGCGGGATCGGCGGCGACAGCACGGGCAGCTGGTAACGGTCGACGACGTCGAACAACACGTCACGGCTGTGCGTGGTGCGCGAGTCGTACAGCGTGGGCAACGCGCCGAGAAGCTTCAGGTCCGGGTTGGTGATCGCCTGGACGTCCGACACCGTCCGCAGGAACTGTCCCACTCCCCGGTGCGCCAACATCTCGCACTGCAGGGGCACGATGACCTCGTCGGCGGCGGTCAGACCGTTCAGCGTGAGCACGCCGAGTGACGGCGGACAGTCGATCAGCACCACGTCGTAGGTGCCGCTCAACTTCGCCAGCGCGCGTTTGAGCGCATGCTCGCGCCCGGCGCGCATCAGCAGCATCGCCTCGGCGCCGGCGAGGTCGATGTTGGCCGGCAGCAACGCCATCCCTTCGGGCGTCTCCACCAGCGCCGCGTCCGGCTCTACGTCCCCGAGCAGTACCTCGTGCACCGACACCGGCAACTTGTCGGGGTCGTGGCCCAGCGAGAACGTCAACGACCCCTGTGGATCCAGGTCGACGAGCAACACCCGCTTGCCGCTCTCCGCCATCGCCGCGCCCAACGACGCAACCGTCGTCGTTTTGGCGACCCCACCCTTTTGATTGGCGACCGCCAGTACCCGCGTCACATTTGCCATACTGACACGCGCACCGCCCCTTCACACGGCCGTGCGGCAGAATCGGCGGGTGTGAGCCTGACCGACCATCGACTTCTGCTCATCCGCCACGGCGAGACGGAGTGGTCGCGCTCCGGACGGCACACCAGCCGCACCGACCTCGATCTGACCGACACCGGTCGCGAACAGGCGGCTCAAACGGCCGACGCGCTGGCGCGGTTGACGTTGGACAACCCGCTGGTGATCAGCAGTCCGCGCCGACGCGCACTCGACACCGCGGCGCTTGCCGGGCTGACCGTCGACGAGGTGTCCGACGCACTCGTCGAGTGGGATTACGGCGACTACGAAGGCCGCACGACACCGGAGATCCGCGAATCCGACCCGGATTGGCTGGTGTGGACGCACGGCTGCCCCGGCGGCGAAAGCGTCGAGGATGTGTGCGAACGCGCCGACCGCGCGGTCGCATTGGCGCTGGAACACCTCGAAACCCGCGACGTGGTCTTCGTCGGCCACGGGCACTTCTCGCGCGCCGTGATCACCCGCTGGGCGGAGCTGCCGCTGCCGCAGGGCATCCGGTTCGCGATGGTGGCGGCATCGATCGCGGTATGCGGCTGGGAGCACGGAGTGCGCCAGATCAGTGCGTTGGCACTGACCGGGTACCCGCATCCGTGCCTGCCGACGTGACCAGCCCGACGGCGCCCGAAACCGGGCCGAGTTTCGTCCTCACCGGTGCGCGCGACGTCGTACTCGCGAACGGCGTGCACACCGCCTACCCGGCGCTGCACACCGCCCGCGCCGCACTGGCCTCAGGCGACACGCCGATCGTGCTGGGCGCCTTGCCTTTTGACCTGACCACACCGACCGCGCTGTTCCGACCGCGGGAGGTCGGATTCCTCGATGCGCTGCCGGACTGGGCCACCGCGGACCCGCCCGCGGTGCGGATCGCCGAATTCGTGCCCACGCCGCAGGAGCACCGGACGCGCGTGGCGAGCGCGGTGCGCGCCCTCAACGACCCCCGAACCGGGCTGCACAAGGTCGTCCTGGCGCGGGCGTTGCACCTGACCGCCGACGGGCCGCTGGATTCCCGAACCCTGCTGCGGCGCCTGGTCGCCGACGACGCCGGCGCGAACGCGTATCTGGCGGATCTCAGCGGGGCCGGTGACCGCTACCGCGGTACGGCGTTGATCGGCGCGAGTCCCGAACTGCTGGTGGCCCGGCGCGGTGGGGTGGTGACGTGTCAGCCGTTCGCCGGTTCTGCGCCGCGCTTCGCCGATCCCGAAGCGGACCGGGCCAGTGGCGCCGCCCTCGCCGACTCGGCCAAGAACCGGCACGAGCACGCCATCGTGATCGACGAGGTGCGCAAGGCCCTCGACCCCTTCTGCGTGGATCTGCAGATCGCCCCGACACCGCATCTCAGCGCGACCGCCGCCGTCTGGCACCTGAGCACGCAGATCACCGGCCGACTGCGCGAAACGTCGACCACCGCCCTGGATCTGGCCGTTGCACTGCATCCCACCCCGGCCGTCGGGGGCGTGCCCACCGACGTGGCCGCCGCGCTCATCAAGCAACTGGAAGGCGACCGTGGCTTCTACGCCGGAGCCGTGGGGTGGTGCGACGCCGCCGGCGACGGCCGCTGGGTGGTGTCCATCCGGTGCGCCCAGCTGGCAGCCGACCGTCGTAGCGCAGTCGCACACTCCGGCGGCGGGATCGTCGCCGAATCCGATCCGGACGACGAACTGGCGGAGACCACAACGAAATTCACCACGATCCTGTCCGCACTGGGAGTAGCGCAATGACCGTGAACATCCGCCGGGTCCAGCCCGGCGACGAGGTGGAGCTCACCGCGATGGTGCACGAACTCGCCGCGTTCGAACGGGCCTCGGCCGAATGCACCGTCACCGATAGCCGCATGCGCGACGCGCTTTTCGGTGACCAGCCCCGCGTCTACGGCCACCTCGTCGAGGTCGACGGTGAACCCGCTGCCGGAGCGCTGTGGTTCTACAGTTTCTCCACCTGGGACGGCGTGGCGGGCATCTATCTCGAGGATCTCTTCGTCCGGCCGCAGTATCGCCGTCGCGGTCTGGCACGCACCTTGTTGTCGACGCTGGCCCGCGAATGCGTCACCAACGGCTACAGCAGGCTGTCGTGGGCGGTGCTCGACTGGAACGTCAACGCGATCGCCCTCTACGACGCCGTCGGCGGCAGACCGCAGACCGACTGGATCACCTACCGGGTGTCGGGTCCGGAGTTGTCGGCGCTCGCGGAGTCCTGAGCGCCCAGCCACTCCAACGCCGACCGGCTGAACAACAGCAGCAGAGCGCTCACCGCGACCACGGCGACCGGGATGCCGTAGAACCACTGATGCGATCCGACCGCGACGTACCACGTCACCGGCAGCAGCAGTAGCTGGGCGAACACCGCGATACCGCGTCCCCACCGCCGCCCGGTCCACAGGGCCCATCCGGCCGCGACCACCCCGCCACCGACGATCGCGAACCACGCCGCCGTACCGAACTTGTTGAGACCGGCCTCCTCCGCGCGGACGAAGCCGCTGACGAGATAGACCACCGCGGCCACCACACCGATCACACCCTCGATCGCCACCAGCACGGCGGCCTGACGCACGGTTGACGGCGAGGGAACGGTCACGACGTCGAGCCTAGATGTTCGCGATTAGGCTCATGCCTCGTGCGTGCCGTGCTGATCGTCAACCCGAACGCCACCTCGACCACCGCGGCAGGCCGCGACCTACTCGCCCACGCGCTGGAAAGCCGTGTCGAGCTGACCGTCGCCCATACCGACCACCGCGGCCACGCCATCGAGATCGGCCGCGACGCGGCGCGTGACGGCGTCGACGTGCTCATCGTGCACGGGGGCGACGGCACCGTGAACGAAGTCGTCAACGGGGTGCTCAGCGGGCGCGGCACGCATCTCGACGCGCCCGCCGTCGGCGTCGTACCGGGCGGCTCGGCGAACGTGTTCGCCCGGGCGCTGGGCATCAGCCCCGACCCCATCGAGGCCACCAACCAGCTCGTCGACCTACTCGGCGACTACCGCCGCACCGGAGTGTGGCGGCGCATCGGACTGATGGACTGCGGGGAGCGCTGGGCGGTGTTCACCGCGGGGATGGGTGTCGACGGCGATGTGGTCGCCGCCGTGGAGGCGCAGCGGGCCAAAGGCCGCAAGGTCACCGCCTCGCGCTACATCCGCGTCGCGGTGCGCGAGCTGCTCGCCAGCGTGCGCAGAGAACCGACGCTGACGCTGCACCGGCCCGACCGCGAACCGGACGCCGGAGTGCACTTCGCGTTCGTGTCGAACTCCAGCCCGTGGACCTACGCCAACGCGAGGCCGATCTGGACCAACCCGGGTACGACGTTCGAGACCGGCCTGGGGGTGTTCGCCACCACCAGCATGAACGCGTGGGCGAACCTGCGGTTGGCACGGCAGATGTTCGCCCGCGAACCCGACCCGGTGGCGCGCCACCTGCTTCGCGACGACGATCTGCCGTGGGTCCGGATCACCGCACACGTCCCGGTGTCCTGTCAGATCGACGGAGATTACATCGGCCTGCGGGAAACCATGACGTTCACGTCGGTCCCCGATGCGCTGGCCGTGGTCGCGCCATCCCCTCAAACGCTCTGACCTGCCAGCGGAGATCGCCCGAATGAAATCAGGGCGTAAGTGGGTTAAGTCTAGTACGACGGGGTAGAGGGTCAGGTAACACGGCCCTGCAGTGACATTGCCCACGTGTTAACGCGCTTCCCTTGACATCCGTCGAGCCTGTGAAAGCATCGGATGCAACAGTGCAGAAACAATTCGTGTGCACGCGTTAACAGCCGAAGAAAAGCTCGTGCGCTCTGCTGCGCACATAGTGAGGAGTTATAACAATGGATTGGCGCCATAAGGCCGTCTGTCGCGACGAGGATCCGGAGCTGTTCTTCCCGGTTGGGAACAGCGGGCCTGCCCTCGCGCAGATCGCCGACGCGAAGCTCGTCTGCAACCGTTGCCCCGTCACCACGGAGTGCCTGAGCTGGGCGTTGGAGTCCGGTCAGGACGCAGGCGTGTGGGGCGGCATGAGCGAGGACGAGCGTCGCGCCCTCAAGCGTCGCAACGCGCGGACCAAGGCCCGCAGCGGAGTCTGATCGCGTCGCAGCATCAGTGAAGGCCCCGACGAAAGTCGGGGCCTTCACTGTGTTCCACGCCATTCTCTGGTGGCGAATGTATTGCGCGTCGCATGCCGCGGAATTCATTGTTTCGGCCACTGTCCCCACTGCGCGGCCCTGCCGCTGTGCCTTACAGCGCGGCCCTGCCGCTGTGCCTTACAGCGCGGCCCTGCCGCGGCGCCCCAGCGGGACCCTCAGCACCACATCCGTCCCGCCGCTCGACACATCGTGCATCCCGAGCGAACCGTCCAACTCGGCCGACACCAGCGTCCGGACGATCTGCAGCCCCAGCCGATCGGCCTTCTCCAAGCTGAATCCTGCCGGCAGGCCCCGCCCGTCGTCATGGACCACCACGTCGAGCCACCGTGCCGACCGCTCCGCGCGGATGGTGACACTGCCGTGCGCGGTGTTGGCATCGAATGCGTGCTCGATCGCGTTCTGCACCAACTCCGTGATCACCATGATCAGTGCGGTCGCACGGTCGGCGTCGAGCACACCGAGATCGCCCTCGCGTTTGATCCGGATCGGCGGGCCGACGCTGGCCACGTCGTTCATGATCGGCAGGATGCGGTCCACCACCTCGTCGAGGTTGACCTCTTCGTCCACCGACATCGACAGCGCGTCGTGCACCTGAGCGATCGACGACACCCGCCGGACCGACTCCATCAGCGCCTCGCGGCCCTCGGCGTTGTTGGTGCGCCGCGCCTGCAGGCGTAGCAGCGCCGCCACCGTCTGCAGGTTGTTCTTGACCCGGTGATGGATCTCCCGGATCGTCGCGTCCTTCGAGAGCAGCGCGCGATCGCGCCGCTTCACCTCGGTGACATCGCGGATCAGCACGGCGGCCCCTACCGCGGAGCCGTGGACCACCAACGGCAGCGTGCGCAGCAACACCGCCGCGCCGCCCGCGTCCACCTCCATGCGCATGCTCGATCCGCCTCCGAGCGAATCACGCACATGGTTGGCCAGTTCCTGAGCCTCGAAGGGGTCGGAGATCAGCGGACGGGTCACCGTCACCAGGTTGTGACCCTCGAGTTCGGCGGTCAGCCCCATGCGGTGATACGCCGAGATCGCGTTGGGGCTGGCGAACACGACGTTGCCGGCACCGTCCAGCCGGATGAACCCGTCCCCCACCCGCGGGCTGGACCGTGACATCGCGAGATCACCGACATTGGGAAACGTGCCCTCGGACAACATGAGCAGCAGATCGCCCGCACAGTCCAGATAGGCGATCTCCAGTGGGCTCGCGGTCCGCCTCGCCGCCAGCGCGGTCTGATGGGTGAGCACCGCGACCACGGCGTCGCCGTAGCGCACCGGTACGGCTTCGACATTCAACCCGGGCGAATCGGTCTGCGCCGCAGGCCCTTCCCTGCCGATGGTGCCCGACTCGAAGGTCGCGGTGACCAACGGCATGGTCTCGGGAATCGCGGTGGTGCCCACGGCGTCGGCCAGCAGCACGGTCGGGGCGGTGTTGGGCCGCACCTGCGCCACACACACCTGCACACCGTCGTCACGACGCACCCACATCAGGTAGTCGGCGAAGGACAGATCAGCCAGCAGTTGCCATTCGCCCACCACCGCATGCAGATGGTCGACGGCGTTGCCGGGCAGCACGGTGTGCTCGGCGAGCAGATCACCGAGTGTCGACATATTGCTCTACCAGCAGCGCCGACGTGCGCTAGCTGATCACCGCGATGAGGTCACCGGCCTGGATGACGTCGCCCTCGGCAACGTTGACCTTGGTCACCGTGCCCGCAACCTCGGCCAGCACCGGGATCTCCATCTTCATGGACTCCAACAGCACCAGGGTGTCGCCCTCGCCGATCTGATCGCCTTCGTGAACCACGACCTCGAGCACACTGGCCACGATCTCCGCGCGAACGTCCTCGGCCATCTTCACCCCACTCATCCTCGGCTGTTGCCTGCCGGTCTATCGAACCACATACCGCGTCGCCAGAGCATTCGCCGGGCCATGAGACAATGGTGCGAAGCCGCCTGCGGTATGCGGGCCGGACAAACTTTGACCACACGGAGGAACACCATGGCCAAGCGTGGCCGCAAGAAGCGTGACCGTAAGCATTCCAAGGCCAACCACGGCAAGCGACCCAACGCCGGTTCGAAGTCGGTGCGCTGACCACAGCACACGCCGAAACGACGGTTGGTGATGGATTTCAGCTGAAATCCATCACCAACCGTCGTTTCGGCGTGTGCTGTCAGCTCCGGTAGATCGTGGTGCGGCTGATCTCGATACGCAGCCGCTCACGTAACCCGTCCGGCGCCTTCTCACCGCCACATTTGACGGCGATCAAACGCTTGACCCGGTCCTCGACGCCATAGTGGCGCAGGCACGCGGGGCATTCCTCGAGGTGGTGCTTGAGCTTGTCGCGTGTCTCCGGTGTGCATTCACCGTCGAGCAACGTCCACACCTCGGCAATCACCGCGGCGCACTCAGGATGCTCCGGGTCCACCGGTCCGGCCGGCGGTGTCCACCGCTCTTCGTCACTCACGACGACACCTCCTCGGGCGCTGGCGCACCGCGGAGGAACCCGCGGTCTCGGGCGACATCGGCGAGCAGCTCACGAAGCTGCTTGCGGCCGCGGTGCAACCGGGACATCACGGTCCCGATGGGCGTATCCATGATCTCCGCGATCTCCTTGTACGGGAATCCTTCGACGTCGGCGTAGTACACCGCCATCCGGAACTCCTCCGGCAATGCCTGCAACGCCGCCTTGATCTCGGTGTCGGGCAGCGCTTCGAGCGCCTCCACCTCGGCGGACCGCAGGCCCGTCGACGAATGCTCCGCGTTCGCCGCGAGCTGCCAGTCCGTGATCTCCTCGGTCGGGTACTCCGACGGCTGGCGTTGCTTCTTGCGGTAGCTGTTGATGTAGGTGTTGGTCAGGATGCGGTAGAGCCACGCCTTGAGGTTCGTGCCCTCGCGGAACGACCGGAACCCGGCGTACGCCTTCACCATCGTTTCCTGCAGCAGATCCTCGGCATCGGCCGGGTTGCGCGTCATCCGCAGCGCACCGCCGTAGAGCTGGTCGAGCAGCGGAATCGCATCGCGCTCGAAGCGTGAGGTCAGCTCGGCGTCGGTTTCCGCCCGCTCGGCCGCCGCTCCGTCGATGTCGGTCATCGTGGTCGACACCGTCCCTTCTGTCGCGGCGCCGTCGTACAGGCCCGGCAGATCCACCGGACGTTCCAGGCAGGCCGTTGGCACCAGAGTCCCTTCCCTATGATCCTAGAGGTTGCGGGCGACGCATTCTCGGCAGCGTGTGAGCACCGCCGAAGTCTTTCCCAACAACAGCACGACCGAGCACCGTTGTTCCCGCCGCGCCCGAGACCGCGCTTAAGCTGTGCCGCGTGCGCGCAGCGACACCCGCGATCGCGGCCCTGGTCACCGCCGGGGTGGCCCACGACGTCCTGCAGTACCGCCACGATCCGCGCGCCGGTTCTTACGGCGAGGAGGCCGTCGAGGAGCTCGCCGCCACCGGTGTCGACGCGAACCAGGTCTTCAAGACGCTCGTCATCGCCGTGCCCACAGGGCTCGCGGTGGCAGTGCTACCGGTGCCGGCCAAGCTCTCACTCAAGGCGGCGGCCGCAGCACTCGGGGTGCCCAAGGCTGCGATGGCCGAACGCGCTGCCGCCGAGCGGTCGACGGGTTATGTCCTCGGCGGTATCTCCCCGCTCGGGCAGCGCAAGCGGCTGCCGACGGTGATCGACTCCTCGGCGCTGCGGTGGGACCGGGTGCTGTGCAGCGCCGGGAAACGGGGCCTGGAGATCGCGGTGGCGCCGCAGGATCTCGTCCGGCTGACCGATGCGGTCACCGCTGACATCGCCGTTACGTGACATCGCCGTCACTTGACGTCGGAGGGATGCCGCGCCAGCGGCGTGACGTGAATGTCCATGTAGGGGAACAGCGGCAGCCCGGAGAGCAGCTCGTGCAGTTCGTCGTTCGTCTCGACGTCGAAGACGGAGAAGTTCGAGTATTCGCCGACGATGCGCCAGATCTGCGGCCACTTCCCCGCCCGCTGGAACTCCTGTGAGTACGCCTTCTCGCGGGCGACGAGGTTCGTGCGCACCTGCGGATCGAGGTCGTGCGGCAACCGGACGTCCATCCTCACGTGGAACAACATCAGCGCACCGGGTCGAGGACGAAGTCGTAGGCGACCGCCTCGCTGCCGTCGGCCTGTGCAACCGGGGCCAGGATGAGTTCCGGCTTCACCGCGGTGGCGATGTCGTCCTCGTTGTGCGGATCGCCGGGGAAATACAGCTGGGCGGTCAGCAGTTCGTGCCCAGGCGCGCTGACCTTGACGTGCAGGTGCGCCGGGCGCCAGGCGTGCCAGCCCGCCGCGGCGATCAGTTTGCCGCACGAACCGTCGGTGGGGATCTGGTACGGCGCCGGCCGGATGGTGTGGATGCGGAACGCCCCGTCGGGGCCGGTCGAGAAGCTGCCGCGCAGATTCCACTCCGGGATACCCGGGGCGAACTGCGAATAGAAGCCGTCCGCGTCGGCGTGCCACAGTTCGACCGTGCCGCGCAGCGGCGTGCCGTCGGTGGAGGTGATCCTGCCGCTCCACACCAGCGGGGTGCCCTGCTCGTCGGGGCGCATCGGCATCGTGCCCTGCGCACCGAGGTCCGGTGAGCCCGGCACGTAGTAGGGGCCCTCGATGCTGCCCCGGTTGCCGCTGCGGTGGGACGTGGCGACCTCCTCGACCTCGTGCTCGACCCAGACGTCGAGGAACAGCGGCCACTCCCCGTCCTCCCCCACACCGATCAGCCACGCTTTGAGCGCGTTGTACTCGTCGTAGGTGACGTGGTGTTTGCGGATCGTCTCGTGCACGGCGGCCAGCACTTCGCGGGCCAGCAGGTCGACGCGCTCGCACGGGGTGTCGCGGACCGCGTCATACGGCGACTTGTCGGTGCGGAAGCGGTCGGTCGCCGAGGCGCCGGACGCGGCGGCGCTGGCCTGGGCGGGTGTGTCGGTCGGGGGGTGGGCGGGTGTGTCGGTCGGGGGGTGGGCGGGTGTCTCGAAAGTGGTCATCGTCGTACTCCTTGTGCGGTGGGCTGCTTCAGAGGTCTGTGCGGTAGCGGGTGAGTTTGTCGGGGTCGATCTCGATGCCGAGACCGTGGCCCGCGGGACGGGGCAGGACGCCGTCGCGGATCTGCAGCGGCTCGGTGAGCAGGTCGTCGCTCATGTCGAGGAAGTTCGACAGCTCGCCGGCGTGGCGGGAGGTGGCGGCGAACGCGCTGCCGAACGTGACCGCGCATGCCGTGCCGATCTGGCCGTCGATCTGGTTGCCGATCACCATCTCGACACCGAGCCCCTCGGCGAGGTGGTGGACCCGCTGGGACTGGGTGAAGCCGGTGCGTGCGGTCTTGATGCTGATCGCCGTGGCCGAGCCGCCGAGCAGTTCGCGGGTCACGTCGGCAGCAGTGGGCACCGATTCGTCGGCGATGAAGGGCATGTCGAGTTGCCCGACGAGGCGACGGCGGCCGAGTACGTCGTCGGCCGGGCACAACTCCTCGGCGAACAGCAGGTCGAGGTCGGCCATCTGCTTCATCGCGCGCAGGGACTCCGATGCGCTCCACCCGCGGTTGCCGTCGACGTAGAGGTCGATTCCGTCGGCGAAGCGCTCACGCAGGGCGCGCACCACCGCGGTGTCGAGCGACACCGGGCGACGGCCGACCTTCACCTTGAACGTGCTCACGCCGTAGGTGCCGCGGATGCGCTCCGCTTGGGCGACCATCGCCGCCGGGGTGTCGAAGCCCAGCATGTGGCTGACGCGCATCCGGTCGGTGAATCCGCCGAGCAGATCCCCGACCGGTAGTTGCAGAGTGCGTCCGAGCGCATCCCAGATCGCCATGTCGACAGCGGATTTCGCGGTCGGGTTGCCGACCGTGCGGCTCAGCCGCGCGCCGACCACCTCACGTTCGGTGAGGGTCAGACCGACGACCTGCGGCGCGAAGATCTGGTCGATCACCGCGACGATCCCGGCTTGGGTCTCGCCGTAGGTGAACGGCCGTGGTGGCGCTTCGGCGACACCGACGATCCCGTCGTCGGTGATCACCCGCACCAGCACGTGCTCGGCGACGGTGACCTCGCCGGAGGCGAACTTCAGGGGTTTGACGTAGGGAATCGCGAACGGGATCGCTTCCAGGCGAGTGATCTTCACAGCGAGCCTCCGGTCGGTAGGGCTTCGGGGATCGCGTCGGCGAGGAGGGCGGCGTCGAGCACGCCGACCACGGCGTCGACGAGCGGGTTGTCTGCACCGCTGCGCCAGGCCAGCGCCAGTTCGATGGTCTGGGCGTCGAGCAGGTCCCTGAATACGAGCCCGGCCAGCGGAAGCGACCGCACCGACTGTGGGACGACGGCCACCCCGAGGCCGGCGGCCACGAGCGAGAGCAGCACCGCGGTGCCGGGCGCCTCGTGCTCGCGGTGCGGGACGAAGCCGGCCGCACGGCAGCTGCGGATGACGGCGCCGTTGACCGCGGAGTCGCGGCTGCCGTAGGCGATGAACGGCTCGACCCGCAGATCGGACAGCGAGACCACGGGTTCGACGGCAAGCCGGTGGTCGACCGAGACAGCGAGTACGAGGGGCTCGACCTCGATGGTGCGAAGTTCGATGTCCTGACCCACCGCCGGCGGTCGTAGCACCCCGAGATCCAGTGCGCCGGTACGCAATCCGTCACACTGCTCGGGCGTCAGCAGGTCCGCCCGGATCTGGAGTGCGACGTCGGGGAGTTCCCGCTTGACCACTCTGGCGATGCGGGGCAGGTGCGAAAACGCAGCGGTGCCGGTCAGCCCCAGCCTGATCAGCCCGCTGCGTCCGGCCGCGATGCGTCGTACCCCTCGAACGGCATCGTCGACCCCCGCGAGAATCCGCGCCGCCTCGGCCTGCAGGAACTCCCCGGCCGCGGTGAGCGCCACCTGGCGGGTGGTCCGGTTGAACAGCGTGACGTCGAGCTCGCCTTCGAGTTGGCGGATTGCGTACGACAGCGCCGGCTGGGCGACGTGCAGCTGATCGGCGGCCCGGCCGAAGTGGCAGGTCTCGGCGACGGCGGCGAAGTACCGCAGATGTCGAAGCTCCATGGGTCACTCGCCTCCGTGAATCACAGCCCCCAGTCCGGTGTGACCGGTGCCACGACCCAGCGTATGACCGCAATACATACAGAACAAGGACACAGTTTTGGTCTATTAATGGAATTCATTCATCAATAGCTGCCTAGGTCAGGACTAGGCATGCGCCTGGTGTGACCACCGCCACATGATGCGAGTGTGCAAGGAACACGTCACATGGAGGCACCGATGAGCGCACCGCCAGTCGAACACCACAATCACCTCGCCACTGTTCTCGCCGATGCGGTGATCGACGACCGCGCGGCCGGGATCTACCGCACCAACCGGCGGATCTTCACCGACGAGGACATCTTCGAGCTCGAGATGAAGCACCTCTTCGAGGGCAACTGGATCTACCTCGCCCACGAGAGCCAGGTGGCCGAGCCGGGTGACTACTTCACCACCTACATGGGACGTCAGCCGGTGGTCATCACCCGGGACAAGGCCGGCGAGCTTCACCTTCTCATCAATGCCTGCGCGCACCGCGGAGCGATGGTGTGCCGGCGCAAGACCGACAACCGGATGACGCTCACCTGCCCCTTCCACGGGTGGACCTTCCGCAACGACGGCACGCTACTCAAGGTGAAGGACCCCGACGGCGCCGGCTACCCGGCGACGTTCGACGTCGGCGGTTCCCACAACATGACCAGAGTCGCCCGGTTCGACAGCTACCGCGGCTTCCTGTTCGGCAGCCTCAACCCGGACGTGACGTCGCTCGAAGACCACCTCGGTGACACCACGAAGGTCATCGACATGCTCGTCGACCAGTCCCCCGACGGACTCGAGGTGCTGCGCGGGTCGTCGACCTATACCTACGACGGCAACTGGAAAGTGCAGGCGGAGAACGGCGCCGACGGGTACCACGTCACCGCGACGCACTGGAACTACGCCGCGACCACCTCGCGACGCACCACCGGTGAATCCGCCAACGACACCAAGGCGCTCGACGCGGGGAGCTGGGGCAAGTCCGGTGGCGGCTACTGGTCCTATCCCAACGGCCACCTGTGCCTGTGGACCTGGGCGGCCAACCCCGAGGATCGGCCGCTATGGGGCCGGCTCGACGAGCTCAAGAGTGCGCACGGCACCGCCAAGGGCGAGTTCATGGTGAAGGGTTCGCGCAACCTGTGCCTGTACCCGAACGTCTATCTGATGGACCAGTTCTCGACGCAGATCCGGCACTTCCGGCCGATCGCGCCGGACAAGACCGAGGTCACCATCTACTGCATCGCACCGAAGGGTGAGAGCGCCGGCGCCCGCTCCCGGCGCATCCGCCAGTACGAGGACTTCTTCAACGCCTCGGGTATGGCCACCCCGGACGACCTCGAAGAGTTCCGCTCCTGCCAGCTGACCTACCAGGCCGCCGCCGCCCCCTGGAACGACATGAGTCGCGGTGCCCAGCACTGGCTTTCGGGACCCGACGAGGTCGCCGAATCGCTGGGCATGCACGGCGTCATCTCCGCCGGGGTGCGCAACGAGGACGAGGGCCTCTACCCCGTCCAGCACAGTTACTGGCTGCAGACCATGCGCGCGGCCCTGGCCCAGACCGAGACCGGATCGGAGAAGTGACTGTGACCACTCCCAACGCGGTGAGCACCCAAACCACCACAGAGACAACGACACTCATTACCCAGAACATGATCGAGCAGTTCCTCTACCGCGAGGCGCGCTACCTCGACGACCGGGAGTTCGAGAAGTGGCTGGGTTGCTACGCCGATGACGTCGTCTACTGGATGCCGTCGTGGGACGACGACGACACCCTGGTCGAAGACCCTCAGCGCGACATCTCGCTGGTCTACTACGCGAACAAGGGCGGCCTCGAAGACCGCGTCTTCCGCATCCGCACCGAACGCTCGTCGGCCACATCGCTGCCCGAGCCGCGCACCAGCCACAACATCAGCAACGTCGAGGTCATCGAACGCCGCGGCGATCTGGTGGACGTCCGGTTCAACTGGCACACCATGTATTTCCGGTACAAGACGATCGATCCGTATTACGGAACCTCCTTCTACACCATCGACTTCTCCGGCGATCACCCGCTGATCCGCCGCAAGACCGTGGTGCTCAAGAACGACTACATCCACCATGTCGTGGACATCTACCACTTCTGAGGGCCCGCAATGACATCCACCGAGACGACATCCACCGAAACCACATCCACCGAAACCCGCACCCACCGGGTCGCCCTGTCCTTCGAGGACGGCGTCACCCGGTTCATCAGCTGCCGCGACGACCAGACCGTCGCCGACGCGTCCTACCGCCAGCGCATCAACATCCCGCTCGACTGCCGTGACGGTGCCTGCGGAACGTGCAAGGCGCTCTGCGAATCCGGGAGCTACGACGGTGGCACCTACATCGACGACGCCCTGCCCGTCGACGAGGCCGCGGCCGGCTACGTGCTGCCCTGCAGCATGCGGCCCCGTTCGGATCTGGTGCTGCAGATCGCGAGCAGCTCCGAGGTGGCCAAGACGGCCGCCGGGACGTTCACCGGCACGCTCGTCGGCCTGGACCGGCTCTCGCCGTCGACGGTGGCGTTCGCTGTGGAGATCCCCAACCGTGCGGACCTCGCGTTCCTGCCGGGGCAGTACGTCAACATCGCAGTACCGGGAACCGATGTGGTGCGGTCCTATTCGTTCAGCAACGCGCCGCACGAGGAACGGCTCACCTTCCTGGTGAAGTTGACGCCGGGGGGCGCCATGTCCGCCTATCTGGCGGAGCGGGCCGCCGTCGGTGACGAGATCACCTTCACGGGTCCGCACGGATCGTTCTTCCTGCGCGAGACCGAGCGGCCGGTACTGCTGCTGGCCGGCGGCACGGGCCTGGCGCCGGTGCTGTCGATGTTGCGGACCCTGCGCGCTGCCCGCAGTCCGCGCAAAGCCCACCTCATCTACGGCGTCAGCTCGGACACCGACCTCGTCGAACTGGACACGCTGAGCGCGATCGCCGCGGAGTTGCCGGGGTTGACGTGGGAGTACTGCGTGGCCGACCCGGCAAGCACCGCCGCGAACAAGGGCCCGGACCGGGCCTATGTCACCAGCCTGATCCGGCCCGGCCACCTCTACGACGGCGACGTGGCGATCTATCTGTGCGGGCCTCCGCCGATGGTCGAGTCGGTGCGCAAACACGTCGCTGCGGCCGGAATCGAACCGTTCGGCTTCTACTACGAGAAGTTCGCGCTGGCCGCACCCGCCGACAGCGCGTCTGGGGCCACCGTGGCCACCGCACCGCGCGAGCCCGCACCCGTCGCCTCGGCGCCGCGTGAGGCGCTGATCGTCACCCCCGACGCCCGGACGGTGGCCGGTCAGGCCGTCTTCCCCGACGCGCCGATCGCCCCGGCGCCCGCGGGCGTCGCGGTCCCCGCCGACGGGGACACCGCACGCCGGATCGCCGGACAGCTCATCGGCGCCGCCGGTGCCGGCAGCGCGCCGGAGATTCCGCTCGACGACGACACCGCCCTGCTCACCGGCGCCGCCCGGACGGTGGCCGGCCAGCACCTCTTCCCCCCGCCGGCTGTCGAGACCGAACCCCCCGAAATCGCCGCGGACGGATACCAGATCGGCGAGGAGCACCCCGAGGTGCACGAATCCGACGCGATCTTCCAGGCCCGCGAGGCGCTCGAACTGGGGGCACTCGAGCTCACCATCGGCCGGTTGAGCACCCCGCAGTTGACCGGCTACCGGTTGCTCGCCGAATCGACGCTGCCCTATGTCGACGGCGACCGGTTCGTCGACGCCGCCCAGTACACCGAGACCAACGCCGCGTTCCACGACTATCTGTTCACGCTCACCGGAAACGACCACCTGCTGCAGGCCTACCAGGCGCTCGGCGTCAAGGGCCGGATGAGCGAAGTGCTGCGAAACGCCACCTGGTGTCACCCGCTGTGCGCGCAGGACCACGTCGACATCGTCGCGGCGTTCGACGCCGGCGACCGGGCGGCGGCACGGTCGCTCATCGCAGCGCACGCCGAACGCTCGAAACAGACGATGCGGCGGGCGATGGCCGACGCTGCGGCGGCGCGACGGCCGCGGTTCGTCACCCCGGGCCGGTTCGCCGGCAAGGTCGTGCTCGTGACCGGTGCCGCACAGGGCATCGGTGAGCAGACCGCGCGCCGCATCAGTGCCGAAGGCGGCCGCCTCGTTCTCGCCGACCGCTCGGAGCTGGTGAAGGAACTGGCCGACGAACTGACCACCGGCGGTCCGGATGCCCGGGCGGTGACCGTGGACCTCGAACACTTCGACGGCGCGGAAGCCATGGTGGCCCAAGCGTTGTCGGCGTTCGACCGGATCGACGTGCTGATCAACAATGTCGGCGGCGCCATCAACTTCAAACCGTTCATCGAATTCACCGACCGCGAGATCCGCGCGGAGGTCGACCGGTCGCTGATGACCACGCTCTACGCCTGCCGGGCGGCGCTGCCGTCGATGGTGGCGCGCGGGGCGGGCGTCATCGTCAACGTCTCGTCGGCCGCGACCCGCGGCATCCACCGCATCCCCTATTCCGCGGCCAAGGGCGGCATCAACGCGATCACCGCCTCGCTCGCCCTCGAATACGCCGGCGACGGGATCCGGGTGGTCGCCGCCGCCCCGGGTGGTACGCAGGCCCCGCCGCGGCGGATCTCCCGCGGCACACCGGAATTCGGCAACGACACCGAGCGCTCCTGGTTCCAGGCCCACATCGATCAGACCGTCGATTCCTCGTCGATGAAGCGGTACGGCACTCTCGATGAACAGGCCGCGGCCATCTGCTTCCTGGCCTCCGACGAGGCGTCCTACATCACCGGCACCGTGTTGCCGGTCGCCGGCGGCGATCAGGGCTAGCCGCACCGGCCCTCGCCGCGAGCAGACACAGAATCGCGTGATCGTCGGTGAAATAGGGCGATTCTGTGTCTGCTCGCGAGGGGTCGGTTACTTACGATGTGACGGTGATCATCGTGTCCGGGGCATGCGTCGGACGCGACCGCGAGCTCGGCGAACTCACGAGGCGCTGCGCCGCGACCGCGGACACCGGCGCCGACGTCGTCGGGCTGCTCGGGCCCCCGGGGATCGGCAAGTCGGCGCTGCTGAATCGCCTGGCGGCCGAACACGGCCACGCCCACATCGCGCGCGCACTGCCCTGGGAGGCCCACACGCCCGGGGCGGTACTCGGCCAGCTGTTGCAGGAGGACGCACCCACCGACCCGGCAGCCCGCTTCCGGGACCGGATCGCCGCGGCGGCCCACCTTCCCGCGATGGTGATCGTCGACGACGCCGAGCACTCCGACGACCTCTCGCTGCAGGCGTTGGAGAGCACGGTCCGCCACGATCGGGCGCAGCCGCTGTTCGTGGTGCTCGCCATGACGAGTCCGGATCCGGCGGTGATGCGGCTCGTCTCGACCGAGGTCCGGTTGACGGGGCTCGACACAGCCGGGATCGCGGAGTTGGCGGCGATGCGGGGGCGGGTCCTGCACCCGACGATGGTGGAGGCCCTCACCCGGCACACCGATGGGAACCCGCGCGACGCGCTCGCCCTGCTCGACGAGGTGTCGCCCGCGGTGTGGTCACGCCACGATGCGCAGTTGCCGGCACCGGCGCACGCCGTGTCGGCGGTGCGGGAACGCCTCGAACAGTGTGGTCCGTACGGGCGTGCGCTGGTGGAGGCGTTGGCCGTTCTGGGCGACGGCGTCTCGCTCGGCGAAGCGGCACAGCTCGCAGGTCTCGATGATCCACTGAGCGCCATCGACGAGGCTGTCGGTGCTCAATTGATCTCGGCAACAGCGGGATTCGAGGTGGCACTCCGTTCGCGGCTCACCCGGTCCGCCGTACTGGACCTGATGGGTGTGCACGCCGCCGGTGTGGCGCACCGGCGGGCGGCCGACATCGTCGCGGATCCGGTGCGCAGGCTCCGGCATCTGGTGGCGGCCACGCCGACCCCGGATGCCGCACTGGCGGCCGACGTCGACGCGATGGCACGCGAACGCAGCGCAGAAGGCGCATGGGCGGAGGCGGCGACGCTGTTCCGCGAGGCCAGCCGACTCACCCCCGACCCACTGCTGCGCGACGACCGGCTCACCCGTTCGGTCGACGCGCTCGTCGCGGCGGGTGATACCGCGGGCGCCGCGGCGCTGGTGCCCGCCGTCGAGAGCCTGCGCGAGACACCGCTGCGCGACGCCGCACTGGCCTACCTGGCGATCGTGCGCGGCCGGGCGGCCGAGGCGGACGTCCGGTTGCGCCGGGCGTGGGGCATCGTCAACGCCGACCGCGATCCCGAGGTCGCCGCGCTGATCGCCGGCCGGTATGTCCTGCACTCGCTGATGCGGTGCCGCGGTGCAGAACTCGTCGAGTGGGCGGACCGCGCCATCGCGCTGTCCGGTGACGACTCCCCCGCCGGCGTCGAGGCCGCCGCCATCCGCGGGCTCGGCCTGTCCGCGGTCGGTCATTCGGCCCGCGCCGCGGCCGCCTACGACGAGCTGAGCTCCCGTATCCGGTACGGCGCGCAGGCGCAGCGGATCGCGATGGGGCGCGGCTGGCTGCAGTTGGCGAGCGACGATCTCGACGGCGCCCGCAGCAGCCTGGAGGGTGCCGTGTCGACGACCGAGCTGGGCGGTTCGGCCCGGATCGCGCTGTGGGCGTTGGGCTGGCTGGCCCGGGTGCAGTTCCTCACCGGCGACTGGGACCAGGCGCTGCTGACCGTCGACCGTGGGCGCTTGACGGCCGCCTCCAGTGGCATCGTCCTGGCGACTCCGCTGCTGGAGTGGACCGCCACGCAGATCCACTCCCTGCGGGGCGATTTCGCCGACGCGCAGACCGCGGTGCGCGCCGCGGACGCGGTCACCCAGGGCTACGAGATGATGCACCTGGCCACGCATCTCGGCCGGGCCCAGGTTGCCGAAGCCGAGGCCGATTACGCCGCGGTGCGGCGGGCGCTCGAACCCCTGACCCGCATGTCCGGACACATCACCGTCGAATCCGCCCTGTGGCCGTGGGCCGATGTGCTGGCCAACGCGATGGTACTCGACGGTCACCCCGAGGCCGCCGATGCGTTCCTGCGGCCGTACGAACAGCGGGCCGCCCGGCGTGGCCACCGTTCGACCCGGGCGCGGTTGGGCTACGCACGGGGCCGGACACTGGGCGCCGCCGGGGACATCACCGCCGCCAGGCACGCCTTCGACGAGGCACTCGCACTGCTCGACGGTCTGCCGCTGCGCTACGACCTGGCCCGGGTCAACTTCGCCTACGGGCAGACGCTGCGCCGGGCGGGTAAGCGCCGCGACGCCGACGCGGTCATCAGCACCGCGCGCGATCTGTTCCTGTCGCTCGGCGCCCAGACCTACGTCGCCCGGTGTGAACGCGAACTGAAGGCCGGCGGGGTGCACGTCGTGCGCGGCCCGCGCGGCCACGCGGAGCTCACACCGCAGGAGGACGCAGTCACTTCGCTTGTCGCTCAGGGTCTTTCGAACCGTGAGGTGGCCGCCGAACTGTACGTCTCACCGAAGACGGTGCAGTACCACCTGACGCGGATCTACGCCAAGCTCGGCGTGCGCACCCGCTCGGAACTCGCCGCACTGGCCGCGTCGCGCCCCTGAGCACGCCCGTCGGTGACCGGCGCCGCGGTCGCGGCCACCACGTCGGCGAATTCCACCCCCGGCGCCAGCTCGGCGACCTCGAATCCCGAACCCGTCACGTCGAGCACCGCCAGATTCGTGATCACCCGGCTGACGACGTTGCGTCCGGTGAGTGGCAGATCGCAGGCCGTGACCAGCCGGGCGGCACCGGCCTTGGTCACGTGCTCCATCACGACGACGACCCGGGCCGCTCCGTTGACCAGGTCCATCGCACCGCCGATGCCCTTGACCATCGCGCCGGGGACCATCCAGTTGGCCAGGTCACCGGCCATCGACACCTGCATGCCGCCCAGGACGGCGACGTCGACGTGGCCGCCGCGGATCATCGCGAAGCTCGTCGCCGAGTCGAAGTAGGACGCCCCGGCCAGCACCGAGACGGTCTGCTTGCCGGCGTTGATGAGATCCGGGTCGACGGCGTCGTCGTAGGGGAACGGGCCGACGCCGAGGATGCCGTTCTCGGCGTGCAGGGTGACGTCCGAGTCGGCGGGCAGGTGATCGGGAATCAGTGTGGGCAAACCGATTCCGAGATTGACATAGTCGCCGTCGCGCAGTTCGCCAGCGGCGCGGGCCGCCATCTGGTCACGGGTCCAGCTCATCGTGCCGCCTCCTGGGGTCGTGGCCGGGTGGTGCGCTTCTCGATGTCCTTGCACAGCGCCTGGACCGGGGTCAGCGCCACGATGCGCTGGACGAAGATGCCGGGAAGGTGGATCTCGTCGGGTGACAGTTCACCGACGTCGACCACCTGCTCGGCCTCGACGAGGGTGACCCGGCCCGCCATCGCCGCGTTCGGGTTGAAGTTGCGCGCTGCGGCGTGGAACCGGCAGTTGCCCGCGCGATCGACGACGGCGGCGCGGATGAGCGCGTAGTCGGTGACGATCGCTTCCTCGAGCACCATCTCGCGGCCGCCGAAGGTGCGGACCTCCTTGGGCGCGGAGGCCAGCGCGATGCTCCCGTCCGGGTGGTAACGCCACGGCAGGCCGCCGTCGGCGACCAGCGTGCCCACTCCGGTCGGGGTGAAGAACGCGCCGATTCCGCTGCCGCCCGCGCGCAGCCGTTCGGCCAGCGTGCCCTGCGGGGTGAGTTCCACGGTCAGTTCGCCGGCGAGGTACTGCCTGCCGAACTCCTTGTTCTCCCCCACATACGAGGCGATGACGCGGCTGATGCGGCCGGCTTCGAGCAACAGGCCGAGCCCGGCGCCGTCGACCCCGCAGTTGTTGGAGACGACGGTCAGGTCACCGGCGCCCTGGTCGAGCAGCGCTTCGATCAGGAACCACGGGATGCCGGCGAGCCCGAAGCCGCCGACGGCCAGGCTCGCGCCCGCGGGGATGTCGGCGACGGCGTCTCGGGCCGAGCTGACCACTTTGTCCAGGGTCACGACTGCTCCAGGTGTTCGATGAGGGCGGCTGTCACGACGGCGGGTTGCTGTGCGTTGGCGAGGTGGGCGGCATCGGGGACGACCAGGAGGCGGCCGTCTTTGACGCCGTCGGCGATCTCGCGGAGTTTCGCGACGGGGGTCGCGGGGTCGTGGCTTCCCGCGATGGCCAGCGTCGGGGCGGTGATCGAAGACAGGTCGTCCCGCAGATCGAGTGCGCCGATCGCTTCGCAGCAGCCGGCGTAGCCCTCGGCCGGGGTCGCGGCGACCATCGCCTCGCAGCCCGCCCGCACGGCGGGGTGGGCGGCCCGGTACGGCGCGGTGAACCACCGCTCCACCACTGCGCCCGCGATGGCGCCGGTGCCGCGGGTACGCGCCGTGTCGGCCCGCTCGGCCCAATTGGAGGCGGGCGGCAACGCGGTGGCGGTGCACAACAGTGCGAGCCGGTCCACGCGGTCGGGGTTGCGCGCGGCCAGCCGCATGGCGGTCATCCCACCCAGCGAGAGGCCGACGAGGTGAGCGTGTTCGATGTCCAGGCGGTCCATCAGCGCGATGACGTCGTCGGCCAGCTCGTCGATCCGGTATGGGCCCTGCGGTGTCGGCGAGACGCCGTGTCCGCGGGTGTCATACCGCACCACCCGGAACCGCTCTTCGAACGCGGGAAGTTGCCGGTCCCACATCCGGCGGGTGGAGCCCATCGAGTTGCTGAGCACCACGACGGGTCCGTCGGCTCGACCGCTGACGAGTGCGTGCACATCAACCGGGGTCATGGCTTCGACTGTAGTGACGTGGTCTTATATTGAGAAATACTTGTTTTCACCTGATTGAGACCGTAGGAGTATGAGCGTGGAACTGCGGCATCTCCGGTACTTCCGGGCAGTCGCCGAGGAACTGCACTTCGGCCGGGCCGCCGAGCGGCTGCACATCGCCCAGCCGCCGCTGTCCCAGCAGATCCGTGCGCTCGAGCATGAGCTCGGGGTGCCGCTGTTGACGCGCTCGACCCGCCGCGTCGAATTGACCGCGGCGGGGGCGGCGTACCTCGACCGGGCGGTGGCGATCCTCGACGCCGTGGACGACGCCGCCGACCTCGCGCAGCGGGTGGCCGGCGGCTCCGCGGGCCGGTTGGTGATCGGGTGCGTCGGCTCGGCCACCTACTCCCTGCTGCCCGCACTCGTGCGGGCTCTGCGCGAGGCGCTGCCCGGGGTTGACGTCGACGTGCGCGGGGAGATGTTGGCACCTGCCCAGATCACCGCGTTGCTCGCCGGCGAGATCGACCTGGCGCTGTTGCGCCCACCGGTGGAACATCCGGCGCTGCAGGTCGAGACGATCCGCAGCGACCGGCTGCTGGTCGCGCTCCCCGAAGACCACCCGCTGGCCGCGGCGACGGGTGTGAGCATCGCCGACCTTCGCGGCGAGGACTTCGTCGTCCACGCCGGCCACGGGCACTCCGTGATGAACAACGTCGTGACCACACTGTGCGCCGGGGCGGGGTTCGTCCCGCGGATCCGCCACGAGGTCGAGGAGACCTCGACGCTGGTCACGCTCGTCGCCGCCGGGCTGGGTGTCGCGGTGGTGCCGGAACCCACCGCGGCGCTGGGGGTCACCGGGGTGCGCTACCGCCCGCTGTCCGGCGACCGTCCCGCCGCGGTGGATCTGCTGGCCGCGCATGCCACCGGGGCGCATTCGGCGCTGGTCGAGCGGGTGCTGGACGTTCTTCGCCGGGTGGCCCGAACGCAGCAGCGGCCCGACATAGGGTGAGCCACATGGCAGACAAGCCCCTCTCCGGGAAGACCTTGTTCATCTCCGGCGCCAGCCGCGGCATCGGATTGGCCATCGCCAAACGCGTCGCCGCCGACGGTGCCAACATCGCACTCGTCGCCAAGACCGCCGAACCGCATCCGAAGCTGCCCGGCACGGTGTACACCGCCGCCAAGGAGATCGAAGAGGCCGGCGGCCGGGCGCTGCCCATCGTCGGCGACATCCGCGACGGCGACTCGGTGACCTCCGCCGTCGCCAGAGCCGTCGAGCAGTTCGGCGGCATCGACATGTGCGTCAACAACGCGTCGGCGATCAACCTGGGCTCCGTCGAGGAGGTGCCGCTCAAACGCTTCGACCTGATGAACGGCATCCAGGTGCGTGGCACCTACGCCGTCACCCAGGCCTGTATCCCCCACATGAAGGGCCGGGACAACCCGCACATCCTCACGCTGTCACCGCCGATCCGGCTGGAGTCGCAGTGGCTCACCCCGACGGCGTACATGATGGCGAAATTCGGGATGACGTTGTGCGCGCTGGGTGTCGCCGAGGAGATGCGCGAGGCCGGGATCGCCTCGAACACGTTGTGGCCGCGCACGATGGTGGCCACCGCGGCCGTGCAGAATCTGCTCGGCGGCGACGAGGCGATGGCCCGGGCCCGCAAACCCGAGGTGTACGCGGACGCGGCGTACGCGGTGCTCACCAGACCGGCGCGTGAGTACACCGGGCAGTCGCTGCTCTGTGAGGACGTCCTGCTGGATTCCGGTGTCACCGATCTGTCGGTCTACGACTGCATCCCCGGCTCGGACCTGGGTGTCGACCTGTGGGTGGACACCCCGAATCCACCGGGATACACCGGGCCCTGACATCGCACATTGCGCCCACGGTCGTGGATTTCGGCTGCCGCACAGCCGTGAGCGCAATCTTCGGCGGGGCGCCTCAGTCCGCCTCGTAGAGGATCCCGCGCCCGATCGCCTCCCGCACCACCGGCAGCGCCGCGGTGGCCAACGCGCCGGCGTCGACGCCGTGGTGAGCGGCCAGCAGGTCGATCAGCGTGCCGAGCGGCACCTCTCCGCGGCATCCAGCCAGCAGCGCGCGGGACACCTCGTCGACACCGAGGACGGCGCCGGGGCCACCCGGACGGCGTACCGCCGCGCCGACGACCTGCCACCCGTCGGGTCCGGGCAGCGACTGCTCCTCGAGGAACACCGGTGCGGTGGACAACCGTGCCGCGAGCAGAGCCTCGTCGGTGGTGTGGTGCAGGTATTCGCGGCGAGCGAAGAACGCGTCGACCTCCCGGCCGGTGACGGCCTCGTCGGCGGCGGTGATCTCTTCGAGGACGTGGTCGGGCGGCCGCGTCTCGCCGGCCTGCGGGGCGCGCAACGCGATCATGCCCATGCCGATCGCGGCGATGTCCTCCGCGGCGAACCAGTCCAGCCACTCCCCGCCGCGCCGCGCGGCCTGCTCGGGCGGTTCGCCGGCGTCGGAGGTCCAGAGCGAGACGTAGCTGACCGGATCGGCGAGTTCGCGCTGCACCACCCAGGCGTGCAGGCCCGTGCCCGCCAGCCACCCGCTCACGCGGTCCCGCCAGTCCTGCCCCTCGCGCACGATCCAGTTGGCCATGACGTGGGCGGTGCCGCCCGGTTCCAGGTGCTCGCCCACCTGTCCGATCAGATTGCGGCACAACGCGTCTCCGACCATCCCGGAGTCGCGGTAGAGGTATTCGCGGGCGCCCGCGCCCACCACGAACGGCGGATTGGACACGATCAGGTCGAACCGCTCACCGGCGACGGGCTCGAACAGGCTGCCGCACCGCAGATCCCACGACATGCCGTTGAGGCGCGCGGTCGCCGCGGCCAGCGCCAAGGCCCGCCCGTTGGTGTCGGTGGCGACGATGTCGGCGCAGTGGGCGTCGAGGTGCAACGCCTGGATCCCGCAACCGGTGCCGAGGTCGAGCGCGCGGGCGACGGGTTCGCGCACCACCGCCCGGGCCAGCGACACCGACGCCCCTCCGATACCGAGGACGTGGTCGTGCGGCACGGCCCCGGCGCACAGTGCGGAGTCCAGATCGGAGACGACGAGGAAATCCCGTTCGCCGTCGCCGTGGGGGCGGATGTCGAGGGCCGCGCGGAACGTGCCCTGCGCCGTCGTCGAGAGGACACCATTGGTGACCAGCGCACCGACATCGGCGGTCGGGAAGGCCGTTTCCACTCGCGCCCGAGGTTCGTCGGCTCCGAGGAGGAACAACCGCACCAGCACGGCCAGGGCCTCCCGGTCGCGCGCGGCCCGGTCGGTGGCGCGCAGCGCCGGCCACCACACCCCCCGCGCGAATGCCGCGTCCGCGTCGGCACCGAGCAGACCCGACACCCCGTCGGTCGTGTATCCCGCGGTCCGCAGGTCAGCGCCGAGCGAATCGACAGCGGCGACTGACTGCAGCGGACCGGGCGATTCCGGCGGTTCGGTCAAAGCAGCGTGGCCTGTTCGGGTTGCGGTTCGGCCGGCGCGATCAGCTCGGGACCGTTGTTGCGAACGCTGTTGACCAGCCGCGACACTTCGCGCACGTCGATGCGGTCGAGGTCGCCGTGGCCGCGCAACAGCCCTTCGTCCATCGGCGCATCCGGGTCGAGCCAGCGGTCCCAGTCCGCAGCGCTGATGGTCAGCGGCATGCGGTCGTGGATCTCTGCGAGCGGGCCGGCCGCGTCGGTGGTGATGATTGTGCAGCTCACCAGCGGCGGCGCTTCCCTGGGAGCGTCCTTGGGTCGCCATGTGGTCCACAGCCCAGCCATGAAGAGCGGTTCACCGTCGGCGCCGTACATGAAGAACGGCGTCTTCGCGCCCTTCGCGCCCTTCCATTCGTACCAGCCGTCCATCGGCACCAGACAGCGCTTGCTCTTGGCGGAGCTGCGGAACGCCGGGGAGGTGGTCACCTTCTCCGCTCGGGCGTTGATGAGCAGCGGGCTCTTGCTGTCGGGCGTGCCGTCTTCGCCGCTCTTGACCCACGGCGGGATCAACCCCCACCGCATGGACCGGAGCCGGCGTGTCGCCTCGTCGTCGGGATCACTGTGCCGCGTGACCACGGTGCTGACGGTCGTGGTCGGCGCGACGTTGTAGTTGGGGCCGGGGTCGGTGGTGGTCTCGTCGATTGCCTTGATCTTCTCGGCCAGTAGGGCCGGGTCGGTGGTCACTGCGAAACGTCCACACATACCTCCGATAGTGGCACGCGGAACCGACAAGGCAGGATGGACGCCGTGAGCAATTGGCCGGCCCCCTCGACGCCGACCCCCGTGCACGCCACGGTGACGATCCCGGGTTCGAAGTCCCAGACCAACCGCGCGCTGGTGCTGGCGGCGCTGGCGACGCCGCAGGGCACGTCCACGATCAGCGGTGCACTACGCAGTCGCGACACCGATCTGATGATCAGTGCCTTGCAGACCCTCGGCTTCGACATCGAGTGCGTCGACACGACCGAAGGCGAGCTCAGGGTCAGCGGTGGACTATCGCCCGCGGCCGGCGCCCGCGTCGACTGCGGGCTGGCAGGGACCGTGCTGCGCTTCCTCCCGCCCGTGGCGGCGCTGAGCACCGAGACCGTCGAGTTCGACGGCGACGCGCAGGCCCGCGCCCGCCCGATCTCACCGCTGCTCGCCGGTCTGCGCGCCCTCGGTGTGCACATCGACGGCGAGGGCCTGCCCTTCCGCGTGCGTGGTGAGGGCTCCGTCGCCGGTGGCACCGTCGAGATCGACGCGTCGTCGTCGTCACAGTTCGTCTCCGGGCTGATGCTGTCCGGTGCCGCGTTCGGCGACGGGCTGACGATCGTGCACACCGGAGAGCCGGTTCCGTCGGCACCGCATGTGGCGATGACGGTCAGCATGCTGCGCGACGCCGGTGTGGAGGTCGACGACAGCCGGGCGAACCGATGGACGGTGCAGCCGGGTCCGATCGCCGCCCGGCGCTGGACCATCGAACCCGACCTGTCCAGCGCGGTGCCGTTCCTGGCCGCCGCCGTGGTCAGCGGCGGTGCGGTCCGGGTCACCGGCTGGCCGCCGGCGAGCACCCAGCCTGCCGACGCGATCCTGGCGATCCTCGAGAAGCTCGGCGCGGCGGTACGCCAGACGGAGTCCTACCTCGAGGTCCAGGGCACCGGGCTTTACGACGGATTCGACGCCGACCTGCACGACGTCGGTGAGCTCACCCCGGCGGTGGCCGCACTCGCGGCGGTCGCCACACCGGGGGCGGTGTCCCGACTGCACGGGGTGGCACACCTGCGCGGTCACGAGACAGACCGGCTCGCCGCGCTGCGTGCCGAGATCAACGGCCTGGGCGGGCAGTGCGAGGAGACCGACGACGGGCTGGTGATCACCGCGGCGCCGCTGCATGGCGGTGTCTGGCACTCCTACGCCGACCACCGGATGGCGATGGCCGGGGCCATCGTCGGCTTGCGCACACCCGGCGTCGAGATCGAGGACATCGGCACCACAGCCAAGACGTTGCCCGCGTTCCCGCAGCTGTGGTCCGACATGCTCGCCGGGCAGACGTCCATGGACCCCGAGGCAGGCGCTTGAGCCCTCGCGAGTACGACGAGTCCGACGTCCGGGTCCGCCCGGGTCGGGGCTCCCGTCCGCGAACCAAGACCCGCCCCGACCATGCCGACGCGCGTAGCGCCATGGTGGTCACCGTCGACCGGGGCCGCTGGGGGTGTGCGCTCGACGGCGACCCCGACCTCGTGGTGACCGCGATGCGGGCCCGCGAATTGGGCCGCACCCCGATCGTCGTCGGCGACGAGGTGGAGGTGGTCGGCGACCTGACCGGACACGCGGACACGCTGGCCCGCATCGTGCGCCGCGGCGAACGCCGAAGTGTGTTGCGCCGCACCGCAGATGACACCGATCCGACCGAACGGGTGGTGGTCGCCAACGCCGATCAACTGCTCATCGTCGTCGCGCTCGCCGATCCCCCGCCACGGACCGGGTTCGTCGAACGCGCCCTGATCGCGGCCTACGCCGGTGGCCTGACGCCGATCCTGTGCCTGACCAAGAGCGATCTCGCGCCCGCCGAACCGTTCGCCGCCCAGTTCACCGACCTCGACCTGACCGTCCTCACCGCGGGCCGCGACGATGCGCTCGACGTCGTCGTCCCGCTGCTGAACGGCCAGGTGACCGTGCTGCTCGGCCATTCCGGCGTCGGCAAGTCGACGCTGGTCAATCGCCTTGTGCCACAAGCGCATCGGGCGATCGGCGTGGTGAGCGGAGTCGGCAAGGGCCGGCACACGTCGACGCAGTCGGTCGCGTTGCCGCTCGCCGGGGAGGGTTGGGTGGTCGACACGCCCGGTATCCGCTCGTTCGGGTTGGCACACATCGCACCCGATGACGTCCTGCTGGCGTTCTCCGATCTGGCCGAGGCGATCGCCGACTGTCCCCGCGGGTGCGGGCACATGGGCCCACCTGCCGACCCGGAGTGTGCGCTCGACGGCCTCACCGGCGCCGCGGCGGGACGGGTGTCCGCGGCCCGCCACCTACTGGGCGCACTGCACGACGCATGACCGGCGACTATCTCGAACAGACCCGGGCCGGCTACGACGCGACGGCCGCGGAGTACGCCGAGCGTTTTCACCACTGGCTCGACCGCAAGCCGGTCGAACTCGCCGTGCTGCAGGCGTTCGCCGGGCTGGTCGGTACCGGCGGACACGTCGCCGACGTCGGCTGCGGTACCGGGGCGACCACCGCCATCCTCGCGGGGCACGGGTGCCGGGTGACCGGAATCGACCTGTCCCCCAACATGATCGGCGAGGCGCGGCGACTCAACCTGGACCTGGACTTCCGGATCGGCTCGATGACCGCGCTCGACTTCGCGGACGAATCGGTCGACGGCGTATGCGCCTGGTATTCGGTGATCCACATCCCCGACGAGGACCTCGACGCCGTCGTCGCCGAGTTCGCCCGCGTGTTGCGGCCCGGCGGTCACGTGTTGCTCGCCTTTCAGGTGGGTGAGCGCCCGCTCGTCCTCGACGAGGCGTTCGGCCGAAAGGTGTCGCTGGTCTACCACCGGCGGCCCTTGCGACAGCTGGGGAGGATCGCCGAACGCCACGGCTTCACGTCCTACGTCGAGACGGTGCGGGGACCTGACGACGACGGGCTGGAATCCACGCCGCACGCATTTCTGATCGTGCGCAAACCCACAGCGTGCTGACAGGGTGGTGACGGCGGCCGCAGGGTGTGTGCGGGGAGGCTTGAGCGGGCACACACCGAAGAGACGAGGCAACCACGTCAGAAGGAGGCTCACCTTGAGCAACGTTCCCATAGTCACCCTGAACGACGGCGCGAAGATCCCGCAGCTGGGCTTCGGCGTCTATCAGATCAAGCCCGACGAGACGGCGGCTGCCGTGAAGACGGCGCTGGACATCGGTTACCGCCACATCGACACCGCCGAGATGTACCAGAACGAGCGCGGGGTCGGCGAGGGCATCCGCGACTCGGGCATCGAGCGGTCCGAGGTCTTCGTCACCAGCAAGCTCAACAACGGATTCCACCGGCCCGACGACGCGCGTCGCGCCTTCGACAAGACGTTGAGCGAGTTGGGTTTCGACGGTGCTGACGGGTATGTCGACCTGTTCCTCATCCACTGGCCGCTGCCCACGCTCTACGACGGCGACTTCGTGTCGACGTGGCAGACGCTCGAGGAATTCAAGAAGGACGGCCGGGCACGCAGCATCGGTGTGTCGAACTTCCAGGTCGACCATCTCGAACGCCTCGCGCGGGAGACCGAGACGGTGCCGGCGGTCAACCAGATCGAGGTGCATCCGTACTTCACCAACGAGTCGGTGCGCGCCTATGGCAGCGAGCACGGTATCGCCACCGAGGCGTGGTCACCGATCGCGCAGGGTCAGGTGCTCGACGACCCGGCGGTCACCCGTATCGCCGAGGCCGCCGGCAAGACCCCGGCGCAGGTGGTGCTGCGCTGGCACATCCAGCGCGGCGACATCGTGTTCCCGAAATCGGTGACGCCGCAACGGATCAAGGAGAACTTCGCACTGTTCGACTTCGAGCTGAGCGACGCGGACGTCGATGCGCTGTCCGGCCTCGACAAGGGGGAGCAGGGCCGCACCGGTCCCGACCCAGACACCTTCGACTACATCCCCGACTAGTCCCTCAACGCCGAAACTGCGGGGAGATCATCGATTTCGAAGAAATCGCGATCTCCCCGCAGTTTCGAGGTGATGAATTGTCAGGCAGCCAGCGCCCGGCGAGACCGCTCACGCTTGTCGCGGCGGCGGCCCCGCACCGCGGCGATGGACGACTTGAGTCCGCGCCGCTGACCGGGCTCGAGGTCGGCGAACATGAGTTCACTTCGCGTCTCGGGCGCATTGTCGGCGGTGTCGCGCAGCCACTTGTCCGGAAGCGACAGCTTGGCGATGGTCCGCCAGCTCTTGCCGTACTGCACCAGGAACGGACCCGTGGTGTACGGCAGGTCGTACTTGTCGCAGATCTGCTGAACGCGGGTCGAGATCTCATGCAACCGATTGCTGGGCAGATCCGGGTACAGGTGATGCTCGATCTGATGGCAGAGGTTGCCGCTCATGAAGCGCAACAGCCATCCGCCGGTGAAGTTGGCGCTGCCCAGCATCTGGCGCAGGTACCACTGACCCTTCGACTCGCCGATCATGTCGGTCTTGGTGAACTTCTCGGCGCCGTCGGGGAAGTGGCCGCAGAAGATCACCGCGTTGGCCCACACGTTGCGGATGACGTTGGCCACCGCGTTGGCCGTCAGTGTCGACCGGTAGGTCGCACCCGGCGACAGCGCGGTCACTGCCGGCCATGCGACGTAGTCCTTGGCCAGCTGGGCGCCCGCCTTCTTGGCGAATTCCATCGCCCGGGTCTTGCTCTCGTCCCGGTCGTCGCGACCCTTGACGATCTTGCCGAGCTCGACGTGCTGCAGCCCCACACCCCACTCGAACCCGAGGGCCAGGATGGTGTTGTACAGCAGGTTGCCGAGGTTGAACGGCTTCCACTTCGCGTCGCGGGTGACGCGGATGAGCCCGTAGCCCACATCGTCGTCCATGCCGAGGATGTTGGTGTACTTGTGATGCATGAAGTTGTGGGTGAACCGCCAGTGCTTGGAGGCCCCGCCCATGTCCCACTCCCATGACGACGAGTGGATCTCGGGATCGTTCATCCAATCCCACTGACCGTGCATGACGTTGTGGCCGATTTCCATGTTCTCGACGATCTTGGCCACGCCGAGCGTCGCGGTACCGGCCCACCAGGCCGAACGGCGGGAGCTGGCGGCCAGCAGCAGCCGGCCGGTCACTTCGAGTGCTCGCTGCGCTGCGATGGTGCGGTGGATGTAGCGCGCGTCGCGCTCGCCGAGGGAGTCTTCGATGTCTTGCCGGATCGTGTCGAGTTCGACACCCAGGCTCTCGATATCGGCGTCGGTGAGATGTGCGAATTCTGGAACGTCTGTGACTGCCATCTTGGCGCCTCCTTCCTCTACCTACGGTAGCGTAACCTACGATGTCGTAGGTTACCAGTGGGTAACCACTAAACGTCGAGTACGCAATCGCCGGAAGCCGCCGACACGCAGGTCTGAATTCGGCCGCCCGGCTCGTGCTCGACGCCGGTACGCAGGTCGCGGACGTGCCCCTGGACCAGGCCGACGACACAGGACTGACAGATGCCCATGCGGCAGCCGAACGGCATCTGGATGCCGACCTTCTCCCCCGCATCCATCAACGACGTGGCCGCATCGGCCTCGATGGTCTTGCCGCTGCGCGCGAACTCCACGGTGCCGCCCTCGCCGTGCGGGGCCGCCTTCGTGACCGCGAACCGCTCCAGGTGCAGCTGGTCGGCGATCCCGGCCTGCTCCCACACCTTCTCGGCGTCGTTGAGCATGCCCTCGGGGCCGCACGCCCACGTCTGCCGGTCCCGCCAGTCCGGCACGACCTCGTCGAGCCGGGACAGGTCGAGACGACCCTGGTCGCGGGTGGTCCGCAGCTGCAGTCGGTACCCGTCGTGGCTGCCCTCCAGGGCCGCCAGCTCGGCGCCGAACATCACGTCGGATTCGGTGGGCGCCGAATGGAGATGGACGACGTCGGTGATCTGATCGCGGCGGACCAGCGTGCGCAGCATCGACATCACCGGGGTGATACCGGAACCACCGGTCAGGAACAGCACCGAAGCCGGTGCCGGATCGGGCATCACGAAGTTGCCCTGTGGGGCGGCCAACCGCACGATCGTGCCGGGCTCCACCCCGCCGACCAGGTGCGTCGACAGGAACCCCTCGGGCATGGCCTTGACCGTGATGGTGATGATGCGACGGCCGCTGCGCGGACTCGAGGTCAGCGAATAGCTCCGCCACCGCCACCGGCCGTCGACCAGCAGTCCGATCCCGATGTACTGGCCGGGCTGGTAGTCGGATGTGAAACCCCACCCCGGTTTGATCACCAGCGTCGCGGAGTCCTCGGTCTCCCGCCGGACGTCGACGATGCGGCCCCGCAACTCCCGGGCCGACCACAACGGGTTGGCGAGCTGCAGGTAGTCGTCGGGCAGCAACGGCGTGGTGATCTTCGCCGCGACGGTGCGAAGCGCGTTGAGCGCGGGATGCTTCGCGGCGACGCGCGGGCGCACGGTGTCGGCAACCTTGGCAGAGACTTTGATCTGACTCTTGGCCATGAACCTACGGTACCGTAACCTACGGTTCCGTACCCAATCTCAGAGCAGGTCGAGTAAGAACGGCAGCTCCTGCGGGGCGTACCACGCCAGATCGTGGTCCTGAGCATCGCCGACAGTGAGCTCCGCGTCCTCGTCACCGAAGTCCGCGACGTCGACGGCGTTGACCGCGAGCCGGACCGCGGTCTCCGCATCCGCGTTGTCGACGTAGGCGGCGATCACCTGGGAGTACGCGACGGGCTCCGTCAGCCGCACCACTGCATCGTCCAGATCGGGCCGCGCCGCCGCCCCGTCGACGTCGGCGACGAGCACCGCCCGCCGCGGCGGCAGGTTCGCCGCACCCTCACCGCCGGCCAGCAGCCGCAGCGACGCACGAGCGGCGTCGCGCAGCGCCACCTCGGCCAGTTCGTCGTCGTCACCTTCGGCGTAGGACTCGCGCAGCGTCGGCGTGACCGCGAAGGCGGTGCCGTTCACCGCGTGCAACGACTGGTCGGCGACGAGCTGGGCGAGCATGGCGAGGGTCGCCGGGATGTAGACACGCATCCCGCGAGACTAGCTAGTTGGCGGTGGGATCCTTCTCCACCGAGATGATGAAGTCGTCACCGTGTTCCGTGACGCCGTGGATCACCGCACTGTCCACCGCCTCCGCGGCGTACTGCTTCCGCACCACCAGGGGGTCGTTGCGCAGATCCTTGACCAGCGCGACCGCCAGCCCGATCATCACCAGCACGAAGGGCAGCGCGGCGATGATCGTGATGGTCTGCAGACCGGTCAACGCGTCCGCACCGCCGACCAGCAGCATGACCGCCGCCACCGCACCCGTCGTCACCCCCCAGAAGATGACCACGCCCCGGGTGGGTTTGATCGTGCCTCGCTCCGACAGCGAGCCCATGACGATCGACGCGGCGTCGGCACCGGAGACGAAGAAGATCGCCACCAGCACCATCACCAGGATGCTGGCGACGGTCGCGATCGGATACTGCTCGAGCAGGGTGAACAGCTGCGCTTCGTTGCTGCCCTCGCCGGCCAGGTCGACACCACCCTCCTGGGTGTTGATCGCCGCCCCGCCCAGGATGCAGAACCACACCAGCGACACCAGGCTCGGCACGAGGAGCACCCCGGTGACGAATTGACGGATGGTGCGCCCACGGGAGATGCGGGCGATGAACATGCCGACGAACGGGGTCCAGGAGATCCACCAGGCCCAGTAGAAGACCGTCCACGACTGCAGCCAGGTGTCGACGTCGGGACCCTCGGCGCCGGTGCGGGCCGACATCATCGCGAGGTCGGCGAGGTAACTGCCGAGCGAGGTCGGCAACAGGTTGAGGATGAACACCGTCGGGCCCACCACGAAGATGAACAACGCCAGCAGCAGGGCCAGCACCATGTTGATGTTCGACAGCCACTGGATGCCCCGCGCCACGCCGGATACCGCCGACAGCACGAACGCCACGGTGAGGCCGGTGATGATGACGATGAGGACCGTGTTGCCGGTTTCCCCGATGCCGGCGACGATCTGCAGTCCGCTGCGGATCTGCAACGCCCCCAACCCGAGTGAGGCCGCGGAACCGAACAGCGTGGCAAAGATCGCCAGCATGTCGATGACCTTGCCCAACGGCCCGTTGGCGCGGGACCCGAGCAGCGGTTCGAACGCCGCGCTGATCAACTGCAGCCGACCCTTGCGATACACGCCATAGGCGATCGCGAGGCCGACGACCGCGTAGATCGCCCACGGGTGCAACGTCCAGTGGAACAGCGTGGTGGCCATGGCGGACTGGACGGCATCGGAATTACCCGCGGGCCCGGTGCCCGGCGGCGGCGTGGCGAAGTGCGTCAACGGCTCTGCCACGCCGAAGAACATCAGGCCGATGCCCATACCGGCACTGAACATCATCGCGACCCAGGAGACGCTGCGGAATTCGGGCTCTTCGTCGTCGCGTCCGAGCGGGATGTTGCCGTAGCGGCCGAGCGCCAGCCACAGCACGAAGACCACGAACCCCGAGGCGGTCAGCACGAACAGCCATCCGGTGTTGTCCATCACCCAACTGAGGGCGTTACCCGAGGCGTCGGCCAGCGACTCGGTGCTGACGAAACCCCAGACGAGGAACGCCAGGGCGATGACGGCGGTGACGCCGAAGACCACCCAGTCGAGACCGCGGGAGCCGGTGTAGGCCTCTTGTTCGACCGGAACGTCGAGGATCGGATGGGGGATGGCCTCGTCTGTGGGCGACTTCAGCGCCGAATTGACGCTGTGCCGGCGCGGCTTGTCGTGGTCCTTCTCTTTGCTGACGCTCATGGTGTGACCATGAGAACCTCCCGCGGCGGTCCCGTCAATTCCACGGCGGACACGAAGAGGTCACCGGGCGGCTTCCAAGAGTTCTTCGAGCGACTCGGCGAGCAGGCCGGGCAGCACGTCGACGTCGCTCATCGCGTCGCGGTCGGCGTTGATGCCGAAGTACAGCTGACCGTTGTACGACGTGACGCCGATCGCCAGCACCTGGTTGTGCAGCAGCGGCGGCACCGCGTAGGTCTCCAGCAGTTTCGTGCCCGCGACGAACATCTGCTTCTGCGCACCGGGCACGTTGGTGATGAGCAGGTTGAACTGCCGGGCGGAGAATGTGGTGGCGACGCGAATCCCCATGGCGTGCAACGTCGGTGGCGCGAACCCGGACAGGGTCACGATGGTGCGGGCGTCGACGAGACTGGCCGCGGTCGGATGCGATTCGGTGGTGTGGGCGATCTGCGACAACCGCACCACCGCATTGCTCTCCCCCACCGGCAGGTCGACCAGGAACGGCGACACCTGGCTGATCGCCTGCCCGGGCCCTGACGAGTCGATGTCGGCGTCGGGGTAGATCGACATCGGCGCCATCGCCCGCACGGCCGCCGTCGGGGTGACTGGTTCACCACGGGAGAGCAGCCAGTTGCGCAGCGCGCCGGCCACGACGGCCAGGACCACGTCGTTGATGTCGCAGTCGTAGCGTGCCCGCACGGTGCGGTAGTCGTCGAGGCGGTGCCCGGCCACCGTGAACCGCCGGTTACGCGACACGGTGGTGTTCAGCGGGCTGCTCGGCGCCGTCCCCCGGGCGACGGTGCGGACCATGTCGGCGACGTGGCGCCCCGCCGCGACGAGTTGTTCGGCGTTGGTCAGATCGGTCACCACCGAACGGACCGAGGCGAGTTGTTCGGCGGGCCGGGTGACCCATTCGCCGACGGCGCCGAGCAGCAGCGCCCGGTCGCTGGGCTCACGCGCGGGGATCCAGATGTCCTCGCCGAACTGGGGCGGCTTCTGGGTGCGGTCGGCGATGACATGGCCGATCTCCAGCGCGGTCATACCGTTGACCAGCGCCTGATGGCTCTTCGTGTAGATCGCGACGCGGTTCTTCGCCAGCCCCTCGACCAGGTACATCTCCCACAGCGGCCGCGACTTGTCGAGTGGCCGCGAACCGAGCCGGGCCACGAGGTCGTGGAGTTGGGCGTCGCTGCCCGGGGACGGGAGCGCCGAGCGACGGATGTGATAGGTGATGTCGAAGTCGCGGTCATCGATCCAGACAGGCCGCGCGAGGCCTTTCGTCACCTCGCGGACCTTCTGCCGGTACCGCGGGATCTGCGGCAGGCGTTGTTCGACGGTGTGCAGCAGTGTCTCGTAGCTCAATCCACTGCGGGGTTTTCGCAGGATCGACAGCGTGCCGACGTACATCGGGGTCGAGGTGTCCTCCAGGCGGAAGAACTCCGCGTCCGACGCCGAGAGTCGGTTCACCATCCGACGCCACCCCTTTTCGTCGACAGCGATTTCCCCGTCACGGTAGCGGCCTCATCTGTGCACCCGCATTACGGGTGCTCCGGACCTGCCGGGAACCGTGCGACGATGAGCGGGTCTTCTCCTCCCCAGCAGACGGTCGTTCTGTCGTGCCGAGCCTGGAGAGTGCCGTGACCACCTCACCGTCCACCCCCGCCGAGCGTCCGTCGTTCACCTCGCCGGTCGTCGACTACGAACCCGCACCGACGGGCCTCCCTGCCACCGCCTGTCCGCCGCCCTCACCGGCCGCTCTGCACCGGCGCACGCCGCGGATGCTGCGCCCGGCCCCATGCCCCGACGCCGAACCGGCGGCGCCCCGCGCAGCGGCGGTGTTCGCCGATGTGGCGCTGCGCCGGCTCCTCGAGGTCCTCGACCGACGGCGGCCCCTGGTGCACCTCAAACCCCTGCTGGCGCCGCCACTGCTCGACGCGGTCGGCACGCTGTGCCGGGTGCGGTACGGCAACCCCGCGAAGCTGCGTCGCGTCCGGCTGCGCAGCGCCGGGCCGTCAGCGGCGGAGGTGTCCGCAACCTACACCCGCGGCGACCGCGTCCGCGCGATCGCCGCCCGTGTCGAACTCACCGGCGACGGCCGCTGGCAGGTGGTAGCCCTGCAGATCGGCTGAGTCAGCCGCGCCGCTGCGGACGCGTGGGCTTGGCCTTCGCCTGCTTGCGAGCCGCTTCCCGACGCTCCCGGCGCGTGGCGCCTCCCGGAGCGGCGTGGCGCGGGCCGCCGTTGGAGCGCTGCACCTCGGCGGTGCCGTCCTCGCCGGGGCCGACGTAGGTCAGCGGCGGGGCGTCATCGTTGTCGATTCCCTTGGCGCGCAACGTCGGTGCGGGGGTCTCCCGCTCCTTGGTGGCCACACCGCCCTGGCTGGTCTGCGCCTGGGCCTGCGCCGCGGCGGCCGCGAACTCCGACAGCCCCGGGGGTGCGGCGACGGGCGCCACCCGGTTCGACGGTGCGGCCGGCGCCGCCTCGACGGTGACGTTGAACAGGAAGCCGACCGACTCCTCCTTGAGCGCCTCGAGCATGCCGACGAACATGTCGTAGCCCTCGCGCTGGTACTCCACGAGGGGATCGCGCTGCGCCATGGCGCGCAGGCCGATGCCCTCCTTGAGGTAGTCCATCTCGTAGAGGTGCTCGCGCCACTTGCGGTCGATGACGTTGAGCAGCACGTTGCGCTCGAGCTGGCGCATCGCGCCTTCGCCCGCGAGCTCCTCGAGCTCCTGCTCGCGCACGGCGTAGGCCCGTTCGGCGTCCTTGATCAGCAGGTCGAGCAGTTCCTCGCGGGTGAGCTCACCGGCCTCACCGACCGCGTCGGAGTCCACCAGGTCGTGGTAGTCGACGCCGACCGGATAGAGCTGTTTGAGCGCCGTCCACAGCTGCTCGAGGTCCCAGTCCTCCGAGTACCCCTCGGCGGTCGCACCGTCGACGTAGGCGGTGACGACGTCGACGAGCATCTTGTGAGCCTGTTCGGCGAGGTCTTCGCCCTCCAGGATCCGGCGGCGCTCGTCGTAGATGACCATGCGCTGCTGGTTCATCACCTCGTCGTACTTGAGGACGTTCTTGCGGACCTCGAAGTTCTGCTGCTCGACCTGGGTCTGCGCGCTCTTGATCGCGCGGGTGACCATCTTGGCCTCGATCGGCACGTCGTCGGGCAGGTTCAGGCGGGTCAGCAGCGCTTCCAGCGTGGCGCCGTTGAAGCGCCGCATGAGCTCGTCGCCGAGCGACAGGTAGAAGCGGGATTCGCCGGGGTCGCCCTGGCGGCCTGAGCGGCCGCGCAGCTGGTTGTCGATGCGGCGGGACTCGTGGCGTTCGGTGCCCAGCACGTAGAGTCCGCCGACGGCGCGGACGTCCGCGGCCTCTTCGCTGGCCTCGGATTTGATCTGGTTGACGGTCGCCTCCCAGGCGGCCTCGTACTCGTCCGGAGTCTCCACCGGGTCGAGCCCCTGATCGCGCAGGCGCCGGTCCGCGAGGAAGTCGACGTTGCCGCCGAGCACGATGTCGGTACCGCGGCCGGCCATGTTGGTGGCGACGGTGATCGCGCCGAGGCGGCCGGCCTCGGCGATGATGTTCGCCTCCTGCTCGTGGTACTTCGCGTTGAGCACGTTGTGCGGGATCTTGCGCTTGGTGAACTGTTTGGACAGGTACTCGGAGCGTTCGACGCTCGTCGTGCCGATCAGGACCGGCTGGCCCTTCTCGTAGCGCTCGAAGACGTCGTCGACGACCGCGATGAACTTGGCCTCTTCGGTCTTGTAGATGAGGTCGGTGTTGTCCTGACGGATCATGTCCCGGTTGGTCGGGATGGGAACCACACCGAGTTTGTAGATCTCGTGCAGCTCGGCGGCTTCGGTCTGGGCGGTGCCCGTCATCCCGGAGAGCCTGTCGTAGAGCCGGAAGTAGTTCTGCAGCGTGATCGTGGCGAGCGTCTGGTTCTCGGCCTTGATCTCGACGTGCTCCTTGGCCTCGATGGCCTGGTGCATACCTTCGTTGTAGCGCCGGCCCAGCAGCACGCGGCCGGTGAACTCGTCGACGATGAGGACTTCACCGTTGCGGACGATGTAGTCCTTGTCGCGCTGGAACAGCTCCTTGGCCTTCAGCGAGTTGTTGAGGTAGCTGACCAGCGGTGAGTTGGCGGCTTCGTAGAGGTTCTCGATTCCGAGCTGGTCCTCGACGAACTCGACGCCGATCTCGTGCACGCCGACGGTGCGCTTGCGGATGTCGACCTCGTAGTGGACGTCCTTCTCCATCAGCGGCGCCAGGCGGGCGAACTCGCTGTACCAGCTGGAGGCGGCGTCGGCAGGGCCGGAGATGATCAGCGGCGTACGCGCCTCGTCGATGAGGATGGAGTCCACCTCGTCGACGACGGCGAAGTTGTGGCCGCGCTGGACCAGGTCTTCGAGCCGGTGCGCCATGTTGTCGCGCAGGTAGTCGAAGCCGAACTCGTTGTTCGTGCCGTAGGTGATGTCGGCGGCGTAGGCGGCGCGCCGCTCGTCGGGGGTGAGCCCGGACAGGATGACGCCGACCTCGAGGCCCAGGAACCGGTGGACGCGTCCCATCCACTCCGCGTCGCGTTTCGCCAGGTAGTCGTTGACCGTGACGACGTGGACACCCTTGCCGCCGAGCGCATTGAGGTAGGCGGGCAGCACACAGGTGAGCGTCTTGCCCTCACCGGTCTTCATCTCGGCGACGTTGCCGAAGTGCAGGGCCGCCCCGCCCATCACCTGGACGTCGAAGTGCCGCTGCGCCAGCACCCGCCATGCGGCTTCGCGGGCCACCGCGAACGCCTCGGGCAGCAGATCGTCGAGGTCTTCGCCATCGGCGATGCGCTTGCGGAACTCGTCGGTCTTGGCCCTGAGCTCGGCGTCAGACAGCTTCTCGACGTCGTCGGACAAGGTGTTGACATAGTCGGCGACCTTCTTGAGGCGCTTGACCATGCGGCCTTCACCGAGACGGAGCAACTTATCGAGCACGCGTTTTCCCCTGTGGGTTGAGGTATCAGACAAGTCCCATGGTAGAGGTCGCGCCCGGGAACTCCGCCCTCGTGGCGTGTCCGCACGACGAACCCCGCGACGACGGTGCGTCGCGGGGCCGTCGTCAGCTGGTCAGGCGAGCCGAATCAAGCCGTAGTCGTAGGCGTGGCGGCGATACACGACGGTGGCCCTGTCGGTCTCCTTGTCGTGGAAGAGGAAGAAGTCGTGGCCGACGAGTTCCATCTGGGACAGCGCGTCGTCCACGGTCATCGGTGTGGACGGATGCTCCTTCACCCGGACGATGCGCCCCGGTTCGTGATCGTCCAGCGTGAGACCCTCCGGCAGGCCGACGTCCTCGGCGGACTGCGAGGTGTCGTCCTCGATGGCCACCGTCGCGGCGGTCGCCTCGGCGACCGACACCGGCCGCTTCTCGCCGTAGTGGATCTTCCGGCGGTCCTTGCTGCGGCGCAGCCGGTTCTCGAGTTTGCTGACCGCCGCTTCGAAAGCGCCGTAGAAACTGTCAGCGCACCCCTCTCCCCGAACCACCGGGCCGCGTCCGCGCGCGGTGATCTCCACATGCTGACAATTCTTGCGCTGGCGGCGGTTCTTCTCGTGGTCCAATTCGACGTCGAAGAGGTAGATGCTGCGGTCCAACCGCTCGAGGCGCGTGAGTTTCTCGGCTACGTAGGTTCGGAAGTGATCGGGAACCTCGACATTGCGGCCCGTGACGACGACGTCCGCTTTCGGCGCTTCTACAGGCGCTTCTTCGTCGATCACCATCGTGCGGTCAGTTTCCATGGGATGCGTTGACATACTTGGCAACTCGTTTCTCTTTCGCGTCGCACGCACGTGCGTGCCGGGATTGTCACGAAACGCGCCGACAGGCGTTGCAATGTCATGAATCTGCCGCAGCCCACCGGCGCAAGGTGTCGACTGTCACCTCCTACCGTTATGCGGCGAAGTGGCGCTTCGTTCTGAGCGCCGGCCGTGAATTCACGGGTGGTTAAGGCCGACGGTAGTCGTTGTTCACCCGGTCGGCCAGTGGTTCCCGAGACTGTTTCACGTTCTTCACGATCGTTTGACCCCACGGTCATTGCACTCTTCGACCGTCAGGCGTAGGCGAGGGTGAGAACGGCGAGCACCCGGGTACCGGTGGTTTGCAGCACGCGGACCGATTCCGTCGCCGTGGCGCCCGTGGTGATGATGTCGTCGACGAGGACCACGTCGCCGTGCGCGGCCCGAACGAGCCTGATCCGGTTGGCGACATTTCGCTGCCGGTCCGGAATCGAAAGACCGGCCGAATCACGCGCGAGGGCCTTGGAACGCAGTGCCTGGACAACCTCGGATGACGCGGCGTGGGCGATACGCGTCACCGGGTCGCCGCCGCGGCGACGTGCCGCCCACCGGCGGGTGGGTGCGGGAACGAGGACGGCCGGTGAGTCGACGATGCCCCACGTATCCAGGTGCGCGAGGCCCTCCCGCAGTGCCTGACCGAAGGGAGCGACCAGGTCGGTGCGGCCCCGCTCCTTGAGTTCGATGATCGCGCGCCGTCGTGAACCGGCGTACCGGCCGAGCGAGAAGACGGGGACGCCCGGGTCGAGGCGCGGGCTGACCAGATGCGGTTCGTCGCTCCGGACGGTCAGCGCCGCGGCGCACTGCTCACACCACCGCGTGGACGGTCGGCCGCACCCGCCGCATTCGAGTGGAAGAACGAGGTCGAACATGCACACAGTGTCGGCGGCGGGTGTGACAGGTCCGCGTGAGACGTTCCCCGCGTGCGTGCGCGTCTGATCCCGACACACCCGTCAATTGCCGGCATGTGCGCACGCTCGCGTGGTCGCCGAAACAACATGCGCCACTTTGACTTCAGTGGTCACATCTCAAGCGTTCTTGTCAGATGCTCGAACTAGTGTTCGATGTATGGATGGGGAGTTCAGCACCGCGGTCGATCGCCTGTTGGCGGCCGTCGGTGATATGCAGACTGCTTCCATCAGTGACCTGACCTGCCCCCAGATGGTGGCGGAGTTGGATCGGATCAAGCAGGCCGTGTGGGCGGTGCCCAGTGTGGAGCACCGGTTGACCGCGCGGCTGGTCGAGGAAGCCAACCCCCATGACCTGGGTGCGACATCGATGAAGAAGCTGCTCGCCGACCGGTTACGGATCTCGGAGAAAGACGCCGCCGAACGCCTCACCGACGCCCGCCAGTTGGGTCCTCGCTACACCCTGACCGGCGAACGCGTTAAAACTGACCTCGCGTGCACCGCCGAGGCGATGGCCCGCGGGGACATCGGGCAGGCCCATGTGCGGGTCATCCAGGAGTTCGTCAAGAAACTGCCCGTCTGGGTGTCCTTCGCCCGCCGCGACGACTACGAACACACCCTCGTCGGCCACGCGAAGGAGTTGCGACCCGACCAGCTCAAGAAGGCCGCCAAAGCCCTGCTGGACTTCATCGACCAGGACGGCACCGAACCCGACTACGCAACTCAACGACGTCGCCGCGAATTCAAAGTCGGACCCCAACAATCCGACGGAATGAGTCGCGTCTCGGGCTGGCTCACCCCCGAAGCCCGCGCCCTGTGGGATGTGGCCGCCGCCAAACACGCCGCCCCCGGGGCCAACCTGCCCCACGACGACGCCCACACCGGACGAGATGACCGCACCGCTGGGCGACGCCACCACGACGCGTTCGAGCGGGTCCTGCGTGACACCGTGGAATCCGGGACCCTCGGTCAGGTCGCCGGGGTGCCCGCCACCATCGTCGCCACCACCACCGTCAACGAACTCGAGCGTGCGGCGGGGTGGGCCGACACCGGCGGCGGTAACAAACTCCCCATCCGGGATTTGATCCGGATGGCCGCACGCTCACGGCACTACCTGGCGGTGTTCGACGACCACACCGAAGAAATCCTCTACCTCGGCCGCGCCCGCCGCAACGCCACCACCGCCCAGAGATTGGCCCTGTTCGCACGGGATCGCGGATGCACCCACCCCGACTGCACGGTGCCGTTCTACTGGACCGAAGCCCACCACACCCACGACCACTCCAAAGGCGGGCGCACCGACATCCCCGACCTCACCCTGGCCTGCCAACCCGGCAACCTCATGGTCGAGAAAACCGGATACACCACCGAACGCCCCGGCAACGGACGCACCCACTGGATCCCACCCAAACACCTCGACACCGGCCAACCCCGAGTCAACAACTACTTCCACCCCCACCGCTACCTCACCGACCACAAAGACGACGATGAGCCAGAATAGCCTTGCGCTAGTGGGATTTTCGTGCCTTGCGGGGACCTATCCCGGGAGGACCGGAAGCGTGCCCGCGACCATCAGCGGGCGCACCTCTGTCCAGGTGGGGTCACCTTCGGCGGTCGACGCCGACAACTGGACCACCCCACGCGCGTCGGCGACATACACCGTCGACGGGTTGGCCGCGACCGTGGTCACCGGCATGGCGAGGTTGCGACTGGGCCCGTCGGAGTTGACGCCGTCGAGGTTGACGTAGGACACCGGATGCTGCGGATCTTTGCGGCTGACCACGATGTCGTCGCCGGTGCGCCAGGACAGCGACACCACCGTCTCGCCCAATCCGAATCCGAGTCGCCGCGGATGGGTCAGGGCGTACTGCCCGCCGGGGGTCTGCTCGACGGACGCGAGGATGACCCGCCCGCCGATGACCATCGCCGCCCGCGTGCCGTCCCGGGATAGTTGCAGTTCGGTGATCGGACCGGGGAACTTCGACGACACCGGCCCCGAATCGACCGGGATCCGCGCCGGCTGGCCGGACGCGTCCTGAATGACCCGCACCACGTTCGCACCGTCGACCACCACCCACACCGCGTCGTCGAGGGACCAACTCGGCCGCGACAGGCTCCTGCCCTCCAGCGCCTGGCCCGCCCGGCCCCCGAGCGGACCGATCCACAGCGTCGACTGCACGTCGGGTGCACCGGGCCGTACCACCACCACCGAGGCGGCTTCCTGACCGCTGCGCGACACCGCCGCGGATGCCTGGTTGGGCGCCTGCCCGAACGATCCGGGTACCCGCGGTGCCCGCTGGCCGTTCAACGACACCAGCGATCCGCCCATCAGTGCATGCAATCCGGCCGCGGCGCCCGCGAATGCGCCCGGATCGGTGGCCGCGACGTCGGAGGTCTCCCAGCCGTCGGCGAACCGGTCGTCCAGCGGGGCGCCATCGGCGTTGATCACGTACGGCCCGTTGATGCCGGCCCGGTTCAACGTCCAGATGATCTGCGCGGCTAGCAGCTGCCGGCTGTGCGGGTCCGTCGTCGACAGATTCTCGAGATCGACGCGCGCGCCGCCGTAACCGCGTCCGACGCCGGTCTTACCGCCGTCGGCGCGGGTCACCGGTCCACGCAGGAGCAGCGGCGACTCCAGCAGATTGCGCACCGTGTCGGCCATTTCGGGCCGCGCACCCGCGATCAGTTTGGACACCAGCTCGGTGGCCAACTGGTCGGGATCGGACACCGCGACGTAGCGCGGGTCGGGCACGACGGTGGTTCCGGTCGGATCCACGAAGTACAGCGTGTTGCGTTTGTAGGTGGACTGGAACTGCTGCCAGTCGAGGAAGACACCGTTGGGCAGCCGGTCGATGCGCCACCCGTCCGACGTCTTCACCAGCTCGATGGGCCCGGGATCCGGAAGCGCACCGTCACCGGTCTCGAATACGCCCATATCCGAGAGCGATCCGAGGATGTCGGCGCGCATCGTCACCGAGACACGTTCGGGCTCACGGGTTTCGACGAACACGACCCGGTCGATCAGTAACGCGCTGCCGGCATCGTCCCACGATTGCGACGCCGACTCCGTCAGGAACTGACGCGCGGCCAGATGACGGTTCGCCGGATCGGCGGTCGCCTTGAGGAACTCGCGCAGCAACACGTCCGGATCCATGCCGGGCGTCGGTTTGGGGGGGCTCGGCGGGGCGGGCCGCTCGACGGTTCCGATCGCCTGCGGGGCCGAGGAATTCGGCACTCCGGCGCATCCGGATGCGGCCACCGCGAACACCAGCAGCCACACCATCACCAACAGGCGCCTCACACCGTCTCCCCTGCCGGTTGCCGTTCACGCCCACCCCGGCGCGGTGCCTTGTCGGGCTGAATGGGCTTCAGCGGCAACGGACTCGTCGTCACCTTGTGCCCGCGGACGAGCGGCAGGGTCATCCGGAAGCAGGCACCCTTACCGGGTTCCCCCCACGCTTCGAGGCGGCCCTGATGCAACCGCGCGTCCTCGATGCTGATCGCCAGACCCAGTCCGGTCCCGCCGGAGCGACGCACACGCGACGGATCCGACCGCCAGAAGCGGCTGAACACCAATTTCTCCTCGCCCGGTCGCAAGCCGACACCGAAGTCACGCACCGTCACGGCCACCGTGTCCTCGTCGGCGGCCATCCGGATACGCACCGGCTTGTGCTCGGCGTGGTCGATCGCGTTGGCGATGAGATTGCGCAGGATCCGTTCCACCCGGCGCGGATCCACCTCGGCGATGACCTCCTCGGCGGGCTGGTCGACGACCAGTTCGATCTCCGCCGACTGCGCGAGGTGACCGACGTTGTCCAGGGCGCTCTGCACCGTGGTGCGCAGATCCACCGACTCCACCGACAGTTCGGCGACACCGGCGTCGTGGCGGGAGATCTCCAGCAGATCGCTGAGCAGAGTCTCGAATCGGTCGAGTTCGTTGACCATCAACTCGGTCGAACGCCGCAGCGCAGGCTCGAGTTCGTCGCTGTGGTCGTGGATCAGATCGGCGGCCATCCGCACGGTCGTCAACGGCGTCCGCAACTCGTGAGATACGTCAGAGGTGAAGCGGCGCTGTAGATTCCCGAACTCCTCGAGCTGGGTGATCTGACGCTGCAGGCTCTCGGCCATATCGTTGAACGACACCGCCAGACGCGCCATGTCGTCCTCGCCGCGCACCGGCATGCGTTCGGAGAGATGCCCTTCGGCGAACCGCTCGGCGATGCGCGACGCCGACCGCACCGGCAGCACGATCTGGCGGGCCACCAGCAGCGCGATCGCGGCCAACAACCCCAACAGCACCACACCGCCGGTGGCCATCGTGCCGCGCACCAACGCGATCGTCGACTCCTCGTTGTTCAACGGGAAGATCAGGTACAGCTCGAGGTTGGTGACCTCCGACGACGTCGGGCTGCCGACGATGAGGGCCGGACCGGAGAAGCCGTCGGTGTGCACGGTCGCGTACTGGTAGCTGACCTGGCCGGCCTTGACGAAGTCGCGCAACGCCTCGGGCACCTGGCTGACGGGTCCTGCGGCGGTGGCGGCGCGAGGACCGTCACCCGGCACCACCAGCACCGCGTCGTAGGCGCCGGCGGGTCCGCTGCCGGCGTCCGCCTTGCGGTCGATCAGCGTGTTCCTCGCCAGCTGCAGACTGCTGTCCAGCGAGCGGGTCTCCTCGCCGCCCACGATTCCGCCCACGGTGTTGCGGGCCTGGTCGATCTCCTCGGTCGCCGCCTTCACCTTGACCTCGAGGATGCGATCGGTGATCTGACTGGTCAGCACGAAGCCCAACACCAGGATCACCGCGAGCGACAGCCCCAGCGTCAAGCTGACCACCCGCAACTGCAGCGATCGACGCCACACCAGGCTCAACGCCCGTCCCAGTGCACCGAGCCCGCGGATCAGCGGTCCAGACCGCCAGAAGCCGCCTCGGATACGCCGTCGCGCGCCCCAGATCACGGAGGTCCGGCCTTGTATCCCACTCCTCGAACGGTCAACACCACCTGCGGGTTCTCCGGATCTTTCTCGACCTTGGCCCGCAACCGCTGGACATGCACGTTCACCAAACGGGTGTCAGCGGGGTGACGGTATCCCCACACCTGTTCGAGCAGCACATCTCGAGTAAACACCTGGCGCGGTTTGCGTGCCAGCGCCACCAACAGGTCGAACTCCAGGGGTGTCAGCGAAATCTGCTCGCCCTGCCGGGTGACCTTGTGGGCGGGTACGTCGATCTCCACATCGCCGATCGACAGCATCTCCGCGGGCTCGTCTTCGTTGCGGCGCAACCGGGCACGCACACGGGCGACGAGTTCCTTGGGTTTGAACGGCTTCATCACGTAGTCGTCGGCGCCGGACTCCAGGCCCAGCACGACGTCGACCGTGTCGGTCTTCGCGGTGAGCATGACGATCGGCACACCGGAGTCCGCCCGCAACACGCGGCAGACGTCGATCCCGTTCATGCCGGGCAGCATCAGGTCCAGCAACACCAGATCCGGCCGGAGTTCCCGCACGGCGGTGAGTGCCTGGGTGCCGTCACCGATGACGGCGGTGTCGAATCCTTCCCCGCGCAGGACGATGGTGAGCATCTCGGCCAGCGATGGGTCGTCGTCGACAACCAGAATCCTTTGCCTCATGGTGTCCATGGTGTCACCAGATCGCGATAAAACCCCGCTACCACACGGGGCGTTTCGCCTGTTGACCTCAGGAAGCGGTGAGCTTTCCGGTCAGCGTCACCGCGTCGACATCCGGGCCGGCCACGATCCAGCGCCCGCACCAGTCGGCCGCGGCGAGCGTGGTGTAGACCTCGCCGGTGCGGCGCTGTAGACCACCGTCACGCTCATAGGCGTCCCTGGCGCGGTCGGCTTCCTGTTCGGCCCGGCGCTCGGCGCGCTCGGCCGCCAGCGCGGTCGGCACGTCGAGCAGGATCTGCCAGTCGGCCGTGGGCAGTTCCAAGCGGTCGTATTCGAGGGTGCGCACCCACTCGACCACTTCCCCGTCCGCGGGCTGGTGCAGGCGCGCGGCGCTGTACGCGGCGTTGGAGGCGACATAGCGGTCGAGGATCACGACGTCATAGGCGCCGGTGAGGTGATCGATCTCCGCGCGGGCGTCCGCGCGGTCGAGGGCGAACAGCACCGCCATCGCGTACACCGACTCCGCGAGGTCGCCGTGCCCGCCGTGCAGTGCTTCGGCGGCCAGGTCGGCGGTCACCGACCGGTGGTAGCGCGGGAAGGCCAGCGTCGCGACCGAGCGGCCGACCCCTTCGAGGGCGGCGCGCATGCCATTGGTCAGTGTCCGCTTGCCGGCGCCGTCGACACCCTCGATCGCGATGAGCACGCGCCGAGCGTATCGGGGTCCGGGCCGGTTGCGGGGTCAGCCGGCAGGAGCGAGCCAGGCCAGCGCGGCCACCACCAGCGCCTCGGTCGCGGTGTCGAGAGTCGGTTGGATGACGGGCGCGAATTTCGGCGAATGGTTCACCGGGATGTCCTGCTCGACGCGTCCGGCTTCGGCAGCCCTGCCGAAGGCCGCCCCATCGATGCCACCGACACCCCAGTACGTGTAGGGCACGCCGAGGGCCTTGGGGATCTCGCTGAAATCCTCGCTGGCGGCGCCCTGCGGCATCTCCCAGCAGTTGTCACCGAAGAACGCGGCGAACGCCTCGTGTACGCGCGACGTGGCGTCCAGGTCGTTGTCGGTCAGCGGGAACCGGTCGAACAGCTCGAACTCCGGCTCCCTGGGCGACCCGGACGCCGCGCATTCGGCCGTGACGATGCGGCGGATGGCGTCGAGGATGGTGGTGCGGGTCTGGTCGCTGTAGGTGCGGATGTTGAGCTGCAGCACGGCGCGATCGGGGATGACGTTGCTCTTGCTGCCCGATTGGATGCTGCCGACGGTGAGTACGGCGGGCTCGACCGGCGCGACCTCCCGGGAGACGACCGTCTGCAACCGCACCACGATCATGGCCGCGAGCACCACCGGATCGACCGACGACTGGGGCATCGAACCGTGAGCTCCCCTGCCGTGCACGGTGATTCGCATACTGTCCGCCGCGGCCAGGAAAGGGCCGGAGTGGGTGCCGACCATGCCCGCGGGCAGGGGCAGCACATGCTGTCCGAGCGCGACGTCGACCGCCGGTAGTGCGTCCGCCAAGCCGTCGTCGACCATGGCCCGGGCACCGTCGGCCGTCTCCTCGGCGGGCTGGAACAGAGCGACCACCGTCCCGCGCCACTGGTCGGCACCGTCGGCGAGCAGTTGGGCCGCGCCCAGCAATGCCGTGACGTGGACATCGTGTCCGCATGCGTGCATCACCGGAACCTCGTGGCCGTCACGATCGGTGCCCCGCACGGTGCTGGCGTAGTCCAGTCCGGTGTCCTCGGCCACGGGAAGCGCGTCCATGTCGGCCCGCAGCAGCACCACAGCGCCCGGCCCATTGTCGAGCACACCGAACACACCCGTCCCGCCGATGCCGTCGTGCACCTGGTACCCCAGGCCGCCGAGCCGGTCGGCGACCTTGCGGGCAGTGCCGAATTCCTGGTGTGACAGCTCGGGGTGCCGGTGTAGGTCGCGGTAGCAATCCTGCTGCCAGTCGCGAATTGCGGACAGACCGCTGAGCACGGTGTCGGTGGCTGTCATGTGTGCACTCCCTCTGCGGTCGGTGACACGACTCCATTCCGGAGTACCTCTTCGATTCCGTCGGAAACTCCGCTGTGCCGCCGGTATCGGCGGTTAGACGCACCACGACGACGGTCGGTTCCGGCGGGCGCACAACTGGTGCAAGGAACCCTCCTCAGCCGCCGATAAGCTTCTCAACAGCCGGCCGGGAGTTTGCTGTATGTCGCCGGCCCGCCGCACCGTCGCGCGATGTGCCGTTCTCGAAGTCGAAGCCGACCGCCTAGTCACTGGAGGGTTCACCGAATGGGGCAATCGGTAGAAGTCGTCGTATCAGAACTCGATTCGGCAGCGTCACGTCTGGCAGACGCCGGGCAGCGCCTCCAGGACGGCCTGTCGGGGGTGGATCTCGAAGTCGATCAGCTACTCGGATCCGGGTGGAAGGGCGGGGCCGCCTCGGCCTTCGGGACCGAATGGGAGAAGTGGCACAGCGGGGCCGGCCAGGTCGTCCGTGGTTTGCAGACGATGTCGCAGTGGCTGACGGTCGCCGCCAAGGAGTACGCGAAGACCGACGAGCAGGCAGCAGGCGCGCTCGGCTCATCGATGCAGGACCCGGGCGGATCGGGAGCGCCTGCGGCGGGTGGGGCTGCCGGTGGTGGGGCCGCCGCCTGGCAGAGCGCGGACGGCGCGGCAAGCAGTCAGCGCGGTACCGCCGACCTGGCGCAGCAGATGAACCTCGCGCCGCCGGCGAGCGCGCCCGCGGCGAGCGCGCCGGCGGCGCAACTCGGTCAGTTCGTCCCGACGGCTGCGCAGGCGGTGCAGGGGGCCGCCGGACAGTCCGCCCAGGCGGCCGGCGGGTTGGCGCAGCAAGCCGCCGCGCTGGCGCAACAGATCGTCGAGCTGGCACAGCAGGCCGGCGACGAGAAAGACGAATCAGAAGAGGAGCCGCCCGGCGATTCGGCAACACTCGGTGACCTCAGTGGGTCTACCGCCCCCGTGGAGCCTGCCAAGCCGTCGCCCGAGCGCGCGCGCCTTCTGGGAGATCAGCTGCGATGACCGAGTTGGTGGTGAGTTTTCCTCAGATGCAGTCGGCCATCGCTCATATGACTGAATTCGGGCGCGACGTCGCCGAGGTCCTCGAGGACGTCGACCGAACGATGGCCGCCTTGCGCGCGACGTGGCACGGCGAGGCATCTGATGCCCAGGCGCACGCACAGCAGCAGTGGGAAGACGGTGCCGAACAGATGAAAGAGGCGTTGTCGCAACTACAGAAGATCGCTGAGACGGCGCGCAAGAACTACGCCGATGCCGTGGAGAAGAACGGCCGGATGTGGGAGTAGCCGCGGGCACCCGGATTGAGGTCGACCCCAACGCACTGGTCGCTGCGGGCAAGCAGATGGGCTTGCTCGGCACGCAGTTGGGCATGCTGTCGGACGCGTTGGGCCAGGTGGTGTCCGGCGGCATCGCCTCGGGCACCGACCCGGCGGGTTTGGACTTCGGGTTGAAATACGGCGACCAGGCGCAGGAATTCGCCACCGGCCTGGCCGATGCGGCGAACGCCTTCAAGTCCGTGGGCTTCATGCTCGAGGCGACGGGTCACAACTACAAGAACGCCGACGCGGCGTCGACCGTCGGCGGATCGGGGCCGGCGGGTGGTGTCGGCAGCGAGCCCAGCGAGACCAAGCCCGGCGATGCCGCCACCGGCCCGAATTCGACTACGGTGTCCCCGCCGGCCAAATGGCATCTGATCGTGCCCTTCCTGAACGTGATCCCCGGCGGCATGCTCGCGGGCGCAGCCCTGACGTGGCCGTCCGGGAACTCCGGGATGATGCGGCTCACCGCCGCGCAATGGCGCAACCTCGGTCAGGGCCTTTCGGTCTTCGACGATGCCGTCGCACCGGTGAAAGCCGTTGTGGCGGCACAACAGATCCCCGAGGGTGGGAAGATCGACGAAGTCCTCGGCAAGTTGAGCGAGGCCGTGTCGAAGATGTCCACTTCAGCCTCCGGACTCGCCCAGGCCATCGACGAATTCGCGGGCGGAGTGCAAGAGACCCAGGACGCCATCCGGCGACTGCTGGACCGGATCTCGTTGGACGGCGCGTGGGACATGGTGAAGGGGATCTTCACCGGCGAGGCCGACGACATCCTGCGCGAGGTCGCCCGAGACGTCGGCACGGTGCTGGAGAACTTCCAGCGGCAGGTCAAAGGAATCGTCGGCCTGTTAGGGGAACTCGCCGACGCGCTCGGCGACGCGGTGACGTCGTTGCAGAACTGGGTGCGGCCGCACTTGGAGGAACTGCTCGGCGACGAGGTCGGCGGAGCCCTCGCCGACGGATTCACGCTGTACACCGATTTCCAGGTGGGTCTGACGACGGGGTTGATCAACACCGTGGCGGGCACCGTCGCGATGGCCGACCCCGAGACCTGGAAGGGCATGGCCCAAACCTTGATGACGGTGGCCAAGGATCCGTCGAAGCTACCCGGCGTCCTGGCCGACATGGGCAAGGAGTTCGTGGCTTGGGACAAATGGTCCAGTGACCATCCGGGCCGAGCGGCGGGAGCGGCCGCGTTCAACATCGGATCACTGTTCGTTCCGGGCGGCGCACTGTCGAAGACGGGTTCGGTGGCCAGGGGCCTCAGCGCTACCAGGGGCCTGCTGGACAGCGGTCGGGTCCCGGGGTTGCGTGGGCTGGGCTCGGGGCCCGGTACCCGAGGTGCGGACGGCATGCCCGAACTCGAAAACGTCGGCGCGGGACTTCCGGATGCGCCGGAGGTCCGGACGCCCGCGATCCCGGAGTCCCTGATCGGCCCGACGGCGCCCGGTGGTATTGACGCACCCTCGAGCCAGCGCGGCCTCGAGGGTCCGGCGGGACCGCCCAACCCGCCAGGGTCGACGACGGGCACCCCGGGTGGTGGCGAGAGTCGCGGCTTCGGCGGCGGAGGTGACGGCCCGCCACCTGCTCCTCCTGGAACCCCAAGCGGGCCACCGGAATCCGGACCGGGGCGGGCCGACGGGCCGTCACCGCAGTCGCCGGCGTCGCCGGGGCCGGGTGCTGTTGACCCGCCGAGCCATGCGCCGACCGCCGGCGATTCTGCGCCGCCTGCCACCAACCACGCGCCTGAATCGTCGGGTCCCTCGGCGTCACCCGACGCCGGCCGTTCGCCGTCGGAACCCAATCACCCACCGACCCAGCATCAACCGAGTGCGCCGGAGGCGAATCAGGCTCACAACGAAGCAAGCCATCCGGATGCCGGCACCCCGCCGCCGTCGCCCGACCGGCACGGCGGTGATCACGCGCCGAGTGAAACACGCTCGAACGCTGGCGAACACAACGATTATGACCGTTCGCACACGTCCGTTGATCAGCCCGTCGCCCACCCGCCCGCGGCCGAGCAACATGGTGGACACGAGCACACTCCGGCGGAGTCCACTCCTGCTGCGCAGCAACCACACACACCCAACGACGGCAACACGGGGCGGCAGGAATCTACGGGAGCCCCGCCGGTCGGTATGGCCGGCATCGGACCGATGGCGTCACACGCCCCGGGAGCGACGCACACACCGGACGCGCGGACACCCGACGCTCGTACGCCGGATGCGCGCACGCCGGATGCCCGAGCATCCGATAGTCGCACACCGGATGCGCGGACGCCTGAAAGCCCACGCGCGCAACAGCCGACGGCGACCGGGCCAGCGCCAGGGCACACGCCGTCAGCACCGGTAACTCCGGCCGCGGCAAGTCAAGGGGCAACTGCGGCGGGTGAGCCGACACATGCCAGACCGGAGCCACACGCATCGCGACCAGAAGGCGACAAGCGGGACAGTCCTCCATCGACATCGCACACGGCGGCGCACCCAACCACCACCGGCGCCTCGAATAGCGATCGACCAGGCAATCAGCCAGATCCGCCTGGCTCCAACCACAACGCCGGGTCGCCACATGACCAGTCACCGCACCAGTCAGGCCCGGTGGGTAATCCCGCAGATGCACGAACGTACGGGCCGCACGAGTTGAGGCCCGTCGAGAATCCCGCATACCAGACCGCGGTGGAAGATGCTCTTCGCAATCCTGACGGCGAGTACATCCGGCTTGCTGACCCGCGCACCAATAACTACGGGAGTCTCGTTAACGATGGCGGCCCGACGGTGCAGGGACGGTCCAACAACTGTCTCGACTGCTCGCTGTCGGCGTTGTCCTCATTCAGAGGGGAGCCGACGGTCTCGGCTCCGCGGTGGCCCGACAGGCTGCCAGACGGCCGGATCGACACTCAGACCGGCGAGGAGGGAGGGCTCCGCCGCGCCGCTGACTGGCTCCGTAGCGAGATGCTCGAATTTCCAGGGCAGCGCATTGTGGACCAGTTCGATGCGCTCCATCAGTACATGAACAGTCTGGGACCAGGTTCCGCCGCACTGGTGCACAACGGCTGGCATGCGCGCGAGCTGACGACCGGTGACTTCCTCTACCACCCCGACGGCTCTCCTGTCACCAGCGGTTCTCATGCGACGGTGGTGGTGTACCCGGACGGTGCGAACGGACCGGTGTGGTGGGATCCGCAGCAGGGACTCACCTCGGACCGGCCGCCGTCCTGGATGACCGATCAATCGTCGTTCTTGCATTTCACGCCTATCGAATGGAACCAAGGAGCACACCATGGCGGAGCTGAAGACCACGGAACAGGCTCTGGCGTATCTGGCGGAGATGTCCCCGACCGAGGAGTATCAGGTGCAACAGTTCCCCCACGGGTGGGTGTGCACGAAAGTTCTGTCTCCGGAGCAGATGAACTCCGGCGCGGGAGTGGGGATGGCTCGACTGGTGATCGATTCGGAGACCAGGATCGTGTACGTGTACCCGAGTTGGTCGGAGACGATGGTGGCCGAGGCACATACGACGTTCAAACAGACGGGCGTCAACCGAGCGGGCCGGCAGATTTATCCGTATCAATGGAAGATCGCGATCCAGCGGGTACGGGAGGACGACACACAGATCGAATATCAGCTGACGGCGGAGTCGTTGACCGACCCACCGGAGCCGACTCAACAGCATCTGCTGACGATCGAAAAGCAGACATTCATCCACGATCCGACGGATTGGTTGTCGACCGTGGCGATGTCGCACGCGGAGTGGGTGAGCCGGCAGAACCAGGGAGTGTGGCCGGAAGTGGACACGACCGAGGTGTAAGCGGCGGCGGCGATGGTCGATTTGCCGCCGACCATGAGGACCGGACACATGGAAGCTCCGGGCACGCTGCCGCCCAACCTGACGACCACCGTGCACCAGGAGATGACCCCCACTCAGATGCCGGCCAACCCTCCGTCACTGGCGATGCCAACCACCGGTATGTCGAACTGGAGGACGGTAGTCAGCACCGGGTGTGGGCGTCGAGTGAGCAACTCCGAAACATGGAGTCGCGCTTTGCCGCCGCCGATGCCTGGCTGGAGGAGCGCGGTCTCACTCGGGGGGATGTACAACCATTGCTCGTCCAGCCAGCCGAATGGCTCGATCGCGCCCAGCAAGAACTGGTCTACGGATTCCGTCACCAGTTCCCCGATGTGGCCAGCGGCGAAGGATTGCAAAAGATCGTCGACAGCGGACAGGCTGACTTTCGGCTCGCCGGTGGCGATGATGAATATTCACCCGATCGAACCGGCGGGTCAGTCAGCACCGCTCGCGACACAGAGGCACTCAACACTCCAGAACGACTCTACGAAGGATTGGCACTCGAGTACCCCAACTCACCGTTTAGACCGGATGAACCCGCCATCGCGATGAGGTTCACGACCGAGGATGGTGTCACGGTCCACGTTCCCGATGGCCCGCTGTCGGAGCGCGCAGGCCACGGACCCAGTTACGATCCGGAATATGGTTATCCCTTCACGGGAACCGGCTTTACCGCAAGCGATCGATTTACGGTCCCTGAGTACTTCTTGCCGGGGGGAACCAGGATGAATCCGGGAGCGGAGATGTACCGGATAAGTGTCGACGGCACCGAAGAGTTGATAGCAGTTCTCGGTCATCGCCAGGATTGGATTCGAGTGAAACCGGATGGATAACGACAAGTACGGGATTCGGGCAAGCGGTGACTACGTCACGTACGAGGGTCGCGACTACTTCGCGTCGCTTCTACGGGACGAGGTCCGGATCTTCTCCGACGACGAACCACTGCCTCCCGGTTTTGCGCCCTCCCGTTACAACTGGATCGAGGGTGAGTGTTTCGTTCCTCTGAGCGACATCGAACATCTGCGCAGAGTGCGGACGACCTGCAGTTGGCGCGGTCATCGATTCGAGGTTCGGATAATTGTGGGCGACATGGCGAACCTCGTCTATTTGGGGCGGGACTTCGATGAGGTGTCCGGACTGCCGGGGATGCGGCGTCCCGACAAGTTCGAGGTGCGAGGAAAAGCGCCGGTTGCGGAGTTGACGGATGTAGAAGAGCACGCAGAAGACGTGCTCTTCGATGGTCGCACAAGCGGTACGAGAGACGGGCAGACGAGGTGAGCACTCCGGTCAGCGCGACGATCTGGCATAAACCCCTGTCAGTTCATGAGGGCCAGAGACTGATGGCGAACGACGTCGATCCCCTGGTTGGCGGACTCCCTGACGTGGTGAATGGATTTGCCACTCCTGCAACGTATGTGGCTCACCTACGTGGCGCCGCGTCATATTACGAAGCCCTCGGGTTGAGTTATGAGGGCTCACTGTTCGCGCCCGACGAACCGCTCTTCTCCCTACGATTCCAAATGTCGTACACAGTGAGTGTCCAGTCGACCGACGGCCCGCTTGCACGTGCCATCGGGAAGTCTGACGGTGTTGAACTCGGCTACTCCATGCCCTACACGGGCAACGGGTTCACCAGTCCCGGATTCGCTATTCCCGAATACTGGATCACCGGCGGTGTCCTCGCAGAAGGTGAGTTGTGGCTGATCCCGGTGCAGGGCGAGGAAACGCTATCTGCCGTCCTGACGCGCACCGGTGAATGGTCCGCGGTGAGGCAGACAGCATGACGCTCAAGCGCCCGCGAGCGACAGGACACTACGCCGTCTACCACGGCCGCGAGTTTCACGCAGCTGTCCACGGTGCAGACGTGGTCCTGAGGTCCTATCGTGGCGAACCCGCACCGGTCGACTTCGCTCCGTCACGGATACCGTTGGTTCAGGGCGTCCGTATCGTTGCACGATCCAGCTTAGACAAGCTGCACTTCGTGAGAACGGTATGCAGGTGGCGCAGTGAGCCGTTCCTCGTCGTTGGAGTGAACGGGCAGACGCTTCTTGTCTTTTACCTTGGCACTCAGGGAGATTGGGCTTGCCGGCAGCCCGGGATGGTTCGTACCGGGAAGCTTGAAACGCATGGGCGTCTCCACATCCCTGAGGTCGACGACATCCTGGAGTTCGTGGACCCCCTTCCGGTTGGGACGACGGCTTGATATGTGGCGGACCGAACGGCGGTGTCCACGCCAGGGTGGAATGCCTGGGCAACTGATGACTGAACTGCCCGCGACCGGCGCCGCCGCAGGGTATCGAGGGACGAGACTTCGGATTGTGTCGGCGGTGACGATTGGCTCGCGTTGCGCGCCGATGGAGGGGTCGAAGTGCCGGATGGATTCGCGTGTGGTGAGCGCCGGGTGTTCCCGAAAGGGAATGAGTCGTGGGGTGAAAGTCCCGATATCGGGCCGCGACGGTGTGGTCGACGTTCGCGTATGCGGGTCCCTGCGAAGCCACACCGTCTCATTGATGCGGCGGTTGCCCCGACGGTCGGACTCCGATCCATCTCGTCGGCCCTCCTCACATAGCTCGAGAACTGAAAGTGAACGGTGAGCAGTACATGGACTGGACCGACATCGTCGCGCCGAGGGTCTGACCGACATGGAAGTCGAGGAGACCCGCCATGCCTGAACCAGTTGTCCTGCCACCACCCCGGGAGTCAGCATAGTGATCTTGAAGCGAATTGCGATGAGCCCGTGGGACTTCGCGCTATACAGCGCCGACGATGGGTCGTCCATCTTGAAAGTCATGTTCAGCGAAGGTGACTACAAGTTCGACATCGGCCGTTACTTTCTGATTGCTCACCCGTGGGACACCAAACCCGAAGGATTAGAGCTTCTCAAGAGCGTGGCCGCGCGCATTCGCTCCGACTATCCCGACGTTGTGTTTCCTGTGCTCGATGAAGCAGACCTCCAGATCCTCACGTGACGTTGATGACTCCCTACTAGCGGACGGGCCATGGGTCCCTGACAGGGCTGTTCGAGGAGGATTCGCTCTCAAGCAGCTGAAGAAGGTGTACGTGTACCAGGGTTGGCCGGAGCCGATCGCCGCGGCACACAACCGTCAAGAAGACGGGCGTCAATCGAGCCGGCCGTCAGATCCATCCGTACCAGTGGCGCATCACGAACCACCGGATCCGGAAGGACGAGGAGCGGATCGAGTATCAGCTGACGGCGGAGTCGCTGTCCGATCCACCGGAACCGACCCAAGAGCATCGGCTGACGAGTGGACCGAGCGTACGGCCGGCCGGTTGTTCCTGCGTTGTTCGGGAGCGCCGGCCCACCCGACACGTCGCCGACGGGGGTCTCGTCTCAATTCCGAGACTCAGACTGGCGTCTCCAATACGGGGGGAACGAGCGATAATGTTGCACGACATCTTGGTGATCAATATTCACCGCGACGTTGACCAATCTGGACTGGAGCGTCTGCGAACCCAACTGAGCCTGAGGAAGTTCGGACGCTTGACCGACGACGGGGACCAGCAGTTCGGCTACCGAAAGATCGAGCAGGCCAGCGGCCAGTACGCCGAAATTTTCTTTACCGCGAGTTCGACGGGTCGTGGGAAGTCCAGGCGATCGGCACCGAGCAAGTCGATCTCGGGGCTGACGAGATCGAAGTGATCGCGCTCGTCGAACGTCCTCAGGTGTGCTCGCCGAAATTCCCCACCTGTGAGGTGCGGTCAGTGTAGTGGTTGGCGGGTGCCGGTGGTGGCTCGGCGCAGGGTGTCTGCGGCGGCGTGGTGGTCGCGTAGCCGGTAGGACTCGCCGTCGAGGTTGATGACCACAGACCGGTGTAGGAGTCGGTCGAGCATGGCGGCGGCCACAGTGGTGTCACCGAGGATGTCGCCCCAGGCGCCGACCCCGCGGTTGGTGGTCATCACGATGCTGGTCTTCAGATAGCGTTGGGACACAACCTGAAACAGTGCTGAAGCGGCCTCGGCTGGCAGTGGTAGATAGCCCAGTTCATCGATCACCAGGAGCGTCGGTCCGGCGTAGAACCGCATGGTGGTGGCCCAGCGTCCTTCGATGGCGGCCCGGTGGCACCGGGCGGCCAGATCGGCGGCAGTGGTGAAGTAGGTCCGATATCCGGCATATGCTGCAGCCCTTGCTAATCCGACCGACAGGTGCGTCTTGCCTGTCCCCGGCGGCCCGATGAGCAAAATGTTGGTTGCTGACTCCAGTAGCGGCAGGTGCCGAGTTCGTCGATGAGTGCGCGGTCGATACCGGCGGCGGCGTCGACATCGAAATCGGCCAGGCTAGCCGGTGTGGGTAGCACGCGAACCTAAGCCGCCCCGCCAGTCGGCGGGCGGTGCTGGCATCGACTTCTACGGCCAACAGTCGCTCGAGGGCCACCGTGAGCGACAGGCCCTCGGCGGTCGCCTGGTCGAGCACGGCCGGCAGGGCTTCAGCGGCGGCGGTGAGTTTGAGCTCGGCCAGGTGTGAACGCAGTTGCTGATAGCGGCTCGCGGCCACGGTTGGCGAGTCGGCATCGGTGGTGCGGGTGGTGGTTTTGGGGGTGCGGGTGGTGGGGGTCATTGCAGGGTCCTTTTCTGGGCGGCCCGCTCGTAGACGGACATGTCAATGACAGCGGAATCAGGTGAGCTAGTTGGGGATTCGACGGCACTGTTGGCGTTGTCGGGGAAGTTAAGAAGTTGCGCGGCAGCGGTTTTGGCGGCCGGCCCGGGTGGGATGCGTTCCTTGCGGCGATGTGGTCGCCCGGTGTTGGCGGTGGCCATTGCGGCGGTGTCGAGGGCGATGACGTGGCCGCTGTCGCGGACCATCACCCCCAACCCGTCAGCGGCCAACCGGTGACGGGCGACCACGATCCCGTTCGTGGTGGCGACGTCGAGGTACCCGCCACCAATCGGATGGCTGACCCTCACCTGCGCGGCGGCCAGCTCCGGGGGCACCGAGTACCGGTTGCCGCGGTAGGACACCAACGCCTGCCGCGAGGCTGTCCGGGACTCAGACACGATCATCGGATACGGCGCCGGCGGCACTGGCCTGAGCGGCTCGGTCTTGGCTACCACAGCCACCGAAGACCGCCCGTCGGCGGTCAAGCGCATCCTGGTGTCGCCACGGACCCGGGCGAAGCGGTCCACACTTGCCTGTGCTTGTTCGACGGTCATGTCGTCATCCAAGGTGCGCCACCAGCGTTGCGCCGCGGTGTGATTGACCTTCTCCACCACGCCTTTGCGGTTACCGCGCCGCGGTGGGCAGATCGCCACCGATACGCCGTAGTGCTTGGCGACCCCGGCGAACGTGGCGGTCACCCGTCCCGAGCCCGGATCGCAGACGGTGGCCATCCGGTCGAACCGCCAGACCCGGGTGAGGCCGCCGAGGCCGCGGCAGATCGTGTCGATGGCGGCGACCAGGTGGGGTTGATCCATCGACGGTGACAACACCGCCCGCCACTTGCCGGAGTGCGCCAGCGAGCCGACCAGCAGGAAAGCTTTCTTGCCCCAGCCCCAGAACTCGGGCGGATCGGGCAATTCCAGCCAGTCCCACTGGGTTTCGTCACCGGGCGGGTGCTCGATAACCGCGTTGGGCCGGTCGGTGGCGGTGCGGCAGGCTTGACAGTCCGGGCGCAGATTACGGGTGCGGATGTTGCGGGTCAGGCTCTGATACGACAGCCCGAAACCCAGGTCTTCGAGTTCGTCGTAGAGGGTGCGGGCCCACAGATGCGGGTCCTCGACCAATCGCGCCGACACGTAGTCGACGAACGGATCAAACGGATTCGGTCCCGGCCGTGCCCGCACCCCGGGCTCGGCGCCGCCGGCCAGATACTTGCGGACCGTTTTCCGGTCGAACCCGGTGTGGCGGGCGATCGCAGAGATCGACCAACCGCGTTTTCGTAGGGCGTGTACTTCCATGTCGTCCTCCCATGTGAGCATGAGAAAGCGGGCCTCCTTCGACAGAGCTACTGGCGTCAGACACCAGCAGCATCGAGGGAGGCCCGCCCTTCTCGGCGGAGCCACACGGGTGGGGAATTTCGATGAGCGTCAGCGAGGAAATTCAACGAGCGCGGTCAAAGAGTTGAAAGCCGACCTGGTGAACCGTATCGAAGCAGCGGGCTTCCAGGCGACCGTGAGAAACGAACCGACGTCCGGCCCAGATAAATCTTGTACTTCGTCACCACAAACGCTCGCCCGTCAGCCCACCGACAATGACGACGACAGGCAGCGAGAGCACGAGCACTGATGCCAGCACCGCCGGGAGCGTCATCGCACCGAGCGCGGCGGTCACCGCACCCAACACCACTCCGCCGACCAACTGCCCGATTCGAATCACCAGCATCTGCCGTTCCCGGAGCACTGATCCGATTGTCCCGGTAGGCATCCCACGCACTACCCGCGCGAACATCACGAGCAGCATTACCGCGCCGACGCCAGCAACGATCCGCGGAATGACCGTCGGGTGGCCGTCTTCGTCGAGGGTGAACGCCACGATCACCGCGAACCCGACGATCAACACCACCCACGCAGACTTACGCAGCACCCCGCCGAGGATCGCACCGACGTTCTGCCGCACCATGTCCCGGTACGCCGGATCGAGTCGCTCGGCGGCGAGCAAACCGCGCACCGCACTCCACGTCCTGCCACGCGCATGGTCGAGCAACGCGAAGCCGTGGACCGCGTCGGCATCTGCCGGGTTCAGGTGCAGCGCCGCCCGGTAGTCGGTCTCCGCGGGTTGGTACTGCTTGAGCGTCGCGAAGATGTTCCCGCGGAGCACCAGGGAGTCAACGTCCGACGGGTTGAGCCGCAGCGCCTCGTTCACCACCGCCAATGCCTCGGCCGTCCGACCGGTCGCCGCGAGCAGCCGCGCATGGGCGTAGTGCGCCTGATGACTCGACGGATGCGTCGCCACCGTCCGCCCCGCCATCCACAGCGCGTCTTGGAGCCGGCCCAGCATCTCGAGCGCGCGCGTGTAGACACGCATCGTGTGCTCGTTGTCGGGTTCGATCGCGAGCGCGGCGAGCGCACTCACGGCGGCCTCCGCCCAGTCGGACTGGCCCAGCTTCGCGCGGGCATACGCCGTCAACAACCGTGGATTGTGCGGGTCTGTTGCCAGCGCCGCCCGAATCATTCCTTCGGCACGCCCGTGATCGCCTGCCGCGAAACAGCTTTCGGCCGCGTGCAGGACCTCGCCGGCCTCACCGGCCGTGGCCACCGCACACTCCTGCCCGAGGTGCCGTCATCAAGAAGAACTCTACGACACCCCAACGGGCCAGCGGCTTACGCCGAAACTGCCGCCCGGTTGCTCTGCCCCGCCGCAACCTCGTGCACCGCGCCGACCAGCTTCGGCATGACCGCATGGTCGTACCACCGCAGCCACTGCGCGCAGGAATCAGCGTGTCCGTGCAGCATCTCGACGGCGAACGGGTCGATGCGCGGACGTCGCGAGTCGAACATGACCGTCACCGCCCCCCAGCTGCGGCCGTCCTCGTCGCACATCGGCACCGCGAGCTCGGCCTGAACACCGCACTCAGCAAGCACTTCCACGTCGCTGAAGTCGTACAGCCGCGAGACCGCTACATCGTCGACGCGCACGACTTCGCTGTGCGCGGTGGCGTAGGCGGCGGCCGAGCCGGTGCCCTCGACATAGCTGAAGTGGTGGCGGAACAGCGCCGCAACACCTGCGTGGCTCTCGATGCACAGTCCGTCACGCATCGCGTCGCGCATCTGTACCGCACCCAAAGGAGCGGAGAAGAGATCGACCGCGGTGGTGAGTAGAACGGTGAATACGTCCGATCGCTTGGGCACATCGCCACAGCCGCGCAGTGAGAACGACAGCGACGGCGCCGGTGTGCATGTGACGGGGCCAACACCGGCGTTCGCGTTGAGAAGCGCTGCCGACAGATGTCGCAGCTTGACGTCGTAGCGATGTGCAACCTTGAGCAGGGCGCGGAACGCCTTGTCCGCGTCGGTGATTGCGTGGTCGTCCTGCAACCGGCTGACCGCGCTGCGCACGGTAGCGTGCGAGATCAGGTTGACCGGCGCCACCACCAGCGCCGATTCATTCAACATCTACACCTATCGATGTACACAGCCATCTCACGCCCTCTCCTGAGTCATTGTGAGCGCCGGATACCCCGGGTTATCGGCACGAAACGGCAGTCACTGACACGTAAGATCCCCGACAGTCGGGCGTCAGAACCGCCCGCAGTTCGGCGCCGTCGGCACACCCTTGAACCGGTCGGCGATCCACTGCATCGCCGGTTCACCGTCGACCAGCATCGGCATCGCATGATTGACCATCGCCTTGTTCAGGAACGGCGGTTGCTCGTTGGTGCGCGCCTCGATGTCGGCGCCCTGGGCGCACCAGTCGCGTCCCATCTGCATGGCCGCAGCCCACGGAACCAGCGGGTCGAACCGGTTGGCGTTGATCAGCACCGGGGCGTTGGGTTTCGACCGGCCGAGCTTTTGCTCGTCGAACAGCGACGTGAACGGCTCCTGCTCGACGACCGCGAAGATGTCTTGATTGAAGTAGGGCTGCAGGTGGCGGAACATGAATTTCGTGAGGGTCTCGGCGACGCACTGATCCTTGACCTTGTAGAGCAGGTCGCTACCGCGCGGGGTCAGCGTCGCCCGGATCGCCGCCTCGTGTTCCGGGTAGGCCGCGATGATCCCGTTCAGTGCGTAGCCCACTGCTCCCACCAGCATGCTGCCGTCGATGAACGGGAACAGCTCCTTCAGGTCGGCGGGCGGCGCCCCGGCGTAGCTACCGACGACGTCGACCTCCGGTGCATACGACTGGGCCATCTCCGCTGCGGATGCCGCCGCTCCCCCACCTTGCGAATAACCCCAGAAAGCCACGGGCCCATCGGGACTCAGTGACGTGTCAGGTAACCGCTTCGCCGCACGGGCCGCATCGAGCATCGCGTGACCCTGCGACAAACGGTTCGCGTACGTGTGCAGCCCCGGCGTGCCGAGGCCCTCGTAATCGGTCATGACGATCGCGAAGCCGCGCGCCACCATGGTCGCGACGAACAACTCCTCGTAGTTGAACGCGATGTCCAGATACGGCGACCAGTGGATGCCCTGGTTGAACTGGCGCGACGGCGCGCACTGGTCACCCTGCCCCTGGGTTCCTGGCCCGTAGACGATCAGCGGGCGTGGCCCACCGAACGGCCACGGATTGTGCGGTTCGAAGTAGGTGCCGGTGACCGCGTTCGGATTGCCACGAGCGTCGTTGCTGCGGTACATGATTCGCGTACCGTTCGCCATGATCATGCCGAGTTCGCCCGACGGTTCGAGCACCAGGCGCGACGGCTCCGACCGGATCAGCTCCCCCGGTCCGCCCGGCGGCAACGGGTTCGGTGGAGTGTAGAACGCCTGATACTCGTCCTCGTTGAAGTACGGGTGATGGTCGTCGATCGTCGGATCATCGGCGGTGGCGGAACCAGCCGCGACCACGGTGGCGGCGATGAGGCACAGCACGATGCAGACAACCCGGATCCCCCGCCCCACGGGCCGACCCTAACGCCGAACGTGCGCCCACTGCGAGGAAATCGGAGAATTCTCGCGGTGAGCGCACGTTCGGCGCAGCGTGTTCTAGTAGCGGTAGTGCTCCGGCTTGTACGGGCCTTCGACGTCGACGTTGATGTACTCCGCCTGCTCCTTGGTGAGCCGGGTCAGCGTCCCACCGAGCGCCTCGACGTGGATCTTGGCGACCTTCTCGTCGAGGTGCTTGGCCAGGCGGTAGACCTCGTTGTCGTACTCGTCGTTCTTGGTCCACAGCTCGATCTGCGCGATGACCTGGTTCGAGAAGCTGTTGCTCATCACGAACGACGGGTGGCCGGTCGCGTTGCCCAGGTTCAGCAGGCGGCCCTCGGACAGCAAGATGATGGACTTGCCAGTGTCCCCGAAGGTCCACTCGTCGACCTGCGGCTTGATGTTGATCCGGGTGGCACCGGACCGCTCGAGGGCGGCGATGTCGATCTCGTTGTCGAAGTGGCCGATGTTGCCCAGGATGGAGTGATCCTTCATCGCCTTCATGTGCTCGAGGGTGATGATGTCCTTGTTACCGGTCGAGGTGATCACGATGTCGGCGTTACCGATCGCCTGCTCGACGGTCACCACGTCGTAGCCGTCCATCAGCGCCTGCAGCGCGTTGATCGGGTCGATCTCGGTGACCTGCACGCGCGCGCCCTGGCCGGCCAGCGACTCCGCGCAGCCCTTGCCCACGTCGCCGTAGCCGCAGATCAGCACCTTCTTGCCACCGATGAGGGCGTCGGTGCCGCGGTTGATGCCGTCGATCAGCGAGTGCCGGGTGCCGTACTTGTTGTCGAACTTGCTCTTGGTGACCGAGTCGTTGACGTTGATCGCCGGGAAGGCCAGCGTTCCGGCGGCAGCGAACTGCGTGAGCCGCAGCACGCCGGTAGTGGTCTCCTCGGTGACGCCCTTGACCGACTCGGCGATCTTGGTCCACTTGTCCTTCTCGGTCTCGAAGCGCGCACGAACCAGCGCGAGGAAGACCTTCCACTCGGCCGGGTCGTCGTCCTCGGTGGGCGGCACGACGCCGGCCTTCTCGAACTCCGCGCCGCGCAGCACCAGCATGGTGGCGTCACCGCCGTCGTCGAGGATCATGTTCGCCGGCTCACCGGGCCAGGTCAGCATCTGCTCGGCGGCCCACCAGTACTCCTCGAGCGACTCGCCCTTCCACGCGAACACGGGGACACCCTTGGGCTCCTCCGGCGTGCCGTGCGGGCCGACGACGATCGCGGCCGCCGCATGGTCTTGGGTCGAGAAGATGTTGCACGAGGCCCAGCGGACCTCGGCGCCGAGCGAGACCAGCGTCTCGATGAGCACCGCGGTCTGCACCGTCATGTGCAGCGAGCCGGAGATGCGGGCACCCTTGAGCGGCGCCACGTCGGCGTATTCGCGCCGCAGCGACATCAGGCCGGGCATCTCGTGCTCGGCCAGGCGAATCTCTTTGCGGCCGAATTCGGCCAGGGACAGGTCGGCAACCTTGTAGTCGATGCCGTTGCGGACATCGACGGTCAGTCGCTGCTCAGTCGTGGTCATGTGGTTTCCTTCTCATACTTCGTGCGCGCGTTCGCAATTACTTAGCTTAGTTACATATTAGCCATCGGGGCGGTGCGTCTTCGCCGACCGCGGATCCTGCTCGATAACACCGTAGCGCTCCGCGAAGGGCGTCATCAGCCGGGCCAGGTCACCGGCCACATCGTGATCGGCTTCCGGGGGCATCGAGACGTAGCTCATGGCCAGCCGCACGATCGCCCGCGCCAGGATTCCGGCGTCCTCGTCGCTCGCCTTGACCCAGCTGTGCTGGAAGGTCGACGTCAACCGGTCCGAACACCGGGTGATGATCGGGCCGCTGTCCGTCGTGATGATCTGCAGCAGGTCCGGCTTCGTCTCCCCCGACAGCAGCGAAATGACCAGCGGATCGGCGGCCGATTCGGTGAAGAAGGCGCGGAACCCTTCGAGGAACGCGGCGTACACCTCACCGACGTTGCCCTCGATCGCATCGTCGACCGCGTCGACGAGGCGGTCCGCCAGGCGCAACGCGTAACCCTGCGCGAGACCGTGTCGGGAGCCGAATTCGTTGTAGATCGTCTGACGGCTGATTCCGGCGGCCTTCGCGACGTCGGTCAGCGTGATCGACGACCAGTCGCGCGTCCGCAGCAGCTCGCGCATCCCGTCGAGGATCGAATCGCGCAGCAGCACTCTCGACGCCTCGGCGTAGGGAACGCGGCGGTCGCGCGGGCTGATCACACGCGCGAGACTATCCTCTCCCGTCGCTTCGCTCGCCCGGACCTATCGGTCATCCCCGGGCGATCTCCACCATCTCGAAGTCCGACTTGGCCGCGCCGCAGTCCGGGCAGCTCCAGTCGTCCGGGATGTCGTCCCACCTGGTGCCCGGAGCAATGCCGTCCTCCGGCCACCCGTTGGCCTCGTCGTACTCGAATCCGCACTGCACGCAGACGTAGAGCTTGTAGTCCATGACGTCCTCGTCTCGTTGTCGACTCTGCGCTCAGGGCCCGTGCCACTCGCACGTCGACGCCCGGAGCGCAGAGTCAATGGGGCTATACCGGTTCGAAATCGGGCTTCTCGCGGACCGCGCAGTCCGGGCAGCACCAGTCGTCGGGGATGATGCCCCAGGCGGTGCCGGCCGGAAACCCTTCGCGGGGCGCACCTTTGGCTTCGTCGTAGACGAAGCCGCACCCCGGGCAGCGGTAGGCGGTCATGCGGCCACGGCTCCGTACTTCGCGAGCACCCGTTCGCGGACCCGTGGGTGGATGTTGACCCGCGTGATGTCGCCGCCGTAGTGCGCGAGCACCCGGTGGTCCATCACCCTGCGCCACAGCGGCGGGAAGTAGGTCAGGGCGATCATCGTCGCGTAACCGCTGGGCAGGTTCGGGGCCCCGTCGAGGCTGCGCAGCGTCTGGTAGCGCCGGGTCGGGTTGGCGTGGTGGTCGCTGTGCCGCTGCAGGTGGTACAGGAACAGGTTGGTGACGATGTGATCGGAGTTCCAGCTGTGCTGCGGTGTGCAGCGCTCGTAGCGGCCACTCCCGACCTTCTGCCGGAGCAGGCCGTAGTGCTCCAGGTAGTTGACGGTTTCGAGCAACGCGAAGCCGAACACCGCCTGGATCACCATGAACGGCAGGACCGCCCAACCGAACAGCGCGATCAGCGCACCCCACAGGACCACTGACATCGCCCAGGCGTTGAGCACGTCGTTGGACGGGTGCCAGGTGGGCTTGCCCGCACGCTCGAGCCTCTTGGCCTCCAGCTCCCACGACGACCGCAGGCTGCCCCAGACGCTGCGGGGCAGGAACTCCCAGAACGTCTCACCGAAGCGGGCGGAGGCGGGGTCCTCGGGCGTGGCGACGCGGACGTGGTGGCCGCGGTTGTGCTCGATGTAGAAGTGGCCGTACCAGGTCTGGGCCAGGGCGATCTTGGACAGCCAGCGTTCCAGCGAATCCTTCTTGTGGCCCATTTCGTGAGCGGTGTTGATGGCGATGCCGCCGAGCACCCCCACCGAGAGCGCCAGGCCGATCTTCGCCGGCCAGCCCAGGGCGCCGTTCACGCCGAGCCAGCTCAGGTCCGACGCCGTGAACAGGTAGGCGCCCACGACCACACTGGCGTACTGGAACGGGAGGTAGATGTAGGTGCAGTACCGGTAGTACCTGTCGTTCTCCAGTCGCTCCATCACCTCGTCGGGTGGGTTCTGTCCGTCGGGTCCGAACCGTAGATCGAGCGCGGGCAGCAGCACGTACAGCAGGACCGGGCCGATCCAGAACGGCGCCGCCGCGGCGGCATGCCACCCCTGCTGGTTGAGCACCCACACCACCGGCAGCATCGCGAACAGCGCGGTCGGGGCGATCAGGCCCATCAGCCACAGGTGACGTTTCCTGTCACGCCATTGGGCGACGTCGAGGGCTTGCGGATCTGCGGTCACAGCACACCACCTCCATGTGAGTGTCAAGACCTTGACTATAGAGGTGGTTTTGTCCGTCGTCTAGACACAGAGCTCTAGTTTGTAAACATGGGCTATTCGGCGACGGCTTCGCGCTCGCGCCGGCCGAGCACCGAATGCCTCCTGCCGTAGAGGAAGTAGATGACGACGCCGATCGCCATCCAGATCATGAACCGCATCCAGGTCAGCCCCGTGAGGTTCAGCATCAGCCACACGCAGGCGATGATCGCGGCGATCGGCAGCAACGGCACGAACGGCGCCTTGAAGCCCCGCTCGAGGTCCGGCCGGGTGCGCCGCAGGACGATGACGCCGGCCGACACCAGCACGAACGCGAACAACGTGCCGATGTTCACCATCTCCTCGAGCTTGCCGATCGGGAACACCGTGGCGGCGATGGCGACGACGACCCCGACGATCACCGTGATCCGCACCGGCGTCCCCTGGTCGCTGGTCTGAGCGAGCCGACGCGGCATCAGCCCGTCACGCGACATCGCGAACAGCACTCGGGTCTGCCCGAGCATCAACACGATCACCACCGTCGTCAGACCGGCCAGTGCGCCGATGGAGATGACGGTCGCCGCCCAGTTCACCCCGTTCGCCTCGAAGGCCGTTGCCAGGTTCGCGCCGCTGCCGGCGTCGCGCAATTCGGTGTAGGAGACCATGCCGGACAGCACCACCGCGACGGCCACATACAGGACCGTCACGATCGCCAGCGAGGACAGGATGCCGCGGGGCACGTCGCGTTGCGGATTCTTGGTCTCCTCCGCGGTGGTCGCGACGATGTCGAAACCGATGAAGGCGAAGAACACGATCGACGCGCCGGCCAGCAGGCCGTACCAGCCGTAGTGGCTGCCCTCCGCGCCGGTGATCAACGAGAACAGCGATTGCTCCGCACCCGAGCCGCCCTCACCGGACTCCGCGGGGGGGATGAACGGCGAGTAGTTGGCCGCTTTGATGAAGAACGACCCGACGATGACCACCAACAGCACCACCGCGACCTTGATGACGGTGATCACCAGGCTCACCTCCGCGGACAACTTCGTTCCGCGGGCCAGCAGCAGAGTGACGAACGCGATGATCACCAGCGCTCCCCAATCCACCTCGAATCCGCCGAAATTCGCGATCCCCCCGCCGAATCCGAACACGGTGCCGAGATAACTCGACCAACCCTTGGCCACCACGGCCGCCGCGACGGCGAACTCCAGGATGAGGTCCCATCCGATGATCCAGGCCACGAATTCGCCGAAGGTGGCGTAGGAGAACGTGTAGGCGCTGCCCGCGACAGGCACCGTCGAGGCGAATTCGGCATAACACAACGCCGCGAGCCCGCAGGCGATGGCGGCGAGGATGAACGAGATGGAGATCGCCGGGCCGGTGAGGTTGCCCGCCGTCGACGCCGTGATGGTGAAAATCCCCGCGCCGATGACCACCGACACCCCGAACACCGTCAGGTCCCACCAATTCAGATCCTTGCGGAGCCGGGTCCCTGGTTCGTCGGTGTCGGCGATCGACTGCTCGACCGATTTCGTGCGCCATCTGCCGGCCATGACGTCTCCCTTTCGGCTGGGTCCAGATGCGAGTTAGGGCCTGGATCTGGGGAATGTACCGAGTACTGTGACCCGATGGGGCGGAGTACTAAACACGCGATCGTCGTCGGGGGCAGCATCGCGGGTATGTGCGCAGCGCGCGTGCTGTCGGACGTCTACGACCGCGTGACAGTCTACGAACGCGACGAACTCCCGGACGCCCCGGTCAACCGCGCCGCGGTTCCGCAGGGCCGCCACGTGCATTTGCTCATGGCCCGCGGGGCCCAGGAGTTCGAGAGCCTCTTTCCCGGCCTGCTCGACGACATGGTCGCCGCGGGGGTGCCGATCCTGGAGAACCGTCCCGACTGCATCCACTTCGGCGCCGCCGGACACGTGCTGGGCACCCAGCACACCCTGCGCGACGAGTTCACCGCCTACGTGCCCAGCCGTCCGCAACTCGAATGGCAGATCCGGCGGCGCACCATGGCGATTCCCACCGTGACGGTCGAACGACGATCGGTCGACGAGCCGGTCTTCGATCCGGCCGCGCAGCGGGTCACCGGTGTCCTGCTCGACGGAGAGGGTGAACCGGAGAAGGTTCTGGCCGACCTCGTGGTCGACGCCACCGGTCGCGGCACCCGCCTCCCCGTGTGGTTGACGCAGTGGGGTTTCGAGCGGCCACACGAGGAAACGGTCGACGTCGGAATCGCCTACGCCACCCAGCAGGTGCACATCCCCGAGGGCTTGCTCGCCGAGAAGGTGGTGGTGGCCGGCGCATCGGCCGACCAGCCGCTGGGCCTGGGCATGCTGTTCTACGAGGACGGCAACTGGAACGTCACGACATTCGGTGTCAGCAAGGCTGCACCGCCGCAGAACTTCGGCGAGATCTGCGATCTGGCCGACACCATCCTGCCGGCACACGTCTCCTCCGCCCTCCGCGTAGGAAATCCTCTCGGCGACATGGCTTTTCACAAGTATCCGACCAGCCGCTGGCGCCGCTACGACAAACTCGACCGGTTCCCCGCGGGCATCGTGCCGTTCGGCGACGCGGTCGTGAGCTTCAACCCGACCTTCGGGCAGGGGATGACGATGACGTCGCTGCAGGCGGGTCACCTGCGCCGGGCGTTGCAGCACCCCGAGCCGGAGCTGGCACGCGCACTGAGCAAGGCGACCGCCAAGACCACCTTCCCGGTGTGGCAGATGAACGCGATCGGCGATCTCACGCTGCACCGCGCAAGCGGCCCCATGCCGAAGTGGTACGGCCCCGTGGGAAGCCTGTTCGACCAGTTCCTGGGCGCCGCCGAGACCGACCCCGTGCTGGCGGAGTGGTTCCTGCGGCGGTTCAGCCTGCTCGACAGCCTCTACATGGTGCCGTCGCCGCGGTTGGTGGGCCGCACCATCGGTCACAACATGCGGCTGTGGGTGAGCGAGAAACGCGCCGCGAAGCGCAGGTCCCGCGACCTCGTCGCCAGCCGGTGAGACAGACCCGCTAGATCCCGACGGTGACGCGGAACAGCGTCGTCGGCTCCGCGGCGAGCAACCGGATCGGGCCGTCGTCGGCCGTCACCCAGGCCGCCGCACCCTGCTGCAGCGTGAGGGTGCCGCCGCCTTTGGCGTACACCTCCGCGCCGCCTTCGGTGCAGACCAGCACCTGGGGGCCGTCGTGACGTGACGGTGCGTCGACCTCGTGGCCGACATTGTCGCCGTCGAGGCGCAGCACCGACACCGCGAACTCCGGCGCAGGGGTGTGATACTCCAGTTCGACTCCGTCCCTGGCGATCTCGGGCCGCAGCACGAGATCGGGGGTCGGGGTGAAATCGAGCACCCGCAGCAGTTCCGGCACATCGACGTGTTTGGGCGTCAACCCGCCGCGTAACACGTTGTCGGAGTTGGCCATCACCTCCACGCCCACACCGTGCAGGTAGGCGTGCAGGTTTCCGGCCGGGAGGTGGATCGCCTCGCCCGGACGCAGGGTGATGCGGTTGAGCAGCAATGCGGCCAGCACCCCCGCATCCCCGGGATAGAGTTCGCCGAGTTCCAGTACCGTCTTGACCTCGGCAGCGAATTCGGTCTGCCCGGCCCGGATGTAGTCGATCGCACCGTCGAGCACCGAGGGCACCAGCACGTCGAGATGCGGCTGGGGTGCGGTGATCCACGTGGTGAACAACGCGCGCAGACCGTCGGGTTCGGACTGCCCGTGCAGCAGATTCACGAACGGGTCGAGTTCGGGCACTGCGAGCGCGCGCATCAGGTCGATGGTGCGGGCGACCGGGCGGAAACCGGCCAGGGCCTCGAACCGGTCGAGCGCCACCAGCAATTCCGGCTTGTGACTGCGGTCGCGGTAGTTGCGCACCGGCGCCGACACCGGGATCCCGAGTCGCTCTTCGCGGTCATACCCTTCGGCGGCCTGCTGTGCACTCGGATGGGCCTGCAGCGACAACGGCTCGTCGGCGGCGAGCACCTTCACCAGGAACGGTAGGGTCTCGCCGAAGCGGCCCACCACCGCAGAACCCAGTTGGCCCTCGGGGTCAGCGCGCAGCGCATCGAGCAGTGAGACCTCACCGTCGTCGGCCTGCAGATAGGCCGGATCCCCCGGATGCGCACCGAACCACAGCTCGGCCTCCGGATGTGCTGTCGGACTTGGCCTTCCGGTGAACTCGGCAATCGCGGTCCGCGAACCCCAAGCATAGGTCCGCACCGCCCCCCTCAGCAGATGCACTCGCTCAGCCCCGAACCAGTCGCAGGTATACCGCCGTCATCTCCAACCGCACAGCCAGTTTCGCCAATTGCTGTTCCATCCCCCTGCCGACGGCCGGGGCCGCGGTGGGCTCCGAACCGTCGGGTACATCTTCGGCGTTCAACACGTCGATGTCGTCGTAGCCGCTGACCCGCGCCGCCACCATGGGGCGCTCGACATCGGTGATCAGGACCACGGTACGCACCCGTCGCGGCAGCGGCCCGTCGAGTTCCTCATCGTGGAAAAGCGAGGAGTGGGGCAACGAGGATCCGTAGCCGTTGCCCGACGCCGCACCGAATCCGTTGCGCAGCGCGACCAGCACATCACCGAGGCCGACTGCGGCCACCGTCTCCTGCGCAACCCGCAGCAGCACCGCGGCGCCGTGCCGGGCCAGCGCCAGCGTCGTCGCGTTGTCACCGGCGAGGACGACGTCGCGGCCCGAGATTCGTTCGGCCAGCGCCTTCGCCGGGTTCGTGAACAGGTCGCGCCCGGCGCTGTTGCGCAACGCCTCGGCGTCCAGTTCGTCGGCGAGCTCCGCCAAGTCGACCCGCAGACCGGGGTCGACCACCTGCAGGACGGCCAGCCCTGCCGCGAGGTATCGCGACAGCCCGAAGTCGTCGGGCACCCACAACCGCGGTGCCAGTACGACCGCACGCCCCGCGGTCGCATCGCGCAGGGGTCCCTCGTAGGGGGCGACCACCACGACACGGGCGCCGCGGCGCACGCCCGTGGCGGCCGCCGACACCAGCGCCGAGTCCGCAGGGTCGTCACCGGCCACCACGAGGACGTCGAGCGCACCGATCCACGGGGGCGTCTCGGCCACCGTGACGATCGGGGCCGCGGCGGTGGCGCCGAACGCGGCGGCCAGCACCGCACCGGCGGTTTCGGCCGCACCCCTGCCCGCCAGCCAGATCACGGTGCGCGGGGGCTGCCCGGACCGCAACGGCTCCAGCAGACCCTCGTCGAGCGCCGCCGCCGTCGCGCGTACCTGCGCACCGGCCATCGCCGCGGCCCTCAGCAACCCCTCGCGGTCAGCGGCCAGCAGCCCCTCGCTGTCGTCGAGGTCCACCACGGCTGCCGAGCCGGAGCCGGCGCTCACGTCGATGTCCTACCCTGTTCGGTCGTCTCGGCGCGAACCGTCTCGGTGACCTGCCCGACCACCTCGTCCACCTCCTCGGCCGTTCGCGCCTCGACATTGAGCCGCAGCAACGGTTCGGTGTTGGAGGTGCGCAAGTTGAACCACCGTCCGTCGCCCAGGTCGACCGTGACCCCGTCGAGGTGGTCGATCGAGTGGATGCGGGTGCCGAACGACTTGAGCACCGCCTCCACACATGCGGGCGCGTCGGCGACCGTGAAGTTGATCTCGCCGGAGGCCTCGTAGCGCTGATAGTCGGCCATGAAATCCGACAGCGGGCGGTCCTGTTCACCCAGTGCCGCAAGAACGTGCAACGCGGCGAGCATCCCGGAGTCGGCGCCCCAGAAATCGCGGAAGTAGTAATGCGCGGAGTGCTCCCCACCGAAGATCGCCCCGGTCTCGGCCATCAGCCCCTTGATGTAGGAGTGCCCGACGCGGGAGCGCACCGCGGTGCCGCCGCGTTCGGCCACGAGCTCGGGAACCGCCCGCGACGTGATCAGATTGTGGATCACCGTCGCGCCGATCTCCCGGCCGAGTTCCCGGGCGGCCACCAGCGCGGTCACCGCCGAGGGCGACACCGCCTGCCCCTTCTCGTCGACGACGAAGCAGCGGTCGGCATCGCCGTCGAACGCCAACCCGATGTCAGCGCCGGTCTCCAGCACATAGGCCTGCAGGTCGACGAGGTTGGCCGGGTCCAGCGGGTTGGCCTCGTGGTTGGGGAAGGTGCCGTCGAGTTCGAAGAACAGCGGCAGCAGTTCGACGGCCTCGAGGGGGCCGAGGACCGCGGGGGTTGTGTGTCCCGCCATCCCGTTTCCGGCGTCGACCGCGACCCGCAGCGGACGCAGCCCCGAGATGTCCACCAGTGACCGCAGGAAGTCGCCGTAGTCGGCCAGCACGTCGCGTTCCGACGCGCTGCCGCGCGGCCCGTCGTAGGCGGGCACCCCCTCGATCACCTGCTCGGAGATCTGGGCCAGCCCAGTGTCCCGGCCGACCGGTTTGGCACCGGCCCGGCACAGCTTGATGCCGTTGTAGGCGGCCGGGTTGTGGCTCGCGGTGAACATCGCGCCGGGACAGTCGAGCAATCCGGAGGCGAAGTACAGCTGATCGGTCGACGCCAGGCCGATCTTCACGACGTCGAGGCCCTGGGCCATCACCCCGTCGGCGAAGGCCTCGGCCAGCGCCGGAGAGCTCGACCGCATGTCGTAGCCGATGACGATCTGTCCGGCGCTGTCGCCGACCAGTCGGGCGAACGCGCCGCCGACGTCGGCCACGAACGCCTCGTCGAGTTCCTCACCGACCAGCCCACGTACGTCATACGCCTTGATGACGCGATGCACCGTCGCAGCCGGCCGAGACATACTCCTCCTAGGAGACGGGGACGTTGCCGTCAGCCTATCCGCACCGGAGACTTCGTTGCCCAGCTATGACGCCCTACGCGGGGCTATTCGGACGGGTCGGGGAGCACGCGCAGGTGGCCGCGCCGGCGTCCGGTCGGTTCGGGCCGTCGCACGGGCGGCGCCAGACACGCCCCACTCTGGGCGCCGCCGTGGGCCCCGCTGGTGGGATCGGAGAAACCTGGGACGACGGCGGAGGCGGGGGCTGCCGAGCCACGGCCTTCGCGTACCGCATCGGCGAGGGCGACGAGGTCGTCGTCGTCGGAGTGCGAGGGCAACGGCCCGGCGTGCCGGACCAGTTCCCACCCGCGCGGCGCGGTGATGCGACTGGCGTGGCCCACGCACAGATCCCACGAGTGCGGTTCGGACACGGTGGCCAGCGGGCCGACGACAGCGGTGGAGTCGGAGTAGACGAACGTCAGCGTCGCCACCGCATAGTGGGGGCACCCGGGCCGGCAGCAGCGACGGGGAACATTCACGACGGAAGGCTATCGCGGGAGAAACGCCGCGTGGTGCCGGACACGCGCAGCGGCGGACCCGCCGATAGCCAACCGTTACGATCGGTGACCGTGGCCGAGGGCAACCGCTGGAGATCGCGACGCGGTCGCGAGATGCGTGGCCCGCTCCTCCCGCCGACCGTGCCGGGGTGGCGCAGCCGTGCCGAGCGGTTCGACATGGCGGTGCTCGAAGCGTACGAATCGATCGAGCGGCGGTGGCAGGACCGGGTGTCCGGACTGGACGTCGCGGTGGATGAGATCCCGCGCATGGCGCCCAAGGATCCGGAGAATGTGCAATGGCCGCCGGAGGTGGTGGCCGACGGGCCGGTGGCGCTGGCCCGGCTGATACCGGCCGGCGTCGATGTCCGCGGCAACTCCACGCGGGCGCGAATCGTGTTGTTCAGGAAGCCGATCGAGCGCCGGGCCAAGGACTCCGACGAACTCGCCGAGCTGTTACGCGAGGTGCTGGTGGCTCAGGTGGCCACATATCTGGGAGTCGAGCCCTCCGTCATCGACCCGACGATCGACGACGATTGAGGCGCGGCCCCACAGGAGGAGTTCCGTAGGGGTCAGATGATGCCGCGTTTGAGGCGACGGCGCTCACGCTCGGAGAGCCCACCCCAGATTCCGAAACGCTCGTCGTGGGCCAGCGCGTAATCGAGGCACTCGTCGCGAACCTCGCAGCCCAGGCAGATCCGCTTGGCCTCACGGGTCGAGCCGCCCTTCTCGGGGAAGAACGCCTCGGGATCGGTCTGCGCGCACAGCGCGCGCTCCTGCCACAGGTCGTCGGCGTCGCCGGCCTCTGTGTCGATGGTTTCCGGAACCAGACTCAACTGAGGCCGCCCCATGGCCCCCATCGGTGCGGCTCCCGCGTCGGTGTGTGGTGCCCCGCCGACGGAGCCGAGTAGCCGGCTGTCGAACCGGACCACGCGATCGAATTCGCTTTGCTCAAAAGACATTTCCCGCCCCTCCTTACTCGGTGTCGTAGATCCACGTGGCCCCACTCGGTACCGTACGGCCAGCCTTATTCGAACAAGTGATCGAATCTCGGTCTGCGACACCGAAATCGGCTGGCCAACCGCGAAATGACACTGGTGTGATTACACACGCGTTGGCAGCTGGGGTCAAGCGCTGGAACAGGAATTCATATCACCTCGTGACAGTTCTGCGGCGCGTCGGAAACCTCGGCGTGTCCGATCCGTGACAGACCCGCCCCGGACGGCCCGTCAGGAGCGGTGCAACCCCCGCGCGGACGAGCGCCTAGTCTCGTTCGATGTGAAGGTGACGGTTCTGGTCGGCGGCGTCGGTGGGGCACGCTTCCTGCTCGGCGTGCAGCGACTGCTCGGGCTGGGGCAGTACGCCCCTGACGACCCGACTGATCATGAACTGACCGCGGTGGTCAACGTCGGTGACGACACGTGGATGTTCGGGGTACGGATCTGCCCTGACCTCGACACGTGCATGTACACCCTCGGCGGTGGAATCGATCCCGAGCGCGGCTGGGGCCATCGCGACGAAACCTGGCATGCCAAAGAGGAACTCGCCGCGTACGGCGTCCAGCCCGACTGGTTCGGCCTCGGCGACCGCGACCTGGCCACCCACCTGGTGCGCAGCCAGATGCTGCGGGCGGGATATCCGCTCTCCCAGGTCACCGAAGCGCTGTGCGCCCGGTGGGCGCCCGGCGCCCGGCTGCTACCTGCCAGCGACGACCGCAGCGAGACCCACGTCGTCATCACCGACCCGGACAGCGGTGAACGCCGCGCCATCCACTTCCAGGAGTGGTGGGTGCGATACCGCGCGAAAGTCCCCACCCACAGCTTCGCCTTTGTCGGCGCCGAGAAGGCCACCGCCGCCCCCGGTGTCACCGACGCCATCGCCGACGCCGATGTCGTGCTGCTGGCGCCGTCCAACCCGGTGGTCAGCATCGGCTCGATCCTGGCGATCCCGGGCATCCGCGGCGCCCTCCGGTCGACCCGGGCCAAGATCATCGGCTACTCCCCCATCGTGGCCGGAAAACCATTGCGCGGCATGGCGGATGAGTGTCTGTCCGTGATCGGGGTCCCATCGACCTCGGAAGCCGTCGGACGCCACTACGGCGCCCGCACCGGCACCGGCATCCTCGACGGTTGGCTGATCCACGAGGGCGACAGCGCGCAGATCGACGGCGTGGCGGTCGACGCGGTGCCGCTGCTGATGACGGATCCGGCCGCCACCGCGGAGATGGTCCGCGCCGGGGTCCGGATGGCCGGAGTCGCGCTGTGACCGAACACGCTCCGTCCGAACACGGTGCGGCCGCCGCGATCGAACTCCTTCCGGTGCCCGGGCTGCCGGAGTTCCGGCCCGGCGACGATCTGGCCGCCGCGCTGGCGGCCGCCACGCCGTGGCTGCGCGACGGTGACGTCGTCGTGGTCACCAGCAAGGTCGTGTCGAAGTGCGAGGGCCGCATCGTCACCGCACCGGAAGATCCCGACGAACGGGATGCGTTGCGGCGCAAGCTCGTCGATGACGAAGCCGTGCGCATACTGGCCCGCAAGGGACGCACGCTGATCACCGAGAACGCCATCGGCCTCATCCAGGCGGCCGCCGGAGTCGACGGATCCAACGTCGACACAGGCGAACTGGCGCTGCTGCCGGTCGACCCCGACGGCAGCGCCGCACGCCTGCGGACCGGTCTCGCCGAGCGACTCGGCGTCACCGTCGGAGTCGTGATCACCGACACCATGGGCCGCGCGTGGCGCAACGGTCAGATCGACGCGGCGATCGGCGCCGCCGGCGTGAGCGTGCTGCACGGATACGCCGGCGCCCGCGACGCGCACGGTAATGAACTGCTGGTCACCGAAGTCGCCGTCGCAGACGAGATCGCCGCGGCAGCCGACCTGGTCAAGGGTAAGCTCACCGGCATCCCGGTGGCCGTCGTGCGCGGATTGTCGTTGGCGGACAACGGATCCACTGCGCGCGACCTGCTGCGCCCCGGTGAGGACGACCTGTTCTGGCTGGGCACCGCCGAGGCGATGGAAGCCGGGCGCCGGCAGGCGCAGCTGCTGCGCCGCTCGGTGCGCCGGTTCAGCGCCGATCCCCTCGCGCCCGAGTTGATCGAGGACGCCGTCGCCGAAGCGCTCACCGCCCCCGCCCCGCACCACACCCGTCCGGTCCGCTTCGTCTGGGTGACCGATCGCACGGTCCGCACGCGCCTGCTCGACCGGATGGCGGACCGCTGGCGTGCCGACCTGAGCGCCGACGGCCTGACTGACGAGGCCGTCGAACGCCGGCTCGCCCGAGGCCAGATCCTTTATGACGCAACAGAGCTCGTGATCCCGTTCCTGGTACCCGACGGCGTCCACGACTATCCGGACGCCGCGCGGACCGAGGCCGAACACACCATGTTCACCGTGGCCGTCGGCGCTGCCGTCCAGGCGCTTCTCGTCGCGCTGGCGGTGCGTGGGGTGGGCAGCTGCTGGGTCGGTTCGACGATCTTCGCCGCCGACACGGTGCGGGCGGAACTCGACCTGCCCGCCGACTGGGAACCGTTGGGCGCGGTCGCGGTCGGCTACCCCGCCGACCCCGAGGGGCCGCGCGATCCGGCTGACACCCAGGGTCTGCTGGTACGCCGGTGAGCCTGCACTCCTCGGCGGTCGACCTCCTGACCGACTGGGTCGCACCGGACCCGGCACAGGACTCGCTGCGCCATGCCGTGCTCGCGTTCCTGGCCGCCCGCCCCGACGGGTGTCTGCGCGCGTGCGTGCCCGGCCACGTCACCGCCTCCGCCCTGGTACTCGACCACACCGGCAGCCGCGCCGTGCTGACCCTGCATCCGCGCTTCGGCCGCTGGCTGCAGGTGGGGGGACACTGCGAACCCGACGACGCCGACGTCGTCGCCGCCGCACTTCGCGAGGCGAGCGAGGAATCCGGCATCGACGGCCTGGTCATCGATCCCCGCCTCGCCGCCGTCCACGTGCATCCGGTGACGTGCTCGCTGGGCGTGCCGACCCGCCACCTCGACCTGCAGTTCCTGGTGCACGCCCCCGAAGGCGCGCAGATCGCCCGCTCGGACGAATCGCTCGATCTGAAGTGGTGGCCGCTGGACGCGCTGCCCGCGGACACCGACTTCGGGCTCACTCAACTCGCCGCGGCTGCTCGCCGGGGCTGAGCGCGCCTCAGACGTCGGTCGAGTACCGGATGCCGCCGTCCGGGATCTTCACCCCGGGCCACACACGCGCACCGCGCAGCAGTTCGCAGCGCGCGCCGATGTCAGCGCCGTCACCGATGACGGCGTCACGGATGAGCGCCCGCGGACCGATGCGCGCGCCGAACCCGATGATGGACCGCTCGATCACCGCGCCGGCACCGACATCCGCACCGTCGAAGATGACCGCACCGTCGAGGCGTGCCCCGGCCTTGATCTCCGCGCCGCGCCCCACCACGGTGCCGCCGATCAGCAACGCACCCGGCGCCACCGACGCACCGTCGTGCACGAGGTGCTCGCCGCGGCGGCCGGGCAGTGCCGGCGACGGCGCGATCCCGCGCACCAGGTCCGACGAGCCGCGGACGAAGTCCTCGGGGGTGCCCATGTCACGCCAGTAGGTCGCGTCGACGTAACCGCACACCCGCAGCCCCGCTGACAGCAGCCCGGGGAACACCTCACGCTCGACCGAGACCGGCCGGCCGCGCGGGATACGGTCGATCACCTCACGCTTGAAGACGTAGCAGCCGGCGTTGATCTGGTCGGTCGGCGGATCCTGCGTCTTCTCCAGGAACGCGGTCACCACGCCCCCGTCGTCGGTCGGCACACAGCCGAAGGCCCGCGGATCCCCGACGCGCACCAGGTGCAGCGTCACGTCGGCGTTGCGGCTCTCGTGGCTGTCGAGCAGCGCACGGAGATCGCAGCCCGAGAGCACGTCGCCGTTGAACACCATCGCGGTGTCGTAGCGCAGTTTGTCGGAGACGTTGGCGATGGCACCGCCGGTGCCCATCGGTTCGTCCTCGAAGACGTAGTCGATCTGCAGGCCCAGCTTGGATCCGTCGCCGAACTCGGCCTCGAAGACGTCCGCCTTGTACGCCGTCCCGAGCACGACGTGCTCGATTCCCGCTTCCGCGATGCGGGAGAGCAGGTGGGTCAGAAACGCCAGGCCGGCGGTCGGCAACATCGGTTTCGGCGCCGATAGCGTCAGGGGGCGCAGCCGTGTGCCCTGTCCGCCCACCAGCACAACGGCGTCCACCTCAGCCGGATTCACCATGTCCTACCCCCCTTTGGCCTGCATACGACGAGCCTTGCGCACCACCAACCCGGCGCGCACGGCCAGTGCACCCCTCATCGCGGCCCGCAGTGGCGCCTGCCACGGGTGCGGATAGCGATCAGACAAGAAAGTGTAGGTGCTGCGGTGGTGCGCGGCCAGGTTGCGGGCGGGGTCGCGACCCGTCGAATGCCCCTTGTCGTGCAGGATCTCCGCCGACGGCACGTACACGTTGAGCCACCCGGCATTGCCGAGCCGATCACCGAGGTCAACGTCCTCCATGTACATGAAGTAGCGCTCGTCGAAACCACCGATCTGCGTGAACGCCGACCGGCGCAGCAGCAGGCAACTGCCCGACAGCCAGCCGACGGGGCGTTCGCTGGGCTCCGCGCGGTCCTGGCGGTAGGCCGCGGTCCATGGGTTCGACCGCCAGAACGGACCCACCACGGCGTGCATCCCGCCGCGGATCAGGCTGGGCAGGTGCCGCGCCGACGGATACACCGAACCGTCGGGATCGCGGATCAGCGGGCCCAGTGCACCGGCCCGCGGCCATCGCGCGGCGGCCTCCAACAGCAGGTCGATCGAACGCGGACCCCACTGGACGTCGGGGTTCGCGACGATGAGGAACTCCGGGTCGACGGTGTCCTTGTCGGGGTCTTGGGCGATCGCGGCGACCGCACGATTGACCGCGGTGCCGTAACCGAGGTTGCCACCGGTGCGGAGCAGCGTGGCGTCCGGATAGCGATCCACCGCCTGCTCCGGGGCGCCGTCGGTGGACCCGTTGTCCGCCATGACGACCGAGACCGGACGATCGGTGGCGTGGGCCAGCGTGGCCAGGAACCGGTCGAGGTGCGGCCCCGGTGAATACGTCACCGTGACGACGACCAACCCGTCACTCACCTGGCGACCACCGATTCACGCACACGGCGTAGAGGGTAGCGGCACGTCCCGCCCCCGCTGAATCGCCGCGACCAGCGCATCGCGCCACGGGCGCAGGGCGGTCAGGCCGCGTTCGGCCGAACCGGTGCCCGACAGCGCCGAGTACACCGGCCTGCGGGCGGGGCGCGGAAACCGGTCGCTGCCGACCGGACGCACCCGCTCCGGATCCGCGCCGAGCGTTTCGAAGACCGCGCGGGCCTGGTCGAACCGGCTGGCCTCTCCGCTGTTGGCGGCGTGCAGCACCGGACCGCGCACTCCGCCGTCGGCGATCTCGAGCAGCGCCCCGACGAGGTCGTGCGCGCTGGTCGGCGAACCGGTCTGATCGGCCACCACGTCGACGGTCTCGCCGCCGAGGGCCTTGCGGCGCATCGCGGCGACGAAGTCACCGCCGTCCGCGCCCTCGTACACCCACGCGGTGCGCACGACATACGCGTCCGGGAGCGCATCGAGCACCGCCTGTTCACCGGCGAGCTTGCTGCGTCCGTAGACGCTCAGCGGCGCGGGCACGTCGTCGATCTCGTAGGGGTGCGGTGGCGCCCCGCCGAAGTCGCCGCTGAAGACGTAGTCGGTGGAGATGTGGATCAGGCCGGCACCGGCCCGCGCGCAGACGGTCGCCAGATTGCCCGGTCCGACGGCGTTGACCGCATGCGCTCGCCCGGGGTCGGCCTCGGCGGCGTCCACGTCGGTGACGGCTGCGCAGTTGACGACCACGTCGCCGCCCGACACGTGACGCGCGACAGCGGAGAGGTCGGTGATGTCACAGTCGGCGGAGGAGAGCGCCAGCACATCGCGCTGCTGTCGGCCAGCCTGAGCAGCGAGGATGCGCCCCACCATGCCGCCGGCGCCGGTGATCACGAGTCGTTGCGGCATGCCTGTGAGTTTGACACGCGTGCTGGCGCGCCGACGATCGCTACCCCGTCTGCGCTGTCCTCGCCAGTAGCCTGGGCGGATGCCCGCTCGAGTCCTTCGCGCCGTCGCCGTGACGGTGACCCTTGCCGTCGTGCTCGGGACCGGAGTGGCCTGGAGCCGGATCCGGTCCTTTGAAGAAGGCATCAACCACATCAGCTCCCCGGCGCTCGGCGAAGGCGGCGAGGACGGCGCGATCGACATTCTCCTTGTGGGTTCCGACAGCCGTACCGACGCGCACGGCAACCCGCTGTCCCAAGAAGAACTGGCCACCCTGCGCGCCGGGGACGACGTGTCGACGAACACCGACACGATCATCTTGATCCGTGTGCCGAACAACGGGCAGTCGGCGACCGCGATCTCCATTCCGCGCGACTCCTACGTCCAAGCACCGGACCTGGGCAAGATGAAGATCAACGGTGTCTACGGGTCGGTGCACCTCGATAGGCTCAAGGAGCTCGTCGAGGAACAGGGCGTGGACCCGGCCGAGGCCGAACCGCTCGCGGTGGAGGACGGCCGCGAGGCGCTGATCAAGACGGTCGCGAACCTGACCGGCGTGACCGTGGACCACTACGCCGAGATCGGACTGTTGGGCTTCGCGCTGATCACCGACGCACTCGGCGGTGTCGACGTCTGCCTCAAAGAGCCTGTGTACGAACCGCTTTCGGGCGCCGACTTCCCCGCCGGCTGGCAGAAGCTCGACGGTCCGCAGGCGCTGAGCTTCGTGCGGCAGCGGCACAACCTGCCACGCGGCGACCTCGACCGGGTCACCCGCCAGCAGGCGGTGATGGCGTCGCTGGCCCACGAGGTGATCTCCGGCAAGACGCTGTCGAGTCCGGCGACACTGGGCCGCCTGGAGGCGGCCGTGCAGCGTTCGGTGGTCCTGTCGGACGGCTGGGACATCATGGATTTCGTCGACCAACTGCAGAAGCTCGCCGCCGGCAACGTGGCGTTCTCGACCATCCCGGTGGTGCGCGAGGACGGCTGGAGCGACGACGGTATGCAGAGCGTCGTGCGCGTCGAACCCGCCGCGGTCCAGGAGTGGGTGACGGGTCTGCTCGACGAACAGGACGAGGGCAAGACCGAGGAACTGGCGTACACGCCCGACAAGACCACCGTCGAGGTCGTCAACGCCACCGACGTCAACGGGCTGGCCGCGTCGGTGTCGGCGGTCCTGGCCCAGAAGGGGTTCACCCCCGGCCCGACCGGCAACTACGACAGCGGGCCCGTCGACTCGAGCCAGGTGCAGGCGGCGAAGGCCGACGACCTCGGGGCACAGGCGATTTCGCGAGATCTGGGCGGGCTCACCGTCGTCGAGGACGGCTCCGTGGCGCCGGGCACGGTGCGCGTGGTGCTCTCTGACGACTACACCGGACCCGGCTCGGGCCTCGACGGCACCGACCCGACGATGCTGACCGCCGACCCGGCCGCGGCGGGCGTCACGGATCCCTCGGCACCCCCGCCGCCACCGCAGATCATCACCGCCGGGTCCGACGATCCGGAGTGTGTGAGCTGACCGTCACCGCCGCCCTGCTCGGTCCTCTGCTCGACTCCGACCCCGCCGGGCCCAGCATCACCTACTACGACGACGCCACCGGAGAACGGATCGAGCTGTCCGCGGTCACGCTGGCCAATTGGGCGGCCAAGACCGGCAATCTCCTACGAGACGAACTCGGGGCAGGCCCCGGGAGCAGGGTCGCGGTGCTGTTGCCCGCGCACTGGCAGACCGCGGCGGTGTTGTTCGGGCTGTGGTGGATCGGGGCCGAAGCGCTCGTGGGCGGCGGAGCCGACAGCGACGGGGCCGACAGCGACGGGGCCGACAGCGACGGGGCCGACAGCGACAGGGCCGATATCGCGCTGTGTACCGCGCAGCGGATCGACGAGGCGGACGCCGCGGTGGGTACCGGCGAGATCGCGGTGCTGTCGCTCGACCCGTTCGGTAAGCCGGTCGCCGATCTGCCCGTCGGGCTCACCGACTACGCGACCGCGGTCCGCGTGCACGGCGACCAGATCGTCCCCGAACGCGGGCCCGGGCCGGCGCTCAACGGACGCTCGGTCGACGAGGTGGTCGCCGCGGCTGCGCGGGCCGCCACCGCGGCGGGCCTGCAGCCCAAGGACCGGGTGCTGTCCACCGCGGGCTGGGCGACGGCCGACGACGTGACCACCCACCTGCTCGCGGTCTACGCCGTCGGCGGTTCGTTGGTGCAGGTCGCGCATCCGGATCCGGCCGTACTCGAGCGGCGACGGACCATGGAGAAGGTCACCCGAACGCTGGAATGAGCCAGTACCGCGAGCAACAGCAACGGGCCGAAAGTTCACAGCCTTTTCCTAACCTGGTGAAACAGGATAGCCCCAGCTGAGTGGTAACTTCGACTGCGACACGGCGCGCGATGGCGCGGACGCCGTGAGAGCAGAGGTATTCGATGCACGGACCGGTCACCGCAGTGGTCACGATGGTGGCCCTCGGGCTCTGGCATCTGCACAACCGCCGTCACCCCGGCTGGCAGGTCAGCGCCGACGGCAGGTTCTTCGTCCTCTCCGGGTACCCCACCCTCGTGATCGCCATGTACTGGCTCACCGGCGCTCCGAGCAACACCGCCTGGGAGTGGGCGCTCGGCAACGCGTGGACCGTCGTGTCGATGGTGTCGTTCGTCTACGGGTTCAACGCGCTCAACGCGGTGCCGAGGTACCAGCAGTCGGTCTCTCGAGTGATCGAATCCATCCCCCGGCCGACCCAGACATCCCGGTCCCGGATCCACAAGATCTGACCGCCGCACGCCCGCATCGAAGACGAGCGGGTCGGTCAGAACCAGAACTCGGCAGGCAACTGGTCGGTCCGGCCGAGCATCCAGGAGATCGCCGCGGCGGACCGGTCCGCCGCGTGGCCGTCACCGAACGGATTGCCCTTCGACACCATTGCCGCACGCTCGCGGGGATCGTCGAGCAGACGGCACGCGTGGTCCAGCACTGCATCGCGATCGGTGCCGACGAGCACCGCACACCCGGCGTCGACGGCCTCCATCCGCTCGGTGACCTCCCGCAGGACGATCACCGGTACACCGAAGCTGGGCGCCTCCTCCTGGATACCGCCGGAGTCCGACAGCACGAGGGTGGACGCCGCGAGCGTCGCGACGAGGACCGGATAGGCCAGCGGTTCGGTCACCAGCACGCGCGGGTGTCCGGCGAGAGCGGCACGAACCTGTTGCGCCACGGCGGGATTCGGATGCGCGGGCAGCACCACCTCGACGTCCGAATACTTGTCGAGCAGCAGTGCGACGGCGTTGAGCACGCGGTCGAGCGGCTCACCCCATGACTCCCGCCGGTGGGCTGTCACCAGGAGCAGCCTGCTGCGGCCCGCGCGCGCCCGCTCGACGAATTCGGCCACCCGGGGATCGGTGACCCGTCCGCCGCGCGCGGCGATGTCGAGCACCGCGTCGATCACCGTGTTGCCGGTGACGACGATGTCGCTCGCCCGGGTGCCCTCCCGCTCGAGATTCGCGCGCGCGTCCGCGGTGGGCGCCAGGTGCAGTCGGCTGATCTGACCGACCAGCCTGCGGTTGCCCTCCTCCGGGAACGGCGCCGTCAGATCGTGTGACCGCAATCCCGCTTCCACATGCGCGATCGGCAGCTTCGCCCAGAACGCGACCATCGCCGCGGCCAGCACCGTCGTGGTATCGCCCTGGACCACAACGGCTTCGGGAGTCCGCTGCGCCCAGTGCCGTTCGAGCTGCATCGACAACGCGGCCATGAGTTCGGCCTGACTGCCGCTGCCGCGGTCGATGCTCAGCGTCACGTCCGGTTCGAGCCCGAACGCGCCGAGGGCCTGATGAACCATCGTCGGATGTTGCCCGCTGGCGACGAACACCGGCGTCATGCCGTGCGCTCGCAGGGCAGGCACCAGTGGCGCCAGCTTGATGGCCTCGGGACGGGTTCCTGCTACCAGGTGGACTTCGGTCACGTCGCCCACTATGCCTGATCCAGTGAAGTGTTGTAAATTCGCTTAGCAAAGTGCAGGCTGTTGCTTGCAGCCATTAGATCCGACAACCCGAAACGGCAGGAAACCACGGTGTTTGCGACCCTTTTGCTGGTGTTGTCAACTGTTTCGTACGCTACCGGGTTGTTTCTGCAAAGTATAGCCGCTCGCCGTAACCGCATCAGCAACACGATTAACCTGGGCGTGGTGGCACGCCTGGTCACTGACAGGTGCTACGCAGCGGGACTGGCGGCCCAAGTGGCCGGCTTCCTGCTCGCCTTCTACGCCCGGGAAACGCTGCCGGTGTACCTCGTGGCGGCCGCCGCCTGCGCTGCGGTCGGCGTCGCCGCGGTCATGGGCGCGGCCGTGCTGGGCTGGCGGGTCACCCGCGCGGAAGGCGTCGTGCTGGCGGTGCTTACCATCGCGTTGGTCCTGCTCGCCGGCGCCGCGGAACCGTCGCGGGTCACCACGGTGCCCCCGACGACGGGCTGGGTGCTCGCCGCGTTACTCGGCGCGTGTGTCGCCCTCGCGCCGATGGCCTGGCGTGCGCGCGGCGCGGTGCCCCTGGCGGGCCTGGCCGGCGCCGCGTTCGCGGTGCTCGCGGTGGCCAGTCGCCCACTGCCCTCCCTCGAGTGGACGGCCCTGCCGCTCAACCCGCTCGCCTGGCTGACGCTGGCGTCCGCCGCCGTCGGTCAGGTCTTCCTGGCCGCGGCACTGCAACGCGGATCGACGACATCGGCCGGCTCCGCGATGGACGCCGTGACCATGGTCGTCGCGTCCGCGGCCGGTATCGCGCTGGTCGGTGACCAGATCGCCGACGGCCGAACGGCTTGGCTGATCGCCGGCCTGATCCTCATCGTCGGCGGCGTGCTGGCCATGGCGCGCGTCGGCACGGTCGTCGCCGAGCAGGGCCGGCCCTCCGACACCGAATCGTCCGCACAACCGATCACACAGGGAAACGCCCGATGACCAATGCACTCCCCGTCGCCAGCGTGTCGTTCGACCTCGACAACGTCTGGTCGTTCCTCAAGACCCACGGCGATCCCGACTGGGCGACCCGACCAAGCTATCTATCCGCGGCGACACCGCGGATCGTCGACTTTCTCGGCGAATCCGGTTTGCAGTCCACGGTTTTCGTGATCGGCGCCGACGCGGACCGCGACGACGGTGCCGAGGCGGTGCGCGCGTTCGCCGCCGCAGGACACGAGATCGGCAATCATTCCTACGAACACGAACCGTGGCTGCAGCGGTACAGCGAGGACCAGCTCGCAGCGGAGATCGACCGCACCCACGCGGCGATAGTCGCCGCCGGCGCACCGGCGCCGACCGGGTTCCGCGGGCCCGGCTACAGCACCAGCGCGACGCTGGAGCGGCTGCTCGTCGAACGCGGTTACACCTACGACGCCAGCACCTTCCCGACCTGGATCGGCCCGCTGGCGCGCGCACACCATTTCCGCACCGCCGACCTGACCGCCGCGCAGCGTGAGGAACGCGCGAACCTGTTCGGCGGGGCGAGCCAGGCGTTGCTCCCCCTGCGGCCCCACCGGTCCGCGAGCGGGCTCGCCGAACTGCCGGTCACCACGATGCCGCTGTTGCGGATCCCGATCCACGGGTCCTATCTGCTGCAGCTGTACTCGATCTCGCCGAGGGTGGCGCGGATGTTCTTCGGCACCGCCGTCCGGCTGTGCCGGGTGCGCGGCGTCGGCATGACGATGCTGCTGCACCCCACCGATCTGCTCGACCGGCGCGACGCACCGGCACTGGACTTCTTCCCCGGAATGGCCGTACCGGCACGGGAGAAGTACGCGTTCATGCAGTGGGTGATGGCGACCATGCAGCGCCACTTCACCGTCCTCGGGACGCGCGACCACATCGTGCACGCCCTCGACACGGAGAGCCCCTATGCGTCCGTGGCGTGACGGCAGACGACCCCGGCAGATGTCCGTCGGGTCGGTCCTGGCCGTGCTCGTGACCGCAACGCTGGTGACCGCGCTGGCGGTCATCGGCGTCCAGGCGGCCCACAGCGCGCCACCGGACGAAACCGACTCGCTGCAGGCACAATTCGACCAGCTTCGGCCAGGGGACACCATCCGTCTCGACCGGCGCACCTACTTCCACCAGGGCGTCATCCGGATCACGGTGCCCGGCATCCGGGTCGACGGCAACGGGGCGACACTGGCCGCGACGGAAGCGGCGACATCAGCAGTGCAGATCACCGCCCCGGACGTGTCCTTCGCCGGCGTGACGCTGACCGCGCCCACCGACGGCCCCCGCCACACCGGCCTGGAGCAACACAAACTCGTCGTGGCTGGTGACGGAGTCTCGCTCACCGACGTCACCGTCGACGGGTCGGCCGCCGCGGGGGTGTTCGTCGCCGGCGCCAACGGCTTCCACCTCAGCCGCGTGACCGTTCGCGACACGCTCGCCGACGGCATCCACATGACCGACGGCGCCACCAACGGCACGGTCGACCACCCGAGAACCGAACGCACCGGCGACGACGGCGTGGCCGTCGTCTCCTACGGCACCGACAAACCATGCTCGGGCATCGCCATCACCGCACCGGTCGTCGAGGGAACCAGGTGGGGCCGGGGCATCTCCGTCGTCGGAGGCCGCGACGTCTCCGTCCGCGACATCACCGTGTCGCGCACCAGCGGCGCGGGGGTGTACATCGCGTCCGAGGGGGATCCCTACTTCACCGACTCCGTTGCCGGAGTGCGCGTCGCGGGCGGCACGATCACCGGGGCGAACACCGACCCCGCTGTGGTACACGGCGCGGTGCTGGTGTATTCGGGCCACGCCGGGCAGTCGGTCAGCGGGGTGTCGATCTCCGATCTGACGATCACCGCGACCACGCCGACTGCCCAGCGCAACGTCGCCGTCGTGGCACAGCCCGGGACCGTCGACGCCATCGCGTTCTCCCGTATCCAGTTGCGCGACACAGAACTTCGCCCCCTGCTGGTCGACGCACCCGGCACAGCAGTCCAGACCACCGACTTCACCGTCAATGGCAAACCGGTCGACGTCCGTTGACCGGCAGACTCGCAAGGAGCACCGTGACCACCTCTTGCACCGTCGTGCACGTCACCGAGTCGTTCGCCAGCGGTACCGCCGCGGCGATCCGCGACTTCGCACGCAACTACCCGTCCGCCGAACACCACCTCGTCTACGCGCGACGCACGGAGGCCGCGGTCAGCACAACGGAATTCGCCGGCTTCACCGCGACCGCGGAGCTCCCCGAGGGACACGCCGCACGGCTCGGGTTCATCCGCCGCTACGTCAACGGACTGGCCGGGCCGGTCGTGATCCACGCCCACTCCAGTAAGGGCGGCGTCTACGCGCGCCTGGCCGTTCGCCGGTCCGCCCGCCGCCCGATCGTCTACTCGCCGCACTGCTACGCCTTCGAACGCCGTGATGTCGGGCCGGCGGTCCGAGCGGCGTTCCGCACCGTCGAATGGCTGCTCTCGTTCAACACCAGCGCCTACGGCGCCTGCTCACCCCGCGAGGCGCGGCTGTCCCACTGGCCGCTCACCCGGCCCCGCGTCGTGACGGTGCCCAACGTCGCGGGGCCGTGCACGGTCCCGACCAACGGTGACCGGACGTCGGCAACCGGGTTGCGGGTGGTCGGCAACGGCAGGCTGGGCGCCCAGAAGGACCCGGTGTTCTTCGCCGACGCGGTCACCCACGCCAGGCGGGCGCATCCTGATCTACAGGCGGTCTGGATCGGTGACGGTGATGCGGAACACGCCGGCTACCTTGCCGATCGGCGCATCGAGGTGACGGGGTGGATGCCCCGGTCGCAGGCACTCGCCGAACTCGCCCGCGGCGACGTCTACCTGCACACTGCCCTGTGGGAAGGACTTCCGATCTCGATACTGGAGGCCAATGCGGCCGGCCTCCCGGTCGTCGCGCGGACCCGGCCATACCTGCACGGGCAGCGCCTGCCGTTGACCTTCGGACGACCCGACGAGTTCGCCGGCGTCCTCTCGGCGCTGAGTACCGCACATGAACGGGCGGCCGCGCGCGACGCCACCCGGGTGGCGCTGGCCGACAACTGTGACGGCACCCAGCAGGTGGCGCTCAAGGAGCTCTACGGCCCGTACGCCGGAGGCCGCTGATGGATCCGGTGCACGTCAACGGCAAGTGGTTGGCTCAACCGCTGACCGGCACACAGCGCTACGCCGCCGAGATGGTGCGCTGCCTGGTCGACGCCGACGCGGTGGACCTGGTGCTCCATGTGCCCAAGGGCGCTGACGTTCCGTCGTGGGCTTCGGCGCCGCGTGTGGAGATCCGTCAGGCGCCGCTGGGCGGAGTGCTGTTCGAGCAGCTGTACCTGCCGCTGGTGACGGCGGGCCGGATGCTACTCAACTTCGCCGGTCCCGCACCGCTTCTCAAACGCCGCCAACTGGTGACCATGCACGATGCGACACCGTTCCGCTACCCGCACACGTTCCGCCGGGCCTTCGTCGCGTTCTATTTCGTCATGTACGTCCTGTTGGCCCGCACGGCCCGCCGGCTCGTCACCGTCTCCGAGTTCAGCGCTGACGAGTTGGCCGCCGTGCTGCGGATCGACCGGCGTCGGTTCCTGGTGATCCCCTGCGCCGCCGACGGTTTGGCGCAGATCACCCCGGTGCGTCCCGATCTGGACGTCGACGGCGGACAGTACCTGGTGGTCGGCACCCTCGCCAAGCACAAGAATCTCGCCGGCGCGGTATCGGCACTCACGGCGTCGGGACGGCACGTGGTGGTGGTCGGAGCGGCCGGAGGGGACCAGGTCTTCTCCGCGGCCACGGATCTCAGTGCCACCGCGACGGTGGCCGGCCGGCTCACCGACGCCGAACTCGTCTGGCTGTACCGGAACTCGCGGGCGCTCGTATTCCCCTCGAAGTACGAGGGGTTCGGGCTGCCCGTACTGGAAGCGCAGACGCTGGGCTGCCCGGTGATCAGTTCGTCGGCCGCCTCGCTGCCGGAGGTCGGTGGTCGCGGCGCCCTCTACTTCGACCCCGACAGCGGCAGCGATCTCCTCGCCCGGGTCTGCGAACTCGAGAGCGACGACGCGCTGGTGGCAGAGCTGAGAGAGCGGGGCCACGTCAACGCGGCGCGGTACTCGTGGCAGCGCTCGGCGGCGACGGTGTTGACGCGGGCGCTCGGTGTCCCGGGCGCTCAGCTCAGCGCGGCGACCGGTTCGTGACGTTCGCGGGGCGCACGGTGTGACCGGCTCCATTCGCGTTCGGCACGGGTGACCAACAGCGCGACCACGCCCAGCGCCACCCACGACGCCAACGATCGCCCCTGCGTCCAGTGCATGTAGCGCGGTAGTTCGATCAGGCCGACGAAGAACAGCGGGTACATCAGCAGGCCGACCGGCGAGCCCTCACGGAAGGCCCGGTACAACAAACCCGCGATCACCCCGGCGATCAGGAAGAAGACCAACCCGCCCGCGGTGCCGTAATCGAGGAACGGGATCGAGAATCCGGTGGCGTTGTTGAATTCCGGGTTGCCGTAGTGGCTGAGCATCGCGACGTAGTCGGCATCGGTCACCACGCTGTTGCGCCCCGGAAAATTGCCGGCCAGCTGGTCGTACAACTGGAGCTGACGCACCCCGGGTGCATCCCAGAGGAATTCCAGCGTGGTCAGCGGCTCTCTGCCCGCCACGTTGAGGTGGTTGAGTTCCAGGTAGCCGTTGTTCACGGCGGTGGCGTAGTAGCCGGCGGCACGCTCGAAGGAGAACTGCCAGAAACTGCGACCGCTCCCCCTGAAGAACTCCCAGCTGCGGAAGTATTCGAAGATCGAGAAGACGACGACCACTGCGGGCACCGCGACCAGGGGGACGAGCCGCACCATCGACCGCAGACGAGGTGTCTCGGCGGCCCGGTAGCAGGCCACGATCGCGATCGGCACGACGAGTTCGAGGATGGCCAGGCGTTCGGAGAAGATGAAGGCACGCGGAACGGACATCCCGACAACGGCGACGACCTTGAGCAGTTCGGATCGCGAATTCTGTTGCGCGAGAACGAGGCTGGAGATCACGACCGCCGCGATGCCGAACTGCGTCATCGTCGTCACGCCGGGGATGGTCCCCACCACGGTCTTGATGGGGGCGGCATCGGAGTAACCCGAGGCGCCGGCGAGATCCGACCAGCCGATGCCCGCCCGGGCCATGAGGAATCCGAAACCCAGATAACCGAGGACCGTCAGGCCCACCAGCACCGAACTGGCCCGGCACAGCAGCGCTACCGCCCCCGGGTTGAGGTTCGGCCACCGTTGCGCGGGCACGTGGACGGGCCGTAGCGCCCCGACCGCGCTGGCGCCGAGGGCGAGGGTGAGCGCCCCGCAGAACATGAGAAGCAGCACATGGCCGGTCACCGACTTCGGGGTGTTCCACAGTGCGCGGAAGCGTTCGTCACTGACCGCGGCGGTGAGCAGCAGCGACATGGTCGCGACCATCAGGATCACCGGGGTGGGCCCCATCCACCAGACCCTCGCGCGGGGCGCGGCGGGGTCGCACCTCATGGGGCGGATGCCGCCGCCGACTCGACAGCCGGATCGGTCACGGCCCAGCTCGGCGCGTTCCCGGCATCGTCGCGCCGCGGGGCGTCCGGCGTCCTCGAGGCGCCGCCGACGGTGAACAGCGGCCGGTAGGTCACCACTGCCCGCAGTGGCACGGCACTCGATGCGGTGGCCGCGCGGACAGCCGAGACCGCGGCCACGGAGTCGACGTTGAGGCGTGTCACGAGGATGAGGTCGGTTGCCGCGGTGATGGCCTGGGTGGCCAGCGCGGAATCGCCGAGTGCGCCGATGTCGAGGATCAGTGTGCGGTCGCGCTCGGACCCGGTGGGCAGGGTGACCGAACCCTCGGCCAACCTGGCCAGTGCCGTCGGCCCCTGCTCAGCGGCGGCCACCTCGAGCAGCGATGCGACGAGACCGGAGCCGGAGGACCGCGACGCCCCGATGACGGCGATGATCCGGTCGGGCGCGGTACCGGGGCACTGTGCGAACAGGACCCGGGCCAGTTGCCGTTGTGCGGCAACATCATTCGCGTTCCGGCCGCGGCGCAGACTCACCTCCGGGGTGAGGATGCCGTCCACGGCGTCGGCGATGTCGGTGACGGCGACGACTCGGCCCGAGCGGCTTCGGTAGAAGCCCATCGCGATCAGCGCGAGTAGCCCACCGAGGAGGCCGCCGAACAGGGCTCCGAGCGGCCACCGGTCGGTTCCGACCGACGAGTCGGTGAGGGGTGAGTTCAGGACCTGCATGCCGGCCGGCTGAGCGGCCTGCAGTTCGATGTTGGAGCGCAACTGGAGCGCCTCGGTGAGCCGGCCGACGTCGCGGGTCCCCCTGATCGTCGTGATCCGTGCATCCAGGGCACCGAGGGCGCTCTCCAGCTGCCGGTCGGTGAGCTGGTGCAGACGCTCGTCGTAGAGGTTCAGCGCCGTACGCACGGTGTTCATCGACTCCTGTGCGGTCGTGCCGGTGGAGGAGACGGTCAGCACCTGCGAGGTGCCGTTCTGGGTGATGGTGAGATTCGCCGGACCCGTTCGGCCCAGCCGTTCGTTCACCGCCTTGGCGAAGCCGGCGCCGTCGAGATAGGCCACCTCTCCGGCGACGTAGTCGCTGATGTGGCTCTGCGTGAAGTCGATCGGCGCCCCGGTCACCATCGCGACCAGATCGACCGGTGGCGTCACCCTGATCTGCGCACTCGAGGTGGGGTCGGCATTGCCGCTGAGGTGGAGGGTCCCGCCGAGCAACGCCCCGAGACCGATGCCGACGAGGGTGCCGATTGTCAGCGCCACGAGCCACGCGCGTGAGGACCGTCGGGTGATCGCGGAGAGGACCGACGACTGAATCGGAGACTGGACGGCCAAGGGTTCGCGCTCCTTAGAGATTCGGCAGGCGTCGACCCACCTGTGAGGGGTCATTGCTGCTTTACTTCTCCGCATACTATGACACCGAACAGTGGCTGGCTACTCCGATGCCGGAAAACCCGCTTATTTAGGCAAATTACGTGGATTACGTACAGGATCGCGCGCCGGTCCGCCGTTACGGCGAATGCTTCAACATTTGCCATGCAGCGGACAGGCGCCACCCGGCCCGTGGCCCGGCGCCGATCGCCCTGCGGGTACACCACCACTGGGCCACGGCCACCGCGGTCATGGACAGGGCGGATGCCGCGGCCAGCCACACCGGACCACCCGTGACTGCGGCCAGCACGGCGACCGGAACCGATACGGTCAGCACGATGAGCGCCGTCCGGGCGGCCTCGGCGATGTGGCCACTGATGATCAACAGCGTGATGTTCACGCCCAGCGCGGTCTTGGCGATGCCACCGGCGGCCATCACGACGAGAAGAACGTTGGCCTCCCGCATCGAGGGGCCGTAGGCGAAGCCGAGCAGGTCGGCACCGAACGCGGCCAGCACCACGACGGCGGCCGCGGTCACCGCGGTGCTGAGCGTCGCGACAGCCGACAGGACGCGAACCACCTGAGCCCGCTCGCCGGCCGCCCACAGTCGCGCCGCGGCCGGCGTCACGGCCAGTGCGGCCAAGCTCTCGATGATCGTGACCTGCAGGGCCAGTGTCGCCGCCGCGGAGTAGAGCGCCGCCGTCTCCGGCACGAAGAGGACATTGGCGAGCCACACCGTGCCCGGCAGGCACAGGAAGGCCGCGAGGTCCAGGGTGAAGAGCTTCGCCCCCGCGGAGAGGGCCGTCTTCAGCGTCGCCACGCCCCCGGCCGCGCGGAGTGCGACGTCGCGGCGGGCGAAGACGAGCGCCGCGATCAACTGCAGGTACGACACGGCGGTGTAGCTGATCATCACCTCCAGCAGCGTCGGGTCGGACACGACGACCGCGATCGCCCCGACCACCGGCAACACGATCATGCTGCGGATGTGATGGGTGGTGGCGACCGAGGCGCCCACGCGTCCGGAGGCGGCGAAGATGTCGCTGAGCGTCAGTCGCAACGACTCCGCGACGATGCCGGCGGTCGTGAGCAACACCACGGGCAGGTAGTGCGCCGAATCGCGCAGCGCCCAGGTCGCCAACAGCGCGATCAGCGGGGCGCTCAACAGCGACAGCACTCCGGTGGCACTCAGGTGTGACGAGGCGATCGCCCGGCGCTCGACGGGGTTCGGCTCGGCGGCGACGAGCCGGATGACGTTGGGGCCGAGTCCCAGCCGCCCGACCAGCGGTCCGATGGACAGGGCGGCGAGAATCGCGAAGAACACCGCGGCATCGCGGGCGTCGAGCATGCGGTAGACGACGATGGTCAGGGCGAGAGTCGACAGCAGCCCCGCCGCCGCGGCGGCCGTGCGCCACACGAAACTGCGCCGCATCTCCGACGTGGCGGCGCCGACACCGGCAGTCACCCGTCGACGCCCAGCCACCCGCTGACCTGACCACGGACGAAAGCCAGGTCGGCGCGGGCGTGCAGCTTCTGGCCGCGCGCGGCGCGCAGCCCGGCGCCGGCGACCTTCCGCGCGGAGTAGTAGACCAGGCTGCTGACGGGCAGGGAATGCCGCCGCCACAGATACCCCTGTCCGACACCGTATTTCGCCATCTTGGCGACGTATGCGGCGGTGATCTGGTCGCGGTCGTCGTCCTGGCACACGCGGATCTCCGGGCGGTACTCGACGGCATGCCCCGACGCGATCAGGCGCAGCAGCAGGTCGGACTCCTCGCCCGCGCCTCGACGTCCCGGGGATCCGACGCCGACGCCCTCGTCGAAGGGTGTGGGCGACGGCAACACGCCACGCCGCAGGAATATCGTCGAGCTGACCGACGTGCGGAGGAAATTGCGCCGCGTCACCGCCGTCGGCCCGGGTAGCCACCGCAGCATCGACGGGGCCCCGGACTCGGTCACCTGCATTCCGGTGACACCGCCGAGATCGGGCCGTCGGCCCAACACCTCGAGCACCGACCGGAAGGTGGTCGGCGGATACCAGCAGTTGTCGTCCGGATAGGCGACCACCGGCGCCGACGCGAGCGGCGTGCCGGCGTTCCGTCCGGTCGAGACCCCGAGGCCGCTCGTCGTCATCCGGTACGGCCCCGGCAGTTCGAAGTCGGCGAGCACCGCCGCGCAGGACTGGTCCCCGCTCTGATCGACGAGGATGAATTCCACGCGATCGGAGAGCTCGGCGGCCGCCACCGACGTCAGCAGCCGGCGCAGCGCGTCCGGCCGCCCGATGGTCGAACACACCAGCGAGATGAGTGGTCCGCCGCCGTCCTGCAGCTGCGCGTCCATGTCTCGTCCTCCCTGCCCCCGACGTCACGCGACGCGGACGGCTTTCCCTGCCCGGTCCTGACGAACCCGGCTTGAGCAAAATATCATTGATAAGCTGCTGACCGCCTTGTGGTGCACCTGTCGCCGCTCACAGCCAGTACCACGAGATAGAGTTTTTGCCGACGCACATGTGAGCTAACATGCGAACCATCGTCGCCCTGCCCGACATCACACCGACGTCCGCCGGCGTCCCAAGTGCGAAGGACCGCTGTAGTGCCCAACGTGCTCCGCCGCCCGTCACCGGGTGTCCTCGCCGCGGTCGTCGGCATCGCTCTGGCAACGGCACTGAGCATGTTCTACGCGGTCAAGATGTGGACCGGACGCATCACCGCGCTCACCCCGGCGCCGTGCGCGACGCCGGGCTGCCTGGACGGAACCCTCGTGGACTTCCGTGACACGGTATGGCTGCCCACCCGCTGGTTCCTCGTGGGGAACGATCCGTACGACACCGCCGTCTACGCGGCGCAGTTTCCGTACGCCCAGGACTTCCCCACCTACGCTCCCGCGCACCTGGCGCTCTGGCTGCCCTTCGGCCGGCTGCCCTGGGATGTCGCCGCGGCTGCCGACATCCTCGTGAACGTCGCCGTGGTGGCCGCGGTCGGAGCGTGGGCGGGCATGCGGGTGATGCGGCTGTGGTGTGCACCCGGCACACCTGACCGCACCAGCCTCCTGGCCGCCGGTTCCCTCGGAATCGCTCTCACCTGGCTCGCCCGCACGGCCGCCGACGGAGCGAGTCACGGTCAACCGTCGGTGGTGTACGCGCTGCTCGCCGCGCCGGCGCTGCTGTCCCGGCGGCCCTGGGTGGCTGTCGTGCTCACCGCGGTCACCTGCTTGAAACCGCAGATCGGGTTGTTCGTCGTCGTGATCCTGCTCGCGCAGCGCAGGTGGCGGATAGCGGCGGCTGCGGTGCTGCTGGCAGCGGCTGTATCGGCGGCTACGGGTCTCGTCCTCGCCCGCAACAGCGGCGGAATCGGGGCATGGCTGCAGACACTCCTGGGCAACGCGAGCTCGGCCGAGGCGATCCGCACGGTCGACTACCTCGACGAGCGCGTCGACCTGATGGGTGCGCTCCTGCATGCCGGCGTACCCGCTGCGGGCTGGATGTCGCTTCTGTTCCTGGTGACCGGTCTGGCGGTCGCCTATGCGGTCGCACACCGGCTGGACCGGCGAGCGCTGCCCAACACGGCGGTCCTGCTCGGGCTCGGCATCGGGCTGATGGCCTTCTACCACATCAGTTACGACGCGATGTGGCTGCTCGCGCCGGTGGCACTGGCGGCCACGGAGCTGCTGCGAACCGGTGGACGACGGGCCGCGGTAGTCACGGCGCCCGGCCTGGTGGCGTTGGCGGCGGCGTGTTGGGCATCGCGGTGGCACCCGCTGGAGCTGATGTTCGGCGACGGGTCCACCATCTGGATCATGCGGGCCCTCGTCGGCACGGGCCTCGCACTTCTGACGGTCGGGATATGGCGGCTGCTGCGGCAACCGACCGACGAGCTACTCGACGCCGTGTCGCCGAGACACCAACCCAGCCACGCCGGTTCGTGACCCGACCTCACCTTGGCGCTGCCGACCGACGCCTCGACTACGCTCCTGCCATGGCCATCGAGTCCGCTCGGACGCCGCTCGACACGGACGCGCTGCGTGCAGGCCTACCGGCCGGCTGGCGGACCCTCGATGTGGTCGACGAAACGGGGTCGACCAACGCGGACCTCCTCGCCCGCGCGGCAGCCGGCGAAGATGTCGCGGGCAGGGTCCTGCTCACGGAGTACCAGAGCGCCGGCCGCGGCAGGCACGGACGGCAGTGGACTGCTCCCCCGCGATCGCAGGTCGCGATGTCCGTCGGTGTCGATGTGGACGGTGTCCGACCCGATGCCTGGGGGTGGTTGCCACTGTTGACCGGCGTGGCGGTGCGCGACGCCGTCGAAGAAGTGTCCGCCGTCGACGCCGGGCTGAAGTGGCCGAACGACGTGCTGGTCGGGGACGGGAAGTTGGCCGGCATCCTCGCCGAAGTGGCTGCCCCGCAGCGAGTGGTGATCGTGGGCATCGGTCTCAATGTCTCGTTGAGCGCGGCCGAGGCGCCCGATCCCCGCGCCACGTCGCTCACCACGCTCGGCGCCACCCACCACGACCGCACCGTGCTGGCGACGACGATTCTGCGGTTCCTCGGCGTCCGCGTCGCTGCGTGGCGCCGTGCAGGAGGCGCCGATCGGGCCCTCGTCGACGACTACCGCCGGCACAGCCTGACCCTGGGGCGCGAGGTGAGGGCGACCCTGCCCGGTGACCGCTTTCTCGAGGGAACGGCGAGCGACATCGACGACCTCGGCAGGTTGACGATCACGTCCGGCCGGGATTCGGTGACGGTCGCGGCCGGCGACATCACCCACCTCCGGCCGGTCAGCACCGACAATCGGGGCTGACCCGGCCCGCATCCATGCGGCGATTTGCTGAATCTGCAGTATCGCGTCATGTTCTCGATTCGCCTTTCCCGCGGGGCCTCTGACGGTCCGGGGGCCATGGTCAGACACCGCACACGCCGAGGACGCAGCCGACAGTCTCGCCAGCATCCCCGGATAGTGGTGCTGAAATCCCTTCGCAAGTGGAGAGCACGCCCTCTCCACCTCGCCCATATTTGACGCCTGTATGCAGATTTGGCAATCGCCGGTACGCGCACCAGAACCGCGAATTGCGAGATCAGCGCGATTTACGTCTGCGGAGCGCAAAATCTGATCGCCTCGTCCCTGTGACTTAGATCTCACCACTGTGCGATGTCGCTCACTGTGGTGTATTTATTAGCTGTAGATACAACAGCGAACACAAAATCGACCAGCCACTCAGGTCAGCGTCGACCGTCACCACCCGGCACAGGCGGCATCCATCCGCACCGGTACGTGACCTCGACGTTGGCGTGGAACCTCTCTCCTGAAGTCCTCGATCGTTGCCGTGTCCGGGGGTCTCGGCCGAGGAGCCACCGAACACGGCGCCCGCGAGGACGCCCCTGATCCATCAGCGCGTCAGTTCAGGCACCGCCTCGGACGGCCACGCGCCGGCACGACCATCCGCACCGCCACGGCCCCGCGCGTGGCCGAACATCGAAGGACTCCCATGACAGAAATGCTCGTCCGCGAACACGTCGAGACCAAGGTCCGGCTCGGACAGGTGCACATCGTGTTGCCGGCCTACAACGAAGAGGGCTCCCTGCGCCCACTCCTCGAGCGCATCGACCGCCTGGCGGCGTCGCAGCCGCTCACGGTCTGGGTGATCAACGACGGGTCGGCGGACGACACCGCCGCCGTCGCCACGAGCGGGCCCGCGTCGTTGAACGTCGAACTGGTCAACCATGAGGTGAATCTCGGCCTGGGACAGGCGATTCAGACAGGTTTGCGATCGGTTCTGGCGGTCGCCGACGACGATGACGTGCTCGTGGTGATGGACGCCGACGACACCCACGACCCGTCGCTCGTCGCCGCGCTCGTGCGCGAGATCGACATGGGCGCCGACATCGCGATCTGCTCGCGGTTCGTCGACGGCGGGGACGACACCACGGCCCCGCCGCTGCGCCGGGTGATGTCGCGGGGGGCGGCGCAGATGTTCCGCGTCGTCGCGAAGGTCGACGGGGTCCACGACTTCACCAGCGGCTACCGCGCCTACCGGGTTTCCCTGCTGCGCCGCGCCGCCGGCCACTGGGGTGAGCGGCTCGTCGTCGAGCAGGGCTTCGCCTGCATGGTGGAACTCCTGCTCAAGCTGCGCCACTGCAACCCCCGCATCGCCGAGGTTCCGCTGGTCCTGCAGTACGACCGCAAGCAGGGGGCGAGCAAGCTGAAGCTCGCCCGCACGCTGCGGCAGTACTTCAAACTGCTTGTCCGTGAATCCTTCACACCCGCGCCCTACCGGCAGATCTGATGTCGACACCGATCGAGTCGCGACCCGTCGTGGTCATCGGCGGCGGGATATCCGGGCTGACAGCCGCCTACCGGCTGACCCGCGCGTCGATCCCCGTCCACCTCGTCGAAAGTGCCGATCAGCTGGGTGGATTGGGGATGGGCGGGGAGATCGGCGGCGTCGAGATCGAACGGTTCTACCACTGTGTGATGCCCACCGACGAACATCTGTTACCGCTGCTCGATGAGCTCGGGCTGGCCGACGCCATCCGTTGGCAGCGGACCACGATGGGTATGAACGTCGACGGCCGCCGCTTTCCGTTCAACAGTGCGGTGGACCTGTTGCGCTTCACCCCGTTGCGGCTCGCCCACCGCATCCGGTTCGGCGCCGTCTCGCTGCTGTTGCGCCGGCTCGGCCGCGGGAAAGACCTCGACAACACCAGGACCGAGGACTGGCTGCGCAGCGTGTACGGGCCCACCGTGTGGCAGCGGCTGCTGAAACCGTTGTTCGGCGCGAAGTTCGGCGACGCGTTCGGCGAGGTGCCCGCCCGCTACCTGTACCAACGGCTCGGCCGGGAGAGCAACGTGGCCACCCGGGGATATCCGGAAGGCACCTACCGTGCGATCGTCGACCGGTTGCGGACGGCCATCGAGTCCGGTGGTGGCCGGGTGCTCTGCGGTGTGGGGGTTCAGCGCGTGACGCTCGGCGACGACGGCGCCACCGTCCGTCTGGTCACCGGCGAGGAGATCGCCGCGCAATCGGTGGTCTCGACGGTGCCGATACCGCTGCTGGCATCGCTGGCCGACGAGCCGCTGCGCGCGGAACTGCCGCAGGTCCGGCTCGACTATCAGGGCGTCGTCAACGCGGTCTTCCTGTTGGACCAGCCGCTCGACGGTCACTACTGGGCTCCGGTGATCAACTGCGACACCGACTTCGACGGTGTGGTGGAGATGTCGGCGCTCACGGGCACCGAGCGGTTGGGCGGACGCTCGCTGGTGTACGTGATGCACTACTGCGGGCGGGATTCGGCGCTGTTCGCCGAATCGGAACAGGAGATCGCGCGCCGCTGGACGGCTCAGTTACGGGCGCTCTACCCCGACCGGCTGACCGCCGCGGCAACCGTCGAAGAGGTGCGGATCTTCAAAGCGCCGTTCGTCGAACCGATTCCGACACTGGGCTACCACGAACGCATGCCGGCCGCTCGTGTCGGCGACACCAACGTCTTCCTGGCCACCACGGCACAGATCTACCCCGACGTCACGAGCTGGAACTCGTCGGTGGGTCTGGCCGACCGCGTTGTGCGTGAGGTGATGAACAACCGCGAGTCAGCCGGCCGCCGGGCGGTGGCCAATGCTTGACAACAGCGCCAAGGTGCAGGCCGCCGAGGTCCTCAGCGTCCTGGGCGGGACAGCCTTTGCGGTCGCGGTGAGCTCGGATGTCGCCGTCCACCAACAGACCTGGGTGCGCATCGTCTTCGGCGTCGGCATGGTCGCGGCCTGGGTGGTGCTGCTGGCCGCGCAGAAGTCGAGCGATCCGAAGATCCTGGGCCGCGGCTTCGAGGAGTTCAAACGCGTCCTGCTGGCCACCGGCAAGCTGCTCGGCTTGGTCGCCGTCGTCCTACTGGTCACCGGCAGTCCGCTTCCCCGCCAGACCCTGTTGATCGCGATCGCCTCGGGGCTCGGCGGATGCGTGCTGGCGCACCTGATGAGTACCGTCGCCCTCGTCCGGCAGCGCACCCGTCCGAACGGACAGCGCACCCGCCTCCTCCTGGTCGGGACCCGCGCCGAGGCGGATCGCGTCGCGGCCGCGGTCTCCAGCGATGCGCGGGCCGGCTACGAGGTGATCGCCTTCCACTCGCTGGCGGCGCGCTCCACCGAACTCGTCGGCGCCGCAGGCGGACTCGATCTGTTCGGCGACATCCCCGATCCCCCCGTCATCGACACCGCGGAGATCACCGAACTCGCCCGGGAGCACCAGGCCCAGTCGGTGGTCATCACGTCCGTCGACCGGATCAACGACGAATGCCTGCGCGATCTGCGTTGGGCGCTGCACCCGCACGGTATCGGCCTGATGGTGGTGCCCGGCGTCGCCGGGATCGCCCCGCCCAAGCTGAGTCTGGAACGCCTGAGCGGACTTTCGCTGCTGCGGGTGGACGAGCCGGGCTACTCATCGCTGTCCGCCCTGGCCAAGGCGCTGTTCGACCGCATCCTGTCCGTCGCTTTACTCGTCCTCGTCTCACCGCTGCTACTCGTCATCGCCGTGCTGATCAAGCTGGAGGACGGCGGGCCGGTGTTCTACCGTCCCGCCCGCGTCGGCCGGCACGGCGAACCCTTCCGGATGTGGAAGTTCCGGTCGATGCACCCCGACGCGGAAGCTCGGCTGACCGAGGTGCGCGCGCTGTCCGGCAAGTCCGACGACGCGTTCTACAAGTGGGCCGGCGATCCGCGGATCACGAGGATCGGCAAGGCGCTTCGCCGCACGAGCCTCGACGAACTGCCCCAGCTGATCAACGTCGTCGTCGGCGAGATGAGCTTGATCGGGCCCCGGCCCATGATGGACGGCGAAGGTGCGGAGTTCCCGGACTTCGTGCAGCGCCGGCTCCTGGTGAAGCCGGGCATGACGGGCCTGTGGCAGGTGTCGGGCCGTTCGGACATCAGTGAACACGACCGGGTTCGCCTCGACCTCTACTACGTGGAGAACTGGTCGATGGACCAGGATCTGCGGATCCTGGCGAAGACCGCGCTCACCGTGGCCCGCGGCCACGGTGCCTACTGACGCGGGGCGGTCAGCGCAGCAGCGCGCGCGACATCACCACGCGCTGAATCTGATTCGTACCCTCGTAGATCTGGGTGATCTTGGCGTCGCGCATCATCCGCTCGACCGGGAAGTCGATGGTGTAGCCGGCGCCGCCGAACAGCTGGACCGCGTCGGTGGTGACCTCCATCGCAACGTCCGAGGCGAAGCACTTCGACGCCGCCGAGATGAAACCGAGGTTGCCCTCGCCGCGTTCGGCGCGCGCAGCGGCCGAATACACCATCAACCGGGCGGCCTCCACCTTCATCGCCATATCGGCGAGCATGAACTGCACACCCTGGAAGTCGCTGATCGACTTACCGAACTGCTTGCGGTCCTTGGTGTAGGCGATCGCGGCGTCCACCGCGCCCTGGGCGATGCCGACCGCTTGGGCACCGATGGTCGGGCGGGTGTGGTCCAGGGTCGCCAGCGCGGTCTTGAAACCGGTGCCGGGCTCACCGACGATCCGGTCACCCGGGATGCGGCAGTTCTCGAAGTACAACTCGGTGGTCGGCGAACCCTTGATACCGAGCTTGCGTTCCTTGGGTCCGACGGTGAAACCCTCGTCGTCGATGTGCACCATGAACGCCGAAATGCCGTTGGCGCCCTTGTCGGGATCGGTCACCGCCATCACGGTGTACCAGGAGGACTTGCCGCCGTTGGTGATCCACGCCTTGGCGCCGTTGAGGATCCAGTCGTCGCCGTCAGCCTTGGCGCGGGTGCGCATCGCCGCCGCATCGCTGCCGGCCTCCCGCTCGGACAGCGCGTAGGAGGCGAGCTTTCCGTCGACCAGGTCGGGCAGCACCTTGCCCTTGAGCTCCTCGGAGCCACGCAGGATCAGGCCCATGGTGCCCAGCTTGTTGACCGCGGGGATCAACGACGCCGACGCATCGACACGGGCGACCTCTTCGATCACGATGCACGCCGCCACCGAATCGGCGCCCTGTCCGCCGTACTCCTCGGGCACGTGCACCGCGTTGAACCCCGACGTCACCAGCGCCTGCAGGGCTTCCTCGGGAAACCGCATCTGCTCGTCGACATCGGCCGCGTACGGGGCGATCTCCTTCTCGGCGAGCGCGCGGATCGCCACCCGCAACTCCTGATGCTCCTCCGGCAACTGGAACATGTCGAAGGACGTGTCTCCGGTCCAACCAGCCATCGTGGCCTCCTTGCTACTCACCGGTAACTTTACCTGCGCTCAGGTGCCGCCGAGTAGCCGGTCCCGCAGTGCCTGATCCTTCTCGAGCACCATCCGTTCGAGGTCCGCCTGGAATCGGATCATGCGCTCGCGCAGCGCGGGGTCCGCGGCCGCGAGGATCCGCACGGCCAGCAGCCCGGCATTGCGGGCCCCGCCGATCGACACGGTGGCCACCGGCACGCCGGCCGGCATCTGCACGATCGACAGCAGCGAGTCCAGCCCGTCGAGGCGGGCCAGCGGCACCGGCACGCCGATCACCGGCAGCGGGGTGGCCGCGGCCACCATGCCCGGCAGGTGAGCCGCCCCGCCCGCTCCGGCGATGATCACCTGGAGACCCCGGTCCGCCGCGGTGCGCGCGTAATCGAGCATGCGACCGGGGGTGCGGTGCGCGGAGACCACGCCCACCTCGAACGCCACCTCGAACTCGGCGAGCGCTTCGGCGGCGTCGGTCATCACCGACCAGTCGCTGTCGCTGCCCATGATGACCCCGACGCGTGGGGCGCGTGCGTTCAACTCGAGCTTCCTTTCCCGGTGTGCGGATCCCATCCGTCGGTCCACTCCGCATGGGACAACCAGTGTGCGGCCCGCTCGGCCCGCTCCCGCAGCACCACCGGATCGGCGCCGGTGATGTTGACGTGGCCGATCTTGCGGCCGGGCCGTTCACCCTTGCCGTACAGATGGACCTTGGCCTCAGGGATGCGGGCGAAGAGGTGGTGCACGCGTTCGTCCATCGCCATCGACGGCGTCTGCGGCGCGCCGAGAACGTTGGCCATGACAGTGGCGGGGGCCAGCAGCGCGGTATCACCGAGCGGATAGTCCAGCACCGCCCGGATGTGTTGTTCGAACTGGCTGGTGACGGCGCCGTCCATGCTCCAGTGACCGGAGTTGTGCGGACGCATCGCGAGTTCGTTGACCAGCAGCCTGCCGTCGGCGGTCTCGAAGAGTTCGACGGCCAGCAGGCCGACCACACCCAGTTCGGCGGCCAGCCGCAGGGCCAGCTGCTGCGCGCTCGCACCCAACTCGTCGGACAGTTCCGGCGCGGGCGCCAGCACGACCACGCAGATGCCCTCCCGCTGCACGGTTTCGACCACCGGCCACGCCGCGCCCTGCCCGAACGGCGATCGGGCCACCAGGGCGGCGAGCTCGCGGCGCATCGCGACCCGTTCCTCGGCCATGATCGGCACGCCGTCGGCGAGGTAGCGGGCGGCGACATCGCGCGCCTCGTCGGCGTCGGCCGTCAGCACCACGCCGCGACCGTCGTAGCCGCCGCGCACCGTCTTGATCACCACGGGACCGCCGACCTGCGCGGAGAAGGCGACGATGTCGTCGGCGGTGGAGATGGCGGAGTAGCGCGGGATCGGCGCGCCCATCGCTTCGAGCCGGCGCCGCATCACCAGCTTGTCCTGGGCGTGCACGAGCGCCTCCGGGGGCGGCGCCACGTTGACTCCCTCGGCCACCAGCGTCTCGAGCGCCTCGGTCGGGACATGCTCGTGATCGAAGGTCAGGACCGTCGCGCCGTCGGCCGCGCGTCGCAGGGCATCGATGTCGGTGTGGGATCCGATCACCACGTCGGGGGTCACGAGCGCGGCGGGCTCCTGGGGACCCGTGGCGAGCACGCGCAGGCTCTGACCCAGCGCGATCGCCGCTTGATGGGTCATCCTGGCGAGTTGGCCCCCGCCGATCATGGCCACCACGGGTGGCGAAGGGGTTGGATTCGGCACGCCGCCTATCGTGTCATGACGCCGACCGAGGTCATGACCAGGAACGAAGCAGCGATACGACGCCGGGTTACGACAGAGCCTTCCTGTCTTACGTAGACTGCCTCCTTGTGTCCTTCGCCGATGCGACGATCAAGCGGCTGCCGCGGGCCATCCGGCCGTACGCCGAGCAGCATCATGAGCTGATCAAGTTCGCCATCGTCGGGGCGACGACGTTCATCATCGACTCGTCGATCTTCTTCACGCTCAAGCTGACGATCCTCGAGCCCAAGCCGGTGACGGCGAAGATCATCGCCGGGATCGTCGCGGTCATCGCCTCCTACATCCTCAACCGGGAGTGGAGTTTCCGCGACCGTGGTGGGCGCGAGCGTCATCACGAGGCCTTGCTGTTCTTCGCATTCAGCGGTGTCGGAGTGCTGTTGAGCATGCTGCCGCTGGTCTTCTCGAGCTACGTGCTGGGGTTGCGGGTACCAGAGGTTTCGCTGACGATCGAGAACATCGCCGACTTCGTCTCGGCGTACATCCTGGGCAACCTGCTGCAGATGGCCTTCCGGTTCTGGGCCTTCCGGCGCTGGGTGTTCCCGGAGGAGTTCGGCCGCAACCCGGACAAGGCGCTGGAGTCCGCGCTCACCAGCGGTGGTATCGCCGAAGCAATGGAGGACGCCGCCGAGAGCCACGGCGACGCCCAACCCGCAGACGACGGGAAGACGGGCACCGTCACGCCGTTGCGTCGGCCGGCACGGCGCCGCAACGGGCTCGATCAGCTCGGTGACTCTTCGGACCCCAGGGTGTCGAAGACTTCGTGATACAGCAGTGAGTGCACGCGTTCCACGCGGGGAATGTCGTGGAACTCGAGCGGATCCTGTGCGGCTGATTCGATGACAAGCGTGCCGGTGCGCACGATCCGGTCGAGGAGACCGTGCCGGAACTCGACGCTGTTGATCCGCGCCAGCGGGATGTCGATACCGGCCCGGGTGATCAGGCCGTGTCGGAACATGACCCGCCGGTCGGTGATGACGAAATGCGTGGTCCACCAGCTGAGGAACGGCCACACCGTCAGCCAGCCGACGAGCAGCAGCCAGATCCCCCCGATGACGAGGAAGATCACGTTCTTGGCGGTGGCGTCCCACTGGAGGGTGTTGACGTATCCCGCGATGAACGCGGCGGCCGCGCTGGTGAACAACAGCACGAACACCGCACCGATCAACCGCTTCCAGTGCGGATGCCGGTGCAGGACGACCTGCTCGTCTCTGGCCAGGACGTTGTCCGGATAACCCACGGCAGCACTTTACTCAGGCGCGTGGTTGCGCCCAGGGTGCTCGGTTCAGTAGGCGCCGGAGTGGCGCAGCATCGCCTTGACGGTCTTGAAGGCGATCAGCAGGTCGGAGACCATGGACCAGTTCTCGACGTAGAACAGGTCGAGCCGGACCGAGTCCTCCCAGGACAGGTCCGAGCGGCCGCTGACCTGCCACAGACCGGTGATACCGGGACGGACCAGCAGGCGGCGCTTGACGTGGTCGTCGTAGGTCTTGACCTCGGTGGCCAGGGGCGGGCGGGGGCCGACGACGCTCATATCGCGTTTGAGGACATTGAGGAACTGCGGCAGCTCGTCGATGCTGTACTTGCGAAGCAGCCGACCGAGCGGGGTCACCCGCGGATCCTCACGAATCTTGAACAGCACTCCCCCGTTGCTGTCATTGAGGTTGGCGAGGTCGGGCAGCATCCTGTCGGCGCCCTGGACCATCGTGCGGAACTTGATCATCTCGAACGGCCGGCCGTCGAGGCCGATGCGTTCGGAGCGGTAGAAGACCGGTCCCCGGCTGGTCAGCTTGACTGCGATCGCGACGGCGATCAGCACCGGCGCCCCCAGCAGCAGGACGGTGCTGGCGAAGAGCATGTCGAACAGCCGCTTCTGGAAGCGCTTCGCACCGTTGTACTGCGGTTTCTCCACGTGGATCAGCGGGAGGCCGGCCACCGGGCGCATGGTCAGGCGCGGGCCCGCGACGTCGACGACGCCGGGCGAGACGAGCAGGTCGATGTCGAGCTTCTCGAGCTCCCAGGACAGATCACGCATTCCGCGTCCGTCGAGCCGCTCGGTGGCGGTCACAGCGACGGCGTGGCTCTTGGTGGCGGTCACCGCTCCGACCACATTGGTCTCGTCACCGAAGGTGGGAATGGTGCCCACCCCGGGGACTTCGAGCTCCGCCCGGGAGAACCCACTCGGCACGCAGGCCCCGACGACGAGGTATTCCGACTTCGTCTCGCGCGCAAGTGATCTGGTGAGATCGCGAATGGCGTGGGGATTGCCGACCACGAGCAGCCGGGTGATGCACCGTCCGTACTTCTCGCGCACGGAGGCGACGATGCGGCGGGCGATCCAGCGGAAGAGGATCAGTGTCACCAGGCCGATGGGCAGAGCGATCATCAGATAACCGCGGGCGATGTTGAGCTTGAACAGCATCGAGATGATCGCCACCGCGCCGAACACGGACAGCGTGGCCATCCACGCCCGCCGGTACTCCTCGGCGCCCGAACCGATCACCCGAGGCGACCGGGCGCGGTTGATCGACAACGCCAGCATCCAGGCGACGGCGATGATGACCGAAAGAATCGAGTACGCGAAGTTCGGATAGGTGCTGGTCTCGCCGGGAAGACTCCCGAACCGGAGCCATTGCGCCGCCCCGACGGCGAGCGCGACGGCAACGAAGTCCACAACCACCAGACGGCGCGCGTAGCCGCGCTGCCAGAGTGGCACCCTGCCCGGCTCGGCTACTACCTTTGCTGTCAGATCAACATCATCATTCACCGCGGTCATGCGGTCCCCCCCGATGTTCAATTGCTCCCACCCGACCTTAACCGACTTCGTATGATCATCTCAAGATGATCACGAAACCGCTCCGCGGGCGGCCATTCTATTTGTAAATTCATCGACGGGCCGGGGCGCTTTACCCGGCGCAATCGACGGGCAGCCGTCGAACACGCCTACACGCTGCGATGTTTCGTTGAAGTAACCAACGAAGGTTGACTTACGTTGACGTCAATGGCAAAATTCGGCGGTCACATCGGCGGGCTGCTCGCATCTCATTGCGCCGCGCATTTGCGTACCGGCAGGGTTCGCCGCTATTTGTGAAATACGCGCGCATTCCGCTTGCCGCTTTCCGGCGGTTACCGCCGCTCGATGTGACGTATCACACACTCCTCGTGTTTGCCGCCGGGCGGCGCGGCTCCGCCAGGGCGGGACGGCCCCGAACACGCCGGGCGCTGCGATTTCTCAGGGCATCGTGAAAGCGCCAGAGGCAGGTCGATAGCATCGACTCCCATGACGAGCGTGAAAGAGCCTGACGCCGGAGCCAGCGGTGAGCGTGAGATCGACATCCACACCACGGCGGGCAAGCTGGCCGATCTGCGCAAGCGCACCGACGAGGCCCAGCATCCGGTTGGCGAGGCGGCCGTCGAGAAGGTGCACGCCAAGGGCAAGCTGACCGCGCGCGAGCGCATCCTCGCCCTCCTCGACGAGGATTCGTTCGTCGAACTCGACGCCCTGGCCAGGCACCGCAGCACCAACTTCGGCCTGCAGGCCAACCGGCCGCCAGGCGACGGTGTGGTCACCGGCTACGGCACCATCGACGGCCGCGAGGTGTGCATCTTCAGCCAGGACGCCACCGTGTTCGGCGGCAGCCTCGGCGAGGTCTATGGCGAGAAGATCGTCAAGGTGCAGGAGCTGGCCGTCAAGACCGGCCGGCCGCTCATCGGCATCAACGACGGCGCTGGCGCGCGCATCCAGGAGGGCGTCGTCTCGCTCGGCCTGTACAGCCGCATCTTCCACAACAACATCAAGGCCTCCGGTGTCATCCCGCAGATCTCGCTCATCATGGGCGCGGCCGCGGGCGGCCACGTCTACTCTCCGGCGCTCACCGACTTCGTGATCATGGTCGACAAGACCAGTCAGATGTTCATCACCGGCCCGGACGTCATCAAGACGGTCACCGGTGAAGAGGTGACCATGGAGGAGCTCGGCGGCGGGCACACCCACATGGCGAAGTCGGGCCTGGCCCACTACGTCGCCTCCGGCGAACAGGATGCGTTCGACTACGTGCGCGATCTGCTGTCCTACCTGCCGCCCAACAGCTACGCCGATCCGCCGCGGTACCCGGCGCCGGCGCCGGTGGGGCCGATCGAAGAGACCCTCACCGACGAGGATCTCGAGCTCGACACGCTGATCCCGGACTCCCCGAACCAGCCGTACGACATGCACGAGGTCATCACCCGCATTCTCGACGACGACGAGTTCCTCGAGGTCCAGGCGGGTTATGCGACCAACATCATCGTCGGCTTCGGCCGCGTCGACGGCCGGCCGGTCGGGATCGTCGCCAACCAGCCGACGCAGTTCGCGGGCTGCCTCGACATCAACGCCTCGGAGAAGGCCGCACGGTTCATCCGGACCTGCGACTGCTTCAACATCCCGATCGTCATGCTGGTCGACGTGCCGGGCTTCCTGCCCGGCACCGAGCAGGAGTACAACGGCATCATCCGCCGCGGCGCCAAGCTGCTGTACGCCTACGGCGAGGCGACGGTCGCCAAGATCACCGTCATCACCCGCAAGGCCTACGGCGGCGCGTACTGCGTCATGGGATCCAAGGACATGGGCTGCGACGTCAATGTCGCGTGGCCGACGGCGCAGATCGCCGTGATGGGCGCCTCGGGGGCGGTCGGCTTCGTCTACCGCCAGCAGCTCAAGGAGGCGGCGAAGGACGGCCAGGACGTCGACGCCCTGCGCCTGCAGCTGCAGCAGGAGTACGAGGACACCCTGGTCAACCCGTACATCGCTGCCGAACGTGGTTACGTCGACGCGGTCATCCAGCCGTCGCACACCCGCGGCTACATCGGCACCGCGCTGCGACTGCTGGAGCGCAAGGTCGTCCAGACGCCGCCCAAGAAGCACGGCAATATTCCTCTGTAGATCTCAGCTGTAGATTCCCCCCAGGAGACCCATGTCGCAGGACACCGACATCACCGAGGTCAGCGATCACCGACAGCTGACCATCGATCTGCCCCCGGCGGCGGACCCGCACATCCACGTCGTCAAGGGGCAGCCGTCCGACGAGGAGATCGCCGCGCTGGCCGCGGTGCTCGCCGGCGCCGGTGGCGGCCATGCCGAACCGGGCCCGCAGGAGTTCAACCCGTGGGGCCATCCGGTGGGCAAGCTGCGTTACGACGTCACCAGCTGGCAACGGGTGACGCTGCTGGAACGCACCCACATGCGGAGGTGACCCGGGTCGTCCTCGGGTCCGCGTCCTCCGGTCGGCTGAAAGTGTTGCGCCAGGCCGGAATCGAGCCGCTCGTCATCGTCTCGGGCGTCGACGAGGACGCGATCGTCGCGACGCTCGGCGCCGGGGCGCCGCCGGACCAGGTGGTGTGCGCGCTGGCCGCGGCCAAGGCCGCCAGTGTCGTGGACTCCCTGCCCTCCGACGTCGCGGCCGACTGCGTGGTCATCGGATGCGATTCGATGCTGTGGCTCGACGGCCGCCTCACGGGTAAACCCGGATCGGCGGCAGCCGCGCGGGCTCAATGGCAGCTGATGGCCGGGCGCAGCGGTGAGCTCTACACCGGACACTGTCTTGTGCGGATGCGCGACGGCGTCCCGCTGGGACGTGAACTGGAAGCGGGTGGCACCACGGTCCGGTTCGGCACGCCATCGCCCGGCGATCTGGCCGGATACCTCGACAGCGGCGAACCACTCGGTGTCGCAGGCGCTTTCACGCTCGACGGGCTCGGCGGCTGGTTCGTCGACGGTGTCGATGGCGACCCGTCGAACGTCATCGGGCTCAGCCTTCCGCTCGTGCGCGCCATGCTGGCGCGGCTCGACCTGTCGGTTCCGCAGTTGTGGACGCGCTGACCACGGGCCCGACGGACCGCCACCGGCGGTAGGCTCGATTCCGTGCCGCTGCCACCTGATTCCAGCCCCAAACTCGCCGACTACGCCCACCCGGAACGGCTGGTCACCTCCGACTGGCTGGCCAGCAATCTGGGCCGCCCGGGCCTTTCCATCGTGGAGTCCGACGAAGACGTCCTGCTCTACGACACCGGCCACATCCCGGGTGCGGTGAAGATCGACTGGCACGTCGACCTCAACGACCCATGCGTGCGCGACTACATCGACGGTGAGCAGTTCGCCGCACTGATGGATCGCAAGGGCATCGGCCGCGACGACACCGTGGTGATCTACGGCGACAAGAGCAACTGGTGGGCGGCCTACGCGCTGTGGGTGTTCACGTTGTTCGGCCATCCCGACGTCCGCCTGCTCGACGGTGGCCGAGACCTGTGGATCTCCGATGGCCGCGACACCACCCTCGACGTGCCGTCCAAACAGACCAGCGGCTACCCCGTCGTCGAGCGCGACGACGCCCCGATCCGTGCCTTCCGCGAGGACGTGCTGGGGATCCTCGGCAAGCAGCCGCTCATCGACGTCCGCTCGCCCGCCGAGTACACCGGTGAGCGGACCCATATGCCCGACTACCCGGACGAGGGCGCACTGCGCGGCGGGCACATCCCTACCGCCAGGTCGATCCCGTGGAGCAAGGCCGCCCGGGACAACGGCCAGTTCCGCTCCCGCGCTGAACTGGAGGAGCTCTACGGTTTCCTCTCCGAGGGCGATGCGGACCCGAAGACGGTCGTCTACTGCCGCATCGGGGAACGCTCCAGCCACACCTGGTTCGTCCTGACCCACCTGCTCGGCCTGCCCGGGGTGCGCAACTACGACGGTTCGTGGACCGAGTGGGGCAATGCGGTGCGGGTGCCCGTCGCCGTCGGCCCCGATCCGGGTGAGGTCCCCGCGTCGTCATGACGATGCCGACCCCACTCGCCGAGGTCGTGTCCGAGTTCCAGGAAGTCCAGGGGCAGGACAAGCTCCGGCTGCTGCTGGAGTTCGCCGACGACCTGCCCGCGCTGCCTTCTGAGCTCGAAGTGGCGGCGATGGAACCGGTGCCCGAATGCCAGTCGCCGCTGTTCCTCCACGTCGACGCGGAAGACCCTGAGCACGTCCGGCTGTACTTCAGCGCGCCGGCCGAAGCCCCCACCACACGGGGTTTCGCGGCGATCCTGGCGACCGGACTGGACGAACAGCCGGCCGGGGCCATCCTCGCCGTGCCCGACGACTTCTACACCGAACTGGGACTCGCCGCGCTGATCAGCCCGCTGCGCTTACGCGGGATGTCGGCGATGCTGACGCGCATCAAGCGACGCCTGCGCGACGCCTGACTCGAAGCGGGATGTCGGCGAACTTACCCACGAGTAACCGATACCGGCTACCGACGGCCACAGGCGGGCCGCTTAAACTCCCCGATAAGTTTCTCAAGACGTTCTTAAGTAAGTGCCCCGAAGGCATATCAGCAGGAGGCGAAGTGGCCAGTCACGCCAGCTCAAGGATCTCCAAGGTGCTTGTCGCCAACCGAGGAGAGATTGCGGTCCGTGTCATCCGGGCGGCCAAGGATGCCGGGCTGCAGAGCGTGGCCGTCTACGCCGAACCGGACGCCGACGCACCGCACGTGCGGCTCGCGGACGAAGCGTTCGCGCTGGGCGGCCAGACCTCGGCCGAGTCGTACCTGGTGTTCGAGAAGCTGCTCGACGCCGCCGAGAAGTCGGGCGCCAACGCGATCCACCCGGGGTACGGCTTCCTCTCGGAGAACGCCGACTTCGCCCAGGCCGTGCTCGACGCCGGACTGATCTGGATCGGGCCCAGCCCGCAGTCCATCCGCGATCTCGGCGACAAGGTCACCGCCCGCCACATCGCCGCCCGCGCGCAGGCACCGCTGGTGCCCGGCACGCCGGATCCGGTCAAGAACGCCGACGAGGTCGTCGCGTTCGCCGAGGAGTACGGCGTACCGGTCGCGATCAAGGCCGCCTTCGGCGGCGGCGGCCGCGGTATGAAGGTGGCGCGTTCGATCGCCGAGATCCCCGAGCTGTTCGAGTCGGCGACCCGTGAGGCCGTCGCGGCGTTCGGCCGCGGTGAGTGCTTCGTCGAGCGCTACCTCGACAAGCCGCGCCACGTCGAAGCCCAGGTCATCGCCGACACCCACGGCAACGTCGTGGTCGCGGGCACCCGCGACTGCTCGCTGCAGCGCCGGTTCCAGAAACTGGTGGAAGAGGCGCCCGCACCGTTCCTGACCGACGCGCAGCGCAAGGAGATCCACGAGTCCGCCAAGCGGATCTGCAAGGAGGCCGGCTACTACGGCGCGGGCACCGTCGAGTACCTGGTCGGCCAGGACGGCCTGATCTCGTTCCTCGAGGTGAACACCCGCCTGCAGGTGGAGCACCCGGTGACCGAGGAGACCTCGGGCATCGACCTGGTGCGCCAGCAGTTCCGGATCGCCAACGGCGAACCGCTCGACATCACCGAGGACCCCACGCCCCGCGGGCATTCGATCGAGTTCCGCATCAACGGCGAGGACGCCGGACGTGGCTTCCTGCCGGCCCCCGGTCCGGTGACCAAGTTCGAGCCGCCGACGGGCCCGGGCGTGCGCCTGGATTCCGGCGTGGAGAGCGGATCGGTGATCGGCGGCCAGTTCGATTCGATGCTGGCCAAGCTGATCGTCACCGGTGCCACCCGTGAGGAGGCGCTGGAGCGGTCACGGCGCGCCCTGGCGGAGTTCAACGTCGAAGGGCTGGCCACGGTCATCCCCTTCCACCGCGCGGTGGTGAGCGATCCGGCGTTCATCGGTGACGAGAACGGCTTCACGGTGCACACGCGGTGGATCGAGACCGAGTGGGACAACTCCGTCGAACCGTTCACCGGTGGCGATCCGATCGACGAGGAAGACACGATCCCGCGCCAGACCGTCGTGGTGGAGGTCGGCGGCCGTCGTCTCGAGGTGTCACTGCCGGGCGATCTGGTGCTCGGCGGAAACGGCGGCGGTGCGTCCGCCCCGGGTGTCGTCCGTAAGAAGCCCAAGCCCCGCAAGCGCGGCGCCCAGGGCGGCGCGGCGACCTCCGGTGACGCGGTGACCGCGCCGATGCAGGGCACCGTCGTCAAGGTGGCCGTCGAAGAGGGTCAGCAGGTGTCCGCCGGCGATCTGGTCGTCGTGCTGGAGGCCATGAAGATGGAGAACCCGGTGACCGCCCACAAGGACGGCACGATCACCGGACTCGCGGTCGAGGCGGGCGCTGCCGTCACGCAGGGCACCGTGCTGGCCGAGATCAAGAGCGACGGCGAGTAGTCCCCCACGCAGCACCTGACCCCGGCGCAGCCCGATCGACGCGAGTCGAACGAGCTGCGCCGGGGTTTTTGGCATGTCGCTGCGGCGCCCCGTGGGCCGGTTCGCGGGCGCGGTGCGGCCCACGGCGTCCACGCCCCAGTCGGGATCTGAGCGCCCCGACGACCGTGTAGTTTTGCTGCGATTCCCGCTTCCCCGGCTCTGGAGTCGGTCCCCGCGAGCGCTCTTCGCAGCGTTTCTGACTCCGCCGAGCGCAATGTGCTCGTTACCCAAGCAAAGGTAAGACGGACTACAAATCGAGGTTTCGATCATGATTCTCCATGTCGTTGCCACACCGCACGGACTTTGCGACGGCGCCCGTTCCATACCTTGTCGACCCGACGTCCCCGCACAGTCCAGGCAACGTGCCGAGCAAACATGAGAGCACGTCTACAGGCTGTGTATGATCAACAGTGACGGATGTTGGCGAATAATGACAGGTCCATTCATGGGGCTGTGGATCCCCCGCCGACGTCGGCGACGGCGCCACTCTGAGTTTTGCCGGAGCGGGTCGCCGACGACGTGGAAATGTTTCCTCAGCGAATAACAACGGGCTCTCGAAAAATTTGCTTTACCGTCAGCGGGAGCCATTAAGTAAATGCCGGATCTTCCCAATTGCCTCTAAGGTTCCCCTCAGGTACAGTTTGCTACGTGCCCGACGGGGCCAGGCAGGAAATGGTCATTGACGGCGGCGACCCGGCGTCAGGTACCAAATGGCGAGGCGTGTAGAGGGACAGTCGCCTCAACATTCGAGGGGGAGCGGTCCCGCTTCTCCGGTGAGAGCCGGAGAAGCGGGACGTCGCTACGACGGCGCCACAGCGGCGCGCAGGGTTCCGGGCGGCAGGGTTCCGGGCGGCAGGGTCCCGGGCGGCAGGGTTCCGGGCGGCACGGAGGCCGCCAGCACGGAGGCGATGTCGTCGAGGCGCACCGGGTCCGACACCACCGACGCCCACGGACACAGCTCCTGCGTCCGGTCCAGGAATGTGATCGCCTGCTCGAGGTGGCGCGGTTCGTAGTTGTGCACACCGCGGATCGTCCACCATTTGCGCACCACACTCTCCGGGTCGAGCGATAGCGCAGGACCGGGCATCACCGAGCCGGCAAGAACCAGGACACCCCCGACGTCCAGCCGCGTCAGCGCGGCCTCGACCGCGCCGGCCGCGCCGGTGAAGTCGATAGTGACGTCCACCGGTCCCCCGGCATCCGCAGCGGCGCCGAAGCGTTCGGCCGACCTCAGCCGTTCGGCGTCGAGGTCGGTGATCCGCACGTGCGCCCCGGCGTCCGCGCACGCGGCGGCCGCGGTGACCCCCAGCATGCCGGCGCCGCAGATCAGCACCCGGCGCCCGGCGAGCGGACCGGCCGCCTCCAGCGTCGCCATCACAGTCGCTGTCGCACATGCTGCGGGCGCGGCCACCCGGTCGTCGAGCCCCTCGGGTACCCGCAGGACCGTCACCCCGCGAGGCAGGGCGATGTATTCGGCATACGCACCAGAGAGCGGCCAGTCCCCCGCGAACGGTTCGTGCCCCACCTTGCGCACCACCGCGCATTTGGCGCTGCGCCCCGCGCGGCACCGTGGGCACCGCCCGCACGCGGAGATGACCGACCAGACCACCCGCTCCCCGACCGACAGGCCGCGGTGCGGATCGGGCACGGCGACCTCCCCGACGGCCTCGTGTCCGAGCACGCTGGGACACGGGCTGCGCCGGCGTCCGGCAACGGTGTGCAGGTCGCTGCCGCAGACGGTGGCCAGTCGCACCCGCACGATCAGGTCGCCGTCGTGCGGTAGGGCCACCTCACGGATCTCGACGCCGCTGCCGGTCCAGACCGCGGCCCTGCTCACACCAGACGCGACCGGATCCACCCCGACAACCTTTCGATGGCGTAGACGACGGCGAAGATCACCAGCACGATCGCGCCGGCCACGTCGAAGTTCACGGTGCGGATCGATTCGAACAGCAGATATCCGATCCCCCCGGCGCCGACGATGCCGAGGATCGTCGAGGTGCGGACGTTGACGTCGAACAGATACAGGCTCGACCCCACCAGCGCGGGCATCGACTGGGGCACGACCGCGGCGAACAGCGTCTTCCACCAACCGCCACCCACCGAGCGGACCGCCTCCATCGGACCGGGGTCGATCTCCTCGACCGCGTCGGCGACCAACTTGGCGAGAAAACCGATGGATCCGATCGCCAGCGCGCACGTACCCGCGACCGGGCCCAGCCCGAGTGCGGCGACGAACACCACCGCGAGGATCAACTCGGGGACGGCGCGCACCACCAGGATCCAGGCGCGCGTCAGCCGGTAGCACCAGCGGTGCGGTGTGACATTGCGTGCCGCGAGGATCCCCAGCGGCACCGACAGCACCACACCGATCGCGGTCGACACCACGCCGATGGCGACGGTCTGCAGGGCGGCGTCGAGCAGACCGGTGCCCACCGCGGAGAAGTTCGGCGGGACCATGCGCGCGAAGACGTCGATCGATGGGCCGACCCACGTGAGCAGCGACCACGGGCTGATCCGCAACTCGATCAGCGCGGCGATACTGGCCGCGATCACCGCCGCACCCAGCACGACCCGCCAGATGCGGTCCCGGCGCGGATCCGACGTCGACGCGTCGAGCAGCACCCGCCGCACACCGATCGACGCCAACTCCATCGCGGCGATGATGGCGAGGATCACCAGGACGATGCCCAGTGCCCGGGGGTAGACCAACCCACGCAGCGCATCCTGCAACGCGAAACCGATGCCGCCGGCCCCGACGAAGCCGAGGACGACCGACATCCGCAGGTTGATGTCGATGCGGTAGACGAAGGTGCCGATCCAGGCCGGAACCACCTGTGGCAGCACGGCATTGATCATCTCCCGGACGTAGCCGACGCCGGTGCTGCGGACCGCGTCACGCGGGCCCGGGTCACTCTGCTCGATCGCGTCGGCGAACAGCTTGCCCAGCATTCCGATCGAATGCAGCGCCAGCGCCAGGATGCCCGGCAGGACACCGATGCCCAGCGCCCGCACGAACAGCACCGCGAACAGCAGGTCGGGCATCGCGCGGCAGAACGTGATGACGGCCCGTGCGACGGCGTAGACCGCGGGGTGCGGAGTGGTGTTGCGGGCAGCCAGGAAAGCCAACGGCACCGAGGCGACTGCGGCGAGCACCGTGCCGAGCACCGCCATCAGCAGTGTCTCGACCGCCAGCCCGCCGATGCGGCCTGGATCGTCGAGGCGCGGCGGCAGCATGCGCTCCAGCAGGGCCGCGACCTCGTCGAGCCCGTCGATCAACGCAGCCGGTGCGAAGTCGATGTACCAGGCCGAGACGATCGTCGCGATCAGTGCGCAGACGGCCACCAGCTGCACAGGGCCGACCAGGGGTGGCCGGCCGGGGCGCGGAGTCCCGGCCCCGCTCGGAGACGCCGACAGCGAGGTGGTCACGTCGACCGGGCGGCCGGATCGGCGAGCGCCGGATCGACCCGGCGGTAGATGCTCAGCACGTCGTCCCGGTTCATGCCCACCGCGGGACGGTCGAGCACCTTGCGTCCGTTCCGCAGACCGACCAGCCGATGCGCCCATCCCAGCGCCAGATCGACCTGATGCAGGGTGCACACGACGGTGAGCTTCTCCTCGATGCAGACGCGGAACAGCATGTCCATGACGACGCCGGCGTTCTCCGGGTCCAGCGAGGCCACCGGTTCGTCGGCGAGCAGCAGGGCGGGCCGCTGCATGAGGGTTCGCGCGATCGCCACCCGCTGCTGCTGACCACCGGAGAGCGTGTCGGCCCGCCGGTCGGCGAGGTCGGCCAGCCCGACGCGGTCGAGGTGCCCGAGCGCCTCCTCACGCATCGCGCGGGGGTAGGTCAGTGCCCCGTAGCGGGGCAGCCGCAACCGGCCGAGGCCGCCGATGAGGACGTTCTCCAGGCAGCTGAGCCGCCCGACGAGGTTGAACTGCTGGAAGACGAACCCAACCCGCCGGCGCAGGCCCCGCAGCTCCGCCCGTGATGCCGTGTCGACGCGTGTCCCCCCGACGTTGACCTGACCGGAGGTGACCGGATGGAGGCCGTTGAGGCAACGCAGCAGTGTCGACTTGCCGGAGCCGGAGAGGCCGAGCAGAACCAGCATCTCGCTCCGGTGGACATCGAGCGAGACGTCGTCGAGCGCGAGTGTGTCGCCGAATCGCTTGGTGACGTTGCGGACGGCGACCACGACGTCATCGCCGGCAACCGGGTGGCCGGGGTCCACCCGTCAGGCCTTGCACTTCTCGGAACCGGTGACCTCACAGACCTTGCGCACACCGTTGTAGGCGGAATCGTCAACGGGGACAACACCCCACGCGCGCTCGTCGGTGATCAGGCAGCCGTCGCCCTCGCACAGGCCTTCGGCCGCCATCACCTTCCCGTTGGCCTTCTCGGTGAAGATCTTCTTCAGAGCGTCGATGGCGGCGCCGCCCAGCGAATCGTTGGCGGCGAACACCGATCCGGCGATCATCTCCGACTTCCACACCGTCTTCAGGTCACCGGGGGCGAGATCGCCCTTCTGCACCATGGTTTGGTCGACCATGCTGTCGAAGGCGAAGCCGGCGTCACAGTCGCCGTTCTTGATCGACAGCGCCGAGGCGTCGTGACCGCCCGCATAGATCGGCGTCATCGCCGCGGAGATGTCGGCCTCGGAGCCGGACTCGATCACCCCGGCCTCGATCAGCCCCGCGGTCGGGTACAGGAAGCCCGATGTTGATCCGGGATCGACGAAACACACCTTCTTGCCCGCGAAGTCGGCGAGCCGGTTGACGGCGGCGTTGTCGCCCCGCGCCAGGCCGTACGACTGGTAACCGGGTTCCGCGCCCTCCTCCTCGATGACGGCGCCGAGCGGCGTGATCTTGGCGCCGTTGATCCCGGCGACGACGTAGGCGAACGGTCCGAAGAACGCGAGGTCGACGTTGTCGGCGATCATCCCTTCGACCACGCCGGCGTAGTCGGATGCCTGCACGAATTCGATCGTCGAGCCGGTCTCCTTCTCCAGCAGCTTGATCAGCGGGTCGTAGCTGGCGCGCATGTCGGCGGAGTTCTCGGCCGGCACGGCGGCGAGGGTGATGGTGTCCGGGAAACCCTTGTCGTTGATCGCTGCGGAACCACCGTCCGAACTCGAACACCCGGACAGCGCCAGTGCCGTCACCGCGGATACCGCGGCGGCCAGGCGGGTCAATCGATTCATCATGGAGACAGTCCTTTTCGGCGGAGGTGGTGGATCAGGGGGCAAGAAGGAGTTCGGGCAGGGTGGCGACGGAGTCGAGCACGTGTACCGCCCCGGCGGCGCGCAGCGTCGGTTCGTCGTGTGCGCCGGTCAGCACACCGGCGACCATCAGGGCGCCCGCCCGCAGGCCGCACACGATGTCGCTCGTGGTGTCTCCCACGACGGCGACCTTGCGGACGTCGTCGACGCCCGCGTGCATGAGGGCGGTCAGCACCAGGTCCGGATAGGGCCGGCCGCGCACGTTCGGCCCGGGCGCGAGCACCACGTCGGCGATCTCACCCCATCCGAGCGCATCGAGCATGCGCTGCTGGGTGGCCGGACTGAAGCCCGTGGTGAGCGCCACCTTCACGCCGGTCTCGCGCAACCGTGAAATCGCCTCTACCGCACCAGGAACCGCGCTGACCCCGCCGTCGACGAACTGTTCGTAGGCCTTCTCGAAGGCGGTGTTGGCTTCGCGGGCGCGGTCCTCGGTGCCGAACAGGGCGCGGAAGACCTCGATCTTGGACTGGCCCATGGTGTCGAGCACGTACCGGCGGGCGTGCTCGCGTTCGGCGCCGTCCCGGGGCAGTCCGACGGCGGTCGCGGCCTCGTCGAACGCGCGGATCACCAGTCCGTCGTCGCGGACGGTGGTACCTGCCATGTCGAGTACCGCGAGTTCTGTGTGCATGCGGATCACCTTCGGATGTGTTCTGGACCAGTGGGTTCCGCCCAGCGGAACACCGCGTGAACAGCTGCCGTCGAAATGGTCTATACCAATTCGATTCACAGGCCGGCGAGGTCGGCGGTCTGTTCGGCGATCGCCGGGCCCAGCGTCATCCCGCGCCCGCCCGGACCGGTGACCACGTGGATACCGGGGGCCGGCGATCTGCGGCACACCAGCTCGTCCGGGTCGACACACTGGCTGTAGACCCCCGCCCACCGCCGCTCGACGGGCGGAAGCGCGCGGCCCAGCAGCTCCTCGACGAGTCCGGTGAGGTACGCGTACGGATCCTCGGACACGTCGAAGGTGAACGGTTCGGCGTACTCGTGGGTGTCGCCGATCGTGAGCCCGCCGTGCAGCCGCTGGACACACAGCAGCTGCATGCGATGCCGTTCGGCGACCATGTCCTGCGGTTGGGTCCTCGCGAGGTCCTCGGCCGCCGCGCCCGCGAAACCCGGGTAGTACCGCATGCTGTCACCGTCGGCGATCGCCGTGGTGAGGCGTTCGCCGAGCGGCGCCGTCTGCATCATCTGCAGCCGCACCCGGCGGACCGGGAGCTCACCTGCGAGCTCGCGAACCAGCCCACCGTGCGCCGCGCCGGCACAGACGATGACGAGGTCGCCGTCGTGCCGTCGCCCGTGGTCGTCACGCACGCCGAGACCCTCCACCGCACGCGCTTCGGTCGCCGGCAGGAAGGTGTAGCGGCCCGTCGCGGCCAGGTACCCGCGGATCGCCGGGAGCGCCTGCCGGGATTCCACCGCGGCGTCGCGCGAACAGTACAGCGCGGCAAGGAATTTCCCGCGTAGCGCCGGGTTGAGGGTGCGGACGCGGTCGGCATCGACGACGGTGAAACCGCGGGCGGCCGCGTCGGGGCGCCCGGCGGCCTCTTCGGCCACCGCCACCTCGGCCGGGGTGCGAAGCAGGGTCAGCGATCCGGTGGCGCGGAATCCGATGCCGGGTACGGCCCGGCCGAGTTCCTCCCACAGCTCCCTGGCGCGCAACGCGGCGTCGAGTTCCCCGCTCGTCCGCCCGGAGACCCAGACGAGCCCGAAGTTGCGCACGGTCGCACCGCGCGCTTCCCGTTCACGTTCCAGGTGGACGACCCGATGTCCGTGGCGTACCGCTTCCACGGCGTGCGCGGTGCCCAGAATTCCACCGCCGACGATGATGATGCGCATGGGCGCACCCTCCCGTCGTCCGGCGACCGGGCGCCGAAGCCGAGGTGGTCGACAGGCGAACGCCGAGTGAACCATTGGTATAGACCAATCGCTGTTACGCTGACTGCGTGTCGATCCGTGAGCAGACGATCACCGTTCTGGAGTCCCTGCGCGGAGTGTGGGACGAATTGGCCGTCGACGAACTCGACCACGCGCTGCAGTCGGCCGCGCGCGCTCTCGACGACGGAGCCGACGACGAACTCGTGCTGGCCGCCGCACTGCACGACATCGGGCACAGCCCTTTGCTCGCAGCCCATTCCGAGGCACACGACAGGGTCGCCCACGATTGGCTCACACCCCGCTTCGGCGTGCGCGTCGGATGGCTGGCCGGTGCTCATGTCGCCGCCAAGCGCTATCTCGCAGCGACCGATCCCGCCTACGCGGGCGCCCTGTCCGACGTCTCGATCGTGTCGCTGCGCCTGCAGGGCGGCGCAGCGGTCGACCAGGATCTGGCCGGCCATCCATGGTGGCCGGATGCATTGCGGCTGAGGAGATTCGACGATGCCGCCAAGGATCCGGCTGCGCGGGGCGCCGACATCGAGACCGTGGTCGCCGTGGCCGAACGCGTCGCGGCCGCACAGACGACACGGCGCGCGTGATGGCGGAGGTGATCCGCGCGCCGAAGTCTCACCGGGTCCGCACCGAACTCGACGATCTGCTCGGCGGGCTCGACATCGGCGATCCCGTTCCCGCCGAACGTGAACTGGCGGTTCGCTTCGGAGTTGCCAGGGAGACGGTGCGACAGGCGTTGCACGAACTGCTCGTCGAAGGCCGCATCGAACGCCGCGGTCGCGGCACCGTGGTGTCGACACCCAAACTCGTGCAGCCACTTTCGCTGAAGTCCTACACCGAGGGCGCCGAGCGGATGGGCCGCACCCCCGGCCGCATCCCGGTGTCCTGGGTGGACATCCGCGCGGACACCGAGACGGCCGCCGCGCTCGGAGTGCAGCGCGGCGCCAAGGTGATGGCACTCGAACGTGTGCTGCTCGCCGACGGCGACCGGATCGGCCTGGAGAGTACCTACCTGACCGTGCGGCGGTTCGGCTGGCTGCGCGAGTCGTTCGATCCGGCCACGTCGCTCTACACCGCGATCCGCGCGTCCGGCGTCGAATTCGGCGCCGCACTCGAACGGATCGAGACCGCGCTGCCGTCCCCGCGTGAGGCGGCTCTGCTCGGCACCACCACCGCCATGCCGGTGCTGCTGCTCAACCGGCGCACGGTCGACACCGACGACCACCCGATCGAGTTGGTGCGGGCGCTCTACCGCGGCGATCGGGTGGCCTTCGAGGCGCTGCTCGTCGACCGGTGAGGGTCAGGAGCGGATGAACTCCAGCAGATCGGCATTGATGGTGTCGGCCTGGGTGGTTGGCATACCGTGCGGGAAGCCGGGGTAGGTCTTGAGCGTGCCGTTCGACAACAGGTCAGCCGACAGCGGCCCGGAATCCGCGTACGGGACGATCTGGTCGTCGTCGCCGTGCATCACCAGCACCGGGATGCTGATCGCGCGCAGGTCCTCGGTGAAGTCGGTCTGCGAGAACGCGACGATCCCGTCGTAGTGCGCCTTGGCGCCGCCCATCATCCCCTGACGCCACCAGTTGGCGATGATCGCCTCCGAGGGTTCCGCACCGGGACGGTTGTAGCCGTAGAACGGTCCGGAGGGCAGTGCCCGGTAGAACTCCGAACGGTTGGCCGCCAACTGCGCCTGCAGATCGTCGAACACCTCCTTGGGCAGACCGCCGGGATTGTCCTCCGTTTTGACCATCAGCGGCGGTACGGCGCTGATCAGCGCGGCCTTGGCGGCCCGGCTCTCGCCGTGGCGCGCGAGGTAGTGCGCCACTTCCCCACCGCCCGTCGAGTGGCCGACGTGGACGGCGTCGCGGAGGTCCAGATGCTTGACGACGGCCGCGAGATCGTCGGCGTAGTGGTCCATGTCGTGGCCGTCGGCGGTCTGGGTGGAGCGGCCGTGCCCTCTGCGGTCGTGTGCGACGACGCGGTATCCCTGGGACAGGAAGAACAGCATCTGGGTGTCCCAGTCGTCCGCGGACAGCGGCCAGCCGTGGCTGAACACGATCGGCTGACCCGAACCCCAGTCCTTGAAGAATATGTCGACGCCGTCGTCGGTGGTGATGGTGGGCATTGCTTTCTCCTTGCTGAGGTGACGGCTGGGCCGTCGGTGTGCGCGCGGCCGTCAGCGGCAACGTCGCCGCTCCGGAACCTAGTCCCAATCTCGTTACAGTGCCCATGCAACCGGCAAGGGAGAGCAGACGTGGAACCGATCGAGATCAACGCGGGCGCGTGGTATCTGCGGGCGTTGCGCGCCGACGCCCTGATGGACGACCGTCCGGGGCTCGGCGACCTCGGCGAGACGGACCCGGACTACGTGACCCGAACCGCGGGCGAGTGGGCGGGCGACACCCGATACACGTGGGCGGTGTGCGAACCGACGACGGGAGAACTGCTCGCCGAGGTCGCGCTGCGGCCGGCCACCGGAGAGGTGTCGTCGCGGGCCCGCGCGGGGCACGACGCGGCAGCCGACGCCGCGGTCGCGGCCGTGCGCCGTTTCGCCGACGCACTCGACATCTGAGCGGTGCCGGACGTGTGATGCCGTGCGTCAGGCTTCGTCCACGTCCACCCCGGTCGCGAGGTCCCCACACTCCACGGCGACGACGTCGTCGCGCTGCCGGAGAAACCACCGCGCGCCTTCGTCACCGTCGAGGGACGCGAGCAGAGCCGGCCAGTGCCGTTTCGCCACTACCACCGGGTGGCCGGGCTGCCCCCGAAAGACCGCCCGGGCCACACCGCTGGGCGCGGTACGCGCTGCCCCCAGGACGCGGCGCACCACATCGGCCCCCACATCAGGGGTGTCCACGGTGTGCAACACGGCGGCGTCGGCATCCGGAATCGCCGCGATGCCCGCGCGCACCGATGCGCTCAGGCCGTCGCTCCAGTCCGAGGCGACCACAGCCCGCGCCGGCCGCGGCACGTCCACCAGCGCCGCGCCGAGCACCACCACCACGTCGACGCAACCGCCCCCGTGCAACGCCTCCACCGCGATCCGAAGCCAATCGCCCTCGTGAGAAAGAACTTTCGGCATGCCGTATCGCATCCCCGCCCCGGCCGCGAGTAGTACACCGGCCGGCGACCAGGTTTCCGACATACCCAACAGTGTCACCCGCCCGCATACCGGCCGGTGAGGCCTTGATGAGAAAATTGCGGCCCGCTGTCCAACCCGCGGCAGGCGGCGTAGTCTTCGAACAAGGTTGAGCTGACAGCCTGCTTGCAAACGTCATCGACGTAGGAGCGGGGGCCCGACATCCGGCCCACGCACCGAAGGTTTTGAGAACGCAGGGCCTGTTTCACTGACGTGAGCCACAGTACGAATCTTTCGACTGATGGAGTCACAATGTCCCTTTCTTCCCAGCCGGCTTCCCACCGCGAAGCGGCCACCCACCCCGGCTCGACGATCTGCCACACCGCCCGGTTCGCGGCGGCAACGCCGCAGCCGTCGACGACCGTCGTCACCGCCCACGGCGACCTCGACGCCGCCAACGCCCAGCACTTGGTGGACTTCACGTTGCAGCACGCCGAACGCGCGCTGGTCCTCGACCTCTCGGGCGTCGCATTCTTCGGCACCGCAGGCTTTTCCGCCTTGCACACCCTCAACGTCCGCTGCGCAAGTGCGAACATCGGCTGGGTTCTGGTGCCCAGTGCGGCCGTCAGCCGGCTCCTGCGGATCTGCGATCCGGACGCCACACTGCCCTGGTCGGACACCGTCCAGTCGGCGCTTTCAGCCCTGCCGGGTGAAGCGCGTCCGCTACTGCAACTGGTCGCGAAGCCGAGTTAGCGATTTGGCCAGCAGCCGCGACACGTGCATCTGTGAGATGCCTACGCGTTCGGCGATCTGGGTCTGGGTGAGGTTCTCGAAGAACCGCAGCAGCAGCACCATGCGTTCGCGTTCCGGAAGCGCCGCCAGCAGGGGCCGCAGCGCCTCACGGTTCTCGATCTGGTCGAGTCCCAGATCGACGTCGCCGAGCGTGTCGGCGATCGCGGGTGCTTCCTCGGTTCCGCTGTTCCCGCCGCTGTCTATGGACAGCGTGTTGTAGGAGCTCCCGGCGACCAGGCCCTCGACCACCTCGTCGCGGTCCATGCCGAGTTCCTCGGCGAGCTCGCTGGCCGTCGGCGCGCGGCCCAGCCGTTGTGACAATTCGGCGGTGGCCGCACCCAACCGCAGGTGCAGTTCCTTGAGCCGGCGGGGCACCTTGACCGACCAGCTGTTGTCCCGGAAGTGGCGGCGGACCTCACCCATGATCGTGGGCACGGCGAAGGACACGAAGTCCGATCCGGCGTCGACGTTGAAGCGGATCACCGCGTTGACCAGACCGACACGGGCGACCTGCACGAGGTCGTCCCGCGGTTCCCCGCGGCCGTCGAAACGGCGCGCGATGTGATCAGCCAGAGGCAGGCAGCGCTCAACGATCCGGTCGCGCTGGCGCTGGAACGTCGGCGTATCCGGGGTGAGCTGCTGGAGCTCCCGGAACATGGCGGCCACGTCCGAGTACTCAGAGTTCTGTCGTGGCGACGAACCCTGTGCCGACGATGGCGTCACCGCAACGAACTCGCTCGTCTCGTCGTCATCGAGATGCCGAATACCTGACCGTCTTCGTGGCTCTGGCCGTTGGAGAAGGTGCGCACCTCGTCGGTCAGCGAGCTCAGCACGTGCCAGCTGAAGCTGCCCGGCGCAAGGATGTCGGTGTTCTGACAGGTGGTCGACGCGTCCACTACGACCTCAGACTCCTTGGGGTGCACCACGACGACGAGCGTCGACTTGGGGACCGCCGAGCGGATCAGCCGGGTGCAGGCTTCGTCGACCGCGAGCCGCAGATCCGAGACCGCGTCGAAGTCGAGATCCTCAAAGGTGCCCACCGCGGCGACGAGCGTGCGCAACACCGCGAGGTTCTCCAGCGTCGCCGCAACACGCAGCTCCACCGAACGGTCGGCGCTGGCCTGCCCGTTGTGCTGATTCTCGACCTCGGCCATCTGACCTCCCGGCAATATCGAAGCGAGAGTACCCCAGCCCGTTCGGCGGCTAGCCATCGGCGCTCGGGGCAGTCGCAGGTACGTATGTGTGACGGCATATTCCTCCGGGTAATACCCGGTCATGGAGCAGATCGGCAGCACCGCCGGATGATCGTTCTCGTGCGCGCCCCAACCTCGTGCTCACCATGGTCTGCCTTCCATACCCCGGCTACCGCCGGTGCCAAACACCCGAGCCCGAGGTAGGTCAGGCCGGCGCCGATCACCCCGGCCCTCACACGCGCTCAATCAGCAGCGCGTCCACCGCCTCGAGCACGTCGGACACGGTGAGCCGCAACAACCCCGGGTCGGGGCGGTCGCCGTGCGGATCGCCTTCGCCGCCGGACCACAGGGCGACGTGGGGGCCGGTGCCGCGCGGACCCCACCGGCTCGGCGGGGTGGGCCCGAACATCAGCACCGATGGTGCGCCGGTGGCGGTGGCGATGTGGCCGACGCCGGTGTCACCGCAGACCAGCAGCCGGCAGTCACTGATGAGCGCGACCAGCCCCAGCAATCCGAGTGTGCCGGCCAGTACCGCACCGCCGGGGAGCCCGGCCTCGGCGGCCACCGTCCGGGCCAGGTCCAGCTCGTGGGAGTCGCCGGTGATCACCACCTCGTGTCCGTCGGCGTGCAGTGCGGCGGCAACGGCGGCGAACCGTTCGGGCGGCCAGCGGCGCGCGGGGAACGCGGCACCGGGGTGGACGACAACGACGCCGGCGCGATCGGGATAGCCGTTCGGACGCGGAATCGTCAGATCATCCGCAGCACTGGGTATCCCGGCCCACGCGAGCAGCCCGCACCAGCGGTCGACCTCATGGATGCCACTCGGCCAGGCCGGCCCCTGCAGTCCGGGGAATGTGTCATGGCGGTGGGTGAGGATCGACCGCGGACCGAGGGCGAGCAGGTCGCTGATGCTCTGCGGGCCGCTGCCGTGCAGGTTGACCGCCAGCGCCGGTGTGGTGCGCAGCGGGTGCAGCCGGCCCAGCCCGGGGGTCGGTTCGACCGCGTCGACCGCGCCGATGAGCGTCGCCAGCCCGCAGAACCGTTCCGGGGTGGCCAGCACGATGTGCGCGTCCGGATTTGCCCGGCGCAGCCCCCGCAGCGCGGGCACGCCGGTGAGCAGATCGCCGAGCCCGAGCGCACGCAGCACCAGGATGGTGTCGCTCACGGCGGTGTGACTCAAGGCGGTGTCACTCAAGGCGGTGTCACTCAAGGCCATGACGACTCCGTCGATGCGCACACCACCAGCTCCCGCACCTCGCACCCGGCAGGCTGGGTGAGCGCGAATATGATTGTCTCCGCGACGTTTTCGGGCTGGTTGAGCTTGGCGTCCGGTGGCGGCTTGTACTGTTCGTCGCGGTTGTCGAAGAATGCGGTGTGCATACCGCCGGGAATCAACGTGGTCACCCCGACCTGTCCGGCCAGTTCCGCGGCCAGTGCGCGGCTGAAGCCGACGACGCCGAACTTCGACGCACAGTAGGCGGTCGCATCGCTGACCGCTTTGATGCCCAGCGTGGACGCGCAGGTGACGATTCGGCCGTGGGTCGCCTTGAGGTACGGCAGCGCCGAGCGCACCACCGCGACGGTGCCGAGCAGGTTGACGTCGATGACGCGCTCCCAGTCCTTGACCGAGACATCGTCGAGTTTTCCGCACGCATCGATGCCCGCGGCAGTGAACACCCCGTGCAACCGGCCGTCCACGCTCTCGGCCAGTTCACGCACCGCGGAGTCGACCGCACCGGTGTCCGCGAGGTCGCACTGCACGAACGCGATGGTTTGACCGAAGTCGGCAGGCAACGGATTGACGTCGATCACCAGAGGTGTGCCCCCATGCTGGAGTACGGCTCTCACCGTGGCGGCGCCGAGCCCCGATGCGCCGCCGGTGACGAGGATGTTGCCGAGGCCCTGTGAGGTCATGAGGGGTCCTTTCGGTTCACGACCGCGCCGCGTGGGTCAGATTGGCCGCTGCGATCAGGTTGGAAGAGGAATAGCCGGCGACGGTGGGCAGCAGCACCACCTCACCGCCGTGCCTTCGCACGACGCCGGCTTCGGGGAGGTCGTTCTCGGTGTAGTCGCCGCCTTTGACCCAGATGTCGGGCCGCAGCCGTTCGAGCGCCTCTTCGGGCGAGGACTCGCCGAAGATCACGACCGCGTCGACACACGCCAGCGCGGCCAGCACCCGTGCCCGGTCCTCGGCGGCCATCACGGGTCGGCTCGGCCCTTTGAGCGCCCGCACGGAATCGTCGGAGTTGAGCAGCACCACCAGGGCGTCGCCGAGTTGACGGGCCTGGTGCAGCAGCCGCACGTGACCGGTGTGCAGCAGGTCGAAGCATCCGCCGGTGGCCACCAGGGTGCCGCCGCGTCTGCGCAACCGGTCCCGTACCTCGGTGACGTCACCGGTGAGCGCACTGGATGCGATTGCACCACGGCGGCTTCCGCCGACCGTGACAGCACGGGACACCCCGACGGCGCCCCCGGTGGTGACGAACCGGCTCGAAGCTTCGACGGCCGCGGTGACCGCCGCCGAGGCGTTGTCCCCCGCGCCGAAGGCCTGCGTCGCCGCCACGGCGAACCGGTCACCGGCGCCGCAGGTGTCACGCCGGCCCGTGGACACCCCCGCCACCGCGGGCACCGGGATGTGCACGCTGCCGGCCTCGCTGGCCAGCACCGCTCCCCCGGCGCCGAGCGTGACGCACACCGCGTCGGCCCGCCACCGCTGGCGCAGCCGCTCCGCGGAATGCGCATCGCTGTCACCGCGTTCGGAGAATCGTTCGGCCTCATCCTGATTCGGGGTGACCAGCCAGCAGCCGGGTGTCGGGGCCGCACCCCGCGGGTGCGGATCCCACACCACGGGCACACGTTCGGCCACGTCTGTCAGCAGTTGCCGCACACCGGGATGCGTGCAGACGCCACGGCCGTAGTCGGCCACACACACCGCACGCGCCTCGTCCAGCACGGCGGCCACCTCGTCGGGCAGTGCACCGCCCGCCGCGGTGCCATCCCCGTGATCGAGGCGCAGCATCGACTGCCCGGCGGCCCGGATCCTGGTCTTGCACACCGTGTCACCTGCGAGCGGCAACGCGACCACCCGCACCCCGGCCTCCTCGAGCAGCGCGGCCAGGGCCCGCCCGTCGGGGTCGTCGGCCAGTGCGGTGACCAGCACGACGTCCCGGTCGACGCGCGCGGCCAGCACGGCGGCCAGTCCGGCGCCGCCGGGGCGGTGCCAGACCCGTTCCGCGTCGACGACGGGCACCGGCGCCTCGGGGCTCAGCCGGGTGGCACTGCCCTCGATGTCGACGTCGAGCATCGAGTCCCCGATGATGACGAGGGGTTCACCCATGGGATGCTCCCACCGCGTCGTCGACCGCCATGCACAGCCCGTGCACCAGCAGCAGGTGGATCTCCTGCACGGTCGCGCCGCTGGGGGCGTCGACACAAATCGCGTCGTCGCACATCGCGGCCAGGGGGTTGGGCGCTGGACCGGTCAGGGCCCAGCACGTCAGCCCCATCTCGTGGCCGGCCTTCACCGCGGCCAGCACGTTGGGACTGGTGCCGCTGGTCGACAGGGTGACCAGCACGTCACCGAACCGGCCGTGCGCGCGCACACCTCTGGAGAAGACCTCTTCGACGCCGTAGTCGTTGGCGATCGCGGTGAGCGCCGAGGTGTCGGCATGTAACGAGATGGCGGACAACGGCATTCGTTCCCCCATGAAGCGCCCGACCAGTTCGGCGGTCAGGTGCTGCGCCTCTGCTGCACTGCCCCCGTTGCCGCAGGCCAGCAATCGGCCGCCGGACATCAGCACCTCGGCGAGGTGCCTGCCCCAGGAGTTCACCCTCGGCGTCTCGACGCCGATGCGGGTCAACGCCTCGGCGAGTGCGGAAATATGCGTCTCGATCATGGTTCTCCTCCCAATCGATCGACCGCGGCGAGCAGGTCGGCGTCGGTGATGCCGTCCAGACAGGGATGGCCGGGGACCGGGCAGGTGCGGGCGCGGGTGAGCCGGCAGGGCGCGTCCTGGTCACCGAGCCGGATGACGTTGCGGCCGTAAGGGCTCCACTGCGACGCGGGCACCACCGGTGCGAAAAGCGAGACCACTGGCACGCCGACGGCCGCGGCCAGGTGGGCGGGGCCGGTGTTGGGCACCACCACCACCCGGGCCGCGGCGTACAGCGCGGCCAGCGTGCGCAGGGTGGTGCGGCCACCGAGGTCGACAGCGACATCCCCTGCGACGTGCCGGGTGAGGTCCTTCTCGGCCGCCTCGCCGGTGACGACGACCCGGTGGCCCGCGGCGGTGAGCGCGGCGACCATGTCGGCGCTGCGCCGCGCGCTCGGTCTGCGGGCGAGCACCGCCGCCCCCGGGTGGAACACGACATACGGTCCGGCCGCCGTGATCTCGGCCAACTCTCCAATCAGGGGTGCGGGCGGACGCACCCGCAGCGCGCCGTCGTCCCCGCCGGGCAGCGCGCAGCCGCCCGCCTCGGCCAGCGACAACGCTCGTTGCGGTTCCGGGATCCCGGGCTCGACGTGGTGGCGCAGGTCGAGCAGGGTGCCGGGATAGTCCTCGCTGATCGCGCCCACCCACGGCACCGACGCCATCCGCAGGATCAGCGCCAGGGGCAGCGGAGACTGGTGGAAGGACGTGAAGATGAAGGCGCGGTCCGGCCGGATGTCGCGCAATTGCTTGATCAACGATTCGACATGGCCCGCGGTCAGCTCCGGGGAGTCGAAATCGACCCAGGGCGCCTGCCATTCGACGATCTCGCCGACACCGGGCAGCAGGTCGGCGGCCGCCCGGCCCCGCGGTCCGGCCAGGAACGTCACCGAATCGTGGTGCGCGGCGATCGCGCGCACCGCAGGTCCGGCGATCAACACGTCACCGGCACTGTCCAGCCTCGCGACCACCGCGCGGGTCACGTGCAGTCCCTGAGGATCATCTCGACCGCCTCCACCAGCGTCGCGGCCACCCGCGCCCTGCTGTGGGCCTCCGAGATCTCTTGGGGCAGTGTGCGTTCGGTGGGTACGAGCACCGCATCGGCGCGCGCCGCCAGTGCGGCGTTCACGTCACCCCCGGTGTCGCCGATCATCACGCACCGCGCTGGGTGCACACCGAGCGCGTCCGCGGCGGCCCGCACCATTGCGGGCGCCGGCTTGCGGCACGCGCAGCCGTCGTCGTTGTCGTGGACGCAGACCTGCCAGGAGTCGAACGGCCCGAGTTCGGCGTCGACACGGGCGTTCACCGCCGCGAGCTGGCCGTCGGTGATCAGCCCCTTCGCGACCCCGGACTGGTTGGTGACCACGGCCAGCAGCAGTCCGCGCTCGCGCAGCCTGCCCAGGGCGCCCTTCGCCCCTGGCATCGGTCTCACACCGGCGGGGTCGTTGAGGTACGGCCCGTCCTCGATGATGGTGTCGTCGCGGTCGAGCAGGACGGCCAGCGGCGGATCGCGCCGGGCCCCGCGGCACGCCGATTCGCCGCGCACCCGGTGGTACACCGCGACGGGAGGAATCAGGGCGCTGGTGAGGAGCATGCGTCCCGCCTCGAACACCGTGTGGGGACCCGCGAGGAATCTTCGCGCGGCGAATTCCAGAGTCAACGCCGCCCACGCGGCGCCCGCTCCCGCGGCAGTGCGCCGGTGCCTTCTGAGCGCGGCGAGTGTGGCGGTGGCCGCGGCGGCGGTCGTCGCGGCGTGGGCGGGGAGCCTGCCCCGGCCCTCGCCGATCAGAGAGCGCCAGCGCCTGCCATGTTTGCGGCGCATCAGCGCGTTGTCGCGGTTGCCGATCTGCGCGCGCACGCTGCTCATCAGCGACGCCCGGGCCACCGGGTGGGTGGACCTCCTCGCACCCTGGAGGATCATGTTGTCCTGCAGGGTGATTCGCAGCGCGAGGTCGGAGTCCTCCCGGTAGGCCCGGGGGAACCTCTCGTCGAAGCCGCCGACCGCGATCAGGACGTCACGCCGGTAGGCCATGTCCGCGGTGATCCACCGCGCATCGGCGAGGCGCCGGGTGCGCTTCTCGTCGTCGGTCGCGCGCCGCCCCTCGACCGTGGGCACCTCGATGACCGCCTGAGTGCCCGCCGCACCCGCCGTGTCGGCGCCCCGCAGATCGGCGGCCAGTGCGTTCAGCCAACCGGGTCCGGGCACGACGTCGTCGTCGACGAAGCACACCCACCGGGTGTTCGTGGCGCGCCACCCGGTGTTGCGCGCCGCCGCCGGGCCGCGGCCACCGCTGCGCAGCACGGTGACCGGAAGGCCCGTGTCCGCCCGCAACGCAGGCACGTCGCCCCGGCGGTCGTCGACGACGACCACACATTCCGGCGCGGGACCGTGCTCGGTATCGAGTGCGGCCAGCAGCCGGAACAGCGACTCCCGGCCGATGGTCGGGACGACGATCGAGAACGATGCGGTGTACGTGTCCGTCACACGGGCCTCCGCACCAGGAACGGCCCGATCGCCAGCACATCGATGGGGCTGCTGCCGAAGCATTCGAGGGCGTCACGGGGGCTGTCGACCATCGGGCGGCCCGCGGTGTTGAAGCTGGTGTTGACGACGACCGGCACACCTGTGCGTGCGGCAAACCGGGCGATGGTGGCGTGCAGCAGCGGTTGGCTGTCGTCCACGGTCTGGATGCGCGCGGTGTTGTCGACATGGGTGACCGCCGGGATGCGTGAGCGCCACTGCTCGGCCACCTCGTGCACGAACAGCATGTAGCGGCTGGGAAGCGGCCCGCCCGAGAAGATCTCGGCCGCCCGCTCGGCGAGCACCATCGGCGCCACCGGCCGGAACTGTTCGCGGCCCTTGACGGTGTTGAGCCGCTCCAGGTTCTCGATGCGGCGGGGATCAGCGAGCAGCGACCGGTTACCCAGGGCGCGCGGACCGAACTCCGCCCGCCCCTGGAACCAGCCGATGAGCTTGTCGTCGGCCAACGCATCGCCGACCGCGGTGGCGACGTCGTCAGGGCGTTCGAACGGCACGGCCGCCTCGCGCAGCGTGGCCTCGATCTCGCCGTCGGAGAAGCCGCGGCCCAGTGCGGCGGACGGCATCGGGCTGATCGGTTCGCCCGCCTCCCCGGCCAGGGAGAGCGCGGCCCCCAGCGCCGTCCCCGAATCGCCCGCGGCCGGTTGCACCCACACGTCGTCGAAGCCGCCGCGCGCGAAGATCTTCGAGTTGGCGACGCAGTTGAGCGCCACTCCCCCCGCCAGGCACAGGCTCTCGGAGTCGGTGCGCCCACGCAGCCAGCCCACCAGATCGAGCAGCACGTCCTCGACGGCGCGCTGCACGCTCGACGCCAGGTCCGCGTGGTCGGGTTCGGGGCGGTCCAGCGCGTGGCCGCTACCCGCGCCGGCCTTGCGTTTCGGAGCGAAGGACTCCCAGTCGACCGGTTCGGTGCGGAATCCGCCGTCACCGGTGGAGTACACCGATTCCCGCAGCCGGTCGGCGAATCGCGGTGCGCCGTAGGACGCCATCGCCATCACCTTGTATTCGTCGCTGGAGCGGACGAATCCGAGGTGTTCGGTGAGTTCCTCGTAGAAAAGCCCCAGTGAATGCGGAAGTGATTGGGTGGCAAGCACATCGAGCTTCTGGTCCCGGTAGGCGCCGGCGAGCATCGAGGCGCGCTCGCCGCGGCCGTCGACGACCAGCACCGCGCAGTCCGGGTGCGGCGAGGCCAGCGCGGCCGAGGCCGCGTGCGCGACGTGGTGGCGGACGTGGCGGACGATGCTGGGGTCCAGCCCGGGCAGCGCCGACTGCAGGAACCGGGGTGCCCGTTCGGCGTAGAGCGTGCGCAGGTACTCCCAGTCGCGGTCGAGTCCCGCCATGCCCGCGGTGGTTTCGTCCATCAGTGCCGGGTCGTAGGAGTAGCCGACGGCGTCCAGGTCTGCCGGGTCGAGGCCGGCGTGGGCCAGACACCAGCGGGCGGCCTGCACCGGCATCTCCCAGGTGGAGAACGGCACCGCCTGCTTGCCGTGCTTGCGGCGGGAGAACCGTTCCTCCTCGGCGGCCGCCACGATCCGACCGTCCACGACGAGGGCCGCGGCCGGATCGTGGAACACCGCGTTGATGCCGAGAATTCGCATCCGTCGTTCCCCTAACTTGCTGAGTTTGCGTGCGCTGCTGCGTATTCCGAGATGTGATCCACCGAGCGGAACCACTCGACGGTCCGTGCCAGCCCGTCCCGGTAGGGCATCCGCGGTTGCCAGCCGAGTTGTTCGCCGGCCACCGCGATGTCCGGGCAGCGCCGCTGGGGGTCGTCCTCGACGGCAGGCAGGAACTCGATGGCCGACTCCGCGCCCGCGAGTTCGCGGATGAGTTCGGCTACGTGCTGCACCGTCACCTCGTGCGGGTTGCCGATGTTGACCGGACCCGGGTACGCCGAGCGGGCCAGTGCCATCAGTCCTTCGACGGTGTCGTCGACGAAGCACAGCGACCGGGTCTGCAGACCCGACCCGGTAACGGTGATCGGTTCGCCCGCAAGCGCCTGGCGGATGAACGTCGGCACCATACGGCCGTCGTGGGAGCGCATCCGCGGCCCGTAGGTGTTGAAGATCCGTGCCACCCCGACGTCGGTGCCGCGCTCGCGACGGTGGGCGAACGTCAGTGCCTCGGCGTAACGCTTGGCCTCGTCGTACACACTGCGGGGGCCGGTCGGATTGACGTTGCCCCAGTAGGTTTCGGTCTGCGGATGCTCGAGTGGATCACCGTAGACCTCGCTGGTCGACGCCAGCACCAACCGCGCGCCGTGACTTTCGGCGACCGCCAGCGCGTTGGCGGTGCCCATCGCGCCGGTGTGCAGGGTGTGCAGCGGCAGTCGTAGGTAGTCCACGGGCGAGGCGGGTGAGGCGAGGTGGAACACCACGTCCACGTGTTCGGCCAGCGCCGGTCCGGTCAGCGGTTCGGTGATGTCCTGGTGCACGAACCGGTAGCCCGGATGGTCACGGAGCAGGTTCTCCGCGTCGGGTGCGCTGGTCGACAGGTCGTCGGCACAGATGACCTCCACCCCGGTGGCCAGCAGCCGTTCGCACAGGTGGCCGCCGACGAATCCGCAACCACCGAGCACCACAGCCCGGCCCGAGTCATGCAGCACGGCGCCGAACCCCCGAAGTGGTGGGGAAAGCGCCGTTTGCCGTGTGGCCGGCGGGGGAAGGACAGCGACCATGGCCCAACGGAACCCGCCGCGAACCACGTTCGTGATCGCCAGCCGGGACCGGGCGGGCGAACTGGCGTCCGTCGTGACCCGCCTGCTCGACACCACCGAGTGCCCGGTCGTCGTGGTGGACAACGACTCTCGCGACGATTCGGTGGCCACCGTCAAACGCGTGGCGTCCCGCGCGGCGGGCCGGGTGCACCTCGTCGAACTGGACAGCAACCGCGGGGCGGTGGGCCGCAACGCCGGCGTCGCGGCCAGCGCCACCCCGTACGTGGCGTTCTGCGACGACGACTCCTGGTGGCAGCCCGACGCTCCGGCGATTGCCGAGCAGACCTTCGACGCCCACCCCGGGGTGGGCCTGCTCGCCGCCCGCACCATCGTGCTGCCCCGCGACCGGGAGGACGACTTCAGCAGAATGCTGGCCGACAGCCCGCTGGGACATCCGCCGCATCTGCCCGGCCCGGCGATCCTGGGTTTCATGTCGTGCGCGGCGATGGTGCGCAGGGCCGCGTTCGAACAGGCCGGCGGATTCTCCGGCATCCTGCATTTCCGCGGCGAGGAGATGCTGCTCGCCGTGGACATGACCACACTCGGCTGGGACCTGTGCTACTGCCCGGCCCTGGTGGCGATGCACCAGCCGTCGCAGGTGCGCGCCACCACCGCCGCACAGGCCGCCCGCGTGATGCGCAACGACGTTCTGACCACCTGGCTGCGCCGCCCCGCCGGACAGTGCCTGCGGGCCACCGGCACACTGCTCACCGCGACGCTGCGCGACACCGAACACGCGCGGGCCGCGGGCGAGGCCGTCGCGCGCCTGCCCGCCGTGCTGCGCGGGCGCAGGCGCCTGCCGGACCGGGTCGAGCGGGCGCTCGAGCTGCTGGAGTCCGGGTGAGGCGCTCATACCGACGAGGCGGACGTCGTCGCGGATGTCGTGGGGTCGCATGCCGCCGTCTCGTGGGCGCCGGGCACCACCCGGTCGTAGATGCGCAGCGTGTCGGCGGCGACGCGATCCCATGAGTACCGCGCTCGGGCACGGTCGCGTCCCGCGGCGCCCAGGCTCTGCCGCAGGAACGCGTCGTGCAGCAGGGTGTTGACCGCTTCGGCGACCTCGACGGGCCGCTTCGGGGTAACCAGGCGCCCGGTGACGTCGTGGACGACGGTGTCGAGCATCCCGCCCACGGCGGCGGCCACGACCGGGACACCACATCCCATCGCCTCGAGTGGGACGATGCCGAACGGCTCGTACCACGGCGTGCAGGCGACGACATCGGCCGACCGCAGCAGGGCGGGCATGTCCGCGCGGGCCACCGCCCCCTGGAACACCAGCCGGTCGCCGACGCCGAGCCGCTCGGCGAGGTCGCGCAGCCGGCGGGCTTCGGGGTCGGCCTCCACCTCGGCGCGGTCGGGTCCGCCGACCAGCACCAGTTCCGCGTCCGCGATGGCGGGCAGTGCGCGGACCACCACGTCGAAACCCTTGCGCGGCACGAACCTTCCGACGCTCACGACCCGGTACCGCGCGCCGCGTTCGGCGCGGGGGCCGTCCGGGGTGAACAGGTCGAGGTCGACCCCGCACGGGACCACCGAGATCCGGGTGCGCGACCGCCCGAGCCGCATGAGTTCGAACACCTCGTCGGTGCACGTGGCGGCCACCCACGTCGCGGTGCGGGCCACCATCGCCTCGAGCTTCAGCCGGTCCTTGGGGCTGGTGTCCAGCGCACCCTGGTGACGACGTTTGACCACACCGAGGGCATGGAACGTCTGCACCGCGGGCAGGTCGAGGTGCCGGGCGGCCAACTGGGTGGCGATACCCGACATCCAGAAGTGCGCGTGGGTCACGTCGGGCCGGTCACTGCTCCACTGTTCGTCGAGGTACTGCGCGAACGGCCCCATATGCCCCAGCAACTCGTCCTTGGGCAGCGGGCGGGCGGGCCCGGCGGGTACGTGCACGACGGTGTAACCCTCTGCCGTGGTGACGCGTTCGGGAAGATCCGGGTCGTCGCGGCGGGTGTAGACGGTGACCTCGTGATCACAGCGTGCCAGCGCCGCCGACAACTCGGCCACATGAACGTTCTGACCGCCGGCGTCCACCCCGCCGAGGGTCGCCAGTGGGCTGGCGTGTTCGGAGACCATTGCGATCTTCATCGGCTTCCTCTCCCGCGACGTCAACCGCAGCAGTCGTCGATCAACCGATCCCAGTCATCGAGGAAGCGGTCGAGCGAGAAGTGCGCCATCGCGAAGTCACGCGCCGCCTTACCCGCGGCACCGGCCGCGGGCGGATCGGACACGAACCTTTCCAGCGCCGATGCCAGCGTCTCGACATCGGCACTCACCACACCCGCCTCGGCGGGCACCACCAGCGGCGCCATCGTCGAGGCGACAGCCACCACGGGCATTCCCAGGAACATCGCCTCCACCAGCGACAGTCCGAGCGAGGTCCACCGCGCCGTGTGCAGGTACACCCGGCGCCGCGCCACGTCCTGCCACAGCTGCGGTCCCGGGACGTCTCCCTGTGCGCGGACGCCCGGCCAGTGCCGGTCGGCCAGTGCCGCTGTTCCCATACCCCACACGTCGATCGGGACGCGGGCCCCCAGCGGGGCCAGGAGATCGGCACCGACCGTGCGCCAGCGCCGCACCGGTTCGTTGATCATCGTCGCGGCCGCCGCGATCTCACCGCTGTAGCGCAGCCCGGGATCGGCGATGCCGTGGTCGATCACCCGAGTGGGCGCGTCACCGCTGTCCCACATCAGTCGGTTGAAGTCGGTGACGTGGACGACGGGAATGTCGGTGCGGTCGGCCAGCGGATGCACACTGTCGACGGCGTGCGGTCGCGGCGCGTTGTGTTCGACGTAGACGGCGGGAAGGTCGCGACCCGGCCGCCGGCCCGTCCACCGCTCGGTCAGCTCGATCTCCTCGGGGCGCTGCAGCACCACCAGCTCGATGTCCTCGCCGCGCAGCCGGTCGGCGTCGATCTCTTCGGCCTGGGGCCAGTCCCGGCCGAGCAGCCCCCGGCCGTCAGCGTCCCTGGCGGCGTTCACCGGGACCAGGTAGCGATGCGCGCCGGCCACCAGCGCCTGCATCCAGGCGCCGTGCACGTGCCACGCCAGAATCGCGCGCTGCCTGCCGGTCGACATGGGGCCCGGCTACCCGGGGCCTTTGTCGGTAAACGTCGAGCGTTAGAGAATTCATATTTGGTCACGCATACGTTCGTGACGCGGATGACTCCGTGCGGACGACCTGTTTGACCGCGCAACAGCGGGATATTCGGCGCGCATGGCTGATTCCGCTCCAACGCCCGACGCCGTGATCCCCTACCCCGGCGAAACCTCCGACATGTCCGAACGCCCCCGCGACGAGATGCGCGACTACGTCGGCCGAGATCTGCTCGCCGGCAAGCGGGCACTGATCACCGGCGGTGACTCCGGGATCGGCCGCGCGGTCGCGGTCGCCTTCGCCAAGGAGGGCGCCGATGTGGCGATCGCCTACCTCGACGAACAGCAGGACGCCGAGCACACCGCCGGGCTGGTGGAACAGTGCGGACGGCGGTGCCTTCTGTTGCCGGGCGATCTGGCCGAGGCGCAGCAGTGCCGCACCGTGGTCGACCGCACCGTCGCCGAGTTCGGCGGCCTGGACATCGTGGTGAACAACGTCGCCTATCAGAACCCGGTCGACTCGCTGACCGATATCACCGACGAACAGTGGCGCCGCACGTTCGCGGTGAACATCGACAGCTTCTTCCGGGTCACCAAGGCCGCGCTCGAACATCTGCCCGAAGGCGGGGCGATCATCAACACCGCGTCGATCAACGGGCTGCGCGGAAACAAGACGCTGATCGACTACTCGGCCACCAAGGGTGCGGTGCTGGCGCTGACGTACTCCTTGGCGCAGTCGCTGACCGAGCGCAAGATCCGCGTCAACTGCGTCGCGCCCGGCCCGGTGTGGACTCCGCTCATCCCCGCGACGATGGACGCGGAGAAAGTCGAATCCTTCGGCGAGCAGACACCTTTCGGCCGTGCCGCCCAACCCGACGAGATCGCGCCGTCGTACGTGTTCTTCGCGGCCGGGCAGTTCTCGTCCTACTACAGCGGTGAGGTTCTCGCTCCCATCGGCGGGGAGACCCTGCCCGGGTGACTGTTTAGCCCAGGTAAGGGATGGGCACCCCATAGCCACGCGTTCGATCTAGGTGAAAGGTGAGCATGACCGAGAAGAACAGTGGACCCGAAGAAGGCATCAAGGGCGCCGTCGAGGACGTCAAGGGCAAGGCCAAGGAGACCGTCGGCACCGTGACCGGCCGGGATGACATGATCCGCGAGGGTAAGGCCCAGCAGGACAAGGCCGACGCTCAGCAGGACGCAGCCCGCAAGGAGGCCGAGGCGGAAGCGGCCCGCGGTGGCGCGAAGGCTGCCGAGGAACGCCAGAAGAGCGAGCAGTAACAGCGGTTACGAAAAAGGCCCAGCCGATCGGCTGGGCCTTTTTCGTTGACGTGTCGTCAGCGCGACGGGCGCTGCGGTTCGGCGTCGGGATGCTCGGCATACCAACGCTCTTCGATGTTCTTCACGCGGCGGTGCGCGATCAGGAACCACGCCCCGGCCACCACGAACACCACGGCGGAGATACATCCGAGCATCACACCGACGCCGTGATTGGACGTCGCATGGGCCGCCAGCGCGGCGACGAACGACACGAGCGCCACCCCGAGCAGGATCAGCGCCGGCATGTTCTTGGTGTCCTTCATCGTCTCACCGGCATGCGGACGGGTGGTCCGCGAGTGGTCGACGGGATCGTCTGGACTCTTCATGGGTAAACCTCCTTCAGCACGACTACACCTACCCGATGCACGGGGGCGCGAAACGAAACGTCAGGAACCGGCGAGCACCGGCACACCGGTCACCGCGACCAGCACCATCAGCGCAATCAGGAACCACCCCGAGACCTGCCAGGCCCACCATGTGTCGGTCCGGGTGCGGTGTCCGAACGCCCGCAGGAAGGCCCGAACCGCTCCGACCAGCAGGATGGCCGGCGCTCCGAGTGCGAGCAGAGTGCGCTGCGGCGCACCGCACGCCAGCGCGTCGGCCACGGAACCACCGCAGGTGCTGACCCACACCGCGGCGACGGCCAGAAAGGCGCCGCCGAGCAGGGCGACGGCCGTCGTGAACCGCGCCACGACGCGCACTCCCACGTGCAGACCGACGTCTTGTCGCACATCGTGCGGACTCTGATACACCGTGCACCTACCGACGTTTGCTCACCACCACCGACGCAGCGGGTGTTCCCCCAGGTAGGCGGCCGGTAAACCTGCAGAATGTGTGCGGTCTGCGACAGCGGGCGCCCGGCGGGGCCGCCGTGTCGGCCTGCGGCCGTACTATCCGGCCGTGTCCCGCAGCACTCGCGTCAAGCTCTACGTCGCGCTGGGCGCGGCCGCGGGTCTCACCGCCCACCTGCTCGGCGTCCGGTCAGAACTCGCCGTCGCCGTCGCGGTCGCGGTCCCCCTCCTCGTCGCCGCCGCACCGCGGTTCCTCCTCGGCGCCATCGCCGGGGCGACCACGTCCCAGGACGCCGAAATGTCGGGCACGGAATTCGAGGACCACATCGCGCACATCGCCCGGTCCTGCGGCGTGCCGGTGATCATGACGCCGTTGACCGGCGACTGGGGCGTCGACATCATCGTCGGCCACCGTCCGAACCGCGTGGCCGTCCAGTGCAAACGGCAGTCCCGCCCGGTCGGCGCGGGCGCGGTGCAGGAGGTGGTGGCCGGCGCACCCATGCAGGACTGTGTGCGAACCATGGTGGTGACGAACAACGAATTCACCCCTGCGGCACGCAAACTCGCCGAACGTCACGGATGCGAACTGGTCGGCCGCACCGAACTGCCCCGGCTCCGCTCGACGATCCGCCGGCTTACCTCGCCGGCCGACGTCAGCCCAGCGCCCGGCGCACCGCGTCCACCGCGTCGTCGATCTCCGCCCGAGACACCGTCAGCGCCGGACGGAAACGCACCGAATCCACCCCGCTCGCCAGCATGATCACGTGCCGCTCCCACAACCGTCGGATCAGGGCGTCGCGCTCCGCCGGGGTCGGGAGGCTGAACGCGCACATCAGACCGCGACCCCGGACATCGCCCACCACGCCCGGGAACTCGGCGGCGAGGTGTTCGAGCCGGGCCTGCAGGTAGCCACCGGCGTGTGCGGCGCGCTCCAGCAGACCGTCGGATTCGATCACCTCCAGGATGCGTCGTGCCCGCACCATGTCGGCGAGGTTTCCGCCCCAGGTCGAGTTGATGCGCGAACTGACCGCGAACACGTTGTCGGCGACCTCGTCGACACGCCGCCCCGCCATCACACCGCACACTTGCGTCTTCTTGCCGAAGGCCACGACATCCGGGGTGAAGCCGAGCTGCTGGTAGGCCCACGGCGTCCCCGTCATGCCGCATCCCGTCTGCACCTCGTCGACGATCAGCAGCGCATCGAACTCGTCGCACAGCTCGCGCATGGCGGCGAAGAACTGCGGCCGGAAATGACGGTCGCCGCCCTCCCCCTGGATCGGCTCGGCGATGAAGCAGGCGATGTCGTGCGGATGCGCCTCGAAGGCGGCCCGCGCCTGCCGCACCGACTCGGCCTCGACGTCGGCCATGGCGTCGTCGTCGAGGCCTGGCCGAACGTAGGGTGCGTCGATGCGCGGCCAGTCGAATTTCGGGAACCGCGCCACCTTGTTCCGATCGGTGTTGGTCAGTGACAGCGTGTAACCGCTGCGACCGTGGAACGCCCCGCGCAGATGCAGCACCCGGGTGCCGAGATCTGCCGGCAGACCGCGGGATTCATTGAGCCGGCTCTTCCAGTCGAAGGCGACCTTGAGGGCGTTCTCCACGGCCAGGGCGCCCCCGTCGACGAAGAACAGGTGTGGCAGCGCGGGGTCGCCGAGCACGCGCGCGAAGGTGTCGACGAATCGTGCCATCGGTACCGAGTAGACGTCGGAGTTGCTCGGTTTGTTGACGGCGGCCGCAGCGAGTTCGGCGCGGAAATCGGCGTCGGCGGCCAGGGCGGGATGGTTCATCCCGAGGGCTGAGGAGGCGAAGAAGGTGAACATGTCGAGATAGCGTTCACCGGTGCGGGCGTCGACGAGGTACGAACCCGACGACCGGTCGAGGTCGAGCACCAGATCGAGCCCGTCGGCGAGGATGTTGCGGGCCAGCACGTCGTGCACCTCGGCCGGGGTGACAGCAGGAACGGCAGTACGCGTCAACATGTCGGTCATGCCGCCACCTTATCGGATTTTTTACGGTCCACCGACCTATATGCGCCACGACTTCCTGTCGACGTGCGCGTGTGGCGGTGGTGCTCCAGGGGTAGAGCGAAGGGGTGATCAGACCCCCCGGCATCGGGCTGCTGTCCGCCCCGCTCCGGACCGCCGAGACGCTGGGCCGTACCGCCGCCGCCGTCGCACTCGAAGCCCTCGGCGGCCCCACCGCGCGACGGTGCCAGGCTGTCGGGAACCGCTGCTGGGTGGAGGTGCGCGGCCTCGGCGGTGACCACAGCGCCGCCATCGCCACCGAAGTCGTCCGTGCGGTCAAGGAGCTGACGGGCGTGCGCTCGGTCGCGTTGAACACCACCGTCGCGCGGATCGTCGTCACCGTCGACGACGACGGCCCGTCACTGCCGGAGCTGCTGCGGACCGTCGGCGATGCCGAACAGGCGGTCGACGCCGCCGCGCGGCGCACCCGGCCGATGAACCTGCCGGGCGACGATGCGGTGCTGGCCGCGCGCACCGCGGGAGCGGCATTCTCACTGGCCGGGCTCGGCCTGTCGGTGACCGCGTCGATGATGCGGCTCCGCGGACTGCCCGAGGTGGTCTCCGCCGTACCGACCCTCGTCGACCACATGCCCCGCCTGCGTCGGCAGGTCGAGGGCAGGCTCGGCCCGGACGGCACGGATCTGCTGTTCGCGGCGGCCCACGCCACCATGGCGACGCTGACGGTCTCACCGATCTCGGCCGCCGCCGAAGCCGCCCAGCGCACCATGCTCGCCGCGGAGGCGTGGAACGACCGGGCGGCGTGGCGCCGCCACGAACCGGCACTGGCCCAGCACGCGTCCGACGACCGCCCACCCACCAAACGGGTCTCCCCTCCCGAAGGCACACCCGACCGTTACGCCGACCGGGCCGCCACGGTCGGGGCGGTGGCCGGGCTGGCCCTCGGGGTGTTGTCGGGCAATCTCGCGATGGCAGGCGAAGCGGCCGTCGTCGCCACCCCCAAGGCGCTGCGCACCACCCGCGAGGCGTTCGCCTGCGCGCTCAGCAGGGGGTTCACCGCCCAGCACGGCGGCCTCGTCCTGCACCCGCGCGCACTGCGCACCCTCGACCGCATCGACACGGTGGTGATCGACCCCCGGGCACTGCACACCGACGACCTGATGGTCAGCCGCGTGCGCGGGCTGACCAACTCACACCGCAGCCGAGCCTGGCAGGCCGCGCGCAAGGCGCTGGCCGGCGGCACGCTGACCGCCGGCTGGCACCCCATGTCCGACATCCCGGGCGCCGGCGAGGACGGTGAGGTGCTGGTCAGCCACGTCCGCGACCCCTACGCCGCCGCGGTGGTGGCGGAGGCACGCCGCACCAGGCCGCGGGTGGTCTCCATCGCCGATGACGGATTGCGTTCCCTGGCACAGGGATTCGACCATCTGCATCCGGTCGGAGAGTCCGCCGACGACGCACTGGCCGAGGCGGTGGCCGCGGCCAAGGCCGAGGGTGCGACCGTCGTGCTGATCACGACCGCCGATATGACCACCCCGCACGCCGCCGACGTCACCGTCGGCGTGCTCCGCGAGGGCAGGCCGCCGCCGTGGAGCGCCGATCTGCTCGTCGACGACCTCACCGGCGCGTGGCGCGTTCTGCACGCGCTGCCGGCCGCCCGCGCGGCGAGTGAGAAAGGTGTCGAACTGTCGCTGTCCAGTTCATCGGTCGGCGCGCTGATGCTCATCCCGGGCGTCCCCGGCCGGGGTCCCGTCTCGGTGCAGGCGGGCTCCATGGCCGGGCTGCTGTCTGGATTCGCGGCAGGCAACCGGGTGTTCCGCGACGAGGTGCCCAGTGCCGAACCGGGCCACGACTGGCACGCGCTGCCCGCCGACGAGGTGGCGCACCTGCTGCCCCGGCGCGACGGACCCGTCGACGACGGGTCCGAACGCCACCTCGTGCCCCAACCCGTTGTGGGCGCATGGCATTACGTCCGCGACTTCGTCGGCGAGGTGCGCGCCAACCTCGCCGACCCGCTCACCCCGATCCTGGTCACCGGCGCGATCGCCAGCGCCCTGCTCGGGTCACCCTTCGACGCCGCACTGGTGGGCGGGGTGCTGCTCGGCAACGCCGCGCTGTCGGCCGAGCAGCAGTTGCACGCCGAACGCATCCTGCGGCGACTGCTCGCCGTCCAGGATCCCCCGGCGCGCCGGCGGCTGGGTGCCGACGAGGCCGACGGTGCCGAGGAGGTGGCCGCCAAACGGCTGCGGCCCGGTGACGTGATCGAAGTGCGCTCCGGTGAAGTGGTCCCGGCCGACGTCCGGTTGACCGAGGCCGTCAACCTCGAGGTGGACGAATCCTCGCTGACCGGAGAGTCGCTACCGGTGGCGAAGGAGACCGATCCGTCGCCCGGCGCACCGCTGGCCGAACGGTCCTGCATGCTCTATGCCGGGTCCACGGTCGCCGCCGGCAGCGCGGTCGGCATCGTGACCGCGGTCGGCCCGAGTTCGGAGATGCAGCGCGCGATCGCGATGGCCCCGTCGAAGGCCAGGGAGATCGGCCTGCAGGCCCAGCTGCGCCGGATCACCGGCCGCGCGCTGCCGTGGAGCCTCGGCGGCGGCGCGCTCGTCGGGCTCCTGTCGACACTGCGCCGCACCCCGCTGCGCGAATCCGCCTCCAGCGCCGTCGGTGTCATGGTGGCCGCGGTGCCCGAAGGGCTGCCGTTGGTCGCCACGCTCGCGCAGTTGGCGGCCGCGCGGCGGCTGTCCGGCGAGTCGGTGCTGATCCGCAACCCGCATTCGGTCGAGGCGTTGGCCCGCGTCCAGGTGGTGTGCTTCGACAAGACCGGGACGCTGAGCGAGAACCGGTTGCAGGTCAAGGCATTACGGTCGGTGACGGGGTATACCGACGCCGATGTGCTGGCCAAGGCCGCCAGCACCATCGTGGTCAGGAACGGGCAGCGCAGTGAACACGCCACCGACGACGCCATCCTGCGCGCAGCCAACGGTGACGACCCCGAGGCCGGCAGCCGGGAACCCGACGCCGTGCTGCCGTTCCAGTCGGGCCGCCCCTACGCCGCCGCGCTCACCGGGAACCGGCTGACCATCAAGGGCGCCCCCGAGCGCATCACCGCCGCGCTGGCCGAAGACGACGCGGCGCTGTCGTCGCTCCTCGACGAGATGACGGCCCAGGGGTTGCGGGTACTCGCCGTCGCCGAGTGCGATCTGAGCGACGAGGACGCCGAGAACGCGGCGAGCGACCCCGAACGGCTCGAGCAGCTGTGCGCGCGCAATTTGCGGCCCGTCGGCGTGGTCGGGCTCGCCGACACCCTGCGGCCCAGCGCCGGTGGCCTGCTGCGGGCGCTCGGCGACAAGGGCATCGGCGTACGGCTGATCACCGGCGACCACCCCGTCACCGCGTCCGTCGTCGCAGGAGACCTCGGACTCGACGTCACCCCCGACGAGGTGGTGACGGGCGACGAGTGGGAGAACATGTCGGCCGACGAACGCGCCACCGCCGTCGCCGAATACGCGGTCTTCGCCCGGATGACGCCGGAGCACAAGGTCGACGTGGTGCAGGTCCTCGAGGACAGCGGTGTGGTGACCGCGATGGTCGGCGACGGCGCCAACGATGCCGCGGCGATCCGGGCGGCCAGTGTCGGCATCGGAGTGGCCGCCGCGGGCAGCGACCCCGCGCGCACCGCCGCGGACGTGATGCTGCTCGACGGGCGCATCGAGGCCCTGCTCGACGCGATCGACGAGGGCAACCAGCTCTGGCGCCGGGTGCAGTCGGCGGTGTCGGTGCTGCTCGGCGGCAATGCCGGCGAAGTGTGCTTCGCGCTGATCAGCAGTCTGCTGACGGGGCGGTCGGTGCTCAACGCGAGGCAGATGCTGCTGGTCAACATGCTCACCGACGCACTTCCGGCCGCCGCGCTCGCGGTGAGCCCGCAGTCCGACACCGGTGCGGCCGACCGCGACGAGGCGGCGATGTGGCGGGCGATCGGCATCCGCGGCGCGGCCACCACGACCGGTGCGACCGCAGCCTGGCTGATGGCCAGCGCCACCGGCACACCGCGGCGCGCCGCCACCGCCGCACTGATCGGCCTGGTGTCCACCCAGATGCTGCAGACGCTGCTCGACTCGCACGGCCCGCTGGTGGTGGCCACGAACATCGCGACCTTCGCCGCGATGATCGGCATCATCAGCATTCCGGCGGTCAGCCAGTTGTTCGGGTGCACGCCCGTCGGCCCGTTCGCGTGGGGTCAGGCGTTCCTCGCCGCCGCCGGGGCGACGGCGATCTCGGCCGTCGCACCCGCAGTGCTGGAGCGTCTCACCGGGATGGGGTCAACCGTCGTCGACTCACAGGCCGGCGACTCACAGGCCGACGACTCACTCGTCGACGACTCACTCGTCGACGATGACCACGACGCCGGCGCGGATGAGGACGGCGTAGATCTCGCACAGCGGCGGGGTGAGCAGACGGACGGCGCCACCGAGCAGCGCGTCCTGGCCAAGACCGGCAAGTAGGTTCGCCATGACCGATGACGCTAAGCCGAACCGACGAACGGAAGGTGACGCAGACGTGACCGGTGTCCCATCACATCGTGACGTCGCGGACCGGGTGGCCGGCGCCGACCGCTTCGCGATCTCGTTGCCCGTCATCGGACGGGTGCCGTTTCCCCGCCCCGACCAACTCGCGTTCTATGCCGCGCTGGCCGGGCTCGTGGTCGTGGAACTCGTGGAGTGGCCGGTGGCCGTGGCGATCGGCGCGGGTCACGCCCTGATCAACCAGAGACAGGAAAAAGCAGGTCCTGACGCACCGTGACCGTAATTATTACGGTACGTGCTGACGTCCCTCGTAAAATGTCTGTAGAATGATCGTGCTTCGGGTCCGCACGTTCGCCGCCGTCCGGATCTGCTGCAGCAGATCCTCGAGCGCACGTGCCGAACCGACGCGCACCAGCAGCACGTAGCTCTCGTCTCCGGCCACCGAATGGCAGGACTCGATCTCGGCTATGTGTTCGAGACGCGCGGGCGCATCATCGGGTTGGGACGGGTCGAGAGGGGTGATCGCGACGAACGCCGACAGCTGGTGTCCGACCGCTTCCGGGTTGAGCCTCGCCTGGTACCCGGCGACGACGCCGCGCGACTCCAACCGGCGCACGCGGGACTGCACCGCCGACACCGAGAGACCGGCACTCGCCGCCAGATGCGCGAGCGTGGCGCGACCGTCGACCACGAGTTCGCGCGCCAGGATGCGATCGATCTCATCGAGCGGCGCAGGTGCGTGCGGGTGCTCGTCGGATTCACCCATGGCGGCACTGTAACCGAGGCACCGCGGCTCCAACCGGCCGCGACACTCACGAAATAGACACCCACGACATAGACACCCACGACAAGGACAGCGATGACCACCACCTCCCCCGCACCCGCGGCCACCACGCCGGCTTCCCCGGAAGAGGCGACCCTGCCGACCGCCGACGAACTCAGGGACCGGGTGCGGACGGCGTTCGACGCGATCGGCGCGACCGCACACCTCGGCGCCCCGGGTGAGGACGGCCTGCCCGCCAGCACACCCATCACCGGCGAGGTGCTGTTCACGGTCGCCGAGAGTTCTGCGGCACAGACCGAGGCCGCGATCGAGGCGGCCGCCGACGCCTTCACACAGTGGCGCACCACCCCGGCGCCGGTGCGCGGCGCGCTGGTCGCCCGGCTGGGGGAACTGCTCGTCGAACACAAGGCGGCACTGGCGACCCTGGTGACCGTCGAAGCGGGCAAGATCACCTCCGAGGCACTCGGCGAAGTGCAGGAGATGATCGACATCTGCCAGTTCGCGGTGGGCCTGTCACGCCAGCTGTACGGCAAGACGATCGCCTCGGAGCGCCCGGGCCACCGGCTGATGGAGACGTGGCATCCGCTCGGTGTCGTCGGGGTCATCACCGCGTTCAACTTCCCGGTGGCGGTGTGGTCGTGGAACACCGCGGTCGCGCTGGTGTGCGGTGACACGGTCGTATGGAAGCCGTCCGAACTCACGCCGCTGACGGCGATCGCCTGCCAGGCGCTGCTGCAGCGGGCCGCCGGCGACGTCGGGGCGCCGCGAGCCGTCGGCCAATTGGTGCTGGGTGGACGGGATGCCGGCGAGACGCTGGTGGACGATCCGCGGGTGGCGCTGCTCTCGGCGACCGGTTCGATCCGGATGGGTCAGCAGGTCGGACCGCGGGTCGCGCAGCGATTCGGCAAAGCGCTGCTGGAACTGGGCGGCAACAACGCCGCGATCGTGACGCCGTCGGCGGACCTCGACCTCGCGGTGCGGGCGATCGTGTTCTCGGCCGCGGGCACCGCGGGCCAGCGCTGCACCTCCCTGCGCCGGCTGATCGTCCACCGGTCGGTGGCCGACGACCTCGTCGAGCGGATCGTGGCGGCGTATCGGCAACTGCCCGTGGGTGATCCGGCGGCCGACGGAACGCTGGTCGGCCCGCTGATCCACGAAACCGCATACCGCGACATGGTCGCCGCACTCGACGCGGCGCGCTCCGACGGCGGTGAGGTGTCCGGTGGCGAGCGTCGGCAGTTCGAGGGTGAGCGCGGTGATACCTCCTTCTACGTCACCCCGGCGGTGGTGCGGATGCCCGGCCAGACCGCGGTGGTGCACGCCGAGACGTTCGCGCCGATCCTCTACGTGCTGACCTACGATGACCTCGATGAGGCCATTGCCCTGAACAACGCTGTCCCCCAGGGCCTTTCCTCAGCCATCTTCACCCTCGACGTCCGGGAGGCGGAGCGCTTCCTGGCCGCCGACGGTTCGGACTGCGGTATCGCCAACGTCAACATCGGCACCTCCGGGGCTGAGATCGGCGGTGCGTTCGGCGGTGAGAAACAGACCGGCGGCGGGCGCGAATCAGGATCGGACGCGTGGAAGACCTACATGCGCCGCGCCACCAACACCGTCAACTACTCCACCGAACTGCCCCTGGCGCAAGGCGTGCACTTCGGATAGCGGTCCCCCGGATCACCCGCTGCTCCACCAGATCGGCCCCGCGCGCCACCCCACCCGTGGCGGCGAAACCGTCTGCGACGCGGCGTGCGCCTGCCGTCGTCGTCAGCGCGCGCTCGACCCCGGCGCGCAACCGCGGCGGGGACAGGCGCCGGGCCGGCAACCTGGTGCCGCACCGCGCCGCCTCCACCCGGCGGGCCACCTCGAACTGGTCGCGGCCGTAGGGCACCGCGCACACCGGGACTCCGCGTGCCAGCGCCTTCTGGGTGACGCCCATACCGCCGTGGGTGACCGCGCAGATCGCGCGGTCCAACACCGGTCCGTGCGGGAGAAAGCCTGTCACGGTTGCGTTGGCGGGCACCGCGATACCGTCGGGGACGCCTGCGGGACAGGTCGCGACGACGTGGACGGGCGCATCGGCGAGCGCGGTCAGCACGGTGGCGACGAGCGTCGAATCAGCTTGTTTCACCGACGATGTCGTGACCAGGACGATGGGCCGGTCGATGTCGTCCAGCCATGTCGGTGCCGCGGCGCCCGCCGGGTCGTACTCACACGGCCCGATCATCTCCACCGCCTCACCCCAGCCCGGATGCGGATATTCGAATGGTTCACCGCCGGCCACCAGCATGAGCGGCGCGCGACGCAGAACCGCATCCACGTCGCGCAGCGCAGACAACCCGCGGATGGAGCGAAACCCGTTGAGGTGGAGCATCATCGGCGTGTCGAACACATGCTGAACCACTGCGCGCACACCCAGATCGCGCACCCGCCCGACCACACCCGGCCACGGCGCCATACCCGCACCGACCGGCGGCATGCCCGGCGAGGTGAGGAACGGTGTGTACGGGGAGAACACCGCCCACGGGATGTCGGAGGCATCCGCGACCGCCATCGCGCCCCAGCAGTTGATGTCGATCAGCAGCGCGTCCGGACCGACCCGGGCGATCGCGTCGTCGAGGTCGTCCAGTTCGTGGGCGCCGCGCCCTCCGAACGTCTCGATCGTCATCCGCAATACCGCCCGCCCGCTGCTGGTCCGCCAGTCCTCGCTGACGATGCCCTCGATGCGGGGATCGACGTTGTCCGCGGTCATTCCGGCCGCGCGGGCCACGGGCACGCCGCCCGCATAGGTGCGAACGTGCACCCGGTGTCCGCGCCCGGCCAATTCAACGAGGAGCGCGAGCATCGGGAGGAGGTGGCCCGCCGACGGTGAGGTGTAGGCCAGGATGGTCGCCATCGCGACCACCTATACCCGCCTTCAGCAGCGCGTCTCAGGTGCGGGCGGTGACGGTTTTCTTACGCGCACCGGAGGTCTTGCGCGGACCGCTCGGCGAGGATGCCGACGTCTCCGCGGGTCCGGTCTCCGCGGGTCCGGTCTGCGCGTCACCGGTCCGCCCGAGTTGGCGGGCCAGCAGCGCGGTCCCGCCGACGGCGGCAAGCACCGGCCATTCGACCAGCCCGACGGCACCCACCGCCCCCATGGTCAGCAGCGCCGCGGGGGTGGAGTGGCTGCCGCTGCTCAGTCCCTCCCGGATCCCGTTCGCCGCGCCCCGCACTCCCCCGACGATTCCGTTGACGGCCGCACCGCCCACCGCACCGGCCGCCGCGGTGGTCGCGTTGGCGGTCTCGGTGACCAACCGGACCGCACCTCCGACGATGTTCATGGCACTCCTGCCTTTCGCTCGACCATCTATCGGAGTACCCGCGGATCCCCGTGCCACGCAGCTTCGGCAGTATCGGCCCATGGATATCGACAACAGCGTCGTGGCGATCACCGGGGCCGGTTCGGGTATCGGGCGGGCGCTCGCGCAGTCCTTCGCCGCCGCGGGCGCCCGGGTGGTGCTCGGCGATGTCGACGACGCCGGGCTGGCGGAGACCACCGAGCGCCTCGCCGCGGGCGGAGCGACGGTCACCAGCCTGCGTGCCGACGCGAGTTCGGCCGACGACATCGCGGCGATGATCGCCGATCGACCGGTGGACGTATTCGTCGCCAATGCCGGCGTCGTCGGCGCACCGGGCCTGGGCGCCGAGGCGGACTGGGACCGCATCCTCGAGGTGAACCTGCGCGCCCACGTCCGCGCCGCCAGGCTCCTGGTGCCGCAGTGGCAGACCCGTGGCCGCGGGCATTTCGTGAGCGTCGCGTCGGCGGCGGGCCTGCTCACCCAGATCGGCGACGCCGGCTACGCGGTGACCAAGCACGCCGCGGTGGGGTTCGCCGAATGGCTCGCGGTCACCTACGGCGACGACGGCATCGGCGTGACCTGCGTCTGCCCGATGGGGGTCGACACCGCGCTGCTGTCGGCGATCCGGAACTCGCCCGATGTCGCGGTGCGATTGGGCGCGGACTCCGTCGTCAACGCCGGCACCGTCATCAGCCCACGTGAGGTGGCCGAGCAGACCGTCGCCGCCGTCCGCGACGGCCGCTTCCTGGTCCTGCCCCACCCCGAGGTGCACGACATGGTGGCCGGCAAGGTGGCCGACCACGACCGGTGGATCGCCGGTATGCAGCGCTACCAGCGGTCCCTGCGCGGCTGATCTTCACGCTCGGCGTAACCCGCCCGCCGGAACTTGTCGGTGGGAGTTGTCACCATGGAGGGGATGACGCAGCATCCGAGCCAGCCTCCGACGAACGCCGACGGCCTCTCCCGGTTCAGTCCCCTGACCCGGGAGTGGTTCGCGGGCACCTTCGTCGAACCGACCCCGGCGCAGGCGCAGGCCTGGTCGGCGATCGCCGACGGGGACAACACGCTGGTGATCGCGCCCACCGGGTCGGGTAAGACGCTCGCCGCCTTCCTGTGGGCCATCGACCGCCTCGCCGCTTCGGAACCCCGGCCCGCCGGTGCGGGCACCCGCGTGCTCTACGTGTCCCCGCTCAAGGCGCTCGCCGTCGACGTCGAGCGCAATCTGCGCACCCCGCTGACCGGTATCGCCCGCATCGCCGAACGGCACGACCAATCCGCACCGGACATCCGAGTCGGCGTCCGCTCCGGGGACACCACCCCGGCCCAGCGCCGCGAACTCGTCACCCGGCCACCCGACATCCTCATCACCACGCCCGAGTCGCTGTTCCTGATGCTGACCTCGGCGGCCCGCGACACGCTCGCCGAGGTGCAGACCGTCATCGTCGACGAGGTGCACGCGCTGGCGGCGACCAAACGCGGTGCCCACCTGGCCCTGTCGCTGGAGCGGCTCGACCAGCTCACGGAGCGGCCCGCGCAGCGTATCGGCCTGTCCGCGACGGTCCGCCCTCCGGAGGAGGTGGCCCGGTTCCTGTCCGGCCACGCGCCGACGACCATCGTCGCCCCGCCGGCCGCCAAGACGTTCGACCTGTCGGTGCGGGTGCCGGTGCCCGACATGGCGGATCTGGCGAACAACACCATCTGGCCCGACGTCGAGGAACAGATCGTCGATCTGATCGAGGCGCACCGCTCCTCGATCGTGTTCGCGAACTCCCGCCGCCTCGCCGAGCGGTTGACTTCGCGGCTCAACGAGATCCACGCCGAGCGAACCGGCGCCGCACTCGACGGCCGCAACGACCGCGTCGGCGGAGGCGCGCCCGCGCAACTGATGGGCAGCGGCCAGTCCTTCGGCGCCGAACCGCTGCTGGCCAAGGCCCATCACGGTTCGGTCAGCAAGGAACAGCGGGCGCTTGTCGAAGACGATCTGAAGAGCGGCCGGCTCAAAGCCGTCGTCGCGACGTCCAGCCTGGAACTCGGCATCGACATGGGTGCGGTCGACCTCGTCATCCAGGTGGAGACGCCGCCGTCGGTGGCCAGCGGGCTGCAGCGGGTGGGCCGGGCCGGCCATCAGGTCGGCGAGATCTCCCAGGGCGTGCTGTTCCCCAAACACCGCACCGACCTGATCGGCTGCGCGGTGAGCGTGCAGCGCATGCTGGCCGGCCAGATCGAGACCATGCGGGTGCCCGCCAACCCGCTCGACGTGCTCGCCCAGCACACCGTGGCGGCCGCGGCACTAGAACCGCTCGACGCCGACCGCTGGTTCGATGCGGTGCGGCGCAGCGCACCGTTCGCGACCCTGCCCCGCAGCGCATTCGAGGCGACCCTCGACCTGCTCTCGGGCAAGTACCCGTCCACCGAATTCGCCGAACTGCGGCCGCGGCTGGTGTACGACCGCGATGCCGGCACACTGACCGCGCGACCGGGCGCGCAGCGCCTGGCCGTCACCTCCGGCGGCGCCATCCCGGACCGCGGAATGTTCACCGTCTACCTGGCGACCGACTCCGAAAAGCCCTCGCGCGTAGGTGAACTCGACGAGGAGATGGTATACGAGTCCCGGCCCGGCGATGTGATCTCGCTGGGCGCGACGAGTTGGCGCATCACCGAGATCACCCACGACCGCGTCCTGGTGGTTCCGGCGCCCGGGCAGCCGGCGCGGTTGCCGTTCTGGCGCGGTGACGGGGTGGGCCGGCCCGCCGAACTCGGTGCGGCCGTCGGCGCGTTCACCGGGGAGCTCGCCGGGTTGGGCACCGAGGCGTTCGCCGAGCGCTGCCGCACCATGGGATTCAACGACTACGCGATCGACAACCTCTACCGGTTGCTCGACGATCAGCGTCAGGCCACCGGCACCGTGCCCACCGACACCACGTTCGTCGTCGAGCGGTTTCGCGACGAACTCGGTGACTGGCGGATCATCCTGCACTCCCCGTACGGCCTTCGCGTGCACGGCCCGCTCGCACTTGCGGTCGGGCGCCGCCTGCGGGAGCGCTACGGCATCGACGAGAAACCGACCGCCTCCGATGACGGCATCATCGTGCGGCTGCCCGACACCGACTTCGAATCCGGTGGTGCCGTGTCGTTCGCCGACCTGTTCGTCTTCGACGCCGAGGAGATCGAACCGATCGTCACCACCGAGGTCGGCGGGTCGGCGCTGTTCGCGTCACGCTTCCGCGAATGTGCCGCGCGCGCACTGCTGTTGCCGCGGCGTCATCCCGGTAAGCGGTCACCGCTGTGGCATCAGCGCCAGCGCGCCGCGCAACTGCTCGACGTCGCCCGCAAATACCCGGATTTCCCGATCGTGCTCGAAGCCGTGCGCGAATGCCTGCAAGACGTCTACGACGTGCCCGCCCTCGTCGAGCTGATGCACCGGATCGCCCAGCGCCGGCTGCGGGTGGTGGAGGTGGAGACCGCGACGCCGTCGCCGTTCGCGGCCTCGCTGCTGTTCGGCTACGTGGGCGCGTTCATGTACGAGGGCGACAGCCCGCTGGCCGAACGTCGCGCCGCCGCACTGTCATTGGACAGCACGCTGCTCGCCGAACTGCTCGGCCGCGTCGAACTGCGCGAGCTTCTCGACCCCGACGTCATCGCCACCACCGCACGACAGTTGCAACACCTCGCCGAGGACCGGCTCGCGAGGGACGCCGAGGGCGTCGCCGACCTGCTGCGGCTGCTGGGCCCGTTGACCGCCGAGGAGATCGCCGAACGCGCCACCACCGATGACGTCGGCGGCTGGCTCGAGGGCCTGCTGACGGCGAAGCGGGTGCTGACGGTGTCGTTCGCCGGTCGCACCTGGTGGGTCGCGATCGAGGATGTCGGCCTGCTGCGTGACGGCGTCGGGATCGCCGTCCCAGTGGGCGTCCCGCTGTCTTTCCTCGATCCGGTGGCCGATCCACTCGGTGAGCTGATCGGCCGGTACGCACGCACCCACGGCCCGTTCACCACCGCCGAGGCGGCGGCGCGGTTCGGCCTCGGCCTGCGGGTCACCGCGGACGTGCTGGGCCGGCTCGCGGTCGACGGACGGCTGGTGCGCGGCGAGTTCACCGATGCCCCCCCGGGGGATCCCGCGGGCAGTGAGCAGTGGTGCGACGGCGACGTCCTCAAGATCCTGCGGAGGCGCTCGCTGGCCGCACTGCGGGCACAGGTGGAGCCGGTCAGCACCGCGGCCTACGCCCGGTTCCTGCCGGCGTGGCAGCACGTCGGGTCGACGCACAGCGCGGGAGTCGACGGGCTGGCGTCGGCCATCGACCAGCTCGCCGGCGTGCCGATCCCGGCGTCTGCGGTGGAACCGCTGGTGTTGTCGCAGCGGGTGCGCGACTACCAGCCCGCGATGCTCGACGAGCTGCTGGCCAGCGGCGAGATCATGTGGTCGGGTGCGGGCCCGATCGGCGGCGGTGACGGCTGGATCGCCTTCCACCACGCCGACTCGGCACCGTTGACCCTCACAGCGCCGGTCGAACTCGAATTCACCGACACCCACCGGGCCGTCATGGAGACCCTCGGCGCGGGCGGCGCTTACTTCTTCCGTCAGCTCGCCGGCGAGGACTCCGAACAGTTCAAAACCGCTCTGTGGGAACTGATCTGGGGAGGCTGGGTCACCGGGGACACCTTCGCCCCGGTGCGCGCGATGCTCTCGGGCAGCCGGCGGTCCACCGGCAGGCGCGGCGCCCCCGCACACCGCCAGCGGGCGCGCCCACCGCGGTTGAGCAGCTACAGCATCGCCCACGCCCAGACCCGCGCGAGTGACCCGACCGTGGCCGGCCGCTGGTCGGCGTTACCCGCTGCCGAACCGGATTCCACTGTGCGCGCCCACTTCACGGCCGAACTGCTGCTCAACCGCTACGGTGTGCTCACCAAGGGAGCGGCCGCGTCCGAAGGTGTCCCTGGCGGCTTCGCGATGCTCTACAAGGTGCTGACCGCCTTCGAGGACGCCGGGCGGTGCCAGCGCGGGTACTTCGTCGAATCGCTGGGTGGCGCGCAGTTCGCGGTCGCGTCGACCGTGGACCGGTTGCGGACCTACCTCGACGAAGTCGACAAGGAACGCCGCGAGTACCGCGCCGTGGTGCTGGCCGCCGCCGACCCGGCCAACCCGTACGGTGCGGCGCTGCCGTGGCCGACGCGCACCGCCGACGGAGAGGCCGAGGGCTCGCACCGGGCCGGGCGCAAGGCCGGCGCGCTGGTCGCGCTCGTCGACGGGGAACTCGCGTGGTTCCTCGAACGAGGCGGCCGGTCGCTTCTGAGCTTCACCGACGATGCCGACGCGCAGCGGGCGGCGGCGGCGGCACTGGCCGACCTGGTGAGTCGCGGCCGGGTGCAGTCGCTGCTGGTCGAGAAGGTCAACGGCGTGGCAGTGTTGGAACCCGCGCAGGGCGGCGTACGCGCCACCGTGCACGACGCGTTGACCGCCGCCGGGTTCGCCCGCACCCCGCGCGGTCTGCGGCTGAGGTGACCACCTGGAAGGGGTGAGCGATGCCCGAAGGAGACACCGTCTACCGCACCGCCACGGCGCTGCGTGAAGGCCTCGAGGGCAAGACGCTGACCCGCTGCGATGTCCGCGTCCCGCGCTACGCCACCGTCGATCTGAGCGGTCACGTCGTCGACGAAGTGCTCAGCCGCGGTAAGCACCTGTTCATCCGGGTCGGCCCGGCCAGCATCCATTCCCATCTGAAGATGGAGGGCAGCTGGAAGGTCGTCCCGGCGTCGCGCCCCAGCCGGGCCGGGTACCGCATCCGGATCATCCTCGAGGCCGGCGAGGGCGAGCAGGCGGTGCAGGCCGCGGGCATCGACCTCGGCGTGCTGGAGATCCTCGACCGCGGAAACGATATGGACGCGGTCGCCCACCTCGGACCCGATCTGCTCGGCGACGACTGGGAGCCCCGCATCGCCGCCCAGAATCTCGCCGCCGACCCGGAGCGCCGATTGTCCGAGGCGCTGCTGGATCAGCGGATCATGGCCGGTGTCGGCAACGTCTACGCCAACGAACTGTGCTTCGTCACCGGCCACCTGCCGACGGCACCGGTGGGCGCCCTCAAGGATCCGCTGCGAATGGTGCAGCGGTCCCGGGACATGCTGTGGCTCAACCGCTCCCGCTGGAACCGCACCACCACCGGTGACACCCGTCCCGGTCGCGACGTGTGGGTGTACGGCCGGGCCGGGAAACCCTGTCGTCGCTGCGGCACACCGATCATGCGCGATGGCAACGGTGACCGTGTGTCGTACTGGTGCCCGCACTGCCAACGCTGACCCGCCGCGCACACCGCCGAGACTACGGTTGTTGACGCTTTCCAGGCGATTTCGCGCAACAACCGTCGTCTCGGCGTCGGTGTGTCTAGCCCGGCAACGCCAGCTTGACGATCTTGCGCACCACGGTGCCGAACTGGCGGGGCAGCGGACCGGTGTTGTACGGCAACCCGTAGCGGCGGCAGATGTCACGCACCGTGGGCGCCAACTCGGCGTGGCGGTGGGCGGGGATGTCCGGGAACAGGTGGTGCTCGATCTGGAACGACAGGTTGCCGCTGAGCAGGTGGAACAGCCGACCCCCGGTGAGATTCGCCGAACCGAGCACCTGGCGGAAGTACCACTGGCCGCGGGTTTCGGCCTTGGTCTCCTCGATCGAGAACTCCTGCACGTCTTCGGGGAAGTGCCCGCAGAAGATGATCATGTACGACCACACGTTGCGCATGAGGTTGGCGGTCATGTTGCCGGTGAACACCCACGGCGCGAACGGCCCGGCCAGCAGCGGGAAGGCCACGTAGTCCTTGAGCGTCTGCCTCTGGGTCTTCCGCCAGATGCCCTGCAGGATCTCGCGTTTGTCGGCGATGCTGATCTCACCGGCACGGATGCGCTCGGTCTCCAACTCGTGCAGCGCGACACCGTATTGGAACAGCACCATCAGCAGGAACGCGTAGACCGGGTTGCCCAGGAAGTACGGCTGCCAGCGCTGGTTCTCGCTCATCCGCAGGATGCCGTAGCCGATGTCGCGGTCCATGCCCACGATGTTGGTGTAGGTGTGGTGCATGTAGTTGTGCGAGTGGCGCCACTGGTCGCCCGGGCAGGCGTTGTCCCATTCGAACTTCTTGCTGGACAACGCCGGATCGCCGGTCCAGTCGTACTGGCCGTGCATGACGTTGTGGCCGATCTCCATGTTGTCGATGATCTTCGACAGGCCGAGCATCGCCGTGCCGGCGAGCCAGAACGGCGGGAAGATGCCGCCGAAGAGCAGTGCGCGGCCGCCGACTTCGAGCGTCCGCTGCGCCTTGATGACGTTGCGGATGTAGGTGGTGTCGCGTTCGCCGAGGTCGGCGACCACCTGTTCGCGTAGTGCGTCGAGTTCGCGGCCGAGCGCGTCGAGCTGGTCGGCGGACAGGCGCACGGTCTTTCCCGCGACGGTCTTCTCGACGGTTTTGCCTGCGGCGGTCTTGCGTGCCGGAGCAGTGGTGGTGATGGTCATGTCTTCACATCCCTTTCTAAAGTGCGATCTCGACGTCGCCGACGGGTGCGGACACGCAGATCTGCACGTCTTCGGAGTCGACGCCCGACACCGCGCCGGTGATGAGGTTCTTCACCACGCCGCTGGTCTTACGGCGGGTGCAGCTGTGGCAGATGCCCATTCGGCATCCACTCTCGGGGGTGAGCCCGGCGGCCTCGGCCTGCTCGAGCAGCGGGCGACCGTCGTCGGTCACCTCGACCCCACTGTCGGCGAAGCTCACCTGGCCTCCGGACGATATGCCGGAGAACGTCGGCGGGACGAAGCTCTCGGCGCGGACATCGGGGCGGACGGCGCGAACAGCGTCGACGAGCGCGGGTGGCCCGCAGACGAACACCGCTGTGTCCGCGTCGGCGTCCGGCAGCGCGGCGGCGAGGTGCTCGGCGCAGAACCGGCCGTGCAGATCGGTGCCCGCGGTGTCACGGGTGTAGCCGTGCAGCACCCGCACATCGGGCATCGCCGCGAGTTCCTCGCGGTAACAGGCCTCCGCGGCGCTGCGCGCGTAGTGGATGAAGCCGACGTCGAGGTCGGCCCCGTCGGCCTGCAGCGTGCGCAGCATGGACAGCACCGGGGTGACCCCGCTGCCGCCGGAGACGAACAGGATGCGCCGCGGGCGGTCGGCGGGCAGGGTGAAGTCGCCGCCGACGGAGTCGAGCCCGACGACCATCCCGGGGCGGGCGTGGTCGCAGAGGTACGTCGACACCAGGCCGCCGTCGTGGCGGCCGACCGTCAACTCGATCAGATCCGCACCCTCGGCGCTGGTCGGCGAATAACAGCGGGTGCGGCGGCGGCCGTCGACCTCGACGGTGAGGTTGATGCGCTGTCCGGCCCGGAACCCGGTGAACACGTGATTCGGTTCGAGCGTCAGCGTGACACTGCGCGAGGTCTGGCGACGCACCGCGACGACCTTGGCGCGAGCCTCGCCCAGCGTCCACGTCGGGGTCAGGAGCTCGGTGTACCGGTCCACCCCGTGCGGCCCGGTCAGCAGGTCGAGCAGCGGAGAGCGCAGAACCCGCTCCCGCAGGCTCCGTGTGCGCATTTCAGCGAACATGTGTACACCGTGCGCCGATACACCGACATCGGTCAAGGGTATCGAAGCAGCGTGTGGTAGGTTTCACATTGTGAACAGTCGTACGCCCAGTTCACGCACAAGCCGATCTGGCTCGCGGTCACGGGAATCCTCGTCGCGAGAGGTGAAGAAGGAAGCCACCCGGCGCGCCATCGTCACCGCAGCGCTGTCTCTACTCGAGGAGCGCAGCTTCGCCGCGCTGAGCCTGCGTGAGGTCACCCGGGAAGCGGGTATCGCACCGGCGGCGTTCTACCGGCATTTCGAATCGATGGACGCGCTGGGGCTGGTCCTGATCGACGAGTCCTTCCGCGCGCTGCGTGACCTGCTGCGCGGCGCCCGTGCCGGGAAGCTGGACCCCACGCGGGTCATCGAATCGTCGGTCGACATGCTCATCGAGGGCGTCAACCAGCGCCGCGAACACTGGCGATTCATCGGCCGCGAGCGCAACAGCGGGGTGACCGTGTTGCGCTACGCGATCCGCACCGAGATCCGGCTGGTCACCTCGGAGCTCGCGATCGACCTGGCGCGGTTCCCCGGCCTGAACACGTGGAGCGCCGAAGACCTCAACATCCTGGCGAGCCTGATCGTCAATGCGATGATCTCGATCGCCGAAGCCATCGAAGATGCCGGGGACGCGAACGCGCTGGCCGAGATCAAGCGGATCGCGGTCAAGCAGTTGCGGATGATCGTCGTCGGCGTCAGCGGGTGGCGCAGTTCCGACTGAGCGTCAGACCGTGCAGTCGGCGCCTGCGGCGTCGCGGGCGATCACACACGCCGACGGATTGCTGAGCTTCCACCCACCGTCCTGGTTCACCCAGTAGATCTGGTGGGTGCGCGTACCGAACACCGGAATCGTCACCGCCAGTTGGGCGTCCACCTGGTTGCCGTTGAGCGCGGCGTTCTGCACCCGCCACGACATCACCGATCCGTAGCGGTCCATCACCGCCGCGATGTTGTCGGCCGTGGGGACCGCGGCCGAGCCACCCTCGAGTTCGCTCGCGCGCTCCTCGGCGGGGACCGAGGTGTTCAGCACCCGCTGCAGCTTCGCCGTCAGCTCATCGGCGGACGGCGCCGGCTGTGCGGCGGCCACTCCGGTTGCGGCGAATCCCCCGATGACCAGGGTCGAGATCGCAATCATCGGGCGGCGCATGGGCGCAACCTCTCGTCGAAACGGCTAGGACGCCTAACCAGATCATCCCGCCTCGGACCGGTCAAGACCTACGTCCCCGCATCGGTGGGAGGATGCCCACATGGCCGAACGTTGGACCAAGGAACGGCGTACTGCGCACACTCGCCGGATCCTGCTGGATGCTGCCGAAGAAGTCTTCGCCCGCAAGGGCTTGACCGGCGCGGCGCTCGAGGAGATCGCGGACGCCGCGGGCTTCACCCGCGGCGCCATCTACTCCCAATTCGGCGCCAAGGAGACGCTGTTCCTGGCGGTCGTCGACCGCCAGCGGGAGCAGTTCCTCGACGGGTTCGCTGAGGTCATGATGTCCTTCCACCGCCTGAGCGACGTCGACATCGACGAACTCGCCGACCGATGGCGCGAACTCAGTAGCGGGCCGGACCGGGCGGCATTGGGTTATGAGCTCACGCTGTTCCTGCTGCGCAACCCCGACGCCCGGGAACGCGTAGCCGCCCAGCGGCTCGAAACGATCCGCACCCTCGGGGAGTTCATCAGCAAGAACGTCGCCCGCATCGGAGGCACACTCACCATGGAGGCCGAGACGTTGGCGCGTGTGGTGCTCGCCGCCAACGACGGCATCACCCTCGACAGTCATCTCGACGGCCAGGACCTCTACCGCCCCTATCTGCAACTGGTCATGTCCGGCATCGCCACCGCGCCCTAGACATCGCCGCTCCGGGCATTAGCGTGGCGATCATGACCGTTTTGGAGCTGGCCTACCCGAGGCCCGACATCGCCGTCGTCACCCTCAACCGTCCCGAAAAGCTCAACGCACTGTCCTACGAACTCGTCGAGAGCTTCCATGCGGCGCTGGGCGACATCGCGGCGAACAACGACTGCCGCGTGGTGGTGCTGACGGGTGCGGGGCGGGGGTTCTGTTCGGGTCTGGACCTCACCGAGCCGAACCCGACGCAGGCCGGTGGCGGCATCGAGTTCCCCCGTTCGGGGATGCGCTGGCAGGAACGCATCGCCGAGCTGACCACCCGGCTGCACCGGCTGCGTCAACCCGTGATCGCCGCGGTCAACGGCGCCGCCTATGGCGGTGGGTTCGCCATCGCGGCGGCCGCCGACATCCGGTTGGCCTCCGACACCGCCAGGTTCTGCACGCAATTCATCAAACTGGGCCTCGGCGGCTGCGACATCGGGGTGAGCTACACCCTGCCGCGCATCGTCGGCGCGGGCCACGCCTTCGACCTCATCCTGACCGCCCGCGAGGTCGCAGCTGCCGAGGCGCTGCGGTTGGGCCTGGTGTCGCGGGTGTCGGAGAACGTACTCTTCGACGCCATGGCGATCGCCGAAACCCTCTGCGGGTACGGCAAATTCGGTCTGGAATCCACCAAGCAGGTGCTGTGGGCGAACGTCGAGGCGGGCAGCCTGGAGCAGGCGCTGCACCTGGAGAACCGCAGCCAGATCCTGGCGTCGACGAGCGGTGAGATGCGCGCCGCTAGCGAGGCGTTCCGCCGCCGTCCACGATGATCGCCTGACCGGTGAGGTAGCTGCCGGCGTCCGACACCAACAGCAGTGCCGCGCCGACCATCTCGTCCGGCGACGCCAGCCGCTTCATCAGCGTGGCGCCCGCCATCGCGTCGATCGCCTCCTGCGGGTTGTTACGCATCATGTCGGTGTCGACGGGACCGGGCGCCAGCGCGTTGACGCGGATGCCGTACGGCGCGTACGCGGCGGCCATCGACCGGGTGAACGACAGCAGCGCGGCCTTCCCCGCGGCGTACATCGACACCCCCGGCGCGAAGTTGAACGCGCCGACCGACACCGTGTTCAGCACCGCGGCGTGCGCGCTGTTCTTCAGATGCGGCAGCGCGTGCTGCACCAGGAACACCGGGCCGCGCAGGTTGACGTCGTAGGACTTCGCCCACGCCTCGGGCGTCATCTCCCCCAGCGGTTGCGCCAGTGCATTGGCCGCGTTGTTGACCACGACGTCGATGCCGCCGAACTCCTCGACGGTGCGCGCGACCAACGTCTCGAGCGCGTCGATGTCACCGAGATGGGTGGCCACGCCGATGGCATGGCCGCCCAGCCCGCGCAGGTGTTCGGCGGCCTGCTCGCACGCGTCGGGTTTGCGGCTGGCGACCACCACGCGGGCACCGGCCAGCAGGAATCCCTCGGCTAGCGCGAGGCCGATGCCGCGGGTGCCACCCGTCACGACGACGGTGCGGCCGGTCAGATCGAAGAGGCGGTCGAACGATGCGCGATCCACCGGGTCAGTGAATCATGCGGGCCCGCCGAACAGGCCCTGATGGGCGGCCACGTACTGCTCGACGGTCTGTGCGGGACGGCCGGTGACGCGCTCGACGTCGTCGGTGAACCGTTCGTAGCGACCCTCACGGTGAAACCGCGCCATGGTCGAGATGTGTTGTTGCACATAGGCACTGAGTCCGGCCGTGGTGAGCACCCGCTGCACCCGCGAGAACGGCAGGTCCTCGCCGGTCACCGGGCGACCCAGCGCTCGCCCGAACTGGGCCGCCAACCCGTCGACGTCGAGCACCTGGGGTCCGGTGAGTTCGTAGACGTCACCGACGCGACCGTCGGGATCGGCCAGCACCGCGGCGACCACGCGGGCGACGTCGTCGGCCGCGATCGGCGAGGTGCGCCCCGACCCGAACGGCAGCGACAGCACCCCGCGCTCGCGCACCGACCGTGCGCCGAGCACGGTGAACAGCGGGTTGTCGAGGAACACCGTCGGACGCACGTGGACCACCGGAAGACCCGACCAGTCCAGTACGTGCTCGGCCAGCCAGTGCAGCCGGTGCTGGCGTGATTCGTCGGTGCCGGTCAGCGTCATCTGCGACACGGTCATCTGGGACATGTTGACCAGTACGTCGAGGCTGCCGTACTCGAGCGCGGCGGCCGCGACCTCTGTCGTGGCCCGTAGATAGTCCGGCGAGACACTCATGTTGAAGAACATCCGACGGACGCCGCGCAGCGCAGCCAGGACATCGCCGGCGTCGATCAGGTCTCCGACGAAGACGTCGGCACCCTGCGCCCGCAGTCGGTCGGCACGCTCGTCGTCGCGCCGGACCAACGCGCGCACCGAGTCACCCCGGGCCAGCAGCAGTTCGACGACACGGCGGCTGACACCGCCCGCGCCTCCGGTGATCAGCATCATGGTGCGAACGACGTCGCCGGGCCCGCGGACATTCCCGGTCGGCTCAGATGCAGCCGCTGACGCTGATCCGCCTGCCGACATTCGCGCACACATCGACGTTCGGGGCGGGCGGCACGTACACCGGTGGTGGTGGTGGCGCGCCGGGTGGTGGGGGTGGCGGCAGCGCGTCGTTCAGATAAGACAGCGGATCGGCGCATCCGGTGACGTCGACGTGCCTGCCGCCGACGGATCCGCAGAGGGTGGCCTGCGCGGCCGGGACGACGGGGGTCAGGCCGGCAGCGAACACCAGCGCAACGGCGCAGGCCCCAGGAAGTGACCACATTCTTCGCACCGGCCAATTGTGGCGGTTCGCGCGAATCGGTGCGCGGTTTCACCGGTTTCCGGCGGTCACAACGTCCGTTCGCTGACGAAGCGGCGCGCCGCGCCGGTGAGCGGGTCGTCGAATTCCATACTGTGCGCGAGCAACTGCAGCGGGCGGGTGAAGTCGTCCGGCGCGACGTCGACGACGTCGGGATAGAGCGGATCGTTGCGCAGCGGTAGGCCCAGCCCGGCCATGTGCACGCGCAGCTGATGCGTGCGCCCGGTATGCGGCGTCAGCCGGTAGAGGTCAGCGCCGACGTGCTCCACCAGCGTTTCGGCGTTCGGCTCTCCGGGCTCTTCGAATGCCTGTAACCGGCCGCGTTCCTTGATGATTCGGCTGCGCACGACGGCCGGTAACGCGACGGCGGCGTGGCCGGCCGAGCGCGCCAGGTACACCTTGGCGACCGCACCGTCGGCGAACATTGTCTGGTACGCGCCGCGGACCTCGCGGCGCACCGTGAACAGCAGCACACCGGCGGTGAGGCGGTCCAGTCGATGTGCGGGGCTGAGCTCCGGCAGGTCCAGTGCGCGACGCAGCCGGACCACCGCGGTCTCGGCGACGTGGCGCCCGCGCGGCATCGTGGCCAGGAAGTGCGGTTTGTCGACGACCACGATGTGGTCGTCGTGGTAGAGCACCGGCATCTCGAACGGCACCGGAATCTCTTGCGGCAGATCGCGATACAGGAAGACGTGCGCACCCGGCGGCAGCACCGTCCCCGGCCCCACGACCGTTCCGTCAGGTGTCAGCACACCGCCCTCGAACACTTTGGCCGCCACCGACTCCCCGAACCGCGAGGCCAACTCGACCAGCACGGCGCCGCCGCGCAGCCGCACCCGCGCGGGTCCGAGCCCGTTCCGCACCGGGAGCGGCGGCTGCCGCACCCGGCTCATCGCAGCGGAACCGGTTCGAGGATCTCCGCTCTGGCCTCCGGCGCCGCGGCGCGCAGCGCATCGGCCGACTCGTCATCCGGCTGCTGCTGGCTGCGCACCTCGGCATCGACGCGCGCGCAGTAGGTGTCCACCTCGCGGTCGATGTCCTCGGCGCTCCAACCCAGTACGGGCGCAACGACTTCGGCGACCTCGCGGGCACAGTCGACCCCGCGGTGCGGATATTCGATCGAGATGCGCATGCGACGGGCCAGGATGTCCTCGAGGTGCAGCGCGCCCTCGGCGGCCGCGGCGTAGAAGGCCTCCACCTTGAGGTAGACCGGCGCCTCGGTGATCGGGGTGAGCAGTTCGGGCCTGCCCTCGGCCTGCTGCAGAACCTCACTGATCAACGAGCCGTAGCGGTCGAGCAGGTGGCGCACCCGGTACGGGTGCAAACCGTAATGCGCGCCGACACTTTCGGTCTGGTTGATGAGCGCGAAGTATCCGTCGGCACCCATCAACGGCACCTTCTCGGTGATCGACGGCGCGACCCGGGCCGGCACGTACTCGGCGGCCGCGTCGATCGCGTCCTCCCCCATCACCCGGTAGGTGGTGTACTTGCCGCCCGCGATCGCCACGAGACCCGGGGCGGGAACCGCGACGGCGTGTTCGCGCGACAGCTTCGAGGTGTCGTCACTCTCACCGGCGAGCAGCGGGCGCAGACCGGCGTAAACGCCGTCGATGTCGTCGTGGGTCAGCGGGGTGGCCAGCACCGTGTTGACGTGGTCGAGGAGATAGTCGATGTCGGCCTTGGTCGCCGCAGGATGCGCCAGGTCCAGGTTCCAGTCGGTGTCGGTGGTGCCGATGATCCAGTGCGTCCCCCAGGGGATGACGAACAGCACCGACTTCTCGGTCCGCAGGATGATCGCGACCTCGCTGACGACCCGGTCACGCGGGACGACGATGTGCACACCCTTCGACGCGCGCACCCGGAACCGTCCGCGTTGCCGCGACAGTGCCTGGATCTCGTCGGTCCACACCCCCGTGGCATTGACGACGACATGGCCGCGCACCTCGGCGACCGCACCGTCCTCGCTGTCGCGCACGGCGACCCCGATCACCCGGTCACCCTCGCGAAGCATGTTCACCACCTGCGTCGAGGTGCGCACCACCGCGCCGTAGTGGGCGGCCGTGCGGGCGACGGTCATGGTGTGCCGGGCATCGTCGACGACGGTGTCGAAGTAGCGGATGCCGCCGATCAGCGAGCTGCGTTTGAGCCCCGGCGCCAGCCGCAGCGCCCCGGATTTGGTGAGATGCTTCTGCGCAGGAACGGATTTCGCGCCGCCGAGCTGGTCGTAGAGGAAGATGCCCGCCGCCACATACGGCCGCTCCCACCACCTGCTGGTCAGCGGGAACAGAAACGGCAGCGGTTTGACCAGGTGTGGCGCCAGCGTGGTCAGTGACAGCTCGCGTTCGTGCAGCGCCTCGCGCACCAGCCCGAACTCGAGCTGTTCGAGGTAGCGCAGACCGCCGTGAAACATCTTGCTGCTGCGGCTCGAAGTGCCGGAGGCGAAGTCGCGCGCCTCGACCAGGGCGACCTTGAGTCCACGGGTGGCGGCGTCGAGCGCGGCGCCGGCACCGACCACACCCCCGCCGATCACGACGACGTCGAACTGCTCGCTGCCGAGCCGCTGCCAGGCCTCGGCCCGCTGCTGCGGTCCGAGCAAAGTCTGCCCGTTACCTGCGATCGGCTCACTCACCGTTCCCAGGCTACGGGGAATCAGTCCAGATCGTCGTGAGCCATGAGGCGACGCGCGGCCTCGACCATCGAACCCGACAGCGACGGGTACACCGACAGCGTCTGCGCGAGGTCGGTGACCGAGATGCGGTTCTGCACCGCCAGGGCGATCGGCAGGATCAGCTCCGAGGCGATGGGCGCCACCACGACGCCGCCGATCACCACGCCGGTGGCCGGTCGGCAGAAGATCTTGACGAAGCCGTGCCGCAGCAGTGACATCTTGGCGCGGGCGTTGGTGTTCAGCGGCAGCATCAGCGTGCGGGCCGGGACACTGCCGTCGTCGATCGCGGTCTGCGGGATCCCGACGGCGGCGATCTCCGGGCGGGTGAACGTGGCTGAGGCGACCGTGCGCAGCCGGATCGGCGCAACGCCCTCGCCGAGTGCGTGGTACATCGCTATGCGGCCCTGCATGGCGGCCACCGACGCCAACGGAAGCAGGCCGGTGCAGTCACCGGCGGCGTAGATCCCCGATGCCGGTGTGCGGGAGACCCGGTCGACGGGGATATAGCCGCCGCGGCCCAACTCGACCCCGACCCGCTCCAGGCCGAGGCCCGCGGTGTTGGGCACCGAACCCACCGTCATCAGGGCGTGACTGCCCTCAACGGTGCGGCCGTCGGCGATCGCGACCTTCACCCCGTTCCCGGTGCGCGTGACCGATTCGGCGCGGGCGTTCTTGACCAGCGTCACCCCGCGTTCGGCGAACACCTCCTCGAGCACGGCGGCGGCGTCCCTGTCCTCGTGCGGCAGGATCTGGTCGCGGCTGGCGACCACGGTCACCGTCACGCCGAGTTCGGTGTAGGCATTGCAGAACTCCGCGCCGGTGACGCCCGAGCCCACGATCACCAGGTGTTCGGGCAGTTCGGAGAGGTCGTAGAGCTGCCGCCAGGTCAGGATCCGCTCACCGTCGGGCACCGCGGTGGGCAGCACCCGCGGGCTGGCGCCGGTGGCGATGAGCACCACGTCGGCCTTGAGGACGCCGGTCTTACCGTCCTTGGTGGTGACCTTGACGCGGTGCTGGGCCAGCCCGGGCGCGTCGTCGACGAGTTCGGCGCGGCCGCCGATGACCGTCACGCCCTCGCGCAGCAGTTGGCTGCCGATGTCGGCGGACTGCGACCGGGCGAGCGTCTTGACGCGGTTGTGGATCTCCGGCAGCGAGATCTTCGCGTCGTCGATGCTGAGGTCGAAGCCGAGCCCGGAGGCACGGCGGAGTTCGGTGCGCACGCCGGTGGAGGCGATGAACGTCTTCGACGGAACGCAGTCGTAGAGCACGCAGGCCCCGCCCACCCCGTCGGAGTCGATCACGGTGACATGGATGTCCGGGCCTCTGCCCGCGGCAACGAGTGCCGCCTCATAACCGGCGGGCCCGCCGCCGATGATCACGATGCGGGTTGCCACGAGCACAATCTAACCGCTCGCCCCGCCGGTTCGCCGAGGCCGGACGCTTCCGGTCGCGGCGGCGCGGTCGCCGGTTAAGCTCTCCTACCGTGCCGATCTACGCCGCCTACGGGTCGAATATGCATCCCGAGCAGATGATGGAGCGTGCACCACATTCGCCGATGGCCGGAACCGGATGGCTCCACGGCTGGCGCTTGACGTTCGGCGGTGAGGACATCGGCTGGGAGGGCGCGCTCGCCACCGTCGTGGAGGACCCGCTGTCGAAGGTGTTCGTCGTGCTCTACGACATGACCACTCAGGACGAGGAGACCCTCGACCGCTGGGAGGGCTCGGAGCTCGGCATTCACAAGAAGATTCGCTGCCGCGTGCACCGGGTGACCGGGTTCTCGACGGACACCCCACTTGAACCGGTGCTGGCGTGGCTCTACGTCGTCGACGCCTGGGAAGGCGGGCTGCCGTCGGCACGCTATCTCGGCGTGATGGCCGACGCGGCCGAGATCGCCGGGGCGCCAGCCGATTACGTCCACGATCTGCGGACGCGCCCGTCGCGGAGCATCGGTCCGGGCACGCCGGGCTGACCCTCTGACCCCTCCCGCGACCGTGCGCGTTCAGTCGTCGAGATCGATCACCGGCATCGGCTGCGTCGGGACCTCTGCGACCGCCATCTTGGCCGCCGAGTCCGCGGGGATGACGTCACGCGCCAGCGCCACGAGTGCCCGCTCCGTCCCGACGTCGCGCCCCGCGCGTTCGCTGAGCAACCAGCGCACCTCGAGCAGATCGCAGAACGCCTGGATCGGCGTGCCCGCGCGGCCGATCGCCTCGTGCGCGCGGTGCATGGTGGGCGTGGCGACCTCCATCACCCACAGCTGTGCGGCCGTCGAGTCGTCGACGTCGTGGCCGACCTCCTGGCTGAGCTGAGCCTGGAAGGTCTGCAGGTCGCCGAGCAGCGTGCGGGCCTGCCCTTCGCCGACGTCCAGCCCGGTCAGCGCACGGAGCCGTTCGGCGTGGTAGCGGCGGTCGCCCACCGCGACGTGCAGCCGCAACCGGTCCGGGGCCTGGTCGTCGACGGCTTGCAGCGTGACCTCCTCGACGGCGAAACCGAGTTCGTTGAGCCGGCGGATCGTGCCCTCCACGCGGTACCGGTCGCTGAAATCGAAGACCGGTTCGGCGTGCAGCACGTCCCACAGCCGCTGGTAGCGGTGGGGGATGTCCTGGGCCTCGGCGATCAGCGCGTCTTCGAGTTCCTCCGACGAGCCGAGGTAGGCCGCCAGGTCCATCAGGTCGGCGGCGACGTTCTCCACGAGGATGTCCAGGTCGTGGCGGCGCTGGCCGTCGGACAGCCGGGGGTGGACCTCGCTGGTCTCCGCGTCGACCAGCCACGCCTGGAGCACCTGGCCGTCGCGGGAGAACAGCGTGTTGGCCAGCGAGCAGTCACCCCAGAACACGCCGTGCCGGTGTAGTTCGACGAGCAGGCTGGCCATCGCGTCGAACAGCCGGGCCCGGTGCTTGGATTCCTCGGGCGGCAGTCTGCGGAACAGCCGCCGGTACTGCCATGACCCGTCGAGGAACCGGGTCAGCAGGAGCGAGGTGTCGAAGTCTGGCTGGTGGACCAGACCGGCCCGCTTGACGGCGGGCAGGCCGAGCTCTTCGAGGGCGCCCAGCACTGCGTACTCCTTGTTCGCGATGCGCGGCGGGAGCTCTTTGACCGCCCACAGCGCCCCGTCGCAGTGCACGAACTTCACCAGATGCCGGCTCGGGCCGACGGCGATGTCCCGCAACGGCACGTCGGGCACCGCCCACTGCTCGAGCGGGCGGTCCCAGGGCAGCGCGAGCAGTCCGGCACTCGGGGTGCGCAGCCGCAGTTCGGGTACGGCCATGGGGCCAGCCTGTCACTTCGACTCCCCACTCCGCGAGCGCCGAGAGTACGGTTGTTGCACCGCTTACGCGCGTAAGCGGGTCAACAACCGTACTCTCGGCGACCGACTGCGCTACGGGAGCAGCGTGGCGGCCTGTTCGACGATGTTGACCATCACCCGCACCCCGACACCGAGCGCGCGCTCATCGAGTTCGAACGTCGGCTGGTGCAGATCCACCTGCGGTCCGCGACCGCTCCACACGCCGAGCCGCGCCATTGCGCCCGGCACCTCCTCGAGGTACCAGGAGAAGTCCTCACCCCCGCCGGACTGCCGGGTGTCGGCGAGGGCGTCCGGCCCGATCTCCTCGATCGCGTGCATCAGGATGCGGGTGGCGACCTCGTCGTTCACCACCGGCGGCACACCCTGGCGGTACTGCAGGCTGTACTCGATGCCCAGCGGTGCCAGAAGTGACGAAACCGTATCCCGCACAATGGATTCCAGCGTCAGCCAGGTCTCCCGCGATGCGGTCCGGATGGTGCCGGCGAGCGTGCCGGACTGCGGGATCGCATTGGCCGCGACGCCGGCGTTGACCGCACCCCACACCATCACGGTGCTGTTGCGCGGGTCGATACGACGCGACAACACTCCCGGCACCCCGGTGATCAACGTGCCCAGCCCGTAGACCAGGTCGCCGGTCAGATGCGGCCGGGAGGTGTGCCCGCCCGGCGACTGCAACGTCACCTCGACCTGGTCGGCGGCCGAGGTGATCGGCCCGGCGCGCACGGCGACCCGGCCGACCGCCAGCCGCGGATCGCAGTGCAGCGCGAAGATCCGCGACACCCCGGTCAGCGCCCCCGCCGCGATCGCGTCGATCGCGCCGCCCGGCATCAATTCCTCGGCGGCCTGGAAGATCAGGCGCACACCGACGGGCAGTTCGGGCACCGAGGCCAGCGCCATCGCCGCCCCGAGCAGCACCGCGGTATGGGCGTCGTGGCCGCAGGCGTGCGCCACGTTCGGCACGGTCGACGAAAAGGGCGCCCCGGTGCGCTCGGCCATGGGCAGCGCATCCATGTCGGCGCGCAACGCGATCCGCGGGCCGTGGTCCGGGCCGAAGTCACACGTGAGGCCGGTCCCCCCGGGCAGCACCTTGGGGTTGAGCCCGGCATCGGCGAGGCGAGCCGCGACGAATTGGGTGGTCGCGAACTCCTGGCGCCCCAACTCCGGGTGGGCGTGGATGTGGCGGCGCCATGCGACGAGGTCGTCGTAGTGGGCGGACAACCAGCGCGCGGCGGCATGCTTGAGCACGCTCATGACGCCCGCCTCTCCTGCCGCTCCAGCACCCGGTCACGTTCCGCGGGCGTCTCGGCGAGACGAACCACGGTGCGCGCCAACATGATCGCACCTTCGACGACGGCCGCATCAGCGCTGGGCCCCGCCGCGGCGGCGGTGAACGCCGGCTGGTGGATGGATGCGCCGCCGGCGTCGACGCCCACCACCGGGTGGATCCCGGGGACGACCTGGGTGACGTTACCCATGTCGGTGCTCCCGAGCGGTAACGCAGCCTCGACGTCGGCCGCCACCGGTTGACGCCCGACACGCTCCATCTCGTCGCGGAACACCCCGGCCAGCCAGCGGTCCGGGGTGAGCTCGGCGTAGGGCGGCGCGGTCTCGGCGACCTCGTGGTGACAGCCGGTGGCGACGGCCCCCGCCAGGAAACAGCCCGCCATCCGGTCCTCGAGTTCGCGCAGCGCTGCCGAGTCGGCGGCCCGCATGGTGTAGCGCATCCGGGTGCGCGCCGGAATGACGTTGGTGGCCTGACCGCCGTCGGTCACGATCCCGTGCACCATCTGTCCGGGCGAAAGCTGCTGGCGCAGCAGGCCGATCGCGACCTGCGCCACGGTGACGGCGTCGCCGGCGTTGAGCCCGAGGTGCGGCGCGACCGCGGCGTGCGATTCACGGCCGGTGTAGGCGACGTCCACCTCCGAGAGCGCCAGCGACCGCGCAGCGGCGATGTCGACGGGTCCCGGGTGCAGCATCACCGCGACGGCGATGTCGTCGAACACCCCCGCGTCGAGCAGCAGCACCTTTCCGCCACCCGTCTCCTCGGCAGGCGTGCCCACCAGCACCACCGTCAGGCCCAGTTCGTCGGCGACGTCGGCGAGCGCAAGGGCGGTCCCCACCGCCGAGGCCGCGATGATGTTGTGGCCGCACGCGTGGCCGATGTCCGGCAGCGCGTCGTACTCCGCGCAGACCCCGACGACGAGTGCCCCGCTGCCGTAGGAGGCGCGGAACGCGGTGTCGAGGCCACCGACGGCAGCGGCCATCTCGAAGCCGTATTCGGCGACGAGCGCCTGGGTCTTGGCGCAGCTGCGGTGCTCGGCGAACGCCAGTTCCGGTTCGCCGTGGATGGCGTGTGACAACTCCAGGAGATCACCGCGGCGACGGAGGACGGCGTCTTCGACGCTCGTCGACGCGGTGGCGGAGGGCATTCACGCAGTATCGCACTGCCGAATGGTGCCTCGCGCAGCGCTCGTCACTGCACCGACGGCGGCTAAGCTCGCACATCGTGACCAGCCCTTCCGAGGTCGCCCGGCACGCGGCGGCGGCCATCCGCGACCGCACCGGTGTCGACGAGCACGACGTCGCGGTGGTGCTGGGATCGGGCTGGGCGCCCGCAGTCGAGGCGCTCGGCACGCCCACGGCCGCCGTCCCGATGGCGGAGTTGCCCGGGTTCACGCCACCCACGGCCGCGGGCCACGGCGGCCAGGCACTGTCCGTCGCGATCGGCGGGCACCGGGTACTGGTGCTCGTCGGCCGCATCCACGCCTACGAGGGCCACGACCTGCGCCATGTCGTGCACCCGGTGCGGGCGGCGTGCGCGGCCGGGGTGCGCACGGTCGTGCTCACCAACGCCGCGGGCGGGCTGCGTGCCGATTTCGCCGTCGGCCAGCCGGTGCTGATCAGCGACCACCTCAACCTCACCGGCCGGTCTCCCCTGGTCGGCGCGGAGTTCGTCGACCTGGTCGACGCGTACTCACCGCGGCTGCGGGCGCTCGCCGCGACGTTCGACCCCACGCTCGCCGAAGGCGTCTACGCCGGGATGCCGGGTCCGCATTACGAGACCCCGGCGGAGATCCGGATGCTGCGCACGCTCGGTGCGGATCTGGTGGGCATGTCCACGGTGCACGAGACGATCGCCGCGCGCGCTGCCGGCGCCGAGGTGCTGGGGATCTCGCTGGTGACGAATTTGGCCGCGGGGATGACGGGCGAGCCGCTCTCGCATGCGGAGGTGCTCGAGGCCGGACGTCAGTCCGCAACCCGGATGGGCTCACTGCTGGCGGGAGTCGTCTCGGGCCTGTGACGTGTCAGCTTGCGGCTCGCCCACACCATCGAGCGGGCCAGCAGCGGCGAGGCGAACAGCATCAGCAGAACCCGCAGCACCTGCGCGGCGATGATGAACGTCACATTGGATCCGGTCTCCACCGCCGTCGCGAGCACCGCGTACACCCCACCGGGGCTGGTCGCGAGATACCCCTCGAGCGGCGTCAACGAGGTGTAGTGGGCGAGCACCACGCCCAGACCCGCCGTACCCACCCCCAGCAGCACGATCAGTCCGAGCGCCGCGGGCAGGATCCGGGCGATCGCGCGCAGGGACTCGGTGGTGAACGCCAGACCGGCCTGCCAGCCGATGACGAAATAGCAGACCTGCACCAGGACGGCAGGCACGGTCAGTCCGAACGACAACCCCGTCAGCTGCAGCACCACGGTCAGCGCCATCGGCCCGAGCAGACCGGCACCGGGTAACCGGAGCAGCCGCCCGCCCACAGCGCCGAGCACCACCAGGACGGCCAGCATGCCCAGGCTCAGATACCAAGGGGCCGGCGCGCCTAACGCGACATTGCCGGAGGGATGCGACTTGTCGGGGTGGTAGACGAACGACACGACCAGCGGCATGGACGCCGTCACCAGGGCCACCCGCAGGTACTGCACCACCGAGACCACCCGGTCGTCACCGCCGAGATCTCGTGCGATGGCCACCAGACCGGAGGCGCCGCCCGCCGTCAACGCCAGCGATCCGGTCAACGGCGTGACATCGCGGTGCAGTCCGAGTAGCGCGCCGGCGACCACGCTCAGGAGCAGGGTCGCCACGGCGATCCCGACGACGAACGGCCAGGCCGAGCCGAGTGCGCTGAACGCGTCGTGCTGCACCATCGTGCCGATGTACACGCCCAGCACCCCCTGGGCGGCCATGCCCGCGGGCCGGGGTACCCCGGCCGGCGCGAGGGACGCCAGTGCCAACCCGACGCCGACCGCCAGGGCGGCGAACAGACCGGCGGATGGCACACCGGCAAGGGTCAGGGGAACGGTGACAGCGGCCGACACCGCCGCCAGCAGCACCCACTTCAGCATCCGCCGCATCCCAACCTCCGCCCGGTTGATGCCAAGTATGGACTTGGCAACAAGGGCATGCAATATGCTCAAAGCCACTTCACAGGGACGAGAATATGAAGCTATAACTTAGTGATGCCTCCACGCGCCGCACCCGCCACCGAGCTTCGCGAGGCGATCATGGCGGTGGCCCGCCAGATGCGTCGTCACCGGCCCGACCACGGGTTGACGCTGAGCCAACTCGAACTGCTCGGCGAGGTGAGCCGCACCGGCGTCACCACCCCGGCCGAACTCGGCGCGCGCCTGCAGGTGCGCGCACAGTCGCTGACCGACAGCATCAACGAACTGCTCGGCCGCGGCCTCATCTCGCGACGTCCCGACGACCGGGACCGCCGCAGGCAACTCATCGAGATCACCCCCGACGGCGGCGCGCTTCTCGACGCCGACCGGGCCGAGCGCGACGCGTGGTTGCACCGGGCGATGGCGGACACGCTGACCGACCTCGAGTTCGATTTGCTGATGTTGATCGCACCAGTGCTCCGCAAGCTGGCATCAAATGACGCCAAAGCGGGCACACTTGGTCCATGACTTCCTCGGCCACCTCGACGACCGTGCAGGAATGGATTGCCCACGACCCCGATCCGCAGACCGCGGCGGAGTTGTCCCAGTGCAGTCCGGAGGAACTCGACGAGCGGTTCTCCCGCTCACTGACATTCGGGACGGCCGGTCTGCGCGGCCCGCTGCGTGGCGGGCCCAACGGGATGAACCTGGCCGTCGTGCTGCGCACCACGTGGGCGGTCGCCAAGGTGCTCAAGGACCGCGGGATGGAAGGTTCGCAGGTCGTCGTCGGGCGTGACGCCCGGCACCGGTCCGACGAATTCGCCCGCGCCGCCGCCGAAGTGCTCGCCGCGCAGGGCTTCCAGGTGATGCTGATGCTGGCAGCCGTGCCGACCCCGGTGATCGCCTTCACCGTGCGGCACATGAACGCCGCGGCCGGGATCCAGATCACCGCCTCCCACAACCCACCCACCGACAACGGCTACAAGGTGTACCTCGAGGAGGGCCTGCAGATCGTCGAGCCCACCGACACCGACATCGAAGCCGCCATCGCCGAGGCGCCGTTCGCCGATGAGATCCCCAGGGCCGCGGTGGAAACGGGCGGCATGGCCGAGATCCAGGCCTACATCGAACGGAGCACCCTCGTTCGACGTACGAAAGACGATGTGCGCGTGGCGCTGACGCCCCTGCACGGCGTCGGCGGCGAGTACGCCCTCGACGCTCTCGTCCGCGCGGGCATCGTCGACGTCCACGTGGTGGAGAATCAGTTCGCCCCCGACCCCGACTTCCCGACGGTGCAGCTGCCCAATCCGGAGGAACCGGGCGCCGTCGACGCGCTGCTCGCCCTCGCCGCCGACGTCGACGCCGAGATCGCCGTCGCACTCGACCCGGATGCCGACCGGTGCGCGATCGGTGTCCCGACACCTGACGGCTGGCGCATGCTCTCCGGCGATGAAACCGGTTGGCTCCTCGGAGAATACCTGCTGGCGCAGGTCGAGCCGGGACCGGTCATGGAGCGGATGGTGGTGGCCAGCACGGTGGTGTCGTCGCGCATGCTGGCCTCGATCGCCGCCGCCCACGGGGCCCGTCACGTCGAAACGCTGACCGGCTTCAAATGGCTGAGTCGCGCCGACGAGGACCTTCCGGGCCACACCTTGCTCTACGCCTACGAGGAGGCGATCGGGCACTGTGTCGACCCCGCCGCCGTGCGCGACAAGGACGGCATCACCGCGGCGCTGCTGGCCTGCGATCTGGTGGCGGCGCTGCGCGCGCAGGGCCGCACGATCCTCGGCGTCCTCGACGACCTGGCTCGCCTCCACGGCGTGCACACCACCGCCGCGGTGAGCCGCCCCGTCGCCGACGCCGACGAGGCCGCCGCGGTGCTGGCCCGGCTCCGCGACACCCCGCCCGACCGGCTGGCCGGCTACGACGTGACCGTCGCCGACCTGAGCACCTCACCGGATCCGCTGCGCTCCGATGCGCTGATCCTGTCCGGCGGGGACGCGGACACCTCGGTGCGCATGGTGGTCCGCCCGTCGGGCACGGAGCCGAAGGTGAAGTCCTACATCGAAGTCCGGCGGTCCTGCGCCAACGGCGACCTGAAGACGGCGCGCGCCGACGCGAAACGGGTGTGCGACGAACTGGTGGCGCTGGCCGACCAGTGGTGACCGCCCGACAGCGGGCTCAGCGCGGACCGAACTGGCGGTCCCCCGCATCGCCGAGCCCGGGAACGATGTAGGCGGCTTCGTCGAGGCACTCGTCGATCGCCGCGGTGATCAACCGCATGTCCGGCGCGGCCCGCTCGAGGGCGGCGATGCCCTCCGGGGCGACCACGACGCAGATGGCCGTGATGTCGACGGCGCCGCGCGCCTGCAGCAGCCCGACGGTGTGGGCCAGTGAGCCCCCGGTGGCCAGCATCGGATCGAGGATGAACACCGGCTGCTTGCTCAGATCGGCGGGCAGAGACTCGAGATACGGTGTGGGCTCGTGGGTTTCCTCGTTGCGTGCCACGCCGACGAAGCCCACGCGCGCCTCGGGGATCAGCGCGTGCGCCTGGTCGACCATGCCGAGCCCGGCGCGCAGGACCGGCACCAGCAGCGGCGGCCGGGCGAGCCGCGATCCGGTCGTCACCGCGAGCGGGGTCCGCACCTCGATGTCCTCGCGGGCGGCGTCGCGGGTGGCCTCGTAGACCAGCATGAGTGTGAGGTCGCGCAACGCGGAGCGGAATGCCGCGTTGTCGGTGGCCTCGTCACGCAGCGTGGTGAGCCGCGCAGCGGCCAGCGGGTGGTCGACGACGCGCACATCCATGGCGCAGACCTTAGCGGGAACCACAGGCGCGTTCCCAACGTCGTATTCGCATGCTCGCCGATCCACTGCTTGCCGATACCGAAGCCATCCGGGCGCGGGCCCGCACCGACACCGCGCACTCCGCCGACCTGGCCGCCGCGGCCACCGCCCTGGCCGCCGTCCCGGTCGCGGCCGCGGCGCACGCGCTGGGCCCCGTCGGCGCGGGCTTTCTGGCCGCACTGTCCGCTGCGGCCGCCGCCGAATCCGCCCATGCCGCCGCGCTGGCCGACCGGCTCGCCGGGGGTGCGGCGACTGCGGCGGGTTCGGCCGCGGCGTACGACGACGTGCAACTCCGCGCCGCCGCACTGTTCGGGGTGTGAGCCGTGCCGAGTGCACTGGTGGCCGCACTGTCCGCACCGCTGCGCGACGTGCGCGCACTCGTCGGCCCCGGCTGGCCGGACGGTTCCGGCGGTGCGCCCGGGGCGGCGCTGACCGGGGTGCGCGACGCGCTGGCCGGGGTGTCGGCGGCGGCGCAGGCAGCCTGGCAGCGCACCGGCGACGGCTGGTCGGGATCGGCCGCGGAGCAGGCCGGCGCGTTTGCGGCCGTCACCGCGGCGGCGGTCTCCGAGCTCGCCGATCGCACCGGGGCGCTCACCGCGGGCACCCGCGAAGCGGGCGCGGCCGTGGCCCGGGCAGGGGCGCGCCTGCAGGACATCGTCGACCGCTTCGAGGCGCGCGCGGCCACGCTGGAACCCCATCTCGACACCCCCGGCGTCGCCGAGGATCTGCTCGCCGAAGCGCAGCGCTCACTGCGCGAGGCCATCGCGGTCGTCGAGGAGCTGCGGACCGAACTCGACACCCGGGCCGGGGCGCTCGCGGCTGCAGGCGGGGCCCCGTCGGCGCCGACGGTCCCGGCCGGCTTCGGCGGTGGCGCACCGTTGTCCGCGCCGGGCGGTTCGGGCGCGGCCACCCCGCTCGCCTCGCTCGCATCCCTGGCGTCACCAGACAAGGGGTCGCCGCCCGAGGCGGCGCACCGACCCGACCCCGGGGTGTTCGGCGACGGGGTGGCGGTGCGACTGCCCGACGGCAGCACGGCGACGGCGCCGAACGCGGTCGCCGCCGACGCGGTGCGCCACGCGCTCACCCAGTTGGGCGTGCCGTACCAGTGGGGCGGCACCACTCCGGGCGTCGGCCTGGACTGCAGCGGGCTGACCCAGTGGGCTTACCGCGAGGCCGGTCTTGACCTGCCCCGGCTCGCGCAGGAGCAGGACGTCGGCGCCGCCGTCGACGCCGGTTCCCTGCGCCCCGGCGATCTCGCGGTGTGGGACGGTCACGTCGCGATGATCGTGGGCGACGGCGTCATGGTCGAAGCGGGCGACCCCGTCAAACTCTCGGCGATCCGGACGACGAATGCGGGACAGGGTTTCCAGGGCTTCTGGCGACCGACCGCCTGAGGTCGGCGTCGAGGACGCCCTGCACCGCGCACGCCGCCGCGCATTCGCGCTCGACGAGGCGATCGATGCGCTGGCGGCAGTGCGTGGCCGGGCGCGCTCGGCCGACGGTGTCGCCGAAGTCGTGGTCGACGGCCGCGGCGGATTGGTGTCGCTGACGCTGACCGATGCCGTCGCGTTGCTCCCTGCAAAACGCATCGCCGCACTGGTGCTCGAGACGGTGCAGGCGGCGGCCCACGGCGCATCGGCACAGCGGCACGCGGTGCTCGACGACTTGGTCGCAGACCTCGGTCGTTAGGCTGTGCCGCATGGCTGCTGACATCGTGCCGGTTCGGCTCGGACTGACCAAGGGCGACCTGTACACACTGTGGGCTCCGCGCTGGCGGGACGCCGGTGACGAATGGGAGGCCTTCCTCGGCAAGGACGACGACCTCTACGCCTTCGAGTCGGTGGCCGATCTGGTGGCCTTCGTGCGGACCAACACCGACAACGACCTCACCGATCATCCCGCCTGGGAGAAGTTGACCGAGGCCTCGGCGCACCGGCTCAAGCCCAGCGAGGACCGCGAATACGACCTCGTCGGGGTACCCGAGACGGCGGCCGAAAAGGTCAGCGACACCGCCGTGGACACCCTGCACCGCGCGCTGGCGATCGCCTCGGCGATCGGATCGGTGTGCGATCTGCCCGCGGTGGCCAAGTTCTTCAACGGCAACCCGATGCTGGGCTCGCTCGGTGGCGGCGGCGAGGCGTTCAAGGGCCGCAGCGGCCGCAAGCGCTGGGCTGAGATCGAAACGGTGATCGGCCGGAGCTGGGACGGTGTGCTCGACGCGATCGACGAGATCGTCACCATCCCCGACGTCGACGCGGCGGCCTCGCAGAAGGCCGCCGACGAACTCGAGCAGCCCGCCCCCGAACTCGACGAGGACGAGGATCTCGACGCCGCGGCCACTGCCGAGCAGGGCGACGACGACACCGAGGCCGCGGAGTCCGAGACCCCCGAATCGCCCGCTGCCGCAGCGGCGGTGCTCGGCGGCGACGAGGACTTCTGGCTCAAGGTCGGCATCGACCCGATGCGGATGATGACCCGGTCGGGCACGTTCTACACACTGCGCTGCTACCTCGGGGACGATCCGGTGTTCCTCGGCCGCAACGGACGCATCAGCGTGTTCGGTTCGGAGCGTGGGCTGGCGCGCTACCTGGCCGACGAGCACGACCACGACCTGGCGGATCTGGCCACCTACGACGACATCCGCACCGCGGCCACCGACGGCTCACTCGAGGTCGAGGTGACCGACGAGAACGTCTACGTGCTCAGCGGCCTGGCCGACGACATCGCCGACGGTCCCGACACCATCGACCGCGATCAGCTCGCGCTGGCGCTCGAACTGCTCCGCGACGTCGGCGAGTACGCCGAGGACACCACCGTCGACAAGACGCTGGACCCGGGAACCGCGCTCGGCGCCTTCGTCACCTACGCGCTCGATCCCGACGCCGCCGAACGCCCCGAACCCCCCTACGCCGAGGCGGTTGAGCAGTGGGAGGCGCTGGAAGCCTTCGTGGAGTCTCGTCTGCGCCAGGAGTGACCTCCGAGGGCCACCCGGAATAGGTGACATGTCACCGATGTTGTGCGAGGCGTACCAACGCATGCACACGATCGGAGAGTCACCATGAACCAACTCGCGAACAAGACCGCCCTCGTCACCGGCGCCACGTCCGGCATCGGGCTGGCCACCGCACAGCGGCTGGCCGACGAGGGTGCCCACGTGTTCCTCACCGGCCGCCGCCAAGAGGCGCTCGACGCCGCCGTCTCATCCATCGGCGACGCCGCCACCGGGATCCGCGGTGACGTGTCGCGGCCCGAGGACCTCGAGGCGGTGGTCGCGGCGATCGAGGCACACGGACGCGGACTCGACGTCGTGTTCGCCAACGCCGGGGGCGGGGAGTTCGCCGCACTGCCCGAGATCACTCCCGAGCACCTCCAGAAGACGTTCGGCACGAACGTGTTCGGGACGGTGTACACCGTGCAGGCGGTACTGCCGCTGCTCAACGAGGGGGCCTCGATCGTATTGACGGGTTCGACCACCGCGCACAACGGAACACCCGCCTTCAGCGCCTACGCCGCGTCGAAGGCGGCGATCCGCTCGTTGGGCAGGACGTGGGCGGCCGAGTTGGTCGGCCGGGGCATCCGGGTCAACACGGTGACACCGGGGGCGACCGAGACGCCCGGGCTCAAAGGACTCGCACCGAGCGGTCAGGAACAGCAGTTGCTCGACCAGATGGCCGCCGCCACACCGCTGGGCCGCCTCGGCAGGCCCGAGGAGATCGCCGCGGCCGTGGTGTTCCTGGCGTCGGACCAGAGCAGCTTCGCCACCGGCACCGAACTGTTCGTCGACGGCGGCGCCGAACAGATCTGATTCACGGCTGCTGCGACCGCAGATCCTCATCGATCTGCGGTCGCGGCAGCGTCCCGTGGCGCAGGATCGACTCGTACGCCGCCTCCAGGACGTCCGCCAGCGCATTTTCCTGCGCTGCGTCCAGATCGGTGAAGAACAGCTCCTTGATCCACGCGGCATGCGCCGGCGCGGCCGCCTCGAACTCCAGGCGGCCGTGGTCGGTCAGCACCACATCCGTCGCCCGCCGGTCCCCGTCGGACTCCAGCCGCTCCACGAGCCCGCGCCGGCTCATCCGCTGCAGGTGGTGCGAGAGCCGGCTGCGTTCCCACCCGACGGTCGTCGCCAGCACATTGACCTGGGCGCGGTCCCGCGGCGCATTGGTCAGGGCGTTGAGCACCGTGTAGTCGGCCAGCGACAACCCGCTGTCGCTCTGCAGCTGCCGGTTCATCTCGTATTCGAGCCGGTGGTAGACGCGCATGTAGGCCAGCCAGGCGCGGCGCTGCGACGGGTCGAGGCGGTGCCCGTCGTCGCTCACCCGGCGAGCACCGCGTAGCGCGGTTTGATGACGTCGTCGATCAACGCCAGGCGTTCGTCGAACGGGATGAACGAGGACTTCATCGCGTTGATGGTGAACCGCGCCAGGTCGCTCCAGCCGTAGCCGAACGCCTCGACCAGCCGCAGCATCTCCTGACTCATCGTGGTGTCGCTCATCAGCCGGTTGTCGGTGTTGACCGTGACCCGGAACCGGGTGCGGGCGAGAAGGTCGAACGGGTGCCCGGCGATGCTGGCGACCGCGCCGGTCTGCACGTTGGAGCTCGGGCACAGCTCCAGCGGGATGCGCTTGTCGCGCAGGATGGCGGCCAGCCGGCCCAGCTTCACCTGCCCGTCGGGCGCCACCGTGATGTCGTCGGTGATGCGCACACCGTGGCCCAGCCGGTCGGCGCCGCAGAACGCGATGGCCTCGTGGATGGACGGCAGGCCGAACGCCTCACCGGCGTGAATGGTGAAGCGTGCGTTGTTGGTCCGCATGTATTCGAAAGCGTCGAGGTGACGGGTGGGCGGGTAGCCCGCCTCGGCACCGGCGATGTCGAAGCCGACGACGCCGCGGTCGCGGAACCGGATGGCCAGTTCGGCGATCTCGCGCGAGCGTGCGGCGTGCCGCATCGCGGTGACCAGGCAACGCACCGTGATCGTGCGGCCAGCGCTGGCGGCGGCCTTCTCCCCGTCGGCGAAACCGGCCAGCACCGCGTCGACCACCTGATCCAGGCCCATACCGCCCTCGATGTGCAGTTCGGGGGCGAACCGCACCTCGGCGTAGACGACGTTGTCCCCGGCCAGGTCTTCCACGCATTCGAAGGCCACCCGGTGCAGCGCGTCGGCGGTCTGCATCACCCCGACCGTGTGCGCGAACGGTTCGAGGTAGCGCACCAGCGAACCGCTGTGGGCGGCGGTGCGGAAGAACGTCGCCAGCTCGTCGACGTCGTCGGTGGGCAGGTCGTCGTAACCGGTGTGGGTGGCCAGTTCGAGCACGGTCGACGGACGCAGACCGCCGTCGAGGTGATCGTGCAGCAGCGCCTTGGGCGCCTGCCGGATGTTGTCCAACGTCAGCGGTGTCGTCATCGGCACATGCTCCTCACGTCGTCGTCCTCAAGTCACGGTCTCAAGTCGTCGTGGTGATCCGATCGATGATCAGCGGACGGGCCTGCGGGGCGCTCTCACCCACGGTCCAGGCGCCGTCGAGTTCGGCGCGGGCCGGGCCGAGCCGGGCCGGGGTGTCGGTGTAGAGGGTGAACAGGGCTTCGCCCGCGCTCACCGGCTCACCGGGCCGGCGGTGGATGCGGATCCCGGCGCCGAACTGCACCTGGTCACCGGGTGCCGAGCGGCCCGCTCCGAGCCGCCACACCGCCAGACCCACCGCCATCGCGTCGATGTCACCCATGGTGCCATTGCGCGGTGCCGTGACGGTGTCGGTGTGGACACCGATGGGCAACGCCCCGGTGGACAGGGCCGTCACATCGCCGCCCTGGGCCGCGACGAGCGCACGGAAGCAGTCCATCGCGGTGCCGTCACGCAGGGTCTCGGCGGGGTCTTTCGCGTCCAGGCCGGCGGCGTCGAGCATCTCGGCGGCCAGCGCCAGCGTCAGCTCGACCACGTCGGCCGGGCCACCGCCGGCGAGCACGTCGAGCGATTCGACGACCTCGACCGCGTTGCCGACGGCGCGGCCCAGCGGCACCGACATATCGGTGAGCAGGGCACGCGTGACCAGGCCGTGCGCCTCGCCCAACTCGACCATGGTGCGGGCCAGTTCGCGGGCCCGGGCTTCATCGGGCAGGAAGGCGCCCGAGCCGACCTTCGTATCGAGCACCAGCGCGCGGGCGCCCTCGGCGATCTTCTTGCTCATCACCGAGCTGGCGATCAACGGCAGCGATTCGGTGGTCGCGGTGACGTCGCGCAGCGCGTAGATCTTGCGATCTGCCGGGGCCAGCTCGCCCGCGGCGAAAATCGCCGCGCCGAGCTCGCGAAGCTGTTGGCGGATCTGGCTTTTCGACAGTTCCGCGGAGAACCCGGGGATGGCTTCGAGTTTGTCGAGCGTGCCGCCGGTATGGCCGAGTCCGCGGCCGGCGGCCTGAGGCACCGCGCCCCCGCACGCCATCACCACCGGCACCAGCGGGATGGTGATCTTGTCGCCGACGCCGCCGGTGGAGTGTTTGTCCACCAGTGCCAGCGGGCGGCCGTCGGTGGCGCGGCGCAGGTCGGTGAAGTCGAACCGCTCCCCCGAGGCCACCATCGCCGCGGTCCACCGCGAGATCTCGGCTCCGGTCATCCCGCGCAGGAAGATCGCCATCAGCAGCGCCGACATCTGCTCGTCGGCCACCTGACCGCGGGTGTACCCGTCGATCACCCAGTCGATCGCCCCGTCGGACAGCGCGCCGCCGTCGCGTTTGGTCCGGATGACCGTCGGCGCATCGAACGCGAACTCCGTCACGGTTTTTCCTCCTCCGGCAGCCGGTGGTGGCGGGCCAGGTCGTCGGGCCCGAACGCGTCCGGGAGCAGGTCGCGAAGTGGCCGCGGGCCGTGCGGATGGTCGATCAGCAGCTCCGGTCCGCCGTGTTCGAACAGCACCTGACGGCAGCGGCCGCACGGCATCAGCACCTCGGCGTCGGGCCCCACACAGGACAGCGCGACCAGCCGGCCGCCCCCGCTGGAAAACAGGGCGCAGACCACAGCGCACTCGGCACAGAGACCCAGGCCATATGAGACATTCTCCACATTGCAACCGGCCACCATTCGGTGATCGTCGACCAGTGCCGCCGCGCCCACCGGAAACCCCGAATAGGGTGCATAGGCGTGCTTACTAGCATCAATTGCCCTGCGCCGCAACAGTTCCCAGTCGATCTCGGGGGACATCCCAGCTCCTTCACCGCGTCACTGAATGGATTCCGAAGAACGAGCCCCGAAACCCGCCGAAGCACGTAGGGGACCCTAACTTTCGCCCTCTGAGCGGGGCATACGGCAACACGCTAGTTCGTTCGGCAGTACAAAGGGGATTAGAGTCGCCCCGAGGTTTGGGGCAGTGGTTCAGGCCGGCAGAGGTTCTCGAATCCGCCCCAAGCGTCCACCGATGGCGTTGGAGGACCAGATGAGTACTGCGACAACAGCGGATACCGACGTACCGTCGCCGCGATCGAAACCGTCCCGCCGGCGCACGCTCTACCGCGGTGACCCGGGTATGTGGTCGTGGGTGCTGCACCGGATCACCGGCGCGGCGATCTTCTTCTTCCTGTTCGTCCACGTGGTGGACACCGCACTGGTCCGCGTCAGCCCCGAGGCCTACAACGCCGTCATCGAGACCTACAAGACCCCGATCATCGGTCTGATGGAGATCGGCCTGGTGGGCGCGGTGCTCTACCACGCCCTCAACGGCATCCGCGTCATCCTCATCGACTTCTGGTCCAAGGGCCCGCGCTACCAGCGGCAGATGCTGTGGGTGGTGGCGGGCGTGTTCATCACAGTCATGATCGCGTCGCTCGGCGTGATCGGCATGCACATGGCGGAGCGTTTCCTATGAGCGCTCCGGAGGGCAGGAGCGCAGCGACCCGGGAAGGGTTGGAGTGATGGCAGAGAACCCCTACGACCACGTCAGCGAACGGGGCGGGCCCGCACCCGTCCTCCAGCGCAGCCATGACCGGCCGCCGAGCCTGGACAACCCGCGCGCGCCCAAACGCGCAGGCGGCATGCCGAACTTCGAGAAGTACGCCTGGCTGTTCATGCGCTTCTCCGGCCTCGTGCTGGTGTTCCTGGCGCTGGGCCACCTGTTCATCATGCTGATGTGGGACGAAGGCGTGTACCGCATCGACTTCAACTACGTCGCGCAGCGCTGGTCGTCACCGTTCTGGCAGACGTGGGACCTGCTGCTGCTGTGGCTGGCCCAGCTGCACGGCGGCAACGGCCTGCGCGTGATCATCTCCGACTACGCCCGCAAGGACTCGACGCGGTTCTGGCTGAACTCGCTGCTGGCGCTGTCGATGATCTTCATCCTCGTCCTCGGCACCTACGTGCTGTTGACGTTCGACGCGAACATCTCGTAAGGACTCGGCTCACATGTTGATTGAACATCGCTACGACGTCGTCATCGTCGGGGCCGGCGGCGCGGGAATGCGCGCCGCGGTCGAGGCAGGACCCCGCGCCCGCACCGCGGTGCTCACCAAGCTCTACCCCACCCGCAGCCACACCGGTGCGGCCCAGGGCGGCATGTGCGCCGCACTGGCCAACGTCGAAGAGGACAACTGGGAGTGGCACACGTTCGACACCGTCAAGGGCGGCGACTACCTCGCCGACCAGGACGCCGTCGAGATCATGTGCAAGGAAGCCATCGACGCGGTGCTCGACCTCGAGAAGATGGGGATGCCGTTCAACCGCACCCCCGAGGGCCGCATCGACCAGCGCCGCTTCGGCGGACACACCCGCGACCACGGCAAGGCCCCGGTGCGCCGGGCCTGTTACGCCGCCGACCGCACCGGCCACATGATCCTGCAGACCCTGTACCAGAACTGCGTCAAGCACGACGTCGAGTTCTTCAACGAGTTCTACGCCCTCGACATCTCGCTGACCGAGACGCCCGGCGGCCCGGTGGCCACCGCGGTGATCGCCTACGAACTCGCGACCGGAGACATCCACGTCTTCCACGCCAAGGCCATCGTGTTCGCCACCGGCGGTTCGGGCCGGATGTACAAGACCACCTCCAACGCCCACACGCTGACCGGCGACGGGCTGGGCATCATCTTCCGCAAGGGTCTGCCGCTGGAGGACATGGAGTTCCACCAGTTCCACCCGACGGGCCTGGCCGGCCTCGGCATCCTCATCTCCGAAGCCGTGCGCGGTGAGGGTGGCCGGCTGCTCAACGGCGAGGGTGAGCGCTTCATGGAGCGCTACGCCCCGACGATCGTCGACCTCGCGCCGCGCGACATCGTCGCCCGCTCGATGGTGCTCGAGGTGCTCGAGGGCCGCGGCGCCGGGCCGAACAAGGACTACGTATACATCGACGTGCGCCACCTCGGCGCCGACGTGCTCGAGGCGAAGCTGCCCGACATCACCGAGTTCGCCCGCACCTACCTCGGCGTCGACCCGGTCAAGGAACTGGTGCCGGTCTACCCGACGTGCCACTACGTGATGGGCGGCATCCCGACCAACATCAACGGACAGGTGCTGCGCGACAACGACCATGTGGTGCCCGGCCTCTACGCCGCCGGCGAGTGCGCGTGCGTGTCGGTGCACGGTGCCAACCGCCTTGGCACCAACTCGCTGCTCGACATCAACGTGTTCGGCCGCCGCGCCGGCATCGCCGCCGCGAACTACGCGCTGGGCCACGATTTCGTCGACATGCCGGAGCGTCCCGCAGAGATGGTGGTCGGCTGGGTCGGGGACATCCTGAGCGAGCACGGCAACGAGCGCGTCGCCGACATCCGCAGTGCGCTGCAGCAGTCGATGGACAACAACGCCGCCGTGTTCCGCACCGAGGAGACGCTCAAGCAGGCGCTCACCGACATCCACGCGCTCAAGGAGCGTTACGCGCGAATCACCGTGCAGGACAAGGGGAAGCGTTACAACAGCGATCTGCTGGAAGCCATCGAGCTTGGCTTCCTGCTGGAGCTGGCCGAGGTCACCGTCGTCGGCGCGCTCAACCGCAAGGAATCACGCGGCGGCCATGCCCGCGAGGACTACCCCAACCGCGACGACACGAACTACATGCGCCACACGATGGCCTACAAGGAGGGTGGCGACCTGCTCTCTGACGTGCGCCTGGACTACAAGCCCGTGGTGCAGACCCGCTACGAGCCGATGGAACGGAAGTACTGACGATGAGCGCACCAGTCATCGACAAACAAGACACTCCCCCCGTGCCCGAGGGCGCGGTGATGGTGACGCTGAAGATCGCCCGGTTCAATCCGGAGGACCCCGACGCCGCCGGTTTCCAGAGCTTCCGCGTCCCGTGCCTGCCCACCGACCGGCTGCTCAACCTGCTGCACTACGCGAAGTGGTACATCGACGGCACGCTGTCCTTCCGCCGATCCTGCGCGCACGGCGTCTGCGGGTCCGATGCGATGCGCATCAACGGGGTGAACCGGCTGGCCTGCAAGGTGCTGATGCGCGACATGCTGCCCAAGAAGGCGGGCAAGCAGCTGACGATCACCATCGAGCCGATCCGCGGGCTGCCCGTGGAGAAGGATCTCGTGGTCGACATGGAGCCGTTCTTCGACGCCTACCGTGCAGTCAAGCCGTACCTGATGACCAGCGGTAACCCGCCGACCAAGGAACGCATCCAGAGCCAGGTCGACCGCGCGCGCTACGACGACACCACCAAGTGCATCCTGTGCGCGGCGTGCACGACGAGCTGCCCGATCTACTGGACCGATGGGTCCTATGTCGGCCCGGCCGCGATCGTCAACGCCCACCGGTTCATCTTCGACAGCCGCGACGAGGGCGCCGCCGAACGGCTCGACATCCTCAACGACGCGGACGGTGTGTGGCGCTGCCGCACCACGTTCAACTGCACCGAGGCGTGCCCGCGCGGCATCCAGATCACCCAGGCGATCCAGGAGGTCAAGCGCGCGTTGATGTTCGCCCGCTGACCCCTTTCGCCGAGCGAGCGTGTTTGTACGCCGACACGCCGTCACCGCCGTACAACACTGCGCGCTCGTGGAGTGAGTTATCCACAGGTGGTCATCGCCTACTTCCGATGGTTGCTGTGATCGCCGCACGATGCTCGGGTGAGCACCGAACTGCGCCGACTGTTCGACGCCCAGGGTGGGGTGGCGACCTCCGCGCAGATCCTCGACGTGGTCAGTCGGCGTGCCATGCAGAGGCGGCTCGACGCCGGTGACCTGTCGAAGGTGTGGCCGGGAATCTACTGCCTCGGCGTACCCGACGACGCCACCCGGCTGCGGGGGCTCGACCTTCGCGCCGGTGAGCCCGTCGCGATCTGCCTGTCCACCGCCGCGGCCGCATACGGCTTCGACACCGAGAGCGTGGCCGACCTCCACGTGCTGAACCCCGTCGGTCATCTGCTCCGCGACAGCGACGGTCTGGTCGTGCATCGCCGCGACGGCGCTCCCCTGACAGAGGTGGACGGGCGGCCGGCAACAACGCCGGAATGGACGGCGGTCGAGGTGGCGCGAAACCTCCGTCGTCCCCGCGCACTGGCGACGCTCGATGCGGCGCTGCGCAGCGGGACGTGCGACAGACGACAGCTCCGCTCGGCGGCCGCGCGCCAGGCCGGCAGGCGCGGCATCGTCTCAGTGCGCCCACTGATCCCACGTGCCGACCCACTGGCAGAGTCGCCGATGGAGAGCGAGGCCAGGCTCGTGATGCTCGACGGCGGACTCCGGACACCGGTGCTGCAGCACGAGATTCTCGATCGCGACCGCCGGATCTGGCGAGTGGACTTCGCGTGGCCGGAGCGTCTGGTCGCCGTCGAGTACGACGGCTTCGACTGGCACAGCAGGCCGGAGGACTTCCGCAGGGACCGGCGTAAGCGCGCGGCACTCCAGGAGATCGGCTGGGAGGTGATCTCGATCGTCGCGGACGATGTCAGGCGCGACGGGTGGGGCATGATCCGCCGCATCGAGACGGCGCTCGCGCGCAGGCCGGCGGCGTGACATACACCCGCGACCGCTCAACGTTGTACCCAGGTGACGGCGTGTTGCCGTACAGACACGTGCGCTCGCGCAGCGGTGTCACACTGACGCGCCCTGTCTCGTCTGACAGGTATGACGACAACACGCATCGCCCCAGTCCCGCCGCAGCGCGCGTCGCTGCTGATCAAGCTCTTCTACCGGGTGGCCAAGCGCCGTTTCGGCGAGGTGCCTGAACCGTTCGCCGTCGCCGCGCATCATCCGCGGCTCATGGTCGCCAACGTCGTGCACGAGGGGCTGCTGCAGTCCGGCTCCAAGGTCCTGCCGGCCAGTGTCCGCGAACTCGCCGTGTACTGGACCGCGCGCACGGTCGGCTGCTCGTGGTGTGTCGACTTCGGCGCGATGCTGCAGCGCCTCGACGGCCTCGACGTCGACCGGCTCACCGACATCGACGACTACGCCACCTCCCCGCGCTACACCGACGACGAACGTGCGGCCATCGCCTACGCCGACGCGATGACCACCGACCCGCACACCGTCACCGACGACCAGGTGGCCGACCTGCGTCGCCGCTTCGGGGATGCCGGCGTGATCGAGCTGACCTACCAGATCGGGCTGGAGAACATGCGGGCCCGGATGTATGCGGCGCTGGGCATCACCGAGCAGGGCTTCAGTTCCGACGCCTGCCGGGTGCCCTGGCTCACCAACGAAGAGGCGACCCCGTGAACTTGTCCGGGTTGGCGATGTCCCATACCGCGACGACCTTGCCGTCGCGCACGGTGAGCGCCTGGATGTGCGGCGCCATCGCCGGCCACTCGCCGTCGGCGGTGAGCCCCGCGGTGTAGAGCCCGAGGTCGCCGTTGACGAGCGCGACGTCGCCGGCCTCGAAGAACCGCGGGCCGTAGCGGCGGGCCAACCCGAAGATGAACCGGGCCACCTTGTCCGCACCGCGGATGACGCGAGCGGCCGTGGGCGCCTTGCGGTTCGAGTCACCGGTGAAGGTGACGTCGGGATGGAGCAGTTCGACGACGGCGGCCATGTCACCGGCCGCCATCGCCGCCATCAGCTTGCCGACGACCTCGTCGTGGGTCGGGTCGCGGGCCGGCGCCCCGGCATCGGTCACGACGCGGCGGGCGCGGGAGGCGAGTTGGCGGGCCGACGCCGCCGTGGTCCCCAGGGCGTCGGCGATCTCGACGAACGGCACGTCGAATCCGTCGTGCAGGACGAACGCGACCCGCTGGTCGGGGGTCAGCCGTTCGAGCACGACCATCGCCGCGAATCGGGCGTCCTCGGCGGCGACGACGGCGGCCAGCGGGTCCGTCCCGTCGAGCGGCGTGACGACCGGCTCGGGCAGCCATTCCCCGACGTAGGTCTCCCGCCGGTGGGCGGCCGAGCGCAACCGGTCAAGCCCGATGCGGCTGACCACCGTCATCAGCCATGCGCGAGGATCGGCGATGCCGGACCGGTTCTCCCCCAACGCGTTCCACCGCAGCCAGGCGTCTTGCACCGCGTCCTCGGCGTCGGCCACCGATCCGGTCAGTCGGTAGGCGACGGACAGAAGGTACGGTCGCAGGTTTTCGAACTCGTCGACCCGCGCGCTCGCGGTCATACGGCCGAGTGTAGGACGGCCAGGGACCTGCTCGGGCGTCGCGAGACTACGGTTGGTGACGGATTTCGACCGGAATCGGTCAGCAACCGTAGTCTCGCGGCGGAACACGGCCCGTCATTCGGCAGCCGCCATGCCGTACCGGCGGCTTTCGGCCATCAGGGCTGTTGCTGCAGCGGTGAGGTGATCGCGGCGGCTGACAGCGGCGACGTGGAGGTAGGACTCCGGGACGATTCGCTGCACGCGCGCTCCGGCGCGACGCGCCGACTGCGTCCAGGAGGACGGCATGACGGCGCGTCCGATTCCGTTGAGCACCATCGGCAGAATGGATGTGCGGTGGGCGATCTCGGCGGCGATCGTCACCTCGATGCCCTCGGCGAGCACTTCGTCGACGAGGGCCCGCATCAGTGAACCGCGTTGGGACACGATGAGCCTGCACCCGCTGAGTTGGTCACGACGCACAGTCGGCTCATCCGAAAAGTCCTCGTCGGGCCCCGAGATCAGCACCAGTGCCTGATTCTCCAACTCGACCACATCCAAATCGGCCGCACGCGTCGGATCTGCGGAGCCCAGGACGCCGATCTCGCAGCTACCGGCGCGCACACTGGCCAGCACCTCCTCGGGGGTGAATCCGGCTTCGACGTTGACGGTGACGTCCGGATGTGCCCGCGCGAACGCGGTCAAGATGGTGGTCAACGGCTCCATGCCCGGTGACGGCATGGTGATCAGGTCGACCCTGCCGCCCCGCAGTCCTTTGAAGGCGCGCATCGTGGCGAGTGCTTCGTCGACGTCTCGCAGTACGACTCTGGCCGGACCGACGAGTGCGCGGCCGGCTTCGCTGAGCACCACACCGCGCCCGACCCGGTGGAACAGCGGCAGACCCAGTTCACGCTCGAAGCCGGAGATCGCCTGGGACAACGACGGTTGAGCCACCAACAACTGCTCAGCAGCCCTGCTGAAACCGCCGCTGTCGACCACCGCGAGGAAGTACTTGAGTTGCCGCACATCCACCAGTACCACCCCTGATCAGCACAGATAGGTAGAGCCTATACCCCGAATCGAATTCTTGTCTTGGACTGGCCGGTGTGGAAAGAGGTTAATGAATGAAGCGAAATGTGATATGGACAACACCAAGGAGGCCGCCATGACGGACCGCACATTCACGATCGCCGCGATTCCCGCCGACGGTGTGGGCAAGGAAGTCGTCGCCGCCGGTCGACGCGTCCTGGACACCCTCGCCGCGCAGTCCGAGAACCGCTTCGCATTCGAATGGACCGAGTTCCCCTACGGCTGCGGCTACTACGAGCAAACCGGCAAGATGATGGCCGACGACGGACTCGAGCAGCTGAAGAACTTCGACGCCATCTACTTCGGAGCGGTCGGCTGGCGCAACGTCCCCGACCACATCAGCCTGTGGGGGCTGCGGCTCAACATCACGCAGAACTTCGACCAGTGGGCCAACGTTCGGCCGGTCACATTCCTCCCGGGCGTGGTGTCTCCCCTGCGCAAGGCGGACGACACCGAACTCGACTGGGTCGTGATCCGCGAGAACAGCGAGGGCGAGTACGCCGGTTTGGGCGGTCGAAACCTCAGCGCACGCGGTCCCGGGAACGAGGTGGCGCTGCAGACGGCGCTGTTCACCGACAAGGGCTGTGAACGGATCATGCGATTCGCTTTCGACATGGCCCGCACCCGAACGGTCAAGAAGGTGACCAGCGTGACCAAGTCCAACGCCCAGCAGTTCGGCATGGTGTTGTGGGACGAGGTCTTCGAACGGGTCGCCAAGGACTATCCCGACGTCGAGTCCGACAGTGTGCTGGTCGACGCGATGAGCGCGAAGTTCGTCCTGCACCCCGAGGACCTGTCCGTCGTTGTGGCGTCTAACCTCAACGCCGACATCCTCTCCGATCTCGGGTCGGCGTTGGCCGGCAGTCTCGGGATCGCCTCGAGCGCCAACCTCAACCCGGAACGACGCTTCCCCAGCATGTTCGAGCCGGTACACGGGTCGGCGCCCGACATCGCCGGTCAGGGCATCAGCAATCCGATCGGTGCGATTGCCAGTGGGGCTCTGATGTTGGATCACTTCGGACTGCACGATGAGGCTCGTCGTGTCGAGGCGGCGATCGAATCCACTACCGCCGCAGGCGTCCTCACCCGCGACATCGGCGGATCGTCGAGCACCGACGAGGTCACCGAGGCCATTATCGCCGCGTTGAGCCGCAGCTTGACGTCGGCGTGACGGAGACGTCGGCGCAACGATGACCGCCTAGGAGGACAGATGACTGCAGGAGAAGTAAGCCGGACCGACGTGGACAAGGCGTTGCTGGGCAGCGCCACCTACCGCAGCCTCGGTGAACAACAGCTCTCACCCGCCGAGGAGCGGTTCGAGAAGGGCCGCCGCACAATCGGCTTGTTCCTCGCCCCGGTGTTGACCATCGCCTTCCTGGCGTTGCCGCTGGGCATGGAACCACAGCAGCAGACGCTGGCCGGTGTCCTGCTCGGCGTCATCGTCCTGTGGATCAGCGAAGCGGTACCCATCCCGATCGGCGGTCTCCTCGGCGTCGCCGTGGTGGTGTTCCTGGGTGTCGCACCTGCCGACGACGTACTCGGGGCGTTCGGCTCCTCGACGATCTTCACCTTCATCGGTGCATTCATCCTGGCTCAGGCGATGCTGAAGCACGGCTTGGCCAGGCGCTTCGCGTTCCGGATCCTGGCATTGCCCAGGATCGGTTCCTCCACCACCGGTGTCATCGTCGCATTCGGGCTGATCACCGCCGGACTGTCGGCATTCGTGTCGAACACCGCCACCGTGGCCATGCTGCTGCCGACCGCGCTGGGGATTCTCGGTGTGATCGCCAAGCTGATGCAGGACCGCGGCGTCGTCGAAGCCGATTTCGATCCACTGCGCATCCGCGTGGGCTCGGCCATCATGCTGATGCTGGCGTACGGGGCGAGCGTGGGCGGACTGCTGACGCCGGTGGGCAGCCCTCCGAACCTGATCGGCCGCGGGCTCATCGAGGAAGCCACCGGCGAGCGCATCTCCTTCGCGCAGTGGGTTGCCGTGGCGGGTCCGATCTGTCTGGCCATGTTCGTCGCACTTGCCTTCGTCGTCATCCGGCTCAACAGGCCCGAGATCAAGCAGATCGAGGGCATCGCCGAATACGTCAAGGAGCAACGCGCCGAGATGGGCGCGCTGTCTCGCGCCGAGAAGAACACCCTCATTGCATTCGGGACGACGGTCACCCTCTGGATCCTGCCGGGCATCGTCGCCCTCATCGCCGGCAACGACTCCGACGCCTACACCTGGATCAGCGACCGACTCGACGAAGGCATGGTCGCCGTCTTCGGCGCGTCGCTGCTCTTCCTGTTGCCCACCGAGTGGAAAGAGCGCGAGTTCACGCTGCGCTGGAAGGACGCCGCCGACATCGACTGGGGCACCATCGTGTTGTTCGGTTCCGGCATCATCTTCGGCTCCCTGCTCGCCTCCACCGGCCTCGCCGAGACGATCGGCACGTCGGTCAACGACGCGCTGGGCCTGACCAGCGTCGTCCCCATCACGATTTTCGGCGTGATCCTGGCAATCCTCGTGTCCGAGACAACGAGCAACACCGCATCGGCTGCGGTCGTCGTGCCGATCGTCATCCCGGTCGCGATGGCAGCGGGGGTCGACCCGTTCGTACCCGCTCTGGCAGCGACGTTCGCGGCGTCCTTCGGGTTCATGCTGCCGGTGTCCACGCCGCAGAATGCGATCGTCTACGGCTCCGGCGCCGTACGCATCACGACGATGATCCGAACCGGGGTGACGTTCGACATCATCGGCGCCTTCCTCATCATCCTCATCCTGCCCATCATGATCAGCCTGACCGGTCTGGGAAGTTGACCATTCGCCGACGGGGTGTTGGTCGCCGGGATTTCACCGGTTCGCCGATGTTTCGGCACGTCGCCGGGTGAGAATCCCGTGGAGACCCAGCGGTACTGAACGACGGAGGTCACCATGGTGCGCGCGTTCCTCGCCTCGATCCTCGTCACGGCCGGAGCTACGGCCGGAGCATTGGGCCTCGCGCCGCCCGCGGCCGCCGACGAATCCGACTATCTCGAACTGCAGCCGCAATTCGCGTTCCTGACCACCGACCAGTTGCTCCGCGAGGGGTACTGGGCGTGCCGGGCCGCCAACAGCGGTATGGGTTCGTCGGCGATCGTGCCGATGGTGCAGCAGCACCTCTTGTACTCGGGCGCCTCGCTGGCGGTCGCCAACAAGATCGTGTCGACGGCGATCGTCGAACTCGACTGCTGACTACCGCTTCTTGACGGAGCTAGTGGTTCAATCCGCTCCGCTTGGCGAACACCGTACGGTGCCACTCCTTGTCGGCCACCCCGGTGATGTCGCTCATCACGTGCTTGACGGTGAGGTACTCCTCGAAGGAGTAGTCGCTCATGTCCTTGCCGAAACCCGACGCGCCGACGCCGCCGTGGGGCATCTCGCTGATGATCGGGATGTGGTCGTTGATCCACACGCATCCGGCGTCGATCTCCCGCGACGCCCGCTGGGCGCGGTAGACGTCGCGCGTCCACGCCGAAGCCGCCAGCCCGTACTCGGTGTCGTTGGCCTGCCGCAGCGCATCGTCGTCGTCGGTGAACGAGCGGACGGTCAACACCGGGCCGAAGATCTCCTGCCGGTAGACCTCTGACTGCTCGGACACGTCGGCGATCAGCGTCGGCCGGTAGAACGAGCCGGGCAGGTCGGGGACCGAACCGCCGGTGACGACGCGACCGCCCTCTGCCGGCGCCCGCGACACCATCGCGGCCACCTTGTCGCGGTGGGCCATCGAGATCAAGGGGCCGAGATCGGTGTCCGGGTCCTGCGGATCGCCGACGACGATCGTGCCCATCACCTCGGCGACGCCGGTCACGAAATCGTCGTAGAGGCCGCGCGCGACGATCGCCCGGGTCGCCGCGGTGCAGTCCTGCCCGGAGTTGATCAGCGAACCGGCGACCGCACCCTGGATCGCGGCATCGAGATCCGCGTCGTCGAACACCACGAACGGGGCCTTGCCGCCGAGTTCGAGCTGCGTGCGGTGCCCGTGCACCGCGGCGGCCGACATGACCTTGCGGCCGACCGCGGTCGATCCGGTGAACGTCACCAGGTCCACGCCGGGGTGGCCGGCGAGCGCGGTGCCCACGTCGGCGCCCAGACCCGTCACGACGTTGAGAACCCCGGGCGGCAGCCCCGCCTCGGCGGCGAGGCGGGCCAGCGTCAGCGTGGTCAGCGGTGTCAGCTCGCACGGTTTGATCACCACGGTGCAGCCGGCGGCCAGGGCGGGCAGCACCTTCCACACCGCCATCTGCAGCGGATAGTTCCACGGGGTAATGGTGGCGACGACGCCGATCGCCTCGCGCCGGATGCTCGAGGTGTGATCACCCGAGTACTCCGCGGTGGCCTTGCCTTCGAGGTGGCGGGCGGCGCCGGCAAAGAAGTCGATGTTGTCGACGCTGCCGGGTACGTCGAATTCGCGGGCCAGCCGCACCGGCTTACCGGTCTGGCTGACCTCCTCGGCGACCAGCACCTCGGCGTGGTCGTCAGCCAGCTTGGCGAGGGTGGCCAGCACCGCCGAGCGGGCGGCCGGGGTGGCGGTCGCCCACCCGGGCAGCGCGGCGCGCGCCGCGGCCACCGCGATGTCGACATCGACGTTCGCGGCGCGCGCATATTCGGTGACGAGCTCACCGGTGGCGGGGTTGACGATCCGGAAGACACCGCCGCCGGTCTGCACCGGGGCTCCGTCGATCCAACTGCTGGCCACCGAATTCGACGCCAAAGCGTTCGACGTAAGCGCTGTCATGGCGTCAACGCTAACTGACCCAACCCCCCGCTGCTACGTATCCCGCACAGCGGCGCGGTCAAAACAAACGATTTCATAGATCTGGTTGCCCCATACGACGAATTCCGTGCACAATGCCAGATATGGCCAACCCAGAGGGCGAGCGCGACATTCAACCGATGTCGCTGCGCGTGAGCCAGTCGCGGCCCGGCGCATTCTTCCAGCTCGACGAGTTGTCCAAGGCGATCATCGAGAAGTTGCAGCAGGACGGACGGCGCTCCTATGCGGGCATCGGCAAGGCGGTGGGCCTGTCGGAGGCCGCGGTGCGCCAGCGGGTTCAGCGGATGGTCGACGCCGGTGTCATGCAGATCGTCGCCGTGACGGATCCGATGCAGCTCGGTTTCGCCCGGCAGGCGATGATCGGCATCCGCTGCACCGGCGACACGACGAAGATCGCGGAGAAGCTGGCCGCGATCCCGTCCGTCGACTACGTGGTGCTCACGGCCGGCTCGTTCGACGCCATCGCCGAAGTGGTCTGCGAGGACGACGACGACCTCCTCGACCTGTTGAACACGAGGATCCGCGCACTACCGGGCGTGGTATCCACCGAGACGCTCGTATATCTGAAACTTGTTAAGCAGCAATATAATTGGGGAACACGATGACGCAGTCCTATATCACCGAACCCGTCACCACCGATCTCGGCGCGAAAGCCAACCGTCACCTGTGGGGGCACTTCGCCCGCCACGGCGAGGGGATCACCCCGCCGATCATCACCCGGGGTGAGGGCGTTCGGATCTGGGATGACAAGGGCCGCAGCTACATCGACGGACTGTCTGGGCTGTTCGTGGTCCAGGTCGGCCACGGCCGCAAGGAACTCGCCGAGGCCGCCGCCAAGCAGGCCGAGACGCTGTCGTTCTTCCCGCTCTGGTCCTACGCCACCCCGCCGGCGATCGAACTCGCCGAGCGCATCGCCAACTACGCGCCGGGCGATCTGAACCGCGTCTTCTTCACCACCGGCGGCGGCGAGGCGGTCGAGAGTGCGTGGAAGCTCGCCAAGCAGTACTTCAAGCTGACCGGCAAACCCGGTAAGTACAAGGTGATCTCGCGATCCATCGCCTATCACGGCACCCCGCAGGGCGCGCTGGCCATCACCGGCATCCCCGCGTTCAAGGCGCCGTTCGATCCGCCGACCCCCGGCGGTTTCCGGGTGCCCAACACCAACTTCTACCGCGCTCCTGAGCAGTTCAGCACCGACCCCAAGGCATTCGGGCAGTACTGCGCCGACCGCATCGCCGAGGCGATCGAATTCGAGGGTCCCGACACCGTCGCGGCCGTCTTCCTCGAGCCGGTGCAGAACGCCGGCGGCTGCTTCCCCCCTCCCCCAGGGTATTTCGAGCGCGTCCGCGAGATCTGCGACGAGTACGACGTGCTGCTGGTGTCCGACGAGGTGATCTGCGCGTACGGCCGCATCGGGTCGATGTTCGCCTGCGACGACTTCGGCTACGTGCCCGACATCATCACCAGCGCCAAGGGGCTGACCTCGGGCTACTCCCCTCTCGGCGCGATGATCGTCAGCGACCGGCTGTTCGAACCGTTCAACGACGGCACGACCACCTTCGGACACGGCTACACCTTCGGCGGACACCCGGTGTCTGCGGCGGTCGCACTGGCCAACCTCGACATCTTCGAGCGTGAGGGCATCAACGACCACGTCAAGGAGAACGCCCCCGCGTTCCGGGCCACGCTGGAGAAGCTCTACGACCTGCCGATCGTCGGCGACGTCCGCGGCGAAGGTTTCTTCTACGGCATCGAACTGGTCAAGGACAGGGCCACCAAGGAGACGTTCAACGACGAGGAGTCCGAGCGGCTGCTGCGCGGGTTCCTGACACCCGCGCTGTGGGAGGCGGGGCTGTACTGCCGCGCCGACGACCGGGGCGATCCAGTGGTCCAGCTGGCTCCGCCGCTGATCAGCGGGCAGGCCGAATTCGACGCGATCTACGACATCCTGCACAGCGTCCTGGGCGAGGCTGCCCGCCGGCTCTAGCGGCGGTTTACCCAGATCGCGGCGCCGGCGCAGCGTAGCGTCGGCGCCGTGGCCTCCACGCGCAAGCCGCCGATCGCTCCCGTCCGCTGACGGCCACCGCCCGTCGACGAGCTGCCGCCGCTCCCGTCGCCCGCGATCACCGTCGTACCCGTGCCGGGTCATGCACCCGAGGACGTGGTGGTCGACGCCACGGGCCGGCTGTACACCGGTGTCGACGACGGCCGGATACTGCGGCTGAGCGCCGACGGCACCGAACCGACCGTCATCGCCGACACCGGCGGGCGCCCGCTCGGCCTCACGGTGGCCCGCGACGGGCGACTGCTGGTGTGCGACAGCCCGCGCGGCCTGCTGGCCCTCGACCCCGAGACCGGCGATCTCGAGCCGCTCGTCGAGGCCGTCGGTGGCCGGCACCTGCAGTTCTGCTCCAACGTCACCGAAACCGACGACGGCACAATCTATTTCACCGAGTCGACGAGCGCGTTCACCTACGAGCACTTCAAGGGTGCGGTGCTGGAGGCGCGGGGGCGGGGCGGCCTGTTCCGCCGCGACCCGGACGGCACGGTGACCACGCTCGCCGCGGGCCTGTACTTCACCAACGGGGTGACGGTGACCGCCGACGGGTCGGCGCTGGTGTTCGCCGAGACGCTCGGGCGAAGGCTGTCGAAGTTCTGGCTGACCGGACCGCAGGCGGGGACCATCACCCCGCTGGTCCAGAATCTGCCCGGTCATCCCGACAACATGTCGACCGGCGCCGACGGCCGGGTCTGGGTCGCGATGGTCACGCCGCCCAACGCCACCGCCGAGGGGCTGGCCCCGCGGGCCCCGGTGCTGCGCAAGATGCTGTGGCTGCTGCCCGACCGGTTCGCCCCGCAGCTCACCCCCGAGGTGTGGGCGGTGGCGTTCAGCCCCGACACCGGTGAGGCCGTCGCGGGCCTGCGGACCACCCACCCCGACTTCGGCATGGTGACCGGACTCGTCGAATCCGGCGGACGGCTGTGGATGGGGTGCATCGGGGCGTCGGCACTGGCGCACGTCGCACTCGACGGCGTGACGCTCTGAGCGCCGAGACTGCGGTGAGATCGCCGATCCGCGGCAAAGCGTGATCTCCCAGCAGGCTCGGCGGGGTGGGTGAACGCGGTGAGTCACATGAACCACATCCGTCACAGCGAGCCTCCGGGCAAACGGGTTGCCGATCACTTAACCTCCGCGGTGATGGCGACCTCACGGAACCTCTCGACACGCGCTGCGGCGCTGGCCGCGGCGGTGGCGATGCTGGTCGCCCCTGCGCTGGTGGTCGCCCCGTATGCGGGTGCCCAACCCGCCCCGGAATCCGCGACGTGCCCGTACAAGGTGACGACGCCGCCCGCCGTCGACGCGTCCGAGGTGCCGAAACCCGGTCAGGACCCGCCCGTCGCGCTGCCCGTGCCCAACGCCCCGCTCGGCGGTGAGGCGATGGCCGGCTGCGGGATCATCACCGCCCAGGGCGCCCCGCCGGCACCCGGCGACGTCTCCGCCGAGGCGTGGCTGGTCGCCGATATGGACACCGGTGAGGTGATCGCCGCCCGCGACCCGCACGGCAGGCACCGCCCGGCGAGTGTGATCAAGGTGCTCATCGCGATCCAGTCGCTCAAGGAGCTCAATCTCGCCAAGGCCGTCCCCGGCACCCCCGAGGACGCCGCGGCCGAGGGCACCAGCGTCGGCGTCGACGTCGGCGGCGTCTACACCGTCAACGATCTGCTGCACGGGCTGTTGATGTACTCCGGCAACGACGCCGCCCACGCCCTGGCCCGCCAACTCGGCGGGATGGACACCGCCCTGCTCAAGCTCAACCAGTTGGCCGGCAAGCTCGGCGGCCGCGACACCCGCGTGGCGACCCCGTCGGGGCTCGACGGGCCGGGGATGAGCACGTCGGCCTACGACATCGCGTTGTTCTACCGATACGCCTGGCGCAACCCGACCTTCACCGAGATCGTCTCCACCCGCACATACGACTTCCCGGGGCGCGACGGCAACCCGCCGTACCCGATCGAGAACGACGTCAAGCTGCTCTACAACTATCCGGGCGCGCTCGGCGGCAAGACCGGTTTCACCGACGACGCCGGGCAGACCTTCGTCGGCGGCGCCGAGCGCGACGGACGCCGACTGGTGGCGGTGCTGCTGCGCGGCACCCGGGTGCCGATCGCGCCGTGGGAGCAGGCCGCCCGCCTGCTCGACTACGGCTTCGGCCTGCCGCAGGGCACCAAGGTCGGCTCGTTGATCGAACCTGACCCCTCCCTGGATCCGCAGCCGAAGAACGCCGAAACCGACGCCTCGGCACAGGCGGCGGCGCTGCTGCCCGCGGCCGACGCCATGCCCGTGCGGGTCGGCGTCGGCGTGATCGGCGGCATCATCGTGTTCGCGCTGATCATGGCCGCCCGCTCGCTCAACCGGCGCCCCCAGCACTGACCCACCGGCCCAGCAGCGCCTCCGCGTCACCGCACAGCCCGGCGATCAGATCGGCGGCCGGTACCGCCCTGTTGACCATGCCCACACCCTGCCCCGCGTCGACCGGTGTCGGCATGCCGGCACTGTCGGTCAGCACGCGTTCGGGCAGGTGCTCCGGCCACGGGTAGCCGTTGTCGATGTCGAAGGCCCTGGTCAGCGTGGTCGCCTCCCCGCCGGCGGCGAGCATCGCCGCACGTGCCGCCGCCCCGGTCGAAGCCTCGGGGCAGGCGGCGAAGACGGTCCCGAGCCACGCCGCCGACGCGCCCGCGGCAAGTACCGCAGCCAGGCCCCGCGCGGAGGCGATCCCGCCCGCGGCGAGCACCGGCACGTCGACGCGATCGAGCACATCGGCGAGCAGGGCCAGCGTGCCGACCCGCGGTTCGCCGTGTCCACCACCCTCGGCGCCGCGGGCCACCAGCACGTCGACGCCGGCGTCCACGGCCCGCAGCGCGGCGGCGACGGTGGCCACCTGGGTCGCGGCCACCACGCCCGCCTCGTGGGCACGCGACACCCACGACGAGTCCTCGCCGAAGCTCACGCACAGCAGCGCCGGACGCGCCGCCAGAGCCCGCGTCAACAGCTCCGGCCGCGCCTCGGCCACCCAGTGCACGAGGCCGATGCCGAAGGGCCGGTCGAGGTCCGCCCCCAAATACGAAGTAAAGGCCTGCAGCTCAGCAGTCAACTGATCCGCGGTGCCGGCGCTGCCCATCCCCACCATGCCGAGACCGCCGGCGCGCGAGACGGCCGCGGCGAGACGGCCTCCGGCGGCCCCGCCCATAGGAGCGTTGACGATCGGCATGTCCACACCCATCGACCGGCACCACGGCGTCCTCAACGACACCGGTGCGACGCTACCGCTTTGCTACGGTGGAGATGTCACGAGTTGACACCGGACGAGCGGCACCGTACCCGGCCAGCGACAAGACGGCGCTTCGGAGGTGCGCTGTGTCCTGGCTGATTCTGATCGTTTCCGGGGCGTTCGAAGCGGTATGGGCCGTGGCCCTGAGCAAGTCGGAGGGTTTCACCCGACCCGTCCCTGTCGCGACCTTCGTTGTGGCAGTGGTGGTCTCGATGGTCGGCTTGGGCATCGCGCTGCGCGAGCTCCCCATCGGCACGGGTTACGCCGTATGGGTGGGCATCGGCGCGGTGCTCACGGTCGCCTACTCGCTGGCGACCGGCGCGGAGAGTTTCTCTCTGATCAAGGTCGCGCTCATCCTGGGCATCGTCGGTTGTGTGGTGGGCCTGCAGCTGGTCAGCGAGAGTCACTGACGCCGGCGCAGTCGCGAAAGGCCCGCGGCGCCAAGCGCTCCCACCGCCGCGGCGGCCAACGCGCCGGGCAGCCCCACCCCCTCGCGGACCTGCACGCGGGTGGTGATCTGGGCGGGGTTGGGCGGATCCACCGGCGCGGCGAGCAAGTTGTCGCGCGAGGTGGCCGCCCACGCCGTCGCGAACAGGATCAACCGCGCGGTGATGTAGGCGAACACCATCAGGCCCAGCACCGGGCCGAACGTCGCGCCCGCGGGCCCGGTCAGCACCGTCCGCAGATAGAGAGACGCCACCTGCTTGAACACCTCGAAGGCGACCGCCGCCAGCAGGCCCGCCCGCACCGAACTGCGGAAGCTGATCGACTCCCGTGGCAGCCGGGCGATCATCCAGGTGAACAGCAACCAGGAGATCCCGACCGCCACGAGCATCGAGACCGCCCGCAACCCCCAGGCGATGCCCGGCACGTCCTCGACCCCGACCACGGCCAGCACGCGGGTGATCACCCCCTGGTCCCCCAGCGCGGTCAGCGCCACGGTGAGCACGATGGCCAGGAAGGCTGAGAGCAGCGCGATCAGGTCGGACAGCTTGGTGCCGATGAAACCGGATGTCCCGCTGTGCTGTTCCCACATCGCGCTGAGCGCCTCGCGCAGGTTGTTCATCCAGCCGAGCCCGGCCCACGCGGCGGTGGCCAGCCCGAAGATGCCGAGCGACGTGCGCGAGTCGATCGCGGTGTTCATCAGGTCGACCAACTGCCGGCCGACGTCCCCGGAGATTGTCTGCCGGATGCGGTCCTCGATCCCGTCCAACACATCGGGCTGGCCGGCCAGCACGAACCCGGTGATGGAGAAGCCCAGCATCAGCAACGGGAACAGCGCGAACACCGTGAAGTACGTGATGCCCGCGGCGTAGAAGTCGCCCTTGCTGTCCTTGTAGCGCTGCTGGGCCCGCATGACGTGGTCGAACCAGCCGTAACGGGCGCGCATCCGGTCCAGCACACCGGGTTTGGCCGGCTCCTCCACACCAGCCTCCAGTCTTTTACACCCGCGCGGGCAGGAATCCCAGGCGGTCGTATACCCGCTGGAGCGTTTTGGCAGTCACATCGCGGGCCCGCTCGGCGCCGGTGGCCAGCACCCCTTCGAGTTCGGCCGGATCGGCAAGCAGTTCGTCGACCCGGTTCTTGACGGGGGTGACGAACTCGACCACCGCCTCGGCGGTGTCCTTCTTCAGATCGCCGTAACCGCGGCCCTGGTAGGCCTCGACCAGTGCGTCGACGTCTGTGCCGGTGACCGCCGACTGGATGGTCAGCAGATTCGACACCCCCGCCTTGGCTTCGCGGTCGAAGCGGATCTCGCGTTCGCTGTCGGTGACCGCCGAGCGGATCTTCTTGGCCGTCGCCTTCGGGTCGTCGAGCAGGCTGATCAGGCCGGCGTCCGTACCGGCCGACTTGCTCATCTTCGCGGTCGGATCCTGCAGGTCGTAGATCTTCGCGGTGGCCTTCGGGATCATCGGTTCGGGCACGACGAAGGTGTCCGGGAACCGCGCGTTGACCCGCTGCGCGACATCGCGGGCGAGTTCGAGGTGCTGGCGCTGGTCCTCGCCGACGGGCACCAGATCGGTGTCGTAGAGCAGCACGTCGGCGGCCATCAGCACCGGGTAGGTGAACAGCCCGACGGTGGTGGCGTCCGCGCCCTGCTTCTGCGACTTGTCCTTGAACTGCGTCATCCGCGAGGCCTGTCCGAAGCCGGTGAAACAGCCCAGCACCCAAGCCAATTCGGCGTGGGCGGGCACATGGCTCTGCACGAAGACGGTGCTGCGCGCCGGATCGATACCCAGCGCCAGGTACTGCGCGGCGGTGACCAGGGTGCGGCGGCGCAACGTCGCGGGGTCCTGCGGGACGGTGATCGCGTGCAGGTCGACGACGCAGAAGTAGGCGTCGTAACCGTCCTGCAGGGCCGTCCAGTGCGTCACGGCCCCCAGCGCGTTGCCCAGGTGCAGCGAATCAGAGGTGGGCTGCACACCCGAGAAGACGACACGTGGCACGGCGGGAGGGGTCTCGACTGGGGAGTTCATGATGACCCCGATCTTTCCACGCTACGAGTACTCGACGGTGACGGGCGCGTGGTCCGACCAGCGCAGCGCGTAGGCGTCGGCGCGTTCCACCCGGGCGACCTGCGCCCGTGGCGCCAGTGACGGGGTGGCCAACTGATAGTCGATCCGCCAGCCGGCGTCGTTGTCGAACGCCCGTCCACGCCACGACCACCAGCTGTAGGGTCCGGCCACGTCGGGGTGCAGTGCGCGCACCACGTCCACCCAGCCGGTGGCCAGCAGGTCGGCCACCCACTGGCGCTCACTGGGCAGGAACCCGGACTTCTTGAGGTTGCCCTTCCAGTTTTTGATATCCAGCTCACTTGGCGCGATGTTCCAGTCGCCGCACACCACGGCGTCGGTCCCGCGGATCTGAGCCATCCGGGTCGCGAGCGTGGCCATGAACCGTTCCTTCTCCAGCTGCCGGTCGGTGTCGGCCTCGCCGGTCTGCACGTACACGCTGGCCACCGTCACCCCGCCGGTGTCGACCTCGAGGTAACGGCCGTGCTCGCCGAACTCCTCGGACTCCATGGGGCGATGCTCGTGGATGGCGTGTCGCGACAACACCGCGACTCCGTTGCGGCCCTTCAGATGAGGGGCGGCTGAGGCGAGGTGCCAGCCGTCGGCAAGTGCGGGAGCCAGCGCGTCGGCCAGTTGCTCGTCGTCGGCGCGGGTCTCCTGCAGGCACACCACGTCGGCGGTGGTCTCCTTCAGCCAGGCCAGCAGCCCGAGGTTCTCGGTGGACCGTTGCCTGACCGCGGCGCGGATGCCGTTGACGTTGATGGTGCTGACTATCACGGCGCCAGACCCTCGCCCCCGCCCCCTGACCGGCTACCTTGCGGTACCGGCGGTATCACCTTTAACCTCGGGCACCATGACCGAACGCGCACCGATCCACGTCGGATCCGGCGAACCCATGCTGTTGCTGCACCCCTTCATGATGTCGCAGAACGTGTGGAAGAAGGTCGCCCCGGCGATCGCGGGAGTAGATGTCGCCGACCCGGCGGCTCCGGCCACCGGCCGCTACGAGGTCTACGCGCCCACGATGCCCGGCCACAACGGCGGCGTGAAGGGCCCGTTCTTCCTCGACAGCGCCTCACTGGCCGACGACATGGAACGCCGGATGGACGCCCTGGGCTGGGAGACCGCCCACATCGTGGGTAACTCGCTGGGCGGCTGGGTGGCCTTCGAACTGGAGCGGCGCGGACGGGCCCGCACGTTGACCGGCATCGCCCCCGCGGGCGGCTGGCGGCACTTCACGCCCGCCAAGTTCGAGATCGTCGGCAAGTTCCTCGCCGGGCTGCCGATCTACGTCGTGGTCAAGTTGCTCGGCAACCGGGTGTTGAAACTGCCCGTCACGCCCTACCTGACCTACCCCGCCGTCAGCGCCACGCGGGCGGGCCTGTCCGATGAGGACGTCGCCGACATCATCGACGACGTCGCGCACTGCCCCGCCTACTACCAGCTGCTGATCAAGTCGCTGACGCTGCCCGGTCTGCTCGAGATCGCCGAGGGCAAGTCCCCGACGCACCTGGTGATCTGCGAGAAGGACCGGGTGCTGCCACATCCGCGGTTCACCCGGCACTTCACCGAGCACCTTCCCTCGGACACCCAGGTGACCCACCTCGACGGCGTCGGCCACATCCCGATGTTCGAGGCGCCCGACCGGATCGCGCAGCTGATCGTCGAATTCGTCGACCGTCACGCGGGCCCCAACCGAGCCATCGGCTGATCTGGGTCGGCCCTGCCTCACAGCGCCGCCAGCGCGGCCCGCAACCGGCCGTCGAGATCGCCGGTAGTCGGGCATCAAGGTGTCCTCGGTTCCGTGTAAATACTGCGTTACACAGAGGTAGGACGAGCAGCCACGCCCCCGCATTTCACGGCGTGACGGGCATCACACCGTTGGTCAGTCTTCCGTCACCGGTGCGACGGTTGCGGCCTCCAACGCCTCGTTGAGGGTCTTGCTCGGCCGCATCACGGCGGTGGTCTTCTCGCGGTCCGGGTAGTAGTAGCCCCCGATGTCCACCGAGTCACCCTGCGCCTCGTTGAGTTCGGCGACGATGGTGTCCTCGTTCTCGGCCAGCGACTTCGCCAGCGGCCCGAAGTGGTCGGCGAGTTCCTGGTCGTCGGTCTGGCCGGCGAGCTCCTGCGCCCAGTACATCGCGAGGTAGAACTGGCTGCCGCGGTTGTCGAGCTCGCCGGTCTTGCGCGACGGGCTCTTGTCGTTCTCCAGCAGTGTGCCGATCGCCGAATCCAGCGTCTTGCCGAGCAGGATGGCGCGCTTGTTCCCGGTCTTGGCGCCCATGTCCTCGAAACACGCACCGAGCGCGAGGAATTCGCCGAGCGAATCCCACCGCAGGTGGTTCTCCTCGACGAGCTGGTGGACGTGCTTGGGCGCCGAACCGCCGGCACCCGTCTCGTACAGCCCGCCGCCGGCCATCAGCGGCACGATCGAAAGCATCTTGGCGCTGGTGCCCAGTTCCAGGATCGGGAACAGGTCGGTCAGGTAATCGCGCAGGATGTTGCCGGTCACGGCGATGGTGTCCTGGCCGCGGATCACCCGCTCCAGCGTGTACCGCATCGCCCACACCTGCGGCATGATCTGGATGTGAAGGCCCTCGGTGTCGTGGTCCTTCAGGTACTCCTTGACCTTCTTACGCAGTTCGGCCTCGTGCGGACGCTCGGTGTCGAGCCAGAACAGCGTGGTCATACCCGACGCCCGCGCCCGCGTGACGGCCAGCTTCACCCAGTCCCGGATCGCCGCGTCTTTCACGATCGGCATGCGCCAGATGTCGCCGGTCTCGACGTTCTGCGTCAGCAGCACTTCACCCGTGTCGATGTCGACGATGTTCGCGACGCCGTCCTCGGGGATCTCGAACGTCTTGTCGTGGCTGCCGTACTCCTCGGCCTTCTGCGCCATCAGACCCACGTTCGGCACGGTGCCCATGGTCGTCGGGTCGAACTGGCCGTGGGTCTTACAGAAGTTCACCATCTCCTGGTAGATCCGGGAGAACGTGGATTCGGGGTTGACCGCCTTGGTGTCCTTGGTCCGGCCGTCGGCGCCGTACATCTTGCCGCCGAGCCGGATCATCGCGGGCATCGACGCGTCGACGATCACGTCGCTGGGTGAGTGGAAGTTCGTGATGCCGCGGGCGGAATCGACCATGGCCAACTCGGGCCTGTGCTCGTGGACGGAGTGGATGTCCTGGATGATCTCCTCGCGCTGCGACGCAGGCAGCGATTCGATCTTGTCGTACAGATCCGACATGCCGTTGTTGACGTTGACGCCGAGCTCGTCGAGCACCTTCTGGTGTTTGGCGAACGCCTCCTTGTAGAAGACCTTGACCGCATGGCCGAACACGATGGGGTGGCTGACCTTCATCATGGTCGCCTTGACGTGCAGCGAGAACATCACGCCGGTCTTGTAGGCGTCCTCGATCTGCTCTTCGAAGAACTCGCACAGCGCTTTCTTGCTCATGTACATGCTGTCGATGACGTCACCCGCGTCGAGCTCGACCTCCGGCTTGAGCACCAGCGTCTCGCCGCTCTTGGTCTCGAGCACCATCTTGACCTTGCGGTCCTTGTCGAGCGTCATCGACTTCTCGCCGTGGTAGAAGTCGCCGGTCTTCATGGTCGCGACGTGGGTGCGCGACGCCTGGCTCCACTCGCCCATGCTGTGCGGGTGCCTGCGGGCGTACTCCTTGACCGCTTTGGGTGCGCGTCGGTCCGAATTGCCCTCGCGGAGAACGGGATTGACCGCGCTGCCGAGGCAGTTGGCGTAGCGCCTGCGGATGTCCTTCTCCTCGTCGGTCTTGGGGTCCCCGGGGAGGTCCGGCAGGTCGTACCCCTTGGCCTTGAGCTCCTTGATGGCGGCCACCAGCTGCGGCACCGAGGCGCTGATGTTCGGCAGCTTGATGATGTTGGTGTCCGGATCCTGCGTCAGCTTGCCGAGCTCGCCGAGGTTGTCCGGTACGCGCTGCTCCTCGGTCAGCCGCTCGGGGAATTCGGCCAGGATGCGGGCCGCGACGGAGATGTCGCTGGTCTGCACCGCGATTCCGGCCGGCTCCGCGAACGTCCGGACGATCGGCAGGAACCCGTAGGTCGCAAGCATCGGCGCCTCGTCGGTCAGCGTGTAGATGATGGTCGGCTGCTCGGCGCTCATATGGTGTTCTCCCGGCGTCAGATCGAAGCTCCGCGTTGTCGGCTACGACGCTACCCGGCAGACACCGTCGCAGAAACTGCTCCCTGCGGATCGGGCCATACCAGCGGATTACGTGGTGGCAGCCCCGGCGGGTGGTGAGATAAGCTCGCTGGCGGTCATGAGTGCCAGCGTCAAGCCCCGGCTTGCTGGCCGGCAACCCTCCAACCGCGGTGGGGTGCCCTGGGTGATGACCAGGTTGAGTAGCCGTGACGGCTACGCGGCAAGCGCGGGTCCGACAGCACGGGCCCCCAGACGACAGATGGAGGTTCGTTGCACATGAGCACGCCAGAAGACCCGACGGCACTGTGGGCATTCGAGACCAAACAGGTCCACGCCGGCCAGACACCCGACACGGCCACCAACGCCCGCGCACTGCCGATCTACCAGACCACCTCATACACGTTCCGCGACACCGACCACGCCGCGGCGCTGTTCGGCCTGGCCGAGACCGGCAACATCTACACCCGCATCATGAACCCCACGACCGATGTCGTGGAGCAGCGCATCGCCGCGCTCGAAGGGGGCGTCGCGGCGCTGTTCCTGTCCTCCGGGCAGGCCGCCGAGACCTTCGCGATCCTCAACATCGCCAACGCCGGCGACCACATCGTGTCCAGCCCTCGGCTCTACGGCGGCACCTACAACCTCTTCCACTACACGCTGCCCAAACTCGGCATCGACGTCAGCTTCGTGGACAACCCCGATGACCTCGACTCGTGGCGGGCCGCGGTGCGCCCCAACACCAAGGCGTTCTTCGGGGAGACCATCTCCAACCCGCAGATCGACATCCTCGACATCCCCAACGTCGCCGCCGTCGCCCACGAGGCCGGCGTTCCGCTGATCGTCGACAACACCATCGCCACGCCGTATCTGATCCAGCCGCTGGCCCACGGCGCCGACATCGTCGTGCACTCGGCCACCAAATACCTCGGCGGGCACGGCAACGCGATCGCCGGCGTCATCGTCGACGGCGGCACGTTCGACTGGACCAACGGCAACTTCCCCGGCTTCACCACACCGGATCCGAGCTACCACGGGGTGGTGTTCGCCGAACTCGGGCCGCCCGCATACGCACTCAAGGCGCGCGTACAGCTGTTGCGTGACCTCGGCTCGGCCGCCGCACCGTTCAACGCGTTCCTGATCGCCCAGGGGCTGGAGACGTTGAGTCTGCGGCTGGAGCGCCACGTGGAGAATGCGCAGAAGGTCGCCGAGTACCTGGCCGGGCACCCCGACGTGTTGTCGGTGAACTACGCCGGGCTGCCCGATTCGCCGTGGTACGAACTCGGAAAGAAGTTGGCGCCCAGGGGAACCGGTGCGGTGTTGGCCTTCGAGTTGGCCGGCGGTGTCGACGCGGGCAAGGCGTTCGTCAACGCGCTCACGTTGCACAGCCACGTCGCGAACATCGGCGATGTGCGCTCGCTGGTGATCCACCCGGCCTCCACGACGCACGCCCAGCTCAGCCCGCAGGAGCAGCTGGCCAGCGGCGTCACCCCCGGCCTGGTCCGGCTGGCCGTCGGGATCGAGGGCATCGCCGACATCCTCGCCGACCTCGAGCAGGGTTTCGCCGCCGCCAGACCGGTCCGCGCCGCCACGGCCGATGCGCAGCCGGTCGCCTGAAGCCGAAGAGACCGCAAGTGACGATTTTTGACGTGCCCATCACCACACTGCCGGCCGAAGGGGAGATCGGCGTCGTCGACATCGGCCCGCTGACCCTGGAGAGCGGTGCGGTGCTCGACGACGTGTCGATCGCCGTGCAGCGCTGGGGCGAACTCTCCCCCAGCCGCGACAACGTCGTGATGGTGCTCCATGCGCTGACCGGCGACTCCCACATCACCGGCCCCGCCGGACCCGACCACCCCACCCCGGGCTGGTGGGACGGCGTCGCAGGGCCGGGCGCCCCGATCGACACCGACCGCTGGTGCGCGGTGTCGACGAACGTGCTCGGCGGCTGCCGGGGGTCGACGGGCCCGGCGTCGATCGCCCCCGACGGCAGGCCGTGGGGTTCGCGCTTCCCCACCGTGACGATCCGCGACCAGGTGACCGCCGACCTCGCCGCACTCGAGGCGCTGGGCGTCACCGAGGTCGCCGCGGTGGTGGGTGGGTCCATGGGCGGTGCGCGTGCGCTCGAGTGGATCGTCGGCCACCCGCAGACGGTCCGGGCGGCGCTGATCCTCGCGGTGGGCGCCCGTGCCACCGCCGATCAGATCGGCACGCAGAGCACCCAGGTCGCCGCGATCAAGGCCGATCCGGACTGGTGCGGTGGCGATTACCACGACAGCGGCCGCGTCCCGGTCACCGGACTCGGGATCGCCCGCCGCTTCGCCCATCTGACCTACCGCGGTGAGCTGGAGCTGGACAACCGGTTCGGCAACGACGTCCAGGGGGACGAGAACCCGACGACGGGCGGGCGGTACGCGGTGCAGAGCTACCTGGAGTACCAGGGCGCGAAGCTGGTCGAGCGGTTCGATGCCGGCACCTACGTGGCGCTCACCGACGCCTTGTCGAGCCACGACGTCGGCCGCGGCCGGGGCGGTGTGCGTGCCGCACTGCAGAGTTGCCGGGTGCCCGCGGTCGTCGGGGGGATCACCTCCGACCGGCTCTACCCCCTGCGGTTGCAGGCGGAGCTCGCCGAACTGCTGCCCGGGTGCACCGGGCTGGACGTGGTCGATTCGATCTTCGGCCACGACGGGTTCCTGGTCGAGACGGAGGCCGTCGGCACGCTGATCCGGCGCACCCTGGAGCTGGCGGCACGGTGACCGACCCGTCGCTGTCCTTCGGCGCGCAGGCCGCGGCCTACGAACGGGGCAGGCCGTCGTATCCGCCGGATGCGATCGACTGGCTGTTGCCCCGCGGCGCGCACACCGTGCTCGATCTCGGCGCGGGCACCGGCAAGCTGACCACGCGGCTGGTCGAACGCGGTCTGGACGTCATCGCCGTCGACCCCATCCCCGAGATGCTCGAGGTGCTGACCGGCGCGCTGCCCGACACCCCGGCGCTGCTCGGTACGGCCGAGGAGATCCCGCTGGCCGACGACAGCGTCGACGCGGTGCTCGTCGCCCAGGCCTGGCACTGGTTCGATCCCGAACGCGCCGTCAAGGAGGTCACCCGCGTCCTGCGGCCCGGTGGGCGGCTCGGGCTGGTGTGGAACACCCGCGACGAAAGATCCGGCTGGGTCAAGGATCTGGGCAGCGTCATCGGCCACGAGAACGATCCGTTCACCGACCAGGTGTCGCTGCCGGGCCCGTTCACCGATGTCGAGCGTCACCATGTCGAGTGGACGAGCTATCTGACGCCGCAGGCGCTCATCGATCTGGTGGCCTCGCGCAGCTACTGCATCACCTCTCCGGCCGAGGTCCGCACCCGCACGCTCGACCGGGTGCGCGAACTGCTCGCTACCCACCCCGCACTGGTGAACGCGACCGGCCTGGCGCTGCCCTACGTCACGGTGTGCATCCGGGCGACGGCGGGCTGACGGGCGGCGCTAGCTCGTGCCGAGCGGATCGATCGTCCACGCGACGTAGAACATCGTCGCGCTGACCGACGCGGTGGTGACGAAGTCGATTCCCTTGCTGCGCACGGCGAGAAGGCCCGCACGCTCATCGCTGAGCGAGATCCGCAGTGCCGCAGCAACTCCCACACCGACGGCGAGCACAAGGGCGCCGCGGCGCCAGTATCCGGCGACGACGAGGCCGAACGCCGCGACGACGATCAGGCCGACCACCAGGATCGGCCACTGCCCCGCGAAGACCTTGCGGGCGAAGTCTTTGGGGGTCACGCGCGCGCGAGAGCCTCGGCGCGCTCGACGACGTTGGTCAACAGGAACGCCCGGGTCAGCGGGCCGACTCCGCCCGGATTGGGCGACACGTGCCCGGCCACCTCCCACACGTCGGGTGCGACGTCGCCGACGAGCTTGCCGTTGTCGTCGCGGCTGACCCCGACGTCGATCACCGCCGCACCCGGCCGGACCATCTCGGCGGTCACCATGTGCGGCACACCGGCCGCGGCGATGATGATGTCGGCTTGGCGCGTGTGCTGGGGTAGGTGGCGGGTTGCGGTGTGGCACAACGTGACCGTGGCGTTCTCCGACCGGCGGGTGAGCAGCAACCCCAGTGGCCGTCCGACGGTGACGCCACGGCCGATCACCACGACGTGCGCGCCCGCGATCTCGACCTCGAACCGGCGCAGCAGGTGCACGATCCCGCGCGGCGTGCACGGCAGCGGCGCGGGCTCGTTGAGCACCAGCCGGCCCAGGTTGGTCGGGTGCAGGCCGTCGGCGTCCTTGCCGGGGTCGATCCGCTCGAGCGCCGCGTTCTCGTCGAGATGCTTCGGCAGCGGCAGCTGGACGATGTAACCGGTGCACTCCGGGTTGGCGTTGAGCTCGTCGATGGTGGCGTCGAGTTCGGCCTGGCTGATGTCGGCGGGCAGGTCACGGCGGATCGAGTTGATGCCGACCTTCGCGCAGTCGGCATGCTTCCCGCGGACATAGGCCTGCGAGCCGGGGTCGTCGCCGACCAGCACGGTGCCCAGTCCGGGCGTCCGGCCCGCCTCGGTGAGCGCCGCGACCCGGTCCTTGAGGTCGACGAAGATCTCGTCCCGCGTGGCTTTTCCGTCGAGAGTTATCGCACCCACGCGAGCCATTGTGGCAGGCTCACCGAGTATGAACACCCCGCCAGATGTGTTCACCCCGGCCAAGCTCGGCCCGGTGACATTGCGCAACCGCATCATCAAGGCCGCCACGTTCGAGGCGTCGACGCCGAACGCGCTGGTCACAGACGACCTGATCCACTACCACCGGCTCCCCGCAGCCGGCGGAATCGGGATGACCACGGTCGCCTACTGCGCGGTCGCGCCCGGCGGGCGCACCGACGGCTGGCAGATCTGGATGCGCCCCGAGGCGGTGCCCGGTCTGCGCCGGCTGACCGAGGCGGTGCACGCCGAGGGTGCCGCGATCAGCGCGCAGATCGGCCACGCCGGACCCGTCGCCAACTCCCGCACCAACAAGGCCAGGGCGCTGGCGCCGGTGCGGTTCTTCAACCCGCTGTCGATGCGGTTCGCCAAGAAAGCCACCCGCGACGACATAGCCGAGGTCACCGCGGCGCACGCCAATGCAGCACGGCTGGCGATCGACGCCGGCTTCGACGCCGTCGAGGTCCACCTGGGCCACAACTATCTGGCCAGCTCCTTTCTCAGCCCGCTGATCAACAAGCGCAAGGACGAATACGGCGGGTCGCTGGAGAATCGCGCAAAGGTGGCGCGCGGTGTGGTGCGGGCCGTCCGGGACGCCGTCGGCAATCAGATCGCGGTGACCGCGAAGCTCAACATGACCGACGGTGTGCGCGCGGGCATCCCGCTCGACGAGTCGCTGCAGACTGCCAAGTGGCTCGAGGAGGACGGCGGTCTGGACGCGCTGGAACTCACCGCGGGCAGCTCGCTGGTGAACCCGCTCTACCTGTTCCACGGCGATGCACCGGTCAAGGAGTTCGCCGCCGCGTTCAAACCGCCTCTGAGCTGGGGCATTCGCATGACCGGCAAGAAGTTCTTCCGAGAGTACCCCTACCGCGAGGCGTTTCTGCTGGACAAGGCCAGGAAGTTCCGCGCCGAACTGACGATGCCGCTGATCCTGTTGGGCGGCATCACCAATCGCGAGACGATGGATCTGGCGATGGCCGAGGGATTCGAGTTCGTCGCGATGGGCCGCGCGCTGCTGGCCGAACCCGACCTGATCAACCGGATCAAGGCCGAAGCCACCCCGGGCGAGGTGCGCTCGGCGTGCACGCACTGCAACAAGTGCATGGCGACGATCTACAGCCACACCCACTGTGTGGTGACCGGCGCTCCGGACTCGCTGCCCGTGCTGGGCTGACGACCGGTCCGGCGCCTGCCGCTGAGCGGAATGCGCTGGCATACGCCATCATCGATATTCGCGTATGCAATCATGCCCATAGGTTCCGGCGGTGCCGTCGGTGGATTGGATGGTCCCTCAATGCGTGGCTTCGGCAGGTCGCTGCTCATCACGGTCGTTGCGGTGCTCGGCGCGGCGGTGCTGACCATCGGTTCGACGTTGACCGGAGCGGTGGCGGCGCTGGCCAACCCCGTCGCTCTGATCATGGGAAACAGCGGACGCCCCTGGCCCGAGGAGTCGTACGTCGCCAATGCCATGCGGCGCTACATCGAGCCGAATTCGACCTGCGGCGAGGTGAGCTGCGAGGCCCGCAACGTCTACGGACCGGAGGAGTTCTGGCCCGTCTACGGCGGGTTGACCGCGCTGACGTTCAACCAGTCGACCGATGCGGGGCTGGAGTATCTCGACGCCGCATTGCAGCAGCAGTTGCACGACGCGCCCGACGACAATGTCGTCATCTTCGGCTACTCGCAGAGCGGCCGGATCACCAACCTCATGCTCCGCAGGCTCGCCGACCCGGACTACGCGGAGGGTAATGACAACATCGTTCCGGATGCGGACCAGCTGGAGATCGTCCTGGTCGGCAACTGGAGCCGTCCCAACGGCGGGATCGGGTCCCGATTCAACGGCATCACCGTCCCGTTCCTCGACATCACCTTCGACGGCCCCACCCCGACGGACACCGGTTACCGGATGACCGACATCTCCTACGAATACGACATCATCTCCGACGCTCCCCTGTACCCGGCCAATCTGCTGGCAACGGCGAATGCGGTGCTGGGCTTCTTCTACGCCCACCTCACCTATGCCGACCCGAGTGCCACCTCGCCGGCTTTCCCCTGGGGCTCGAACAGTGAGGCGTCGTTCGAGGAACTGCTGGCCTCGGGGACGGTGCAGAAGTACCCGGGCAAGGGCGACGACCCGAACGGCAACCCCGAGGAGTGGGACAACACCTACGTCCTGATCCCGTCGACCCATCTGCCGTTGCTTCAGCCGATCCGCGACATCGGTGCGGCCACCGGTACGTCCGCGGTCGTCGAACCGCTGATGCGGCTGATCGAGCCGACGCTGAAGGTGTTGATCGACACCGGATATGACCGGACCATCCCGATGGGCCAGAACACCCCGGCCCGCTTGATCCCGCGGATCGACCCGACCAGGCTGACCGCCGACCTCGTCGAGGCGGTCGGAAAGGGTGTCCACGACGCCCTCGGAATCGAATCCGATGTCCCGGACAACCCCTCCGACGACACCGACATCGACACCACCCTGCGCGCCGCGCGGACGGTTGCCGACAAGCCCTTCGCGAAGCCCGCGAAAGTGAAGGGCGAGGACGAGACATCCGAGCCGGCAGAGGATTCCAGCGACAGCTCATCGGATCCGGCGGACAACGAGGACGAGGTGTCGGGCGACCCCGAACAGGAGGACGTGGATCGGGAACTCAGCGAGCCCGCAGAGAACGCGGACAACGCTGACAACGCAGACAACGCACAGAGCCCGGCCACGACGCCGCACTCCCCCACGTCAGAGTCCGCCGATGCAGACCACCCCGATGACTCCACTTCCAAGAGCGCCGAGACCAAGAGCACGGACCGTGCCGCCAGGGAGGCGGACGACGACGCCGCGGCGTAGCTCACACACCTTCGAGCACGGTACCGATACAGTTGTCCCCGATGAGCCGACCAGCCCCACCTGCGCTGACCGTTCGGTACGAAGGATCCACCCGCAGTTTCGCCCCGGGCAATGACGTTGTCATCGGCCGTGACCTGCGGGCCGACGTACGCATCGCCCACCCCCTGATCTCGCGTGCGCACCTGGTGCTGCGCTTCGACCAGGGCCGCTGGGTGGCGATCGACAACGGCAGCCTCAACGGAATGTTCGTCAACGGCCGGCGCGTGCCCGCCGTCGACATCCGCGACGGACAGAGCCTCAACATCGGCAACCCGGACGGTCCGCAGGTGACCTTCGAGGTCGGCCGCCACCAGGGTTCGGCGGGGCGGCCTCCGCAGACCACCGCCGTCCCGGTCGCGAGGCCCGCCACAGGGGGTTGGGCTCCGTCGACGCCGCCTCCGGGCGCACCGCCGATCTCACGGCCACAGCCGCGCTACCCCACCGGACCGCAGGCGCCGTCGTTCCCGTCCGGCACCCAACCGCACTACCCCGGCCCGCCGCATCTCCCGTCGCGCCCGCCCGCCACCGCGGCGCCGTTGTCGCCGCCGCTGTCGGACCACGCCGCGCTCGAACCCGTCACCCGGATGGGGCCGACGGCGGCCCCGCGTTCCGGTGAGGCCGGCGGCAACCTCGCGACGAGCATGCTCAAGATCCTGCGCCCGGGGCGGGCGCCGGAAGCGCCGGCCGGGGCGATCAAGATCGGCCGCGCGAGCGACAACGACATCGTCATCCCCGATGTGCTGGCCTCCCGGCACCACGCCACGCTGGTCCCGTCGGCCATCGGCACCGAGATCGTCGACAACCGCAGCATCAACGGCACGTTCGTCAACGGACAGCGCGTCGACGCGGCGCCACTGGCCGACGGTGACGTGGTCACCATCGGCAACGTCGACCTGGTGTTCACCGGCGGCACGCTGGTGCGGCGCACCGAGACCGCTGCCGCGACCGCCACCGGCGGCCTCGACGTCCGCGGCATCACGTGGACGATCGAGAACAACAAGACGCTGCTGGACAACATCTCGCTCACCGCGCGCCCGGGCACCCTGACCGCGGTCATCGGGCCGTCCGGTGCAGGCAAGTCGACGTTCGCGCGCCTGGTGGCCGGCTACACCCACCCCACGGCCGGATCGGTGACCTTCGAGGGCCACAACATCCACGCCGAGTACGCCTCGCTGCGATCCCGGATCGGGATGGTCCCGCAGGACGACGTCGTCCACGGTCAGCTGACCGTCAAACAGGCGCTGATGTATGCCGCGGAATTGCGGCTGCCCCCCGACACCACCAAGGCCGACCGCGAGCAGGTCGTCATGCAGGTCCTCGAGGAACTCGAGATGACCAAGCACCTCGAGACCCGCGTGGACAAGCTCTCGGGCGGCCAGCGCAAACGCGCATCGGTCGCCTTGGAGTTGCTGACGGGTCCGTCGCTGCTGATCCTCGACGAGCCGACGTCTGGTCTGGACCCGGCACTGGACCGCCAGGTCATGACCATGCTGCGACAGCTGGCAGACGCCGGCCGCGTGGTGCTGGTGGTGACGCACTCGCTGACCTACCTCGACGTCTGCGACCAGGTGCTGCTGCTCGCCCCCGGCGGCAAGACCGCGTTCTGCGGTCCGCCGAACGAGATCGGCCGGGCGATGGGCACCACGAACTGGGCCGACATCTTCAGTTCGGTCGCCAGCGATCCGGACGGGGCCCACCAGAAGTTCCTCGCGCTGAACGGTCCGTCGCCCGACCAGCTGCCGACCGAGGACGAGCCGAGTGGCCTCGGCGAACCGTCGAAGACCAGTCTGCGACGGCAGTTCTCGACCATCGCGCGGCGCCAGATGCGGTTGATCATCTCCGACCGCGGCTACTTCGTCTTCCTCGCGGTGCTGCCGTTCATCATGGGTGTGCTGTCGCTGTCGGTGCCGGGCACCGTCGGATTCGGCGTGCCCAACCCGATGGGCGACGCCCCCAACGAACCCGGCCAGATCCTGGTCCTGCTCAACGTCGGTGCGATTTTCATGGGCACCGCGCTGACGGTCCGAGACCTGATCGGTGAGCGTGCGATCTTCCGGCGGGAACAGGCCGTCGGGTTGTCCACGACCGCGTATCTGCTGGCCAAGGTGTGCATCTACGCGGTGTTCGCGATCCTGCAGTCCTCGATCGTCACGGCGATCACCATCGCCGGTAAGGGTGCACCCACCCAGGGTGCGTTGACGTTCCTGAGCCCGACGGCAGAGTTGTTCGTGGTCATGGCGGCGACGACGGTGACCGCCGCGATGGTCGGCCTGGCGCTGTCGGCGCTGGCCAAGTCCAACGAGCAGATCATGCCGCTGCTGGTCGTCGCGGTGATGAGCCAGCTGGTGTTCTCCGGCGGAATGATCCCGGTGACCGACCGACTGGTGCTCGACCAGTTGTCCTGGTTCACCCCGGCGCGTTGGGGCTTCGCCGCCTCGGCATCGACGGTGGATCTGATCCATCTGGTCCCCGGGCCGCTGACGCCGAAGGATTCGCACTGGGAGCACACCGGGTCCGCCTGGTGGTTCGACATGGGCATGCTGGCGGCGCTGTGCGTCGGCTACCTGAGCTTCGTCCGCTGGAAGATCCGCCTCAAGAGCGGATAGTTGCCCCACCCCCGACTGCCTCACCCCCGACGGAGTGACCTATCTGTTCCGCCGCCACCTCGGGGTAGCGCCCTTGGAGCACCTGCGACCAATTCGGCTCGACCACGCCAGGATCCGCACGTGACGCTGCAGAGCGGCTGACCGGTAGATTCACAAGGTGACACGTGCGCTGGGAGTGGTCGGACGCTGTGTGGCCGGTGCACCGGCGACCTTCATCTGGCTGGCCGTCCTCGCCGTCACCACCCGGGTGCAGCGCGCCGCCGGACGTGCGCGCTCGCAGCTGCTGCGCAATCAATCGACCAACCTGAACCACCTGTCCAACGAGCCCACCCGGGTGCTGGCGGCGAGCCTGTTCTGGCTCGACGGCAGCCGCTGGTGGCCGTACGTCCCGCCGTTCGTCGCGGTCCTCGCCCCGGCCGAACGCCGGCTGGGGACGTGGCGGTGGCTGGTAGCCGGCACCGCCGCCCACGTCACCGGCACCTATGTCGGCCAGGGGTATCTGCGCCGGTCGATCCGCGCCGAGCAGGCGCCGCCCCGGCTGGCCGACGCCCACGACGTCGGGGTGAGTTATTTCCTGCTCGGCGTCGCCGGCACGCTCTCGGCCTACCTGCCCGCGCGGGACCGCGCGCGGCTGCGCGTCGCGGGCGTCGCGGTGCTCGCGGCCAACGCGGTCGTCCGCCCGACGTTCACCGAGATCGGGCACCTGTCGGCGTTCGTCACCGGCCTTACGCTGAGTCCACTGGCGACCAACCGTGAACGTCACCCGTATCCGGGTGCAGAGGTTTATGCGCGCCACTGAGATCAGAGCCCTCGGCGAGGTCGCCGCCGAGGGCGTCACGGTCCTGCACGACGTCGTCCGGGGCATACACACCGGCATCGCGAGCCGGGTGTTCGCGTCGGTCGGACCGGCCGCCAGGCCCGTCGAGGTGATCCACGATGCGATCGCGCAGACGGTGTACGCCGCGGTCGGCACGGCCGGACACCGTCTCCCCGAAATGGTCGGCGCCATCGCGGCGACGCGTCTGCACGACGACAGCCCGATCGACCGGACGCCCGCCGTGGCGGAGGCGATCGCCGCGCTCAACGGCATCTACGGCGACGAGCTGGCCTCCCGCGGCAACGCATTGGCCACGACGATGGCGGTGCGCGTGGACGGCCGAGCCGTCGACCTCTCGTCTCGGCCGGTCGCCGACGTGTTCCCCGACGCGACGAACCGCATCGTGGTGTTCGTCCACGGGCTGTGCCAGACCGAGACCTCGTGGGGACGCCCGCCCCGGCCGGGCGTCGAAGCGCCGGACCCACGGCCCTACGGTGTCCGCCTCCACGACGACCTCGGGTTCACGCCGGTGCACGTGCGGTACAACACCGGCCTGCACATCTCGAGCAACGGGCACGCCCTCGACGAGCTGCTGACGTCGTTGACCGAGGCGTGGCCGGTACCGGTATCCGACATCGCGCTCGTCGGGCACTCAATGGGCGGGCTGGTGGTGCGCAGCGCCTGCCATTACGGCAGCGAGGGCGGCCGCCCCTGGACCGAGAACGTGCGCCAGGTGGTGTGCCTCGGCTCGCCGCATCTGGGCGCCGACCTCGAGAAGGGTGTCAACGCCGCGTCGTGGGCGCTGTCCCGGTTGCGCGAAACCCGTGCTCTCGCAGAGTTTCTCAACCTCCGCAGTGACGGCATCAAGGATCTGCGCTACGGGGCCTGCCTGGACGACGACTGGGGCGAGGCCGATCCCGACGAGTTCCTGCGCGACCGCTGCGCCGAGGTGCCCTTCCTGCCCGGCGCGTCCCACCACTTCGTGGCGACCTCGGCCGCGCCGCGGGCGGTGGGGCTGATGCTCGGCGACCACCTGGTGCGGCCGTCGAGCGCGTCGGGCCGGGGCCGGAAACGTCGGCTTCCGTTCGAGGACGACAACGGCCTGGTGATGACGGGCCTGCACCACTTCGACCTGCTCAACCATCCGGCCATCTACGGCCGGCTGGTGCACTGGCTGGGCGTCACCGCAACGTGACCGGCTGACAATTCATGTGCCGAAAAAACATTTCGTCAATTATGTCTGCCGTTATCCGGTGAGCGAATGAGTTTCGGTTTACCCTGCGAATTGTAGAGGCTGTCTTCAACGAGGAGGAACGGCCATGCACATTCTGCGGAGTTGCGCCGTCGTCTGCACAGCGGTCATAGCGATTTTGCCTTCGAGCCTTCTCGTCACCACTCCCGTGGCCCTCGCTGACTGCACCGAGGCCAGCGGAATCACAATGTGCCAGAACGAGGTTCGTCGAGCCGACACCGGGCCGGCCACTCAGGAGATCTGGTACCCGTATCCCTGTGAATACGACTACCTCTGCGTCGACGGCGTCTCGGTGTACGACAACGACAACAACAACAACAACAACGGCGGCGTGGAGCCGCCGGATGAACCCGGCCGCCCCGACATCGGCCTACCCGGTCGGCCCGGCGACCGACCCGATCGGCCGGGCGGCGGCGGCGGCGGTGGGATCGGCGGTGGACGCTGAGACCGCGTGAAACAACCGCGGTGACAACAGGATTCAACGACCTTGTTGAGAGGAGCGACATGACGTTCTATTTCCGTACGGTTGTCGCCGTCGGTGCGACGGCCGCGGCTCTGCTGAGTGGCGCCACCACCACGCAGGCGCAGCCCCCGCCGGCACCGAACTGCACGGCTGCCGACCTGTCAAGCGTGTCGGCCGGTGTCCAGGCCGCCACGTCGCAATACCTGTTCGCCCGTCCGGACGTCAATGGCTTCTTCACCAGCCTCAAAGGCCTTCCCAAGGAGGAGGTTCAGACGCGGGTGGCCGACTACGCCGCGGCGAATCCTCAGGTGAAAGCCGATCTGCAGGGCATCCGTCAGCCGATGGTGGACTTCCGCAACCGTTGTGACGCACCCGCTCCGCAGTAGCGCCGCAGGCGGGTCTGACCTGATTCGAAACGCGTGCCATTCATGATGTTTTACCCCGCAGGAATTGCGGCCATGGTGACAGACAGATAGCCGAATAGGTACCGAGGATATTACCGATCGCAAAAAGGAAAACCAATTTCTCCTATCCGCAGGACGAGCGGAACAGAAATCGGTGCGGTAACCGGCCTACCGCCCATCGGCATGTTCTCGTCCGCTCCTCCGCGACGGCGGAGCGTCAGCGCAACGTGACGAGGTCCGACAGCGAATCCCTCGGCAGATCCCCGTCGACGACCGCGGTGATCATCATGTTCTGCAGTGTGATGTTGCCGTCGTGGTTGTCGAGGAACGCCGTGTCGGCGGCGTCGCGGCCTGTCGCGATGCGCACCATCGATTGCCGGGGCGCGAGCAGCGTCGCGTCGGCGACGCGCCACTGACCGTCGACGAAAGCCTCGGCGACCGCGTGGAAGTCCATCGGGCTGCAGCCGGGGGCGTATACCGACACCAGCCGGGCCGGCACGTTGAGCGCACGCAGCAGCGCGATGACCAGATGGGCGTAGTCGCGGCACACCCCCGCACCGGCGAGCAGGGTGTCGGCGGCGCCGTCGATCGGATCGCTCGACCCGGGTACGTAATCGAGTCGACTGCCGACCCACGTGGACACCTTCTCGAGCAGGTCCACCGAGGAGTACTGGCCGAATTCCGTTGCGGCGAAACCGAAGAACTTATCGGCCTCGGCGTAACGGCTGGGGCGCAGATACGTCGAGACGTCGATGTCGCGGACCGGTGGCGGGTCGGCCAGGCCGACGACCGTCGCCTGGTAGGACGCTATGACCATGCCCTTTCCCACATCGAACTTGTGGATCCGCGTGCCGTGCTCGCCGATGATCTCCTGCGGCACCACGCTTTCGCCGTCATGGGAGAAGACGAGGCTTTCGGTCACCTCCGCGCCGGGTTGCGGGGCGAGTGCGATCTGGAATTCCAGGGTGGTCGGCGAGGTGACCTCGATGGCGAGCTCGGCACCGACAGTACGGCTCATGGTGTCGCGGGGCATCCGCACAGTCTCGTCGCGATCGGGCGTCCATGCAGCACGACACGATCAACCGCACCGACATGAATCACACGCGTGTCGAGATGGCGGGATTTGATCGAATCGGTGTTCGATACGGCTACGTCACCACGCCGGTGTTCAGCGGTCCGCATCTGAGGTCGAATCTCTCCCGCACAGTGTCCAGGGAACGGCGCTGGTGTTCACGCTGCCGACGGTGGGTCAGCATGAACCGGGCCGTCGCCGCCATCCGGCGCGGCAGCGGGTACCAGTGGTCGAAATCGAGCCCGCACTCGGCGAACACCTTCGCGGGCAGTTGATCGGCCATCAGGCTGAGGTTGTACTGCGCGAGCGTCATCAACGTGTACGGAAAGGCCGTGCGGGACTTGTTCGCCAGATCCTGCACGTCCAGTTCGTAGAGCGGCGTGTCGCCCAATCGGTCGAGCATGAACATGTGCGTCATGAAATACCCCATGTAGGAGCTCAGATGCATTGTCGCCGAGCGGCTCTGGATCGACAGCACCGATCCGCCCGCAGGCAGGTAGGGCTCGTACGGATCGTCGCGGTGGGTGACGTATCCCGTGCAGTTCACGATCCAACCACCGGGTTCGACGGTGGCCGTCGCCCCGCTGCGGAACGTCAACTCGACCGAGTCCCCGCTGTCGACCGCATCGACGAAGTAATCCATCCCGACCGAGTGCAGTCCGTCGGCGATGGTTCGGCACTCCTCTTCGGAGAGCACGCCCAGCAGGAAGTTGGCGGTTCCGGGGGTGAGCCACGTGCCGTACCGGGTTCGGTGCCAGCGCCACACGTCGTCTTCGTTGGTGCCGTCGAACCGCCGGGCCACCTCGACGCCCAGCGCGCTCAGCATTTTCCCGCCGAACCACCGCCGGGCGCCGTCGGGGAAGAACTTGTCGCGGCACTGGAAGAACGTGCCGCCGCCGGCCACGAGGTTCACCTCGCGTCCGGGGCAGGCGCTGATCAGCGCGTATGCGGTGTCCATCGCGGTCTTGCCGCCGCCGATGATCCAGACCGGGGCGTCGCTGGCACGGATCTCGCCCTCGCGGACGTCGCAGTAGTCCGGGGACACCGACTGCACGCGGTCACTCGACAGCGGGAGCGGATCGTTCGGCATGATCCGGAAGCCGTAGGCCTTGACCAGTTTCGCGGCGTCGATCTCCAGCGATTCACCGTCGGCCGACCGGCAGGTGATTCGCACCCGGCGGTCGAGTTCCTCGTCGCCGACCATGTCCCAGCCGTAGAACTCGTCGACCCGCACCCGCTTGCGGATCACCTCGAGGCAGTGCTGCAGGTGGTCGAGCACCTCGTCCTTGGTCGCCAGGTAGGACCGCTCGCGGCCCAGCGTCCAGGCGATGTCGCCCGCGGTGAACATGCCGTGCGGCTGGTGAAGCCGCACATACGGATAGGTGTCCACCCACATGCCGCCGACGCGCCGTCTGCGGTCGACGAGGATGACGCGCTGGTCCGGCGCGAGGTGGCGGCTCGCGGCGAACAGGGCGTTGAGGCCGGCGATACCGGCCCCGACGATGCAGAGGTCACAGCTTTCGGTCATGGACACCTCCCTGACCGCCTCAGTATTCGCCCATCCCCTGGGAGAGCACCACAGTCCGTTGAAGGGGCAAGCTCCCCGAAGACCCTCAGCCGCCGTGCACGTCGAGCCCGTGCGCCGCGGCATACGCCAGCGCCTGGTCGATGTCGATGCGCGCACCACGCACCGCGGCGGTGGTCCAGAACGTCGGTTCGACGCGCGCACCGCGCAGATCCGCACCTTCGAATTTGGCGTTCTGCACGCGGACGCCCTGCAGGTCGGCACGCCGCAGCACCGCCTCGCGCAGATCCGCACCGACCAGGCTGGCTTCCCTCAGGCGGCAGTCCGACAGGTCGACGCGGCGCAGGTCGCACCCGCCGAGCACCGCCAGCGTCAGGTCCACCTCGACGACGGTGAGCGGCCGCAGGCGGCATTCGGTGAACACCGACCCGAGCATGCTGCAGTTCCGGAAAGTGCTGTGCCACAACGAGGCCCGCCGGAAATTACAGTTGCGGAACGCGGAGCCCACGTGTTCGGACTCCGACATGTCGACCCCACTGAAGTCGCATCCGTCGAACACCACCCGCTCGGTGCGCAGCCGGCTCAGATCCTCGTCGCGGAAGTCGCGGCCGAGGAACTCCTCATCAGTCCATTCAGCCACGTCAGCCCGGCAGCGCCGAGAGGCTGTCGAGGGAGTATTCGGTGATCGCGATGAGCGCGGCCTTCGCCGATGCACGGTTGCGGGCGTCGACGGTGATCACCGGGATGTGTTCTGGCAGAGCCAGCGCCTTGCGGACGGCCTGTGTGGAATGTCTTGGCGCGCCCTCGAATTCGTTGACGGCGACCAGGAACGGCAGGTTGCGCGCCTCGAAGAAGTCGACCGCTGCGAAACTGTCCTGCAGCCGGCGCACGTCGACGAGGATGATCGCGCCGATCGCGCCGCGCACCAGGTCGTCCCACATGAACCAGAACCGTCGCTGGCCGGGCGTGCCGAACAGGTACAGCACCAGATCGTCGGCCAGCGTGATGCGGCCGAAGTCCATCGCGACGGTGGTGGTGCGTTTGTCCGGGGTGCCCTCGAGTCCGTCGACACCGGCCGAGGCGTTGGTCACCAGCGCCTCGGTGCGCAGCGGCATGATCTCCGACACCGCGCCCACGAACGTCGTCTTGCCGGCGCCGAATCCGCCGGAGACGACGATCTTCGTCGCGCTCGAGCGCCGCCGGTCAGAGTGCTCGTAGGCCACGCAGTGTCCTTCCTATGAGTTCGCGGCGCTCGTCGGAGCTCGCCGATGGGTCGAGGGTGGTGTGTACCCGTAGATAACCCTGCGTCACGAGGTCCCCCACAAGCACGCGCGCCACGCCGAGGGGCACCGATAATCGCGCAGCGATCTCCGCCACAGACGGCCGATGCGCACACAGCACGAGGATCTCACCGCGCGCGTCACCTGCCGGCCACCGCGGCGGCTGGGAGGATTCGAGGGTTTCGATGGGCGCTTCGAGCGGTAAGTGGACGCGGGAATCCGTGCGGCCCGCAGTCAGCGTGTAGGGCCGTACCAGGCTGGGTTCTGACGCGGATTCCGGTTCGTCCACGGCGCACTCACGAGTGCTGCGGGGTTCGTCGCTGCGACTGGACGACGGTGCCCACCCGCTCGACGAGGATCGCCATCTCGTAGCCGATCTGCCCGATGTCGCAGGACCGGGTGGCCAGCGTCGCCAGGTTGGACCCGTCGCCGACCCGCATCAGCAGCAGGTAACCGTTCTCCATCTCGACGACGGACTGCAGCACGTAGCCGCCGTCGAACAACTGGGCGGCCCCGGTCGACAGGCTGGCCAACCCGGAGGCAACGGCGGCGAGTTGATCGGCCCGTTCAACCGGCATGTGTTCGCTGGCGGCCATCAACAGACCGTCGGCGGACACCAGCACCGCGTGGGAGACGCCGGACACGTCGCGGGCGAACCTGGAGACCAGCCAGTCGAGCGATTCGCGCTGCGTCGAACGTGCGGTCATTCGCGATCTGTTCCTCTGGCTTCTCGGGAGTGGGCGCGGCCGGCGTGCACACCACCGAAGTGGCTGCTCATGCTGGCCCGGATGGCCTCCGGATCACGTCGCCCAGCGGCGTCGGACTCAGCCGCCGATGCTACCTGCTCCTCGGCCTCGTCGCTGCGGTGCGCTCCGCCGTTGCCGCGCCCGCTACCGGGCACCAACCGCGCTCCCGGATCGCGCATCGGCAGCCCTTCGTCGGTCCGATCCCGCACCGGGGCCTCGTCGGCGGCCGCGGCCGCCGACCAGCCGTGATCCCACACCGATTTCCAGTCCAGATCGGTGCTCTTGCCCAGTTCGGTCGGGTCGACCAGCCACTCCGACAGCATCGACTGGTAGATCGCGTCGTCGGCGCCCGACGTGGCTGCGGGTTCCGGCGCCGGTTCGCGTCGCTCGTGGACGCCGTTGCTGCCCGCCTCGGCCCGTGAGGCGAAGAACGCCGACGTGTCGCTGAACGTGGGAATCCGCCGGTGCGGGTCGGTCTGCTCGTCTGCCGTACCCGCGATGCCGCTGGCTCCCGGGTTGCGCTGCGGGAGCGCCCCCCCGTCGGCGTCGTGGGTGCCCGGCTCGGGCCGGTGATGGCGTGAGTGGTCGACGACGGCGGGGGGCGCGGTCGCGGCGGCATACTGCTCGGCCGGCGGCGGGTAGGCCGGGGCATCGGTGCGGGTGAGCAGCGCGGCGGGAACGTAGACCCCGACGGTGGTGCCCGAATCGGGTTCGTCGACGACGGTGCTGCGCAACCGCACGACGAAGCCGTGCTGTGCGGCCAGCCGCCCCACGACGAACAGGCCCATGTGCCGCGCGGTGTAGGGGGTGACCTCACCACCGGACTGCAGGCGGGCGTTGGCGACCCGAAGGTCGGCCTCGGCCATCCCCAGACCGGTGTCGCTGACCTCGATGACGAGTCCACCGTTGCCGGTGTGGACGGCTGACACCCGCACCTGCGAGACCGGGGGCGAATACCGCAGCGCGTTGTCGAGCAGTTCGGCGAGCAGGTGCACCAGGTCACCTGCCGCGGCGCCGACGATCCGGCTGTCGGGCACGGTGGCGGTCACGACGCGGGCGTAGTCCTCCACCTCGGAGGCCGCGGCGTTGATGAGCGTCGCCACCGGGACCGGCTCGGCCTGATCCCGCGGGATCCTCGCGCCCGAGAGCACCAGGAGGTTGGCGCCGTTGCGGCGCATCCGGGCGGCGAGGTGGTCGAGCCGGAAGAGGCTCTCCAGCCGCTCGGGGTCGTCCTCGTCGCGTTCCAGCCGGTCGATGAGCGAGAGCTGTTGATCCACCAGCGAGCGGCTGCGTCGTGACAGCGTCTCGAACATGTCGCTGACCTGCAGCTGCAGCCGGGACTGCTCGCCGGCCAGAAAGACCGCCTGTTCGTGCAGTTCGTCGACGGCGTGCGCGACCTGGCCGATCTCCTCGGTGGTGTGCACCGGGATCGGGGTCACCGGCGGGGGTTCGGCGCCGGCCCGGACGCGGTCGAGTTCGGCGGCCAGATCCTCGTGCGCGACCTTGAGCGCGCTGTCCCGCAGCAGGCGCAGCGGCCGCACGAGCGAGCGCGCCACCAGCAACACGAGGATCAGCGCGGCGACGAACGCCAGGACGACGAGCACGGCGTCGCGGATCGCGGCGGACCGCTGTGCGTCGGCGGCGCTGTTCACCGCGGCGGGAATGGCTTCGGAGGTGTCGTCGATCAGCGTGTTCGCAATGTCCGCGGTGACGGTCTGCGATTGCAGGAGTTCGGGATTACCGGGCAGCGGCACCGCCGGATTGGACATCAGCGACATGCGCTTGAACATCTCGCTGCGCAGGGTGGCGGCTTCGCGTGAGGCGCCGCCGAGCAGTTCGGCCATTCCGGAGACCGTCGACGGCTCGGTCCCGGCCACCGTGATCATCGACGTCCGCAGTTCGGATTCGGGGATGTCGGCACCGCGGTTGACGAGCATCTGCTGCAGCGCCATTTGACCGCGTGCGCCGATCGCCCGAGACAGCGCTTCGGCCTGCAGCTGGATGTTCTGGTCGTCACCGCGGGCCGAACCGGTGATGGCGGTCTCGGCGGTCAGCAGCAACGGCGCGTAGGTGATCACCCGCTGGCGCAGGTCGATCGAGTTCGCCGTGACCTTGTTGACGAGGTCCTGTCCGTAGTCGAGCAGCGTGGTCACCGCCAGCCGCACGTCGGGTATGACGTCGGTAGCGTCCCGCTGATCCCGCAGTGCCGCCTTGGCGGTGTCGAACTCGGCTAGGGCAGACTGGGTTTCGCGGCCCTCAGTCGCCGCGACCACCGCGCCCTCCAGCGCGGCCATGTAGCTGTTGATGTCCGGGATGAGCTCCGTGCGCTGGGCGGCCAACCGGAGTTCGCCGGCGTCCTGCAGGTTGGCCGCGATCCGCGAGCCGCCGAACGCGCCGGCCAGGATCAGCGGCACCAGCACGATCGCGAGCATCTTCCAGCGGACCGGCCAGTTCGCCGGAGACCAGCGCGACGGCCGTTTGGGCGGCGCGGGCGGTGGATCGGTGTGCTGCGCGAAGGCAGTCATCGGCGCCCGGCCGCATGGCCGGCTCCGGATCCGCATGTCAGTACTGAAGCGTCATTCATGGAGGTTTCCTGCTGTTCGCACCTGTTTGCGGAGCGCGGGATCACGCTTGGTACGCCTGGCAATTCGACGAGTATGACAGCCGTCAGCTGGGGTTTCCACAGTTCGTGGTGAACAGACAGAGTTCGTGACCAGACCGATGCGCGGCAGTGTGGTGATCGGGCAAAGCGTCGACACCGCCCCAGGAGCGTTATCGGGCCACTGCGAGATCGCCAGCCGGACGAGAGGCTCGATGGGTTCATCGGCAGCCACCACCGCAGCCTCCGGGCAAGACTGTCACCACCAAGACCACCCGAACTGTCACCGATGTTCTGATGCAGAACTGTCACCGATGTCCTGGGAGATGACGCTCGAACTCGGTCCAACTTGTCGGTGGTCGAATGTATGTTCGAAGCATGTCCGGCAATGACCTCCAGGCGGCGGTGACCGCGTTGCGTGCCGCCTTCGACGCGGTGGCCGCCTGTGATGTCGATTTGCTGACCCGCTCAGATCTTGTTGCCGCCCTTGATGAACTCGAAGCCCTTGGGTGTCAGCTGCCCACGGTCAGCCACCGCATGCTGGCCCGGCTGCAGGCCGAGGCCACGCCGAAGGAGATGGGCGCCAAATCGTGGAAAGAGGTGCTCTCGGTCCGCTGGCGCATCTCCACCACTGAAGCGAACCGCCGGTTGACTGAAGCTGCGTTGTTGGCGCCGCGTCCGGCGTTGACAGGACCGTCGTTGCCGCCGGAGCTGCCTGCCACGGCCGCAGCCCAGGCGCTCGGGTTGATCAATGGTGAGCATGTCGAGGTCATCCGCAAGGCTGTCGGCAGGCTGCCGGGGTTCGTGGACGTAGCGACTCGGGAGCAGTTCGAGGTGACCCTTGCCGCACGGCGGTCGGTGTGGGTCCGAAGGAACTCAAGGACGCAGCGGACCTGACGCTGTTTCTGCTCGACCAGGACGGACCCGAACCCGACGACACTGAACGGGCCCCCAAACGCAGCGTGTCCAAGCACCCGCAACGCGACGACGGGATGGTCGATCTGAGTGCCACGTTGACCCCCGAGGCCTGGGCGGTGTGGGAGGTGATCTTCGCCAAATACGCCGCGCCCGGGATGTGCAATCCCGAGGACCCCGAACCCTGCACGTCGGGGACGCCGTCACAGGCCCAGATCGACAACGACCACCGCAGCCTCGCCCAACGCCAACACGACGCCATGGTCGCCGTCGGGCGCATCGCGTTGATGAGTGGTGAACTCGGCCACCTCAACGGGCTACCCGTCTCGGTCATCATCCGCACCACCCTGCAAGACCTGGAATCGCGCGCTGGGGTCGGCACCACTGGCGGCGGCACCGTCATCCCCATCAAAGACGTGGTCCGGATGGCCGGTCACGCCAACCACTACCTCGCGGTGTTCGACCGTGCGACCGGATCGGCCCTGAATTTGTTCCGCGCCAAACGGGTCGCGTCCCCGGCGCAGCGGATCATGCTGATCGCCCGCGATGGTGGGTGCACCAAACCGGGCTGCACCGTCGGCGCCTACGGCTCCCAGGTCCACCACGCCGACACCGACTGGACAGAGGGCGGTAACACCAACGTCGACGAGAACGGCCTGGCCTGCGGGCCCGACAACCGCAGCGTCGACCAGGACGACGGCTGGACCACTCGCATGAACGACCACTGCGAGGTCGAATGGATACCGCCACCACAATTGGACACCGGGCAGTCGCGACTCAACCACTACCACCGCCCCGAACGGCTCTTGCGACCCCCGGACGATCCAGAACCCCCGAGCCACAACGACACTGCTGCTTGGGCCGAACCGGCTGACGACATGCCCGGCGACAATATGGCCCGCGACAAGGTGCCCAGCGACAAGGCGCCCAGCGACAAGGCGGACTCGAACGCCCCGCTGCCGGTCGACGACGCCAGCGAACCCGGCGGACCCGCACCCCCAGAAGATCAGGCGGCCTGACGGTCGCGGACTTCACACACCGAAACCCCGACCGGAGAACATCCATGCCGGCCAGGATTTGGCCCACCTGCGCGCGAACGGCCACCCGGGAGCCAAGGACTCACACCGCCTTGGTAGACGTGACCTCAACGAACCCGACCAACCCGAAACCCTCCCGCCCGCCTGGCAAAACCCCCGAACCCGACAAGCCACCCTTCGGTGATCGGGCAAAGCCTCCGCCGCGCCTGACATCATCGTCGGATGTTCCGGCTGATGTTCAACTCGCCGCGCATCGCGCCCAACACCGGTAACGCCATCCGCATGGTGGCGGGCACCGGATGTGAGCTGCATCTGGTGCGACCGTTGGGTTTCGACCTATCCGAACCGAAGCTGCGCCGGGCCGGCCTCGACTATCACGACCTGGCATCGGTGACCGTGCACGACGATCTCGCCGCGGCGTGGGACGCGCTGCGGCCCGCGGCGGTCTACGCGTTCACCGCGCATGCGACCGTGTCGTTCGCCGACATCGCCTACCAACCGGGCGACGTGCTGTTGTTCGGGCCGGAGCCCACCGGGCTGGACGCCGAGACGTTGGCCGACCCGCACATCACCGCGCAGGTGCGGATTCCGATGCTGGCCGGGCGGCGCTCACTGAATCTGTCGAACGCCGCGGCCGTCGCGGTCTACGAGGCGTGGCGCCAGCACGGGTTCACCGGAGCCGCCCCGGCGGCGACATCGGATCCAGGAGCCGTCTAGTTCTGGTTCACCAGGTATCCCAGTGGGTGAGCTGCTCGGCCGGCAGCCGCTTGGCCTTCTTGAAGTCGGTGCCCTTGGTGTAGGCGATCGGGAACAGCCCGGCCTGCGAGTATTGGTCGTACGGAATGCCGAGCACCTCGGCAGCCTGCTTCTCTCCGTCGTTCAGCAGGTGCAACGTCGTCCACGCCGAACCGAGGCCGCGCGAGCGCAGCGCCAGCATGAAGCTCCACGCGGCCGGCAGCAGCGAACCCCAGAACGACGCCGACATGCCCGCGGGCGCGCCGTCGGGGCGGCCCTCCAGGCACGGGATCATCAGCACCGGCACCTCGTGGAAGTGATCGTTGAGGTAGCGGGCGGAATCGCTGACCAGCGCCATGCGCTCGCCGCGCACGTCGTCGTAATCGGGCTTGGGCATGTCCAGGTAGGCGTTCGCGTTGACGCGGTAGATGTCGGCCAGGGCCTTCTTCTTCTCCGGGTCCTCGACGAAGACCCACTGCCACCCTTGGGCATTGGAGCCCGTCGGGGCCTGCAATGCGAGATCGAGGCACTCCATGATCACCTCGCGCGGCACCGGCTTCTCCAGGTCCAGCCGCTTGCGCACCGAGCGGGTGGTGGTCAGGAGTTCATCGACTGAGAGGTTGAGCGTCATACCCCGAGGCTACCGATGCCGACGGGGTCGACCGGGTCGCCGCGTGGGCCCTGTCTGTCGCACAGTTCCTGCCACCCGTCGGTCAATCACTGCCAGCCGGAATCACGACCGTGACCTGCCGGTTTGAACAGTCAGACCGGCCAGGAAAACTTCCAGACCGAATAGACGAGGAAGAGAACGAAGATGAACAAGTTCGGATTCGCCACCATCGCCGCCAGCGGACTCGCCGCCGCGTTCCTGGGCCTGGCCGCCCCCGCACAGGCCGCGCCAGCCGGGGCGGGCAACGCCCAAGACGCCATCAGCTCGCTCGATGACCGCGGCTACGCGGTGAACGTCGACCATCAGGGCATGGTCAAGCCGCTCGACGAGTCCAACATCGTCTCGGTTCGCTACGACAACGACGACCGCGCCGTCTACGTCACCGTCCGCTGACACCGCACACAGCGAGGGGCGTCCCAGCCGGGGCGCCCCTTTTGCGTGCCTGCCACTACGGTCTTTGACATGACAACTGGACTCACCGCGGAAGTGACCGGCAGGCTGGAATCCGACCGGTCCGCCTGGCTGACCACTGTCGCCAAATCCGGTCAGCCCGTTCCGCGGTTGGTGTGGTTCCACTTCGACGGCACCGACGTGGTCGTGTACACGATGCCGGAGGCCGGCAAGGTCCGCCACATCAAGAACAACCCGCTGGTGAGCCTGAACCTCGATTCCGACGGCAAGGACCGCGGCGTCATCGTGGTCGGTGGTCCGGCACGCATCGACGCCACCGGAATCGACATGCGTGAGGACGGCCCGTTCTGGGCGAAGTACCAGACCTTCGCCGAGGAGATGGGGATCACCGACATCCTGGACGAGTACCACATGCGGTTGAAGATCAGCATCGAGAAGGTCTGGACCACGCCGCCAGAGGCTCTCCTCTAGCGGAAGTCGCGCGACCTCGACCCGACCCGCATGTCGAGCGCGCCCAGCCGGTCGGCGACGACGGTGACCGCACCGGTGGCGTTCTGCACGATTCCGCGGATCACCATCGCAGGCGCCGTCTGGGCCAGGCGGCGTTGGCGCGACCAGAGTTGCGGTGAGCACACCACATTCACCATTCCCGTCTCGTCCTCGAGGTTGAGGAACGTCACGCCCTGCGCGGTGGCCGGACGCTGCCGATGGGTCACGGCGCCGGCCACCAGCACCCGGGTGCCGTCGGGCACCTCCAGCAGCCGGCCCGCGGGCACGACGCCCATCGCGTCGAGGTTTTCGCGTAGGAACTGGGTGGGATAGCTGTCCGGGGACACCCCGGTGGCCCACACGTCGGCGGCGGCGAGTTCCAGCTTGCTCATTCCCGGGAGCGACGGAATCTGCCCTGCGGACCCCACCCCCGGTAGCCGGTCCGGCCGTTCCGCGGCGGCCGCACCCGCCGCCCACAGCCCCTCGCGGCGGGTGACGCCGAAACAGCCCAGCGCCCCCGCGGTGGCCAGCGCTTCGGTCTGCGGCACCGACAGTTGCACCCGGCCGGTCAGGTCCAGCAGGTTCGCGAACGGGCCGTTGGCCTTTCGCTCTTCGACGATGTGCTCTGCGAGGTCGTCGCCGATGTGGCGGACCGCACCGAGGCCCAACCGCACCTCGGTGCCGACGTTCTCCAGCGTGGCGTACGCCAGGCTGGCATTGACGTCGGGCCCGTGCACGATCACGCCGTGCCGGCGCGCGTCGGCCACCAGCGACTGCGGTGAGTAGAAGCCCATCGGCTGCGCCCGCAGCAGCGCCGCGCAGAACGCCGCCGGGTGATGCAGCTTGAACCACGACGAGTAGAACACCAGCGACGCGAAGCTCAGTGAATGACTCTCGGGGAAGCCGAAATTCGCGAACGCCTCCAGTTTCTCGTAGATGCGGTCGGCCACGTCGCCGGTGATGCCGTGCCGCTGCCGCATCCCGTCGTAGAACCGACCCCGCAGACGGCGCATCTTCTCCGTCGAGCGTTTCGACCCCATGGCGCGGCGCAGCTGGTCGGCCTCGGCGGCGGTGAACCCGGCACAGTCGACGGCGAGTTGCATCAACTGCTCCTGAAAGAGCGGAACCCCCAGCGTCTTTCGCAGCGCGGCCTCCATCGAGGGATGGTCGTAGGTGACCTCCTCTTCGCCGTTGCGCCGTTTGATGTAGGGGTGTACCGACCCGCCCTGGATGGGCCCGGGCCGGATCAGCGCCACCTCGACCACCAGGTCGTAGAACACGCGGGGTTTCAGCCGCGGGAGCGTGGCCATCTGCGCGCGGGACTCCACCTGGAACACCCCGACCGAATCGGCCTTCTGCAGCATCTCGTAGACGGCGGCCTCCGACAGGTCGAGCTTCGCCAGGTCGACGTCGAGGCCCTTGTGCTCGGCCACCAGGTCGATGCAATAGTGCAGCGCCGAGAGCATGCCAAGCCCGAGCATGTCGAACTTCACCAAACCGATTGCCGCACAATCGTCTTTGTCCCACTGCAGCACGCTTCGGTTGGCCATGCGGGCCCACTCGACCGGGCACACGTCGGCGATCGGCCGGTCGCAGATCACCATGCCGCCCGAGTGGATTCCCATGTGCCGCGGCAGGTTCGAGATCTGCAATGCCAGGTCCACCACCGGCTCGGGGATGCCCTCGATGTCCGGCGAGTCGGCCAACCCGTTCCACTTGCTGAGCTGTTTGCTCCAGGCGTCCTGCTGGCCCTGGGAGAAGCCGAGCGCGCGGGCCATGTCGCGGATGGCGCTGCGGCCGCGGTAGGTGATCACGTTGGCGACCTGGGCTGCGTAGTCACGGCCGTAGCGTTCGTAGACGTACTGGATCGCCTGCTCGCGCAGGTCGGATTCGATGTCGACGTCGATGTCGGGTGGCCCGTCGCGGGCCGGGGACAGGAACCGCTCGAACAGCAACTCGTTGGCGACCGGGTCGACGTTGGTGACCCCGAGTGCGTAACAGACCGCGGAGTTGGCCGCCGACCCCCGGCCCTGGGCCAGGATGCCGTTGTCCTTGCAGAACCGGGTGATGTCGTGGACGACGAGGAAGTAGCCGGGGAACGTGAGCTTTTCGATGATCCGCAGCTCGTGCTCGATCTGGGCGTAGGCCTGCGGCGCCCGTTCCGGTGAACCGTAGCGATCCCGGGCGCCGAGCATCACCAGGTGGCGCAGCCAGCTGTCCTCGGTGTGCCCGGACGGCACGTCGAACGGCGGCAGCTTCGGGGCGATCAGCGCCAACCCGAACGCGCACTGCTCCCCCAGATCCGCGGCGGCGGTGACCACCTCGGGGCGATGGGCGAACAACCGGGCCATCTCCTCCCCCGAGCGCAGGTGTGACCCGCCGAGCGGGGCGAGGTAGCCGGCGGCCTCGTCGATCGAGTTGCGGGCCCGGATCGCGCCCATCGCCATCGCCAGCCGTCCGCGCGACGGCTCGGCGAAGTGGGCGGCGGTGGTGGCGACGATGGCGAGACCGAAGCGCGGGGCCAGCTCGGCCAGCGCGGCATTGCGCTCGTCGTCGAGGGGGTGGCCGTGGTGGGTCAGCTCGACGCTGATCCGGTCGCGACCGAACCGGTCGACCAGATCGGCCAGCGCCGCTTCGGCCGCTTCCGGTCCTCCATCCGAAAGCGCCTGCCGGACATGACCTTTACGGCATCCGGTGAGGATGTGCCAATGCCCTCCGGCGGCTTCGGTGAGCGCGTCGTAGTCGTAGCGCGGTTTACCCTTCTCCCCACCGGCCAGATGGGCTTTGGCGATCTCACGGGACAGCCGGCGGTAGCCCTCCGGCCCGCGGGCCAGCACCAGCAGGTGGGGTCCCGGCGGATCGGGCACCTCGGTGCGCGCGATGTTGCCCAGCGACAGCTCGGCACCGAACACCGTCTGCATATCTAGTTCCTTGGCCGCCTCGGCGAACCGGACGACTCCGTAGAGCCCGTCGTGGTCGGTCAGCGCGATGGCCCGCAGATCCAGGCGGGCGGCCTCCTCGACGAGCTCTTCCGGGGTGCCGGCGCCGTCGAGGAAGCTGTACGCCGAATGCGCGTGCAGTTCGGCGTAGGGCACCGCGCCACCCGACCGCGGCAGATCCGGCGCCCGATAGGCACCGCGCTTACGCGACCACGCCGGGCTGTCGCCGCCGTCACCGGGGGGTTCGACGGGTGATTCGCCGGCACGGCGGGGCTTGCTGGTGAGCACCCGCTCCATCTCCGACCAGCTCGGAGGTCCGTTGAACCAGCTCACTTCTCGAGTGTATCGAACATGCGTTCGATGCGTGCGTGCGAGTTCTACACCAGGGCTGCGCTCGGCGGCGACCAACGACCCTGACGTAGGAATCGATGCCCGGCGCAGGCCCGGATACGCGAAAGGAAGGAGACGCGGCTCCTTCCCACTCTCAATCTATAGCGCACCCGGGGGCTTGCGGCAAGACCCGGGGTATGCCGCACACTCGCTGGCCGAACCCTTTGACCAGCGGAAATGGAGTAAGAGTGACAGATACCGACGTGATCGTCGTGGGCGCAGGTCCGACCGGTCTGATGCTGGCCGCCGAACTGCGTCTCGCCGGAGTGGGGGTGGTGGTGCTCGAGCGCCGGCCCCGGATCAACGAGGTCGCGAAGGCCGGCGGTCTCGGTGGACAGATCCTGCACGTGCTGCGCTATCGGGGACTGCTGGAGCGATTCGAGGCGGCAAGCGGCCTGCCGCGTCCCACGCCCCAATTCCCGTTCGGCGGCCTGCACGTCGACTTCACGCGTCTGGCGGAGCCGCCGATGGAGGCACTGCTTCTCCCGCAACCCCGCATCGAGGCCGTGCTCGAGGAGTACGTGCGTGAATGCGGCGCCGACGTCCGCCGCGGTCACGAGGTGCTCGGACTCGACGAGGATCCGGCCGAGGTGAGCGTGGACGTACGCGGGCCGGACGGTGTCCACCGGGTGTCCGCGCGCTACGTGGTGGGTTGTGACGGTGTCCGTAGCCGTATCCGCGATCTGGCCGGCATCGCCTTTACCGGTGTCAGCTATCCGGAGGTCAACCGCCTCGCCCACGTGACCCGGCCGCCGTCGGTGTCACTGCGCGAGGACGGCGATTACGAGGCGCCCGGCATCGGACTGTTGCGTTCCGGCTACACCCAGACCGACCACGGGATGTTCGCGATCGCCTCGATGACCCCCGACGAGCTGACGGTGTACACGAGCGAGGAGGATCCGGACACCTACGACGACGAGATCCCGATGACGGTGACCGAACTCGCGGACAGCATCCGCCGCGTGCTCGGAGCGGATCTTCCGCTGGGAGAGCCGATCACCATGACGCGCTTCACTTATCACGCCCGCCACGCCGAGCGGTACCGCGCCGGACGGATCCTGCTCGCCGGCGACGCCGCCCACCGGTTCTCCGCCGGCGGCGTGGCCGTCAACGCCGGGATGCTCGACGCGGTCAACCTCGGCTGGAAGCTCGCCGCGGACGTCGCGGGCTGGGCGCCGACGGGTCTGGTGGACACCTATCACGACGAACGTCACCGCGCGGGTGCACGCACCCTGATGCACACCCAGGCGCAGGTTGCGCTGCGCCGTGGCGCCGACCCGGCCGCCGAGGCGCTGCGCGAACTCCTCGGCGAACTCCTCCTCGACGAGGACCCGGTGCGCCGCATCGGCCGCCTCATCGCCGGCAGTGACGTCACATATCCGACGCCCGGTCTCGACCAGCACCCGTTGGTCGGCACCTTCGCGCCCGATCTCCCGCTGCGCACCGCGGAGGGCACCACAACGGTCGCGACGCTGATGCACACCGCCCGGCCGGTCCTGCTCGACCTTGCCGACCGGCAGGCGCTGCGCGAGACCGCCCGCGGCTGGCAGGACCGCGTCGAGATCGTCACCGCCCGAACCGATCCGCGGCCCGCGGATGCTCTCCTGATCCGTCCGGACGCCCACATCGCCTGGGCCACCGATGTCGGCGAGCCCCACGACACCGCCGGGCCGGCACTGCGTGACGCACTCACCTACTGGTTCGGGTGACGCGAACGGGCTGCGCTGCTGAATGCCGCGGCGACCTCTACGATGTCCTTGCCTATGAAAGGAAATCGGGGGATGGCATCACAGAAGTACATCGGCTATGTCGGTGGATTGGCGGTCGCAGTCGGGGTGGGTGCCGCGGTCGCGGTCGCCGGCCAGGGCATCGCCCATGCGGAGACGGAGTCGGCATCGAGCGCGTCGCAGCCGGCGGGCGCGGCGAACACCGGCCCGAAGAAAGACGACACAGCCGACAAGGCGGATGAGTCTGACGACAAGGCGGAGTCTGACGACAAGGCGGAGTCCGACGACAAGGCGGAGGCCGAGGAGAAGTCCAGCGACGCCAAACCGTCGCTGACCAAGAAGCTCCGGCAATCCGCCCAGCAGTTCGAAGCCGAGCAGATCGAGAAGCTGCGCAGTGTGTTCACGCCGCGCGGGGTCGATCAGTCGGAGCCGACGCCTAAGCGCGACAACGCTTCTGAGAACGAGTCGACAGACGAGGTGGCCGAGGCCGGCATCGCCGAGAAGGCGGCCCAGGACCCGGTCGACGAACCCGTCGACAAGCCGGTGTCGCTGGCCGCGGAACCGGTGCCGTGGAGCCCCGACCCCTTCCGGCCCGAAGATCCTGATCCCGACGACATGCCCGCAGCGGTGCTCGCCCTGCGGGACGCGATCCTGCGCGCACCCATCGACCCGAGAGTCAAGCCGGTGATCCGCGAGGGCATCGAACTGGCGTACCGGATCAGCCAGGTGGCGCCGGTGGCCAACGTACCGGTGCCGGTGTACAAGATCATTCCGGCGCTCGCGGAAGCCGCCCAGGGCAACAAGGCCGGCGCGCAGGTCATCGTCAACCAACTGCTGTTGACCACACAGCCGGTGGCGCTGCTGTACTACGGCTACGACCAGATCGCCGACCTGCTCAACATGGAGTACGAGGCGCGTGACCTCAAGCAGGAGTTCTACCGCACCGCGTGGGACACGGTCGATCCGCTGGCACTGCTGCACATTCGGGGCCAGCACGGCCTTCGCAGTTAGGAAAGGCCTTCGGCGGCCGGCTGATCCCGTGGTGTCACCACCATCGGGACGTCGAGCACGCGCAGCATCTTCGCCGCCGTCGACCCGAGAAACAGCCGCGGCGGTGCGCTCAAGCGGCTCGAGCCGACCATGATCATGTCGCCGTCGTGCCATTCCAGCTTGCTCACCGCATCCTCGACACCGCGGCCGTCGACGACCGTGGAGGTGACCGGAATACCCTCAGGCAGGCTGCTTTTGGCGGTGTCCAGCGTGCGGGCCGCGTGTTCGAGAGCTCGCTGGCGCACCGCGTCGGTGTCGCCGCGCAGCACTCCGAACGTCGGGTCGAGCGCCACCAGTGAGACCAGCCGCAGCGGAGTGCCTGCCGCCGAACTGAACCGGACGGCGTGCTCGAGCAGCAGGTCGGCGCCTTCCCGGCGGCCGATCGCGCACGTCACCTCCCGCACGCGGGTGACCGGGGAATCGCGAATCCCGCGCGGCGCCACCGCGACGGGCATCGGCGCGGAGTGCAGCAGCTGGTTGACCACGGACCCCAGTGAGTAGCTTCCCGCCAGGCCACCGCCCGACCCGCCCACCACGATCGCGTCGGCGCCGAGCCGGCCCGCCTCGCGGATGAGCCCGTCGGCGTACGAGTCGGCGAAGGCGATATGGCTGTGGGCCGACACGTCGGCGGGCACCGTCGACAGCGCATCGGTCAACCACTTCCGCGCCTGGCCGATCAGCAGATCATCCTGGCCACCGGTCGGAACCATGGCGGGCAGCGTCCGATCGGATGGGACCACGACGCACACGTCGAGATCCGCTCCGAGTGTGCGGGCCAGGCGCACGCCGAGCGCGAGCGCGTCCGCGCCACCGGGTGTGGCGAGATAACCGACGACCAACCTCATGTCCGAACCACCGCCCATCTCGCACGTCCGGCGGACGCTGCGGGTTCCAATCCTGTCAATCCGGCGGCGATCTCACCACCGCTTCACGAAATCAAGGTCGATAGTGCGCGGTACCGTCCTCGAGCACCAGCCGCGCATCGGACCCGTCCGGTGCGGCGGCCTCGGTGCGGAACACCGCCTCACCGTCAGCGGTCCGCCAGATCGACGTCGTCAGAGTCTCGCCGGGGAACACCGGCGAGGTGAAGCGGGCGCCGATCGCGGTGATCCTTGTCGCGTCGCCCTCCCCCAGTTCAGCGACGAGCGCGCGGCCCGCGACACCGTACGTGCACAACCCGTGCAGGATCGGGCGCGGGAAACCGGCCAGTTCTCGGGCGAACCACGGATCGCTGTGCAGCGGGTTGCGGTCACCGGAGAGCCGGTAGAGCAGCGCCTGATCGTCGCGGGTGGGCAGCGCGATGCGCGCATCGGGGTCACGCTCGGGGATCTCGGGCGCCGGGGGCCGGGTTCCCGGTTGTCCGCCGAATCCGCCTTCGCCGCGGATGACCGCGGTCGACACCGTCTCGGCGACCACCTCACCGGTGTCGGGATCGGTGCCGGTGCCCTTGAACACCAGGATGGCGTTGCGGCCCTCGCCCTTGTCCTGGATGTCGGCGACCTCGGACACCACGCTGAGCCTGCCGGCCGGTTTGAGCGGCGCGAACAGCCGGACCTGCTGGGATCCATGCAGCAGCATGCTGAAGTTGAACGAGCCGACGGCGCCCACCGCACCCCAGGCCGGGCAGCCGATGACGGCGTAGGTGGGCAGCACCTGCTGGTCGACGTCGTGGCTGTTCTCGGTGGTGAACGCCAGGTCCGCGGTTCCCGCTCCGACGCCGAGGGCGTAGAGCAGCGTTTCGCGGTCGGTCCACTCGTAGAGCTTCGGCTCGGATTTCTTACCCACGGCGTCGGGGTCGATCGGCATGAGCACTCCCTTTCTCGGCGTGGATCGGACACTATCTTTCCGGTTAACCCGCGGAAATCTGGATATCGATAGGCCATGGCCGAACCCGCGGGTTGGCAGGCGATGCGCTCGGTGTTGTTGCTCTGCCGGTCGATGAAGGCCGTCGTCGACCAGGAGCTCAAGGACGCGTTCGCGCTGCGGGTGATCGACTTCCAGATCCTCAAACAGCTGCAGTCCAGGCAGAGCGGCACCTGTCTGCTCGGCGAGGTGGCCCGCGACCTGGTCGTGCACACCACCACGGTGAGCATCGCCACCGAGCGGCTCTCCCACCGGAACCTGGTCGAGCGCCAGGCCCATCCCACCGACCGCAGAGCGACTCTGGTGAACATCACCGACGAGGGCCGCGAGCTGGCGGAGGCGGCGACGGCGGCGTTGGCGGCTGCGGAATTCGGGCTGGCCGGGCTGACTCCCGACCAGTTGGCGGCGCTGGGCGGGGTCGACGCCGCCCGCGCCGCGAGAAGCTGACCGCATCCGGGCGTATCGTCGGCCCATGCCCGAGGACAACGAGTCTGCTGCGCGGATACCGGTTTTCGCCGATGTGGACACCGGGGTCGACGATGCCATGGCCCTGGTGTACCTGCTCGCCAGCGCCGACGCCCAGCTGGTCGGTATCGCGTCGACCGCCGGCAACGTCGGTGTCGACCAGGTCTGTCGCAACACCCTGGATCTGCTCGAATTGTGCGGTGTGACCGGCGTTCCCGTATCGCGGGGCGCCGACGGGCCGGTCGCTTCGACGCTGGTGACCGCGGAGGACACCCACGGCCCGCAGGGGTTGGGGTATGCCCGGCTGCCGACGAGCGGTCTTTCGTTGACCGGTTACGACGCTGCCGAGGCGTGGGTGCGGGCTGCGCGGGCGCACCCCGGGGAGTTGGTGGGGATTGCGATCGGGCCGCTGACCAACCTCGCGCTCGCGCTACGGGCCGAACCGGCTCTGCCGACGCTGCTGCGCAGGCTGGTGATCATGGGTGGCGCATTCGACTACCGGGGCAACACCACCGCGGTGGCGGAGTGGAACGTCAGCGTCGACCCGGAGGCCGCCGCTGAGGTGTTCATCGCCTGGAGCGCACCGGGCCTGACCCCGCCGATTGTGCTGGGGCTCAACCTGACCGAGCACATCGAATTGACGCCGACGCTGCTGACCCGGTTGGCGTCCGCCGCGCAGTCACCGACCGCGCCGATGAGTGTGCTCGACGACCGGGGCACCCGGTCGGTGGCCGCCAACCCGTTGATCCGGGTGCTCGAGGATGCGATGCGGTTCTACTTCGAGTTCCACTTCGACCAGGGCGAAGGCTATCTCGCGCATCTGCACGATCCGCTGGCCGCCGCCGTCGCCCTGGATCCCGACCTGGTGCAGTGCCGGCCCGCGACGGTGGATGTGGAGTTGGCCGGCACGCTGACCCGCGGGATGACGATCGCGGACTGGAACCGACGGTGGGGCCGCCCGCCGAACGCCCTGGTCGGTATCGGCGTCGACGCAGGCGTGTTCTTCGAGCGGTTCATCGAGCGGGTCGGCCCCTTCGCCCGCCGGCTGGGCTGACCTACTCGTAGGCGCCCTCCACATACCAGCGCCGCTGGCGGTAACACAGCAGCAGCGCCGCCTGCCCCTTGCCGCCGTCGAGCAGCACCTGCGCCCGGGCGGTGCGGCCCTTGGCGCGGTCGGGGTCCCACCACCGTTCGTCGACCGGCCACGGCCCGGCCCACCAGGACAGGTCACCGCGATATCCCCCGCCGTCCAGCCGCGCCGGCGAGCCGGAGAACAGTCCACGGTGGGTCACCCGCACCGGATTGCCCTCGGCGTCGAGCACCTCCACCGGATCGTCGAGCAGCACAGCGGGCGACGGTTCGGGCAGCTGCCCGGGCCACGGCTGGCGCGGATCGGCCTGTGGCACCGGCTCATCCCCGAACGCGGTGAAGGTGATCCGCTCGGTCGGACCGCGCCCACCGCTGAGCACCGGAACCTGCACCGCCTCCGGTCCGAGCAGACCCTGCACGCGCACCAGCGCCCGCCGGGCCCGCAGCCGATCCTCCTCCCCGGCCCCACCCCACAGCGGTAGCTGCAGTGCTTCGGCCGAGATCACCTCGACCGGGCGCAACCGCAGCACGGTGATCGGCGCCGTGGGCCGGTCGTTGGGGTTGCGCCGGTTCAGCCAGCCGTCGAGCTGCCAGCGCACGCGGTCGGCAGTGGCGTCCTCGGTCAGCGGCTCGGCACACCGCCAGACCCGCTCCAGCTCTTTACCGTCCTCGGTGACGGCGTGGATCGCCAGCCGGGTGCAGCCGACCCCCGCCGACTCGAGGCTGCGGTGCAGTTCACCGGCCAGTGACCGACCGGCGAACGCCGCGGCGTCCACCCGGTCGATCGGCGGATCGCAGTTGCGCACCGCGTCCAGTTCGGCCGGCGGTTCCCGGCCCGACGGACCGCGGGCCGGCTCTCCCCGGGCGAACCGGTGCGCGGCGACGGCGTCCGCCCCGAAGCGGGACGCCACATCCGTCCGGGACAGCGCGGCGAACTGACCGATGTGCCGAATCCCCATGCGCCACAGCAGATCCGCTAGTTCCTCACGACCAGGTGCGGCCAAACTCGGCTCGGTGGCCAGCTGCCGGATCGACAGTGCGGACAGGAAACCGGCGTCCGCACCGGGCGCCACGATGCGACCCGCGCGCGCGGCGAACACCGCCGTGGGCAGCTGATCGGCGATGCCGACCTGACATTCCACCCCGGCCGCGGCGACCGCGTCGACCAGCCGTTCGGCCGCCGCCTGTTCGGAACCGAAGTACCGGGCCGCCCCGCGCACCGCCAGCACGAGCAGACCCGGCCGGAGCACCTCGGCGCGCGGCACCAGATCGTCCACGGCCGCCGTGACGCTCTCGAAGTGGCGGGCATCGCGAGCCGGATCCGCCGCGGCGACATGCAGCTGCGGACACCGGGCCTGCGACTCCCGGCGCCGCAGCCCCCGTCGCACCCCCGCGGCCCGCGCCGAGGCCGAACACGCGATGACCCGGTTGGCCAGCGTGACCGCCACCGGCGCCGTAGGCGGCAGACCTGCCGCCGCGGCGGCGGCGACCGCGGGCCAGTCCATGCACCAGACGGCCAGCACCCGGGCCGCATTTTGTGAGGCCGCCTTTCGAGAGGACCGCGACACGCTACTCACCGACCGCGTGGGCGGGGCCGTGACCCCGGCCCCGTGCCCGCATCGCCAGCCGTACCCGGCTGATCCGTCCGCACCCCGGGATCGGTGTCTGTGCCGGGTCTCGCGGACCGGCCACCTCGTAACCGCACACCCTGGCCTCCAACCGGGCCGACGCCCCGTGCCAGTCACCGTCGGTGACCAGCAGGGTGCAGCCCTTCTGCCGCGCCCGAGCCGTCACCGCGCGGGCCCGGCCCGCGGGCACCGACCGTCCGCCCAGCCCGAGCACCACCAGATCCATCCCGTCCATCAGGACCGCTGCCACCTCCACCGGATCGCCGCCCGGATCCGGGATGACGGCCACTCTGCTGAGGTCGGCGCCCATCTCCACGGCGGCCAGCAGACCGACGCGAGGCTGGCCGACGATGGCGGCGTGACCACCGGCCGCCGTCGTTGCCGCGACCATGCCCAGCGACAGTGAACGCGCTCCCGAGAGCACCGCGACCGTTCCGCGCGGCAACGACACCGGAAGCTGATCAGCCAGCGATTCGGGCAGCGGCAGCAAACTTTCCACCACCGGCGCCGGGTCGACCGACGGGGTCGGCCCACGACGGCCGGAGCCGACCTTGCCGGCCACCGCGGCCATCTGCTTACGCAAGCGTTCGACCTGCTCAGTGCGGGTGAGTTGAGCCAGATCGAGGTTGGTCGCCGCTGTCACAAACACACCTCCAGCATCACCCGAAACACCCGATGTTCGAACCTTTGTTCGATGCAACGAGTAAACACTGAGCCACCGACAAGCGTCAAGCCGCGGAGGGGCGCATCAACATGCCGCGCTGATCCCATCAGCCGATGCACAGCACCGACGCTCTCGATGCCATCGCCCGAAATCATTGGGCGAGATGCGAGCGGGTCCTCTATTGGCCCGTCGAAGCGGATCGACTCGGAGAACGCAGAGCCTGAAGCGTCACAGCGCCGTTGCACCGTCCCGGAGAGTCCACGGTGGCCGTTGGAGACACGCCCAACGATTTTTGAATAGCAGACCAGCCGCAGAGGGCCGCACTATTGAAAATGCACAGCCCCGACGGTCGCGGAAGGTGAATCATGAACTCCGAACTCATAACGAACGTACGAAACGTCAGTTTCAAAGCGCAAATATTGATTCGAGAACAAGTTCGATCAATTCTGGAGATCGTAGGACCCTTAGCCAGACGGCGAGCCGGACCGGCCCGGACATTGTATGTCTCCGGGCGGTGGTTGCGAGGGCATGATCATCAAAAAGTAATCTTGAAAGGAATCAATATTCCCATTCTCGATGATTGGGAGTTTCCCAAAAAGCATCCCTTCGGGGCAATGGACGACTTAGCAAGAACCGGTGCGAATTGCGTCAGAATTCAGTGGTACGACAGATACCCACCATCGGAGCCCGGGGCGCAATCTCGCGACCCCTACACCATCTCCGATCTAGACCGTGTCCTGGAGAAGTGCCGAAGGAAGCACCTGATCCCTATAGTCGAGCTGCACGATTGCACCTGCAAGGGCGATCCGGAGCTGGTCAACACGCAGCTGATGCAATGGTGGACTCGCCCAGACGTAGTCGCGGTGTTGAAGAAGCACGAACAGTACCTGATCGTCAATTTTGCCAACGAACTCGGGGTGTATCGATGGGCAAAGCCTCCTCTGACACCTGCTGCAGCGCTGGAGAATTTCAAGAACGCGTACAAGAAGGCCATCACCACGTTCCGCACCACCACTGGCCTTCATATGCCCATCATGATCGACGCGCCCGACTGTGGCTCGTCCATCAACGCGTTCCTCAGTATCGGCAAGGAGCTGGTACAAGTCGGCGGCGGAGGCATCCTCCTCAGCGCACATGCATACTGGGCGGGCTATGACGGCACCGAAGACATGAAGAAGGCAATCGACGCCAATCTCCCCATTGTCTTCGGTGAGATTGCAAACAAGCAATCCGAAACAGTGGGAGAAGTAACCCACGAGTGTTACTACGGTTTGGATGGGACAAATCTAGATCATTCCACTACAACCGGTTTCCGATACCAAGACCTACTGATCAAGCTCTCCGAAATGGAGGTCGGATGGCTCGCATGGGCGTGGTACAAGGACGGGTGCGCTCCGCGGAGAATGACACAGGGCGACCGCGGCAGTTACGCCGGCACCGTACCGCCCAGCCCTACCGGCCTGACGCCGTACGGTGATGACCTGCTGTTCAACCGTACGTATGGTATTCGCCTGGGCGCATACGCTGCGAAGCCAGCCGGCATTATGTCGCCTCCGTGGGGGCCCATCGAACCCTGATGACCGTGCGTCACCAGCTCGGACATGACGTGGGTCGTCTCTACTCCCACTCGATGGTGCCGGGCGGCTTGCTCGTGACATCGAGCACGACGCGGTTCACCTCGGGCACCTCGTTGGTGATACGGGTGGAGATCCGCTCGAGCACCTCGTAGGGCACCCGCGTCCAGTCGGCGGTCATGGCGTCCTCGCTGGACACCGGCCGCAGCACGATCGGATGCCCGTAGGTGCGGCCGTCGCCCTGCACGCCGACCGACCGGACGTCGGCCAGCAGCACCACCGGGCACTGCCAGATCTGGTTGTCCAGCCCTGCGGCGGTGAGCTCCTCACGGGCGATCGCATCGGCGTGCCGCAGGGTCTCCAACCGCCCGTGCGTCACCTCACCGACGATCCGGATACCCAGCCCCGGCCCGGGGAAGGGTTGGCGCGCAACGATGTCCTCGGGCAGCCCCAACTCGCGACCCACCGCGCGGACCTCGTCCTTGAACAGCAGCCGCAGCGGCTCGACGAGCTTGAACTTCAGGTCGGCGGGCAGGCCGCCGACGTTGTGGTGGCTCTTGATGTTCGCCGTACCCGACCCGCCGCCGGATTCGACGACGTCGGGGTAGAGGGTGCCCTGGACCAGGAAGTCGACCGGTGCACCGCTGTCACCGACGATGTCGAGCACCGCGCCGTCGAACGCAGCGATGAACTCGCGGCCGATGATCTTGCGCTTGCCCTCGGGATTGGTCACCCCCGACAGCGCCTCGAGGAACCGGTCGGCGACGTCGACGGTGACGAGGTTGGCGCCCGTGGCGGCGACGAAGTCGCGCTGCACCTGCGCCCGCTCCCCCGAACGCAACAGCCCGTGGTCGACGAACACACACGTCAACCGATCGCCGATGGCGCGCTGCACCAGTGCGGCGGCCACCGCGGAATCGACGCCGCCGGACAGCGCACAGATGGCGCGGCCGTCACCGATCTGCTCGCGCACCTGCTCGACGAGCGCGTCGGCGATGTTGGCCGGGGTCCACTTGGCGCCGATGCCGGCGAACTCGTGCAGGAACCGGCTGAGCACCTGCTGCCCGTGCGGGGAGTGCAACACCTCGGGGTGGTACTGGACGCCGGCCAGGCGACGGGCCCGGTTCTCGAAGGCCGCGACGGGCGCACCGGGACTGGTGGCGACCACCTCGAAACCCGAGGGCGCCTCGGTGACCGCGTCGCCGTGGCTCATCCACACCGGCTGGGTAGCGGGTAGGTCCGAATGCAGTTCCCCGCCAGCGACTTTGAGCTCGGTGCGGCCGTACTCGCTGGTGCCGGTGTGCGCGACGGTGCCCCCGAGCGCCTGTGCCATGGCCTGGAAGCCGTAGCAGATGCCGAACACCGGGACGTCGAGGTCGAACAGCGCCGGGTCGAGTTGCGGGGCGCCGTCGGCGTACACGCTCGCCGGACCACCGGACAACACGATGGCCTGCGGATCCTTGGCCTTGATCTCCTCGACGGAAGCGGTGTGCGGGACGACCTCGGAGAAGACCCGGGCTTCGCGGACCCGGCGCGCGATCAACTGCGCGTACTGCGCGCCGAAATCGATCACCAGGACAGGCCGCGGGGATGGCGAATTCACTGCCTCAGTGTAGTGGGGGCAGCGACGGGGGCGCCTGGCCCCGACAGTGCCGTCACGGCGGTGGGCGAGCCCGATTTCCACCGTCACGTTACTGTCGCGGTGGCAATGGTTACCCCTGGGTGATGCCAACCGTGGAAACGAGGTCGCTGTGCTGGGTCTGCCCGACCGGATAACGGCGTGCCTGTTCGATCTCGACGGCGTGCTCACCGATACCGCCAGCGTCCATACCCGGGCGTGGAAAGCCATGTTCGACACGTATCTCCAGACCAGGGCGCAGCGCACCGGGGAACCGTTCGTGCCGTTCGACGCTGGCGCGGACTACCAGCGCTATGTCGACGGTAAGCGCCGTGAGGACGGGGTCCGGTCGTTCCTGGCCAGCCGCGGGATCGAACTGCCCGAGGGCGAACCCGACGATGCGGCGGACGCCGACACCGTGCAGGGGCTGGGCAACCGTAAGAACGAGATGTTCCACGAGACCCTGCAGCGCGACGGGATCGAGGTGTTCGAGGGCTCACGCACCTATCTCGAAGCCGCCAGCGCCGCCGGCCTCGGCGTCGCCGTCGTCTCGTCGAGCGCGAACACCCGCGAGGTACTCGAGATCACTGGAATGGACCGCTATGTGCAGCACCGCGTCGACGGTGTCACGATGCGCGAGGAGAACATCGCGGGGAAACCGGCACCGGATTCGTTCCTGCGGGCGGCCGAATTGCTCGGTGTCCCAACGGATCAGGCGGCCGTTTTCGAAGACGCGCTGGCCGGTGTGGCCGCCGGGCACGCCGGGCACTTCGGCTACGTGGTGGGAGTCGACCGCGTCGGGCAGGCTGAAGAACTGCGGCGCAACGGCGCCGACATCGTCGTCACCGATCTGGCCGATCTACTGAAGACGGCCGCCCAGTGATCAGCCGGGACATCTTCCCGGTCGAACCGTGGCAGATCCGCGAAACCCGGCTCGAATTCGATCTCCTCGACGAGGCCGAATCGCTGTTCGCGCTGTCCAACGGCCACCTCGGCCTGCGCGGCAACCTCGACGAGGGCGAACCGCACGGTCTCCCGGGCACCTACCTGAACTCCTTTTTCGAGACGCGTCCCCTGCCCTATGCCGAGGCGGGATTCGGCTACCCCGAGGCCGGCCAGACAATGGTGAACGTCACCAACGGCAAGGTCTTCCGGCTGCTGGTCGACGACGAACCCTTCGACGTGCGCTACGGCGAACTGCTGTCTCACGAACGGGTGCTCGACCTCCGCGCCGGCACCCTCACCCGGGATGCACACTGGCGTTCCCCTGCCGGCAAGCACGTGAAAGTGCACTCGACACGGCTGGTGTCCCTGGTACACCGCAGCATCGCCGCGATCGAGTACGTGGTCGAGGCCGTCGACGACTTCGTCCGCGTCACAGTGCAATCCGAGCTCGTCACCAACGAGGATCAACCCGAGGCCTCCGACGACCCGCGGGTCTCGGCCGCCCTGAAGGACCCGCTCGAAGCGGTGCACCACGAGCACACCAAGCTCAGCGCTCTGCTGGTACATCAGACCCGCGGCAGCGAGTTGATGATGGCCGCGGCGATGGACCACGACATCGACGTGCCCGGCCGCGTGGAGGTCATCACCGACGCCCACCGCGATCTGGCCCACACCACGGTGATCTGCGGACTGCGCGCCGGGCAGAGACTGCGCATCGTCAAGTACCTGGCCTACGGCTGGTCCAGCCTGCGTTCGCGACCGGCGATACGTGACCAGGTGTCCGGCGCCATCGCCGGCGCCCGCTACACCGGCTGGCAGGGCCTGGTCGACGCCCAGCGGGAGTACCTCGACGACTTCTGGGACTGCGCCGACGTCGAGGTGGATGGCGATGCCGAGATCCAGCAGGCCGTGCGTTTCGGTCTGTTCCATGTGCTGCAGGCCAGCGCGCGTGCCGAGCGCCGGGCGATTCCGGGCAAGGGTCTGACCGGTGACGGCTATGACGGCCACGCGTTCTGGGACACCGAGGGTTTCGTGCTACCCGTGCTCACCTACACCGTGCCGTCGGCAGCCGCCGACGCATTGCGTTGGCGCGCATCGACACTCGACCTTGCGAGGGAGCGTGCGTCGACACTCGACCTCAAGGGCGCGGCGTTCCCGTGGCGCACCATCAGAGGTGAGGAATGTTCGGCATACTGGCCGGCGGGCACCGCGGCGTGGCACGTCAACGCCGATATCGCGATGGCGTTCGAGCGCTATCGCGCAGTGACCGGGGACGATTCGCTGGAACGCGACAGCGGGCTGGTCGTGCTGGTCGAGACCGCGCGGCTGTGGATGTCTCTGGGACACCATGACCGGCACGGCATCTGGCATCTCGACGGTGTCACCGGTCCCGACGAATACACCGCGGTCGTGCGCGACAACGTGTTCACCAACCTGATGGCGGCGGGCAACCTGCGGGCGGCGGCCGAGGCGTGCACCCGGCATCCTGAAGAGGCCCGCGCCGTCGGGGTCTCGACGGAGGAGACCGCCGCATGGCGCGACGCCGCCGACGCCGCTCACATTCCGTTCGACCACGAACTCGGCGTCCATCAGCAGCACGACGGATTCACCACGTTGCGGGAGTGGGACTTCGACGCCAACAACAGCTACCCGCTGCTGCTCAACGAGCCCTACGTCCGGCTCTACCCGTCACAGGTCGTCAAGCAGGCCGACCTGGTGCTGGCGATGCAGTGGCAGAGCCACGCGTTCACCGATGAGCAGAAGGCCCGCAACGTCGACTACTACGAGCAGCGCACCACGCGCGATTCGTCACTGTCGGCATGCACGCAGGCGGTGATGTGCGCCGACGTCGGGCACCTCGAGCTCGCGCACGACTACGCCTACGAGGCTGCCGTGATCGATCTGCGTAATCTGCACAAGAACACCCGCAACGGCCTGCACATGGCATCGCTGGCCGGCGGGTGGACGGCGTTGGTCGCGGGCTTCGGCGGTTTACGCGACGACGAGGGCTTCCTGTCGCTCAACCCGCACCTGCCCGACGGAATCGGACGGCTGCGGTTCCGGTTGCGTTGGCGCAACTTCCGGCTCACCGTCGACGTCACCCACGACGACGTCACCTACATCCTGCGGGACGGACCGCACGGCGACCTCAACATCCGCCACGCAGGCAACGAACTCCGGCTAAGCACCGAGAAACCGACCACGGTGGCGGTCGAACCGTGCGAGCCCCTGCTGCCGCCACCCAAGCAGCCACCGGGCCGAGAACCGCTGCGGCGCAGGCTCGACAAGAAGCACTGACCGGTCAGGCGCCGCGCGCCTCCGTCGTGGTGGGATCACGCCTGTTGACCTCGTCCCGGCTGGCATTCCAGTCCAGGGCCGCCGGCGCACCGGCGGGCACCACCGGGTGTGCGGGCACGACCGGGTCGATACGGCGGTATCCCTCCCCCTGCGCTGGCCGCAGATCCTGCTCACCCTTGTTCGGCCACAACGATGCCGCGCGTTCGGCCTGCGCGCTGATGGTCAGCGACGGATTGACGCCGAGATTGGCCGAGATCGCCGCACCGTCGGTGACATACAGCGTCGGATAGTTGTACACGCGGTGATACGGGTCGATGACGCCGTGCTCAGCGCTGTCGCCGATGGCGGCTCCGCCGAGGAAGTGCGCCGTCAGCGGAATGTTGAACAGTTCGCCCCATGTACCGCCCGCGACGCCGTCGATCTTCTCGGCGATGCGACGCGTCACCTCGTTGCCAACCGGGATCCAGGTCGGGTTGGGTTCGCCGTGGCCCTGTTTGCTCGTCAGCCGGCGGGTGCCGAGCTTCGTGCGTTTGGTGAACGTGGTGATTGAGTTGTCCAGATTCTGCATGACCAGGGCGATCAGCGTCCGCTCACTCCACCGCCGCACGTTGAGCAGTCGAACCGTGCCGCGTGGATCCTGGCGGGCATTGGTGAACAACTGCTTCCAGCGCGGCACATCGGTGCCGTCGGGCCCGGCGCCGTCGGTCATCAGCGTCTGCAGCAGGCCCATCACGTTGGAGCCTTTGCCATAGCGCACCGGTTCGATGTGGGTGTCGGACGTGGGGTGGATCGACGAGGTGATCGCCACGCCGTGGGTGAGGTCGAGGTCGTCGGTGACGTGGAAGCGGCCCGCCCCCACGATGGACTCCGAATTCGTGCGGGTCAGCATGCCCAACTTCTCCGAGAGTTCCGGCAGCTTTCCGGTGTCACGCATCTTGAACAGCAGCTTCTGCGTGCCGAACGTACCCGCCGCGAGGACGACATTGTTCGCGGTGAACGTCCGCGTCTGCCGGCGCACCTTGCGGCCGGTGCGCACGGTGGTCACCTCCCAGACGCCGTCCTCGCGCTGTTCGAAGCTGGTCACCGTCGTCATCGGATGCACCTGCGCGCCCGCGTTCTCGGCGAGGTAGAGGTAGTTCTTCACCAGCGTGTTCTTGGCGTTGTGACGGCAGCCGGTCATACATTCGCCGACCTCGATACAGCCCCTGCGGGCGGGGCCGGCACCTCCGAAGTAGGGGTCGGGAACCGTCTTGCCGGGGGCCTTCTGTCCGTCCGGTCCGAAGAACACCCCGACCGGCGTCGCCACGAACGTGTCCCCGACGCCCATCTCCTCGGCGACCTCCTTCACCACGCGGTCGGCGTCGGTGAAGGTCGGATTGGTGACCACGCCGAGCATCCGCTGAGCCTGCTCGTAGTGCGGAAGCAACTCCTCGTTCCAGTCGGTGATGTGCTTCCACTGCGGGTCGTTGAAGAACGGTTCGCGCGGCACGTAGAGGGTGTTGGCGTAGTTGAGCGATCCGCCGCCGACGCCCGCGCCGGCAAGGATCAGGACATCCCGCAGCAGGTGGATGCGCTGGATACCGAAGCACCCCAACTGCGGCGCCCAGAGGAAATTGCGCAGGTCCCAAGAGGTCTTGGCGAACTCCTCGTCGGCGAATCGGCGACCCGCTTCGAGTACGCCGACGCGGTAACCCTTTTCCGTCAGCCGCAGCGCGGTGACGCTGCCGCCGAAACCCGAACCGATGATGAGGACGTCGTAGTCAGGCTGCATGACACCAGTATGGGTTACCGCGCGGTAACTTCGCTAGACAGTCGGGCCTAACGTGTAAAGCCTTCTCTGTCGGGCGCGAGCAGACACAGAATCGCGCCTGAAAGCACGACGCAACGCGATTGTGTGTCTGCTCGCGGTAAGAATCGGGCGGCTTATCCACAGGCCGCCATTCACCACTACCGGCCACAGGCGGAATCCCTGAGAGTCGACAACCATGGATGCGGTGGGGCGAGCCCTCCTTCGCCGGGGTGGCGGCCTCGCCACGACGCGAGAGTTGCTCACGGTGATGACACGTCAGCAATTGGACTGGCACGTCCGGCCTCGCGCGTTGGTGCACGTCTGGTACGGGGTTTATGCCGACCATGAGCCCGACGTGCGCGGACGCTTGAAGGCGCTGGACCTCTTCCTCGGAGAGGAGGCCGCCGCATGCCTGGGTACCGCAGCATCGCTGTACGGATTCGACGTCGAGAACACGGGGGCGGTCCACATTCTCGACCCCGGCAGGCGGATCCGCCCGACCGTCGGGCTGGCCGTTCACCAACGCGTCGGGGCCCCACTTCAGCGGGTCGCGGGTCGCCTGTCGCTGGCGCGGCTGACCGGCTGAACCCGCGAGCAGACACAGAATCGCGTTTGAAAGCACGACGGAACGCGATTGTGTGTCTGCTCGCGGCAACTAGCGACGGTCAGGCGCCGACCGTCAAACCCACCTTCTGGAATTCCTTGAGATCGCAGTAGCCGGCCTTGGCCATCGACCGGCGCAGACCGCCGACCAGGTTGAGCGAGCCGAACGGATCGTCCGACGGTCCGGTGAGGACCTGTTCGAGCGACGGTCGCTCGCCGAGTGCCACCTGCAGCAGTGCACCGCGGGGCAGCGACGGATGCGCCGCCGCCGCCGGCCAGAACCAGCCACCGCCCATCGCCTCGGCGGCACTCGCGAGCGGCGTGCCGAGCACCACCGCGTCGGCGCCGCATGCGATCGCCTTCGCCAGATCGCCGGAGCTGTGGATGTCGCCGTCGGCCAGCACGTGCACGTAGCGGCCGCCGGTCTCGTCGAGGTACTCCCGGCGCGCGGCCGCGGCGTCGGCGATCGCCGTCGCCATCGGCACGCTGATGCCCAGCACCTCGTCGGAGGTGGTCACACCACTGGTCGAGCCGTAGCCGACGATCACCCCGGCCGCGCCGGTGCGCATCAGGTGCAGGGCGGTGCGGTGGTCGAGCACCCCGCCGGCCACCACCGGGATGTCCAGCTCGGAGATGAAGGTCTTGAGGTTGAGCGGTTCCCCGTCGGTGGCGACGCGTTCGGCGGACACGATCGTGCCCTGGATGACGAGCAGGTCGATGCCCGCCTGCAGCAGCGTCGGGGTGAGCGCCTGGGCGTTCTGCGGGCTCACCCGCACCGCCGTCGTCACCCCTGCGTCGCGGATCCGGGCCACGGCGGACCCCAACAGCTCCGGGTCCAGCGGTGCGGAGTGCAACTGCTGCAGCAGCCGGATCGCGGCGGACGGATCGGGCTCCTTCTCGGCGGCCTCGACGACCTCCCGGATCTTCTCCTCGACGTCGGCGTGCCTGCCGATCAGACCCTCGCCGTTGAGCACGCCCAACCCGCCCAAACGGCCCAGTTCGATGGCGAACTCCGGTGACATCAGCGCATCCGTCGGATGCGCCACCACCGGGATCTCGAACCGGTAGGCGTCGAGTTGCCACGCCGTCGACACGTCTTTCGACGAGCGTGTGCGGCGCGACGGCACGATGTTGATGTCGTGAAGCTCGTAGGTGCGGCGGGCGGTGCGGCCCATGCCGATTTCGACCATGTCTCGCACAGTGCTGTTTCCCCAGGTCCGTCAGCGGGCGTAGTAGTTCGGTGCTTCGACGGTCATCGCGACGTCGTGCGGATGGCTTTCCCTCAGTCCGGCCGCGGTGATCTGCACGAATTGTGCCTGCTGCAGCGCCTCGATGGTGGGCGAACCGGTGTAGCCCATGGCCGCGCGCAGTCCGCCGGTGAGCTGGTGGATCACCTGCGCCAGCGGCCCGCGGAACGGCACCCGGCCCTCGATGCCCTCGGGCACGAGCTTGTCCTCGGAGAGCACGTCGTCCTGGAAGTAACGGTCCTTGGAGAACGACCCGCGCGCGGCCCCTGCGGCGTTGCGGCCCTGCATCGCCCCCAGCGACCCCATGCCGCGGTAACTCTTGAACTGCTTGCCGTTGACGAAGATCAAATCACCCGGCGCCTCGGCGGTGCCGGCGAGCAGCGAGCCCAGCATGGCCGTGGACGCGCCGGCCGCGAGCGCCTTGGCGATGTCGCCGGAGTACTGCAGACCGCCGTCGGCGATCACCGGCACACCGGACGGCGCGCAGGCCGCGACCGCCTCGAGGATCGCAGTGATCTGCGGCGCCCCGACGCCGGCGACCACGCGGGTGGTGCAGATCGACCCCGGGCCGACACCGACTTTCACCGCGTCCGCGCCGGCCTCGACGAGCGCGGCCGCTCCGGACCGCGTCGCGACGTTGCCGCCGATGACCTCGACCCGGTCGCCGAGCACGGTCTTCACGCGGTGCACCATCTCGAGCACGCCGCGGTTGTGCGCGTGGGCGGTGTCGACGATGAGGACGTCCACCCCCGCGTCGGCGAGCATCATGGCGCGCGTGAACGCGTCCTCGCCGACTCCGACCGCGGCGCCGACGAGCAGCCTGCCGTCGGAATCCTTGGTGGCCAGCGGGAACTGCTCGGTCTTGACGAAGTCCTTGACGGTGATCAGGCCGGTCAGCTTGCCGTGCCCGTCGACGATCGGCAGTTTCTCGATCTTGTGACGCCGCAGCAGTCCGAGCGCCGCCTCGGCCGAGACGCCCTCCTGCGCGGTGATCAACGGCGCCTTGGTCATCACCTCGGCAACCGGCTTGGACTGGTCGACCTCGAACCGCATATCGCGGTTGGTGATGATCCCGACCAGCGCACCCTTGCCGTCGACGACCGGCAGACCGGAGATGCGGAAGCGCGCGCACATCGCGTCGACCTCGGCCAGCGTGTTGTCCGGCGAGCACGTCACCGGGTCGGTGACCATCCCGGCCTCGGACCGCTTCACCGTCTCGACCTGACCGGCCTGTTCGGCCGCGGGCAGGTTGCGGTGCAGGACGCCCATCCCCCCGGCACGGGCCATCGCGATGGCCATGCGGGATTCGGTGACAGTGTCCATCGCCGAGCTGACCAGCGGCACCCGCAGCCGGATGCGTCTGGTCAGCTGGCTCGAGGTGTCGGCGTTCGCGGGCACGACATCGGAGGCGGCGGGCAAGAGTAGGACGTCGTCGAAGGTCAGCCCGAGCATGGCCACCTTCGTCGGGTCGTCGCCGCCGGTCGGAACCGATAGGGCGATGGGAACGCTGTGTTCAGCGATCGACATGGGCGTGGCCTCCATAGGCACTGAGACGGATACCCAATCCTATCGGTTACGACCATGGTGGCTGGGCCCCGCTACCTGGGTCGCCACGCCGGTGACGGCTGGCGCGATGACAGTGGGGCTGCGTAATGTGGAACTCGTGCGAGACCACCTGCCACCTGGTTTGCCGCCCGATCCGTTCGCCGACGATCCATGTGATCCCTCGGCGGCGCTCGACGCGCTCGAACCCGGCCAGCCGCTGGACCCGCAGGAGCGCACTGCGGTCGAGGCCGATCTGGCTGACCTCGCGGTCTACGAGGCGCTCCTCGCCCACAAGGGAATTCGCGGTCTCGTCGTCTGCTGTGACGAATGCCAGCAGGACCACTACCACGACTGGGACATGCTGCGGGCCAACCTGCTGCAGTTACTCGTCGACGGCACGGTGCGGCCGCACGAGCCGGCGTACGACCCCGAACCCGACGCCTATGTCACGTGGGATTACTGCCGCGGTTACGCCGATGCCTCGCTGAACGAAGCGACGTCGGACTCAGACGGTTACCGCTGAGCGGTTCGTCACTCTTCTTCTGATCCGCTGCCCGGCAGCGGTAGCACGGTGGTGGTCGTGAGCGTCGGCGCCGCGATCTGTGGCTGCTCGACGGTCGGCGCCGGCTGCGTCGGCACCTGAACCTCCGGCTCGTCCACCGGCGGCGCAACCGTTGTGGTGGTGGTCCGTGCGACGGTCGTGGTCGGCGGCGGCAGTGTGGTGGCGGCCGGCGACGGTGTCGTGGCGGGGACCTGGGGCGCGGACGACGGAGCGACTGACGACGGCGCCGGGGTGGGCGCCGTCGAGGGGGTGGCCGACGGGGCCGGCGGCGACGTGCTCGCCGGCGGGGAACTCGTCGGCACGTCCGGCGGGGAACTCGTCGGCACGTCCGACGGGGTCGCGGACGGCGAATCGCTCGGCGTCACCGACGGGTCGGTGGACGACGGGGTCGCGGGGCCGCTCGAGGGCGACGTGGCGTCCGGCGTGAGCAATAACGGCAGCGGCAGATCCGACGGCACCTCGGGCAGCACCACCGGCGGGGCGTCGGGCGGCACGGTCGCGGCCGGGTCCTGGGCCTCCACCTTCACCGACAGCTGCTGCCACTGGTCGACGAGTTCCTGCTGGCGGTTGGTGTCCCCCACCGCGGCGACCGTGGTGGTGAGAGTCTGCAGCTTGTCCTGGGCGGCGGTCCAGTCGCCCTGCTCGATCAGCTGCTGCACCTGGGCCATCTGCGTCTGCGCGGCCAGCGCCACCTGATCGTCGCGGGTGGCCTGCTGTTCGCCGAAGAGCATGGTGCGCACGCCGTAGAGGGGATCGCCGGGCCCGGCGCCGTAGACCACTGAGCCGAAACCGCCGAGGCACAGCACCGCGGCGGCCACCGATCCGACGACAGCCAGCGAGAACCGGCGGCGCTGCGTGGTTCGCTGATCGGTCGACACGGCCCGGTCGAGAGCGATCGCCGCGTCGCGTGGCGTGAGCACCGCGGCCATCGGCGGCTGACGGACGTCGTCGCGCCAACCGGCGAGCAGATAGGCGAGTTCGCCCTCGCCGGGCTCGTTGGAGTAGACCGGTTGTTCCATGGCGAGCGCATCGAGCAGGCGGTCGGTGTGGTTGATCTCGGGCAGCGACGGATCGCCCCCGTTCGATGACCAGCGTGTGAAGTCAGGCACGGTCGTGCCCCGTCGCGATGATCTCGGCCTTGAGCCGCGCCAGGGCGCGGTGCTGTGCCACCCGGACCGCTCCCGCGGTGCTCCCGACGGCTTCGGCGGTCTCCTCGGCGCTCATGCCTACGACGACACGCAGGATCAGGATCTCGCGTTGCTTGTCGGGCAGCACACCGAGCAGCTTGTCCATCCGCGCCGACGACTCGGAGTTGATGGCCAGCTGTTCGGGGCCAGCCTCCGAGGAGAACCGCTCAGGCACCACATCGGTGGGGTCCGACTTGTTGCGGCTCGCCGCCCGGTGGGCGTCGGCCATCTTGTGCGCAGCGATGCCATACACGAAGGCGAGGAACGGGCGTCCCTGGTCCCTGTAGCGCGGCAGCGCCGTGATGGCGGCCAAGCAAACCTCCTGCGCAACGTCGTCGGCGGAGAGACCGCTTCGCTCCGTCGCGCCGATCCTGGCTCGGCAGTACCGCACGACGATGGGACGAATGGTCTCCAGAACTTCACGGAGTGCGTCCCGATTTCCCGCCACTGCCTCAGCGACAACAGCATCGAGACGTTCTCCCGAAAGTGTCATCGTGGGCGTGTTCTCCAACGTTACGAACGGCGTATCCGGCGCTCTGGCTCAGCTAAACAATAATGATGCCCGCGGGCGCCAGCCGGACTAGCGAGCAGACCACACGCCACCCCTGCGACGCACAGTATCGGCGCTGGCGTCGCGAAAGTCGGTGACCTGCTCCGGCGTGTACGCCGCGCTCCCGATGTCGGCCAGCAGACTGGCCAGTGCCCACCGCAGCGGAATCAGGCCGAGATCGCCGGCCCGGGCGAGTGCGGCGTCTGCAATCGCCCGGCAACGGTCCAGGTCGCCGTGGCTGCACAGCGCCGCGGCGAGCACCACGTCGGATTTGAGGCGGTGCCGGGCAGAGGTCTGGTCCGCGGCGGCGGCGACGGCGCGTTCGGCGTGTGCGACGGCCGTCCCGCCGTCCCCGCGCATCATCGCCAGCTCGGCGCTGACCCAGGCGAACCGCACCGGCAGCCGGGGGTCGTCCGCGCCGTCGACCACCTCGGCCGCACGGTCCAGGAGGCGGTCCGACGCCGCGAACCGGCCGACCCCCAGGGCATCGGCGGCCAACCCGATCAGTGCGTCGGCAGCGGCCGCATCGGCTTCCGCGGCGGCGAGGGCTCTGCCGTCCCACCCGGCGGCGTCGTGGTGCCCGCCCAGCTGTCGCAGGAACGACGCCCGGGTGCTCATCGCCAGGGACCCCAGGGCGGACCCGGCGCGGCGCAGCGCGGCCAGTTCGGTGAGCGCGACGGCGTAGTGGCCCTGCCCGCCGGCGGCGACCGCGCGCAGCCAGCGGTCCTGCGGATCGGCCGACGTGGGCAGTGGCCACCGATCCGGCCGCTCACCGAACGCGGCGTCGAGGAGCACGGCACGGGTGATCGTCATGGCAGTGCGACGCTATCAACGTCTGCCGCGCCGTTGATCGGCAAACCGATCCGACGGGCCCTCCTCCGGCGGTTAACACTTCGTGGGCGCAGAGTTACAGATGCGTTAATCGCCCGGTGGAAGTCGCCATCGCCCGATGGGTGCGAACTGCGTAAACGCGGTCGTCAGAGGCCGACGAGACCCCCTGCTACCACGTTTCGCTCGCGAGGCAAGTCGGAAGGATGAACGTGACGTAAATTCTTGAGCTGGGGTTATGCGATTGAGCACATGATCGGGCTATTGACGGAAATTCTTTCGCCCTTCTACCTTGTGTGCACGAGTGGTCATCGGCGACAAGTGCTCGGATCTGTTCCACGACGCACGCTCTATCGCGTTCCCGAAATGGGTGTTTAGAGAGGGGTTTTCCCATGCCTCAGCCGCAGCAACTGCCCGGACCGAACGCCGACATCTGGGATTGGCAGATGCACGGACTTTGCCGGGGTGTCGAATCGTCGATGTTTTTCCACCCCGACGGTGAGCGTGGCCGGGCCCGCGCCCAGCGCGAAATGCGCGCCAAAGAAATGTGCCGGCGCTGCCCCGTGATCGCCCAGTGCCGCTCGCATGCGCTCGCAGTCGGTGAGCCCTACGGAATCTGGGGCGGATTGAGCGAATCCGAGCGGGAGTTGTTGCTCAAGCGCGGTATCCGCCGGACCGCCTGACGCGCGCGACCACTTGACGAAGAAAGCCCCATCCCAGCAAACGCAGGGATGGGGCTTTCGTCTCTCTCTCCCCCCGGCATCGGCACGTTGCCGGCCAACTCCTGGCCAAGCGGTGCGGCGGGCATGTCGACGGCGACACCGCACCTCGCAGTACCGTGAATCGGTGGCTCTCCGGCGGATAGACACCAAGCGCGGGCCGTCGCTGCTGGCGCAAGAGCACGACGGCCTGGTACATGCCCGTGGCATCCGCTACGCCGCCGCGGAACGGTTCGCTGCCCCGGTTCCACTCCCCACCTGTGCCCGCCTCGTCGAAGCGACGAGACGAGGTCCCGTCTGCCCCCAACTGCCCTCCCGCTTGGAATTCGTCACCGGGCCCGTCATCAACGGGCTCGCGATGAGCGAGCACTGCCAGGTGCTCAGCGTCACCGCCCCTGCGTACGCCGACCAACTGCCGGTGATGGTGTGGCTCCACGGCGGTGCATACGTCTCGGGGTCCGGCGAATCAGCGAAATACGATCCGGACGCGTTGGTCGCCGAGGGTCGGGTGGTCGTCGTGTCTGTCAGCTACCGGTTGGGCATCCTCGGATACCTCAACCTGCACGACCACGAGACCGAGAATCTCGGCTTGCGCGACCAGATTTGCGCCCTGCAATGGGTGCGAGACAACATTGCCGCGTTCGGCGGTGATCCGGCGCGGGTGACGGTCTTCGGTCAGTCTGCGGGCGGCGATTCGGTGGTGTCACTGGCGATGTGCCCCGAGACCGTCGGATTGTTCTCGCGCGCCATCCTCCAAAGCGCCCCACTGGGCCTGCGGGGCGACCGGACGCTCATGACGGCCGCGATGCGCGAGGCGGCGACGGCATCCTTGGCCGGCGTCAGGCCGATCGAGGCCACCGTGGATCAGCTGTTCGACGCGCAGGTCGCCGCGATCGGGGCCGCTCAGCGCTTCGGCTCGATCGGGCTCATGGCCTTCGCCCCGATCGTGGGCCGCGCACCACTGCCTTCGGATATCGAATCCCGCAGGGACGCCGTCGCACCGCGCATCGAGATGCTCGTCGGCTACACCCGCAACGACGCGCTGCCCTTCGCCGCCATGGCTCCGCGAGGAAGCCGGCTCCGGCGGCTCGAACCCATCAGCAGGTCGATGACGCGGCGCATATTCGGCAGGCCCGCAATCAAGTTGGCCGAGTCGTGGACGGCGGCCGGCGGGAGTGCGGCCACGTTTCGCGTCGACTGGTCGCCGCCGGGGGCACCGCTGGGGCCCTGCCACTGTATCGAGCTGCCGCTCCTCTTCGGAACACCGAAAAGCTGGTCCGACGCCCCGATGCTGGGTTCTCGACCGCACGCCGTCGACGAGGAGTTGGGCCGCAGGACGCGGGCCCAGTGGAGTCGTTTCGCTCACGACGGCCTTTCCGGGCTGGGCCGGACCCCCCTACGGATCGCATAACCCTGCCGACCTACCCGGTGCGTCGGGCCAGTTCCCGCAGCACGGAATCCGTTGTCACCCAGTCCATGCACTTGTCGGTCACCGATTGCCCGTAGGTCAGTGGCCGCGCATCGGGCGCCTGCGCCCCGGCGACGAGGAAGCTCTCCAGCATCACACCGCTGACCGGCAGGCCGTCGCGCACCAGCTGTGCCACCTCCGCGGCGACGCCGGCCTGGCGTACGTGGTCCTTGCCGGAATTGGCGTGGCTGCAGTCGATCACGACTCGGCCAGGCAGGCCGGCGGCGGCCAGCTTGGCAGCGGTGGCAGTCACCGCCCGCGCGTCGTGGTTGGGTCCGTCGGTCCCGCCGCGCAGGATGACATGGCAGTCCTCATTGCCCTCGGTGGTCACCAATGCACCGCGGCCCAGGTCGTCCATACCGAAGAAGACATGTTGAGCGGCAGCGGCTTTCACTCCGTCGACGGCCACCTGGATGTTGCCGTCGGTGCCGTTCTTGAACCCGACGGGCATCGACAACCCCGACGCGAGCTGCCGGTGCACCTGCGATTCGGTGGTGCGGGCGCCGATCGCACCCCAGGCGACGGCGTCGGCGATGTACTGCGGGCTGGTGGGCTCCAGGAATTCACATCCGACCGGCAGGCCGATGTCGATGACGTCGAGCAGTAATCGGCGCGCGATCCGCAGACCGCTGGCCACGTCGAACGTGCCGTCCATATCCGGGTCGTTGATCAAGCCCTTCCAGCCGATTGTGGTGCGCGGCTTCTCGAAGTACACGCGCATCACGATCTTCAGCCGGTCCTCGAGCTCTTCAGCGACCTTGACCAGCCGGCCGGCGTAATCCAGTGCCGCAGCCGGATCGTGCACGGAGCACGGGCCCACCACGACCAGTAGGCGGTCGTCCCGGCCGGCCAGGATCTCGGCGATTTCGTCACGGTCGCGCGCCACTCGCTCCGCGCGGCGAGCACCCAGCGGGAACTCGGTACGCACGTCGTGCGGGCTGGGGATCTCGCTGAACCTGCGGATGCGCCGGTCCGACGTCGCGGGTGGGGCGGTCATCTGGGCCGATATCACGTTCGGGTGCCTTTCTGGCGTGGGCACCACACGTCCGTCCGGCGCCCTTGAATGACGAAAGGCAGCGACCTGGTGGTCACTGCCTGGGCTCCGGGTGGATGCGTGCTTAGGTGTGCACTTTATCGGCTCCGCCCGGAGCCTTGATAAAGCGCCAATAGCTGGCACGCACACCGATATTCACTCGGCCAGACTACACCACGCGTAGGTGATTGTTCGTCGCGTCGTACTCGACGGCCGCCTTCGCTGCGCGACATCATCCTCGACCGCTACTTTCCGTCCTGTCATCCCAGAGGCGAGGTGCGCTGGCCGATCTTGTCCGTTGTCTCCAGGGGAACCCGTGTGCCGTTGAGGAACAGACTGAGCAGGCTGAACCAGGCGATCGTGGCGATGTATTTGCGTGTCGTCGTCACCCCGAACGTGTCCAGCAATGCTTGCAGGGTGCCGTCGGCGAGCGTGCCCTCCTTCAGGAGCTCATCGGTGGCTGCGATCAACACCTGATAGTCGGTGTCGAGATCCTCCACATTGCCGTCGCCGGCAACGGTCTCGATCTCGGCCGTCGTGAGGCCTGCGTTGCGGGCCATCTGTTCGTTCGCCTGCCACTCGTAGGGACTGTTGAGTACCGAGGCCGCGCGCAGGATGACGACCTCACGGTGCTTGGCGTCGATGTCGGGTTCACCGAATACGGCTTTCACCATGCCGGCGAGCGCCGGGAAGAAGTCCCCGGTGCCGCTCATCATCTTCATGACATTGAGTGCGGCGTCGCGGTCATACCCGTCGCCGACCGCGCGGGCGACCTCGGCGTCGTCGGGCAGCGGCACCACGACAGTGGCTTCGTACGATGTGGGCTTCCCCATGTGTTCATCCTCTCCGTCGTTCGGGTGTTCCGGACGGGACAACGAATAAGGCCCCGGGGAACATCCGTCCCTGGGGCCTTCTCGTCGTGTCGTGCGATTTCGGTGTAGTTGGTCGCGCTCAGCGCAACCAACTACACCGAAGTCACCAATTAGTGCGCGTGGCCGTGGTGACCATGGCCGTGGCCGTGGTCCTCCTGCTCGACCGGCTTCTCGACGATCGCTGTCTCGGTGGTGAGCACCATGCGGGCGACCGACGCGGCGTTGAGCACCGCTGACCGCGTCACCTTGACCGGGTCGACGACGCCGGCGGCGAGCAGGTCACCGTACTCCAGCGTGGCGGCGTTGAAGCCCTGGCCCGCGGGCAGTTCGCTGACCTTGTTCACCACCACCGCACCGTCCAGGCCGGCGTTGGTGGCGATCCAGAACAGCGGAGCCGACAGCGCCGAGGCGAACACCCCGACGCCGAGCGCCTCGTCACCCTTGAGGGACTCGCGCAGCTTCTCCAGGGCCGACCGGGCCTGCACCAGCGCGGCGCCGCCGCCGGTGACGATGCCCTCTTCGACGGCCGCCTTGGCTGCGGAAACCGCATCCTCGACGGCTTCCTTGCGCTTCTTCAGGTCGGTCTCGGTGGCCGCACCGACCTTGATGACCGCGACACCGCCGGCCAGCTTGGCCAGCCGCTCTTCGAGTTTCTCGCGATCCCACTCGGAATCGGTCGCCTCGATCTCGGCCCGCAGTTGCTTGGCGCGATCTGCGACGGCTTCCTGCCCACCGCCGCCGTCGACGATCACGGTGCTGTCCTTGCTGACCACCACGCGGCGCGCGGTGCCCAGCACCTCCAGGCCGACATCGCGGAGCACCAGGCCGACGTCGGGGTTGACCACCTGGCCACCGGTGACGACGGCGAGGTCGTCGAGGAACGCCTTGCGGCGGTCACCGAAGAACGGCGCCTTGACCGCGACGGCCTTGAGCGTCTTGCGGATCGCGTTGACGACCAGCGTCGACAGCGCCTCACCCTCGACGTCCTCGGCGATGATCAGCAGCGGCTTGCCGGACTCGGCGACCTTCTCCAGCAGCGGCAGCAGGTCGGGCAGCGAGCTGATCTTCTCGCGGTGCAGCAGGATCAGCGCGTCTTCGAGCACTGCTTCCTGAAGGTCGAAATCGGTGACGAAGTACGCCGAGATGAAGCCCTTGTCGAAGCCGACGCCCTCGGTGACCTCCAGTTCGGTGTTCATGGTCGAGGACTCCTCGACGGTCACGACGCCGTCGTGGCCGACTTTGGTCATCGCCTCACCGACCAGCTCGCCGATCTGCTCGTCACGCGAGCTGACCGTGGCGACCTGGGCGATGCCATTCTTGTCGTCGACCGGGGTGGCCGCGGCCAAGAGCGCCTCGGACACCGCGTCGGCGGCCTTGCTGATACCGGAGCCGAGCGCGATCGGGTTGGCACCGGCCGCCACGTTGCGCAGACCGGCCTTCACGATCGCCTGCGCCAGCACGGTGGCGGTGGTGGTGCCGTCACCGGCGACGTCGTTGGTCTTGGTCGCCACCGACTTGACCAGCTGGGCGCCCAGGTTCTCGAAAGGATCCTCGAGGTCGATCTCTCGCGCGATGGTGACACCGTCGTTGGTGACGGTCGGGCCGCCCCACGATTTGGCCAGCACCACGTTGCGACCGCGCGGCCCGAGGGTCACCTTCACCGCGTCGGCGAGCTTGTCTACGCCGATCTCCATTGCGCGGCGCGCAGTTTCGTTGAATTCGATCTGCTTGCTCATATGTGTCTTCCTGTTTTTGGCATGCAACGCATGCCGCCCCGGACATCACCCGTGACAACGGGGATCTCCGGGGCGGGCACGGGTGATTACTTGTTGACGACAGCCAGCACGTCGCGGGCGGAGAGGATCAGGTACTCCTCGCCGTTGTACTTGATCTCGGTGCCGCCGTACTTGCTGTAGATGACGGTGTCGCCCTCGGACACGTCCAGCGGAATCCGCTTCTCGCCCTCGTCGTCCCAACGGCCGGGGCCGACGGCGACAACGGTGCCCTCCTGGGGCTTCTCCTTGGCGGTATCCGGGATGACCAGACCGGAAGCGGTCGTGGTCTCGGCCTCGTTGGCCTGGACGAGGATCTTGTCCTCGAGTGGCTTGATGTTCACGCTCGCCACGATGGAGCCCTCCAACTTTGTTCGGTGTCGGTCCAGGTAATCCCGGACCGGAATGTTTTTCAGCGTTTACAGATGTCCGGCATGCGTCCGGTCCCGAGCGTCGTCGTCGCGGGTGCCGACACAGGGTTGGTCGCCTGCCACCTAGCACTCTATACATGCGAGTGCTAGCACTCAAGGGTGGGGAGGTGCCTATCCGCCGAAGTCCCGCGGGTCGAGGACGAGATGGGCCGAAATGTCCCCGATCTGCTCGACCTCGACCACGCGTGCGGTGAAGTACCAGCCAGCTCCGTCGCGGCCGAAGGTGTCCTCGTATCTCCCGACCACGATCGGCTGCAGCGGCACCGTCTCCGTGGCCTGCACCACGCAGAAGGTCGAGCGCGCGGCGGCGGTGTCACCGTCGATCTCCACGATCGGATTGAGCACCAGGTGGCGGGTGCGTGGGGTGTTGCCGTGCTCGGGATAACGCTTCGTGGTCGCCGCGAACAGGTTCGCGATCGGCCCGGCGCCCTCGACGCCGGCGAACGAACCCCGGGCGAGCAGTTCGCCGACCCCGTCGAAATCCCCCGCGTCGACCAACTCGGCGTAGCGGTAGAGCAATTCGTGTATCGCGAGCGTGTCGGCGAGTGTCACGCCACCTGGCTCCGCACCACGGGCAGCCCCGGATCGCTGGCCGCGTCGAGTGGTGACGGCGCTGCGCCCGCCGCGATCAGATGCGCGGCGAAGGATGCGATCATCGCACCGTTGTCGGTGCACAGTCGTGGCCGCGGAATCCGTAGTGTCAGGCCGGCTTCGGCGCACCGCTGGTCCGCGAGCTCCCGCAGCCGTGAGTTCGCGGCCACCCCGCCGGCGATCAGCAATGTCGAGACGTCGAGCGCCGTGGCCGCCCGCACCGCCTTTCGGGTGAGCACGTCGGCGACGGCCTCCTGGAAACCGGCGGCGACGTCGGCCTGCAACGCCTCGGGATGGCTCTCGACGTAGCGGGCGACTGCGGTCTTGAGTCCCGAGAAGCTGAACACGTACGGATCGTCGCGTGGGCCGGTCATCCCGCGCGGGAACACGATCGCATCGCGGTCGCCCTCCCGGGCGAGGTCGTCGAGCACCTTGCCGCCCGGGTAGCCGAGCCCCAGCAGGCGGGCCACCTTGTCGTAGGCCTCACCCGCCGCATCGTCGACCGTGCTGCCCAACTCGATGATCGGCTCCCCCAGCGACCGCACATGCAACAGGTGGGTGTGGCCGCCGGAGACCAGCAGACCCACGCTCTCGGGCAGCGGTCCGTGTTCGTAGACATCGGCGGCCAGATGCCCGCCCAGGTGGTTGACCCCGTAGAACGGAACCTGCCAGGCGGCCGAATATGCCTTGGCCGCAGCGACTCCCACCAGCAGGGCACCGGCCAGTCCGGGCCCGATCGTGGCGGCGACGACGTCGGGTTTGCGCACCCCGGCGGTGTCGAGGGCGCGGCGCATGGTGGGGCCGAGCGCCTCCAGGTGCGCCCGCGACGCGATCTCGGGCACGACGCCGCCGAACCGCGCGTGTTCGTCGACGCTGGATGCGACTTCGTCGGCCAACAGGGTCACCGCACCGTCTTCGGACAGTTCGGCGATACCGACACCGGTCTCGTCGCAGGAGCTCTCGATGGCCAGGATGATCACGGCGCTTCTCGCTTCGCAACGCTCGGGGGGTCTCGTCTCATCGTATAGGCGTCCGCGCCGCTGACCCGGTAGTAGCGTTTGCGCAGACCGACCCTGGTGAACCCGACGCTCTCGTACAGCGCGATGGCCGGCTCGTTGTCGGTGCGCACTTCGAGGAATATCGCCCCGCCATCGGCGACCTCGAGCAACTCCTCGAGCATCCGCCGGCCGATCCCGTGGCCTTGATAGGCCGAATCCACTCCGATGGTGTGGATCTCGTATTCGTAGGGCGGTGTGCGCCCCAGCTGCGCGATTCCTGCGTAGCCGACGACCGTCCCGTCGGCGCGGGCTGCGACGTAGTGGGTGTGCCCGCTCTCGAGTTCGGCGTAGAAGGCGCGCGCCGGCCACGGGTCGTCGCCGGGGAACAGCTGCGCCTCGAGTTCCGCGCAGCGCGCCGCGTCCGCTTTCGTCAACGCGCCGTAGGTGACGCTCATCGCTTGGTCTGCTCCGCGCGCGGCGTCGCGTCGGGGCGGCGCAGGTACAGCGGCACCAACGCAGCGGGTTCCGGTGTCCAGTCGACGACCGCGCGTACCAGGCCGGCGACCGTCGGATATTGCGGCCCGATGATGTCGAGGTCGAAAAGCGCTGCGTGATCGGGAGATCCAGCTGCGACCACCGCGCCGGAGGGCACGTCGGCGGGAGCGTTGACCGCGGGTCCGTCCTGTCGGACGCCGTCACGGTAGCGCGCCCAGTACACCTCGCGGCGACGGGCGTCGGTCACGACGAGCGCTTCACCGGACGTCTCGATGCCGATGGCGTCGAGACTGCACACGCCGTGCACCGGAATGCCGAGGGCGTGTCCGTACGCGGCGGCCGAGGCCATGCCGACGCGAAGGCCGGTGAACGGTCCGGGCCCGCACCCGACGACCACCGCAGCGAGGTCGTCGACGGTGACGCCGGCGTCGTGAACGGCGGCAAGCACATTGGGCGTCAGCCGTTCGGCGTGCGCCCGCGGGTCCACGGTCACGCGCTCGGCGAGCACGGTGACCCCGTCGTCCCCACGGCGCACCACCCCGGCGGTGACGGCGGGGGTGGCGGTGTCGATGGCCAGGACGAGATCGCTCACTGTCGGCTCCACTGCCAGATGGCGGTACGCGCCTCGGTGTCGACCGCACGTTCCAGCCGGATGTCGAGGTGGTTGTCGGAAAGCCGCTCGGCGACCCCCTCACCCCATTCGACGACGACCACTGCATCGTCGAGGTCGGTGTCGAGATCGAGCGAGTCGAGTTCGGCGAGCAGGTCGGCGCCGGGGTGGTCGAGCAGCCGGTACATGTCGACGTGCACCATCGCCGGCCGGCCCGGCCGGCGCGCGCGATGCACCCGCGCCAACACGAACGTGGGCGAGGTGACCGGACCGTCGACGTCCATCGCTTCGGCGATTCCCTTGGCCAGCACGGTCTTTCCCGCTCCTAGCGGTCCGGAGAGCACGACGACGTCACCGGCGCGCAGCTGGCCGCCCAGCCGAGCGCCCAGCGCCATGGTGTCCTGCGCGGTGGCCAGTTCGGCCGTGCCGCTCTGCCGGTCAACCACGGGACCGCGTCCGGTCACGCAGCCGCCGTGTCAACGCGACGAGTTTGGACGGGGTGGCCCGCTCGACCAGGCGCACCAGCGCATCGTCGATCTCCTCCGGCTGCTCGAGCTGCACGAGATGGCCGGCGCCGGGGACGATGACGAGTTCGCTCTTGGGTAGCGCGGCGGCCATCTCCTGCGAGGACTCCTTCGGGGTGAGCAGATCACGGTCGCCGCAAGCGATCAGCGTAGGGATCTTGACCAGCGTGGGCAGCGCCGCTGTCTCGTCGTGCACCTCGAGCGCATGCAGGAATTCGACCACGGTGACGATCGGCGTGTCGTGCATCATCCTCTCGGAGAACGCTACAACGCTCGGGCTGACCTTCTCGTCACCGTAGGACGCGGCGCGCAGGATCGGGCCGATCACCGCGCGGGCCAGTCCGCGGGTGCGGTGCACGGTCCTAGGGGCATAGCGGGCCGCAAAGCGCACCGCTTCCAACGCCGGGTTTTTCAGGATCTCCCCGAGGGGCGATCGGTACACGCCCTCGGCGGCGGAGGAGATGATCGCGGCTCCGACGACGCGGGTGGGATAGCGGTCCGGGAACTGCCGCGCGTGCGACAGCACCGTCATCCCGCCCATCGAATGGCCCACCAGCACCACCGGTCCGCGCGGGGCGACCACCGCCAGCACCGCCTCGAGGTCTTGGCCGAGCTGGGTGACGGTGTAGGTGTCCGGTGAGGCCGCGCCGGACTGGCCGTGGCCACGCTGGTCGTAGAAGACCATCCGGACCTGCTCGCCCCACTGCTCGGACAGGCGGGCACGCTGGAAGTGGAAGGCGCCCATGCGCAAACAGAAACCGTGGGCGAAGACGACGGTCAGCGGCGCGTTGGCGGGGCCGACCTCGCGGACGGCCAGCGGCACCCCGTCGGTGGTGGTGACCACGGAGCTGCGGTCGGCGTCGAGCAGCTCGAAATCCTCGGTCTCGTAAAGATCCTCGTCGGTTACTCGGCGAGTCAGGGAACGGGCGACCGTCACTCCCGCCAGGGAGCCGACCGCCACCAGCCCCGCCGCGCCGGCCAACCAGCCGGCATGGCCAAGGCGTCCGATAATGTTGTCGCTCAACGGCTTTCCTGCCGGTACGTGCGGACCACCCGACCGCGCGGACTGGTGACGATCTCGTAGTTGATCGTGCCTAGCGTCTCGGCCCAGTCCTGGGCGGTCGGCTCGCCGTGGGTGCCCGGGCCGAAGAGGACGGCTTCGTCGCCGTCGGTGACGTCGACGGGCCCCGGTCCGAGGTCGACGACGAACTGGTCCATGCAGATCCGCCCGACGCCCGGACGCAACCGGCCGTTGATCAACACCTGCAGGCGGCCACTGAGGGTGCGGTACACGCCGTCGGCGTATCCGATCGGGAGCAGTGCCACCGTAGTGTCCCGCTCGGCGATCCAGGTGTGACCGTAGGACACCCCATCACCCGATCGCAGTGAACGAACCTGCGCCACTGGGCATTTCAGCGTCATCGCCGGCCGCAGGCCCATATCGCCGAACCTCGGGATCGGGGTCTGCCCGTAGACGGCGATGCCGGGGCGGACCATGTCGAAGGCGAGGTCGGGGCGGGTCATCGCCGCGGGCGAATTGCACAGGTGCGCCATGTCGAACCGCACGCCGGCATCGGCGGCCTGGCGCCGCATGTCGGTCAGCCGCTGCGCCTGCCGGTCATTGGTCGGATGATCGGGTTCGTCACCGCATGCCAGGTGGCTCATGATGCCCTTGACCCGCACCGCGTCCTCGGCTTGGGCACGGCCCAGCCGTTCGAGCAGCGCTGGGTACTCGGCGGGGCTGGCACCGTTGCGGCTCAGCCCGGTGTCGACCTTCACGGTCAGGGTGGCGGTGCGTCCGGTCCGGCGCACAGCGTCGAGCACCTCACCCAGCTGACGCACGGACGACACGGCGAGCTGCACGTCGGCCATCAGGGCAGGGGCGAAATCGGTACCGGGTGCGTGCAGCCAGGCCAGCACAGGGGCGGTGATCCCATCGCGCCGCAGCGCAAGCGCCTCGCTGACCGTGGCCACACCCAGCTCTGCCACACCCGCGGCCAGCACCGTCCTCGCCACCTCGGTGGCACCGTGCCCGTATCCGTCCGCCTTGAGCACCGGCATCACCTGTGCGGCGCCGGCGCGTTCGCGCAGGACGCCGACGTTGTGCGCGATCGCGTCGAGGTCGATGACCGCCTGCGCGGTGGGGGTCGTGGTCGTCTCAGTTGTCTGCATGGTCATGTCACCACCTCCAATTGTCCCAGAACCCCGTCACCGGGTTCGACAGCTACCAAATTGGGTGCCCTTCGCCGGGGGTATTTGTCCACAGCGACGAGTTGATCCACAGGACAGCTCAAAGCTGCGGATGCGGCGTTCGGACGTCGTACACGCCTGCCATGATCGAAAGCATGTTCGATGGCTCGTTGCCCGAGATCGCCGACTTCTCCGCGTTGAGTGACGCGGAGCTGATCCTGGCGACCGGGAGCTGGGCGCGCGTGGAATCCGCCGCCGCCGCCCGCAGACTCGCCGCCATGGCCGAAATGTTCCGCCGCCGCACCGGCCTGGACGCCGCCGTCGACCGGCACAACTGGTTCGTCGACCCCGAAGCCTCCGCGATCAGCGAAGTCGCCGCAGCCCAGAACATCACCGAATCACTGGCCATGTTCCAAACCCACCGCGCCGTCATGCTCAACGACCGCCTCCCCAAAGTCGCCGCCCTGTTCGCCCAAGGGCTGATCAACGACCTGCTCGTCCGCGCGGTCGTGACCCGCACGGCCCTGATCACCGACCCCGACCTCAGAGCCGCCGTCGACACCGACCTGGCCGCCCACATCCTGCACTGGGGTCCCAAATCGGCGAACAAAACCCGCGAAGCCATCGACGCCATCGTCGAAACCCACGACCCGGGGGCGTTGCGCCGCACCCGCAACGCCGAGCAGGATCGCGACGTCGAATTCGGCTTCATGGGTGATGAAGCCGGCTACATGACCCTCTGGGCGCGCATGTACGCCCCCGACGGCGCCGCCTTCGAACAACGCGTCACCGACATGGCCCACTCGGTGTGCCCCGATGACCCCCGCCCGATGAAGGAACGCCGCAACGACGCCCTGGCCGCTATCGCCATCGGCACCAGCCTGCGCTGCGAATGCGCCAACCCCGACTGCCCCGCCGCCGACCAGGAGCGACCCACCAAAGACGTCATCATCCACGTCATCACCACTAACGACACCCTCACTGACGCGCAGAACGGCGAGGCGGAGGCCGAAGTCCCAGTGGGACCGGCCGTTGATCCTGCCGAGGACGAGCCCGATAGCACCCCGCCGGACGCCGACCCAGGCAATACGACCGACGCTGAGTGCAGGCCGGTGGAGACCGAACCGCTCGCCGATGCCCCGGTGCAGGACGACTCCGCCGACGCGGCCGGCGAGGCTTCTCCGGCGACCTCCCACGCACCGGCATTCGTGTTCGGCGCCAGCGTCCTCAGCCCGCTGGTGCTGCCCGCCTTCCTCAACCGCGCGAAGATCCGCCAACTCACCCACCCCGGCGACGCTCCGCCCGAACCCCGCCACCGTCCCTCGACAGCGCTGGACGACTTCGTGCGCTGCCGTGACCTGACCTGCCGCTTCCCCGGGTGCGACGTATCGGCCTACCGCTGCGACGTCGACCACACCGTGCCCTACCCAGCCGGCCCGACATGCGCATCGAACCTCAAATGCCTCTGCCGAAAACATCACTTGCTCAAGACTTTTTGGGCCGGCATCGGCGGCTGGCATGACGAGCAATTGCCCGACGGCACCGTCATCTGGACCTCCCCGAGCGGCCAGACCTACACCACCCAACCCGGCAGCGCCCTGCTCTTCCCCACCCTGTGCATCCCCACCGCACCAGCCCCGGCAACGACCGCCACAAAGCGCACCGCCAACAGCGGCCTCAAGATGCCCAGACGCAGCCGCAGCCGCGCGAAAGACCGCGCCTACCGCATCGAAATCGAACGCCGCCTCAACGACGACCTCGTCGCCGAACGCAACGAGCCTCCTCCGTTCTAGTGGGCGAAGGGCTGCACCTCGTTGAAGTGGCCGCCGGGCTTGAGTTCGTCGAGGTGTTTGAGCACGGTGACCATGTCATCGCGCAGCGAGCGCGCCAGGTCGGCAGAGAAGCCCTCGCGCACCACGACGCGAAGCACGGTGACGTCTTCGGCGCCCTCGGGCATCGTGTAGGCCGGCACCTGCCAGCCGTAGGAGCGCAGCGTCTGCGACACATCGAATTCGGTGTAACCCGGATCGCCCTTGAGCCGGAAGCTGACCACCGGAATCGCCCACCCATCGCTGATCAACTCGAAGTGTTCGCCGCCACGCAACTCATCACCCAGCCACCGGGCGGTCTGCGACAGCGACTGCATGACCTGCGCGTAGCCGCCGCGACCCAGCCGCAGGAAGTTGTAGTACTGGCCGACCACCTGATTGCCCGGCCGGGAGAAGTTCAGCGTGAACGTAGGCATGTCACCGCCGAGGTAGTTGACCCGGAACACCAACTCCTCGGGCAGTTGCTCGGCGTTACGCCACACCACGAAACCGATTCCCGGGTAGGTCAACCCGTACTTGTGGCCACTGACGTTGATCGACGCCACGCGCGGCAACCGGAAGTCCCACACCAGATCCGGGTGGATGAACGGCACCACGAAACCACCGCTGGCCGCGTCGACGTGCACGGGCACATCCACTCCGCCGTCGGCGGCCAGTTTGTCGAGCGCGGCGCAGATCTCCGCGATCGGCTCCAGTTCACCGGTGTAGGTGGTGCCCAGGATCGCCACCACCCCGATCGTGTCCTCGTCGACCTGGTCGAGCACCTGCTCCGGAGTGATGACATAGCGCCCCTCCTCCATGGGCAGGTAGCGCGGCTCGACGTCGAAGTACCGGCAGAACTTCTCCCACACCACCTGCACGTTGGAGCCCATCACCAAGTTCGGCGTGCGGCCCTTCCACGCATCGCCGCCCAGGCGTTGGCGCCACCGCCACTTCAGCGCCAGCCCGGCCAGCATGACGGCCTCACTCGATCCGATCGTCGACACACCGATCGCGCTGTGAGGGTCGTCGTCGCGCAGATCCTCGGCGTGGAAGAGATCGGCCACCATGCACACACAGCGCTGCTCGATGGCCGCCGTCGCCGGATACTCGTCCTTGTCGATCATGTTCTTGTCGAACGTCTCGGCCATCAGCTTCTCGGCCTCGGGGTCCATCCACGTGGTGACGAACGTCGCGAGGTTGAGCCGCGAACTGCCGTCGAGCATCAACTCGTCATGAATGAACCGATAGGCCGCCTGGGGATCCATCGCCTCATCGGGCAGTCGCAGCGACGGCACCGGCGCCATCGCCATCCGGCCGGTGTAGGCGGGCGAGATCTGTGAGACGTGACTGTGTGTACGCGACATGATTGCGGCCTTTCGCGGAGTCAGATACTGCCGAGTGCGGTACGGATGTGAGCGAGGATGCGCGACGCCGACGTCGGCGCCGATCGCGGTCCGGGGTCGGCCGCGGACGCGTTCGCCGCATGGGCGTGTACGAACGCCGCCATCGCCGCCGCCTCACCGGCGGGCAGGCCCGCGGCCAGCAGGGCGCCGATCATCCCGGACAGCACGTCACCCGAACCGGCCGTGGCCGCCCACGCCCCACCCGCCGGGTTCAGAAACGCCCGGCCGTCCGGTTCGGCGACGACGGTGACATTGCCCTTCAACAGCACGGTCGCGCCGAACTGCTCCGCCAGCCTGCGGGCCGAACGGACCCGGTCTTCTCCCGGCGACGATCCGGCCAATCGGGCGAACTCCCCCGCGTGCGGGGTGAGCACAGTCGGCGCACTGCGATCGGCAACCAGGCCGGGGTGGGCGGCCAGCAACGTGAGCCCGTCGGCGTCGACGATCACCGGCAGGTCGGTGTCCAGGGCGAAACACAGCGCCGCCGCGCCCGCCTCGTCCGTGCCGAGCCCGGGGCCCACGACCCAGGACTGCACCCGTCCCGCCGCCGCGGCTGTGGGGGCGGCGACGACCTCGGGCCAGTGCGAAACCACCTCCGCCGCAGCGCTTCCGACATACCGGACCATACCGCTGGTGGCGGCGACGGCCGCTCCGGTGCACAGGATCGCCGCCCCGGGATAGGTGGATGAACCGGCCATCACGCCGGTCACACCCTGGGTGTACTTGTCGTCCTTCGGCCCGGGCCGCGGCCACCGGGCCCGCACGTCGCCCGCCTCGATCCCGAGCAGGCCGGACGGCGGCAGGTCGAGACCGATGTCGACGAGTTCGACGCGGCCGCACTCCCCCAGCGCATGCGCGGGTTTGAGCCCGCCGAACGTCACGGTCAGCGCGGCGTGCACATGAGGCCCCTCCGCGGCGCCGGTCTGCACGTCGATGCCGCTGGGGATGTCGACGGCCACCACCGGAATCCCGGCCTCGTCGACGGCGGTGAACACCTCAGCCGCGGCCGGCCGAAGCGGGCCGGAACCGGAGATACCGACCACACCGTCGATCACGAGATCAGCTGTCGCAGAAACACTTTTGACTACCCGCCCGCCCGAAGCGCGGAACGCGCTGAGCGCCTTCGGGTGCGCGCGGTCCGGGTTGAGCAACACCGCGGTGGCCGCCGCCCCACGCCTGCGCAGGAAGGTCGCGGCCCACAGCGCGTCCCCTCCGTTGTCCCCCGAGCCCACCACCGCGCAGACCTGCCTGCCGGCCACACCACCCGTGCGAGACACGAGTTCGCGCGCGATCACGGTGGCCAGACCGAAGGCGGCGCGGCGCATGAGGGCACCATCGGGCAGGGTCTGCAGCAACGGTGCTTCCGCGTCGCGGATCGCCTCCGCGCTGTAGTAGTGCCGCATCCGCCACAGCCTACGTCGGCAGGCCGTAAGCGCGGGTGCGGTTACTCGACGACGTCGTCGGTGGCGGGACCGAACAGGTAGAGCGCGTCGAGGACCGGCCCTGGTTCGGCGGACCAGTCCATCGCCGCCAGTTGCGCGCGGCTGCGCCGCCCCGTCCGCCACCGCAGGGATTCGAATCGCGAAGTCCGCAAACGCAGTTCGTCACCGGAGGCGGGGCCACTGCGGTACTCGCTGTCCTCGACGATCACCCGTAGCGGGACGGGTGGCTGCAGGATGTCGAGCACCTGCTCGGAGGAGTGGCGGACGCCCGCGGAGTCACGCGCTCCCGGCCGGCCGAGGGCACCGCGGATGTCATGCTCGTGGCTGACGATGTCAGCTACCGGGGCGACCAGCCCACGGGTCTGCGCCTGCCGCTCCAGCTCCCCCGCCGCCGCGGCCCAGGCGGCGAGCACGTCGGTGGTACCAGCACCCCGGAATCGGGCGACCTGTGCGGCCGTCTGCTCGTCGGTCGGCACTCCGGCCAGCCGCCCGTCGACCCACTCCTCGGCGACCGCCACGAGGTGGCTCACCACATCGCGCACCCTCCAACCGGGACATGCCGGCGCCGCGGCGTCCCAGCCGGCCTCGTCGAGCGCCGTGAGCAACCCGACGATCCGCTCGCGGGATTCCTGGTACAGCTCGGCGCTGCGCTGCGCCTCACTGGTCGACACAGCAGCCACTTTCCGCACGCGCACCGTATTCGTCGTGCCAGCGCCACCATTCGTACGGCGGCTCCTGCGGATAACCCTCCGGCGAGTCCTCCCATGTCTCCTGCCGGCCGAGCGCGGTCATATCGAGGAACGCCCAGGTGTTGACGAACGTCTCGTCACCGCGGTCGTTGATGAAGTAGGTGCGGAAGACCCGGTCCCCGTCGCGGATGAAGGCGTTGGTGCCATGCCACTGGTCGCACCCGAAGTCGGCGTCGAACGAGTCGGTGATCGTGTACCAGGGGATGTCCCAGCCCATCCGCGTCGTCACCCGCGCCAGGTCGGCCTGGGACGCACGTGAGGCGTAGACGAGCGCGGTGTCGCGCGCGTTGAGGTGAGCGAGGTTTCCGATGTGGTCAGCCATCAACGAACACCCCACACACCCGTGGTCGGGCCACCCGTGCACACCTGGTTCGACGAAGGCGCGGTAGACGATCAGCTGCCTGCGACCGTCGAACAGATCCAGCAGGGTCGCAGGCCCGTCGGGTCCCTCGAACGCATACGGCTCCTCCACCGCCGTCCACGGCATCCGCCTGCGCATCGCGGCCAGCGCGTCCCGTGCGCGGGTCATCTCCTTCTCCTTGACGAGCATCTGCCGGTGCGCGTCCTCCCATTCGCGCGCGGACACGATCGGTGGTGTCTGCATCGAAACCTCCATAAACATTAAACAAATCAGTTGAATGTCACTTCGGTTAGCACACCACACACGCGTCGCTATAGTCAACAACATGATTGAAGATCAGGTGCTGGATCGGGCGTACGCCGCGCTCGCCGATCCCACGCGCCGCAGGTTGCTGGAGACGTTGCGCGACGGAGACGCGCGGATCACCGACCTCGCGGCGCCGCTCCCCATGAGCTTCGCCGGCGTATCCCGTCACGTCGGCGTGCTCGAATCAGCGGGGCTGGTCTCCCGTGAGGTGCGGGGACGCGAACACTGGCTGTCACTGCGGCCGGACGGTCTGGCCATGGCCGCGCGGTGGATGGATGAGCAGACGGAGTTCTGGTCGACCCGGGCCGACGCGTTGGCGGCGAGGCTGCGCCAGAAGCGGAGCGGGCGATGACCGAGGCGACAACCGTCCGGGTGCAGCGTGTGATGCCCGCGCCGCCCGACGAGGTATTCGACGAATGGCTCGACCCGCAATCGCTGACGGAGTGGATGTGCCCGCATCCGACACGGGTCGTCGACGTCGACATCGAACCCCAAGTCGGCGGGCGCGTGCGCTTCGACGTCGACGACGTGGGCGTCCGGGTGCTGATCACCGGACAGTTCCTCGAGATCGACCGTCCTCGCCTGCTGCGCTTCACATGGAGCAATTCGGATTGGCCCGATCCGACGGCGGAGAGCATCGTCGAGGTCACCTTCACGCCGGTCGAGGACGACCAGACGCTCATGTCGATCGAGCACACCCTGCTTCCGCCAACGGAATTCGAGAACTTCCACAGCGGCTGGACACTCACCGTCGATCAACTCGCCGACATGTTCACCCGCTAGGCGTCGGCCACTATTCGACGGTGACCGACTTGGCCAGGTTGCGCGGTTTGTCGACGTCGTATCCGCGCGCCCGGGCGACCTCCGCGGCGAACACCTGCAGCGGAATCGTCGACAGCAGCGGCTGGAACAGCGTCGTGGTGGCCGGGATCTCGAAGATGTGGTCGGCGAAGGGCCGGACGGTGTCGTCACCCTCCTCGGCGATCACGATCGTGACCGCGCCGCGCGCCTGGATCTCCCGGATGTTCGACAGCATCTTCGCGTGCAGCATCGAGGCACCCTTGGGCGACGGCATCACGACGATCACCGGCAGGTCTTCGTCGATCAGCGCGATCGGGCCGTGCTTGAGCTCGCCGGCCGCGAAGCCCTCGGCGTGCATGTACGCCAGTTCCTTGAGCTTGAGGGCACCTTCGAGCGCCACCGGATAGCCCACGTGGCGGCCGAGGAACAGGATCGTCGGCTTGTCGGCGAAGCGCCGCGCCAACTCGACCATCGGGTTGAGCTGCTTGAGCACCTGTGCGACGAGGTTCGGCATCGCCTCGAGCTCGTGATACTCCCGCGCCACCTCGTCGGGGTACTTGGTGCCGCGGGCCTGGGCCAGCGCCAACCCGACGAGATAGTTCGCGGCGATCTGGGCCAGGAAGGTCTTGGTCGCCGCGACGCCGATCTCGGGTCCGGCACGGGTGTAGAGCACCGCGTCGGCTTCGCGCGGGATCTGACTGCCGTTGGTGTTGCAGATCGCCAGCACCTTGGCCTTCTGCTTCTTGGCGTGCCGCACCGCTTCGAGGGTGTCGGCCGTCTCGCCCGACTGGGAGATCGCGACCACCAGCGTGCTGCGGTCCAGCACCGGGTCGCGGTAGCGGAACTCGCTGGCGAGTTCGGCCTCGACCGGCAGCCGCGTCCAGTGTTCGATCGCGTACTTGGCAAGCAGACCGGAGTGGTAGGCCGTCCCGCACGCCACGACGAAGACCTTGTCGATGTCGCGCAGTTCCTGATCGCTCAACCGCTGCTCGTCGAGCACGATGCGGCCGTCGATGAAGTGCCCGAGCAGCGTGTCGGACACCGCCGCCGGCTGCTCGGCGATCTCCTTGAGCATGAAGTACTCGTAGCCGCCCTTTTCAGCGGCCGACAGATCCCAGTCGATGTGGAATTCGCGGAAGTCCACGTCGGTGTTGCCGTGGAAATCGGTCACGGTGTAGCCGTCGGCGGTCACGACGACGGCCTGGTCCTGCCCGAGTTCGACGGCGTGGCGGGTGTGCTCGATGAACGCCGCGACGTCGGAGCTGACGAACATCTCGCCGTCGCCGATGCCGAGCACGAGCGGGGTCGACCGGCGGGCGGCGATGATGGTCCCCGGTTCGTCGGCGTTGGCGAACACCAGAGTGAAGTGCCCCTCCAAGCGGCGCAGCACGGCCAGCACGGACGCGGCGAAGTCACCCGCGGTGTCGCCGTAGCGGTACTGACGGCCGACCAGGTGGACGGCGACCTCGCTGTCGGTGTCGCTGGCGAATTCGACGCCGGCCGTCTCGAGTTCCTCACGCAGCGGGGCGTAGTTCTCGATGATGCCGTTGTGGACGACGACGATCTTGCCGTCGGCGTCGCGGTGTGGGTGCGCATTGCGGTCGGTGGGCCTGCCGTGCGTCGCCCATCTGGTGTGGCCGAGACCGCTGGATCCGGACAGCGTCTCCGGCGCGGAGCATTCGAGGACCTCGCCGAGGTTGGCCAGCCGGCCCGCGCGGCGGTGCACGGTCATACCGCCGTGTCCGTCGAGTAGCGCGACGCCCGCCGAGTCGTAGCCGCGGTATTCCATCCGGTGCAACGCGTCGACCACGATGGCGCAGGCGGGACGGTGCCCGACATAGCCGACGATTCCACACATAGAGAACCAGGGTAGTGCAAGAGCCGCGACGGGAGCGGTGAGCTACGGTCGTCAGGTGGCCAGCACAAAGAAGCTGTTCAAGGCTTTGACCCGCCGCGGCCCGCATCGCGTTCTGCGCGGTGACCTGGCCTTCGCCGGATTACCCGGTGTCGTGTACACCCCGGAGACGGGTCTCAACCTGCCCGGCGTGGCGTTCGGCCACGATTGGCTGGCCAGTGGGCTGCGTTACAGCGGCACGCTCGAGCACCTGGCGTCCTGGGGCATCGTGGCCGCGGCGCCCGACACCGAGACCGGAATCGCACCGTCGGTGCTCAATCTCGCCTTCGACCTGGGCACGACGTTGGACATCATCAGCGGGGTGCGGCTCGGTCCGGGCAAAATCAGCGTCCATCCGGCCAAACTCGCGGTCGCCGGGCACGGATTCGGCGGATCGGCCGCCATCTTCACCGCCGCAGGCATGCCGGATCGTTTGCAGGCCGCAGCGGCGCTCTTCCCGACCGTCTCCCGGCCGCCCGCCGAGCAACCGGCGGCGTCACTGCGGGTTCCGGGGCTGATCCTGGCCGATCCCGGTGATCCGATGTCGCTACGGTCCAATGCCGTCGAACTGGCGCGGGCGTGGAAGCCTGCGACGTTGCGGGCTGTCCACAAGGTGACCGCGGGCGGGCTCGTCGAGGGCCGCCGGGTGGCCCGGGCCGTCAAACTCCCGGGCGAGGACAAAGGCACTCAGAAGATCGTTCGTGCCTTACTCACCGGGTATCTGCTGAACGAACTGACCGGTGACAAGAAGTACCGCGAGTTCAGCGATCCCGAGGCGGTGCTGCCAAAGACCGACGTGATGGATCCGCACTCCGATGATTCCGTCGATCTGGAGAACAAGGTCGTCGCGCTACTGAAACCGTGATTGGGCCAACCAACCGGTTGGGTGTATAACCCTTTCATGCGCACTGGCATCTTCTTGAGTTATGCGGGCGGCTTCCGCGAGGCCGTCGAGGACGTCGTCGAACTCGAGAAGGTGGGCGTCGACATCGCCCTGGTGGCGGAGGCCTATTCGTTCGACGCGATCAGCCAACTGGGTTACCTGGCCGCCAAGACCTCGCGCATGGAGATCGGCTCGGGCGTGGTGCCGATCTACGTACGGACACCCTCGCTGCTGGCGATGACGGCGGCCGGTCTGGACTACGTCTCCGACGGCCGCTTCCGGCTGGGTATCGGCACCTCCGGCCCGCAGGTGATGGAGGGTTTCCACGGCGTCCCGTTCGACGCCCCGCTGGGCCGCACCCGCGAGGTGGTCGAGATCTGCCGCACGATCTGGCGTCGCGAGAACGTCGAATTCGACGGCAGGCACTACCAGATCCCGTTACCCGCGGACCGCGGCACCGGATTGGGCAAACCGCTGCACCTGATCAATCATCCTGTGCGCGAACGTATCCCGATCACGATCGCCGCGCTGGGACCAAAGAACGTAGAGCTGACCGCTGAGATCGCCGAAGGCTGGCAGCCGGTGTTCTTCTACCCCGAGCGCGCGGACGCCGTATGGGGTGACGCACTGCGCGCGGGCTTCGCCAAACGCGATCCCGAGCTCGGCCCGCTGGATGTGATGGTGAGCGCCGCGCTGGCCATCGGCGACGACGTCGACGACCGGTTGGCGTGGGTAAAACCCCAACTGGCGCTGTACATCGGCGGTATGGGCGCGCGCGGCAAGAACTTCTACCACAACCTCGCCACCCGCTACGGTTTCGGCGAGGTCGCCGATCGGATCCAGGACCTGTACCTGGCCGGGAAGAAGGCCGAGGCCATCGATGCCGTACCCGACGACCTCGTGCGCTCGATATCGCTGATCGGGCCGAGGGGCTTCGTAAAAGAACGGTTGGCCGCCTACGCGGAAGCCGGCGCCACCACCCTGCTGCTGCAGCCGGTCACGGCCGACCGGCGCGAATCCGTGCGCTACGTCGAGGATCTCACGGCGCTGCTGCCCTGAGGCCATCCGCCGACCTGGTGGCCGTAGCGCGAGATTGCATCTATGCAGGAGAACTGCGAGAGCGGGCCTGCGTGAGTGCAGTCTCGCGAGTGCAGCTTCTTTGAGAGACCTGCCTATTCACCGACCTGTGGCACCTCGTCGGCGGCGATCTCACACGGTGTCGCCGATGCCGGCTCCGGGGCGGGCGCAACGGGTGCGGCCAGCGGGGCCGCCGGAGCGGGAGTTGGCGCCGGGGGCTCGGGGGCAGGCTCAGGTTCGCCGACCGCGGCGGGCTCCTCAGGCTCGGACTCGCCCACGTCGGTGTCTTCCTCTTCTTCGGTGTCTTCTTCTTCGGTGGCCTCCTCTTCTTCGGTGTCTTCTTCTTCGGTGTCTTCCTCTTCCTCTGCGAGCTCATCCTCTGCGAGCTCGTCGTCGAGTTCGGGGTCATCGGGCTCGGGCAGCTCGCCGAGCGCATCACCGACGGTGGGCATCAGGCCACCGACCACCTCGCCGAGTTGCTGACCGAGACCCGAGAGCCCTGAAAGACCGGAGAGCCCCGAGCCCATGTCCGGCAGCGCTCCGGCCGACGGCATCGACGGCATGGGTGATCCGGCCGCGGACATCGGCGCTGCGGCCGCGGGCTGCGTCGCGGGCAGGGGTGGCGCAGCGACCGCGGGCGCCGGTGCCGGTGCCGTTGCGGGTCCCGGTGCCCACGAATTGCCGGGTTCGGGGAACTGGGGCGACCCTTCGCTTCTCACCGCAGTGGTCGCGGTGTCGAAGCACTGCGCTATCGCGTCGCTGGCGGCCTCCATGGCGGCGACCCACTCCGCGCGGACATCGTGGACGACGAACGGCTTGACCTGTGCGTCGACCAGCTCGCTCGCCGCGGCCCGGTCGCCCACTCCGGTGTGGACGGTCTCCGCGGCTGCCAGCCACTCCCCGCGCACCCCATCGGTTCTCGCGTCGACCGCCTCCGCGGCCGCGACCTTCGCATCCACGAGCCGCCACAGCTCGTCCCGCAGCGCGCCCACCTGTTCTGCCGCGGCGGACAGTGCGGTGACCGCTTGCGTCGAGGCCGCGCTGTGCCGGCGCAGGAATTCGGCCGCGGCATCCGCCCCCGCCCCCGTCCACGCCGCGCTCAACGCATTCAGCTGCGAGTCCTGCAGCTGCTGCGCGTCCCGCACCGCCGCCACCGCCGCGCGCAGGGCGGCATGGTCCGCATCGAGCGTATGCAGATCGAGCCCAGCTTCGGTGGCGTAGGCCTGCTCCACCCGGGCGGTCAGGTCATGGCCGCAGACCCCGAGCGACTGACACGCCGACGTATAGCGTGCGAAATCGTCCACGGCGGGCTGCCCTTCGGCCAGCCGGCCCGCGACGTCGAAGGTCCCCGCCACGGTTACCGCACCCGCGAGGCCGCGTCGGCATCGGCCTCGGCATAGCGGACGGCCGATGCCCGCAGTGCGGCAGCGACATCGGCCGCCGAGCGCGCCCACCCCTGCAGGGCCGCCACCACGTCGTCGACCGCGGCGCGCAACGCGTCCCCGTGGACGGCATACCCGCGACCCGCAGCCGAACCGTCGAACGACAACGCCGAGAGATGTGTGCGCACAGCCGCGTCGACGATGCTCGCGGCCGCGTCATACCGACCGGCCATGCTGACGAGTGCCGCACCGTCGACGCGGGCGGCCTGAACTGCTCCCATGAAAGGTTAGGACGCCGCGCAGCGCACGGCGGTTCCCGATCTAGCGCTGTTCGCTCACCGATTCGGCCACCCGCACCGCCAACTGGCGCGCCGTATCCTCGTCGGCCGCCTCGACCATCACCCGGACCATCTGTTCGGTCCCAGAGGGCCGCAACAGGATTCGCCCGGTGTCGCCGAGCGCTGCCTCGGCCTCGGACACCGCGGTCCGCACCGACGGCGCTTGGGCGGCGGTCGCCTTGTCGGCGACCGCGACATTGATCAGCACCTGCGGCAACGTCTGCATCGGTTCGGCGAGCGCGGCCAGTGACTTGCGGGTCTGCGCCATCCGCGACATCAACCGCAGCCCGGTCAGGATGCCGTCGCCGGTCGTGCCCAGGGTCGGCAGGACGATGTGTCCGGACTGTTCACCGCCCAGCGTGAAGGATCCGGCCCGCAACTCTTCGAGCACGTAACGGTCTCCGACGCCGGTGGTGCGGACCTCGATGCCCGCATCCCGCATCGCCAGGTGCAGACCCAGATTGCTCATCACCGTCGCGACCAGCGTGTCGGAGGCCAGTTCACCGGCCTCCCGCATGGCCAGCGCCAGCACCACCATGATCGCATCGCCGTCGATCACCCGTCCGTTGGCGTCGACGGCCAGACAGCGGTCGGCGTCACCGTCGTGCGCCAGCCCCAGATCCGCGCCGTAGGACACCACTGCCGCCTGCAGCGTCTCCATGTGGGTGGATCCGCAGCCCTCGTTGATGTTGAGTCCGTCGGGGTCGGCGTTGATGGTCAGGACGTTGGCACCCGCCGCGCGGTAGGCCAGCGGTGCGGCGGCCGATGCGGCGCCGTGGGCGCAGTCGACCACGACGGTCAGCGCGTCGAGGCGGGTGGTGACCGCTTTACCGACATGTCGCAGATAGCGGTCGAGCGCGTCCACCGCATCGACCACGCGGCCGATACCCGCGCCCACCGGGCGTTCACCCGACCCCTGCTGCACGAGCTCCGCGATGCGGTCCTCGGTGGCGTCGTCGAGTTTGTGCCCGCCGGGGCCGAAGATCTTGATGCCATTGTCGGGCATGGGGTTGTGCGACGCCGAGATCATCACGCCGAAGTCGGCGTCGTACGCGCTGGTCAGGTAGGCCACCGCCGGAGTCGGCAGCACGCCGACTCGCAAGGCGTCGACCCCTTCGCTGGTCAGGCCGGCGATCACCGCGGCCTCGAGCATTTCGCCACTGGCGCGGGGGTCGCGGCCCACGACGGCCACCCGGCGGCGGGCATGGCCGCCGGAACTCAGCCGCCGCGCCGCCGCCGAACCGAGCGCCAACGCGAGCTCAGCGGTCAGATCGCGGTTGGCGACCCCGCGCACGCCGTCGGTGCCGAACAGTCGAGCCATGCCGACAAACTTCTCACACATGGCGGCTGCGGAGCCAACTCCGGCCCAAACGACTCACCGCCCGCATCCGGGTGGATGCGGGCGGTGAGCAGTGGATCGACTATCCGACCGGGGCAGCCTCGGCGGGAGCGGTCTCCATCGGCGGTGACCCGCTCCACTACGGTCTTTTACTCGATCAGCAGTGTGCGACAGCTCACAAAATGCAAATCGCCGGGCACATCGAGATGTGCCCGGCGATTCGGTATGACGATCAGCGCTTGCTGTACTGAGGCGCCTTACGGGCCTTCTTCAGGCCGTACTTCTTGCGCTCGATGGCACGCGGGTCGCGAGTGAGGAACCCGGCCTTCTTGAGCGCGGGACGATCCTCGGGCTGCACGATGATCAGCGCACGGGCGATGGCCAGACGCAGGGCGCCTGCCTGCCCGGACGGACCGCCGCCGTCGAGATGGGCGTAGATGTCGAAGCTCTCCACCCGGTCGACGATCACCAGCGGAGCCTTGATGAGCTGCTGGTGCACCTTGTTGGGGAAGTAGGCCTCCAACGTGCGGCCGTCCAGGTGGAACTTGCCGGTGCCGGGCACCAGGCGCACTCGCACCACGGCCTCCTTGCGGCGGCCGACGGTCTGGATCGGGCGGTCGATGTACACCGGCTCGCGGGGCTCGACTTCCGGCGTCACGTCTTCGATCGTCTCGACGGCGCCCGCGTCGACGGTGTCGGACTCGGTCTCGACGGTGTCGGTCTCAGTTGCCGTACCGGCTTCGTCTGTCATTGCGCCACCTGCTTGATCTCGAACGGAATCGGCTGCTGCGCAGCGTGCGGATGGTTGGGACCCGCGTACACCTTGAGCTTCTTCTGCACCTGCCGGCTGAGCTTGTTGTGCGGAAGCATGCCGACGATCGCGTTCTCCACGACCCGGGTCGGGTGCTTGATCAGCAGCTCACCGATGGTGCGCCGGCGCAGACCGCCGGGATATCCCGAGTGGCGGTAGGCGTACTTGTTGTTGAGCTTGTTGCCGCTGACGGCGATTTTCTCCGCGTTGATGACGATGACGAAATCGCCACCGTCCACGTTGGGCGTGAATGTCGGCTTGTGCTTGCCTCGAAGCAGCTTGGCTGCTTCGACGGCGAGCCGGCCGAGCACCACGTCGGTGGCGTCGATGACGTACCACGAGTGTGTGGTGTCACCCGCCTTCGGCGTGTATGTAGGCACAGTGCTTACCTTCTCTTCTCGGGTGTTCCCGGTGACCCGGGTGACGGTCTGGCGTGTGGAGGGTGTTCCCGGCGACCGACGTTGACCCGGGGACCCGCGTTACCGTGACGGCACCGCACGCCAACGAGGCAGCTTACCTGTGCGCGTCGTCGCAGGTCAAAATGCAAACTGTGCGGTCCCGCCGGGCTCCCCTCCCGGTCGGGACCGCACAGGGTCTGTGGGGGTCACCACCCCCAGGCGTTGGCCGCGCTGCGATCGGTCGCCGCGACGTCGTCGGCGCCGTCGCGTACCGCGCTGCCCAGGCTGAACAGGATCTCGTTCAGCGCTGCGGCCGCCTGGTCCCACCGCACCTGCTCGGTGCGATAGGCCTCAGCGGCGTGCCGCGTCCACACCTGCTGCAACGGGGCGATCTGCGCGCGCAGTTCGTCGAGCGCGGCATTCAGCCGACCGTGTGTGGTGTGGATCTCCTGGCGGACGGTGTACTCGATCTGGTCGAAGTCGTAGGACAGAACGTGGTCCATGGTGTCTCCAATTCTCCGTGCTACAGGGAGGTGCCGATGACACCGATTTGGTGTGAGTGCCCGTCGGCGGCGGCGAGCAGCGTCTGCTGGTTGCTCCGCATGGTCTCGGCGATCCGCTGCAGGGCGGTGTGCAGCTTCAGCGATTCGCCGTTCCACCGGTCGACGACCTCACGGAACCGGACGGCCGCCGCCCCGCCCCAGACCGACGGCGGCACGCTGCCCATCCGGCCGATGAACGACTGCAGCATCGCGCGGATCTCTTCGTTGCGGGCGTCGATCGCTCCGGCGACGGAGCCCATGAGCTCGAAGTCGGTGTTGAGCGCCCCGCCGGTGGGTGTGGTCATCGAATGGCTTCCCTTCTGCTGTGGTGCGATACCAGTTAAGACGGCGGTAGTCCGCATCCGGTTCCCCTGTCGGACAACTTTTCTCAGAACACCGCGTGCGCCGAGCGCACCGCCGCCTCACACGCCGGCCGGACGGCATCGGCACGCCCGGGTGGGCTCTGACAGCCGATCGCGATGCGCAGCGCGCCGTCGGCCAGCACCGCCCAGTCGGTCTGGTGTTTCGCGCGCCGCTCCCGGTAGGTGGCCACGGCCCGGCCGCCCCGTTCGTCGACGGCGCGGAAATCGGTGAAGACCCCGGTGTCCTCCGCCTCGAGTGCGTCGCGAAGCGTGTCGGCCACCTGTTGCACCGACTGGGGACGCGGCAACACCGATTGCGTGACATGCAGAGCGACAGCGGGATCCGCGGGTGAGGTGATCTGCACGCGGGCCGATCCGCCGCCCTCGGTGATGCGCGCAACGGTCCACAGCGCGGGGACGACGAGTCCGACGCGACCCTCCACCAGAAGCGCCGTCGGCTCGGGTTGCGGATCGTCGGTGAGCGCCGCCGCGCCGATGATTCCGACGGTGGTGAGCAGGGCCCCGGCCAGGACGGGCGCCGCACGCCGACGGGAGCGGCCCGGTGGCGCGGCGGCCGGCGTCGGCTCGGGTGCCGCGTTCCGCAGCGGGACTGCACCGGCCCTGGTGGCCGTGACACCCCGCTCTCCGAGGGCGGTGACGATCGACGACGCCAGCGCATCGCCGCCCACTCCCCGCGGGGCGTCCACGAGAACCGTTCCCCTACCGCCGATCTCGCGCACCACCGCAGCGCATATCGCGGCGTCGTCCGATCGGACCATCGTGCGCACCCCCGCCGCGATGACGGCCACATGGTCGACGGCGATCTCCACGACCGCCGTGAACCCGTCGCCGAGCATCTGCGCCCGCGTCATTCCGACGACAGACCTGTGCACGTCGCCGGCCGCGTCGAGCACCACGTCCACCCGGCGCCTGCTCCACCATGTCGGGTGCACAACGGTGAGCTCGTCGTCGCCGGCACCGACGGCGGACCGCAGCAGCTCGGAGACCACCCGCCGGACGGCAACGGGCCGACCGTCGACGAGCATCAGCGGGTCGTCGATCGCTTCCACTGCGGCAGAGGCTAATTCGTCGTCGACTGGTTCGGGGCCGCGCATCGTCGTCGGGCCGACCTCCACGACGGTCACGGCGGATCGGTCCACGCCACCTGGATCAGCCGATCGGGTGCACCCCGGGTGACGAGCATCGCGCGGCCGGGTGCGAGCGGGCTGGGGCGCACCGATCCCAGCAGGACCCCCTCCTCGGGCCCGGCGCTCATCATCAGCCCCATCGCGCCCAGGTCGCGGAGCCGCGCGAGCAGGGGATCGAACATCGCCCGGCCGGCCCCGCCGGAACGGCGGGCCACGATGACGTGCAGGCCCACGTCGCGCGCGTGCGGCAGGTAACCCAGCAACGGCGTCAGACCGGCGCCGCCGGCCACCAGGTCGTAATCGTCGATGACCACGTAGAATTCCGGGCCAGACCACCACGAGCGGGTGCGCAGCTGCTGCTGGGTGACACCGGCGCCGGGCATCCGCTCGGCGAGGCGCTCGACCAGCGCGGGCACCGCCGCGGCGAGGCCTGACTCAGCCATCACATAACCGGCCAGGTGGTCTGATTCGACCACTCCGAGCAGAGTGCGGCGGAAGTCGACGACGAGCAGCTGCACCGCCTCGGGCGAGCTGTTCGCTGTCAGCCCGGTGCACAGCGTGCGCAGCGCCGCGGTCTTACCGCATTCGACGTCGCCGAGCACGATGAGATGCGATTGCATCGCGAAATCCGCTGTCACGGAACCCAGATCGCCCTCTCCGAGTCCGATGACGACCCGGGTGGACGATTCCGCACCGCTGATGTCGTGCCTGCGGACGAGCGCGGGCAGCTGAGCGATCCGCGGTGCGCTGCGATGCGCATATCGGGTCCGCAGGGTGGCCGCGGCCGCAGTGAGCGCGGCGCCGAGGCTTTCGGCGCTGGGGTGACCGTCGAGTCGTGGCAGGGCGATCACCGTCTCGCGGCCCTCGCGAGTGAGCCCCCGACCGGGTGGGCCGTCGGTGAGCTGCCGTGCCCTCTTGCGGTCCATCTCCGACTCCGCGGGTTCCCCCAGCCGCAGTTCGATGCGGGTGCCGAGCTGATCCTTGAGCGCCGGGCGCAGATCCGCCCACCGCGATGCCGCCAGCACGACGTGCACGCCGTACGACAACCCCTGCACGGCGAGCGCGGTGATCGTGGGCTCGAGATGCTCGAAGTCCCGCCGCAGCACCGCCCATCCGTCCACGACGAGGAACACTTCGCCGTAGGGGTCGCCCTCGGTGACGGGATCGCCGGCCGTGCGCCGCCTGCGGTACTCGGCCATTGACTCGATGCCGCCCCGCCGGAAGCGGAGTTCCCGTGCGCGTACCAGGGATTCGCATTCGGCCACGATTCGCCGGATGAGCTCAGTGTCCTGGCGCCCGGCGACGGCGCCCACATGCGGAAGCTCTGACATCGCGGCCAGCGCACCGCCGCCGAGGTCGAGGCCGTAGAACTGCACCTCCCGCGGATCGTTGGTGGCCGCCAGCGCCAGCATCAGTGTCCGCAGCGCCGTTGACTTCCCGGAGCGCGGACCGCCGACCACGGCCACGTTGCCCGCGGCTCCACCGAGGGCGACCGAGAAGAGCTCTCGGCGTTGTTCGAAGGGACAGTCGACGAGACCGATCGGAACCGTGAGCGGGCCCGTGCGGTCGGTGGGGGCGCGGGAGAGCACCGCGTCGAGCGGCGGCGCGCCGGCAAGCGGCGGCAGCCACACTCGATGTGCGGGCGTCCCATGACCGGCCAGCCGATCCACCACGGTGTCGAGCACCGCGGGCGCCGAGCCGTTAATCTCCTTGTGCACAACGCCTTTCGCTTCATGGGGGATGACGGCGAACAGCCGCGGTCTCGGCGGCTCCTGGAGGAGTGCGGCCGGAGCCGCGGTGACCGGACCGGAGACGAACGCCGTACGGAACCGGGTCATGTCACCGGACGCCGTCTTGAGATAGCCCACCCCCGGGGTGCTGGGCAGGTCGTGGGCGTCCCCCACACCAAGGACGGCCCGTGATTCGCCGGCCGAGAACGTCTTGAGGCAGATCCGGTAGGACAGGTGGGTGTCCAGCCCGCGGAGCCGGCCTTCGTCGAGCCGTTGACTGGCCAGCAGCAGATGCATGCCCAGCGACCGGCCGACCCGCCCGATCGCGAGGAACAGTTCCGCGAAATCGGGGTGCTGGGTGAGCAGTTCGGAGAATTCGTCCACCACGATCAGCAGCACCGGCAGGGCCGCCACATCGGGACGGGAGGCTCGCACCTGCCGGTAACCGGCGACGTTCGCCACGTTGCCCGCGGTCCGCAGCAGTTGCTGGCGCCGGTGCATCTCGCCGGCCAGTGCGTCCCGCATACGCGCAACCAGATGAGACTCCTCGTCGAGGTTGGTGATGACCGCCGAGACGTGCGCGGCGCGTTCGAAGCCGAGAAAGGTTGCCCCGCCTTTGAAGTCGACCAGGATCAGGTTCAGCGAGTCCGGTGGGTGCGACGCGATCAGGCCGAGCGTCAAGGTGCGCAGCAGTTCCGACTTTCCTGAGCCGGTGGCCCCGACGCACAGCCCATGCGGCCCCATGCCCTGCTCGGCGGCTTCTTTGAGATCCAGTTCCACCGGCGTCCCGCTGTCGGACAGGCCGATGGGTACCCGCAGGAACTGCGCCGGGGTCCGTGCTCGCCACACCGCGGCGGGGTCGATTCGCGCCGGATCGGCGATGTACAGCAGGTCCGGCCAGTTGCGCGGCGTCGACCGAACCGACGGTGCGTCGGCGACATGTGCGGCGCAGCCGGCCAACCGCCTGGCGCAGGAGGCGGCCTGATCCGTGGTCAGAGTGTCGGGGCGGCCCACCCGCTCCACGCCGGCGCGGTCGCGTATCACCACCTCATCGCGGTCGACGCGCACAGACACGCCACCGCGGGCCTCCCCACCGAGATACAGCACCGTCGCCTCCGGGACGCGGGGCGGCGGGTCTGCTCCGTCGACGATGAGCACCACGCGCTCCCCCGATGGCCGGTGGTGCGGCAACCACTTCAGCCACTCCCACTCACTCCCGTCGGCACTGACGGTCACCTGTTCGGGACCGCACAGCGTGACGAGTTGGCACACCGCCGCCCTGACCAGACCCCGCACCGCCTCACTGTCTCCGGTGAAACTGATCAACCCCGGTTCGGTGAAGCACACTGTGAGCGGCAGGCCGTCGACCGAGGAGCGGTCCCGGACCAGTGCCCGCACCGCCTCCGACGTCACGGGGTCTACGTCATCGCCGCTACCGGCCTCCGGCGCCACGGGCCGGACGCGCATCGGCGCACGCCCGAGTCCGACACGGACACAACCGAAGTCGGCATCGACCGCCGTGCGCTCCCACATCCGCGCGCTGCCGGCCAATGTCCAGAGCGTCTCCGGATCCGGATGGGTGCGATGCTCATCCTCGTACTGCTGGCGCGCGGTCCCGGCGAAGGCCCGGTCGACGCCGTCGAGATAGCGCAGATAGTCACGCCGGTTGCGGTCGACCTCCGTCCCGCGTTGGGAACCGCGGGCACCGAACACCAAGGTGCCGACCAGGGACATCACCATCATGACGGGCAGGAAGCCGAACATCGGACTACGGGTCTGACCCGATCCGGAGGTGAAGTACAGCACCATGATTCCGCCTGCGGCGATCAGCATCGCGAAGGGCATCAGCCGGGCCAGCGGGTGCCCGCCGGCCGGTCGGGGTACCGCCGGTGGCGTCTCCAGTACGAACTCGCCCGTCTGGGGCATGCGGTCGGTGATGTCCATCGATGTTTGGACGGCCCGGGCCGCCGATCGGTTCCCTGTCCACAGGATGAAAATCAGTGCACCGCGGTGTCGTGACGCCCGGTTACGGTGGCCGGGTCTCGAGCGATCCGGGGGAAGCCATGTCACTCAACGTGTGTCACATCTCGGTGCATGCCGACGAAGCGGACGGGGTGGACCTCACGCTGCCGGCGCGCCTGCCGTTGGCGGCGCTGATCCCGGACATCGTGCGACTGGTGGTGGCCGACCACACCGGGACACCGGGCCGGTGGCAGCTGGTCACCGTGGGCGGCACTGTTCTCGACGAAACCATCCCGTTGCAGGAGCACGGTATCCGCGATGGTGACCGGCTGCTGTTGAGTACCGCACAGCAGCATGTGCCGGTGTTCGGCCGAAGGGACCTCGTGACGACGGTGCTGGCGACGGCGCCCGAACCGGGCGACACGCGCGCGCTCCGGGTGACCGCCGGACTGGTCGCCGCGACGGCGGGGGCCGTGGCCTGTGTCGCGGGGCGCGGTGCAGTGACGGCATCGCTGATCACCGGGTGCGTCCTGCTGTGTGTGGTCGCCGGGGCCGCCGTCGCCGCGTCCCGCTCGGGGCGCGGGCCCTGGGTCTGCGGTCCGCTCGGGAGCCTCACCGTCCTCGTGGCGGCGCTGTGTGGAGCGCTGGTGGTTCCGGGACCGTTCGGCGCACCGCACGCCTTGCTCGCCGCGGCCACGACAGTCGCTGTCTCACTCGTCCTGCTGCGTCTCGAGGTGGGGTCCTCGGTCGCGTCGACCGCGTCGGCGTGCTGCGGTCTGCTGGCCGCAGCGGCCTTGTCCGGCGCGCTGCTGTGGCAGCTGCCGGCTCACTCGGTCGGCGTGGCGCTGAGCCTTCTCGCCCTCGGTGCGCTGAGCGTGGCGCCCCGGCTGTCGGTAATCCTCTCCGGGCTCGCCCCGGCACCCTCTCTGACCGACGAACCGCTCCCCGACGCGCAGCGGCGGGCGGATTCGGGCCATCGGGTGCTCGTGGGGCTCGTCGTCGGCGCCTGCGCGGCAGCGAGCATCGGCACAGCGGTCGTGGCCGTCCGGTGCCTGCGAGGTTCAGGGCATTGGCTGCCTGATGCGGCACTGTGCGCCGTCATCGGAACGGCGCTGCTGCTGCGGTCCCGCTGGTACGCCGCAGGCCGGTGCCGATGGGCACTGACGCTTTCCGGAATCTGCTCTCTGGCAGCTGGATTCGCGGTCCTGGCGGCACAGTACGGCCACTGGGCGGCGGTGGTGGCGATCTGCGCAGGCGTCACCGTGATCGTGCACGACGACTCCGGCGAAAGGTCACCGGTGGCATCCCGTTCACTCGAGATGTTCGAATACGCCGTCCTTGCCGCGGTGGTGCCGGTCGCCTGCGCGGCGCTCGACGTGTTCAGCCTGGTCCGCACCTCGAGCCTGATATGACCGCCAGGATCGCCGCGACCGCCCTCACCGGACTCGTCGTGGCAGCGGTGCCGCTGGCAACCGCACCGTGGGCGTCGGCGCTGACCCCTCCCCCCGTCGACGAGTCGTTCCTGCCCGCCGCGGCGCCACCGGCACCGCCACAGCGCACCGAACAGCGCGCGCAGTGCTCCGGCGCCGCCGAAGCCGGTGCGGCGGACCGGCCACCGGCCCCGGCGCAGCTGGACATCCTCGGCCTGCCCGGGGTGTGGTCGCTCACCAGGGGCGCGGGCCAGACCGTCGCGGTCATCGACACCGGTGTGGCCCGGCACCGACTACTACCCCGGCTGATACCCGGCGGCGATTACGTGTCGGCCGGCGACGGGACCGACGACTGCGACGGGCACGGCACCCTGGTGGCGGGGATCATCGCCGCGACAGGCGAATTCAGCGGTGTGGCGCCGGATTCCGCGGTGCTGGGCATCCGCCAGTCGAGCAACAAGTTCGGACCTGCCGACGAACCGGGCGCCACCGGATACGGCGACGTGCAGACCCTCGCGCGCGCCGTACGCGCCGCGGCCGATCTGGGCGCCACGGTGATCAACGTGTCGTCGGTGGCGTGCCTCGCGGCGGCGGACGCCCTCGACGACCGCGCGCTGGGCGCCGCGCTGTCCTATGCCGTCGACGTGCGCAACGCGGTCGTCGTCACCGCCGCAGGCAACGTCGGCGGACCGGGTCGGTGCCCCTCACAGAACCCGGCGGACGCCGACCATCCCGATTGGGAGACAATCGAATCCGTCGCGAGCCCGGCCTGGTACGACGACCTGGTGCTGACCGTGGGATCGGTGACTCCCGACGGTGCGCCGTCACCGTTCAGCCTCGCCGGTCCGTGGGTGGATGTCGCCGCACCCGGTGAGCAGGTCGTCTCGCTCGACCCCGACGGCGACGGGCTGGCCGACTCCCTGCCCACAGCCAAGGGCGCCGCGCCGATCACCGGGACCAGTTACGCCGCACCGGTGGTATCGGGTGTGGCCGCCCTGGTGCGCTCACGCTGGCCGCACCTGACCGCGCGGCAGGTGATGCAGCGCATCGAGGACACCGCCCACCCGCCGCCTGCCGGATGGAACCCCGTCGTCGGTCACGGCGTCGTCGACGTCTCGGCCGCGGTGAGCGGTGGCGCGCCCGCCGCGGCGGCCAACGAGCAGGTGCGGTCGGTGGCCGTGCCGCCGGACGTCCCGGACGATCCGCGACCCCGCCGGATCGCGATGGCGGGCGCGGGCGTCTGCGTCGCGATCGCGGTCCTCGTCGCGGTGAGCGCCTCATCGCGCCGGCGCGGCCGCTCCGACGGCGTCGCGCGCGACTGACGCTGCGGCACGGCTCAATTCGGGCCCGCGGGGCAGGCGCGCGAGCACAGGCCACGGCGCGGGCACCGGCGGCGTCCCCACCCCGAGATGGCGGGCGGTGTCGTCGTCGGGAACCCCGTACAACACGCCGAGGTCGGTCATCAAATGGCGCGGCTGCGCCTCGCCGCCGCTGCCGGTGACGCTGACCGGGCGGGTGAACACGCTGCGTCCAGTCGGCATCACGACGGCATCCACGTTCGGGCCCGCCCCGTCGGCCTGAGCGAGGTCGACGGCCGCCCTGGCCGGGAGCAGATCCGCGCCGTCGAGCAGCGTGGTCGTCACCTCGTCGCCGTCCCCTGCCCAGTGCGCGCAGAGCACGGACGGCTCCGCGGGCACCACCCGGCCGGGGTGTGTGCCGGTGGGCAGGGTGTCGATGACGCCGGCGGCGGCGATGGCGTCCGGGGCGACGGTCGGGATCTCCCCGCCCCGCTGCGCGACGCTGAAGCGGAGGAGGTCGGCGGTGACCTCGCCGATGCGCTGCACCCCGTCGGCCAGCACGACGTAGTACTCGGTGGTGTCCGCGCGGTACAAGCGGACGACGGTGCCCACGGCCATCCCGGTGAGTGCACCCGGCGCACCGGTGCGCGGCACCGTCGGGGCGGTGATCGGGGGGCTCTCGGGCAGCGCGTCGAGCAGGGCGCGCGACACCGGCCTCGGTGTCACGCCCTCGAGCCGCAGGGCCCGCACGACGGCGGTGTCGCGCAGGTCGACCACGGCCCGCCGGCCGCCGTACAGCAGGTAGGTGACCGCCGGGCCTTCCGATCGCGCGGTGACCAGCACGGCGCCGTCTCGGTGAAGCGAGCCCGCTGGTGACGGGCCCACCAGCACGGTCGTCGACCTCGCGGTGTCACAAACCGTCCAGCCGGCGTCCTCCGGCGACAACGCCGGGCCGATCGTGGCCGGCGCCCCGGCGATGCCGACCTGCGGCCCGCGCCGGGCGTCGGCCAGTGCCCGGGCGCCGACCGTCCGCGGATCCGCCGCAGCCCCGACGACCAGGCGGGCCGACGCGAGATTGGGCACCGGATGCAGGGTGTCGTCGATCCGGACGTACAGCGCGCCGGACCGCCCGTCCATCACGATCGCGGCGTCATCGAGGCCGGCTTGCGGGCGCAGCACCGCCAGGATCGCGCAGCCGGCCAGCATGATCGCCGCGAGCACCGCACCGGCCGCGAGCGCGATCGACTGGCCGCGCAACGGATCGTCGAGCATGCGGACATCCGCGCGGACCAGCGCATGCTCCATCCGGCGCATCAGGAATCGGTACCCGCTGACATGCAGCCGAGTGGTCGGTCGCCCCATGTCCACCCCCGAGGGGAGCGTAACCGCGCTCAGGGTGCCCCTTCGACGCTGATTTCCCGTCCGCCGCGTCGGTCGCCGGGCATACAGTGGATGACGGGTGGAGGTGGCTCGCGATGTTCCAGGCGGTGCGGCAGTACTGGCGCCAGCCCGAGCATTTCTATTGGCTCACCTCGTTCCTCGCGGCCCGCGACGCCCAGTCCGCGACGTGCCGGCTGATCGCGATGTTCGTCGCGACGCTCGGGGCGGTGCCGCTGGCCATGCAGTGGAGCGACGCCGGTCCACAGACGCCCCTCACCCGCGGCGTCGGCGGGGTGGTCACTGTCAGCTGCCTGGCGATGGCTGCGCTCTGGTTGCGCCGCCGCTGGCCGTCGCGACGGCAGTCGGCCCTCTTCGTGGCGGTGACGTCAGCGAACATCGCCGCCGGGTGCCTGATCATGTCCGAGCCGTCGGCCGGCCTGCTGCTGTCGACGGGGTTCGCGGTCCTCGGGGCCTACGTGGCGCTGTTCCACACCGTGCGCTACATCGTGCTGGTGTTCTCGGCGGCCGAATTCATCGGGATCGTCCTGGCCTTCCGGCTGGCCGAGACAGCGGATCCGATCTGGGCGGTGACATCGCTGGCCATCGTCCTAGTCGTCACCGTCGCCGTACCATTCGCCTGCCACCTCCTGCTGTACACGATCGACATCGACGTGGACAACGCCGACATCGATCCACTGACCGGGTTGCTCAACCGCGAGGCGTTCTATCGGGCCGCCGGGTTGATCGTCTCCCGCAGCCGCGACGACGACCGGCGGCTGGTGCTCGTGGTGATCAACCTCGACAACATGCGGTTGCTGGGCGAGACCGACGGTGAGCTCGCGTGCGAACGGGCCCGGGTGGCGATCGGTCAGACGCTGCGCGAGACCACCCGCCACAACGCGTTCGTCGCCCACACCGGTGACGACGAGTACCTGATCGCCGATACCTTTTCCACGACGGATTCCTTCCCGCTGGTCGAGCGGGTGCGTAAGGCGATCGCCGCGACACCGCCGCGGGTGACGGCCAGCATAGGCGTCGTCAGCACCCCGATGCGCGGGCTGGGCGCCTGCCCGCCGACGGATCTGCTCGACGAGCTGATCACGATCGCGACGATGTCGATGTACGACGCGCGTCGCGCGGGCGGCAACCAGGCGCGCTACGTGTCGTGCGACCGGCCGGCCGTGCTCGACCACGCCCGGCGCCTCGACACCGACGACCTCTAGGAGTCCTTGGCGCGCCGTTCGCGGTAGGCCGCCACGTGCTGGCGATTGCCGCAATTGCCGGTATCGCAGAACATCCGGGACCGGTTACGCGACCAATCCACCAGAGCCGCCTGGCAGTCCGGCGCCGCACACACCTTCAACCGCCGCAACTCCCCGCCGCGGATCAGGTCGGCGAGCGCCATCGCCATCTCGGCGCCCATCCGCTGCCACAGCGGGTCGTGGATCGAGGCCAGGTGCAGATGCCAGTCGGGCATCTCGGGGTGGCGGGTCAGCCACGGGGCGGCGCGGGTGTCCGACAGCAGTGCGTTGACCTGATCGACCGTGCGCTCCTCGTCGTCGGCCGCCGCCCAGATCTTTCCCAGCCGCCCCCGCAACCGGTGCACCGCGGCGAGTTCGGCGTCGTCCCGGTCGCGCCGTCCGGTCCAGCCGAAGCCGTCGAGGTACTCGTCGAGGGCAGCCAGATCCCCGAGCTGTTCACCGTCGACGCGATCGGTGTTGATCAGCACACACGCCGCCCGCAGCGTGACTTCCGTGTCATGAGTGAAATTCATTTGACTCATGACTCCCTCTGTCGATACCGTCACGACCAAAGCTCATTTTACTCATTACATCTCTCGGAGGTGGACATGGCCGCGCCCGGCACCCTCACGACACCGCGTGCCCCGGTCGACCAGTTCCGCGTCGGCCTGCTGCTCGCCGTCGGTTCGGCATTCGCCTTCGGCATGTCGGGACCGCTCGGTAAGTCGCTGATGGTCGCGGGGTGGAGCCCGACGGCGGCGGTGACGGCCCGGCTTGCCGGCGGCGCCCTCCTGATGGCGGTGTTCGCAACCGTCGCGCGCCCGGGTTGGGTGCGTGAGGCGGCAGCCCACTGGCGGACCGTCGCCGCCTACGGTGCCGTGCCCATCGCCGGCGCCCAGCTCTTCTACTACAACGCCGTGTCGCATCTGTCGGTCGGCGTCGCGCTGCTGCTGGAGTACACCGCCCCGCTCCTGGTGGTGGCGTGGCTGTGGGCGAGCACCCGGCGCAGGCCGTCGCGCCTGACGCTGGCGGGCGTCGCGCTCGCCGTCGCGGGCATCGTGCTCGTCCTCGGGCTCGTCGACAGCGGCGGCTTCGCCAGTGCGCATATCAACCTCACCGGCGTCGGCTGGGGTATGGCCGCCGCCGTGTGCGCGGCCTGCTACTTCGTGATGTCGGAGCGGGTCTCGACCGGTGAGGAGGACTCGGGCAGCGTCCATCCGATCACGCTCGCCGCGGCCGGCCTGGCGGTCGGTGGGGCGCTCACCGCGCTCCTCGGCGCCCTCGGCGTCATGCCGATGACGTTCACCGCGAACGACACCGTCATCGCCGGGTGGACCACCTCCTGGGTGGTGCCCGTGGTCGCGCTGGGGCTCATCCCGACCGCGATCGCCTACACGCTGGGCATCATGGGCATCGCCCGGCTGCGGCCGCGGTTCGCCTCGCTGGTCGGGCTCGCCGAGGTGTTGTTCGCGGTGCTGGCGGCGTGGGTGCTGCTCGGCGAATCGATCACGACGGTCCAGGCCATCGGCGGCGCGGTCGTGCTCGCCGGCCTGGTCCTGGCGCGGCAGGCCGACCGGAACGATGCGCGTGACGCCGCAGGGCGCGACCTCGTGGCCGAGGCGATGTGGCCAGAAACACCGGGCGGTAAGCACCCGGGTGCAGATTCTGTTGGTTCTAGCTAGCCCATCTATGTGATCATGTGCCGGTGAACCTGCTTCGCGCCGGCGCCCGGCTGGCCGCCACCGCTGTCTCCGTCGTATCCGCCGGTGCGCTCCTCACCGCGGCCCCCGCCGCCGCGCAGGGCTGTTCCGACGTCGAGCTGATCTTCGCCCGCGGAACCAGCGAACCCCCCGGTATCGGCCGGGTCGGTCAGGCACTCGCCGACGCGATGCGGCCCATTCTCGGCGGCCGGACGCTGAGCACTTACGGCGTGATCTACCCGGCCACTTACGACTTCCTCAACGCCGGCTCGGGCGCCGCGGACGCGACCGCGCGCATCGCGTCGGTCTCGGCGCAGTGCCCGGGCACCCGGTTCGTGCTCGGCGGCTACTCCCAGGGCGCCGCAGTGGTCGACATGCTCGCCGGGGTACCGCCGCTGGGCAATCGGATCGGTGACATCGGTTCGGCGCCTCCGCTGCCCTCGAACTACGTCGGCGACGTCGCGGCGGTGGCGGTGTTCGGCAACCCGGCGGCCAAGTTCGGCAACCCGGTCTCGGCGCAGGGGCAGTTCGCGGGCCGCAGCCTCGACCTGTGCAGCGACGGCGACCCGATCTGCTCGGACGGCCGCAACCCGTTCGCTCACACCCACTACGAGTCCTCACCGTTCATCGGCCAGGCCGCAGGATTCGCCGCCGGCCTCGTGTGACGATGGCGTCGGTTAAGATCGACGGGGTGCATGATCATTCTGCGTCGGCCCGCTGGGCCCGCCGGTGTCTGACGCTCACCGCATGCGTGCTCGTCGCGGCCGGATTGCTCGCCGCTCCCGCGTTACTACCCCCCACCGCCGCGGTCGCCTCGGCGCAGTCGTGCCCGCAGGCCGAGTTGATCTTCGCTCGCGGCCGCACCGAGTCCCCGGGCGCAGGCGTGATCGGCAATGCGCTCATCAGCGCGCTGCGCGACAAAACCGACAAGGACATCGACCTCTACTCCGTGCAGTACCCGGCGGACACCGAGATCGATGTGGGCGCCAACGACATGAGCTCGCGCATCCAGGACATGGCGGGACGGTGCCCCGACACCCGGCTGGTGCTGGGCGGCTACTCGCTCGGCGCGGCCGTGACCGACATCGTGCTGGCCGCACCGATCGCCGCGTTCGGGTTCGAGAAGCCTCTTCCGCCCGGGATGGACCGGCACATCGCCGCGGTCGCGCTGTTCGGCAACGGCGTCGCATGGGTCGGGCCGATCACCAACTTCAGCCCGCTCTACCGCGAACGCACCATCGAGCTGTGCCACGGCGCCGACCCGATCTGCAGCCCGGCCGACCCGAACACCTGGGAGGGCAACTGGCCCGACCACGCGGCCAGGGCTTACGTCAGCGCCGGCATGGTCAACCAGGCCGCCGACTTCGTGGCCGGCCGTATCTGACCCGGATCGCTAGTCGATGACGCGCAGGTCCCGGGTCACCAGCGTCCGCGCCGCCAGTTCGGCGTCCGGCGGATAGTCGACGCCGACGAGCGTGAGGCCCTGCGGCGGGGCGGCCGCGAACTCGCTGGACCGGCGGGTCGCGGCGAACAGCCCTGCGCACCACCCGGGGTCGCGCCGGCGCTCCCCCACTGCGATCAGCGCGCCGACGAGCGAACGCACCATCGACCAGCAGAACGCGTCGGCCGTGACGTGCGCGGTGACCAGATCGCCGTCCCGCGTCCATTCCAGGCGTTGCAGGTCGCGAATCGTCGTCGCGCCGTCGCGGTGCCGGCAGAACGCCGCGAAATCATGCAGGCCCACGAGTTCGCGGCCGGCCGCATTCATCGCGTCGACGTCGAGTGGGCGCGGCCACGGCGTGACGAAACGGGCCATCTGCGGCTGCACCCCGTACGGCGCGGTGCCGAGCCGGTAGGTGTAGTGGCGGCGCAGCGCCGAGAACCGGGCGTCGAATCCCACCGGCGCGCGGGTGATGTCGCGGACCCGGACGTCCACAGGCAGGAACCGCCCGAGTCTGCGCACCAGCGGCAGGAATTCGGGCTCGGCCGGACGGGCAGTGCGTGGATAGGCGTGCGCCAGCGCATTTTCCGGTACGTCCACATGGGCGACCTGGCCGGTGGCGTGGACACCCGCGTCGGTGCGCCCGGCAGCCCGCACCGCCAGCGGCAGGCGGAAGACCGTCGTGAGTGCCTCGTCGATCAGCCCCGCGACCGTGCGCTGACCGGCTTGGGTGGCCCAGCCGGCGAAGTCGGTGCCGTCGTAGCTGACATCGAGCCGAAGACGAACCAGCCCGCCACTCCGTGGAGTGACGGGCTGGTCTGCGCTCATGTCGCTAGGACTTGTCAGCGTCCGAACCCTGGGTGGGATCGTCGGTTTCGGTCGACCGCGACGCCTCGGTGGCCGTCGTGTCCTCGGCGTCGGAGACCACATCGGCCTCCGGACCGTCGGCTGCCTCGGGCTCGACAGCAGCCTGCGGTGCAGCGGCGGCGGCGACCTTCTGGGACGCATCCGCACGGCGAGCGCGGTTGGCCTCCGACGTCACCGTCTTCTCCCGCACCAGCTCGATGACCGCCATCGGGGCGTTGTCGCCCTTGCGCGGCTCGACCTTGATGATGCGGGTGTAGCCACCCGCACGGTCGGCGAAGAACGGGCCGATCTCGGCGAACAGGGTGTGCACGACATCCTTGTCCCGGATCTTCTTCATCACCTCACGCCGGTTGTGCAGCGTGCCTTTCTTGGCGTGCGTGATCAGCTTCTCGGCGTACGGACGCAACGCACGCGCCTTCGGCTCGGTGGTCTTGATGCGGCCGTGCTCGAACAGCGAGGTGGCCAGGTTGGCCAGCAGCGCCTTCTGGTGCGAGGACGACCCGCCGAGGCGAGGACCCTTGGTGGGCTTAGGCATTTTGAACCTCAGGCATTGCGACTGTCTCCTAAATGGGGCCGGTCCCCGTATCAGGTAGGACCGGGACGGATCTCTTTCGAGATTGGGGGTTAGAGCTGTTCGGTTTCGGCGAAGTCCTGGTCGGTGTCCAGGTCGTAGCCGGCGTCGCTGTTCCAGGTGCCGGTGGCGGCGTCATAGCCGGCGACCTCGGACGGATCGAACGTGGCCGGGCTGTCCTTGAGCGACAGACCGAGCTGATGCAGCTTGATCTTCACCTCGTCGATCGACTTCTGACCGAAGTTGCGGATGTCCAGCAGATCGGACTCCGTGCGGGCGACGAGCTCGCCCACGGTGTGCACACCCTCGCGCTTGAGGCAGTTGTACGACCGCACCGTGAGGTCCAGATCGTCGATCGGCAGCGCGAAGCTGGCGATGTGGTCGGCCTCGGCGGGCGACGGCCCGATCTCGATGCCCTCGGCCTCGACGTTGAGCTCACGCGCCAGACCGAACAGCTCGACCAGCGTCTTGCCCGCCGAGGCGAGCGCGTCACGCGGGGTGATCGAGTTCTTGGTCTCGACGTCGAGGATCAGCTTGTCGAAGTCGGTGCGCTGCTCGACACGGGTGGCCTCCACCTTGTAGGTCACCTTCAGCACCGGCGAGTAGATCGAGTCGACCGGGATACGGCCGATCTCGGCGCCGGACGCCTTGTTCATCACGGCGGGCACGTAACCGCGGCCACGCTCGACGACCAGTTCGACCTCGAGCTTGCCCTTGTCGTTCAGGGTGGCGATGTGCATATCCGAGTTGTGCACCGTCACGCCCGCCGGCGGCACGATGTCGCCCGCGGTGACCTCACCGGGACCCTGCTTGCGCAGGTACATGGTGACCGGCTCGTCCTCTTCGGAGGACACGACCAGGCTCTTGAGGTTCAGGATGATGTCGGTGACGTCTTCCTTCACTCCCGGAACGGTGGTGAACTCGTGCAGCACACCGTCGATGCGGATGCTGGTGACCGCTGCGCCGGGAATCGACGACAGCAGCGTACGCCGGAGCGAGTTGCCCAGCGTGTAGCCGAAACCGGGCTCCAGCGGCTCGATGACGAACCGAGAGCGGTTGTCGGCAACCGCTTCTTCGGACAGGGTGGGGCGCTGAGAGATCAGCATGTGTTTTTCTCCTTCTTCACGACACCCGCTATTTGATGCCGCGTATCCCGACCGCCATCTGGGCGGTGCGGGTCCTACTTCGAGTAGAGCTCGACGATCAGCTGTTCGGTGAGCGGCACGTCGATCTGCGCGCGCTCGGGCAGCTGGTGGACGAGGATGCGCTGGCGTTCGCCGACGACCTGCAGCCACGACGGGATCGGACGGTCACCCGCGGTCTCCCGCGCGATCACGAACGGATCGGTGTTCAGCGACTTGTCTTTGACGTCGATGATGTCGTACTGCGCCACCCGGTAGCTGGGGATGTCGACCTTGACGCCGTTGACGGTGAAGTGGCCGTGGCTGACGAGCTGGCGGGCCATCCGGCGGGTGCGCGCCAGGCCGGCGCGGTACACGACGTTGTCCAGCCGGCTTTCGAGGATGCGCAGCAGGTTGTCACCGGTCTTGCCGGCCTGCCGGTTGGCCTCCTCGTAGTAGAGACGGAACTGCTTCTCCATCACGCCGTAGGTGAAGCGGGCCTTCTGCTTCTCCTGCAGCTGGGTGCGGTACTCGCTCTCCTTGGTCCGCGCGCGGCCGTGCTGACCGGGCGGGTAGGGGCGCTTCTCGAACGATTGATCACCACCGACGAGGTCGACGCCGAGGCGGCGCGACTTGCGGGTGGCGGGTCCGGTGTAACGAGCCATGAGTCCTTGTTCTCCCTAAATCCCTAGACCCGGCGCCGCTTGGGCGGGCGGCAGCCGTTGTGCGGCTGCGGCGTGACATCGGCGATGGCGCCGACCTCGAGGCCGGCGGCCTGCAACGAGCGGATGGCGGTCTCGCGGCCCGAACCCGGACCCTTCACGAACACGTCGACCTTCTTGACGCCGTGCTCCTGAGCCTTGCGGGCGGCGTTCTCGGCGGCCAGCTGTGCGGCGAACGGGGTCGACTTACGCGAGCCCTTGAAGCCGACGTGACCCGACGACGCCCAGGCGATGACGTTGCCCTGCGGATCGGTGATCGACACGATCGTGTTGTTGAACGTGCTCTTGATGTGCGCGGCGCCGTGCGGGACGTTCTTCTTTTCCTTGCGGCGCGTCTTCTGCCCCTTCTTCGCGGAGGAAGTGGCGGCTTTCTTCGGTGGCATCTACTTACCTGGCCTTCTTCTTACCGGCGATGGTGCGCTTGGGGCCCTTGCGGGTACGCGCGTTGGTCTTGGTCCGCTGGCCGCGCACCGGCAGGCCACGACGGTGCCGCAGACCCTGGTAGCAGCCGATCTCGATCTTGCGACGGATGTCCGCCTGCACCTCGCGGCGCAGGTCGCCTTCCACCTTCAGGCTCGCCTCGATGTAATCGCGCAGCTGCGTGACCTGATCGTCGGTGAGGTCCTTGGTGCGCAGATCCCGGTCGATACCGGTCGCCTCCAGGATCTCCTGGGAGCGGGTACGGCCAATGCCGTAGATGTAGGTAAGAGCGATCTCCATGCGCTTGTCGCGCGGGAGGTCTACGCCCACTAGTCGGGCCATGGGTATGCCAATCCTTCTTCTTCGCGGAGGTCTGTTCCCAGTCCGTTCCCGCCTCGATGGCGGGGCCCGGCCTCCGTCCGGGCGTGTCCGAGCAGCACTGCATCGTCTTTTTTGGCGCTCGCGCGCCGGGCAGCTCGGTGGTACTGGGAGGTCATCATTGAGTTGTCTTCAGGGTGTGGCCGGCGCTGGGCCGGGCCGCGATCAGCCCTGCCGCTGCTTGTGGCGCGGGTCTGAGCAGATCACCATGACCCGCCCGTGCCGACGGATCACCCTGCACTTGTCGCAGATGGGCTTGACGCTCGGGTTCACCTTCACGGCGTGCAGATCCTTCTTGGTCCGTCACCGGCGCGTTGGTGCTCGCCGGCGTCTCGTTGGTCGTCTTGTCTGGGTTTACTTGTACCGATACACGATGCGGCCCCGGGACAGGTCGTACGGAGATAGCTCCACCACGACGCGGTCCTCGGGCAGGATGCGGATGTAGTGCTGCCGCATCTTGCCGCTGATGTGGGCGAGAACCTTGTGACCGTTCTCCAGCTCAATGCGGAACATCGCATTGGGCAGGGGTTCGACCACGCGACCCTCGACCTCTATGGCACCGTCTTTCTTTGCCATAACTTTTCGGAGATCCTCCGTTGTCTTCTGGTTGTTCGGCGCCCGCCGCCGCGATCGACGACGTTGTGCACTGGCACGGTTGGGCCCCGACCACGAAACGTGAGCCGGTAGTCGGATATTCCGGGAACCAGGGGCACGCAAGAAGTCGGCGCGATACCGCACCGTTGGTCAATACTACCCGCTGCGTGGGCTGCCCCAAAATCCGCGCGAATTGCCGCATCCACCGGGGCCCACAACCGCGAGAATGGACTCGACGATACCCGCTCGCGGGCGCCCTCCGAAGGGACTCACTTACTCGGGGACCCGGCCGCCGACGGCGAGTCACCGACCTCTTAGGCGTGGTACCGACGTTTGGCGGCCGTTCCACCGGGCACGCGACACGTAGGTGGTCGTGGGCTGATGCCGACACCGCGACCGGTCAGGGGAAGACGTCATGCACGCAATGGTTTACCACGGCCCGGGTCGGCGCTCGTGGGAAGAAGTGCCCGACCCGGCCATCGAGCGGGCCACCGACGCCATCGTGCGGGTTGATGCCGTCACCATCTGCGGCACCGACCTGCACATCCTCAAAGGCGACGTGCCCGAGGTGGAGTCCGGCCGCATCCTCGGTCACGAAGCGGTGGGCACCGTTGTGGACGTCGGTTCCGCCGTCGAACGTCTCGCCGTCGGCGACCGGGTGCTCGTGTCATGCGTCAGCGCCTGCGGCAGTTGCCGATACTGCCGCGGCGGCGAGTATGGACAGTGCCTGGGTGGCGGCGGGTGGATCCTCGGCCATCTCATCGACGGGACCCAGGCCGAATACGTCCGCGTGCCCTTCGCCGACAACTCCACCCACAAGGTCCCCGAAGGGGTGAGCGACGACCAAATGGTCATGCTCGCCGACATCCTCCCGACCTCCTACGAAGTGGGGGTGCTCAAGGGCGCGGTGCGGCCCGGTGACGTCGTCGCCATCATCGGCGCCGGCCCGATCGGTCTGGCGGCCATCCTGACTGCCCGCCTCTACAGCCCCCGCCAGATCGTCGTGATCGATCTTGCCGAGAGCCGCCTCGACGCGGCGAAGAAGTTCGGTGCGGACGTGGGGATCAACTCGGGTTCACAGGATGCGCGTGCAGTCATCCACGAAATGACCGGCGGCCTGGGCGCCGACGTGACGATGGAGGCGGTGGGCATACCCGCGACGTTCGAGCAGGCGGTCTCGTGGGTGCGGCCCGGCGGGCACGTGGCCAATATCGGCGTGCACGGCGCACCGGCGACCCTGCACCTGGAAGACATCTGGATCAAGAACCTCACGATCACCACCGGACTGGTGGACACGCATTCCACGCCGACCTTGATCGGGCTGGTGGCAGGGCACCGGCTCGACACCTCGCCGATGATCACTCACCGCTACGGGATGGACGAATTCGAAAGCGCCTACGACGTTTTCAGTCGGCCATCCGACACCGGAGCACTGAAGGTACTGCTGACCGCTTCCCGGCCCTGATGGCCGCCCCGACGCCGGTCGCCGCTGACTCCCATCACGGACTGCCCGTTCACGAGGTGGTCCTGATCATGCAGACCGACGTGCACCGGGGTCTGTCCGATGCGGTCGCGCAGGATCGTCTGAACCGGTTCGGGCCCAACGCACTTCCGTCATCGCAGGGTGCCGGATTGCTGATCCGCATCCTGCGACAGTTCCACCACCCGCTGATCTACGTGCTGCTCGCGGCCGGGGCCGTGACGGCGGCGTTGAGCGAATACATCGACTCGGCGGTCATCTTCGGTGTGGTCATCGTCAACGCCGTCGTCGGCTTCATCCAGGAATCGAGGGCGCAAGCCGCGCTGGCCAGCCTGCAGGCCATGGTTCACACCGAGGCCAAGGTGGTCCGCGACGGCCAGGAGCGCACGGTCGCCTCCGATCAACTGGTGCCCGGGGATCTGGTGTTGATCGAAGCCGGAGACAAAGTGCCGGCTGACCTTCGGCTGCTCCGGACGACCGAACTGCAGGTGGACGAGTCCGCGCTGACCGGTGAGTCGCTGCCGGTCGCCAAGGACGTGGCGGCGCTGCCCGCGGCCACCCCGGTGGCCGACCGGCGCAACATGGCCTACTCGGGCACTTTGGTGACGGGAGGCGCTGGGGCCGGCGTCGTCGTCGCCACCGGTTCAGAGACCGAGATCGGCGAAATCCACCGCCTGGTCGGAGCCGCCGAAGTGCTCGAGACACCGCTGACCGCCAAGCTCGCGTGGTTCAGCAAGGTTCTCACGGTGGGGATCCTCGCGCTGGCCGCCGCGACGTTCGCCCTTGGCCTGTTGCGCAGACAGGACGCGGTGGAGACCTTCACCGCGGCCATCGCGCTCGCGGTCGGCGCGATCCCGGAAGGTCTGCCTGCCGCCGTCACGATCACCCTGGCCATCGGTGTCGGGCGAATGGCGAAGCGGCGGGCGGTCATTCGTCGTCTCCCCGCCGTCGAAACGCTGGGCAGCACCACCGTCATCTGCAGCGACAAGACCGGCACCCTCACCGAGAACGAGATGACGGTGCGCGAGATCTGGACAGCGGACGGGTCGGTGACGGTGACCGGGGCCGGCTACGCACCCGAGGGCGAGCTGCTGCGGGCCGACGGGCAGCCCGTCGCGATCGAGGGTGACGCCGCCTTGGGCTGGTCATTGCGGGTGGGTGCGGCATGCAACGACGCTGCACTGGGATTCGACGGCGAGCGTTGGCACATCACCGGTGACCCGACCGAGGCGGCGATGCTCGTCGTCGCCGCGAAGGCCGGTCTGCCCGCGGACCGGATCGCCGGGGAACTCCCCCGGGTCGAGGCGATCCCGTTCACCTCCGAACGGCAGTACATGGCGACGCTGAACGAGTACGGCCGGGAACACGTCGTGTTGGTCAAGGGTGCCGTGGAACGCTTACTCGACATGTGCGCCACCGTGATGGCCGCCGACGGGTCGGCGCGCCCGATCGACCGCTCCACGGTGCTGGGCGCGGCTGACCGACTGGCGGCCGAGGGTCTGCGGGTCCTGGCGTGCGGCGTGTGTACGAGCGTCGATCCGGAACGCTTCGGCGACGACCAGCTGACCGGCTCGGTGACGCTGACGGGTCTGCAGGCCATGCTGGACCCGCCGCGCGAGGCCGCCGAGCGGGCGGTGGCGGCGTGTCATTCGGCGGGCATCGCGGTGAAGATGATCACCGGTGACCACGCCGGCACGGCCTCCGCGGTCGCCGAGAGCGTCGGGCTGCTCACCCGTGCGGAGGCCGGCCGGCGGGCGGTGCTGACCGGCGCGGAGGTGGCCGCCCTGCCCGCCGACGAACTGCCCGGTGCGGTGGAAAGGGCCAGCGTCTTCGCCAGGGTCTCACCGGAACAGAAGCTGCGGCTCGTCGATGCCCTGCAGGACACCGGAAACGTCGTCGCGATGACCGGGGACGGTGTCAACGACGCTCCCGCGCTGCGTCAGGCCGACATCGGTGTCGCGATGGGCCGCAGCGGGACCGAGGTCGCCAAGGAAGCCGCGGACATGGTCCTCACCGACGACGACTTCGCCACCATCGAGGCCGCCGTGGAAGAGGGGCGCGGGGTCTACGACAACCTCACGAAGTTCATCACGTGGACGTTGCCCACCAACATCGGTGAGGGCCTGGTGATCCTGGTGGGCATCGCGCTGGGCGCCGTGCTGCCGATACTGCCCACCCAGATCCTGTGGATCAACATGACCACCGCGGTCGCGCTCGGGCTGATGCTGGCCTTCGAGCCCAAGGAGGCCGGGATCATGACGCGCCCTCCGCGCGACCCGGCCGAACCGCTTCTCACCAGAAGGTTGGTGGTGCGGATCCTGTTGGTGTCCGCGCTCCTGGTCGCCGGGTGCTGGTGGCTGTTCGAGTGGGAACTCGACCGAGGCGCCACTCTGCCCGAAGCCCGCACGGCGGCTTTGAACCTGTTCGTCGTCGTCGAGGCGTTCTACCTGTTCAGTTGCCGCTCCCTGACCCACTCGGCATGGCGCATCGGGCTGTTCACCAACCGTTGGCTCATCGTGGGTGTCGCGGTCCAAGCGCTCGCCCAACTCGCGATCACCTATCTGCCCGCCATGAACGCGGTCTTCGAAACGGCCCCGCTGGACGTCGACACCTGGCTGCGCATCTTCGGCGTCGCCCTCCTCAGCAGCGTGGTGGTCGCCGCGGCGAAGGGCCTGCGGACTCGCACCTAGACCTCACGATCCCACGGTCACGGCGGTATTGGCTGGACGACTGGCGCATACTTGATCCCGATGACAGGCCCCGCCGCGGTACCCCGCAAACCCGTGATCCTCACCGTCGACGACGATCCGGCGGTCTCGCGCGCGGTCGCGCGCGACCTGCGCCGTCACTACGGCGAACACTTCCGGATCGTGCGCGCCGAATCCGGCCCGGACGCGCTCGAGACGCTCAACGAGCTGAAGCTGCGCGGCGAGACCGTCGCGGTGTTCGTCGCCGACTACCGCATGCCGCAGATGAGCGGCATCGAGTTCCTCGAAGAGGCGATGGACATCTTCCCGATGGCGCGCCGGGTGCTGCTCACCGCGTACGCCGACACCCACGCCGCGATCGACGCGATCAACGTCGTCGATCTGGACCACTACCTGCTCAAGCCGTGGGACCCGCCGGAGGAGAAGCTGTACCCGGTGGTCGACGCGCTGATCGAGGCCTGGCGCGAGACCGGCGACCGGGCCATCCCGCACACCAAGATCATCGGCCACCCGTGGAACGCGCGGTCCTCCGAGGTGCGCGAGTTCCTGGCCCGAAATCGCCTGTACTACACATGGTTCCGGGCCGACGAGCCGAGGGGCGCCAAGCTGCTGGAGGCCGCCAAGCTGGACGGCCTGACGCTGCCTGTCGTCATCACCGAGCAGGGCGAGACGCTGGTCGACCCGTCGGATGCGGATCTGGCCGCCACCCTCGGGCTGACCACCACGCCGGCCGAGGACTTCTACGATCTCGTCGTCATCGGCGGCGGGCCCGCCGGTCTGGCCGCCGCGGTGTACGGGGCGTCCGAAGGCCTCAAGACGGTGCTCATCGAACGCACCGCCACCGGCGGGCAGGCCGGGCAGAGTTCTCGCATCGAGAACTACCTCGGCTTCCCCGACGGATTGTCGGGTACACAGCTCGCCGAGCGGGCGCGCAGGCAGGCCGAGAAGTTCGATGCGGAGCTGATCACCGCCGCCGAGGTGACCGCGCTGGAGATCGACGGGTCAGCCCGCACCGTCCGACTGTCCGACGGCCGCTCGATCGGCGCGCGCTCGGTGATCCTGGCGATGGGCGTCGAATACCGCCAGCTTCCGGCCGAGGGGTGCGACGGATTGACCGGTGCGGGGGTGTACTACGGCGCCACCGCGTCGGTGGCGTCGGACTGCGACGACGACGAGGTGTATGTGATCGGCGGCGCGAACTCCGCCGGTCAGGCCGCGATGTACCTGTCGCGCACCGCCAAGAGGGTCACGATCGTGAGCCGCAGACGGCTCGAGGATTCGATGTCGTACTACCTGGTTCAGCAGATCAGGGCCAACGACAAGATCCGCGAGATGCCGAACACCGTGGTGCATGCCGTCAAGGGCGACGGCCACCTCGAGGGCATGTGTCTGCAGAACACGCAGACGGGCACGCGCGAAGACGTCACCTGCGGCCGGATGTTCATCTTCATCGGCGCCGAACCGCGCACCGAGTGGCTCGACGGCATCGTGGTCCGCGACGACCACGGATTCATCCTGGCCGGGCCGGATCTGCGCGACATCTCGGGCTGGACGCTGGATCGCCCGCCGCACCACCTGGAAACAAGTGTGCCCGGTGTGTTTGTTGCAGGTGATGTGCGCGCGGAATCCGCCAAGCGGGTGGCCGCTGCCGTCGGCGAAGGGTCGATGGCGGTCATGTTGGTGCACCGTTACCTGGCGGAAGCCTAGAAGGGTCGAGGAGACGGACATGGGTGAAAAGTGCCTGGCCCACGAATTGCGCACGCTGTTCCTGTTTGAGGCGCTGACCGACGAACAGCTGGACATGCTGTGCGCGGACGGCCACATCGAGACGTTCCCGACCGGTCCGCTGTGCACCGAAGGTGACCCGGCCACCTGCTTCTACGTGATGATCGACGGCGAGCTGGTGATGTCGAAACGCTCCGGTGGTGCGGACATCGAGACCGGCCGCACCTCCCAGCGCGGCGTGTACTGCGGCGCCTGGTCTGCGTACGTCCCGGGCGAGGAGCATGTCTACGAGGCGTCGGTCCGGTTGACCACACCGTCGCGGTTCTTCGTGCTCGACGCCGACGCGTTCGCCCGGTTCATGCAGTCCCAGTTCCCGATGGCCGTCCACCTGCTCGAGGGCCACCGCGTCGGTGGGCGCAGGCAGCATCAGATCATCGGCCAGCGGGAGAAGCTGCTGGCGCTGGGCACCATCACCGCCGGACTGACCCACCAGCTCAACAACCCCGCCGCCGCCACCGCCCGGGCCGTGGCGGATCTGCAGGAGGGCGTCGGCAAGATGCGCCACAAGCTGGCCATGCTCGCCGACGGCAAGTTCAGCCCGGAGGCACTGCGGGTGCTGGTGAAGATCCAGGATCAGGTGGCCGAGCAGGTCGCGAAGTCCAGGAGCCAGGATCTGACGGCGCTGGAGACCTCCGACCGGGAGGAGCTGATCGGTGACTGGCTCGACGACCACGGGATCGCCGGCGGCTGGGACTATGCCCCGACCTTCGTCGAGGCGGGTCTCGACATCGACTGGCTCGAGCGCATCTCGGCTTCGGTCGACGACGCCATGGACGGCGACGGTTCGGCGTCCCTGCAGAGCGCCATCGGCTGGCTGAAGTACACGATCGACACCGAACTGCGGATGAGCGAGATCGCCGAGGCGAGTAAACGCATCTCCGCGCTGCTGGCCGGCGCGAAGCAGTATTCGCAGATGGACCGCGGCGCCTATCAGAGCGCCAACGTGCACGAACTCATCTACAGCACCATCAAGACGATCTTCGGCGACAAGATCGGCAAGGACAAACCGGTCCGGCTGGTGTGGGAGAAGGACACCTCGCTGCCCGAATTGCTCTGCTACCCAGGCGATCTCAACGAGGTGTGGACCAACCTGATCCAGAACGCGATCCAGGCGATGGGCGGGCACGGCACGCTGACCGTACGCACCATACGGGAGAACGACGAGCGGGTGCGCATCGAGATCTGCGACGACGGGCCGGGCATCCCCGAGGACATCGTCGGCCGCATCTTCACCCCGTTCTTCACCACCAAACCGGTCGGCGAGGGTACGGGGCTCGGTCTCGATCTGGCGCGCCGCATCATCGTCGAGAAGCACCACGGCGACATCCGCGTCGAATCCCGGCCCGGCGACACCCGCTTCATCGTCTGTCTGCCGCTGCAGGCGCCGGCCACCGCGGAATAGCCTGCGCGGCGCCGTAACGTTGAAGCCCTCATGACAAAACCCCATCTGGGCACGTACGGCGTCTTCACCTCCGGCGTCACGCCCGCACAGGCCAAGGACATCGAGGCGCTCGGCTACGGCGCCGTCTGGGTGGGCGGTTCTCCGCCCGCCGAACTGGACTGGGTCGAACCGATCCTCGACCAGACGACGACGCTGCAGGTGGCCACCGGCATCGTCAACATCTGGACAGCGGCCGCCGGTCCGGTGGCGGAGTCCTTCCACCGCATCGAGGCCGCACATCCCGGCCGGTTCCTGCTCGGGATCGGCGTGGGTCACCCCGAGGCACACCAGCAGTACCGCAAACCGTTCGAGGCGCTCACCGAATACCTCGACGCGCTCGATGAATACGGGGTGCCCCGGGACCGGCGGGTGGTGGCCGCCCTCGGACCCAAGGTGCTCAGACTCTCCGCTGACCGCGCCGCGGGCGCGCACCCCTACCTCACCACGCCGGAGCACACGGCGCAGGCACGTGAGGTGGTGGGACCGGAGGCGTTCCTGGCGCCCGAACACAAGGTGGTCCTCACCACCGACGCCGAGCGGGCCCGCGCGGTCGGCCGCAGGACGCTGGAGGTGTATCTGAACCTCGTCAACTACGTCAACAATTGGAAGCGTCTCGGATTCAGTGATGAAGATGTGGCGAAACCGGGTAGTGATCGGTTGGTGGACGCCGTCGTGGCCTACGGCACCGTCGACGCCATCGCGGCCCGGCTGAAACAGCATCTCGATGCCGGCGCCGACCATGTGCCTGTGCAGGTGCTGACCGGACCTGACAAGCTGGTGCCCGCGTTGGCCGACCTGGCCGGACCACTCGGCCTGCAGTGACGATCGAAGGAATCAGATATGACTGACGCAGTTTCCCTCAAGCCCGGCCTCGGCCGCTACGGCGTCTGGACCCCCGGCGCCCCTGAGCCCGAGCAGGCCGCGCAGATCGAGGAGCTGGGCTACGGCGCAGTCTGGGTCGGTGCATCCCCCGCGGCCGACCTGGCGTTCGTGGAGCCGATCCTCGAGGCGACCGAGACGCTGCAGGTGGCCACCGGCATCGTGAACGTGTGGGCGTCGCCGGCCGAAGAGGTCGCCGCGTCGTATCACCGCATCGAGGACAAGTATCCGAGCCGGTTCCTGCTCGGGGTCGGCATCGGTCACCCGGAGGCCACCGCGGAGTACCGCAAGCCCTACGACGTGCTGGTCGAGTACCTCGACAAGCTGGATGTGGCGAAGGTGCCGACCAGCCGCATGGTGATCGCCGCGCTCGGTCCGCAGGTGCTGCGACTGGCGGCCCGCCGCAGCGCAGGCGCCCACCCGTACCTGACCACCCCCGAGCACACCGGCCAGGCGCGCAATCTCGTCGGTCCGACGGTGTTCATCGCCCCGGAGCACAAGGTGGTGCTGAGCACCGACGTCGACGAGGCGCGCGCGATCGGCCGCGAGACCGTCGACTTCTACCTCGGCCTGAGCAATTACGTGAACAACTGGAAGCGGTTGGGCTTCACCGACGAGGACGTGGCCAAACCGGGCAGCGACAAGCTGATCGACGCGGTGGTCGCCCACGGGACCGCAGAGGACATCGCCGCCCGTCTCGAGGAACACCACGAGCGCGGTGCCGACCACGTGGCCATCCAGGTGCTGGGCGGCTGGGACAAGCTGATCCCGACGCTGACGGAGCTGGCCGGGCCGCTCGGGTTGAAGGGCTGAGGCGGGGCGGCCGCTAGGGTTTCACCCATGCGGTTGCTGGTAACCGGCGGTGCGGGTTTCATCGGTGCGAACTTCGTGCACGCCACCGTGCGGGAGTACCCCGGCTGCGACGTGACGGTGCTCGACGCGCTGACCTATGCGGGGAGCCGGGAGTCGCTGGCCCCGGTCGCCGACCGGATCCGGCTGGTCGAAGGTGACGTCGCCGACGCCGCGCTCGTCGGCTCCCTTGTCGCGAAACTCGATCCGGGGGCCGACGCCGTCGTGCACTTCGCCGCCGAGACCCACGTCGACAATGCGCTGGCCGATCCCGGCCCGTTCGTCCAGACCAACATCGTCGGGACCTACACGGTGCTCGAGGCGGTGCGCCGGGCCGGCGTGCGATTGCATCACGTGTCCACCGACGAGGTGTACGGCGATCTGGCCCTCGACGAGGACCGCCGGTTCACCGAGTCGACGCCGTACAACCCGTCGAGCCCGTACTCGTCGACCAAGGCCGCCGCGGACATGCTGGTGCGGGCGTGGGTGCGGTCGTACGGTGTGCGCGCGACGATCTCGAACTGCTCCAACAACTACGGGCCCTACCAGCACGTGGAGAAGTTCATCCCGCGCCAGATCACCAATGTGCTCACCGGACGGCGGGCCAAGCTCTACGGCGCCGGCGCCAACGTGCGGGACTGGATCCACGTCGACGACCACAACAGCGCGGTGTGGCGGATCCTGCGCGACGGGATCGCGGGCCGGACGTATCTGATCGGCGCCGAGGGAGAACGGGACAACCTGTCGGTGCTGCGCACGCTGCTGCGGATCATGGACCGCGACCCCGACGACTTCGACCATGTCACCGACCGCGCCGGCCACGATCTGCGCTACGCCATCGACCCGTCGACGCTCTACAACGAACTGGGTTGGAAGCCAACGCATCTCGACTTCGAGGAAGGGCTGCGGGCGACGGTGCAGTGGTATCGCGACAACGAGGCGTGGTGGCGGCCGCTCAAGGACGCCGCGGAATCGGCCTACGAGGAGCGCGGCCAGTGACCGTCCGCGAGCTGTCCGTGCCCGGTGCCTGGGAGATCACCCCGACCGTGCACGCCGACGCGCGCGGATCGTTCTTCGAGTGGTTCACCGACCGAGAATTCACCGGTTTCGCCGGCCACCGACTGGACCTGCGGCAGGCCAACTGCTCGGTGTCGAAGGCCGGCGTGTTGCGTGGTCTGCACTTCGCGTCGGTTCCACCGGGTCAGGCCAAGTACGTCACCTGCGTCCGGGGGGCGGTGTACGACGTGGCCGTCGACATCCGGGTGGGCTCACCCACCTTCGGCGCGTGGGATGCGGTGCTGCTCGACGACCGCGACCGGCGGTCGATCTACCTGTCCGAGGGGTTGGGGCACGCTTTCCTTGCGCTGCAGGATGATTCGACGGTGATGTACCTGTGCTCGACGGGGTACGACCCGTCGCGCGAGCACACCGTGCTGCCCACCGATCCGGCGCTCGGCATCACCTGGCCCTTCGACGGGGACCTCGTGCTCTCCGACCGCGACGCCGCCGCCCCCACGCTCGAGCAGGCGCGTGCGGCCGGCTTGCTGCCGACATGGGACGCGTGTCAGGGCTTCGTCGAAGACCTCCGCCGAGACTGCTGACAGATCACCTTCCGGCGCCGGAACGCGATCTCACCGCAGTTTCGGCGTCTCGCGGAACGTCTTCCACTCGCCGATCGCGGCCAGCCGCCGCCGCTGCTGCGCTGCCGCACCAGTGTCCAGACCGTGGTCGCGTTCCTCGAGATTGCCGATGACGCGCCGGCGGTGTTCGACCGGATTGTGGTCGTCGTACTTGAATTTGGCCTCCACCCGCACCACTGCCAGCCGCAGCCCCCGGATGCCGGGCAACATTCGCCCGTACGGGCCGTCGTCGACTGCAACGGTGGCGTAGCCGCCCTCAGGCTGCATATCGCCCAGTTGGGCGGTCAGGATCTCGACCTTGCCCTCGGGGTCGTCGACCACGGTCGGCCGGCACACGAACTGCAACGCGGTGTAGTAGCTGGTGGGCACACCGTCCTCGTCGGGGCCGCCCGCCTTCGCCCGCCAGTAGGTGGGGATGTAGGCGTAGTCGCCGATCACCGCGACGCGGACCTCGGTGGCGGACTCCAGGTGCGGCCACACCGGGTTCGGCCGAGCCAGATGCACCAGCAGGTCCTCACCGGCGACGGTGAAATGGGTGGGCACCACAACCGGCGCCTGTGCGGGGTCGACGTTGTTGACCACCACCATCCCGAACCGGTCGGTATGAGCAAGCCACTCCTGCCATTCAGCGGTGTCCAACGAAGCATCCCACGGATGAATCAACATGATCAGTCGTCCTTGTGTGTCTTGGTTGGGTGCGTCGAGGCGCCACCGACGCCGGGTTCGAACACCGCCAACGAGAAGCGGGCAGGCTCACTGTGGGAGTTGACGTAGGCGTGGTCGACGTCGCCTGGGAAGGCCACGGCATCCCCGGTGTCGAGGTCGATCCCCTGGCCGTCGACCTCGACCGAGATCCGCCCCGTCAACACGTGCACCAGTTCGTGGGTGCCGACCGCATGAGCCTCACTGACATGCCTCTCCCCCGGCCCCAACGACCAGTCCCACAACTCCACGACATCCGGAGGCGTCGTACCGGCAACCAGCACCCCGCGCCCACCGGCGTCACCAGTCCACAGCTGGGCACCGTCGCCGCACCGGGTGATCATCACCGCTCTCGGCTCAGGCGGCGCCACGAGCGCCGGCAATCCGACGCCGAGTGCGTCGCTGAGCCGAAGCAGCGTTCCCACACTGGGATTGACCGCACCCTGCTCGACACTGACCACCATGCGGCGGCTCACCGACGCGGCCCCGGCGAGCTGGTCCAACGTCCACCCCCGCGTCAGCCGCTCCTGCCGGACCCGGGCGCCGATCGCCGACGCGAGCTTCGCGGCTTCCGCATCCACCAGTGCACGATAACGCACTATCAGTGCGACTGACTACCAGGCGCGGCGACGCCCTCCGGCCGACGCCTCTTGTCAAGCACCCCGAGCAGTTACTAGGATGTCCTAGTATCTCGAGCGAGGGGCTTTCTCATGACCAACCAGATCCAGCACTTCATCAACGGCAAGCGCACCGCCGGCGAGTCGACCCGCACGGCGGACGTGTTGAACCCGAGCACCGGGGCGGTGCAGGCCCAGGTCCTGCTCGCCTCGCGCGCCGACGTCGACGCCGCGGTCGCAGGCGCCGCCGACGCCCAGAAGGACTGGGCGGCCTGGAACCCGCAGCGCCGCGCCCGCGTCATGATGCGCTTCGTCGAACTGGTCAACCAGAACATGGACGAACTGGCCGAGCTCCTCAGCGTGGAACACGGCAAGACCGTCGCCGACTCCAAGGGCGACATCCAGCGCGGTATCGAGGTCATCGAGTTCGCGATCGGCATCCCGCATCTGCTCAAGGGTGAGTACACCGAGGGCGCGGGGGGCGGCATCGACGTCTACTCGATGCGTCAGCCGCTCGGTGTCGTCGCCGGCATCACCCCGTTCAACTTCCCCGCGATGATCCCGCTGTGGAAGGCCGGCCCCGCGCTGGCGTGCGGTAACGCGTTCATCCTCAAGCCGTCCGAGCGTGACCCGTCGGTCCCCGTCCGGCTCGCCGAACTGTTCCTCGAAGCCGGTCTGCCGCCGGGGGTGTTCCAGGTGGTGCAGGGCGACAAGGAAGCCGTCGACGCGATCCTCGAGCATCCGGTGGTCCAGGCCGTCGGCTTCGTCGGCAGCTCCGACATCGCCCAGTACATCTTCGCCGGCGCCGCGGCCAACGGAAAGCGCGCCCAGTGCTTCGGCGGTGCCAAGAACCACATGATCGTGATGCCCGACGCCGACCTCGACCAGGCCGTCGACGCGCTGATCGGCGCCGGTTACGGCAGCGCCGGTGAACGCTGCATGGCGATCAGCGTCGCCGTGCCCGTCGGCAAGGAGACCGCCGACCGCCTGCGCGCCCGGCTCGTCGAGCGGGTGAACAACCTGCGCGTCGGCCACAGCCTCGACCCGAAGGCCGACTACGGGCCACTGGTCACCGAGGCCGCGCTCAACCGGGTCCGCGACTACATCGCTCAGGGCGTGGAGGCGGGCGCCGAAGCCGTCGTCGACGGTCGCGAACGCGGCAGCGACGAGATGCAGTTCGGTGACGACAGCCTCGAGGGCGGCTACTTCATCGGCCCCACCCTGTTCGACCACGTCACCCCGGAGATGTCGATCTACACCGACGAGATCTTCGGGCCGGTGCTGTGCATCGTGCGCGCCGACGACTACCAGGAGGCGCTGCGCCTGCCGAGCGAGCATGAATACGGCAACGGCGTGGCCATCTTCACCCGCGACGGCGACACCGCACGCGATTTCGTCGCCAACGTCCAGGTCGGCATGGTCGGCGTCAACGTGCCGATCCCGGTTCCGGTGTCCTACCACACCTTCGGCGGTTGGAAGCGCTCCGGGTTCGGCGATCTCAATCAGCACGGGCCGCACTCGATCCTGTTCTACACCAAGACCAAGACGGTGACGCAGCGGTGGCCGTCGGGCATCAAGGATGGCGCCGAGTTCGTCATCCCCACCATGAAGTAACCCCACAAACCCCATGGACTACTTCGGTCTCGACGAGGACGAACGCGTGATCGCCGAGACGGCGGCCGCGTTCGCGGAAAAGCGCCTTGCGCCATACGCGTTGGAGTGGGACGAGAACCACCACTTCCCCACCGACGTGTTGCGCGAGGCGGCCGAACTCGGCATGGCGGCGATCTACTGCCACGAGGATGCCGGCGGCAGCGGACTGCGGCGCGTCGATGCCGTGCGCATCTTCGAGCAGTTGTCCGCGGCCGACCCGGCCATCGCGGCCTTTCTGTCGATCCACAACATGTGCGCCTGGATGGTCGACACGTACGGCTCCGCCGAACAGCGCAAGACGTGGGTGCCACGGTTGGCGTCGATGGAGTCCATCGCCAGCTACTGCCTCACCGAACCCGGAGCCGGGTCCGATGCGAGCGCATTGCGCACCAGGGCGGTTCGCGAGGGCGGCGACTGGGTGCTCGACGGCGTCAAGCAGTTCATCTCCGGCGCGGGCACGTCCGATGTGTACGTGGTGATGGCCCGCACAGGCAGCGAGGGCCCCCGCGGCATCTCGGCGTTCATCGTCGAAAAGGACACGCCGGGAGTCACTTTCGGCGCCCAGGAGCAGAAGATGGGCTGGAACGCCCAGCCCACCGCTCAGGTCGTGTTCGAGGGTGCCCGGGTGCCCGCCGAAAACCTGCTCGGCGGCACCGACGCCGAGGGCAGCGGATTCGGCATCGCGATGAACGGACTCAACGGCGGCCGCCTCAACATCGCCGCATGCTCACTGGGCGGCGCGCAGACGGCCTACGAGAAGGCCGCGGCCTACCTGGCCGACCGGCATGCCTTCGGCGCCACCCTGCTCGACGAACCGACCATCCGGTTCACCCTCGCCGATATGGCCACCGCGCTGCAGACGTCACGAATGTTGTTGTGGCGGGCCGCAACCGCCCTCGACGAGAACCACCCGGACAAGGTCGAGCTGTGCGCGATGGCCAAGCGCTACGTCACCGACGCCTGTTTCGAGGTGGCTGATCAGGCGCTGCAACTGCACGGTGGCTACGGGTACCTGCGTGAGTACGGCGTGGAGAAGATCGTCCGCGATCTGCGGGTGCATCGAATCCTCGAGGGCAGCAACGAGATCATGCGCGTGGTCATCGGGCGGGCAGCGGCCGCCCGGGCGCGGGCATCGGCATAGGAGGCTTTCGGCACATGAGCACGATCGCGTTTCTCGGTCTGGGCAACATGGGCGGGCCGATGGCGGCCAACCTCGCCAAAGCCGGCCACACCGTGCGGGGGTTCGATGTGGTGCCCGCACTCAAGGCCACCGCAGAAGACAATGGCGTCACCACATTCGACAGCGGTGGCGAAGCGGTGACCGGCGCCGAGGTGGTGATCACCTCGCTGCCCAACGGCGCGATCGTGAAGGGCGTGTACGACGAGGTGCTGCCCGCCGCGGCGGCAGGCACGTTGTTCATCGACACCTCGACCATCTCGGTGGACGACGCGCGGGAGATCAACGCGGCCGCCGTCGCCCGGGGTTTCGCCCAGCTCGACGCGCCCGTGTCCGGCGGGGTCAAGGGCGCCACCGCGGGCACGCTGGCGTTCATGGTGGGTGGCGACGACGACGCCGTCGAGCGTGCCCGTCCGGTGCTGGAACCGATGGCGGGCAAGGTCGTTCACTGTGGTGGGTCGGGCACCGGCCAGGCCGCCAAACTGTGCAACAACATGGTGCTGGCGGTCCAGCAGATCGCGATCGGTGAGGCGTTCGTGCTCGCCGAGCAGCTGGGGCTCGAGGCGCAGTCCCTGTTCGACGTCATCACCGGCGCGACCGGCAACTGCTGGGCGGTGCACACGAATTGCCCTGTGCCGGGACCGGTTCCGGCATCGCCGGCCAACAACGACTTCAAACCGGGGTTCGCGACCGCGCTGATGAACAAGGACCTGGGGCTCGCCATGGCCGCGGTCGAGTCGACGGGTGCGTCCGCGCCGCTGGGCAGCCATGCCGCGCAGCTGTACGCGAGCTTCGCCACCGATCACGCGGACAAGGATTTCAGCGCGATCATCGAGTTGCTGCGGGGCTGATTCAGACGGCGAGTTGGTTGACGACGACGCCGAAGACGGCGGGCAGTGCCCGCGCGACAGGCACGATGCGCGGCCGGATCGACGGCACCGATCCGGCCCGCACCAGGCCCGCGGTGAGCAACCGGTAGCGCCGGGTCAGCGCGCGCCATCGACGGTCGTAGTCGCCGACACGTTCGGTCACCACGCAATCCACCAACAGTTCGGCCGCGCTGACGCCAGCCCGAGGCCCTCCCCCGTGAGCGCGTCGATGTACCCCGCGGCGTCCCCCACGAGCATCACCCGCCCGGCTGTGCGGCTGCGTGCGTTCTGCCGCAGCGGGCCCGCGGCGCGGTCGGGCCCGTGGGCGTGGTCACCGATCCGCTCCACGAGGGCGGGAAAATCCGACAGGTGCCGATCGAATCCGCCGCGCGAGGAGCTCAAGATCGCGATCCCGACACAGTCGTCGGCCACGGGGGTCACATATGCCTCGCTGTCGGTCCCCCAGTGCACCTCGACGCAGTCGCTCCACGGCGCGGTCTGGATGTGCCTGCGGATGCCCCACCGCCGTGGACCGCGACTGGGCTGTGACAGGCCCAGCGCGCGCCGGATCGGTGAGTGCAGCCCGTCGGCGGCCGCGAGGTATCCGGCCCGCAACTCGCCCACCCGCACCGACGCCGCGTCCTGGCTGACCGCGCCGACGTCGCCGTGCACGAAGCGCACCCCCGCCGACCGGGCGGCCTCGAGCAACGCGGCGTGCAGCACGGTTCGTCGCACACCGCGACCGGGTCCGGTCCGGAACGCCGCGTCGACCCGATGGTCGCCGTCGAGGTAGGCGATCCCGCGAAGCGGCATCCCCTGCGGCGCCACACCGAGACGCTCCAGATGCGCCATGGTGTGCGGCATCATGCCTTCACCGCAGGCCTTGTCCAATGTGCCGCGGCGGCGTTCGACGACCACGACGTCGAGTCCGGCCCTGGCGCCGTACACCGCGGTGGCCAACCCGGCGGGCCCACCACCGGCGACGACGAGGTCGATCACCGCAACCCCGCGAGTGCGGCGTTCTCGACCTGGATCCGGGCCCCCAGCAGTACCGCATTGAGGGCGGTGAACACCAGCGCGGTGATCCAGGCACCGTGCACCAGGGGAAGCGCGAAACCTTCGACGATCACCGCGACGTAGTTGGGATGCGGGATCAGCCGGTACGGGCCGCCGGTGACCCGCGCTGCGCCCGGCACGACGATGACCCTGGTGTTCCACTGGCGGCCCAGGGTGGTGATGCACCACCACCGCAACGTCTGTGCGGCGATCACCAGCGCGAGCATCGAGAACCCCAGCGCCGGGGTGAACGGCCGGTGCAGCGCGGCGACCTCGAGCAGGCACCCGGCGAGCAGACCGGTGTGCAGGGCCACCATCACCGGATAGTGACGGGCCCCGTACTCGACGCCGCCGCGCTGCCGGCTCCATCGCCGATTCCGCTCGGCGACAACCATTTCGGCCAACCGCTCGACACCGACCGCGGCGATCAGCAATCCATACCAGATCATGGGTTCCTCAGCGCCAGCGCAGCAGGACGAGTTCGGAGCAGAAGCCAGGGCCCATCGCCATCATCAGCCCGGGGCTGTCCGCGGGTGGGTGCTTGGCGATGGTGTCGCGCAGCACGTGCAAGACGGACGCGGACGAGAGGTTGCCGACCTCGGCCAGCGAGCGCCACGTCAATTCCAGTGCGTCGCCGGGCAATCCGAGGGTGGCGGTGATGGCCTCGATGACCTTGGGGCCGCCGGGATGGCTCACCCACGTGCCGATGTCGCCGACCCCCATGCCGTGGCTGTGCAGGAACTCCGCGACGTCGTCGCCGAGATAACGTTCGACGACCTTCGGCACGTCCGGTGAGAGTACGAGGCGGAAGCCACTCGCGTCGACGTCCCAGCCCATCGTCCGCAACGAGTCGGGGTAGAGGTGGCTGCGCGAATCGACGATCTCCGGGCCTGCCGCGTCGTCGGCACGCCGGTCGCCGACGGCCACCGCCGCCGCAGCTCCGTCGCCGAACAGGCTGCTGCCCACCACCGTTGCCATCGTCGGGTCCGTCTTGGACACCAGTGAACACAGCTCGACGGCGACCAGCACCGCGACGCCGTCGGGATGACCCTGCAGGTAGTCGTGAAGCCGGGCCACCCCCGCGGCGCCCGCCACACATCCCAACCCGAACATCGGCACCCGCCGGACATCGGGTCGCAGGCCGACGAGGGCCGCGATGCGTGCGTCCAGCGAGGGCACCGCGATGCCCGTGACGGTGGCCGTCATGATCATGTCGACATCGGACGGGTCAAGGCCCGCGTCGTCGAGCGCGCCCGTCAGCGCCGCAGCGCCCAGTGTCACGGCGTGTTCGATGTAGAGGTCGTTCGCCCGCCCGAAGTCGGTCAGGCCGGCGTACTCCTCCAGTGACAGCACCATGTGGCGGGTGGCCACCTTCGCGCTGCGGTGCAACGCCCGGATGCTGTCGGCGTATTCGTGGTAGCCGGGGATCGCGATCAGCGCCTCGGTCACCTCCGCCTGGGTGTATCCGTGCGGCGGCACCTCACCGCGGACGGCTGCGACAACACTCATGACACTCTCCCTCTACTTTCTTCATGACGTGCTCGAGCGTCACGGCGTTCAATGCGTCGGCGTTCAATCCGTCGGTGTTCGATGCAACGGCGTTCGATGCCGCATCGATCTCCCGCAGACCGACCCGGGCGTGCAGCCGGGCCAGCCACGTCGGAGCCCACCAGTTCCACTCGCCCAGTGCGTGCATGAAGGCCGGCATCAGCACCATCCGGACCAAGGTCGCGTCCGCCAGGACGGCCAGCGTGAGGCCGAGGCCGAACGTCCGCATGAAGGAGACGTCGGCGGCGATCAGCGCGGCGAAGGAAATGGACATCACGCGAGGGTCTCGGTGATCTGCTCGCCGGCTCGCCGGGCCGGCTCGCCGGGCCGGCTCGCTGCGGTAGCCGTCGGGTGCGGAGACGACGATCAGCAGCTGCGATCCGCCCTGGCCGAAGTCTTCGGCGAGCAGGCGCGCCGCAGTAGCCGACTCCGAGGACGGATCCTCAATCCGCACTCGCACAACGACTTCGCCACCGGCACACCGAAGACGCCCGCGGCGATCGTCCCGAGTATCGCGACGAGGAGGAACCGCCGCGAAGCGGCGGTGGCCGACCGTCCGACACGGGCCAGAACGTAGTGTTCGCTGGCTGAGCCACGACGGCGGCCCCTTTACGGCGCTATGCCAACATCTGGTGACTTAGGTCTCAGACGGGGCCGAGCAGGAGTTGATGGATCACCGGGCGCGCGAAGCGCATCAATTCGTCTCGGTCGAGGTCGGCGACCGCGGGATTGGCGAGCACGTAGCGGGTGGTGGCCAGGCCGATCACGAACGCCCCCATCAAACCGGCGCGCTGCGCCGGATGGTCCGGCGTGACCGCCGCGAGCGCCGGAGCCACCTGGGTGGCGAACACATGCCGCAGCGTGTCCGCCGCGGATTCACTGGTCATCGCGGCCCGCAGGAGGGCGAGGAACGTGGTGTCCTGCTCCCACACCGCGAAGAAGCGGGACAGCAGTACGTCTGCGACGGAGTCGGGGTCGACCGCGCTCAGATCGGGAAGGTCGATCCTGAATTCCGCTGCCTCGGCGAACAATTCGCGTTTGCTGCCGAAGTACCGGATGATCAGCGCCGGATCCACGCCGACGTCGGCGGCCACCCCGCGCAATGTGGTGCCCTGGTAGCCGTCGGATCCGAAGCGCCGGCGGGCGGCGGCGAGGATGTCGGCGCGCGTCTGCGGGGCATTGCGCGTTCGGTCCGTACCCATTCGAAGAACAATAGGCGGGCGCCGGTCATCGAGACGCTGTGCGGCTCAAACGTGAGTGCCAGTCCTGTTCCGAGGCCTCGATGCAACGCGTCAGTGTCGCCGCCATGTAGCGCCGCCACAGGGGTTTGAAAGGTCCGGCGACGATCCACCGACGACCCGGCAGCGGCTTGAACTCATACGACCACCGGACGAGGGAGCCCGGTCCGTCGGGCGTGAAGGTCCATTCCCCGCGAATACCGACAGCGAGCCTGGCCAGCGCGTTCGTGAAGCCCGTCAGCTGGTAGGCGAAGCTGGATCCGGCGGTGTGTTCCACGAGCTGCTCGTCAACCGAAGATCCGTCGGTGAATCGCGGTCTGCGAGACGGCCCCGGGTGGTCCCACGCCTCGGTCTGATCCTCGACGCGCACGACGCCCGGAAACGGCCACATTGGATGGAAGACCTTCGACAAGTCGATCGGACAGATCAAGGCCATGGCATCGGCCGGCGCCAACCGTGAGCGCTGTTGGACGGTGATGGCCACTGTGCGATCGGCAGAGGAGATGAGAAGTGTGGGATTCGTATTCGTCATGAACCGAGCATTGCCCGGTTTTCCGATCCCCACCAGAGAACGGCAGTACCACCCGGTGGGCCTCGACTCGCGGCAAGATCGCATCGTGACCGAACTGGGAGTGGCGATCAGGGCTTGGCGCGACCGCGTGAGTCCGGCCGAGGTCGGTCTGCCTGTCGGCTCCGATCGTCGCACTCCGGGACTGCGGCGCGAAGAGTTGGCGCTGCTTTCCGGTTTGTCCGTGGACTATCTCGTGCGGCTGGAACAGGGCCGCGCCAAGAACCCGTCGCCGCAAGTGCTCTCCTCACTCGCACGGGCACTACGGCTCACCAGGCAGGAACGGGACGCGCTGTACCGCACGGCAGGAATCGCACCGCCGCCGGACGGCGTCATCCCCACCTACCTGAGTCCCGGGCTGCAGCGCATCCTCGATCACCTCGAGGACACTCCCGTTGGTGTGTTCAATGCGGCGTGGGATCTCGTGTTCGGCAATCGCATGTGGAACGCGCTGTTCGGCGAGGCCCCGTCCGGGCGTGAATCCAACCTCGTCTGGCGCGCGTTCGTGGTTCAGGACATTCCGCTGATTCACACCGGCGAGGAAGCCGAAAGCTTTGCGCGAGAACTCGTTTCCGACCTCCACGCCGCTCTGAGCAGATTCCCGCGAGACTACGGCCTCACGACGCTCATCGAAGACCTGCGTCGGGCCAGCCCGGTCTTCGAGCGTTTGTGGGGCACCTGGCAGGTCGCGAACCGGGAAAGCGATCGCAAGACGGTCGACGCACCTGTGGTGGGACCGATCACCTTCGACTGCGATGTGCTCGCAGTCGCGGACTCCAGCCTGCGCCTTGTCGTGTACACCGCCCAGCCGGGTGGCGAGGATGCCCAGAAACTCGATCTGCTGCGCGTGATCGGCACCCAAGTTCAGTGAGCTACGCCGCGGGCACGGTCCTGCGGGACGACGAGCGCGCGTACAGGCGGGCACACGTGGCGAGCCGCAGGGGGTCCGCGCCGCCGTAGTCAGCACGCACCGCCAGCGCCGCCCCTGCATCGCGCGGCGCGCACTCCGCGCCGACCAGGATGGTCGCCAGCCCGGCGGCCGTTGCCGTGCGCAACCCGGCCGTCGAACCGCTCAGCGCGACGACATGGTCGGTACTGACGCCGATCTCCCGCAGCGCCAGGCGGAACGCCTCGGCACCGGGCGCCGACACGTCGTCGCGGGTGACGATGGTCTCCACCTGACCCTCCCCGACCAGTTGCCGGACCAGTGGCTCCGCCCACGCGCGCCGGCCCGCGGTCACCACCGCGACCGGGACGCCTGCGGCGCGTGCGTCGCCGACGAGGTCGTCGAGGCCCGGACGCGGGGTCACCCCGGCGTCGAGCACCATCTCGTCGAACATCATCGCCTTGGTGGAGCAGACCTCATCGGCGAGCAGTTCGGTGAGCACGTCGCACTCCGGCCCGACGCAGTGGTTGCGCAGGTCGGCGAGCACCCGCTGGCGTTCGTCGCGCAGGACCATCAGGCGCCGGTACCGGGCCGCCGACCATGCGATGGGCACTCCGTGCGCGGCGAAGGCGGCGTTGAACACCACCCGGTGCACGTCGTAATCGAGATCGGTCAACGCCTCGAGGTCGAAGATCAGCGCCCGCAGTGGGGTGATGTCCGAGTCGACCGGGCGGGCCCCGTCCCACCAGAACCGGCCCGCACACCATGTTCTCTCACGCGTCGTCTGCACATGATCACAGTGGCTTACGTCACATGTGCCCGTCCTCCCCCCAACGGGGGATTCGACGTGGCGAAGTTGCCCAGCCGCTGCCCGTCGCGGTTCTAAGGTGATGCGCATGACCGCCCAGCTAGAAGCGAAGCGGCATCGCGCATGACCGGGCCAGTGCGGATCGTCCTGGTCGACGACCACGAGATGGTCATCGAAGGACTCAAGGCCATGCTGACGACCTTCGCCGACCGGGTCACCGTGGTGGGCCAGGCCGTGGGCGCCGAACGCGCCGTCGGGGTCATCGCCGAAGTCCGACCGGACATCGTGTTGTGCGACGTCCGCATGCAGGGTTCCAGCGGGCTGGACCTGTGCCTGGCACTGCGCGAGCGGGATCCGGCGCAGAAGGTGGTGATGCTGTCGGTCTACGACGACGAGCAGTACCTGTTCCAGGCGCTGCGGGTGGGCGCGGCCGGATACCTGCTCAAGAGCATCAGCAGCGACGAGTTGGTCCGCCAGCTGGAACTGGCCCACCGCGGGCAGACCGCCATCGATCCGGGGATGGCGGCCAGGGCCGTCGACACCGCCGCGCGCCTGCAGCGCGACGAGTTCTGGCCGGGGGCCCGCCAGGGCCTCACCCAGCGGGAGAGCGAGATCCTGTCGTTCGTCGTCGCCGGCCTGTCCAACCGCGGCATCGCCAACAAGCTGGTCATCGGCGAGGAGACCGTGAAGACCCACCTGAGGTCGATCTACCGCAAACTCGGCGTGAGCGACCGCGCGGGTGCGGTCGCGACGGCGCTGCGCGAGGGCATCTACCAATGAGTGCGCGTTCGCTGCTGACCGCCGACCGCGAACTGGCGCTGCTACGCGAGCTCATCCAGGCTGCGTCGAGCGGCCCGGGGGTGGAACCACTGGCCGCCGCGGCCGCGCGCATGATCACCGCGGCCACCGGCACCGACGTCTGCTTCGTGCACGTCCTCGACGATTCCGACCGGTCACTCACCCTGGCCGGCGCCACCCCGCCGTTCGACAGCCAGATCGGCAAGATCCGGCTGCCGCTGGGTCAGGGCATCTCCGGCTGGGTGGCCAGCCACCGCGAACCGGTGGTGATCGGCCACGACAAGGAGTCCGATCCCCGCTACCTGCCGTTCGAGTCGCTGCGCGGCAGAGACTTCACCTCGATGGTGTCGGTCCCGATGCAGACCGATCCGGGGGGTCTGGTCGGGGTGCTCAACGTTCACACCGTCGAACGCCGCGAGTTCACTTCCCGCGACGTCGAACTGCTGCTGGTGATCGGCCGGCTGATCGCGGGCGCACTGCACCAGGCGCGTCTGCACCGTCAACTGGTCGCCCGCGAACGGGCGCACGAGAACTTCGTCGAGCAGGTGATCGAGGCGCAGGAGATCGAACGCAGGCGGCTGGCCGGCGATATCCACGACGGGATCTCGCAGCGCCTGGTGACGCTGTCCTACCGGCTCGACGCCGCGGTCCGCACCATCGACGATCCGCAGGCGGTCGCCGAACAGCTCGCCGAGGCCCGCGAGTTGGTGGCACTCACACTGGGTGAGGCGCGCGCCGCGATCAGCGGGCTGCGTCCGCCGGTGCTCGACGATCTCGGCCTCGCGGGCGGTCTGGCCAGCCTGGCCCGGTCCGTCCCGCAGGTGCACATCGGCCTGCACATCGACACCGACCTCGCCGAACGCCGGCTCCCCGACCACATCGAGTTGGCGCTCTACCGCATCGCGCAGGAGTGTCTGCAGAACGTGGTCAAACACGCCGACGCCGCCACCGCCCGGCTGACGTTCAGCGTGTCCGACGACGTGGCGCGGCTCGAGATCATCGACGACGGCGTCGGTTTCGACACCTTCGAACATCCGCTCGGCGCGGACGAAATGGGTGGCTACGGCCTGTTGTCGATGGCCGAACGCGCTGAGATCGTCGGCGGCCGGCTCAACATCCGGTCCCGCCCGGGCGCCGGGACCGCGGTCACCGCCACGATTCCACTGCCGGCACCGGCGTCAGAAATCCCCGGCGTGACGGCGCAGCGTCTCGATCGAGGTGGCCAGTGACCGCGATTCGTCGGCGGACATCCCGATGTCGGCGAACACCTCGTTGTTGAGCGTGACGGTGGCGTCCTCGACGGTCGAGCGGCCCAGTTCGGTGAGGCGCACCAGCGTGGTGCGGCCGTCGGTGGGGTGCGGGATCCGCTCCACCAGGCCGCCGGCCTCCAGCCGCCGGATCGCGTGCGTGACGCTGGTGACGTGCACCTGCAGCCGGTCGGAGGCCTTCGTGATCGGCAACGCACCCGAGCGGCTGAACGCCAGCAGGCGCAGCAGCTCGAACCGGGAGAAGCTCAGATCGTAAGGGCGTAGCGCGTTCTCGACGCGCGCGAGCAGGATCTGATGGGCCCGCATGACCGAGGTGACAGCGACCATCCCGTCGGCCACCTCACCCCAGCCGGCCGCCTCCCAGTTCGCCCGGGCCAGCGCGATCGGATCATGCGCATCGCGCCCTTCGCTCACCGACCTTTCATACCATTGCCCGGGTTCACAACGTCTTCTCGAGCAGTACCTGGCGGGTGTCCGCCGAGACCAGTTGCACCGCAGCGATGTCGTCGCGCCGCAGCGCGGTGTTGCCGCTCGGCAGCGCGGTCGCACCGGCCAGGCCGAGCCAGGTCGCGATCTCCGACTGGCTGCCGTCGCGGCCGACCACCACCATGCCGAGCCGGCTCGGCGGCGTCCCCGCCCCGCCGCCGCCGGACCATTCGCCGTACGAGCAGGCCATGTCGATGCGGGTGCCCCAGGCGAATTCCGACAGGCTGACCGTGGCGCTGAACGGTGTCGGCTCGACTTTGGTCATCTCGAGTGCGACGGCCTGCGGCGCGCCGGTCTGTGGGCCGACGATCCCCGGCCGGATCGCGATGACCAGCCCGACGGCGAGCACGGCAGCGGCGAGCCCCACGCCCGCCGAGGTCAGCCACCGTGACCGGCGTCGGCGCCACTTGGCCTTGTCGAGTACCGCCTGCAAGACCTCGGGCCGCAGCGGCGGCGGTTCGGGCTGCTCGCCGCCGAACTCGCCGGAGCCGGATTCGCCGACGTCGAGTGCCGCCACCTCGTCGGCGTCGACCATCGCCAGCAGGGCCGGGACCCCGCTGAGCTCGGCGACCGCCGCCCGGCAGCGGGCACAGGTCTGGAGGTGCAGCTCGTACTCGCGCCGGTCAGCGGTGGACAGGGAGCCCAGCACGTAGGCGGCGTCCCATTGCAGGTAGGCGTCACCGCCCTCGATGCCGGCGCCGCCGGCCATACCGGACATCGTCATCGCGTCACCCCCATCTCCTGCAGGTTGAGTCGCAGCGCCCGCACTGCGTAGTGCAGCCGCGACTTCACGGTGCCCTCCGGTATCTGGAGTTCGGCCGCGATCTGCCCCGTCGTCCACCCCTGGTAGTACGCGCGCCCGACGACCGCCCGGTGATCTTCGGACAGCTGCGCCAGCGCCTCGCCGACCAGCATGCGGTCCAGCGCGGAGTCCACCTTGTCGGGTTCGGTGGGCTGTGCCACCGACTCCACGTCCGGGGTGCCGGCTTCCCTGCGGTAGCGCGCGCTGCGCCGCTCGTCGATCACCAGGTTGCGGGCGACGGTGAACAGCCACGCCCGCGGCGACCCGTCCGGCCGGTGGCGCCACGCGCGCAGCAGCGTCTCCTGCACGACGTCCTCGGCGCTGGCGGCGTCACCGGTCAGCTTGAGGGCATAGCGCCACAGCGCGACGGCGTGCTCGTCGTAGAGCACGCGAAGCATCGCGGCCTCCGGGTCGTCCATCGCGAACCTCCGTCAGATACACGACGCCGGCGGTGAATTGGTTCAGACCCCGGGGAGGGTGAGGATGCGCGGCCCGTCGTCGGTGACCGCCACAGTGTGCTCCCAGTGCGCCGCGCGCGAACCGTCCGCGGTGACGACTGTCCATTCGTCCTCGAGCACGATCGTCTTCGTCGTGCCGAGGGTGAGCATCGGCTCGATCGCCAGGACCGAACCGGGGGCCAGGTGTGGGCCGCGGCCGGGGGCGCCTTCGTTCGGCAGGAACGGGTCCATGTGCATCTGCCTGCCGATGCCGTGGCCGCCGTAACCGTCGACGATGCCGAAGGCCCGCTGGTAGCGCGCCTCGGCGGCGCGGGTGCCCCTCTCGATGGCGTGGGAGACGTCGGTCAGGCGGTTGCCGGGCACCATCGCGGCGATCCCGGCCTCCATGGACTCCCGGGTGGCCGCGGACAGGGCTTCGTCGACGGGGATGAGCGCGCCGACGCCGAAGGTGATCGCCGAGTCGCCGTGCCAGCCGTCGAGGATCGCGCCGCAGTCGATGGACACCAGATCGCCGGCGGCCAGGGTCTCTGCGGCCGACGGGATGCCGTGGACGACGCGATCGTTGACCGAGGAGCAGATGCTGGCGGGGAAGCCGTGGTAGCCGAGGAAGGACGGGGTGCCGCCGCCGTCGCGGATGACCGATTCGGCGATTGCGTCGAGGTCTTTGGTGCTCACGCCCGGTGCAGCGGCGTCACGCACCGCGCTCAGCGCTGCGGCCACCAGCGCGCCCGCAGCGGCCATCGCGTCCAGTTCGGCGGGGGTGCGCTGGTCGACGACCTTGGTCCTGCGCAGCTTCAGGCCGGCCACATCAGCGACCCAGCGCCTGCAACGCCCGGGCGAACACCTCGTCCATGGATCCGACGGCTTCGACGGTCTTGAGCTCGTCGCGGTAGTGATCGAGCAGCGGGGCGGTCTCGTCGCGGTAGACCTTCATCCTGTTGAGGATGATCTGTTCGGTGTCGTCGGCGCGGCCACGGCCCTTGAGCCGCTGCAGCAGTTCGTCCTCGGAGACGCGGAACTCCAGCACCGCGTCGAGGGTCAGGTTGCGGGCTTCGAGCATGTCGTTGAGCGCTTCGGCCTGTTCGACCGAGCGGGGGTAGCCGTCGAGGATGAAACCGTCTTTGGCGTCGTCCTGGCCGATTCGATCCTCGACCAGCGCGTTCGTGAGGCTGCTCGGGACGAGGTCACCGGCGTCGAGATACCGCTTGGCCTCGACTCCGAGTTCGGTCTCGCCTGCGATGTTGTCGCGGAAGAGGTCGCCTGTCGAGATGTGCGGGATCCCCAGCTTCTCGGCCAGCTTCGCAGCCTGCGTGCCTTTCCCCGCGCCCGGAGGGCCGAGCAAAACGATTCTCACTTAGAAACCCTCTCTCACTTCAGGAAGCCTTCGTAGTTGCGCTGCATCAGCTGGCTCTCGATCTGCTTCACGGTGTCCAGACCCACGCCGATCATGATCAGCACCGCGGTGCCGCCGAACGGCAGGTTCTGGACGGCGCCGGTGTTCCCGATCTGGAGGAACAGGTTGGGCAGCACGGCGATCACACCGAGGTAGATCGAGCCCGGCAGGGTGATCCGGCTCAGCACGTAGCGGAGGTAGTCGGCGGTCGGCTTACCCGGCCTGATTCCGGGGATGAAGCCACCGAACTTCTTCATCTCGTCCGCCCGCTCGTCCGGGTTGAACGTGATGGACACGTAGAAGTACGTGAAGAAGATGATCAGCGCGAAGTAGAGCGAGATGTACCAGGGGCTGCTCGGGTCGGTCAGGTACTCCGCGACGATGCGTTCCCACCAGCCGGTGCCCGGATTGGAGCTGCCGCTCTGGATCAACTGCGTGATCAGGTGCGGGATGTAGATCAGCGACGAGGCGAAAATGACCGGGATGACGCCGGCCTGGTTGACCTTCAGCGGCAGGTAGGTCGAGGTGCCGCCGTACATCCGCCGGCCGACCATGCGCTTGGCGTACTGCACCGGGATGCGGCGCTGCCCCTGTTCGACGAACACGACGCCGATGATGATGATCAGGGCGGCGACGCAGACCAGCGTGAACACCATGCCACCGCGGCTGTCCAGGATCGACTTGCCCTCACCCGGCATGGCCGCGGCGATGCTCGCGAAGATCAGCAGCGACATACCGTTGCCGATACCGCGCTCGGTGACCAGCTCACCCATCCACATGACCAGCGTGGCGCCTGCGGTCATCACCAGCACGATGACGAGGAGCGAGAAGATCGCCTGGTCGTCGATGATGTCGAGGGCGCAGCCCTGCAGCAGCCCGCCGTTGGCGGCGAGCGCCACGATGCTGGTCGACTGCAGCACGGCCAGCGCGACCGCCAGGTAACGCGTGTACTGCGTCATCTTGGCCTGGCCGGACTGGCCCTCCTTGCGCAGCTGCTCGAACCGCGGGATCACCACGGTCAGCAACTGCACGATGATGCTGGCGGTGATGTAGGGCATGACCCCGACAGCGAACACCGACAGCTGGAGCAGCGCCCCGCCGGAGAACAGGTTGATCAGCGAATAGATCTGACCCGAATCGCCACCGCTGACCTGCGCGATGCACTCCTGGACGTTGGGGTAGTTCACACCGGGGGACGGCAGTGAGGCGCCGGCCCGGTAGAGCAGGACGACACCCAGCGTGAAGAGGATCTTGCGCCTCAGGTCGGCCGTCCGCAGCGACGAGATGAAAGCCGAAAGCACTCTTTCCTCCTGCGCAGCCGACCTCTTGAGCGCGGCGTGCCAATGGGGCTGGACAAACCAGCGTCATGGTCAAGTCAAACGCACCGTCTCGAGCAGACATCTCGCCTGCTAGCGGCACGCGTCAAACAGTCTACGAGAGTAACAGTTGCCACCGGGCATGCCCGCATCGCTGCGCGCTCGCAGATTGCCTTCAGACCCGAAGCGTACAGTCGGCGAAAGCTGATTACCTCAGCTAATTAATTCGACTCGTTGTCTGGGGTTAAGGGGTCAATCGATGGCACGCACCGAAAACGACACGTGGGATCTGGCCTCCAGCGTCGGAGCGACCGCCACGATGGTGGCCGCGGCGCGGGCGGTGGCCAGCAGGGCGCCGGGCGCGGTGATCGACGATCCGTTCGCCGAACCACTGGTGCGCGCGGTGGGCGTGGACTTCTTCACGCGTCTCGCCACCGGCGACATCAAGGCCGCCGACCTCGACCCGGACGCCACCGGCGGCGCAGGCAACATGGACCGCTTCGCCGACGGGATGGCTGCGCGCACCCGGTTCTTCGACGACTTCTTCTCCGACGCCGCCGACGCCGGAGTCCGGCAGGCGGTCATCCTGGCCTCCGGACTGGATTCCCGCGCCTACCGGTTGTCCTGGCCGGCGGGCACCGTGGTGTTCGAGATCGACCAGCCCGACGTCATCACCTTCAAGACCGACACCCTCGCCCGCCTCGGCGCACTTCCGACCGCGGACCGCCGGACGGTTCCGGTGGATCTGCGCGACGACTGGATCGGCGCGCTGGACGCCGCCGGGTTCGACCGCACCAAACCGGCCGCCTGGATCGCCGAGGGTCTGTTCGGATACCTGCCGCCCGAGGCGCAGGACCGTCTGCTCGACCAGATCACCGAGATCAGCCCGGCCGGGAGCCGCGTCGCCGCCGAGGGTGTGGTCACCCCCGTCGACATCGACGAGGACGTGTTGCGTGAACGCATGCGAGCCGCCAGCGACCAGTGGCGCCAGTTCGGATTCGATCTCGACTTCTCGGAGCTGGTCTATACCGGTGAGCGCGCCGAGGTGGCCGAGTACCTGAGCGCCAGGGGCTGGCAGACCGACAGCATCACCGCCACCGACCTGTTGGTGAAATGCGGACTGCAGTCGGCCGAGCACGGCAGCGCCAACTTCGCCGACGTCCGCTACGTCACCGCGATCAGGTAGGAGCGCACGATGGCACGCAGCGATGCCGACAGCTGGGATCTGGCGTCCAGCGTGGGGGCGACCGCGACCATGGTCGCCGCGGCCCGCGCCGTGGCGAGCCGCGGACCCGACGCGCTGATCGACGACCCGTACGCCGAACCTCTCGTCCGCGCGGTGGGCGTGGACTACTTCGTCAAGCTGCTCGACGGTGAGATCACCCTCGAGGCGGACAACAGCGCGATGCTGGCGGTGATGACCGACGTCATGGCGGTGCGCACCCGGTTCTTCGACGACTTCTTCCTCGAGTCGGGTGTGCAGCAGGCGGTCATCCTGGCATCCGGCCTGGACGCCCGCGCCTATCGGTTGTCGTGGCCTGCAGGCACGGTCGTTTACGAAATCGACCAGCCCGAGGTCATCGAGTTCAAGACCCGCACACTAGCCGGCATCGGAGCCTCCCCCGCCACCGAACTCCGCACCGTGGCCGTGGACCTTCGCGACGACTGGCCCGCTGCGCTGCGCGCCCACGGTTTCGACGACACGACCCCGACCGCGTGGATCGCCGAGGGGCTGTTGATCTATCTGCCGCCCGAGGCGCAGGACCGGTTGTTCGACAACATCACCGCACTGTCGGCGCCCGGCAGCCGGCTGGCCACCGAGTACCACCCGGATGCGGGCGCGCGGATCGGCGCGGCTTCCGCGCGCATGAGCGAGGAGTGGCGGCGCCACGGCCTCGACCTCGACATGGCCGACCTGTTCTACGACGGTGAGCGCAACCCGGTCGTCGACTACCTGCAGGCCCGCGGCTGGGACGTGAGCGCCCGCAGCAGGCCGGACATGTTCGCCCATTACGGGCGTCCCTTCCCCACCGGCGAGCAGGTCGAGGCGTTACGCCAGTCGCTCGCCGTGACCGCGACCAAGAGTTAGGAGCCGCACGTGCCACGCACCGAAGGCGACACCTGGGATCTGGCGTCCAGCGTCGGCTCGACGGCGACCGGCGTCGCCGCGTCGCGCGCACTGGCGACCAAGCAGCCCGATCCGCTGATCAACGACCCGTTCGCCGATCCGCTGGTGAAAGCCGTCGGCCTGGAGCACTGCAATCGGCTGGCCGACGGCGAACGCCACGTCGAGGGTCACCCGATGCTGGACAACCAGCGCGCCTGCGAACAGATCGCGGTCCGGACGCGCTTCTTCGACGACTTCTTCACCGAGGCAGGCGCGGCGGGCATCCGCCAGGCGGTGATCCTGGCATCCGGGCTCGACACCCGCGCCTACCGGCTGGAGTGGCCGGCGGGCACCGTCGTGTTCGAGGTGGATCAGCCTCGGGTCATCGAGTTCAAGACCCGCACGCTGGCCGGCCTGGGGGCCTCCCCCGCCGCCGACCTCCGCACCGTGGGGATCGACCTGCGCGACGACTGGCCGACGGCGCTGCGGGCCGCGGGATTCGATCCGAGTGCCCCCACGGCGTGGATTGCGGAGGGGTTGTTGATCTACCTTCCGCCCGAGGCGCAGGACCGGCTGTTCGACAACATCATCGCGCTGTCCGCTCCTGGCAGCAGGATCGCCACCGAGCACATGGATTTCGGAGATTCGGCCAACGCCTGGCTGGACCGGGTCAGCGAGTGGTCCAAGAGTTCCGGCTCCGATGTGGACCTGCGGGACCTGTTCTACACCGGCGAACGCACACCAGCAGGCACCTACCTGGCCGAACGCGGCTGGGACATCGCCGTGCGGACCACGGCGCAGGCGTACGCTGCCAACGGATTCGAGTATCCCGAGGAGCTCGCCACCCTGGCCGCCGACTCGGGGTATCTGACCGCGACACTGAAGTGAGGTAGGCGATGGCCCGCTCCGAAGGCGACAGCTGGGATCTGGCGTCGAGCGTCGGTGCGACGGCCACCATGGTGGCGGCGGGCCGGGCGGTCGCGAGCCGGGATCCGCGAGGCCTGATCGACGATCCCTTCGCCGCGCCGCTGGTGCGCGCGGTCGGTATCGAATTCTTCACCAAGGTCGCCGACGGAGACTTCGACATGGCCGCGCTCGATCCGTCCAACGCGGGCTCGATGCAGGCCAGGATCGACGAGATGGCCTTGCGTACCAGGTTTTTCGACGACTACTTCCTCGAGTCGACGGCAGCCGGGGTGCGTCAGGTGGTGATCCTGGCGTCTGGTCTCGACTCTCGTGCCTACCGGCTGCCGTGGCCCGACGGCACGGTGGTCTACGAGATCGACCAGCCGGCAGTGATCGAGTTCAAGACGACGACGCTGGCGGGTATCGGCGCGGAGCCGACGGCCGAGTTGCGCACCGTCGCGATGGATCTGCGGGAGGACTGGCCGGCCGCGCTGCGAGCCGCCGGCTTCGACACCTCGGCGCCGACGGCGTGGTGCGCCGAAGGGCTGCTCATCTACCTGCCGCCCGAGGCGCAGGATCTGTTGTTCGACAACATCACCGCACTGAGCGCGGCGGGCAGCACCGTGGCCACCGAATACGTGCCGGGCATCAGGGAATTCGACGCCGAGAAGGCCAGAGCGGCGACGGCGCAGATGCGCGAGTTCGGGCTGGATCTCGATATGCCGTCGCTGATCTACCACGGTGAGCGCGCGCACGTCATGGAATACCTGACGTCACTCGGCTGGGAGATGACCGGATTACCGCGTGCCGACCTGTTCGCCAAGCACGGAGTGCCGATGGTGGAGCACGACAACGATCCGCTCGGCGAGATCGTGTACGTCAGCGGCGAGTTTCAGAACCGGTAGTCCCCGAACCACATTGCGCTGACGCCGCTCACCGACCGTTCGGCGTGGTCGATGAGGTTCACCACGGACCGGCCGACCAGCACGCCGAGCGCATCCGGCAGGGACGCCACCGCAGGCTGCGAGGACTGCTTCGGGCGCAGCATGTCCAGCAGCGACGAGCCAGGGTATCCGACGATGCGAACGTCCGCGTCCGGTTCGAGGCCGGCCAGCACCTTGGCGCGGTCGACGGCGGTGCGCAACCCGCCGAGTTCGTCGACCAGACCCCGCTCCTTGGCGTCGGCGCCCGTCCAGACCCGGCCCCGCGCCACCTCGGCGACGTCATCCACGGACAGACCACGCCCCGCGGCGACCCGCTCCACGAAATCGGTGTAGAACAGATCGGCCTCGGCTTCGACGTGGGCCTGCTGTTCGTCGGTGAACGGCGAATTGGGCGACCACGCATCGGCATTGGCGTTAGTGCGCACCGAATCCGAACCCACACCAAGACGGTCCTTGAGTTCGCGGGCGACCAGCTTGCCGGTCACCACGCCGATCGATCCGGTGATGGTGCCCGGGTTGGCGACGATCGCATCGGCACCCATCGAGACGTAGTAACCGCCCGAAGCGGCGACCGCACCCATCGATGCGACCACCGGTGTGCCGCCCTTGCGGGCCCGCAACACCTCGCGCCAGATCGTCTCCGAACCGGTGACCGAGCCGCCGGGGCTCTCGACCCGCAGCACGATCGCCGAGACGTCCGTGTCGGCAGCGGCTTCGCGCAGGGCGGCGGCGATGGTGTCGCCTCCCGCGCTGGAGTTGCCGAGCGGAGACAGGCCGGGCCCGCCGCGGCCGCTGACAATCGGTCCGTGCAGGGTGACCACCGCGATGGTCGGTTTCGCTTTCCGGCCGGCGATCGACGGGCCCGCACCGGGAGCGGTGGCGCGTGCGTAGCGGGACAGGAACAGCCGGGGAGGCGCGTCGGGACCGTCAGCGTCGCCGGTCTCGGGCGAAATGCCTTCGGCGCCGGTGAGTTCGATGATCCGTGCGTACGCCTCGTCGCGGAAGCCGATGCGGTCGACCAGGCCGCCGGTCACTGCGTCGTCGCGGAGTAGTGGGGCCTTGTCGGCCAACGCGTCGACGTCGGCCGGGTCCAGGTTGCGGGATTCGGCGACGCCGGTCAGCACCTGCTGGTTCAGGCTCTCGATCAGTCGGCTGTCCGCCTCGCGGTGCGGGTCGGTGTAGCGGTCCTGGGTGAAAAGATTTGCGGCGGATTTGTACTCACCGCGAGCGGTGAACTGCGCCTGAATGCCGGCCTTGTCGAGCGCGTCGCGCAGGAACAGCGCACTGGTGGCGAAGCCGACGAGGCCGACGGTGCCGGACGGCTGCATCCACACTTCGCGGAACGCGGAGGCCAGATAGTAGGACAGAGTGCCGGGGTAGGTCTCGGCCCACGCCACCGAGGGCTTCACGGCGCTGAAGGCGGCGATGGCCTCGCGCAGCTCCTGGACCGGCGCCGCGGGTGCCGCGGGAATCTGCACACGCGCGATCAAGCCGGCGACGCGGTCGTCTTCGCTGGCGCGCTGGATGGCCGCGACGGCCTGGCGCAGCACCATGGGGCGTCCGCCCGCCGAGATCATCGCCAGGGGGTCGAATCCGCTGGTCTCCGGCGGAACCGACATGAGGTCGAGTTCGAGCACGCAGCCGTTGGGGATGCCTTTGTGTCGGGCGGTGTCGACCCGCCGGACCAGGGCACGCACATCGTCGGCGCCGGGGATGCCGGGTAAGAAGGCGAACATGTGACCGAGGGTACCGGCGTGTGGCCGTGTGCCGGTGGGAGTCGTCGTACCGTGGTGACGTGCGGTTCTCGATCTCGATCCCCCAGCGCCATCCCGACGGCTTCGACGCTGACGGCGTGAAGAGCTATCTCACGCGGGCCGAGGAGCTGGGGTTCGAAGGCGGCTGGGTGTTGGAGCAGCCGATCGGGCCGACACCGCTGATCGCGCCGCTGGAGATGCTGGCGTACGCGGCGGCGTGTACGACCCGTCTGCGGCTCGGCGTGGGGGTGTTGGTGTCCTCGCTGCACGACCCGCTGCAGTTGGCGGCGTCGGTGACCGCGGTCGACCGGCTCAGTCACGGACGGCTGGACGTCGGGGTGGCGCCGGGTGGTGGGCGGCGGAAGTTCGCGGCGTTCGGGGTGGCGCCGGAGACGTTCGTCGGTTACTTCACCGAGGGGCTGGAACTGATGAAGGCGGCGTGGTCGGATGACCCGCGGGTGACGTTCCACGGGCGGTTCCGCGATGTCGCCGATCTGCCGATCCAACCGAAACCGGTGCAACGCCCACATCCGCCGATCTGGTTCGGCGCCAACGCTCCTGCGGCACTGGCCCGTGCGGTGCGACACGGTGACGCGTTCCTGGGCGCCGGCTCGTCGACGACAGCGAACTTCGCCGAGGCGGTGCGCGTCGTGCGCCGGGAGATCGACGAACAGCGCAGGGATGCAACACGATTCAGCATCGGCAAGCGGGTGTATCTGATGGTCGACGACGACGCGTCGCGCGCGAGGGAGCGGGTGATCGCAGGGCTGCGACGCATCTACGGCGACATGGCTGGTATCGACGAAGTCCCGGTAGCCGGCACGCCGGATGACGTGGCCCGGGGATTGCGGGAGGTGATCGACGCCGGTGCACAGATGGTGCTGTGCAACCCCGTCGGCGCGACCGTCGCCGAGGACCGTGAGCAGATGGAACGCCTGGCCGCCGAGGTGCTTCCGCAGCTCGGCTGACCCGTCCGGCATCAGAAGGGTGGGGGTTTGGTGCGTTCGGCGACGAAGGCGTCGTTGAGGCGGCGTTCGATGTCGATGCGGTAGGCGCGGTCTTTGGCTCGGCTGCGGCGGCGTTTGGGCATGTTGACGCCGCTGTGGGGTGTCGGCGCCTTGGTGATCTTCGGGATGGGCGCGGTGGGGGTGCACAGGGTGGGGAACAGCAGTGCGCTGCCGGGTTGGGTGATGTGGGTTTGACCGTTGGGTGCGGTCCAGATGACGGTGCCGTCGGGGAGTTGTTCGTCGTGCCAGCCGGTTTTGCCGGTCCAGAAAGTCTTGAGTAAGTGGTGTTTTCGGCATAAACATTTGAGATTGGACGCGCACGTGGGCCCGGCCGGATAGGGCACGGTGTGGTCGATGTCGGTCACGTAAGCGGGTTTGTCGCAGCCGGGGAAGCGGCAGGTCAGATCGCGGCAGCGCACGAAGTCCTGGAGTGCTGTGGAGGGGTCGTGGCGGGGTTCGGGGGGAGCGTCGCCGGGGTGTTGGAGCTGACGGAGCTTGGCGCGGTCGAGGAAGGCGGGCAGCACCACCGGGCTCAACACCCCGCCACCGATGACGAACGCCGCTGCGGGAGTGGGAGAGGGCTGTGGCGTGGGTGCAGGGTCGAGGTCGGCCGGCTTGCACTCGGCCGAAAACCCTTGTTGCGGCTCGGCGTCGGGCTCCTCGCCAACGGGCTCCGCGCCGGTCGGCTCGTCCTCGCACACGGCGTCATCCGGATCGACAGGCTCGATAGGATCGACAGGCTCGGCAGGTTCGGGGTCTTCGGCCGCGGAATCGTCCTCGGTGTCCTTTTCAGCGCTACGGGCCTGTGCGGCGGCGAGGGCTTCTTCGGTGGTGATGAGGTGGATGACGACGGTGGGGGCGGGGCGGTCGGGGGTGGTGGCGGGGCAGTCGGGGTTGTCGCATTCGCAGCGCAGCGGCTGTCCGGTGGACAGGGCGGCGAAGGCGTCGTTGCGGCGTTCTTTGAGGGTGCGGGGGTCATCGGGGCATACGGTGCGGGCCAGGTCTTCGACGTGTTGTTCGAGGGCGACACCGTCGGGGCTGTACATGCGGGCGTAGACGGTCATCATCCCGGCGGCATCGGTGATGGTGCCGAATTGCAGGTCGCGGGTGTGGGTGGCGGGTTCGCGGCGGCGCAGGGCGGCGGGGTCGTGGATTTCGACCAGGGCGTCGATGGCTTCTTCGGTCTTGGCCTGGGATTTGGGTCCCCAGCAGGTGACTTGCTCGGCCAGGGCGGCGTCCACGGCGGCCATGGCGTCGGGGTCGGTGATCAGGTAGGTGCGGTAGACGATGGCGCGGATCAACAGGTCGCTGATCAGGCCGGCTTCAAAGAGTGCGGCGACGTGGGGGAATCGGTTGGCGAGCAGGACTCCGCGTTGGGTTTGGGTTGAGGCGAGTCGGTCGGTGATGTGGTGGGCGGCGGCCAGTTCACTCAGGACCGAGGTTTCGGGGTCGATGAACCAGTTCTCCCGCTCTTCGGCGTCGTCGATGCCGGTGCGGCGGCGGAACACTTCGGCCATCGCGGCGAGCTTGCGGGCGGCGGCGGCGGATTCGACGCGTCCCCACCCGGCGGAGGCGGCGACGATTTCCGCGTCACTCAACGCGGAGAAGGCCCCGATCTCGGGTAACGAACCATCGAACATACTGGCGATTCTAGCCACGGGGTCTGACACCCCTCGAAGCGAAAACCCAAAGCCTGTGGACGAATTCGCCGCTGTGGACAATCAGCGCCGGAACTCAGCCCGAAGCCCGCGCGAACGCGCTCGGCGACGACCCGGTCATGCGGGTGAACGCGGTGGTGAACGCACTCGCCGACAGGTAGCCCGTCCGGCGCGCCACCTCGGCCATCGACACATCCTCAATGCGAAGCATGTCCTTCGCCAACGCCATCCGCCACTGGGTCAGATACTGCATGGGCGGCATACCCATTGTGCGGCTGAACCTTTCGGCGAACACCGCCCGTGAGACGCCGGCCGCTCGCGCAAGCCGTTCGACCGTCCACCCGAAAGCGATGTCGGCGTGCATCGCCCGAAGAGCCGGCGCCAGCAGAGGATCGTCCAGCCCCGCGAGCAGCCCACGCTCCACACCCTCCACCGGTGCGGCTCGCAGCCGCATCGCCTCGACCAGCAGCACTTCCACCAGCCGCACGAGGATGAGATCGCACGGCGCCAGCGACTCGGTCTCCTCGCCGATGAGCGAGACGATGCGGCGTAACCGGGACGCCCGAGGATCGTCGCGACGCACCAGGACGATCTCCGGCAGCAGCGGCGCCAGCAGCGCGGCGTTCTCCGGCTCGAACCGGAAGTACCCGCCCAGCATCCGCATGGTGGCGGCCCCGTTGGGGTCACCGTGCCGCGCCTCCCCGTTCACCGGCTGCACAGCCCGCACCGTGGGGATGGCGCCGTGCCCGCTCGACATCACGAACCCAGGCATGTCCGTCAGGAGCATGAAGTCGCCGTCGTGCAGCTCGATTGGTTCGTGGTCGTCGAGCCGCAGCAGGCAGGTGCCCTCGAGCATCACGCAGAACGCTGGATCGGCGTAGCGCGCCTCGCGCACGCTCCACTCGCCGGCCCCGCTGATGATCTTCGACTCGACCGTCTTCGGCCGCAGCAGAGACACCAGCGTCTCGACCGGCCCCAACCCGTCGTCAGGGTTCACACCCCACAAGCTATTAGGCGGAAGCAGCCAACGCCACCGCATCCGCCCCGGCCGGAAACCTCAGGCGCCCCGACGTGTCACCAGCGGCACGAAACACGACATCCGCGACATCGGAAGGCTCGGTCACCGCACCCGGCGAGCTGAAGGCGGCGAAGACCGGCTCCGCGAACGCCGCATAGGACTCGGGGACCACGCCGTCCATACGCTGACTTCCGTTGGCCGCGAACCGCGTCGACGGACCGTAACCCGGCTCGACCAGTTTCGCTCGCACGCCGAAGAAGTCGAGCTCCAGCGCAAGCGACGCGGTGAACCCCTCGATGGCCATTTTGCTCGCGGTGTAGACGGCCGTGAGCGGCATCGCCGCCAGCGTCACGCTGGACGTCACGTTCACCACTACTCCCGATCGCCGTTCGCGCATCTGCGGTACGACGGCCTGGGTCATGGCCATCACCCCGAAGGTGTTGGTTTCGAACAACTCCCGCACCAAGGACATGGGCATCGCCTCGAATGCGCCGACGGCCCCGATGCCTGCGTTGTTGACGAGCACATCGATGGGTCCGCTCGACGCCACCGCCTCGGAGATGCTGGCCGGGTCCGTCACGTCGAGCGGCAGCACGGTCAGCCGCTCCCCCGGCGCCAACACCTCGTCGCGAGGTGTGCGCATGGTGGCGATGACGTTCCAGCCCTCGCGGTGGAACCGCTGCGCGGTCGCGAGTCCGTAGCCTGAGGAGCAACCGGTGATGAGTACTGTTTTCATACTCGGAGACGCTATGGCCGCACAGGCCGACGCGAAATAACGCGGCGTCCGGGATTCTTCACCGTTCGTCTGGCCCAAACGGCAGCCCCCAGAATGCGAGAAGACCCCGACACACCGGAGTGTGCGGGGTCTTCTGCGGACGTGTCAGGACAGCTCGGTGGCCGAACCGCCTGCCGCCGTGATCTTTTCGCGGGCGCTACCGCTGAACTTGTGCGCGGAGACGTTGACCGCGGAGGTCAGCTTGCCGTCGCCGAGCACCTTCACCAGCGTGTTCTTGCGAACGGCACCCGATGCCACCAGCTCGTCGAGCCCGATGTCACCACCGTTCGGGAACAGCCGGCCGAGGTCGCCGACGTTGATGACGGCGTACTCGGTGCGGAAGCGGTTACGGAAGCCCTTGAGCTTCGGAAGCCGCATGTGGATCGGCATCTGGCCGCCCTCGAAGCCCGCGGGGACGTTCTTGCGGGCCCCGGTGCCCTTGGTGCCACGGCCCGAGGTCTTACCCTTCGAGCCCTCACCGCGGCCGAGACGCGTCTTCGCGGTCTTGGACCCTGGCGCGGGGCGCAGGTCGTGGAGTTTGATCGGTTGTGTCATCGTCTCAGACCTCCTCTACGACGACGAGGTGATGCACGGCCTTGATGAGGCCGCGGGTCTGCGCGTTGTCCTCACGGACCACCGACTGGCGGATCTTCCGCAAGCCGAGTGTGCGCAGGCTTTCCCGCTGATTCCAGCGCGCACCGATGGTGCCACGGATCTGGGTGATCTTCAGTTCAGCCATGATTACGCCGACCCTTCACGTGCCGAGGACGCGGCGAGCGCGTCAGCCTCACGACGGGCCCTGAGCATGCGGGGCGGTGCGACGTCCTCGAGGGCCAGGCCACGACGGGCCGCAACCTCTTCCGGACGCTGGATCATCTTCAGCGCGGCAACGGTGGCATGCACCACGTTGATCGCGTTGTCGCTGCCCAGCGATTTGGCGAGGATGTCGTGCACGCCGGCGCATTCCAGCACCGCGCGAGCCGCACCACCGGCGATCACACCGGTACCGGGGCTCGCCGGACGCAGCATGACGACGCCCGCGGCGGCCTCACCCTGCACCGGGTGGACGATCGTCCCGCCGATGAGCGGTACGCGGAAGAAGCCCTTACGAGCCTCCTCGACACCCTTGGCGATGGCGGCCGGAACTTCCTTGGCCTTGCCGTATCCGACACCGACCATGCCGTTGCCGTCGCCGACGATCACCAGGGCGGTGAAGCTGAAGCGACGGCCGCCCTTGACCACCTTGGAGACGCGGTTGATCGAGACGACGCGCTCCAGGTAATTGCTCTTGTCGCCACCGTCACGGCCGCCACGGCCGCCACGGTCGTCGCGGCGTCCGCGACCATCACGGTCACCCCGTCCGCCGCGGCCGTCGGATGTCGCCGGCGCGGCACCAGTTGCCTGCTCGGCCATCATGCAGTCCTTCCAGTCTTGTACACGTCGGTCATCAGAACTTCAGCCCGCCTTCACGCGCGGCGTCGGCCAGCGCGGCGATACGACCGCCGTAGGTGTAGCCACCACGGTCGAACACCACCTCGTCGATACCGGCTGCCTTCGCGCGCTCGGCGATCAGTTGACCGACCCGCACGCTGTGCGCCTTCTTGTCACCGTCGACCGCCCGCACGTCACCCTCGATCGAGGAGGCGGCGGCCAGCGTCGTGCCGGTGAGGTCGTCCACCAACTGTACGTGGATGTGCCGCGAGGAGCGGTGCACGACCAGACGCGGCCGTGCATCGGTACCGGCGACCTTCTTGCGCAGCCGCGCGTGACGGCGGATGCGGTCCCGCCGGCGAGTCTGCGAGATGTTCGCCCCGACCGGCTTGTGCTGCTTGGTTGCTTCAGCTGTAGCCATGTCTACTTACCTGTCTTTCCGACCTTGCGGCGGATCTGCTCACCCTCGTACCGCACGCCCTTGCCCTTGTAAGGATCGGGGCGGCGCAGGCGGCGGACAATCGCCGAGATCTGGCCGACTTTCTGCTTGTCGATACCCGTGATCGAGAATTTGGTGGGCGTCTCGACCGCGAAGGTGATGCCCTCCGGCGGCTCGATGACCACGGGATGGCTGAAGCCCAGGGCGAACTCGAGGTTCGATCCCTTGAGCGCGACGCGGTAACCGACGCCGTAAATCTCCATCTTCGTGGTGTAGCCCTGCGTGACACCCTCGACCAGGTTGGCCACCAGGGTGCGCGACAGGCCGTGCAACGAACGGTTGCGCCGCTCGTCGTTGGGCCGGGTCACCACGATGTCGCCTGCGTCATCACGTGCCACTGCGATCGGTTCGGCGACGGCCAGCGACAGGGTCCCCTTGGGCCCCTTCACCGATACGTTCTGGCCTTCGATCGTGACATCGACTCCGGCGGGAACCGGAACCGGCTGCTTACCAATACGCGACATGTTTCCTACCCCCTCACCACACGTAGGCGAGGACTTCGCCGCCCACGCCGGATCGTGCTGCCTGACGGTCGGTGAGCAGGCCGGACGACGTGGAGATGATCGCCACGCCCAGGCCACCGAGCACGCGGGGCAGATTGGTCGACTTCGCGTAGACCCGCAGACCGGGCTTGGACACCCGTCGCAGGCCGGCGATGCTGCGCTCACGGCTCGGGCCGTACTTGAGCTGGACCACCAGGGACTTGCCCACGCGGGCGTCCTCGGTGTGGAAATCGGAGATGTAGCCCTCCGACTTGAGGATCTCGGCGATGTTCGCCTTGATCTTGCTGTGTGGCAGCGTCACTTCGTCGTGATACGCCGAGTTGGCGTTGCGCAGACGTGTCAAGAAGTCTGCGATCGGGTCCGTCATGGTCATGACAGCCGGTTCACCTTCCTCGCGACGGTTCCCATGTCAGGCCTGTCGCGCATGTTGTTTGTCGTTGGTTTGGCTGTTACCAGCTGGACTTCTGCACACCGGGCAGTTCGCCGGCGTGGGCCATCTCGCGCAGGCAGATCCGGCACAGGCCGAACTTGCGGAAGACAGCGTGCGGACGACCGCAGCGCTGGCAGCGGGTGTAGCCCCGCACCTTGAACTTCGGCTTCTTGTTGGCCTTGTTGACCAGTGCTTTCTTTGCCATCAGCTCAGTTCTCCTTGAAGGGGAAACCCAGCGCCCGCAACAGCGCCCGTCCCTCGTCGTCGGTTGTCGCCGAGGTGACGACGGTGATGTCCATGCCGCGCGGGCGGTCGATGCTGTCCACGTCGATCTCGTGGAACATCGACTGCTCGGTGAGGCCGAAGGTGTAGTTGCCGGTGCCGTCGAACTGCTTGGGGTTCAGGCCGCGGAAGTCACGGATACGCGGGAGCGCGATGGCGACGAGGCGGTCCAGGAACTCCCACATGCGGTCCCCGCGCAGGGTCACGCGGGCGCCGATGGGCATGCCCTCGCGCAGCTTGAACTGGGCGATGGACTTGCGGGCCCGACGGATCTCCGGCTTCTGACCGGTGATCAGCGCGAGATCGTTGACGGCGCCGTTGATCAGCTTCGCGTCGCGGGCGGCGTCGCCGACACCCATGTTCACGACGACCTTCACGACGCCCGGGATCTGCATCACGTTGGCGTAGCCGAACTGCTCTTGCAGCGAGCCGCGGATCTCTTCGCGGTAGCGCTGCTTCAGGCGCGGGAGGGTCTTCTCTGCGGTAGTCATCTCAGATGTCCTTGCCGTTGCGCTTGGAGACGCGCACCTTCTTGCCGGTCTCGTCGTCGACGCGGTAGCCGATGCGGGTGGGGTTGCCGTCCGAGTCGACGACCATCACGTTCGAGACGTGGATCGGCGCCTCCTGCGTGACGATGCCGCCCGACGATGCGCCGCGCTCGTTGGCGGACTGCGCGGTGTGCTTCTTGATGCGGTTGACGCCTTCGACGAGGATCTTGTTGCGCGTGGGGTAGGCCTGGATGACCTTGCCCTTGGCGCCCTTGTCCTTACCGGAGACCACCAGAACGGTGTCGCCCTTGTGGACCTTCATCTACAACACCTCCGGGGCGAGCGAGACGATCTTCATGAAGCGCTTCTCACGCAGCTCGCGGCCCACGGGGCCGAAGATGCGGGTGCCACGCGGATCGTTGTCGTTCTTGATGATCACGGCGGCGTTCTCGTCGAACCGGATGTAGCTGCCGTCGGCGCGACGGCGTTCCTTGACGGTGCGCACGATGACGGCCTTGACGACGTCGCCACGTTTGACGTTGGCGCCGGGGATGGCTTCCTTGACGGTGGCCACGATGACGTCACCGATGCCGGCGTATCGCCGGCCTGAGCCACCGAGCACACGGATGCACAAGATCTCCTTGGCGCCCGTGTTGTCGGCGACCTTCAACCGCGATTCCTGCTGAATCACTCGATCTCCTGACCTGGTTATGTCTGCACGCCAGATACCGACCTGACGTACGCGGTCCTTGCTGTCACCGAAGAGCACGCAGGGCTGATCTTTCGATGAGCGCTTGCGCGAAGAGCTACATCACAGGATCGGCCGAGGTCTGCCCAAGGCAACCGCTTGATTCTAGGTGAGGACCTGCGGAGAACCAAATCGCCGCAGGTGGCGCGCTACTCCGAGGCCATCGCCGGCGGTCGGCGCGCATGGTGCTCGGTGAGCTGCTGGTAGGCGGCCGCGACGCTGAGCACTGTCGCGACGTCACGGCCGGCGATCTGCAGACCGACAGGGAGACCGTTCTCCACGGTGCCACACGGCACCGTGGCGGCCGCGAATCCACACCAGCTGAACGGTCCGCACAGCCGCATCAGCGTCTCGATCACGCCTGCGCGGCCGGGGGCGCTCGGATCGTGTCGGCAGTCGTCGACCAGGGGCGCAGGCACCGGTGTCGTCGGCAGCACGATCGCGTTGAGGCCCGCCATGCCGGCCAACAGGCGCTGTTCCAGCCGCTCGAGTTCCGCGGCGGCCGCGGCCCGCTGCGCCTGAGTGATCCGCTCGGCCTGCCTCAGGTAGCCCGCCACCTCGTCGCTGTACAGCTCGCTGCGCTGGGGATACCACCCGGCCGCTCGGTGGATGTCGAGGAAGTCGGCGAGCACGTAGACCGCCCGCGGTGCGCTCCACGCGCCGAACGGCGGCACCGCCGCCGGCGTCACTGCTGCGCCGGCGTCGCCAAGCACAGCGGCCGCCCGCGCCAGGAGGTCGTCGACGCCGTCACCCAATCCCCCGGTATCAGCGGATGCCACCACGCCGATACGCAGACCTCGCACCGATTCACGCAGCGCCAACCCCCGCCCGGACAACACCTCGAACAGGAGTGCAAGATCCGCCGCGTCCCGCGCGATTGGGCCGCAGGTGTCCAACCGCGGGGAGAACGGGATCAGCCCGTCCACCGGAATGTCCCCGCGGGCCGGTCGCAGCCCCGAGACACCGCACAACGCCGACGGCACCCGGATCGACCCGCCGGTGTCGGAGCCGAGCGCGGCGAGGCACTGCCCGGAGGCGACGGCGGCCGCGGAACCGCCGCTCGAGCCGCCCGGAATGTGTTCGAGATTCCATGGATTGCGCGTCGGCGGGGTCACCACACCGTGCGCGAACTCGTGAGTGGCGGTCTTGCCGAGGATGAGTGCTCCCGCCGCCCGCAGACGGCGGACCGCCGGGGCGTCGATCGCCGCGTTGGTGGGGTCACTAGCCCGCGACCCGCCGCGGGTGGGCATCCCGGCGACGTCGATGACATCTTTGACCGCCACCGGAATGCCGTGCAGCGGCCCCCGGAACTCACCTGCGGCCGCCTCCCGGGTGAGCTGCCCGGCCTCGTGGCGGACCCGCTCCTCGTCGAAGGCCACGAAGGCCCGCACTTCCGGATCCACGTGCCGCATTCGCGCGATCGAGCACTCCAGCAGTTCCGTCGGGCTGAGATCGCCGCTCCTGATCGAGCGTCCCGCGGCCCTGACAGTGATCACCAGATCACCGCCGCCACAACGACACTGAGCAGCAGACCTGCGACCACCGGCAGGAACAGTCGGCGCGCCAGAGTGGTGACGGGAACACCGGTGAACCCGGCGACGGCGATGAGCGACGACCAGATGATCAGCGTGCCGCCGCCGGTCCAGCCCGCGGCGTTCTGAGCGATGGCCGCGAACGTCGCGGTGGTTTCCGGGCCGGAGGAGTGCGAAAGCGCCTCGGCCAGTCCACCGGTGAACGGAAGGCCGGTCCAGCCGGAGCCGTCCAACCCGATCAGCATGCCGATGATCAGCATCGCGAACATGATCAGCACGGGGTTGTCGGGAATGAAGCGTTCACCGCTGAGGATGAGGTCGAACAGGAACGACGGCGCCTCCTGATCCTCGGGCAGCAGCATGATGCGGCCGGCGAAGTCGGAGATGCCGATCAGGACGAAGCCGGCCACGGGAATCACCGCGCCCATGGCCCGGAAGGCGAAGACCAGTCCGTCGACGAAGTGCTTGCCGACGTGCTCGATGCCGTCCTTACCGGACGTGGCCAGAGCCAGCGCGAGCGTGATGATCAACGCCAGCCCGCCCACCAGCGCAGCACCGCTGCCGCTGTCGACCGCGGGAGCCCAATCCGTCAGCTTGCCAAGGATCATGAACAACACCAGGGCGCCGAAGGCGATCGGCACGATCACCGCGAACATGCGCGGCCGCAGCCCGTCGGCGACCGCACCGGTGACGGGGTCGCCGAAATCACCTGCGCCGTTGCCGTTTACGCCGTTGCCGTTCGCGCCGGTGCCGTTCGCGCCGTTGCCGGATGCGTTGCGCCGCTTCGTCACCAGCGCCGACCCCACGGCGACGGGGATGTCTTCCACCCGCGCGCTCGACACGGTGTGTGCGACAGCGGCCCGCGGGTACGGGATCAGGCGCCGAATCCGCTGCACCGCCCCACCCCGCACGTAGAGCAGGAACGTGATGGTGACGGCCACTGCCCCCACCACCCAGCTCAAGATCAGAGCGCGGTTGGCGATGAGATCCGCAGGCACACCCGCCCCGCTCGCGGACAGACCCGGCGCCACGCCGATCACGTAGTCGGAGGCGAGCGCCATGCCCTGCCCCGCGATCGCGACCGCCATCGCGGCGGCCAGCGGTGACAGCCCGGCCCGCATCGCCGCAGGCAACAGGAACGGAGCGATCAGGGCGAGCGCAGGCGTCGGCCACAGCACCATCGACAACACATAGGTCACACCGAACAGCACGAAGTACGACACCACACTGTTGGTCATGAGCCGCGCAATCGGCGCGACCATCAACTGTTCGGCGCCAACGGTTTTCATCACCCCCACCATCGCCATCACGGCGGCCATGACGAGAAAGATGTTGAGGAATTCGGTGGTCGCGACCGCGGTCGCGCTGAACACGCTGCCGATTGCGTCGGCGATGTCACCGGTGTAGACGACGGTGGTGGCGAACGTCGCGATGATCGCGGGCACCACCACGCTCTTGCGCGCAACCATGAAGCCGATCAGTGAGACCACGCCCGCCAGATACACCCAGTGCGCCGCGGCGAGTTGCATGCTGCCTCCAAATGCGTAGGGGGATCCGTCCGTCTGGCACATCCGCGATGCCTGTTGTCCACATCACATCGGAGACGCTATGGAGTGCTGCGCACAAAGGCAAAGGACATAACGTCCCTGTCTGCGTGATCTTGTTAGGCACCGTGCACGGGGTCGGTGACGGCCGCGATCAGTGCCACCTCCACCGGTGCCCCGGACGGCAGAGTCGCCACCCCGATTGCGGCTCGCGCAGGTAGCGCCGACGGAGCGAGCGTGCGTGCTATCGCCGCGGATGCGCCGTCGGCGACAGCGGACAGGTCTGTGAAACCTGTTGCTGCGACGATGTATACGGTCATCTGCAGGCACCGCAATCCAGCACCGGACGGCACCACCGACCACGCGGCCGCAATCGCGTTGGCTGCGGCGAGGGCGGCCGCGGACCTCCCCTGCTCCAATGACAACTGCCCGCCCACGGCGCCGGTGAGAACCAGCCGACCGTCGCGACGCGGCGTCATCCCCGCGGTGTAGACCACGCCCGCGTGCAGCACTGCCGGAACGTAGTCGCCCTGCGGTGCGGGCGCCTCAGTCGACACCGATCGCCACCCCCTCCTGACGGGGATCGGCCGCCCCGGACAGCACACCGTCGTCGTCGCGCGAAATGACTTGTGCGCTGCCCTCGGCACCGAATTCGGGCTGCTCGACGACGGGGTGACCGAGTCCGCGAAGCGCCGCACGCACCTCGGCGGGTACGCCGGCCTCCATGCGCAGCTCGTCGGGCCTGCCGATGGCGTTCGCGTCCGAGCCGGGAAAGACCGTGAACCGCGGGGCGGATACGGCCTGAGCCGGGTCGAGCCCGTGGTCGACCAGATGCGAGATGAGCTGCATGTTCCACTGCACCTGCCCGTCGCCGCCCGGGGTGTTGCCGACGTGGCGGAGCCGACCCTGCTCGTCGGTGACGATCCAGGCATTGAGGGTGTGCAACGGTTTGCGGCGGGGCGCCACCTCGTTGGGATGCCCAGGGATCAGGTAGGCGCCGCGGCCGAGCCGGTTGTTGAGCACGACGCCGGTGCCAGGCACGGTCAGACTCGCCCCGAAGGTCAGGGCCAGCGAATGGATGAACCCGACGGCACGGCCCTCGTGGTCGACGGCGACGGTGGAGGTGGTGTCCCCGGCGCTGACCGGTGCCGCCGCTCGCGCCGGCGTACCGGCACGCTGAGCGGCGATGCGTTCCGGAGCGAGCAGCGCGAGAGCTGCGCCGTTGTCCGCGCCGCACAGCGCAAGGCGGTCCTCGAACGCGAGGCGCGCCGCATGGGCCAGCCGGTCGATCGCCTCGGCGGACATCCACTCCGTCGAGCGGAGAACGCCGTCGCACAGCGCCGCCTGTTGCAGCACCATCCATCCCGGCGTGGGCAGCGGCGTCTGGTGAATCGTGGCGCCCGCATAGTGGCCGGTGATCGACGGTTCCGGCGCCACCGCGGCTCCGGCCGCCCATTCGTCCCCGGAGAACGGCGCGCCTCCCGCCCGCAGCGTCTCTACCGCACGTTCGGCGAACTCTCCGGTGTAGAACGACGCCGGATCGGCGGCCACCGCCCGGATGGTGCGCGCCAGTTCGGGCTGTCTCACCAGCGTGCCGACCCGCGCCGGCGCCGCACCGCGGGTGTACACCGCGGCCAAACCGGCGTCAGATCGAATGGGAGCCAACGCTTCCCGTACGTCACGGGCGGTCTTCGCCGAACACAGCAGGCCTCGCTCGGCGGTGCGCGCGGCCGGCTCCCACAGCTCCGTCAGCGGTCGCGTCGCCCCGCCCGCGTGCAGAGCGGACAGCGCCGCAGGCGCGCCGGGGACGGTCACCGCGAGCGCGCCGTCCAGCGGGATCGCGGTGAGACCGCGGTCGCGGTAGAACTCGGACACCCCGCCGTCGGGTCCGAAACCCGATCCGCCGACGGTCCACACGCGGCCGTCGGGTTCGTAGACGATCGCGAACGCGTCGCCGCCGATGCCGCACTGTCCGGGCAGCGTCAACCAGGTGGCCGCCGCCATCGCCAGAGTGGCGTCGATCGCGTTGCCGCCTGCGGCGAGGACCTGGGCCCCGGCGAAGCTCGCGGCGGGATGACTGGAGCTGACCATGGCGCCCGCCGACAACGCGGGCGGCCGCGGCGGGGCGGACACTATGCGCCCCGGCGCGACCGGCGCCGTGGCCCCTCGGGAACGTCCTCGGCGCTCACGCCGACGAAGATCTCGCCGTCGCGCTCCTGCACCGGGTAGGTCTTGATGGGTTCGGTGGCAGGCGGGCAGATCGGCTCACCGGTCTCGAGGTCGAATGCGCTGCCGTGGCAGGAACATCCGATGCCGTCGTCGACGAGCTTGCCCGACGAGAGCAGGCAGTCCAGGTGGGTGCAGTAGTTCGACGTCGCGTAGGCCTTCCCGTTCAGGCGGGCGACCGCGAACTCGTGGTCGTCGGCGAAGAACCGCCGCACGATCCCCTCCGGCACCTGGCCGGAGCGGGCGACTCGTTTGAATTCCATTGCTGCTCCGTACGTCCGGCCGCGTCGTCAGAGCGCGGGGTTGAGGTAGACGGTCTTCTCGGCGGTGTAGAACTCCATCAGCGAAGCGCCGGCCTGTTCCTTGAAGGTCGCGGTGCTCGACGCCTTGTAACCGCCGAAGGGCGCATTCATCGCCATCCCGGTGGTGGGCTGGTTGATCTTGACCAGGCCGCTGCGCGAGCGGTGCGCGAACGTGGTGGCGGCGGCGAGGTCGGTGGTGACGATCGCGGCGGCGAGCCCGTACTCGGTGCCGTTGGCCAGCTCTATCGCGTCGTCGAGCGAGGTGGCCCGCTGGAACCCGATCAACGGCCCGAACACCTCCTCGCGCACGATGCGCATGCCCGGGTGCGTGTCGGTGAACACCGCAGGGCGGACGAAGAACCCGTCGCCCTCGACGCGGGTGCCGCCGCACCGCAGCGTGGCCCCCTCGTCGAGGCCGATCCGCACGTATTCGAGGAACTTGTCCAGTTGGCCGGCACTGGCCAGCGCACCCATGTCGACACCCGCTTCGGCGCCGGGACCGACCCGCAGCGCCTCGGCCCGGGTCACCACCCGGTCCAGCAACTCGTCGTGGACGGCGTCGAGCGCGATCACCCGGCTGGTGCCGGTGCACGCCTGGCCGCTGAGCCCGAACGCGCCCTTGACGATCAGCGCCGCGGCCCGGTCGAGGTCGGCGTCACCGGCGACGATCACCGGATTCTTGCCGCCCATCTCCAGCTGTACCCGCCGCTCCGGGCCGACCTGAGCGTGAATGCGCCGGCCGACCTCGGTGGAGCCGGTGAACGTGACGGCGGCGACCCGCGGGTCCGCGGTCACCGCCGCGCCCGCGATTCCGTCACCCTGGACGAGCGCGATCGCGTTCGGGGGCAATCCCCCGTCCAACAGCGCCTCGACCATCCGCTGCCCCATCAGCGGGGTCAGCTCCGACGGTTTGAACAGCACGGGATTGCCCGCCGCCAAGGCGGGCCCGATCTTGCGCGACGGGATGTTGAGCGGGAAATTCCAGGGGGTGATGGCGCCGACGATGCCGATCGGCTCACGCAGTGTGAAGACGAGGTTCGGTCCGGCGGAGGCGAGCGTCTCCCCCGCGATGCGGGTGGCGGCGCCCGCGTAGAACCGCAGGTTCATGGGCGTACGGCTCACCTCGGTGGCGGCCTCCGCGGCGGTCTTACCCTCCTCGCGCACGAGTTCGCCGATCAGCTCGGCCGATCGTGATTCGAGCTGTGCGGCAGCCGATTCCAGGATGGCCGCGCGCCGCTCCGGGGACACCGCGGCCCACTCCGGCGCGGCCTTGTCGAGTGCGTCGACGGCCGCGCGGACATCGGCGGGCCCGGATGCCGGGAAGGTGCCGATCAGATCGCCCGGATCCGCGGGGTTGCGGCGTTCGAATGTGGCGCCCGACGCCGCGGGCACCCAGACGCCGTCGATGAAGTTGGCTCCTTCGGCCATCAGTGCACCACCTCTTCAGTATCGGTGACGAGATCCCACAGGTCGGTGTCCTCGTCGGTGAGGATGTCCGGGTCGACGACGCGGCCCAGCAGTTCGCGGGTCACCATGACGTCCTCGCCGCGCTCGGCGGTGAACGCACCGCAGATCGCGTCGCCGTCGAGGTAGAACGCGGTGAAGTCCAGCGCATCGAGATCGCCGCGGATCACCAGGTGTCGCGATGCCGCGCCGAGGAATTGGAAGTTCCGCGCGTACTGGTCCGACCAGCACCAGTTCGCCTCGTCGAATACGGCGTCGCGGCCCAGCATGGCGTTCGCGACGGCGATGCCCTGCTTGTTGGCGTTGTCGAAGTGCTCGACGCGCACGTGCCGGCCGGCGCGCGGCGAGTAGCGGCGCGCGGCGTCGCCGGCGGCGTACACGTTGTCGACGCTTGTGCGCCCCTGGGCGTCGACGACGATGCCGCCGTCGACCGCCAGTCCGGAGGCGGCCGCGACGCCGTCGTTGGGCAGCAGGCCGATACCGACGACCGCGAGGTCACCCTCGACCACCGTTCCGCACGCCAGCTCCACGACCACGCCGGTGGCGGTGGTGCGCACGGCAGTCACCGCTGCGCCGGTGTGGATGCGGACGCCGTTCTCTCGGTGCAGGCGGGTGAACAGCTCACCAAGGCGCGCGCCGATCACCTGGGTGAGCGGCTGGGCCGCGGCTTCCACCACGGTTACCTCCACGCCCAGTGTGCGGGCGGTGGCGGCGATCTCGAGGCCGATGAAGCCGGCGCCGATCAGCGTCAGCCGCCGCCCCGGCCGCAGCGACTCCTGCAACCTCCGGGCGTCGTCGAGGCTGCGCAGGTAGTGCACCAGGTCGGGGCGCGGGCCCTCCGTCGCCATCCGGCGGGGCCGGCCGCCCGTGGCGAGCAGCACCGCATCCGCTGCGAATGTGCCCCCGTCAGCGAATTGCACAGTGCGCGTGGACGTGTCGATCTTCGCGACGTCGACGCCGGACTTGATGTCCACGTCGTTGCGGGTCAGCCAGTCAGCCGGGAGCAGTTGCAGCGAGTCGGCGGTGTCGACACCGGCGAGGAATTCCTTGGACAGCGGCGGACGCTGGTAGGGGGCGTACGGTTCGTCGCCGATCAGCACGATGCGCCCGTCGAATCCACGCCGGCGCAGCGTCCGGGCCGCCACGGCGGCGGTCTGCCCGGCGCCGACGGTCACGAACGTCCGGCGGGTCATGCCTTGGCCTCCGTGGCAGCAGGCACCGCCGACGAGGGCCCGTCGGCGGTGGTGACGTAGACGGTGTCGTCCTCCACGCGCACGGGATAGGTCGGCTGGCACATGTCCTGCGATTCCTCGTATCCGGTGTCCAGGTCGAATTGCCACTGGTGACCGGGGCAGATCACCTTGCCGTGCAACAGCGTGCCCTTGATGAGCGAACGCTGTTGGTGCACACATTCATCGGCCATCGCGTACACGCGCTCACCGGCCGAGAACAAGGCGATGGCCACCCCACCCGCCTCGACCCGCAGCTTGCGCCGCCGGGCCAGGTCCTTGGTCTTGGCCACCGCGGTCCACTCCGCGGTCATGACAAATCCTTTCGGTGCGCCGTCCGTACCGCGGGCGCACGGCCCGCGGTACGGCGCACGAGGTCTAGACGGAGGCGGTTGCCAGGTCCGGCGCGACGTAGAAGTCGTACAGGCCCTTGGTGTAGGAGAAGCGCATCTCGGCGCCCCACCGCACCAGCTGCAGGCAACGCTGCTGCAGCTGTGGCGTGTCCGCATGGTCGAGGACGATCTGATATCCGCGCTCGCCGTGAACCACGTCCGAGGTGATGTGCAGGTCGAAGAACTCGATCTCGTCCTCGGTGAACCCGTACACCTCGCGAAGCGGCACGATCTGCTTGGTGTAGATGCTGGGCACCTGCGACTCAAGGCCCACCACCAGCGCCGCCGTGGCGACCACGAAGTGTTCCCGCTGCGAGACGGCGTAGCACCAGGCCTGCAGCCCCCGGGTGATCGGGTTCATGTTGTCCGGGTTCTCGATGCGCTCCTTGGTGGTGCCGCACGCCTCGCCGAACTTGATGAGCAGATCGGTATGACGGATGTCGGCGAGCTCCTCCTCGTACATGTTCTGCAGGGTGAAGTCCTTGGCGCCCGTGAACTCGTCGGGGGTGTTCGAGTAGATGTTCGCCAGGTAATCGGCGAACGGGCCGACGTAGTGGTAGTGGTTCTCGGCCCACCGCGCGAAATGCTGCTTCTGCAGTTTGCCTTCGGCCCACGCCTTGGAGAACGACGCGTTCTTGGCCTCACGACCCTTGATGGCGTTCTCGAGTTCGGCGCGGAATTCGTCGCGCCCGAGCAGCTCGGTCATCGCTGTTGGTCCTTCCTGGGATGTCTTTGCCGGATGTGTGCACGCGTCGAAGGACGAAACCGGCTCGTACACTTGACTTTCCGCGACGAGTTCCGCAACACTGCGGGGATCTGCGGAGCGGTGTGCCCACCAGAGTCGGTGGGCACCAACCAAGTTAGCTACAACGCGGTGCGCAGGCCATGGACACAATCACCGGCGATCGGCGAGGCGTCCGGGCAACCTGCACACCACCGGTCATCGCGCGACCGACGCGGTGAGCGCCTCGAACTCGGCGAGAATCGCCGCGCCGACGGCCTTGTCCTGTTCACCGTTGCCGCCGCTGATGCCTATGCCGCCGACGATCTGGCCGTCGAAGACCAGCGGGAAACCGCCGACGAAGATAGCGAACTTGCCGGGCAGCATGTGACTGATCCCGAACGCCTCATTACCGGGCAGCGCCGGCCCGCCGGGCGGTTCGTTGAACAGGTGTGTGGCCCGTTCGTGTCCGGCCGCGGTGAACGCCTTGGCGATCGCGATGTCCACGCCGGTCAGTCGTGCACCGGGAAGTCGGTGCAGCGCAATGACATTCCCACCGTCATCGCAGATGCACAGCGTCTGCTTCACGCCGATCTCCTCGGCTTTGGCCCGGCCGGCCGCGAGCAGCGGCAGCGCGTCGTCCAGGTTGATCCGGTGTATCCGGTGCATATCGCCTCCACTTGTGTGCGTGTCCAACGGCTCGGGGGCTGTAACGGCAACCTCCGCGGGCCGTTGCCGGTATGTCTATCAACGCCGACGACACCGAGGAACGGTCACATTGACTCGATTCGCCGCGCGGGCGGGTCAAGTTGCACATAGTGTGGTGCCACCGAGTGCGGTAGAGAACGTTCATCGGAATTTCATTGAGTCCCAGGTTGTGCGAAATGACACCAACATCCAGCGAGGCCGATCGGTTGACGGTGCGCGGGCTGCTCGACGAGACACTGCTCGCCGGCGCCGAGGTGATCGCCGGCGCCGATCGGCTCGACGCGGCGCTCAACTGGGTGCTGCCGCTCGGTGAGGTGCTCTCCCGGCCCGACCCGTTGGCCGGGGTGGCGGTCTACCTGCGCCCCGAAGCGCTGATCGGCGCGGCAGCGGCCCTGTCGGTGCTCAGCGCGCGCGGCGCCGCCGCGCTCCTCATCGACGGTGCGGTCCCGCCCGATTTCGTCCTGGACGTGCTGCCCCGGGGGCTGGCCGTCGTCGAGCTCGGCATCCCCGTGGGTTTCGCGGCCCTCAACCGGTTGCTCGCCGAACGGACGCTGAGCCAGGAAGTGCACGTCATGCGGTATTCGACGCACGTGCACGCGTCCCTGGCCGGCCTGTTCCACCGCGGCGCGGGCCTGCAGATCCTCATCCGCGAGGTGAGCAACCTGGCGAGCAATCCGGCGCTCGCGCTCGACGCCCGCGGCAACGTCGTCGCCCAGCACGGCCTCGTGCCCGAGACGCTGGGGCCGCTGGCCGAAGCGGTGTGCCACGTCATCTCCGCCGACGTTCCCGCCGCCCAGCGGCGGACCGGGCACGACACCCGGGTGCAGCCGGTGACCGGACCGCAGCACAGCGCCTGGACCTGCGTCGCCAGCCCCATCCGGCTCGGCAAGACGTTCGAGGGCTGGGTCGTCGTGCTCATCGCCCACACCGGGGCCCACACCGGCCCGAACGCGCACGCCGTGGCCCGCTACGCGGTCGTCACCGAGCAGGCCACCGCCATCGTCGGCTCGGAGATGTTGCGCCAGCGCAGCGTCGACGAAGCCGAGGAACGCGCCCGCGGCGACTTCGTCCAGGCACTGGTGCACGGTAGTTTCGCCAGCGAACACGATATGCGTGCGCGCGCTGAGCATCACGACATCGAACTCGACTCCCGCTTCGGTGTTTTCGTCGCGCCGGGGCTGGTGCGGCCCGGTGCGGCGGACCACCCTGCCGCGAGCATGGTGCGGTTGGCGCGGTACGCGGCCAGCGTCGCCCCACACCCGTCGGTCCGGGCGTACGTCACCGTGATCGGCGACGTGCTCGTGGTGGTGCGCACGCTGCGCGCCGGACAAGGCGACGACATGGCCACCGAGATGGCCGACTACGCCAGGGCGATGTCACTGGAACTCGAACAGCGCCGCGGCGCGACCACGGTGGTGGCCTACGGCCGTCCGGCCCGCGGCGCGGCCGAGGTGCGCGAGAGCTACCGGGAGGCGCGCGTCGCTCTGGGCATCGCCCGCCGGCTGCGGCGCACCGGCGCGGTGTCGTACCGGGAGCTGCGCAGCTTCACCGTCCTCGCCGAGGTCGCCGACACCGACAACGGGCACCGTCTGGTGCGGGAAGTGCTGGGCCCGTTGGGTTCCGGTCCTGATCTGCGGGACACGTTGATCGCCTATCTCGCCGAGGGCGGCAATGTCAACGCGACCGCGCGCACGCTCAACGTGCACCGCAACACCATGCTGGCCAAGCTGGAGCGGATCTCGCGCATGCTCGGCATGGACATCAAGGTGCCGGAGAATCAGTTCACCGCCTGGCTGGCGGTACGCCTTGACCTGCTCGACGAGGTGCACGCCGCCCTCGACCGGGAGGCCAGTTTCCGCTGATGTCAGTGCGGGGCCGGAGCCTGCGGGTCGGGTCCCACGAACGACCCTGCGAGACCGAGGGCGAGTACCACCGTCGAGGCCGCGAACACGGCGGGGTAACCGGCGACCTCGAGGCCAACAGCCACCCAGGCGGCACCCATCGCCGACCCTCCGAACCGCAGCAGGTTGTACACGCCGAGGCCGGTGCCGCCCGCACCCGCAGGCGACCGGGTGGCGCCCGTCGCCGCCGGTGTCTGCACAAGCGCGATACCGATGCCGGTGACCGCCAGGCTCACGGCCAGGACGGCCGTCGCCGGGGACTCGCGGGCGACCAGCGCGGTCAACACGCCCTGGGCGACGAGCAGCACGATCAGGCCGGTGCGCAGCACCCGGCGGGGCCGCAGCCGATCCATCCACCGGCCGACGAGCGGGCCGAGCACCACCATGGCGGCCGGTACCGCGAACACCACCAACCCGGCCGCCGACGACGAGAAACCGTGCCCGGTCAGGTACAGCGGAACGGCAAGCAAGGTCGCGCCCAGGCAGAACATCTGGGCGAATCCGGCCAGGCTGCTGCGGGCGAACCGCGATTCGACGAGCAACCCGACGACCACGAACGGGTGGGCGACGCGTGCGCAGTGCCAGGCGAACCAGACCAGCGCCGTCAGACCGGTGGCGAAGCCGGCGAGCACCGCCCACAGCGGGACGCCGGGCTGCGGGATCACGGCCAGCGCGAGCACCAGTAGACCCGAGCCGACCGTGAGGGCGAACGCGCCCGCGACGTCGAACGGCATCCGCTGCCCAGGGTAGGCGGGGATGTGACGCATCGTGGCGGCGAAGCCGGCCAGCGCCACCGGGATCAGCGGAACGAAGACCCAGCGCCAGCCCCACATGTCGGCGACCACACCGCCCATGGTCGGCCCAATCGCCTGTCCGAGCCCGTTCACCGATGCCCACGCGCCCACCGCCCGGCCCCTCCGCCGTTCGGTGAACATCCAGCTGATCAAACCCATCACCGCGGGCGCGAACGCCGCCGCGGCCACCCCGCCGAGCGACCGCCACGCGATCAACAGCGGAAGCGAGGGCGCCGTGGCGGCGCCGACCGCGCACACCGCGGTGCCCAGCAGCGCTGCGCAGTAGATCCGCCGGCGCCCGAAACGGTCACCGATCCAACCGGCCAGCGGCATCGTGGCGGTGAACGTCAACAGGAATCCGACCACCACGAACACGCCGCTGCTCAGCGGAGCGTCGAAGTCGTCGAGAATCGCGGCGAGCGGCACGTTGACCACGTTGTTGCTCACGGTGCCGACCAGGGTCCCGGCCAGCAGTGCGGCCAGCGCGAGCGGGGTGCCGACGCCGTCGCCGTCCTCGTCGCCGGGCGGCGCCGTCGACGTGCGATTCAAATTGCTTGCAGGCGTGGCCATCACACCCACTGTCCCATGGCCGCCGCGCCTGGTGCAGCGTCCCGCCGGGTCATCGTGCACAGCGCCGGCCCCGGCGGTTGAGCGGTGTGCACACCGTGCGCCGCCCCCGCCTGGGTCGCCGCCCCGTCCGCGGTTACCGCGCGGAAACACCGGGACACGCGCCCGTCATCCGCCGAGCACATTGCACAGGAGAACGCGGTCGCGGCTGTGCACAGTTGGCGTTGACCGGGGCGACGAGCACGCGGACGATTCGAGGACCGACTGCACAGCCCCCAGGCAGTTTACGAAGGGTCCCCTCATGGACGTTCATCTCAGCGCGGCGCACTGGATATACCTCGCCGGAATCGTCGTCATCCTGATCACGATGGCGTTGCGCAAGAACATCGTGGTCCCCGCGGTCACCGCGACCCTGCTGACCGCGTGGGCGTTCTCTGGCAGCATCATCACCGGGCTGTCGTCGATCTTCAACGCCAGCCTGGTCGCCGCCAAGGAACTGTTCAACATCTTCCTCATCATCGCTCTGGTGACCGCGATGCTGGGGGCGCTGCGACAGATGGGCGCCGACCGGATGATGGTCGCGCCGTTCCGCAAGGTGATGCGCACGGGCACAAGCAGTTTCATCATGCTGGCCGTCGTCACCTATGTGATCTCGCTGTTCTTCTGGCCCACTCCGGCCGTTCCACTGGTGGGCGCGGTGCTCATCCCCGTCGCCATCCGGGCCGGGCTCAGCCCACTCTCGGTGGGCATGGTCATTGCAATCGCCGGACAGGGTATGGCGCTGTCGTCGGATTACATCATCAAGGTCGCCCCCGGCATCTCCGCGAAGGCCGCCGGCGTAGACCCGGACGCCGTCGCCGACAAGGCGCTCGTGCTGTCGCTCATCGTCGGCCTCACGGCGCTGACCATCACCTTCGTCACCCAGCGCCGCACCTGGCGCAAACCCTCGCCCGAGCTACTGATCGAATGGGAGAACGAGGCCGACCGGCTCGGCGCCGAGGACCGCGAGGACGCGCCGAAGCCCACACCGGCGCCCGGTCCCGAGTCTGCCGACCGCCCGGGCGACGGTGGAATCCGCGTCGCCGCCGCGGTCGGCGGTTCCCCGCTGGCCGATTCGCCGGCCGCCCTTGCCGTGGCCACCGTCGTCGCCTCCGAGGGCGCAAGTGACACCACTGCGCCCCCAAGGATGCTGTCCGCCAAAGCGTTCGCGATGCTGGTTCCGCTCGTCTACCTCGTCTTCATCGTCTACCTCCTGCTGGGCAAGTTCACCACCGCCGTCCCCCCACTCAAGGGCGGGGACGCCGCGGCGATCGTCGGCGGCCTGGCCGCACTGCTCCTGTTCGCCGCCTCGGCCACCAACGACAAGCGCAACTTCCTCGAGACGTCGTCGCGGCACGTGGTCGACGGCCTGGTGTTCGCCTTCAAGGCGATGGGCATCGTGTTGCCGATCGCGGGCTTCTTCTTCATCGGCAACGGCGATTTCTCCGCACAGATCCTCGGCCTCGGTGAAGACGCCAAAGGGCCGGCGTTCCTCTTCGACCTCATCACTGCCGCACAGTCACACCTGTCGCCCAACCCCTTCGTCACGTCGTTCGCCGTGTTGTTCGTCGGCCTCATCGCCGGACTGGAGGGCTCGGGCTTCAGTGGTCTGCCGCTGACCGGATCACTCTCCGGCGCACTGGGTCCCGCCGTCGGGATGGATCCGACAACGCTCGCCGCGATCGGCCAGATGGGTAACATCTGGTCCGGTGGCGGCACCCTGGTGGCGTGGTCGTCGCTGATCGCGGTGGCCGGCTTTGCCCGTGTCCCGGTGCTCACGTTGGCGCGCAAGTGCTTCCTGCCGGTGATGACCGGCCTGGTGCTGTGCACGCTGTTCGCGATCTTCGTCTTCTGACGCCGGATGTCGACACGCTCTGAGCCGAGGTTGCTGCTGGCCGCCACGATGGCGTTGACGTTCGTGACCGGGGTGGTGGACGCGGTCGGTTACCTCGGGCTGGACCGGGTGTTCACCGGCAACATGACCGGCAACATCGTGATCCTGGGCATGGGCGTCGCCGGGGCCGACGAACTGCCCGTACTGGGGCCGGCCGTCGCGCTCGCCGCGTTCACCGCGGGCGCGTTCGGCGCTGGTCTGGCGCTGCGGGTCTCGACGGCCGCCGGCAGACAGGATCGGATCACCCTGCTGCTGCTGCTGTCGGGAGCCGCCGTACTGATCGGCCTCACGGCCGCCGCAGCGGCAGCCGGTGACCACCCCGGCGCGCTGATCCAGGTGGTGATGGCTGCCGCCACCGCCGCCGTCATGGGCCAGCAGGCGATGGTGGCCCGGGCGCTCGCAGTGAAGGACATGACCACCGTGGTCGTCACGTCCACGCTGGCCAGCCTGGCCGGCGAGACATGGGCGGCAGCGGCCACCGGCCGGCTGGTCAACCGGCGGGCCGGGGCGATCCTGGTGATCTTCGCGGGCGCGGTGGCCGGCGCACTGCTGTTGAGGGTGCACCTCGCCGTGCCGTTCGCGCTTGCCGCGGTGCTCACGGTCGCCGTCGTGGCGGGAATTCGGCGGGCGCAGTCGCGCCAGGCGGAACCCACCACGCCGAAATCACCGGGCGACGCAGCGGAAGCCGATGTGGGTCGTCGCGCTGTCCTGTGACTGCGGCGACCGCGCGGCGGCCCGGTACCGGTGACAGTACTCGGGGGCGCACAGGTGGGAGCCGCCCTTGAGGGCCTGATTGACGGACGGGTCCGGGTCGGTGGGCCCGCAGCACGATTCGACGGCGCCGTCGGGCCGATGGTGCGCCGAGAACCGCGTGGTCGTCCACTCCCAGACGTTGCCGATCATGTCGACGAGTCCGAAGTCGTTGGGGGGGAACGCTCCTACCGGCGAGGTGCCGATCCAGCCGAGCGCCCCATCGTTGCGGTACGGGAATCGGCCCTGCCAGGTGTTGGCCATCAGGCGGCCGCCGGGACGCGGGTCGTCACCCCAGGGATAGGTGGTCGCTTCGCCGGCGCGGGCGGCGTACTCCCATTGCGCCTCGGTGGGCAGCGCCCGTCCGGCCCACGATGCGTAGGCCGCGGCGTCCGGATAGGCGACCTGGACCACCGGGTGGTCGGGTCGGTCCTGCCAGCTCGAGTCCGGGCCCAGCGGGTGGCGCCAGCACGCACCCGCCGACCATGCCCACCACTGCCGCCAGTCGCGCAGGTCGACGGGGCCGGTGGTCGGCCGGAACACCAGCGCTCCCGGCTCGAGATCGGTGGGCGGAACCCCCGGATACATCGCGGGGTCGAGTGCCTGTTCGGCGATCGTCACGTAACCGGAGGCGTCGACGAACTGCGCGAACTGCGTGTTGGTGACGGGGTGGCGTTCGATCGCGAACGGGGCCACGGTCACGGTGTGCACCGGGACCTCTTCGGGATAGAACTGCGTGGAGCCCATCCGGAAGGAGCCGCCGGGTAGCTCGACCAGCTCGGTGGACATGGTTCGAGCGTAGGCCGTCAGTCCCTCGCGAAGGCGCGGGCGAAGTCGCGTTCCAGATCGAGGTAGGGCTTGCCGGAGACGTCGCAGGAGATCTGGGCGATGGCGCCTCCGGTGAAGCCGAACGGTGACCGGTAGTCCCGGGACACCGGTGATCCGTTGTTGCGGCCGACGCTGAGCGTGGCGCCGGCCAGCCCGAATGTTCCGGGGTGGGTCATCATGCCCGAGTACGACGCGACCTCGTCGCCGTCGATGTAGAGCACCGCGTCCCCGACGGGCGTGTGGCTGCCCTCGACCGTGCCGGTCCGGGTGTAGGCGATGCCGAACGTGTGCTGTCCGAGGGCGATCGGCGCCGACGACGACAGCTTCTGTTCCGCCTCGCCGAGGAAGTTGTAGACGTAGTGCAGCAGGCCGTCCTGCACGAACATCACGTGACCGCCGTGTGCGCCACCGTGTTTGAACACCACCCCTTCGGCGCCTTCGGCCTCGACGGTCACCTCGGCCAGCACGACGAACGATCGCCCTTGGAGTTCCACCACGGCACCCATCCCGACATCCGCGGTGCCCGGGTAGTAGACGTAGGCGTCGCGGGCGCGGGCCAGGCTGGGCCGGAACCGCGAGATCGTGTCGAAGATGTTGAGATCGCCCAGCGGCAGCCCGTTGTACTTCGCGGCCTCGCTGAACCACAGCGCCTTGAGTTCCTCGAGCTTCCCGGGGTGTTCGCCGGCCAGGTCGTGCACCTGCGCGCGGTCGGCTTCGATGTGGAACAACTCCCACCGGTCGTCGTCGAAATGGGACCAGCCGGCCGGCGACGCCGCGTGCACGGTGTTGGCGAACCATCCTCTGTGCCAGATCCCGCGGGTGCCCAGCATCGAGTAGAACTGGGTGTCCTTGCCGGTGGGCGCGGTCGGATTGTCCAGTGTCACCTTGAAACTCACACCGTCGTGCGGTTTCTGCGGCACCCCGCGGACGGTGACGGGTGCGGTGATGCCGAGCAGGTCGTAGACCGTGGGGGTGATGTCGCAGACGTTGACGTAGTTGTCGCGGACCTCGCCGTGCGCACCGATTCCGTTGGGCCACGAGATGATCGCGGTGTCGGCGATACCGCCCTCATGCGAGGCGTAACGCTTGAAGAGTTTGTAGGGCGCGTTGAACGCCATCGCCCAACCGGTCGGATAGTGGTTGTAGGTGTGTGGGCCACCGAGATCGTCGATGGCCTTGAGCCCCTCTTCGGCGGTGTCGATGTATCCGTTGAAGAACTTCACCTCGTTCACCGAACCGTCGGGCCCGCCCTCGCCGCTGGCCCCGTTGTCGGAGATCACCACGATGACGGTGTTGTCGAGCTGACCCGTCTCCTCGAGATGATCGAGGATCCGGCCGATCTGCGCGTCGGTGTAGGACAGGAAGCCGGCGAAGACCTCCGCCATCCGACTGAAGAGACGTTTCTCGTTGCCCGACAACGAGTCCCACGGCCGGACGGTGTCCTGGGCGGGCCACGGCTCGCCGTTGGGTCCCGTCACGTCGGCGTAGGGGTTCATCGGCGAGAGCTCGGTGTCCGGCGGCACGATGCCGAGGCGCTTCTGATTCTCCAGCACGATGTCGCGGTACTGCTCGTAACCCATGTCGAAGCGGCCGGCATAGCGGTCGGCCCACTCCGTGAACACATGGTGCGGTGCGTGCCCGGCGCCGGGGCAGACGTAGGAGAACCACGGCTTGTCCGGTGCGATCACCTTGGAGTCGCGGATGAACTCGATCGTCTTGTCGGCCAGGTCCTTCGACAGGTGGTAGCCGTCCTCGGGGGTTCCCGGCGGGGCGACGGGGTGGTTGTCGTAGACGAGTTCGGGATACCACTGGTCGGTCTCGCCGCCCATGAATCCGTAGAACCGTTCGAACCCGCGCGACAGCGGCCAGTGCCGTTTGGTGGCAGCCAGATTCGACTCTTCGAGCGGGGTCAGATGCCACTTGCCGACGCAGTACGTGTTGTACCCGTTCTCCGCCAGCACCTCGGAGATCAGCGCGGTGTCGAACGGGATGCGGCCGTTGCAGTTCGGGAAACCGTCGGTGAACTCCTCGATGGTGGCCATCCCGACGGTCGTCGCGTTGCGTCCGGTGAGCAGCGAGGCGCGGGTCGGTGAGCACAGCGCCGTGGTGTGGAACTGCGACAGCCGCACACCGCGTTCGGCGATGCGGCTCATCGCCGGCATCTCCACCAGCCCGCCGAAGCAGTCCCACGTCGCGATGCCGGTGTCGTCCCAGACGAGGTAGAGAACGTTGGGGGCGCCCTCGGGTGCGGTCGGTGCGGCGTAGGGACCCCAGTCCGGCTCCGAATCGCGGATGTCCAACTCGATCCTGCCGTTGAATTCCGTCGCCATCGCCGGAGACTACACCGGTCACAGCGGTCATTTCTGCGGTAGCGGCTCGTTCACCCGGTAGAGCCGATAGGTCGGCTGGTTCTCCCCCTGGTTCGGTATCTCGAGTTCGAGGGTCGCGACGTCCGAGCCGGTTTCGTACAGGGTGGGATAGCGCAGGTTGAGCGCGTCGGCCACCCCACGCCCGGTATTGGGCACGGCGAGCAGATAGCGCACGCCCCGGCCCGACGGGTCGTTGAGGAGCCGCACAAAATCTGCATCCGAGGGCACCACAAAGGTTTTCGGTCTGTCGGATGCCACGATGACGGCGAACCCGTACATCGTGTCGGCGATGATGGAGCTTTCCGGCAGCTGTAAGCGGTCGAGGTATCTCGCGAGTTGGCGCTCGGTGGAGAAGGTGGCGGCGACGCGACGCTGGTCGGCCTTGGCCGGGCTCACGCTGTCCGGGTCGGGGTCCAGAACCGCCGCCAATGCGAACTCCTGCGGCGCGTACATCGGCAGGCTCATCCCCCAACCCGCCACCGGCACGCTGACGGCGAATGCCGCCGCGGCAAGGTAGCCACCGCGCAGCGACCGTGTCGTCGGCGTCTGCGCGGATTTCGGGGCGTAGCGGCCGCGCCGCTTGGGTACGGCGAACCCGCCGTCGGGTACGGCCACCAGTGCCATACAGGCGGCGAAGGGGATCGCCACGATGTAGAACCGCAGGAACGGGAACGTCTCACCCGTGGCGTAGGTCAGCGCCTGGAACGCCAGCGTCGCACCGAAGATCACGATCGGCGCCAGCAGCATTCCCCAGTTCGGCCGGCGCCAGCGCATGAACCCGGCCCACACCACCAGCGGTATCAGGGTGGGCGCCAGCAGTGTCATGGACGCCACCGAGAAGACCAGTCCGGCACCGAAGTCCGACGTCCCGCCGCCGGACTGCCTGAGGATCGCGGTGTTGCCGTACTGCGAGGTGAACTGGGTGAAGGCTTCACCGGTGATCAGCCAACTCGCAACCGCCCAGCCGACCAACGCCGCCAGTCCGGGTCCACTGACCAACAGGACGTCGAGCAGCGCCCGCCGGAACCGGGGTGGGATGCGAGCCCGCCGATAGGTGGTCACACCGACCAGTAACGCGGCCGCCGCAACACACGCCACCGCGTCATAGCGGGTGAGGTAGGCCAGGCCCATCGCGATCCCGCCGGCGGCGATCAGGTGGTGCACGTCGTCGTCGACCATCCACATCATCAGCCGGCGCACCGCCCAGGTGACGAAGAAGACGAAGGGCGCCTCACTCATTCCGTTCGAACCGTAGAAGACGATCATCGGGTTCAGGGCGAAGATGGCGGTGATGACGAGGACGTAGCGGCGCGACAGGCCGCGGTCGCTCCCCGTGGAGAGGATCTGCACCACCGCACCGGCCATGAACGCCGCCGACATGAGGCTTCCGGAGAAGGCGCGTTCGGCGAAGTCCGGCCACACGGGCGACAGCGCGATCATGGGAATCTGCGCCATCGCGGTCAACGGGGTGAAGATGAAACCGATCGCGGCCAGATGTGGGTCGCGGCTGAACAGAACGCTCTGCGCCGCGGAGGCGCGGGACAGCGCGTCACCGAGGATGAAGCCGTGCCGCACCTGAAGCCAGTAACCGACCGCCGCGTACACCGCGAAGGCCAGGACGAAGACGATGACCTTCAGCCGGCGATCGGAGACGGTTCTCATCGACCGGCGGGAGTCTCGGCGGGTGCGTCGACGACCAGGCCGTGAACCGTCTTCTCCCAGTACGACGGACTCCGGATCAGCTGGTAGAGGCCCTTGGCAGCGGCGACGCTCATCATCACCCAGAACGCCGGCACGGTGAGCGCGGGCACCAGCAGATCCGATCGGTCGTCCTCACGCAGCGCCACCAGGTTCATGTAGATCGTCGCGAGGTTCCCCAGCACCAGGCACAGCAGCGCCGGGAAGTAGACGTACGCCGGGAACATCGCGCTGACGGCCGCGGGATGGCCGAGGAACCAGAGCAGGGTGATCAGCCAGAAGAAGAGGTTGAGTACCGCGATGACCGGTGTGCCGCCCAGGATCAGGTTGAACCGGATGAACGCGCGCACGCCGAGCATGCGCATCAGTGCGCGGGGCCGGCGCATCTCCACCAGCCACGTCTGCAGATAGCCCTTGTACCAACGGGATCGCTGGCGAATCCAGTTGATCGAGTCGCTGTTGGCCTCTTCCAGAGTCGTGGACTCGACGACCGCGGTCTCATATCCGTTCGCCGCGATCCGCAGGCCGAGGTCGGCGTCCTCGGTGACGTTGTGCGGATCCCACGCACCGATCGTGTCCAGGACGCGGGTCAGCAGATGGTTGGACGTGCCGCCCAGGGGAATCGGTGTGCCCGTTCGCATCATGCCGGGCAGCAGGAAGCCGAACCACAGGCCGTACTCCGCGGTGAACCATCCCGTCAGCAGGTTCTGGTGCCCGTTGTAGAACGCGAGCCTGGCCTGGACGCACACGATGTCGTCGGGTGAGCTCCGGAACACCGAGACGACCCGCCGCAACTGCAGCGGGTCGGGCCGGTCCTCGGCGTCGTAGATGGTGACGATGTCACCGGTCGCGAAATGCAGACCGTAGTTGCACGCCTTGGGTTTCGTCCGCGGTTGCGCCGGAGGTATCAGCACCATCTCGATGAAATCCGCATCGGCGTACTGCCGTGCCGCGTCGATCGTCGCCTGGTCGTCGGCCTCGAGCAACAGCAGCACCTGAAGCTTGGACCGTGGGTATTCCATGGCGCCCATCGCCGCGATCAGATCCCCGACGACTTCCGGTTCGTGGTAGGCCGGGACCAGGATCGTGTAGGGCGGGAGTTCGGCGTCGGGGATCGCACGAGCCTCCTCGTCGGGGACGACGATGGCACTCGCGGCCAGGCCCTGCCGGAAGATCATCACGCGGTCGACCAGGGTGAAGACGTACGCCGCCGTACACAGTGCGACCGCCGCGACGATGGTCGTCGTCGGCCACAGCACTCCGCAGACCACCGACGTGAGCAGGACGCCCCACAGCGCCGGCCGTTGCCAACCCATCAGCGGCAGAGCGGCCGACCGCGACGGGTCCTGTCTGAGCAGCCCGTTGACGGCCTGGTCCAGGACCTGCGCCTCGTCGGCCGGAGCCAGGCGTTCGAGGCGGCTGCGCCCAGAGATCATCGGGGTACCCGTGTTTCGCGCCGCTCGACGGCCTGCAGCTGTGCCTCGACCAGGTCGCGACCGAACGTGGTCAGCAGGTCCGCATCCTCGTAGGAGGAGGTCTCGTCGACGGCTACCGAGTTGCCGCGGAAGAGCACGGCGAGCAGTTTGTAGAGGGTCTTCCAGATGGCGCCGTTGGGCGGCGGGAAGTGCGCGTCGGGTTCATGGTTGTCGACGGAGCTGACGAGTATCCGTTGCGCGAAATCCGCGTCCCGCCACTCGAACTCCAGCACATTCCAGGTCAGCAGCAGGTGGTCGTCGACCGCGGTGAGGAGTTCACCCGCCACGCCGTGTCCCAGGTCCACCGATCTGCGCGCACTGAGCCGCTCGGAGACATCGAAGAGCAGCCCGGGCGGATACACCTCCAGCGACAACGGCCAATCCGTGCTGACACAATCGACCACGACGGTGCGGGGCCGGCTGAACTTGTCCCAGTTGGGATTTCCGACGTCGGCGACCATCTTCTGCCGTACCAGCGTCGCGTTCCGCCCGTACAGGCGTTTGACGAAGTCGTACTCGGTGGTCTCGGTGACGTGCCAACCGTGCGGAGCCACCAAGGGTGCGCCGAACGCCAAACCGTCGAACTGCGGCAGGGCCGGGAGCCGGGAGCCGGGCGGCAGCGGCAGCACGGCCAGCACCAGCCCTACCGCGAGCACAACCGCACATCCCCACCAAACATCCTTGGCTGCAAGCGGTTCGGAGTGTTGAACCGGACCCCGGGACGGCCCACGTCGGGAGATCAGGACCATCAGCAGGCTCACCGCGGCGATCGAGGTCAATGAGGGGTTGAGCTGGTACACCAGCAGCGGCGCGTCGGGAAAGAACACCCACAGCACCACGAGGTACGCCACACCGAAACCCCATGCGCCGATCGCCGCCAGCATCGCGATGGTTCGGTCGAATCCGAATGCGATTGCGGCGGCGGCCCCGACGATCAACAGGGCGGTGATACCGGCGGCCACCTTTCCGCCGCCCAGCACGATCACCGTGAGGTGGTACGGCAGCGGCAGCGCCAGCAGCATCATCGCCCACACCCATCGGAACCGGGTGACCGCACGCAGACCGAAAAGCATGACGCCGGCACTGATCACGAACAGCAGCATCGCCGCCAGGTCGAGTCTCAGGAGCGAGAAGAAATCGGTGTACCGCGGCAGCAGGACGCCCTGCACCATCAGGGCCAGCGACAGACCCATCACCCCGACGATCACGTCGGTCTGCCTGTCGTGGATGGACCGCTCGCGGCGGCTGCGGTGCGCCACTCCCTGCGCCGCCATGATGCCGGCGAGTGGAATCACCCAGGTGTAGCCGTTGACTCCGGCACCGAACGTGCTGCCGATCAACACCTCGAGCGGTCCATGGAAAGCCAGGACGGTCACCGCAGCGATGAAGGCCCAGCGCAGTAGCCGTCCCAGCACCGGACGCCCGGCCAGCCACCGCTTCGGTGGCGTTTCTTCGGCGGGTGTTTGAACCGGTGCGACCACCTCAGCCGCCCTTCGCCCCGCGCGCGCGTCGAACGAGCAGCGATGCCGCACCGACGCCGGCGACCACGACGACGGCCGCCCCGACCCACAGGAGCCAGGTCGGTTCCCCGCCGGTATCCGACGGGGCCTGATCCACCGGGGCCGTCGGCACCACCGCCGGTGCACGGCCCGGCGCGGAGATCACGGCGTTGCCGTCCAGCCGCGACCAGCGCTGGGGATCGTCGTCCAGCCACCGAAGCAACTGGTCGAGTTGGCGCGGGGCACCGTTGGAGGTGGCGATCAACAGGGTGCGGTCATCATCGAACACAGTCTGCAAGGAGGCGAAGCCGACGGCCGGTTCGATGCGCAGGGTGACCGGCTCACCGGCGGCGTTGACGGCCTCGACGGTGAGCTCCTCGTCGGCGGAACTCACCGGCAGAGCGATATCGTCGCGGTCCCAGCCGTCGGCGGCTATCAGAACCGCGGCGTTACCGCCGTCGATCGCCTGCTGCAGGTCGACCACAGCGGTGTCGATCGGCAGTGCGCTGAGTCGTTGCAGCCCCGCCATGATGGACACCGCGCGTGCCGTGTCGGCGAATCGCTCTGCGCCCAGGCCGATTTCGACCCGCGGCATCATCGCCTGCGGCAATGACTGGAAGCCTGCGGGGACGGGTGGGTTGGCCGGACTGCTCTGCACCACGCTTTCCCCGTCGATGGTCAGGGTGATCGGCTGGAATTCGCCGCAGCGGCCGGTGTTGCCGGTGATGTCCACCGCGACCTCGAGGCTGGTGAATCGTTGCAGCAGACGGTCGGGGATGTCGACCCATCGATCGATGCGCCCATCGGCGTCGCTGGCCCACCGGTCGATCGTCTCGCCGCCCGTTCTGACCACGATCTGCGCCCCGATGTTCTCCGGCACCGGAGTGTAGGAGCCCATGAGGTGAACGCGGATACCACGCGCGGACCGCCCCAGTCGGGTTTGGTCGATGCCGACGATCACCTGCGGTGACAGCGACTCCGCGGTGGCACCGGGCTCGCCGAGCTCCCTCAGCGTCGTGGTGTCGCCCGGCAGTTGGGGACTGCCTCTCAACGCTCCCACCACGGCTTCGGAGCTCACTGCCACCCGCAGCAGGTCACTGGCGAGCAACCGGGTCTGGTTGATCAGTTCGGCGGCCGGACCGGAGATCGTCAGGACCGGCACTCCGGGGCCGCCCTGCAGGGACAGACCGCTGTCGGGGCCCTCCCGGATCACCACCTGGCGCTCGAGCGGCGCCGACTCGATGGCGGGCATGGATTCGTCATCGGCCAGCGCGGTGACGGCTATGCCGGTGTTCTGCGCCCGGTAGCGGGCCGCCACCGCCGTACCCACCCGCACCGCCGCATCGGATTCGGCCTGCGACGGGTTACGCGGGATGGCGATGGTCAACGTCCGCAGCACCGGTGGCAGGAAATCGGCCACGGCGGACGGCACCGACTCCGTGCCGGTGAAGCTGATCGATCCGTCGACGAGCTGCAGCGGATTCGTCGGGTCCAGGCAGTATCCCTCGAGAGGCAGCAGATAACTGTGGATCGTCACCGTCACGGCGTTGTCGTCGACATCGGCACCCGCCAGCGGAATCTGGACCGGTCCGCGCGGCACCAGGGGCAACTCCAGCTGGGCGATCGTGCGCTGGTCCTGAACGACGGTGATAGCCGCTGAACGCAGGAAGACCGGAAGCTCGAACGTCGCATTCAGGGTGGCCGGCGTGAGCCCGGGGGGCACCGGGAACGTCAGCGTCGTGGTGCCGGTCTGGCCGTAGAACTGGAGGGGGCCGCCGGAGCCGAGTTCAGCGAGGGTCAGGGTGGGCGCGCCGACCAGCGCGCCGTCGCCGGGAACCCCCTTCGCGACCGGCGGCACTCCCCAGAAAAGCAGCGCCAGCACGCTCATGACCGCGGCTAGCCGGCCCCCCGTTGTCTGCACAATTCAATGTTAGATGCATCACAATTTCGATCGGAGCCCGGAAACACCACTGCCCACCGCACGAGGCGGTGGGCAGTCGTGACGCCGAAGAGTGTGGCGGTGTTACTTGGCCTTTTCGAGGACCTCGACCAGCCGCCACCGCTTGGTGGCCGACAGCGGTCGGGTCTCCATCAGCGAGACGCGGTCGCCGACGCCGGCGTCGCCGTTCTCGTCATGGGCCTTGACCTTCGTGGTGGTCCGGATGATCTTGCCGTAGAGCGGGTGGCTCTTGCGGGATTCCAGCTCGACCACGATGGTCTTCTGCATCTTGTCGCTCACCACGTAGCCGATGGCGGTCTTGCGACGGCCGCGCGGCTTCTCGGTGCGCGGGGTGTGCTTCGGGCCAGCCGAAGTGCTCTTGTCAGTTGTGTTCTCTGCCATCACGATTCCTCACCGGCGGGTCCGGAGGCCAGACCCAGTTCACGTTCGCGCAGCACGGTGTACACGCGCGCAATCTCCTGTCGCACCGTGCGGAGCCGACGGTTGTTGGACAGCTGACCGGTGGCCATCTGGAAGCGCAGGTTGAACAGCTCTTCCTTCGACTCACGCACCCGCTCGATCAACTCGTCGTCGGTCAGCTCGCGCAGTTCACCAGGCGATACTCCCACTGCCATCAGAAGTTCTCCTCTCTGGTCACGATGCGCGCCTTGATCGGCAACTTGTGGATTGCGCGGGTCAGTGCGTCCCGCGCGATCTTCTCGTCGGGGTAGCTCAGCTCGAACAGCACACGGCCGGGCTTGACGTTGGCCACCCACCACTCCGGCGAACCCTTACCCGAACCCATGCGGGTCTCGGCGGGCTTCTTGGTCAGCGGACGGTCCGGGAAGATGTTGATCCACACCTTGCCGCCACGCTTGATGTGCCGGTTGATGGCGATACGAGCGGACTCGATCTGCCGGTTGGTGATGTAGGCGTGCTCGAGCGCCTGGATGCCGTAGTCACCGAAGCTCACCGACGTGCCACCGCTGGCAATGCCGCGCTGTCTGGGGTGATGCTGCTTGCGGTGCTTGACCTTACGAGGGATCAGCATGCTTAGCTCCCTGAATTCTCTGTGGTGGACTCGGCCGCCACGGCGTCGGCCGCTGCCGGCGCCTCCGCGTTGGCCGCGACACTGCCCGCAGGCGCGGTGCCGCTGGCGGCACGCCCGGCGTCAGTGCTGGTCGCCGTGGTACCCGACGCACCGCTGCGGCGCGGGCGGGTGCCCGACGGACGCTCACGGCGCGGGCGGTCGGCACCCGCGGGCGCGGCGGCGGTCAGCTCACGCTTGCCGCCGACGATGTCGCCCTTGTAGATCCAGACCTTCACGCCGATCCGGCCGAAGGTGGTCTTGGCCTCGTAGAGGCCGTAGTCGATGTCGGCGCGCAGCGTGTGCAGCGGCACCCGGCCTTCGCGGTAGAACTCCGAGCGGCTCATCTCGGCGCCACCGAGGCGGCCGGAGCATTGCACGCGGATGCCCTTGACGTTCGGCTGACGCATCGCCGACTGGATCGCCTTGCGCATCGCGCGACGGAACGCCACACGGTTGGACAGCTGCTCGGCAACACCCTGGGCGACGAGCTGAGCCACCGACTCCGGGCTCTTCACCTCGAGGATGTTGAGCTGGACCTGCTTCTTGGTCAGCTTCTCCAGGTCGGCGCGGATCCGGTCGGCCTCAGTGCCACGACGGCCGATCACGATGCCCGGACGTGCGGTGTGGATGTCGACGCGGACCCGGTCGCGGGTGCGTTCGATCTCCACGTCGGCGATACCGGCGCGCTCGAGACCGGTGGCCAGGAGCCTCCGGATCGCCACGTCTTCCTTGACGTAGTCCTTGTACTGCTTGTCTGCGTACCACCGGGACTTCCAGTCGGTCGTGATACCGAGGCGGAAGCCGTGGGGGTTGATCTTCTGGCCCACTACTGCGAGCCTCCCTTCGCCTCTTCCGAAGCTTCAGTGGTCGTGGCGGCTGCGGCGGTCTTGGCCTTGCTGCCCTGGGCGCGACGCGCGCGTGCACCGCCGGCAGGCTCGGCCGCACCACCGCGGCGACGCTCACGGGGGGGACGGCTCTCCACGATCACGGTGATGTGGCTGGTGCGCTTGCGGATCCGGAACGCACGCCCCTGGGCACGCGGACGGATGCGCTTGGCGGTCGGGCCCTCATCGGCGTGGATGGTCGCGACCACCAGCGTCGCCGGGTCGAGGCCATCGTTGTTCTGCGCGTTGGCCGCAGCACTGGCGATCACCTTGGCGACCGGCTCACTGGCCTGCTGAGGCGCCCACCGCAGGATGTCGAGGGCTTCCTCGACGCTCTTGCCGCGGACCAGATCGATGACGCGGCGGGCCTTGCTCGCCGAGATGCCGACGTAGCGGGCGACTGCCGTCGCTGACGGATATTCGATGGTCGTACTCATCGCCTCTTGCTCTTCCGGTCATCCTTGATGTGACCCTTGAAGGTGCGGGTGGGGGCGAACTCGCCCAGCTTGTGCCCGACCATCGCCTCGGTGACGAACACCGGCACGTGCTTGCGGCCGTCGTGAACCGCAAAGGTGTGCCCGATGAAGTCGGGGATGATGGTCGACCGACGCGACCAGGTCTTGATGACCTGCTTGGTGTTCTTCTCGTTCTGGACGTCCACCTTTTTGAGGAGATGGTCGTCGACGAACGGGCCTTTCTTCAGGCTGCGTGGCATCGCTAAAGTTCCTTCCCCGGCCTAGCGCTTGTTCTTGCCGGTGCGCCGGCGTCGGACGATGAGCTTGTCGCTCGGCTTGTTCTTGCGGGTACGACCCTCGGGCTTACCCCACGGGCTGACCGGGTGACGGCCACCGGAGGTCTTACCCTCACCACCGCCGTGCGGGTGGTCGACCGGGTTCATCACGACACCACGGACGGTCGGGCGCTTGCCCTTCCACCGCATACGGCCGGCCTTACCCCAGTTGATGTTCGCCTGCTCGGCGTTGCCGACCTCGCCGACGGTGGCGCGGCAGCGCACGTCGACGCGGCGGATCTCACCCGACGGCATACGCAGCGTCGCGTAGGCGCCTTCCTTGCCCAGCAGCTGGACGCTGACACCCGCCGAGCGGGCGAGCTTCGCGCCACCACCGGGCCGCAGCTCCACAGCGTGGATGACGGTGCCGGACGGGATGTTGCGCAGCGGCAGGTTGTTGCCCGGCTTGATGTCGGCGTTGGCGCCCGACTCCACGACCGCGCCCTGCTTGAGTCCCTGCGGCGCGATGATGTAGCGCTTCTCGCCGTCCAGGTAATGCAGCAGTGCGATGTTCGCGGTGCGGTTCGGGTCGTACTCGATGTGTGCGACCTTGGCGTCGACGCCGTCCTTGTCGTGGCGACGGAAGTCGATCACGCGGTAGGCGCGCTTGTGGCCACCGCCCTTGTGCCGGGTGGTGATCCGACCGTGTGCGTTACGTCCGCCCTTACCGTGCAGCGGGCGGACCAGCGATTTCTCCGGGGTCGAGCGAGTGATCTCGGCGAAATCGGAGACGCTGGCACCGCGGCGACCCGGGGTCGTCGGCTTGTACTTGCGAATTGCCATTTCTATTAAGTCTCTCTAGCTTCTCGCCCGGCTCAGGCCGGTGCTCCGAACAGATCGATCGGCTTACTGCCGGCGGCCAGGGTGACGATGGCGCGCTTGGTGCTCTTGCGCTGGCCGTACCCGGAGCGGGTGCGCTTGCGCTTGCCCTGCCGGTTGGCCGTGTTCACCGAATCGACCTTGACCTTGAAGATCTTCTCGACAGCGATCTTGATCTGGGTCTTGTTCGAGTCCGGGTGCACGACGAACGTGTAGACGTTGTCCTCGATCAGCCCGTAGGACTTCTCGGAGATGACCGGCGCCAGGATGATGTCGCGGGGATCCGTCACGGTTGCCATCAGGCCGTTACCTCCTGCTTGCTGTTCGCCGAGATGTAAGCGTTCAGCGCCTCGACGCTGAACACCACGTCGTCGGCCTTGAGCACGTCGTAGGTGTTGAGCTGATCCGGCGAGATGATGTGCACGCCGGGCAGGTTGCGCACGCTGCGGACGCTGGTGTCATCGGTGCGGCCGATGACGATCAGGACCTTGTTGTTCCCAGCCGTGCGCTCGGACAGAAGCGACGACAGGAACGCCTTGGCGCCCTTGGTCGACGGGGTCTGCCCCTCCACCAGTTCGGTGACCGCGTGAATGCGGCCGTTGCGCGCCCGGTCCGAGAGCGCCCCGCGCAGGGCGGCGGCGATCATCTTCTTCGGGGTGCGCTGGCTGTAGTCGCGCGGCTGCGGGCCGTGCACCACGCCACCGCCGGTGAACTGCGGCGCACGGGTCGAACCCTGACGCGCGCGGCCGGTGCCCTTCTGGCGGTACGGCTTCTTGCCGCCGCCGGAGACCTCACCGCGGGTCTTGGTCGAGTGCGTGCCCTGACGCTTGGCGGCCAACTGTGCGGTGACCACCTGGTGCATCAGCGCGATGTTGGCCTCGACGTCGAACAGCTCGGCGGGCAGCTCGACGGAACCGTCGGTGGTGCCTGCCGGCGTCTTGACCTCAATTGTGGTTGCCATTACTTCTCGCCTCGCTTGATTGCGCTGCGGACCATCACGAGTCCACCGTTGCGGCCGGGGATGGCGCCCTTGATCAACAGCACGCCGTTGGCGGCGTCGACCTTGTGCACCACGAGGTTCTGCGTCGTCACGCGGTCGCTGCCCATCCGGCCCGACATGCGGGTGCCCTTGAACACCCGGCCGGGGGTGGCGCAGCCACCGATGGAACCGGGACGGCGGTGCACTGCCTGCGCACCGTGGCTGGCGCCCTGACCCTTGAAGCCGTGGCGCTTCATGGTGCCGGCGAAGCCCTTGCCCTTGCTGGTCCCGGTGACGTCGACGAAGGCGCCCTCGGCGAAGACCTCAGCCGTGAGTTCCTGGCCGACCTCGTAGTCCGCGGTGGCCGACTCGTCCTCGAGCCGGAGCTCGGCGAGGTGGCGACGCGGGTTGATGCCTGCGGCGGCGAACTGACCGGTCACCGGCTTGGTGACCTTGCGGGGGCTGATCTCGCCATAGGCGATCTGCACCGCGCTGTAGCCGTCGCGCTCGGGGGTACGGATCCGGGTCACCACGTTGGGGCCGGCTTTGACGACCGTCACCGGCACGACCCTGTTGTTCTCGTCGAACACCTGCGTCATGCCCAGCTTGGTGCCCAGAATGCCTTTACGTGCCATTTCTAGGGTCTCCTACTGGATATTCACGTCGACGCTGGCCGGAAGGTCGATGCGCATGAGCGCGTCAACGGTCTTCGGCGTCGGGTCGAGGATGTCGATCAACCGCTTGTGAGTACGCATCTCGAAGTGCTCCCGCGAGTCCTTGTACTTGTGCGGTGAGCGGATGACGCAGTACACGTTCTTCTCGGTCGGCAGCGGCACGGGGCCCACCACGCTGGCACCGGTACGGGTGACCGTCTCCACGATCTTGCGCGCCGAGGCGTCGATCGCCTCGTGGTCGTAGGCCTTGAGCCTGATGCGGATCTTTTGTCCCGCCACGCTGTTCCTACCTCACTCCTGCTTATGGCCCGCGCTGGGCGAACCCAGCGCGGTTGGCTGTTGCCGCCGCTGTTTACCTGTCTGTGGTCCACCGGCCCCCGCGGTCGGGTGTGTCGCCCTACGCGCACTCGATTGCGGCGGAAATCCGACACACTCGAGAGGTGGGACCGATGCGCCCGTATGGGCGCCGGTCGGATGCCTTCGCGGGGCGGTCCGAACAGGCACCGACCCGGCTCAAGGCAACCCGAACAGTATGCCTGACGATCGTGCCCTATCCAAATCCCTGGACAACCCCCGCCGATCGGCGTGACGGGCCCTCGCGGTCCAGGTCACGACCCTCAGTTTCGCAGACCCGACCAGAACGCGCAGCCGTGCTCCTCGGCGAAGCCCGTCGTGACCCGGCTGCCGTCGGGTTGCAGCGACAGATAGGAGCCGTCGCCGAACTCCGGCCAGTCCGGGGCGTCCGAGGCCGACGGGACACCTGAGGTGACGAAGGCACTCCAGTAGTCGATCATCTGGTCGGACAGCGTCTGCTGCTCCGGCGACAGTGGCGGCGCCCCGCCGACGTCGAACAGGTAGCGCAGCTCGAGTGAGTGGCTGGCGCCGACCGGGAACGGCAGGGTCCGCAGCGGTTCGGGGGCCGGCGCCTGGCGGTCGTTGAACTCGTAGGCGTAGACCGGCGACCGGCCGGCGAGGTCCGCGGCGATCCGGTCGGCGATGCAGGCGAACTCGCCGTCGGTCACCGCCGCCGCATAGGCGAGCGCGACGCTGCCGTAGCGGTCGACCGGATAGCGCGCGCCGACCTGCGCGGCGTTCGCGCCGAAGGTGTCGGCCAGCAGGCCGGGGTACTCCTCGGGCAGGTAGCGGTCGCCGCGCTGCAGGTAGCTCAGCGCGACGAAGAGTGTGAACTCGTCGCGGTTGGTCCCGATGAGCACCGGCACCCGCGCCGCTTTCCCGTCGGCGAAGGCGCTCACGGGGTCGACCGGCAGCGCGGCGGTCCCGGTGACCGGCCCGGTCAGGTCGTTGGCGCCGATACCGACGAACCACACGGGTTTGCGCAATTTGTCGGCGGGCAGCGCGCGCAGGCACGCGGCGGCGGTGACCGGATCGGGGCAGCCGGCGTCCGCGGCGTAGTCGAGACTGCGCTGTTCGGCCACGGGCAGCGCGGCCTGCGTCTGGCAGGGACCGCTCTGGATGATCGCGGCGCGGAACAGGCCGACCGAGCCCGGGGCGACGAGGTGGTCGCACACCGACATCCCGCCGGCCGACTCGCCTGCGACGGTGACCTTCTGCGGGTCGCCGCCGAAGTCGGCGATGTTGTCACGCACCCAGCGCAGCGCGGCCTGCTGGTCGGCCAGCCCGTAGTTGCCGACGTCGCCGGGCGCCCCCAGGGCCGGATGCGCCAGGAAGCCGACCGTGCCGAGCCGGTAGTTGACGGTGACGACGACGATGTCACCGCGCGCGGCCAGCCAGCGGGCGTCGTACATACCGGCGTTGCCGCTGACGAACGCGCCGCCGTGGATCCAGACCATCACCGGCCGTTTCTCGCTCGACGCAGGTGGGGTCCAGACGTTGAGCGTCAGGCAGTCCTCGTCGGTCTGCCTGCCGAACTCCGGATCGCTGGCCGGGTCCTGCAGGCAGCGCGGGCCAGACCGGGTGGCCTGCCGCTCCCCGTTCCACTCCGGTGCGGGGGCGGGCGGGCGCCAGCGCAGCGGACCCACGGGCGGGGCCGCGTAGGGAATGCCGGCGAACAGTCGATGGTCGTCCGCGACCACTCCGCGCAGCGCACCGGAGACCGTGTGCACCACGGCCGGGTCGGCGGGTGTCGGGGTGGTCGCGCCCCCGTCCCCCCTGGTGCACGCGGCGAGCAGGACCACTGCGAGCGCCCAGCCGAGGGCGTGGACGTATCGCACACCGCGAGCCTAGTGATCGACGGCGTGAGGGAATGTCACGGTTTGTGGCACAACGTGGCGCGAGTCACATAAGATGCATTTTGACACCTGTCAAGTTGCTGCGAAGGAGTACCTATGAGCACGCCGACGATGGACGACGCCGCCAAGGTGCTGGCCGATCCGACGGCTTACGCCGACGACCAGCGACTGCACGCGGCGCTGACCCATCTGCGGGCCACCAACCCGGTGGCCTGGGTGGACAACCCGCCCTACCGGCCGTTCTGGGCGATCACCAAACACGCCGACATCATGGCGATCGAGCGGGCCAACGACCTGTTCCTGTCCGAACCCCGCCCGCTGCTTTCCACCGCACAGGCCGACGATCTGGCCAAGGCGCACCTCGAGGCCGGTATGGGCCTGCGCACGCTGATCCACATGGACGATCCGCACCACCGCAAGGTGCGTGCGATCGGCGCGGACTGGTTCCGGCCCAAGGCGATGCGTGACCTCAAGGTGCGCGTCGACGAACTCGCCGAGCGCTACGTGGACCGGATGCGCGACATCGGTCCGGAGTGCGACTTCGTCACCGAGATCGCGGTCAACTTCCCGCTGTACGTGATCATGTCGCTGCTCGGCCTGCCCGAAGAGGATTTCGGTCGCATGCACTCGCTGACCCAGGAGATGTTCGGTGGCGACGACGAGGAGTACAAACGCGGCACCACTCCCGAAGAGCAGATGGCGGTGCTACTCGACTTCTTCTCCTATTTCTCGCAGCTGACCGCATCCCGGCGGGCGAATCCGACCGACGACCTCGCATCGGCGATCGCGAACGGCGCGATCGACGGCGAACCAGTGTCCGAGGTCGACACGGCCTCGTACTACGTGATCGTCGCCAGCGCCGGCCACGACACCACCAAGGACGCGATCTCGGGCGGTCTGCTCGCACTCATCGAGAATCCCGGTGAACTGCAGCGCCTCCAGAACGATCCGGGCCTGATGGGGACCGCGGTGGAGGAGATGATCCGCTGGTCCACCCCCGTCAAGGAGTTCATGCGCACCGCCGCCGAGGACACCACGGTTCGCGGCGTGCCGATCGCGAAGGGCGAATCCGTCTATCTCGCTTACGTTTCGGCGAATCGGGACGACGAGATCTTCGACGAACCGTTCCGCTTCGACGTGGGACGCGACCCGAACAAGCACCTGTCCTTCGGCTACGGAGTGCACTTCTGTCTCGGCGCCGCACTCGCCCGGATGGAGATGAACAGCCTGTTCACCGAGCTCTTGCCGCGCCTGGACCACATCGAGCTGGCGGGCACGCCCGAGCTGTCGGCGACCACCTTCGTCGGCGGGCTCAAGCACCTGCCGATCCGGTATTCGTTGCGCTGAGACCGCCCTGGCGGACGTGCGTGGCGAGGAAGCCGTCCACGGCCGCTTCGGCGCACGCGTGGTAGTCGAAATCGGCCAGCGTGCTCAGCCGGCCCAGGATCAGCGGCCCGATGAGCAGGGCGATCGCCAGGAGGCGGTCCTTCTCGTCGAGGTGCAGGTCGCCGGCCGCCGGGCCGTCGAAGATCGCGTCGAACGGCGCCGAGTACGACTGCAGGATCCGCTCGCGCAGTGAGCCGACCGCTCCCCCGGTCTCGGCCTCGCGCACCTCGGCCCACGGGCCCAGGTCGGGTCCGGAGGCGAGCCACGTCATCGCGGCCAGCGTGGTCGGCACCTCCCGGATCGCATCCGCCCAGCCGACCACGACGGCGATCAGCTGTTCGCGCAGGCTGCCCTCGGCCGGTGGCATCGGCGCAGGCTGCAGCAGCCCCTGGAACGCCGCCGCCAGCAGATCGTTGGCACTGGCGAAGTGCCGGTACAGCGTCGCGCGGGCGACGTTCGCGCTGCGGGTGACCGCGTCGATCGTCACCGCGCTGGGGCCGCCGGACCGCAGCAGCGTGGTCGCCGCCTCGAGCAGACGCGCCCGCGAACGGGCCGGACGGGGGTCGCCGTTGACATCGGTCATCGTTTACATCATCTCCCAGCGGGTAACAAGACTATTCGTCTAGCTCCGAGACCGATAGTCTCGAAAAGACACCGAGCCCAGGAGAGCCGCATGGCCGATACTCTCGCCCGGCCCGAGCAACCCACCGATCCGAGCCTGGCCGCGTTGAGCAAGGGACGGCGCGTCTGGTTGCTCGTCGTGGCGTGTATGGGCGTCTCCCTCGTCATCTCATCGATGATCGGGCTGAACACCGCGCTCAGCGATATCGCGATCGCGACCTCCGCCACCCAGACGCAGCTGACGTGGGTGGTCGACGGGTACACCCTGGTGCTTGCCTGCCTTCTCCTGCCTGCCGGCGCCGTCGGCGACCGCTATGGCCGACGCGGCGCGCTGCTGATCGGCCTGGCCATCTTCTCGGTGGCCTCGGTCGCCCCGCTGATGTTCGACAGCCCTACGCAGATCATCCTGGCCCGTGCCGTCGCCGGCGCGGGCGCCGCCTTCGTGATGCCGGCAACGCTGTCGCTGTTGACGGCGGCCTATCCCAAGTCCGAACGCAACAAGGCAGTGGGAATCTGGGCGGCCGTCGCCGGCTCCGCCACCGTGATCGGGTTCCTCGGCTCGGGTCTGCTCCTGAACTTCTGGTCGTGGCAGTCGATCTTCTGGGCCTTCGCGATCGCCGGCGCAGCGATGATCGTGCTCACCTGTACGGTCCCGTCGTCACGCGAGACGGACGCGGCGCCCCTGGACTGGTGGGGCGCCGGCCTCATCGGCGCGGCGGTGGCGGTTTTCGTCTTCGGCGTCATCGAGGCGCCTGCCCGCGGATGGACCGATCCCGGAGTACTGATCTGTATAGCCGTCGGCGTGGTCCTCGCGGTGGTCTTCGGGTTCGTGGAGCTACGCCGCCGATTTCCGCTGCTGGATGTGCGATTGTTCGGCAGGCCCGACTTCGCCACCGGCGCAGTGGGTGTCACCCTCCTGTTCTTCGCCAACTTCGGCTTCTTCTTCGTGGTCATCCAGTACATCCAGCTGGTGATGGGTTACACGCCGCTGCGCACAGCCGTCGCCATCGCACCCCTTGCCGCACCGCTGCTCGTCTTCGGTGTGCTGACTCCCTGGTATCTGCCTCGAATGGGGTTGCGGCTCACGGTGTTCAGCGGTCTGCTCATCCTGTCGGCCGGTCTGTTGTTCATGCAACTGCTCGAAAACGGCTCCTCGTTCTGGGATCTGACCTGGCCGATGCTCGTCATGAGCACGGGTATCGGCTTGTGCACCGCCCCAACGACATCGGCCATCATGGGAGCGGTTCCCGACGACAAACAGGGTGTCGCCTCAGCTGTCAACGACGCCACCCGCGAAATCGGCGCCGCGCTCGGCATCGCGGTGGCGGGATCGATCTTCGCCGCTCAGTACGCCGATGCCCTGTCACCGGGCCTGAGCGCTTTCCCACCGGAGATTCGCGGTCCGGCGACGGACTCGCCGGCGGAGGCGCTGGAGATCTCCGAGAAGATGGGCCCCCAGGGCGCCCAGTTGGCCGATCTCGCCGAGTCCGCATTCCTGCAGGCGATGGATTCGTCGTTGTTCGCCATCGCCGCCGTCGTCGCGGTGGCGGCGGTGTTCGTCGCCATCTGGGCGCCGGGCCGCGACGGACAGCAGTTGCGCATCGTGCGTCGGCTCAGCGGGCGAGCACGCGCCCGCAACGTCGCCCGGCACCGGTCCTGATCCGGCGCCGGTGCGCCTCCGCCACTAACCTGGCTTCGTGCGCCTGCTCCTGGTCAACCCCAACACGACGGAGTCGATGACGGCCGCTATTGCCGCGGGCGCCGCAGCGGTGGCGCGCCCCACCACCGTCGTCGAGTCCGCCAACCCCGCCGACGGGCCGGCCAGCATCGAGAACGACGCCGACGAACTCCGTTGCGTCCCACACCTGCTCGATGTCCTACAGACGGCGGCGCAGCGCGAGCAGGACCGACCCGACGCCTACGTGATCGCCTGCTTCGGCGATCCCGGCCTCGACGAGGCACGAAGCCTGCTCGGCGCACCGGTCCTCGGCATCGCCCAGGCCGCCATGCACGCCGCCGCACTGCTCGCGGGCACCTTCTCGGTGGTTACGTCGATGTCGGCGACGGTGCCCCGTGGCTGGCAGCTCGCGAAGACCTACACCCCCGGTGCGTGCCTGGGCGTGTACGCCTGCGACATCCCCGTCCTCCGGATCGACTCCGACCCGGCCACGATCGAACCGATCGCCGAACTGTGTGCGCACGCGCTGCGGACCGACGGCAGCGGCTCGATCGTGCTCGGCTGTGCGGCGATGGCCCGCTTCGCCGAGCCGCTGTCGCGGCGGTTGGGCGTACCGGTGGTCGACGGCGTCGCCGCGGCCACGCGCCTCGCCGAGGCGCTCGAACCGCTCAGCCCGCGATGAACTCCGCGGCCCGGTGCCCGATCATCGCGATCGTCGCATGCGGGCCGCGACTGGTGAGGGCGGGCATCACCGAACCGTCCACCACCCACAGACCGTCGACGCCGCGGACCCGGCACTGTGCGTCGAGCACCGCCCGCGGATCGTCGTCGCTACCCATCGGTGCGGTACCGGCCAGATGCTGCGATGTCGACCATGACGGTTCACCCGTTGTCACTGTGCCACTGGCGATGTCGTAGGCCAGCTCGGCTCCCGCGGCGAGGTCGGCCACATCCGCGGGCTCGCTGTCGTAGCGATGGTCGATCACCGGAGGGACGAGCGGATCGGCCGACGCGACGGTGACCCGGCCCCTGGACCGGGGCCGCATCAGCGCGACGCCGATGTGCGGACTCTCAGCGGGGTCGTGGCCGGGTCCATGCACCATCGCGCCGAACCCTGCTGTGTACGGCCGGATTTCGAGCCCATCCTCGGTGGTGAGCACTGCCTCCAGCGGCGGCAGATCATGGGTGGGCGTCCAGCCCACCGGTATCACCCATTCGGGATGGTCGGAAGTCGACGCGCCGACGGGCAGGTCGGCCCACACCCGAATACCCAACTCCCGCAACGTCTTCACCGGCCCGATACCCGAGACCATCAGCAGTTGCGCGCTGCCGATCGCCCCTGCGGACAACACGATCCGATCCGCGGTCACGGTGAACCTCCCCGCGGGGCCCACGCACTCGGCCGCCACGGCACGGCCCTGAGCGATGCGCACACGCATGACCCTCGTATCGGGCAACAGGTCGACGTTGTCGCGCTCGAGCGCGGGCAGCAGGAACGCGCCGCCCGGTCCCACCCGGGTCCCGCTGTCGATGTTCAGCGGCACGGCACCCACCCCGGCGGCAGGCACATCCGCGTCGAATCCGCTGAGATCCTCGACCCACCGATGGCCCGCGCCACGGGCTGCGGCGACGAAAGACGCAGTGCACCCATCGAAGTCACTGACTCGCCGGACGTTGATGGGGCCGTCCGCACCGTGCAACGGCCCGCCGAAATCCAGGTCCGTCTCGATCGCCCGGAAGTGCGGGAGCACGTCGCGCCACGTCCACCCGGGGAGCTGCCACCCGTCGAAGTCGGCGGGCAGCCCGCGGCAGAAGTATCCGCCGTTGACCGCCCCCGAGCCGCCGACGACCGCACCGCGCGTGATCTGCATGCGGCGGGGCGGTGCGTCGGTGAGCGTTGTCAGATAGTGCCGGACCACCGAACTGGCGGTGCCGATCGGCAGCCTCAGCCCGTCGTTGATCTGCTGGGCCACCCGCGGGTCGGACGGGGCGGGCCCGGCCTCCACCACGGTCACTCGGCACCGCGGGTCAGCGGAAAGTCGTTCGGCCAGCACGGATCCGGCGCTGCCGGCACCGACGATCAGCACGTCACTGCGCACAGACAACTCGGCCTTTACGTTCGGATCTGCGGTTTGAGCGCACCGAGGTGTCGTTCGCGCACCACCCCGGTCCACAGCCCCAGCCCGTAGGCGATGTCGTCGAGCCGGCGCAACAGCACATAGGTCAGCAACCCGACCTGTCTGGTGTCGTCGTCGGTGTTGCCGCGACGTGCTGCCCAGTCCACGACACCGTCGACCACCGCGGCGATCAGCACCGCCTGCCGACAGCGGCGGGACAGCACCGCGGCCAACAGGGCGATCGGCCAGTAGTGCCGGCAGATCGCCGACGCCAGTTGCAGCGCCGCCGACCACAATCCGTGGGCGGCGATGGCGGCCACCTGTCTGGGTTGGGTTTCGACGCTGCGCAGGGCGCTGGCCACCCGTCGCGCCGTCAGGCCGGCGGCGATCACCGACGCCAGGTAGCCGACGCAGGTGCCCATCGCCATCAGCACCCAGACCACCAGCGTCCAGCCCGAGATCACCAGCGGGGCCGTCTTACCGGGATGGCGGACCGACAGCGGGGCCGCGGACTCACCGTAGAAGGCTTTGCGGGAGAACCACTGCCCGAGTTCGGTGCGGTGGTCGTGTGCCACGAGCGCGATCGGCTCGTAGCGCAACCGGGCGCCGGCCTCCACCAGCCGCCAGCACAGGTCGACGTCCTCGCCCGAGCGCATCGTCTCGTCGAAGCCGCCGATGTCGTCCAGCATGCGCCGGCGGCAGATGATCGCGGCGCTCGGCACATAGGACACCGGGCCGTAGGGCACCACCGGCGCCTCCCGCTGACCGAGGTCCAGCGACGAGCGCACGGCTTCGTAGCGGGCCACCGGGTTGTCGGCGGTGCGCAGCCCGACGATGCGGGGCGCCACCAGCGCCACCATTGGGTCGCAGAAGTGCCCCAGCAACGCCTCGAGCCATCCGCGGCGCGGGACGACGTCGGAGTCGAGGAAGGCGACGAAGTCGGTGGCGCTCGCGGCGGCACCGGTATTGCGGGCGGCCGCGGGCCCCCTGCTGACGTCGTGCCGGATCAGCTGCACATCGCAGTGCACACCGGCCAGGTCACGTCGCTCGACCGGCACCGCCGATCCGTCGTCCACGACGATGACCCGTAGGCCGCGTAACGACGCGACGAGGCGCTGCAGTCCAAACAGGTTGTCGCGCACCGGGATGACGATGGTCACGTCGCGATGCGAGGGTCCGCCCGCGGGCCGCGGATGAGCGACGGTGGCGTCGAGTAAGGTGCGGGCCAGCTGTGCGCTCTGGGCGTCGTGCACCTCGAGGCGGCCACCGCTGAGCATGGTCTGGGCGGCGGGCGCCAGCCGCAGCAGCCGGGTGGGTGAGCCGCCGAGGAGTGCAGCTCCTTCGCCGAGCACCTTGACGCGCCGGTCGACCTGTACGGCAAAGCCGTTCGGCAGGCGCGGCCCGGTCATCGCAGCATCCCGTTGCTGTCCGGCGCCCAGCGCGCGATCCGGTCGGCGCACTGCTGCACCATTTCACCGAACAACCGGGCGCCGTCGGTGCCGGTCGCGGTGGTGGGGTCTCCGAGCACGCCCACCTCGCTGACGGCCGCCACACCACCCTGACGGAGCTGTGGCATCAGCTCGCGCAGCGGGGCGGTGTTGCCGCGCTGCCAGTGGTCGATGTGTACGTCGCCCGGCGAGATGTAAAGCAGTACGGACGTTTCGGTGTGGCCCGCGTGCGCATCGGAGTCCTTCGCGACGCACGGACACCAGGCGACGTCGCGGTCCTCGTAGCGCAGCAGGGCGGTCGCGCCCGCGAGCGCCTCCGCGTTACCCCCGTGGCCGTTGACGAACACCACCCGCGACGCCCAGTTCGACGCGGATCGGCCGAATTCGACCAGCAGCAGGCGCAGGGCGGCGGTACCGATCGAGATCGTGCCGGGGAAACTCTCGTGCTCACCGCTGGCGCCGTAGCCGACGGCAGGCGCGAGCGACCACGACGGCGCCAGCGAGTGCGCGACTTCGCGGGCGACCGCGGTGGCGATGCGGGTGTCGGTGTCCAGCGGCAAGTGGGGTCCATGCTGTTCGGTGGAACCTACGGGAACGATCAACGCCGTCGATGTGTCGCGCAGCTGCCTCGACGTCGAGTTCCCAAGCTCGCTGGGAAAAGCCACCCGCCGATGGTAAGCCGAATTCACCTGGCGTGCGCCACTTGTTCGCGCATGGGCTTCGATTGATTTTCCGAAGCAGACCGGCTACCGCGCCGCCCGCCACCCCGCCAGCACCGTCCGTCCCCTGCGTCACAGCGGAGGGTCAGGCTCTTACGCGTCGTCGCCACCCGGAACACCCAGGGCGCGGGTGAACCCCGGCGGCACCAGGATGTCGCTCGGCCCCAGATCATGAATCGAGGCGCGCCCGAGCCCCATCAATGCCGAATCGATGCCACCGCGCAGGATGTCCAGGACGTTCTCCACACCGGCCTGGCCGTTGGCGGCGAGCCCCCACAGGTACGCCCGGCCGATCATCACCGCGCGGGCACCGAGGGCCAAGGCCTTGACCACGTCGCTGCCGCGGCGGATCCCGCCGTCGAGCAGGACCTCGATCTGGTCGCCCACCGCATCGGCGACCGCGGGCAGGCAACGGATGGCTGCCGGGGTCCCATCGAGATTGTTACCGCCGTGGTTGGACACCGAGATCGCTGAAACACCGGCGTCGACAGCACGTTTCGCGTCGTCGACGCGCACGATGCCCTTGAGCATGAACGGGCCGTCCCACCGCTCACGCAACCATGCGATGTCCTCCCAGGTGGGCGGCGGGGTGCCCATCCACTCTCCGTAGGCCTGAAAGAACGGCGGGCCGGGCTCGCCGCGGCGCGCCTGGTTGGGCACCCGCAGGTCAGGCGGGCTCAGCGTCTTCCCGAAATCCCACAGCCAACGCGGCTTCGTGAGCACCTCGGGCGACATCCTCAACATCGTCTTGAGGTTCATCTGTTCGGGAATCGCCGGGCTGCCCCAGTCCCGGCCATGGGAGAAGCTCCAGTCGGTCGTGGCGATCAGCCCTACCGCACCGGCTTCCTTGGCGCGAAGCGCCCGCTCCAGGATCGCCTCCCGTCCCCCCAGCCAGTAGATCTGGAAGAACAGCTTCGGGTTGGCGGCGATGACCTCTTCGATCGGCTTGCTCGCGAACGAGGACAACCCCATCGCGGTGCCGCGGGCGGCGGCCGCACGCGCGACCGCGACCTCGCCGTCGGGGTCGACGGCCTGCACACCGGTCGGCGAGATCATGACCGGCATCGAAATCTCTTGCCCCATGACCGTTGTCGACAGATCGCGCTTCGCGGCAGCGCCGACGACGTGCGGGGCGAAGCCGAGCTCGGAGAAGGACTCCACGTTGTCGGAGACCGTCACCCCCTTCTCGCTGGCGGAGATCAGCGAGGAGTACACCGACTTGGGTAGCCGTTTCTTCGCCCGTTGCTGGGCGATGGCGACGGTTTCGAACCAGGTATCGCGGGCCATGATCACACCGGGCTTTCGTCACACAGCCGAGCGGGCGGCTTGGTCAACAGTTTCAACGGGATCGGGCCCTGCTGCTTGGTCCCCCGCGAGTGGTCGCCGCTGGGCTTGGGCTTGACGCGGTCGACCGTCAGCGCCGGCGCACCGAACCCCTGCACGCACTCCGGGTCGGGCCCGTCGAGCGGGAGGCCGGTGAAGAACTTCGCGGCCATGCATCCGCCGCGGCAGGCGTCGTAGTGCCCGCAGCCACTGCAGGCCCCCGCCGACTGCGGTTCACGCAGTTCGCGGAACAGTTCGGAGTTCTGCCAGACGTTCTGAAACCCAGCCCCAGAACCTGTGTCCGACAGAATGTTTCCGGCCAGGAACTTGTCGTGGATGGCGAACGGGCAGGCATAGACGTCACCCACCGGGTCGATGAGGCAAACCACCCGGCCCGCACCGCACAGGTTGAGCCCGGCCAGCGCGCCCGGTTCCCCCAGCCCGGAGAGGTGGAAGAACGAGTCGCCGGTCAGCACCCGCTCACCCTTGGCGACCAGCCAGTTGTACAGCTGCACCTGCTGCTCGGCAGTGGGGTGCAGGTCGTCCCACACGTCGGCGCCGCGGCCCGACGGGCGCAGCCGGGTGATCCGCAGCGTCGCGCCGTAGCGGCTCGCCAGCGCGGCGAAGTCGTCGAGCTGCCCGACGTTGTGACGGGTGACGACGACCGAGATCTTGGCGTCCTTGAAGCCCGCGGCGGCCAGGTTCTCCAGGGCGCGCTCGGCCATCGCGAACGAGCCGGGGCCGCGGACCGCGTCGTTGATCTCGGCGGTCGCACCGTCCAGCGAGATCTGCACGTCGACGTAGTCACTGGCCGCGAGTTTGGCGGCGACCTCCGGCGTGATGCGCACACCGTTGGTGGAGAACTTCACTCCGACGTGGTGTGCGGTCGCGTAGTCGACCAGCTCCCAGAAGTCCGGTCGCACAGTGGGTTCCCCGCCGCCGATGTTGACGTAGAACACCTGCATGCGCTCGAGCTCGTCGATGATGTCCTTGCACTGCTGCGTGGAGAGCTCGCGCGGATCGCGTTTGCCCGACGAGGACAGGCAGTGCACGCACGCCAGGTTGCAGGCGTAGGTCAGCTCCCACGTCAGGCAGATCGGCGCATCGAGGCCACGCTCGAACTGCTCGACCAGGCGCGGGACCGGCGCAACGGAAGTCATGGTGCGGGTTTCTCCTCGCAGACGAGCATCTTGGATTGGACGAGCACGCCGAGGGCGTGCAGGTACGGCGCCTGTTGCGCATCGTCGATACCGGCTGCGCGGCAGGCGGAGCGGGCGTCGCGATGCTCGGCGAGCGAGTTCACCACGTCGACGATCGTGCGGTTCTTCAGGAACGACAGCTTGCGGGTCCCGAAGTGGTAGAGCAGCGCCCCGAACGGTTCAGGCCGCACCGCCACCTGGCTGTGCAGCCTCCACCGCAGATCGGGGTCGAACGCGACAGGCGCCGTCACGGTCAGTAGACCCCGCACATCCCGTCGATCGAGACCTCTTCGACGAGCGTCTCGGTGACGAGTTCGGTGTCTGCTTCGGTGTGCTGATCGGGCTCCATGAGCACTGCCTTTCGTCGCGTAGGGTCCACTGGAGTGTGACCTAGGTCGCCTACGATATGGCATCGAGTGCCAGAACGGAAGGGTGAGTTCCATGCGGCAGGATTCCGCGGCTCGCGTGGGTCGGCGCCGCTCCACCACCCAGGACCACATCACCGACGTCGCGCTCGAATTGTTCGCCGCCCGCGGGTTCGACGAGGTCAGCGTCGACGATGTCGCCGCCGCCGCCGGTATCGCCCGGCGCACGGTGTTCCGCTACTACTCCTCGAAGAGCGCGATTCCGTGGGGCGACTTCGACGCGCATCTCGACCACATGCGCCACCTGTTCGACGGTGTGGACCCCGACGTTCCGATCGACGATGCGCTACGGGCCGCCCTGCTGGCGTTCAACGAATTCGACGCCGCGGAGACCGCCCGCCATCGACAACGGATGCGGGTCATTCTGCAAACCGATGCGCTGCAGGCGTATTCGATGACGATGTACGCCGGGTGGCGGGCTGTCGTCGCCGGGTTCGTGGCCCGTCGGATGGGTGTCAAGGGGCAGGATCTGGTGCCGCAGACCGTGGCGTGGACGATGCTCGGCGTGGCGCTGTCGGCCTACGAGCAGTGGCTGGCCGACGAGGCGGTGTCGCTCACGCAGGCGCTCGGCGACGCTTTCGACACGGTGCGCAACGGCCTGCACGCCCTCCATTAGCGATTTCGGCGTGGTGGGTCGCGCTCACCGCGACTGCGCACACCGAAATCGCTTCGCCGAAGGGCGTCGGAGTTCGGGTCCGAACGGCGACGATTGAGGTGTGAGCGGCGAATCGGACGGTGACGACGCTCCGCGGACCCTGCTGGCGCTCTACGACGACGCCCTGCCGACGGTGTACGGCTACTTCGTCAGGCGCTGTCCGGACCGTGGAACCGCCGAGGACCTGACGTCGGAGACCTTCCTGGCGGCGATGGATGCCGCCCGGCGGGGCGCCGCCTCGTCGATCAGCCTGCCGTGGCTGATCGGGGTGGCGCGGCACAAGTTGGCAGACCACTACCGCCGCCGCCATGACCGGCACACCGTGCCGGTCTCCGAGGTGCCCGAACCCAGCGACCCGGTCGACGACTGGGACGCCGAACTCGACCGGATCGTCGCCGAGAGTGTGCTGGCGCGGCTGCCCGAACAGCACCGGACGGTGCTGTCGCTGCGCTATCTGGACGGCCGTTCGGTCCCCGAATGCGCCGAGCTGATCGGCCGGACGGTGCACGCCACCGAGGCGCTGCTGGTGCGGGCCCGTCGCGCATTCCGCTCGCAGTACCCGGAAGGAGGCACGCCGTGAACGACAACGCGGACCCGCTGTGGGTCCTGCACGGCGACGAGCTTCCGGTTCACCCCGACCCGGCGTTCGCGGCGCGGTTGCGCGCGCGGCTGGAGTCGGCGCTGAGATTGCCCAACCGAACCGAAGGAGTCGACATGACTGACACCGATGTGGCGCCGGCTGCGCTCCCGCGCCCGGCCGCACTGCCCTACCTGGCCGTCGCCGATGCCCGCGCGGCCGTCGACTGGTACGTCGAGGCGTTCGGCGCGACGCTGGTCGGCGAGCCGATCGTGATGGACGACGGACGCATCGGCCACGCCGAACTCGCGCTGGCGGGCGGTCTGCTCTACCTGGCCGACGAGTTCCCGGAGATCGGGTTGAGAGCGCCTGTGCCAGAACACGTCTCGGTCAGCCTGATGCTGCAGGTCGACGATACCGACGCGGCGTTGCGGCGGGCCCGCGAGTCCGGCGCCCGCGTGCAGCGCGAACCCTACGACGCCCACGGGTCGCGCACCGCGGCGATCGTCGACCCGTTCGGGCACCGGTGGATGCTGTCCGGACCGCTCACCGGCGGGTTCACGCCGATTCGGCACGGCGACGTCGGCTACGTGTCCCTGTGGACCGCCGATACCGAGCGCGCGGCGACGTTCTACGGCCATGTCCTGGGCTGGACCTACGATCCGGCCACTCGGCAGGTCACCAACACCGCGCTGCCCACCGGCATCTTCCCCGGAGACGGACAGGCCACGCTGTTCTGCTGCTACGCCGTCGACGACCTCGACGAGGCGCGGCAGTCCATCACCGCCTCGGGCGGAACACTCGGTGCCACAGTCGAACACGACTTCGGGACGACGCTGGACGCCACCGATCCGCTGGGCAACGCCTTCGCGGTGTTCACCCCGTCACGTCCGACGCCCCGGCCCGCGCTCAACGGCAGCGGCCCCGGCGAACTGTCCTACATCACCTACGAGGTGGCCGACTCCGCAGTGTTCCGGGACTTCTACCACCGGGTGCTGTCCTGGACGTTCGAGACCGGCCGGGTCGAGGACGGTTGGCAGGTCGAGGGCGCCCATCCGATGGCGGGTATGGCCGGGAGCAGCGCGCGGTCGGTGACCGTGCCGATGTGGACCGTCGCCGACATCGACGACGCGGTGCGCCTGGTCCGGGAGGCCGGCGGTTCGGTGCTGCAGTCGCCGTCCCGTCAGCCCTACGGCCTGATGGCCGAATGCGTCGACGACCAGGGCGCCCGCTTCTACCTGGGCCAGTTCTGAGCGATTTCGGCGCGCTCCCGTGCGCTCAGCGTATGTTGGCGCGCCCGAATCGCTACCCGAGCACGTCGCTGATCGGTGCGCCGTTGGCGATCTTGCTGCGGGTCTTCATCACCTTGCCGGGCATCCCGCCTCCGACCACACCGGCGACCACGCCGTCGCGCTCGTAGTACGCCAGGAATTTGCGGCCGTCGTCCTCGACGATGTGCACGGTGTCGTCGGCCTCGGGCTCTCCCAGGCACTGGATCTTGACGTCGTACTGGTCACTCCAGAAGTACGGCACCGAGACCACACCGGGGATGTCCTGTCCGAGCATCGCGGGCACCAGCACCCGCGCCTGGTCGGCGACATTGCTCCAGTGCTCCACGCGCACTTGGTTTCCGACGGTGTCTAGCCACGACGCGACGTCGCCGATCGCCCACACGTGCGGTGCGCTGGACCGCCCTTCGGCATCACACAGCACGCCGTTGTCGAGCACGATGCCGCTGCCGTCGAGCCAGTCGGTGGCCGGGCGGGAGCCGATGCCGACCACCACGATGTCGGCGTCGACCTCGGTGCCGTCGGACAACACGACGGCCTGCACCCTGCCCTCTCCGCGGACCTCGCTCACCCCGACCCCGCACCGCACGTCGACGCCTTCGGCGCGGTGCAGGCGGGCCACCAGCTCACCGATCTGCGTGCCGAGCACCGACGCCAGCGGCGCGGGTTGGGGTTCTACGAGCACCACGTCGACACCGAGTTTGCGCAGGCTCGCGGCGACCTCGCAGCCGATGAACCCGGCACCGATCACCACGGCGCGCCGCGCCGAAGCGGCCTCCTCGCGCAGCTTGAGGCTCTCGCCGAACGATCGCAGGACGTGGACGCCGGGCAGATCGGGAATGGACGGAATCCGCTTGGGCACCAACCCGGTCGCGATCACCAGCTCGTCGTAACCGATCACGCGGCCGTCGGTCAGGGTGAGCGTCCGCGCCGCGGTGTCCAGGGTGGCCGCACCCGCGCCGAGCAGCACGGTGATGTCGTTCTCCTGGTAGAACTCCGCCGGCTTGAGCGTCACGTCGTCGGTTTCGCTGCGCAGCACTTCCTTCGACAGCGGAGGCCGGTCGTAGGGCAGATGGTCCTCGTCGCTGACGATCGTGACGGGGCCGGGGTAATTGGAACGCCGCAGTTGTTCGGCCGTGCGGGCCGCCGCGAGGCCGCCGCCGACGATGACGATGCCACCTGAAGTGCTCACGAGGTGGTTCTACACGATGGGGTGCCCGATCGGTACGCCACCCTGTGATTCCGGTTACTCACGGATGCGCGCGCTCGATGAGGTTGGACAGCACCACGATGCTCTCACTGCGCTCGATGTCCGCGCTGGAACGGATACGTTCCAACGCTTCCTCGAGGTGGCGCATATCGCGGGCGAGCACGTGCAGGATCGCGTCGGCGGTGCCGGTCACCGTCGCGGCGCTGACCACCTCCGGGATGTCGATCCAGGCCGCGCGGAGGCGTTCCGGCGCAATCGTGCCGTGGCAGAACACCTGTACGTACGCCTCGGTGTTCCAGCCGACGGCGTTGCGGTCCACCGCGGTGGTGAAGCCGCGGATCACGCCGTCGTCGAGCATGCGGTCCACCCGCCGCTTGACGGCGGGGGCCGACAGGTTCACCCGTTGCCCGATCTCGGCAAAGGTGGCGCGCGCATGCTCGGCCAGTTCGGCGAGGATGCGTTCGTCGGTGTCGTCCAACCGGTCCATGATCCTCCTGCGCAAGATATCGCCGCTCAGCCCGCACCAGCACAACAGATCGAGCGTGAACACGCAATGTTCGTCGATTGATTGCCCCAGACCGCACCCATATCGTCGATTCATGCCGTTTCCGGTCACCCGCACTCCGCGCATCCGCCACTACGTCATGACACCGCCGACATTCTTCGCCGTCGAGTACGCGATCAACCCGTGGATGGATCCCACGACGACGGTCGACACCCACCGCGCACTCGACCAGTGGGAGGCCCTGCGCCGCACCTACAAGGAACTCGGCCACACGGTGGAGCTGGTCGAACCGGTCGCCGGCCTGCCCGACATGGTCTACGCCGCCAACGGCGGAGTGCTGGTCGCCGGACACGCCGTGGTCGCCCGGTTCGCCTATCCGCAGCGCGCCGCCGAATCGGATGCCTACGCGGAGTGGATGAGCCGGCACGGGTACACCCCGGTGCGCACCGACCACGTCAACGAAGGCCAGGGCGACGTCCTCGTAGTCGGACGGCTCCTGTTGGCGGGCTACGGTTTTCGTACCGATGTCCGCGCGCACGCGGAGATCGCGGCCGCCCTCGACCTACCCGTGGTCAGCCTCCGGCTGGTCGATCCACGCTTCTATCACCTCGACACCGCGCTGGCGGTCCTCGACGACAGGACGGTGGCCTTCTACCCACCGGCATTCGACGCGCCGTCGTGTGACCGACTGCGCACGTTGTTTCCCGATGCCATCGAAGTCGCCGATGCCGATGCGCACGCCTTCGGACTGAATGCGGTGTCCGATGGACGCCGCGTCGTATTACCGGCTGCGGCAACGGGTTTCGCCACTCAGCTGCGCGCGGCAGGATTCGATCCCGTCGGTGTCGAGCTGTCCGAACTGCTCAAGGGCGGCGGCTCCGTCAAATGCTGCACGTTGGAGGTGCACTCATGACGCTCACTGACCACACGACCGCTACCGACCACGCGACCGCCACCGAGGCGGTGATCGCCGCCGAGGACCGCCATGTCGCGCACAACTACGCCCCGCTGCCCGTGGTGGCCGCGACGGCGGAAGGCGCGTGGATCACCGACGTGGAGGGCCGGCGGTATCTGGACTGCCTGGCCGCGTACTCGGCGGTGAACTTCGGCCACCGCCACCCGCAGATCGTCGCGGCCGCGCATGCCCAACTCGACGCCGTCACCCTGGTCAGCCGCGCCTTCCACTCCGACCGCCTGGCACCGTTCTGCCAGGCCCTGGCCGGGTTGTGCGGCAAAGACATGGTGCTGCCGATGAACAGCGGTGCCGAAGCCGTCGAGAGCGGTATCAAGATCGCCCGCAAATGGGGCACCGACGTCAAGGGAGTGCCCGCCGGGAGCGGCAACATCGTGGTGGCTCACAACAACTTCCATGGCCGCACCACCACGATCATCAGCTTCTCCGACGACGACACCGCCCGGCGCGGGTTCGGTCCGTACACACCCGGATTCCGCGCCGTGCCGTTCGGACCCGACGACCCTCAGGCCGACGCACTGGCCGCCGCCGTCGACGACCACACGGTCGCGGTACTCCTGGAACCGATCCAGGGCGAGGCCGGAATCATCGTTCCCCCCGACGACTACCTACCCCGCGTGCGCCGCATCTGCACCGAACGCGGCGTGCTGCTGATCGCCGACGAGATCCAGTCGGGTCTGGCGCGCACCGGTCGCACCTTCGCCTGCGACCACTGGGGCGTCGTGCCCGACCTGTACCTGCTCGGTAAGGCCCTCGGCGGCGGAGTGCTTCCGCTGTCTGCGGTGGTGGGCGACCGTGACGTGCTCGGCGTGCTGCATCCCGGCGAGCACGGCTCCACCTTCGGCGGCAACCCGCTGGCCGCGGCGGTGGGGACGTCGGTGATCGAACTGTTGCGCACCGGCGAATTCCAGCGCAGGGCATTTGAACTCGGCCGGCACCTGCACACGCGACTCGAACAACTGATCGGCAACGGTGTGGTCGCGGTGCGCGGTAAGGGACTGTGGGCGGGGGTCGATGTGGCCCCGGCGCTGGGTACCGGTAAGCAGATCAGTCACGCCCTGGCGCGGCGCGGAGTGCTGGTCAAGGACACCCACGGCTCGACACTGCGGTTCGCTCCGCCGCTGGTGATCACCGCCGACGAAATCGATTGGGCGGTCGATCAATTCGCCGCGGTGCTGACTGAACGGCAGTAGCTCAGTACTTCATCACACCGCGGTCGACGGCGATCTGGCTGCCGGACAGGGTGGCCGATCCGTCACCGGCCAGCCAGGCCACCACGTCGGAAACCTCTTCGGGCGTCATGAAATCCGCCAGGCTCAGCTTGCCTTCGCGGTCCACCGACTTCAGCGGCATCGGTGCGAAGCTGTGCAGATAATTCGGGTGCTTGGCGAAGACCTCCATCATCGCCTCGCGCTCCACCATCGGCGTGTCGATGGAGTACGGATGAATGGAGTTGACGCGGATTCCGTACTCCCCCGCCTCGAGCGCCAGCCCGTTGGTCAGCGCGGTCAAACCGTGTTTGGACGCCGCGTAGTGGCCGTTGCCCGGGGTGGCCTTGAGCCCCGCCGAGGAGCTGACGATGATGATCGACCCGCCGTTGCCTGCCTCGATCATCGCGGGCACCGCGGCGCGGATGGTCTTCCAGGTGCCGTTGAGGTTGACGTCGATGACGGCGTTCCACTGCTCCTCGGACATCTCCCACAGTCGCCCCCAGCTCAGCACGCCGGCGTTGGCCACCAGGATGTCGAGCCGGCCGAACTGTTCGACACCGTCGGCGACGACCTGCTGCAGTGCGGCGAGGTCGCGGACGTCGACCTCGCGGGCGAGCACCTTGCGGCCGGTGGCTTCGACGGCGCGGACCGTTTCGGCGAGGTCTTCCGCGGTCGCCGCAGGGTAGGTAATCGTGTCGTGCACCGGAGCGCAGATGTCGGTCGCGATGATGTCGGCGCCGTCACCGGCGAGACGCACGGCATGGGCGCGGCCCTGGCCGCGGGCGGCTCCGGTGATCAACGCGACGCGACCGGCCAGCGGACCCTCAACTGCGGCCACCGGGGCTCCTTTCGATCGGACTTGCCGACAGGCTAACAGCCGAACTGGAACGTGTTCTAAGGACGCCGCGTGACCGCTGCCCCTCCGGCGCATACGATCGGTCGCAATCAAGGGAGGTTCTTTCATGCCGATCGGCGTGCTCATCGGATTCGACGGTTCACCGGCGGCGACGGCCGCGATCGAGGTGGGCGGTCGGCTGCTCCCGCAGGCGCACGCCTGGGTCGCGCAGCTGTGGACCCCCCCGTTCGCCAGTGAGGGGTTGCGCAAACGTCTGCGCGCGAGTGTCGGCAGCGCGAGCGAGCTGGTTGAGCGCACGGAGTCGGAGGGCGAATACGAGGCCCAGCGCATCGCGGCCACCGGTACCACACTGGCCCGCGCCGCCGGCCTCGACGCCGAACCGTTGGTGAAGCGGTCGTGGGGCGGCGAAGGTCTGGTGCTCGCCCAACTGGCCGAACAGGTTTCGGCCGATCTGCTGCTCGTCGGATCGCGGGGACTCGGCGGCGCCCAGGCGTTCATGGGCAGCGTGTCGGACACGGCGGTGCACTACGCGTCACGCCCGACGCTGGTGGCGCCCGCCCCCATGCTGGCCGACGAGTACGACGCGCTGGCCGGCGGTCCCGTGATCGTCGGCTGGGACGGTTCGGCGGGGGGCAGGACCGCGCTGGCCGCCGCCCAACGCCTGTTTCCCGGCCGGGAGATCGTCGCAGCGGTCATCGGCGACGGTGTCGCCGAAACCCCGCCCGACGGTGTGGTCACCGAACACGTCGACGCCCCGCCGGGCGCCAAGGAGCACACGGTCGCCGACGCGCTGATCGCCCTGGCCGCACACCGCAGAGCCGCCGCGGTGGCGGTGGGTTCGCGGGGTCAGTCCGCGATGCGACAGGTGCTGCTCGGCAGCGTGGCCCGCGCGACGCTGCGTTCGGCGCACCGTCCCGTGCTGGTGGTGCCGGGTCCGTGACGGCGGCGCGTCGCTGATGTGCCGGCGCTTGGCGGCGTACTCGGCGTCAGGCCGTGATGGACTTCAGCCGGCGGCGACGGCGATCGTATCGGCCGACGGCGCCGGGCCGAGCAACTGGTAGAGCGGCGAGGTCCAGGCGTATCCACCGCTGGACGCCCGGGCGTAGCTGGTGTGCACGGCCACGCCGGTCGCCGTCACCTCTTCGGCATCCGGGTCGTAATCGCAGACCGCGTCGCCGAGTTCGCACACACTGATGGTGCGGGCGCCGACGAAGGGCGGCAGCGGGGCCGGAGCGTGCGCGAGAATCGGCCAGTCCTGGGCGACGCCCTTTCCGGCGCCGGGCACCGCGGTGACCGAACCCAGGTTGAGCGTCGGGTCGGTCGGCAGCCGGTCGCCGTCGGCGATCAGCAGCGCGCCCGCCAGGTTGGGGCTGGTGCCGAGGGTGTGCAGATTGCGGTGGATGACCATCGCGCCCTGCGAGTAGCCGGCGAGCACCACCTTGCTGGCCGGGCACCGCTGTACGAACGTGGCGTACTGGTTCGCCAACGCCGCGGTTCCGGCGTCGACGCTGCTGATGAATCCCGCCCAGTCGAGGATGCCGCCGTCCGCGGGGACTTCGGTCGCGGGGTAGACGACGGGCTCGGCGGTCATGGTCCGGCCGTCGCGGGCGAGCAACTGCTGGAGGTCTGCGCGGGAGCGGGCGACCACGCGGCCCATCCCGTCGTTCATCGAGACCTCGGCGCCCCGCTCACCGGACCCGGCGGCGCCGATCCAGTGGACGTCGGGGCACTGCGGCTGAGCCTGCGCGGTGCCGGCCAGACCGATCAGGGTGACCCCACCGACAGCGACAGCACCGGCAAATGCGCGAAGACGACGAAACACGAACCCAACCCTTCTGCGGACCACTGCGAAGATCATCGGGGCGGCGGCCATCCGCGTTACAGCGACTTCGGCGTGGTGGGTAGCGCCCAGCGCGACCACACACGCCGAAATCACAAAACGGCGCCCACCCCGGAAGGGTGAGCGCCGCTTCGCGACGTACAGGTCTTACTTGATGATCTTGGTGACCCGGCCGGCGCCGACGGTGCGGCCACCCTCGCGGATCGCGAACCGCAGACCGTCATCCATGGCGACGGGCTGGATCAGCTTGACGGAGATGTCGGTGTTGTCACCGGGCATCACCATCTCGGTGCCCTCGGGCAGGGTCACGACGCCGGTCACGTCCGTGGTCCGGAAGTAGAACTGCGGACGGTAGTTGTTGAAGAACGGCGTGTGGCGGCCACCCTCGTCCTTGGACAGGATGTAGACCTGGCCCTCGAACTCGGTGTGCGGGGTGGTCGTGCCGGGCTTGACCACGACCTGGCCGCGCTCGACGTCCTCACGCTTGATGCCGCGCAGCAGCAGACCGACGTTGTCACCGGCCTGGCCCTGATCGAGCAGCTTGCGGAACATCTCGACACCGGTGACCGTGGTCTTGGTGGTGCCGGGGCGGATGCCGACGATCTCGACTTCCTCGTTCACGTTGACCACGCCGCGCTCCACACGACCGGTGACCACGGTGCCGCGGCCGGTGATCGTGAAGACGTCCTCGACGGGCATCAGGAACGGACGGTCGGTGTCGCGGACCGGGTCCGGGATCGACTCGTCGACCGCGTCCATGAGCTCCTCGACGGACTTGACCCACTTCTCGTCACCCTCGAGCGCCTTGAGCGCCGAGACGCGCACGACCGGGGCGTCCTCGTCGAAGTCCTGGGCGGCCAGCAGTTCGCGGACCTCCATCTCGACGAGCTCGATGAGCTCCTCGTCGTCGACCGCGTCCGACTTGTTCAGCGCGACCAGGATGTAGGGCACGCCGACCTGGCGGGCCAGCAGCACGTGCTCGCGGGTCTGCGGCATCGGGCCGTCGGTCGCGGCGACCACCAGGATCGCACCGTCCATCTGGGCGGCACCGGTGATCATGTTCTTGATGTAGTCCGCGTGGCCGGGGGCGTCGACGTGCGCGTAGTGACGCTTCTCGGTCTGGTACTCCACGTGGGAGATGTTGATCGTGATGCCGCGCTGGCGCTCTTCAGGCGCATTGTCGATCTGGTCGAATGCGCGCGACTCGTTCAAATCGGGGTACTTGTCGTGCAGAACCTTGGTGATTGCTGCGGTCAGCGTGGTCTTGCCGTGGTCAACGTGACCGATGGTCCCGATGTTGACGTGCGGCTTCGTCCGCTCGAACTTCGCCTTCGCCACTGTGTGTCCTCCTGGACTTGTTGGTGCTTTTTACAGCAGGTTTGGTTTCTTCAGTTGTGGTCTCGAGAAGACCGGCAGGTCAGGTTACTGACCTGTCGCCTTCGCAATGATCTCCTTCGACACGTTCGCCGGAACCTCGGCGTACGAGTCGAACACCATGGAGTAGTTCGCCCGGCCCTGGGTCTTCGACCGGAGGTCGCCGACGTAACCGAACATCTCCGACAGCGGCACCTGCGCCTTGACGACGCGTGCGCCCGCCCGCTCTTCCATGGCCTGGATCTGACCACGGCGGGAGTTCAGGTCGCCGATGACGTCACCCATGTAGTCCTCGGGTGTGGTCACCTCGACCGCCATGATGGGTTCGAGGATCACCGGCTGGGCCGCCTGAGCGGCCTTCTTCAGGACCTGCGAACCCGCGACCTTGAACGCCATCTCCGAGGAGTCGACCTCGTGGTAGGCACCGTCGAGCAGGGTCACTTTGATGTTCACCAGCGGGTAGCCGGCCAGCACGCCGTACTGCATGGCGTCCTGCGCGCCGGCATCCACCGACGGGATGTACTCGCGCGGGATGCGGCCACCGGTGACCTTGTTCTCGAACTCGTAGGTCGCGCCGTCCTCGCCGTGGAAGGGCTCGAGGCTGATGAGGACCTTCGCGAACTGGCCGGAGCCACCCGTCTGCTTCTTGTGGGTGAACTCGACCTTCTCCACCGGGCGGCGGATGGTCTCGCGGTAGGCGACCTGCGGCTTACCGACGTTGGCCTCGACCTTGAACTCGCGACGCATCCGGTCGACCAGGATGTCGAGGTGGAGTTCGCCCATACCGCCGATGACGGTCTGGCCGGTCTCGTCGTCCTGATGCACCTTGAACGTGGGGTCTTCTTCGGCCAGCTTCTGGATCGCCGTGCCGAGCTTCTCCTGGTCGCTCTTGGTCTTGGGTTCGATGGCCACCTCGATCACCGGATCGGGGAAGGTCATCGACTCGAGCACGATCTGCTGGTTCGGATCGCTCAGGGTGTCACCGGTGGTGGTGTCCTTGAGCCCGATCACGGCGTAGATGTGGCCGGCCGAGGCCCGCTCCACCGGGTTCTCCTTGTTGGAGTGCATCTGGAACAGCTTGCCCAGCCGCTCCTTCTTGCCCTTGGTGGCGTTGATGACCTGGCTGCCGGACTCGACGGCGCCCGAGTAGACGCGGACGTAGGTCAGCTTGCCGAAGAACGGGTGCGTGGCGACCTTGAACGCCAGCGCCGAGAACGGCTCGTCGACCGACGGGTTGCGCGTGATCAGCTCGTCTTCCTTACCGGGCACGTGGCCTTCGGCAGGCGGGACGTCGAGCGGCGTCGGCAGGTAGTCGATGACCGCGTCGAGCATGGGCTGCACGCCCTTGTTCTTGAACGCGCTGCCGCACAGCACCAGGTACGCCGACGAGCTGATCGTCAGCTTGCGCAGCGCACCCTTGATCTCGTCGATCGTCAGCTCTTCGCCGCCGAGGTACTTCTCGAACAGTGCCTCGTCGGTCTCCGCGACGGCCTCGAGCAGCTTGGTGCGGTACTCGTCGGCCCGCTCCTGCAGGTCGGCCGGGATGTCGACGACGTCGTACTTCTCGCCGAGCTTGGCTTCGGCGCTCCACACCTTGGCCTTCATCTCGACCAGGTCGACGACGCCGGTGAAGTCACCCTCAGCGCCGATGGGCAGCTGGATCGGGATGACGTTGGCGCCGAGCCGCTCCTCCATGGTGCGCACCGAGAAGTAGAAGTCCGCGCCGAGCTTGTCCATCTTGTTGACGAAGCAGATGCGCGGGACGTTGTACTTGTCGGCCTGCCGCCAGACCTGCTCGGACTGCGGCTCGACACCCTCTTTGCCGTCGAACACGGCGACGGCACCGTCGAGCACGCGCAGGCTGCGCTCCACCTCGACGGTGAAGTCGACGTGCCCGGGGGTGTCGATCAGGTTGATCTGGTTGTCGTTCCAGAAGCACGTCGTGGCCGCGGAGGTGATGGTGATCCCCCGCTCCTGCTCCTGCTCCATCCAGTCCATGGTGGCCGCGCCATCGTGAACCTCACCGATCTTGTAGCTGATACCGGTGTAGTAGAGGATGCGCTCGGTCGTCGTCGTCTTACCGGCGTCGATGTGCGCCATGATGCCGATGTTGCGGACCTTGTTCAGGTCGGTCAGCACGTCCTTCTGTGCCACAGAAGTCTTCCCACTCTCGCTTGCTCGCTTGCTCGATTGCTGTTGTCAGCCGTTGCCGCACACGCCGTCCGCTGCGTTGATTACTACGCTGCCGCCGGCGCGGTGATCACCAGCGGTAGTGCGCGAAGGCGCGGTTGGCCTCGGCCATCTTGTGGGTGTCCTCACGTCGTTTGACGGCGGCACCCAGGCCATTGCTGGCGTCGAGGATCTCGTTGGCCAGACGCTCGACCATGGTCTTCTCCCGACGCGCCTTCGAGAAGCTCACCAGCCACCGCAGTGCCAGCGTCACGGAACGATCGGGACGAACCTCGACCGGCACCTGATAGGTGGCGCCACCGACGCGGCGGCTGCGCACCTCGAGGGCGGGCTTGACGTTGTCGAGAGCGCGCTTCAGGGTGACCACCGGGTCGGTGCCCGTCTTGTCACGGGCCTGTTCGAGCGCACCATAAACAATGCGTTCGGCCAGCGATTTCTTCCCGTCCAGCAACACTTTGTTGACCAGCTGGGTGACCAACTGCGACCCGTAGACCGGATCGTTGACCAGCGGACGCTTGGGTGCGGGGCCCTTGCGCGGCATCAGCTCTTCTCCTTCTTGGCGCCGTAGCGGCTGCGCGCTTGCTTGCGGTTCTTGACGCCCTGGGTGTCGAGCGAACCGCGGATGATCTTGTACCGCACACCGGGGAGGTCCTTCACACGACCACCGCGCACCAGCACCATCGAGTGCTCCTGCAGGTTGTGGCCCTCACCGGGGATGTAGGCGGTGACCTCGACCTGGCTGGTCAGCTTCACGCGCGCAACCTTGCGAAGCGCCGAGTTCGGCTTCTTCGGGGTGGTCGTGTACACGCGGGTGCATACGCCGCGACGCTGCGGGCTGCCCTTGAGCGCCGCGGTCTTCACCTTGGTGATCTTGTCGCGGCGACCCTTGCGGACCAGCTGGTTGATGGTTGGCATGTACCGGCTTTCTGTGTTGCTTCCTGGTGCTGCTTCGTCTGGGTTACTGCTTTGTCTGTACTGCTCAAGTCTCTGTACTGCTGTTTCGCCCGGTCCGCCTACCCCGCGTCCGGGCGTGTCGCACGCGCACACCTCGGAGCGATTCCGCTGCGTGGTAGACATGCGAAGAGGCCCGGCATGTGGGCATGCTGTCTGGTTCTCACCCCGTCGCATGCGCCTCGACGGCCAGGCACGATCCCCCACAATACCAGGGTGGCCCCGTCGCTCCAAAAGTCGTTCAGGACGCGACCCGCAGCGCGCTGACCGGCGCTTACCGCAGGTCAGCGACCACGCCGCCGGAGCGGCGTTCCATACCGGAGGCCAACCGCAGCACCATGTCGGTGAACACCGCGTCGGTGTCGATGCCGTTCATCACCCCAGTCATCTCCAGCAGCACGAACCCGTGCATGGCCGACCAGAACTCCAGCGCGGCGTAGAACGCGTCGTCGCCGTCGAGGCCGTAGGACGCCAGGACCTCGATGACCGGGGTGGCCGCGGCGCGGGTGGCGTCGGTGAACTCCGGGTCGTCGCCGCCCAGGGGCATCCGGGTGAACGCCGAGTAGCGGCCCGGATGGTGGTGGGCGTAGCTGCGGTAGGCGCCGGCCATCGCCATCACCGCGTCGTCACGGGTGCGGCCCTGGCCGACGGTGTCGAGCATGTCGATGATGTCGCCGACCACCCGCATCCGCACGGTGCGCCGCAGGTCGTCGAGGCTGTGCACATGGTTGTACAGCGACGGCCCCTTGGTGCCGAGTTGGTTGGCCAGCGCGTTGATGGTCAGCGAATCCCAGCCCTCGCGGTCGAGGAAGGTCAGCGCGGCGTTGACGATCGAGTCCCGGCTCAGCCGGGTCGTCTTGGCGGCAGGACGCGTCCGACCGCCCGCCGGCCGCGGGCCCGGTGGAGCCGGCATCCTGACACCCTTCGTCGTCACCGGCCTGAGGGCGGCCGGTGCAGACCTCTCACCCTACGGCGGGTCAGTTCACCCGTTGCTGGCTGAGTTGCGCGAGCCGGTCGGTGATCGAACACAGATCGGGCAGCATTGCTGAATTCATCGTCTGGATCGACCAGGTGATCACGTCACCGCCCTTGGCCACATAGATGCTGCATGCGTTGGTGTCGGAGGCCTTGAAGCCCTTGTTGCCGTCGACGGCGAGCTCGGTGATGGTCCGGCCGGCCTGCTGTTCGAGTTCGCGTTCGACATCCATGTCGCTGCCGCGGTACCACCAGGTGGAGATGCCCATCCCCGCGCCGAAGGTGCCCAGCATGGTGTCCTCCTGCCAGAAGCAGCCGGCGTCGCTGTCGACCACTTTCTTGAACACCGACGTCTGCGTGGCCTTGGTGATGTCGGCGTCGGTCACGCCGTTGCAGTCGTCGCTGCGGAAAGCACCGGTGGACGGGGCGGTCTCCGGGGCGGGCGGCTCCGGTTCGGCGGCGCCGCCGCAGCCGGCCAGCAGCAGCGCCGTCACCGCCACCGCACTTCCGATGAGCCGTTTCATCACAGATCCGAGGAGAGGGTGGCCGACAACAACTTCTCCGCATCCACGCAGGGGTCACCGGACTGCTGACCGCGGTACTGCACCCACCAGCTGAGCACTCCGGTTCCGGCGGCCGCGGTAGCCGCACACGCCACCCCGGTGGCCGACCGTCGCGCCAGGAAGGCCGGGTGCCGCTCGACGACGGTTTCGCTCATCGTCGCTCCTCGCGAGGTGGCCAACGTGCGTTCGCGGTCGAGGCTGCCGGTGTCGAACCACGAGAAGGTGACGTCGACCATGACCGGACCGCGTGCGAGCACGTACTGGCACACCGCACCGCTGTACGGGCGCACCACCTCGTCGGCGCCGAGGGTCTCCGAGACGGTCGAATCCTCGAGCAGACCGCAGCGGTTGTCGACGTACCCGTAGTCGCGGTGGGGATCCGGGATGTCCGCGGGCCGCGCGGGCTGTGCCGTACCGGAGACGGTCTGCGCGCAACCGGCCGCGGCCACCACCACGGTGACCGCCACGGTGGCCATTCCCGCCACCACGCTGACACGCCGACGCATCGCTGAGAGGGTACCCACCCGCGACGGGTTCAGCGACCGGTGCGCACAGCATCCTCGGGCCGAACCCACAGAAGGCCGCCGCAGGCGCGTCCGGGCCACGTACGCTTGCCTTCCATCAGGTCGGCGTGACGAAGGGATACGACGGTGCGATCGATCGCTGCAACCCGTTGCGCGGCGGCAGGAGCCGCCGTGTTGTTCGTCGTGGCGGCCGTGGGCGCACCGAGCGCGCACGCCGTCAACGGCGACACCCACGTCACCGGTACGGGGCTTCAGAAGACCGTCGACTGCCGTGATTCCGTCCTGCACGTGAACGGCAACGGCAATCAGGTGTGGGCGGTGGGCAGCTGCTGGGCGGTGACGATGCAGGGTTCCGGGAACATCGTGATCGCCGACAACGTGGTCAACGACATCACCGTCTACGGCTGGGACCAGACCGTGATGTACAAAACCGGAAACCCGTTCGTCTGGGACCGCGGCCGTGAGCTGGGGATGACGAACCGGGTCAACCGGGTACCGGCCTGACTGTTCGTATGACCGAGAAGCGAGAAGCGATGCCCACCCATCCCGTTGTCCGCACCGCGTTCGCGACGCTGGCCGTCGCCGCCGCGTTCGGCCTGGCCGCCTGTGGCTCGGAGAGCAACGACACCAACACCCCGACCGCGACGGCCGGCTCCTCGGGCGCGCAGGTCGAGATCGGCAACACGATCAACTACGGGTCGGTCGGCACCACCGCCGACGTCGACTGCGCGGACGGTAAGGCACTCAACGTCGGCGGTTCCAACAACAAGCTGACGGTGACCGGGACGTGCGCCAACGTCAACATCGGCGGCACCGACAACAGCATCACGTTCGAGCGGGTCGACAAGGAGATCACGGTCGTCGGGCTGAACAACACGATCACCTACTCCGCCGGCGACCCCAAGATCGACGACCTCGGCAACAACAACACGATCACCAAGGGCTGACCCAGGCCGCGAGCAGCACGACTAGAAGATCTCGCGGTACAGGGCGACGATCTGGTCGTGCGTCGGGATCCGCGGGTTGTTGGCCGGCGACCCGGATGCCAATGCCTGGTCGGCCATCGTGTCCAACCGTTCCTCCCACTGCGCCTGGTCGATCCCGTAGGAATGCGGCGTCGGCACCTCCACGTCGGCGCACAGCCGCGTCAGCTCGACCACCAGCGCGTCGGCCGCCTCGCGACCGGCGGTGGACTCGTCGACCAGCCCCATCGCCTTGGCACAGTCGGCGTACCTGTCGACCGCCGAGTCGATGGAGAACCTGGTGACCGCCGGCAGCAGCATGGCGTTCGACAGACCGTGGGCGATGTGGAAGTGCCCGCCGATCGGCCGGCTCATACCGTGCACCAGGGCCACGCTGGAGTTCGAGAACGCCATTCCCGCTTGGGTGGACGCCAGCATCATCGCTTCGCGGGCTTCCCGGTCGGCGCCGTCGGCGTACGCGCGGCGCAGGTGACGCGAGATCGCCTTCATGGCCGCCAATGCCAGCGCATCGGAGAATGGGCTGGCGCGCCGGCTCACATACGCCTCGATGGCGTGGGTGAGCGCGTCGACGCCCGTATCGGCGGTGAGCCGGGGAGGCATGGTCAGCGTCAGCTCGAAGTCGACCACGATCGCCAGCGGTAGGAACGACAATCCGGGGCACAACATCTTCTCGTCGGTCTCGTCATCGGTGATGACCGTGAATTGCGTTGCGTCCGAGCCGCTTCCGGCAGTGGTGGGAACGGCGACAATCGGTAGCGCGGAGCCTGAGTAGCTGCCGGGTGCCTTGTACTCTGCGATGGACCCGCCGTTGGCCGACAGGACCGCCAACGCCTTGGCGGTGTCCATCGGGCTGCCGCCGCCGAAGCCGACGACTCCGTCGGCGTCGTGCCGCCGTACGAGTTCGAGGCCGTCGATCAGGGAGGCCGCGGTCGGATCGGGCACGGTACCGGAGAAGACGGCGGTATCGGCCCCGCCGGCCTGCAGGATTTTGACGAGCCGTTCGGCCTGCCCCGTCTCGTCGAGGTACCGGTCGGTGACCAGCACCGGTCTGCGGATACCGAGTTGAGCGACCACCGATCCGAGCTCGTCGATCGCCCCGGCGCCGATCCTGGCCAGGCGTGGAAGTGCGATGTCGGCGACCATTGGTTCGTCCTCACGTGTCCGGCGATAAGGCTCGATGCCTCGAGAACCAGCGTCGCGCTGATCGGCGCACCAGTCAACGGCCGATGGCGCTCGACCCGTGCCGGCCCGCGCCCGCGGCGAATCGGCCCGCACCTTCGAGCGCCTCGTGTTTGACCCGCGAGATGCTCGCGAACTCGCTGTCGATCGCCTCGGCTTCCGGCAGGCCCCACTGGCCCAGCGCCGAGAGCCGGTCGGCCCGCATGCACTGCTGCGGGAAGCGGGCGAGGTCCGCGGCCAGCTCCTCCGCACGTTGGCGCGCCTGCCCTTTGGGCACCACCCGGTTCGCCAGGCCGATGGCGTATGCCTCGGTGGCGTCGACGGCGCGGCCGGTGAGGATCAGGTCCATCGCCCGGCTCTGCCCGATCAACCGCGGCAGCCGCACGGTGCCGCCGTCGATCAGCGGAACCCCCCAGCGCCGGCAGAACACCCCGAGCACGGCGTCCTCCTCGACCACGCGAAGATCGCACCACAGCGCCAGCTCGAGCCCCCCGGCCACGGCGTAGCCGCTGATCGCGGCGATCACCGGTTTGGACAGCACCATCCGGGTCGGGCCCATCGGCCCCGGTCCGCTGCGGTGCACCGCGTTGGCGTCGGGGGTGCCGAAGGCTTTGAGATCAGCTCCCGCACAGAAGTTTTCGTGGTCACCCCAGAGAACGGCGACGGACGCCGAGTCGTCGCGGTCGAACTCGTCGAAGGCCTGGTACAGCGCCTCGGCCGTCGGCCGGTTCACCGCGTTGCGGGCCTCGGGCCGGTCGATGATCACGGTGGTCACCGCCCCGCTGCGCTCCACGCGGACCGGTTCTGTCATGTCGCCTCCATGAGTCGGGTGTCGCGCCGCTCGACGAGTTCGGCGGCGAAAGCGGTGTAGGCCGTGCGGAGTTCGTCGCCGGGCCAGCCGTCGGGCAGCAGTTCGTCGGGCAGCACGGGGTCGGTGAGCAGATGCCGGACGATGGCCGCAGCGGTCACGAAGCGGGTCGGGATGTCGCGGGCCGCGGCGATGTCGTCGAGGAGTCGACGGCCACTGCCGGCCCAGCCCGACAGGTCCCAGAGGCGGGCGGCCAGGCCTGCGGCGTCGTCGTCGCGGGCGTGCAGTACCCGCACCCGGTCGGTGACGTCACCGGGCAGTGCGGTGTCGAGGTTGTCCGGCCGCAGCCACACGCCTTCGCGGAGCTCTCCGAATCGGTTGTCCTGCAGGGTGTTCCGCAATGCGGCGCGGGTGCGGGCGTCGGTGCCGACGCTGGTGACCACCAGGGTGGTCCAGGTGCCGTTCCACGGGTGGGCGCGCGGGTTGATGGCGTCGTCCTGGCGGCGCTGCCTGGCCAGCAGCCGGTCCGACAGCCGGTAGCCGTCCGCGGAGCGCACCAGGTCGCCCGCGCTGACCATGCGCGTGAGCGCCACCCGCACGGTTGGTTCGCGGATGTCGAAATCGGAGGTGAGCGTGATCAATTCGCCGGCGGTGGCCCAGGCCGGATGCGCCCCGAGTAGTACCGAGAGCACCACCGAACGCGCCGTCAACCGCACGGCTACACCCCGGACGCTCGTCGGCCGTGGTCGCCGAACGGTTCGTCGCGCTGCCGGACGGCCTCGCGGAAGCCGTGCTCTCGCGACTGCGCGACGAACGCGTGGCCCTCCGGTGTGTGCCGAGCGATACCGTCGAACACCGTGCTGACCATCCGGCTGGTGGCCACGCCCTGCTGAAGGAGAGCCGAATTCATCGCGAGCTTGACCATGATCAGCTGGTTGACCGGTACGGCGGCGATGCGCTCGACGAGGCGTTCGGTGCGCTCGTCGAGGTCTTCGGGTTCGGGCGCATCGACGGCCAGCCCCCATTCGGCGGCCTGCGTGCCGGTGAGGCAATCCCCGGTCAGCAGAAGGCGTTTGGCGCGCTGGTCACCGAGGCGGTGGGCCCACATCCCGGCGGCGGGCACACCCCAGACGCGGGTGGGCGGGTAGCCGATCTTGGCGTCCGCGGCGGCGATCACCTGGTCGGCGTGCAGCGCGATGTCGGTGCCGCCGGCCACGCAGTAGCCGTGGATCTTCACCACCGTCGGCTTGTCGCAGTGCAGCAGGCTGGAGAAGCCGCGCACGAATCGGCTCATCATCTGGTAGTCGATCATCGGATCCCACGGCTGATCCGGCAGGTGGTTGACGGCCTGGGTCTTTCCCGCCAGCACGGTGTCGCGGTACGGGCTGCCGCCCCCGGGCGACGACGATCCCTCGGCGTAAGCGGAGAGGTCGAAGCCGGCGCAGAACCCTTCACCACGGCCGGACACCAGGATCACGTGGACGCTCGGGTCGAGGTCGGCCCGTTCGACCAGTGCGGACAATTCGAGCGGGGTGTCGGCGACGATCGCGTTGCCCTTCTCGGGCCGGTTGAAAGTGATGCGGGCCACCCGGCCGGTGACCTCGTAGGTCATGGTCTTGAGGTTGTCGAAGTCGACGGGCCTGATCGCGTGAGTCACGCCGTCACCCTATTGCGCCGAAACAGCATTCCCGGCTGCGAAGCGCGCGTCTTGACAGCCGGGAATGCTGTTTCGCGGGAAGCGGCCGAGGAAGTCACCCCTTCACCAGCGCGCGCTCGAGGATCGGCGCGAGGTCGAGGCCGACGGGCAGCGTGCCGAACGCCCCGCCCCACTGACCGCCCAGGCGGGTGGCCAGAAACGCCTCGGCCACAGCGGGGTGTCCGTGACGTACGAGCAGCGCGCCCTGCAGGGCCAGGCAGATGTCCTCGGCCACCTTGCGGGCGCGGTATTGCACGGTCTCGAGGTCGCCGAGGGCAGGCTTCAAAGCCTCGACGTGCGCGTCGAGCCGGGCGTCCTGCCCGGCCGCCTGCGCGAGCTCGTCGAACAGCACCTCGACACTCTCCGGCCGAGTTACCATGGCGCGCAACGTGTCCAGTGCGCTGACGTTGCCCGAACCCTCCCAGATGCCCATCAGCGGAGCCTCGCGGTAGAGCCGCGGCATCCCGGACTCCTCGACGTAGCCGTTGCCGCCCAGGCATTCCATCGCCTCGGCCGCGTGCGGGGTGGCGCGTTTGCACACCCAGTACTTCGCGGCGGCCAGCCCGATGCGACGCAGCAGGGCTTCGCGGCCGTCGCCGCGCACGGCGCGGTCGGTGGCACCGGCCATCCGCATCGCGACCATGGTGGCGGCCTCGGCCTCGACGGCCAGGTCGGCGAGCACGTTGCGCATCAGGGGTTGGTCGATCAGGTACTCGCCGAACGCCTTGCGGTGCTGCGCGTGGTGGATCGCGCGGGTGAGGCCACTGCGCATGCTGGTCGCACTGCCCAGCGTGCAGTCCAGCCGGGTGAGGTTGACCATCTCGATGATGGTCGGCACGCCGCGGCCCTCTTCGCCGACCAGCCAGGCGGTGGCGCCGTCGTATTCGACCTCACTGGAGGCGTTGGCGTGGTTGCCGAGCTTGTCTTTGAGCCGTTGCAGGAACATGCGATTGCGGGTGCCATCAGGCAGGACACGGGGCAGAAAGAAGCACGACAACCCGTTGGGGGCCTGCGCGAGCACGAGGAACACGTCGCACATCGGCGCCGATGTGAACCACTTGTGGCCGGTCAGCGAGTAGGTGCCGTCGCCGTTGGGGGTGGCCTGGGTGGTGCCGGCGCGCACGTCGGAGCCGCCCTGCTTCTCGGTCATCGACATACCCGCGGTGATGCCGGCCTTCGTGCTCGGCACCTCGAGATCGGGGTCGTACACCCGGCTGGCCAGCAGGGGTTCGTAGACGGCGGCCAGTTCGGCGTTGAAGCGCAGTGCCGGCACGACGGCGTAGGTCATCGAGATCGGGCAGACGTGGCCGGGCTCCGGTGTCCACACCGACATCTTGGCCGCGCGCACGACGTGCGCCCCGGTGCGGTCGTCGGCCCACGGCGCGGCGTGCAGGCCGTGGCCGACCGCGGTGCGCATCAGCTCGTGGTAGGCGGGGTCGTACTCGACCTCGTCGACGCGGTGGCCGACGCGGTCGTGGGTGTGCAGGACGGGCCGGTTGCGGTCGGCCAGTTCACCCCACCGCTGCGCCTCCACGCTTCCCGACACAGCGCCCAGCTCGAAGACCTCGTCGATCCCCCACCCCCCGCCTTCGCGGGCCAGCGCCTCGGTGAGCACCGGCGAGGCCGCCGGATTGTGGTCCTCGAGCGGCGGGACCTGGTTGGTGACGACGTGCGTGTCTGGCATACCCGCAGTGTTACACCTACGACGACAACTGCACAAGAGCTGTAATGCCCCTTCCGCGAGCGCCCCGCCGAGCGCGCCCATACTGTGGCGATGCGACCGAACACCGTGGCCCACGCCGCCGCCCTCGACCTCGAGCACGAACCCGTGCCGGCCGATCAGATCATCGCCGGCGCACCGACCACGGCGCTGCGAACGCTCACCGAGATCCGCGGTGTCGAGGTCGGCGTGTGGGAGATGAGCACCGGCGGTATGCGCGACGTCGAGGCCGACGAGGTTTTCGTCGTGCTGAGCGGGTCAGCGCGGGTCGAGTTCGCCGACGGCAGCCCCGCGCTGGACGTGGGCCGCGGCGATGTCGTCCACCTCGCCGCGGGAACCGAGACGGTGTGGACCGTCACCGAAACCCTGCGCAAGGTCTACCTCACCGCCGGCTGACGCCCGGGCCCGTCGCCGTGCCTCGTAGCGGTTCAGCGCGAAGACCGCGGCCGCGGCGAGCGCCCAACCCAGCAGGATGTCGACGACGTAGTGCTCGGCGGTGTACACCAGCGTGAAGGCCATCACCAGCGGGTAGGCGACCAGCACCGGCCGCCAGCCGCGGTGCACCCGGTGCCACAGGAACGCGGCGATGGCCGCCGACATCCCGGCGTGCAGCGACGGGATGGCCGCCACCAGGTTGACACTCGCCTGCCCCTGGTCGATCAGCGCACTGGCGGAGTGCAGGTTCAACTTGCCCCACCCGCGCCCGACGATGCGCTCCACCCACTGGTTCGCACCGTCCTCGCTGAACTGCATCGAGCCCAGCACGCCGCCGTCGGGCACCCCGCGGGCGGACCGGAACATGCACCGTGGCCCGGACGGACCGTCGTGGACGTCGCCGGCGGTGCAGCGCGCCGCGGCCCACGGCGGCGCGGCGGGGAACAGCGCGTAGACGATCAGGGCCGCGACGTTGAGGCCGACGAACAGCCGCACGAACGCCTTCCACTCCTCGCGGTTGCGCAGCCACAGCACGCCGGCGATCACGTAGGGCAGGACGAAGAACGACATGTAGACGGTGCTGATGCCGATCTCCCACCACGGCGGCGACGACTGCTTGAGCCGCTCCTGCAGCCATACGGTCGGCATGGTGCCGAAGAACAGCCACCGGTCGGCGTCGGCCTGCCAGTGCCACAGCGTGGGCCGGCCGATCAGCGTGGCCGCCCCCCGGCTCAGGTCGTAGGCCAGCAGCAGCAGCGCGAACGGCAACCAGTCGCGGATCACGAACAGCATCCGCCGGCCCCGCCCGATGCTGGCGGCCACCAGCCCGGTGGCGATGTAGAGCAGCAGCAGTTCACGGTTGAACGCGAACCCGTCGGTGGCCGTGCGGTATATGACGACGAGCGCCCATATGGCGATCGCCGTCCACCGCGCGATCCGCAGCCAACGCTCCCGCGACGTGACGTCAGGTGGCGTCAGCGCAATCGACGATTGGTCAATTGCGGACACATCGGCCTTTCGAAGTCGGTTCTGGCCCGACTCAGCCTAGTTAACCGCTTCGCCACCCGCCGTTCGACGGGCATTCGCGATCGAAGTGTGACCCTCAGAGGTGCTCGCGCAGGAAGGCGATGTCGTCCTTGCGGCCGTCGTCCGACGTCTCGCAGATGACCGGCGCGTCGGCGGCCTGCACCACCGCGACGAGCAGTTGCGGGTCGATCTGGCCGTTGCCGAAGTTGGCGTGCCGGTCCGCCCCCGAACCGGCTGCGTCACGCGAGTCGTTGCAGTGCACGAGATCGATCCGGCCGGTGATGCGCTTGATCCGGGAGACGGCGTCGATCAGCGCTTCGCCGGCCGCCCACGCATGGCAGGTGTCGAGACAGAAACCGATCCCGTAGTCACCGATGTGGTCCCACAGCCGCCCGATGGTGTCGAAGTAGCGCGCCATGGCGTGCTCACCGCCGGCGGTGTTCTCCAGGTACACCGGGACCTTGGTCTCGAGCCGATCGAGCGCCTTGACCCACCGCTCGAAGCCGGCCTCCATGTCTTTGTCGTCGGCGTGCCCGCCGTGGACGATCACGGCGGTGGCGCCCACCTCGGCGGCCGCGTCGCAGGTGTCCTGGAGGATCTTGCGCGACGGGATGCGCACCCGGTTGTTCGCCGAGACAACGTTGATCAGGTAGGGGGCGTGCACGTAGAGCGGGAGGCTCGACGCCTTCAGCGCGTCGGCGTCTTCGCGGGGCTTGGGCTTCTTCCAGCTCTGCGGGTCGCCGAGGAAGAACTGCACCACGTCGGCGCCGTCATCCTGCGCGGCGGCCAGGGGATCGTCGTTGCGGACATGCGAACCGATGAGCACGCCGCCAGTCTAGTGAGGTGCACCGACACACCCGGTCGGGCGTGGAGAGGGCCCTGGACGATCTGTCCCCGTCACCGCGACCATTCCGACTGAGAGGACCGTAACGCCCGTTCCGGCGCCCAGCGGCCGGAAAGAGGAGTAATGGCAAGAGCGCGCGGCAAGCGAGCGGGGACGGTGATCCAACGCGAAGCTTGACCTGCCGCGCCGGGCATCACCGTCCGGTCGTGGGGGCGCCCGGCTTCTGCTCCCAGGCCTTGCTGCCCTTGCGGCCCAGCGACCACATCTGCACGCCACGCTCGACCTCGACCGCAGCGGCCCAGGACAGCCCGGAATCCAGTTCGATCGTCGCCGATTGTTTGATCCGACGCGCCAATTCGGGATCCGCGGCCGGCAGGCGGCACAGGCCGAGCGCGGTGTCGAGCAGCTCCTCGGCGGGCACGGCAGCCCAGGCGAAGCCACGCGCCACGGCGTCCTCGCCCGAGAGCGCTGCGCCGAAGATCGACATGGCAACGGCTTGCTGATATCCCATCGAGCGTCCGAGCATCCGTATGTGGCCGCCGCCCGGGTGGATCTTGCGGGCGAGGAATCCGCTGTCCAGCACGACATCCGGCGTCACCAGCATGATGTCGGTCGCCATCGCCAGGTTGAGGCCTGCGCCGACCGCACCACCTTTGACGAGCGAGATCGTCGGCACCGGCAGCGTTCCCACGCGAACGAAGGAGCCGTAGACGGCAGAGGTCCGCGCCACCGCTTCCGGCGAAGCGGGCGCCTCCGAGCTCGCCGCGAGGTCCCTGGTGTCCGCGCCACTGCAGAAGTAGTTGCCGGCCGAGTCCACGATCACCGCGCCGATCGACAAATCGGTCTCGACCCGCTGGCAGAACTCACCGATCTGTTCGGTCATCGACAGCGTGAGCGCGTTCTTGCGGGTCGGGTTGTTCAGTGTCAGCCGGGCAATTCCGTTGTCGACGCTGACATCTACGCGGGCCTCGTCACTCATGGGCGGGAACTCCTTCTCGATCTGTGCCGACGAGCGTCGGCTATTGCTGTCCTGTCACCAGTTGCCACAGGTCCTGCCCGCTCGCGAGCTCACCGAGACGCTGATGCCAGTACCGTTCGTTTCCATACTCTTCACGCCACGCCCACAGCCGGGTCGTCAGGGCACCCAGCACATGCTCCTGGGTGAACCCGATGGCGCCGTGGGCCTGATGGGCGGCGGCGGTGACCGGGCGCGACAGGATGGCGGTCTCGGCCTTCGCCGCGGCCACCAACATCTCCGCGGAGTCCGCACCGTCGAGCATCGCCATCGTGGCCGCGGTGGCCGCCGTCTGCATCGCCGTGGCATCGGCCGCCATTTTCGCGACGGAATGCTGAACAACCTGGAACTTCATCAGTGGCCGCCCGAACTGCACGCGCTCGGAGACGTACTGCGCCGTCTGATCCACGATGGACGCGGCGGCGCCTGCCGACGACACGGCGCGGGCGAGGGCGCCACGCAGCTCCCACGCCGCCACCTCGGACTCCGTCACGTCAGCGGACGCGACCGGTGTCACCTGCTGCAACGTCACCAGATCACGCGGCTCGCCGGCGAGGTTCTCGCCCGGGGCAACGCTGACTCCGTTGGCGCCCAACGAGATCAGGTGCAGGCTCGGCTGGGCTCCCGTGGCGAGCAGCACCAGGGATTCGCAATCGCGCGCGAACGCCACGCGTTCGACCTGCCCGCTGAGCGCGCCGGCGTCGATGGTCACCGCGCTTCGCGCCGCCGTGAACGGACCACTCGGCAGATCGAGCCCCGCCTGCCCGAGGGCGGGGGCGGCGATGAACGCCGCCTCGGCGAAGGGGATGCGCACTGTGGTGAGTTCGGCCAGAACGGTCGCGGCGTCGAGGAGATCACCGCCGGATCCACCGATGGCCTCCGGAGCGCAAAGCCCAATGAAGCCAAGCTTTTCCAGCTCGTCCCAGAGTCCGCGATCCAGCGACGGGTTCGGATGGGCATCAATGGCGAGGTGCGTCGCGGACACGCCCCGAGCGGTGTCGCGAAGGTCGTCGAGATGTTCGTGCGCATCCACGGTCATGCCAGTCCCTTTGCGACGATCGAGCGGAGAACTTCATTGGTGCCACCACGGAGGGTGAAGGCCGGGGTGTGCCGGACGCCGTCGACGAGCAGGGTGTCGAACGGCATCGTTCCGCTGCCGGGCTCGATCATCGCCATGCGGCGGATCGTCTCGACGAGATCACCTTCGAAGGTCGTGCCGAGGTCCTTGACCAGGGCCGCCTCGATGGCGGGCTGCTTGCCTGCGGTGAGCTGACGCGCCACCCCGAGCGACATCTGCCGCAGCACGATCAACCGCGACAGGAGCCGGCCCAGTTCCAGCTGCGCCGGGGCGTCGTCGGCGTCGACCTCGCGGCCCCACGCCGCCAGCAGCGGGAATGGGCTGAGCAGGCGTTCGGGGCCGGAGCGCTCGTTGGCGAGTTCGCCGGTCACCTGACGCCACCCCGCGCCGCGGGTGCCCAGCAGCGCATCGGCCTCGAAGACGGCATCGTCGAAGACGACCTCGTTGAAGTGGTGCTCACCGTCGATCGTGATGATCGGGTTGACCGCCACGCCGGGGTTGGGCAGGTCCACCACGAACTGGGACAGGCCCTGTTGGCGTTCGCCCTCGTCGGTGCGGGCGAGCACGATCATGTTGGTGGCGATGTGCGCCGACGTCGTCCACAGTTTGGTGCCGCTGATGCGCCAGCGGTCACCGTCGGGGGTTGCGCGGGTGCGGACGGATGCCAGATCGGAACCGGAGTCGGGCTCGCTCATGCCGATGGCGAAGAAGCGTTCGGCGCGCGCGATACCGGGGAGGTATTTCTGCTTCTGTTCCTCGGTGCCGTGGCGCAGGATCGACGGCGCCATCTGGCGATCGGCGATCCAGTGCGCGGCGACCGGTGCGCCATGGGCGAGCACTTCCTCGGTGACCACGAAACGCTCGAGCGCAGTGCGGCCGTGTCCGCCGTACTCCTTGGGGATCGTCATGCCGATCCAGCCGTGCTCGGCGAGCCGGCGGCTGAAGTCGGTGTCGATGCTGGACTGCCACGCATCGGCTTTGGGGACGAAGTCACCGTTGCGGATGGACTCGCGCAGGAAAGTCCGGACCTCGGCACGCAGCTCTCGCAGCTCAGCCGTCTCCACGGATGCGGGCACCAAAGTCGTTCGCATGGAAATTCCTCTCTGCCACGGTGATCGCAGGCGGCGAGCCGAGCTCCCGGGCGAGGTCTCCCGTCGACGTTCGGGACTCGTCGGTCCGGAGCCGGGGCCCACCGTTTTCACCTACGTATCGCCCGGTATGCACTCAACACAGCTCTAGCACTGCCTGCGTCAAGACTCCGAGCGCGGGCGGAACATCGGGCAAAGATAGGCGCTATCCCCCTGCGAAACAATGCCCGTGTCCCATACAACGGCACCGGTCCCCCGGTGAGCACGGCGGCGCTGCGCCCCTCGACTGTGCGGTTTCATACGCGACACTCCGGTCATGGCGTACGAGACCGCACACTCGGCGCACCTAGCGGTTCGACAGGCCCCGTCAGGAGCGGCGTTCGAGACGGATGACGACGGCCTTGGACACCGGAGTGTTGGACCGGTCGGCGACCGAGTCGAGTGGCACGAGCGGATTGGTTTCTGGGTAATACGCGGCGGCGTTGCCGACAGGCGTCTGGTACTCCACTACGACGAAGTCCTCGGCGCGGCGTTCCTGCAGCCTTCCCTCGGAGTCGGTGAACTCCGACACCAGGTCAACGCGGTCACCCGCGGTCAACCCGAATCGGGCGATGTCGGCCCGATTGCAGAACACCACCCGCCTGCCCCCCTTCACACCGCGGTAACGGTCGTCGAGGCCGTAGATCGTGGTGTTGTACTGGTCGTGGCTGCGCAGGGTCTGCAGGATGAGCCGCCCCTGCGGCACCGACACCCACTGCAGCGGACTCACGGTGAAGTTGGCTTTGCCTGTGCTGGTGCGGAATTCACGCCGATCCCGCGGAGGATGCGGCAGCTGGAACCCGTCGGGCCGGCGGACTCTGGCGTTGTAGTCGGCACAACCCGGCACGACCGCGGCGATGGCGTCCCGAATGGTGTCGTAGTCGGAGGTGAACGACGCCCAGGGCACCTGGTGATCCGGACCGAACAACGCGCGCGCCAGCCCACACACGATCGCGACCTCGCTACGCACCTCAACAGACGGTGGACGCAGGCTGCCCCGGGAGAGGTGCACCATCGACATGGAATCCTCGACGGACACGACCTGCTTACGCCCGTTCTGGACGTCGCGGTCGGTGCGGCCCAGCGACGGCAGGATCAGCGCTGTGCGTCCGTGCACGACGTGGCTACGATTCAATTTGGTCGAAACCTGCACTGTCAAAGCGCAATTGCGCAGCGCCGCCTCGGTCACCGCGGTGTCGGGGCTGGCGGCCACGAAGTTCCCACCCATTCCCACGAAGGCCTTGACACGCCCGTCCCGCATCGCACGGATGGCGTCCACGGTGTCGAAGCCGTGTTCCCGAGGACTGACGATTCCGAAGCGGGCGTCCAGCGCGGCCAGGAAGGACTCGGGCATCTTCTCCCAGATGCCCATCGTGCGGTCCCCCTGCACGTTGGAGTGGCCCCGCACGGGGCACAGACCGGCTCCGGGCTTCCCGACCATGCCGCGCATCAACAGCACGTTGACGACCTCGGAGATCGTGGCCACCGCATGCCGGTGCTGGGTCAGACCCATCGCCCAGCACGCGATGGTGCGCTGGGAGCTCACCATCATGTCAGCCACGCGCTGCAGCTGCGCGGCGTCGATGCCGGTGGCCTCGTACACCGCCTCCAGGTCCACTGCGCGGGCATGGGCCTCGTACTCCGCGAAATTCGCGCAGTGGGCGGCGATGAAATCCCGGTCTACGACCGTGCCCGGTGCGCGGTCGTCAGCCTCGAGCAACAGACGGCCGAGCCCCGCGAACAACGCCATGTCACCGCCGAGACGGATCTGCACGAACTCGTCGGCGATCGAAACCCCGTGACCGACAACGCCGTGGACCTTCTTCGGATCCTTGAACCGGAGAAGCCCAGCCTCCGGCAGCGGGTTGACGGCGATGATCTTGGCGCCGTTCTCCTTGGCCTTCTCCAGAACCGACAGCATCCGTGGATGGTTCGTCCCGGGATTCTGGCCGGCGACGATGATCAGGTCGGCCTGGGTGAGATCGTCGACGGTGACCGAACCCTTGCCGATTCCGATCGTGTCCACCAGCGCCGTGCCCGACGACTCGTGGCACATGTTGGAGCAGTCCGGCAGATTGTTGGTGCCGAAGCTGCGCACCAGCAACTGGTAGAGGAACGCCGCCTCGTTGCTGGTACGCCCGGAGGTGTAGAACGCCGCCTCGTGCGGGCTGCCGAGCGAGCGCAGGTGGGTGGCGATCAGATCGAAGGCGTCGTCCCAGTCGATGGGCTGGTAGTGCTGTTCCCCGGGGCGCAGCACCATCGGATGCGTGAGCCGGCCCTGCTGACTCAGCCAGTACTCCGAACGGCCGCCGAGGTCGGCGACCGAGTGGCGCGCGAAGAACTCCGGCGTGACGACGCGCTTGGTCGCCTCCTCGGCGACCGCCTTCGCGCCGTTCTCACAGAACTCGGCCGGCTTGCGGCCGCCGTGCTCTTCGGGCCATGCGCAGCCCGGACAGTCGAAACCCTTGCGCTGGTTCAGTCGGAGTAGCGATGCGGCCGTGCGCATCGGGCCCATCGAGGCGATGTCACGCTGCAGAGCCACCCCCACCGCTTTCAGACCGGCGGCCTCGTGCTTGCGCTCGCTGATAACGACGGCACCCTCGTCGTACTCGGCGTCGACGTCGCGGGAGCTGTTTCGGCTCCAGGGCAGGGAGATGCGCATTCTTGTCCTTCGATCGATGCCGGCCGTCCCCAAAAGCGGAAGCGGGCCCCGTGCATCCTAGTGCACGGCCATCGACACGCCGCCCGCTGCACCGGGTACCGAAAAAAGCACGGCCCCGGCGCATTTCGCGGGTGTCAGTGGCCGCGGGTGACCCAGTCGTCGTAGTGGACGATTTCGTCGCCGATGGTGGTGGTGTCGCCGTGGCCGGTGTAGACGGTGGTGTCGGCGGGCAGGGTGCCCAGGCGGCCGGAGATGGAGTCCAAGATGGTGGGGAAGTCGGAGTAGGAGCGCCCGGTGGCGCCGGGTCCGCCGTGGAACAGGGTGTCTCCGGAGAACACCGCACCCAACTCGGGGGCGTACCAGCACACCGAGCCCGGGGAGTGTCCTGGGGTGTGCAGGGCGCGTAGTTCGATGCCGCCGGCGCGCAGGATGGCGCCGTCCTCGACGGTGCGGAATTCTTTGTCGGGGTGGGTCATCTGCCACAACATGTCATCGCCCGGGTGCAGCAGCACCGGGGCGTCGAGGGCGGCGCCGAGTTCGGGAGCCACGGTGATGTGGTCGTTGTGGCCGTGGGTGCAGATCACCGCGGCGACGTGGCGGCCCCCGACGGCCATCACGATCGGGGCGGCGTCGTGGGCGGCGTCGAACACGATCACCTCGTCGTCGTCGCCGACGATCCAGATGTTGTTGTCGACCTCCCAGGAGCCGCCGTCGAGGGCGAACACCCCGTGGGTGACGACCCGCTCGATATTGCTGCCGGTCACAGGATCACCACCGAGCGCAGGACCTCACCGGCGTGCATCTTGTGGAAAGCGTCCTCGATCCCGTCCAGGCCGATGCGTTCGGAGACGAACCGCTCCAACGGCAGCCGGCCCTGCCGGTAGAGGCTGATCAGGGTGGGGAAGTCGCGTTCGGGCAGACAATCGCCATACCACGACGATTTGAGGGAGCCGCCGCGGGAGAAGAAATCCACCAACGGCATCTGCAACTGCATGTCGGGGGTGGGGACACCGACCAGCACGACGGTGCCGGCCAGATCGCGCGCGTAGAACGCCTGGGTCCAGGTTTCCGGACGCCCGACCGCGTCGATGACCACATCGGCGCCGAACCCGCCGGTCAGGTCCTGGATGGTTTCCACCACGTCGAGATCGCGCGCGTTGATGGTGTGGGTGGCGCCGAAGTCGCGCGCCCACTGCAGTTTCCGGTTATCGGTGTCCACGGCGATGATCGTCTTGGCCCCCACCAGCGCCGCGCCGGCGATCGCGGCGTCACCGACCCCACCACACCCGATCACCGCCACGGTGTCATCCCGCGTGACCGCACCGGTGTTGATCGCCGCCCCGATACCGGCCATCACCCCACACCCCAACAGCCCCGCCACCGCCGGATCGGCCTCGGCATCGACCTTGGTGCACTGCCCTTCATGGACCAGGGTTTTGTCGGCGAACGCCCCGATCCCCAACGCCGGGGTCAGTTCGGTGCCGTCGGTCAACGTCATCGTCTGGGTGGCGTTGTGGGTGTCGAAACACAGATGCGGCCGGCCCCGTTTACACGCCCGGCACTGCCCACACACCGCCCGCCAGTTCAGGACCACGAAATCCCCCGGCGCCACATTCGTCACCCCGGCACCCACCGACTCCACCGTGCCCGCAGCCTCATGACCCAACAGGAACGGATACTCGTCATTGATCCCACCCTCGCGGTAGGTCAGATCCGTATGACACACCCCACACGCAATGACATCGACCACCACCTCACCCGGCCCCGGATCCGGAATCACCACATCCACCACTTCCACCGGCTGACCCTTCGACCGGGAAATCACGCCCTTGACGGTTTGCATGTGACTGATGTGCCTTTCTTCGACGGAAATGAACTGAAGTGATATGCGATGCGCGTCAGCGCATCTCGCCGGCTCCGACATACGGGAACGGCGTCTTGAGTGGATCGTTCTCCGCGAAGCGCGAAAGGCGGAAATCGCTTTCCGGGATTCGCGGATCAGAGCTCTTGCCGTCGACAAGGAGGTCGGCGACCAGGCGACCGACCGACGGCGCGATCTTGAATCCGTGGCCGGAGAAGCCCGCCGCGACGACGAGACCGTCGATGGGTGTCCGTGAAATGACCGGATTCCAGTCGGGTGTCACGTCATAGCACCCGGCGTAACTGCTCACGATCCGCGCGTCGTGGAACAAGGGGAAACGGGTGCCGACCTTGTCCACGGTGAGCTCGATGAAGGCGTCATCGGCGCGGTTGAGGTAATAGTCGGGGTCAGCCGTCTCGAGCTGCTGGAAATCACTGTTCCCGAAGAGGATTTCGCCGCGCACGTCGGGGCGGACGTACTGCAGCGACACCAGGTCGGAGAAGACCGGCACTGCCCCGAGATCCATACCAGGGTCGATCATCACGATCTGTTCCCGATGAACCTCGATGGGGATGTCGATGCCGTATCGCGCCATGAACGGCCGCGTCCAGACACCGGTCGCCACGAGGACCTGCTGCGCGGCGATCGTCGCACCGTCGGCGAGTTGCACCCCAGTCACGCGATCGCCGTCGGCCGACGTCAAAAGGCCCGTCACAGGGGCACTCTGGCGCACCCGGATGCCGCCTCGACGTGCGGACGCCGCGAAAGCCTGCGCGGTCAGGTACGCATCGCCGTAACCGCCGCGCGCCTCCCAGGCGAACGCCGCGAACGGCTCCAGATCGGCAGTGGGCCAGAGTTCGGCGACCTCGTCCGCGCCGATCTCCTCGGTCTGCACGCCGACCGCTCGCTGCGCCGCGAGGCTGGCGCGCATGCTCCCGACATTGGGGGCACCGACACCGACCACGTAACCGGTCTGCCGGAAGCCGATGTCGGTACCGAAAACGTCCTCGGCCTGTTCGAAGACCTCGACGGACGAGGCCGCCATCGCAGCCAGCGAACTCACGCCGTAATGGCACCGGACGACGCCGGAGGATTTCCCGGTCATCCCCGATCCGATCGTGTCCTTGTCCAGGACAACGACATCGGTGACACCACGCTCGGCCAGTGCCCAAGCGGCGGCGGCGCCTTCGAGGCCACCGCCGATGATCACGATTTCCGCTGTCTCCGCGTTCATCTCGGACTCCTCTCAGAAGGCCGTCAGATAGTGGTCCAGCTCCCACGCCGAGATCTCGGCGTGGCACGCGAAGTACTCATCGCGTTTGAGCTGGGCGAAGTACTCCGAGACCTTCTGCTGCTCCGGCCCCGCGTCCTTGAGCATCGCGGCGTTCAGAACCGCGGCGATCACCGGATCGCCGTCCAGGGCGTCGATGGCATCCACCAGGGTTCGCGGCAGCGCCGCAATATGGCTCGGGCAGGTTCCCAGCTCGCCAGGGTCCAGGCTCCGCAGTACGCCATCGAGGCCGGCGCCCAGGGCTGCCGCGGCGGCCAGATACGGATTGGCTGACCCGTCGCCGCCCCGGAGTTCGATGCGCTGATCGTCCGGTACGCGGATGTAGTGGGTGCGGTCGTTGCCTCCATAGGTCGGCAGGCGCGGCGCCCAGGACGCGCCAGAACTCGTCGCCACCGCTCCGGTGCGCTTGTAGGAGTTGACCGTCGGCGCGAGCACCGCCTGCAGGGCGCATGCGTGTTCGAGGATGCCGGCGAGGAAACTGTAGGCGGTCGGTGACAGCCCGAGACCGCGGGGGTCCGCGGCCTCGCCGGCAGGAAACACCGGAGCGCCGCCGGAAGTCAGCGACATGTGCAGGTGCAGACCGGATCCCGTGCGGTCGGCGAACGGCTTCGGCATGAACGTCGCGATCATGTCTCGTTCGGCGGCCAGCATCGAGATCAGATAGCGCAGGGTGACCACCCGGTCCGCCGTCGTCAGCGCATCGGAGTACTCGAAGTTCTGCTCGAACTGGCCGTTGCCGTCTTCGTGGTCGTTGGCGTAGTTACCCCAACCGAGGCGATTCATGGCCGAGGACACCGCCGTCAGGTGCTCGTACATCCGCGTCAGACCGCGGGCGTCGTAGCACGGCTGCGCGGCCCGATCCTCCGCGTCCGCAGTGCGCAGCGCGCCGTCGGCGTCCTTCTTGAGCAGGAAGTACTCCACTTCGGCACCCACCCACACCTCGAAGCCGGCGTCCGCCGACCGGGCGAGCATCGCTTTGAGGATGTTGCGCGGGGCGAACGGCCACGGCTTGCCCAGCACATACGGGTCGCAGTGCACGACCGCCAAACCGTCCTTGATGAAGGGGACAGGCGTGAAGGACGCGACGTCGGGCATCGCGACCAGGTCGGGGTCCTTCGGCTCCTGCCCCATCGCACCGACGGCGTAGCCCGCGAACCCCGCCCCCTCGTTCATCAACTGTGTGATGGACTCGACCGGCACCAGTTTGGCGCAGGGCTTCCCCCGCAGGTCGACGAACAGGGCCAACACGAATTTCGTCCCGGCGGCGTGGCAAAGCTCCGCTAGGTCCTGGGTGTCTGTCATGGGCGGCTCCGTCGGGGCGGTGGTTTTGTTTACTATCACGAAACTACGGCCACTTATGGTAGACCGTCTCACGTTTCGTGAATGTTTCGTCAAGATGTCCCAATGTGACGTCTCGGCGGAAACGCCTGTGGGTCAACGCGACCCACCAAACGCAGCGGGGTGTAGCTCTAGGTCGGCACTGTTACCGTCCCAGATGATCGCCGCCGAACAGCGCGTCGGCCCATTTCGCGCCACCGCCGGCTCACGACATCCCTGGAGGCCTGATGGACCTGACCACCCTGCAACACGATGTCGACGACAACGTGCTCGTCGTGACGCTCAACCGTCCGGACCAGCTGAACGCGTTCACCGTCGCCATGGCCGAGGAGCTGGAATGGACCTTCCAACACGTCAACGACCGAGACGACATCCGCGCGGTGATCGTGACCGGCGCCGGTCGCGCCTTCTGTGCCGGTATGGATCTCGCAGCGACCGGCAACGCGTTCGGTCTCGACGAGACCCAACAGCCCACGCTCGCCGACATGGACGACCTGTCCGACCCGGCGTTGAGCCGGGTCCGTGACACCGGTGGGCGGGTCACGTTGGCCATCCACGCCTGCCGCAAGCCGGTGATCGCCGCCATCAACGGCCCCGCGGTCGGTATCGGCGCGACCATGACGCTGGCGATGGATGCGCGCCTCATCGCCGACCGCGGCCGGCTCGGCTTCGTATTCGGCAAGCTCGGCATCACCCCGGAGGCGGCCTCGACGTGGTTCCTGCCCAGGATCGTCGGTCTGGATGCCGCGTTGGACCTCGTGTACTCCGCAGACATCCTCGACGCCGAAGCCGCCCACCGCATCGGCCTCGTCCGCTCCGTGCACAGCGCCGACGAGTTGCTGGCCGCCGCCCGCTCACTGGCCGATCGCTGGACGAAGGGCCGCTCCCCCGTCGCCGTCGCGCTGGCACGCCAGATGATGTACCGCAACGTGACGCTGGATCATCCGGTCGACGCTCACCGGGTGGACTCGCTGGCGATGTTCTACACGAGCATCGGCGACGGGGCCGAGGGAGTTGCGGCGTTCCGGGAGAAGCGGAATCCGGACTTCACCGCGCGCGCCTCGGCCGATATGCCGCCGTTCTACGACGAGTGGATCAGCGGGCCTTGACCTCCCGCCGAGTGTGCGAATCGATACGCCCGCCACGGCGGTTCGGGTATGAAACCGCACACTCGCCGCCCGGCATGTGACCGGAAGACACCCAGCGCACGAAAAAGCCCCCGGGACGCCAAGTCCCGGGGGCTTTCTCGTACTGACTAGCGGTAGTCGCTGTACCCGTAGTCGTCCAGCGGCACCGCAGGACCGGATGCCTGGCCGAAGTCGGGGCTGTAGTACTGATCCTCGTAGGAGGGGATCGTGTACGCCGCGGCCCGCGCCTCTTCGGTCGGCTGCACCTGGATGTTGCGGTAGCGGTTGATACCGGTACCTGCCGGGATCAGCTTGCCGATGATCACGTTCTCCTTCAGACCCAGCAGCTTGTCGCTGCGGCAGTTGATCGCCGCATCGGTCAGCACGCGCGTGGTCTCCTGGAACGACGCCGCCGACAGCCACGAATCGGTGGCCAGCGATGCCTTCGTGATACCCATCAGCACCGGACGTCCGGCCGCGGGCTCCATGCCCTCGGCCACCACCCGGCGGTTCGCCGACTCGAACTCGCTGCGCTCGGTCAACGAACCGGGCAGGAACTCCGTCGCACCGGAATCGATGATCGTGACGCGACGCAGCATCTGCCGGACGATGACCTCGATGTGCTTGTCGTGGATCGACACACCCTGCGCCCGGTAGACCTCCTGGACCTCATGGACCAGGTGGATCTGCACCTCACGCGGACCCTGCACACGCAGCACCTCGTGCGGATCGGCCGAACCCTCCATGAGCTGGTCGCCGACCTCGACGTGGTCGTTGTGCGACAGAACGCCCTCGGAGCCGTCCTCGTGCTTGATCACGCGCAGTCGCTGACGCTTGGAGAGCTTGTCGTAGACCACTTCCTCGCCACCGTCGTCGGGGACGATGGTGATCTTGTAGAAGCGCTCACCCTCCTCGAGCTGCACGCGGCCGGACACGTCGGCGATCGGTGCCTTGTTACGCGGCACACGAGCCTCGAACAGCTCCTGCACGCGGGGCAGACCACCGGTGATGTCCTCACCCACGCCACCCTGGTGGAAGGTGCGCATGGTCAGCTGCGTGCCGGGCTCGCCGATGGACTGCGCGGCCACGATGCCGACGGCCTCACCGATGTCGACCAGCTTGCCGGTCGCCATCGAGCGGCCGTAGCACATGGCACACACGCCGGTGGCCGACGCACAGGTCAGCACCGAACGCACCTTGACGTGGTCGATACCGGCCGCCAACAGCGCGTCGATGGCCGGGTCGCCCAGGTCGTGACCGCGCTGGATGACGACGTTGCCGTCGGCATCGACCGCGTCGGTGGCCAGGGTCCGCGCGAACGCGGAGGTCTCGACGTGCGGATCGCGGATCAGCGTGCCGTCCGCACCCCGCTCGGCCAGCGTGACGTTGATGCCACGCTCGGTCTCGCAGTCGTGCTCGCGGACGATGACGTCCTGGCTGACGTCGACCAGACGACGGGTCAGGTAACCCGAGTCCGCCGTACGAAGAGCGGTGTCCGCCAGGCCCTTACGGGCGCCGTGGGTGTTGATGAAGTACTCCAGCACCGTCAGGCCCTCGCGGAACGAGGACTTGATCGGACGCGGGATGAACTCACCCTTCGGGTTGGTCACCAGACCCTTCATGCCGGCCAGCGTTCTGGTCTGCGTGAAGTTACCCGTGGCGCCCGACTTCACGATCGTGATGATCGGGTTGTCCGACGGGTAGTGCTCCTCCAAGGCCTTACCGACCTCTTCGGTGGCGTCCTGCCAGATCTTGACCAGAGAGTCGTTGCGCTCCTTGTGGTTCAGGGCGCCACGCTGGTACTTGCGCTCGATCCCGTCGGCTTCCTTCTCGTACCGGTCGAGGATCTCCTGCTTCTGCGGCGGCACCAGCACGTCGGCCATCGACACGGTGACACCCGAACGGGTGGCCCAGTAGAAGCCGGCGTCCTTGAGCTTGTCGACGGTCTGCGCCACGACGATCATCGGGAAGCGCTCGGCCAGATCGTTGATGATCCGGGCCTGCACCTTCTTGTGCATCTGCTCGTTGATGAACGGATACGAGATCGGCAGCAGCTCGTTGAACAGCACGCGACCCAGCGTGGTCTCGGCCGTCCAGGCGAGGCCTGGCCTCCACCCGTTCTCGAACAGCTCGGCTTCCAGAGCGACCGGCGGCCGCTGCTGGGTCAGGCGCACCTTGATCTTCGCGCGGACCGACAGCGCGCCGCGGTCCATCGCCATGATGGCCTCGGACGGCGAGCTGTACACGCCGTGCTCCGCCTCGTCCTTGGTGGCGGGTCGGTGCTCGCCCTGGTCACCCTCGATCAGGGTGGTCAGGAAGTACAGCCCGGTCACCATGTCCAGACGCGGCATGGCCAGCGGCTTACCCGACGCGGGCGACAGGATGTTGTTCGAGGACAGCATCAGGATGCGGGCCTCGGCCTGCGCCTCCGCGCTCAGCGGAAGGTGCACGGCCATCTGGTCGCCGTCGAAGTCGGCGTTGAACGCCTCGCAGACCAGCGGGTGCAGCTGGATGGCCTTACCCTCCACCAGCTGCGGCTCGAAGGCCTGGATGCCCAGGCGGTGCAGCGTTGGTGCCCGGTTCAGCAGCACAGGGTGCTCGGAGATGACCTCTTCGAGGACGTCCCACACCTGGGGGCGCTGACGCTCCACCATGCGCTTGGCGCTCTTGATGTTCTGCGCGTGGTTCAGGTCGACCAGACGCTTCATCACGAACGGCTTGAACAGCTCGAGCGCCATCAGCTTCGGCAGACCGCACTGATGCAGCTTGAGCTGCGGGCCGACCACGATGACCGAACGGCCCGAGTAGTCGACGCGCTTGCCGAGCAGGTTCTGACGGAACCGGCCCTGCTTGCCCTTGAGCAGATCGGACAGCGACTTGAGCGGACGGTTGCCGGGCCCGGTGACGGGCCGGCCGCGACGGCCGTTGTCGAACAGCGCGTCCACCGACTCCTGGAGCATGCGCTTCTCGTTGTTGACGATGATCTCGGGCGCGCCGAGGTCGATCAGTCGCTTCAACCGGTTGTTGCGGTTGATCACGCGGCGGTACAGATCGTTCAGGTCGGAGGTCGCGAAGCGGCCGCCGTCGAGCTGAACCATCGGACGCAGCTCCGGCGGGATCACCGGAACGGCGTCGAGCACCATGCCCATCGGCGAGTTCCGATTCGTCTGGAACGCCGCGACGACCTTGAGTCGCTTGAGCGCACGCAGCTTCTTCTGACCCTTGCCGCTGCGGATCGTCTCGCGCAGGTTCTCGGCCTCGGCGTCGATGTCGAAGGTCTCGATGAGCTTCTTGATCGACTCCGCGCCCATGGCGCCGTTGAAGTACTCGCCGTAGCGGTCGACGAGCTCGCGGTAGAGCACCTCGTCGACGATGAGCTGCTTGGGAGCCAGCTTGGTGAAGGTGGTCCAGATCTCGTCGAGCCGGTCCAGCTCACGCTGGGCCCGGTCGCGGAGCTGACGCATCTCCCGCTCGCCGCCGTCGCGCACCTTGCGGCGCACATCGCTCTTGGCGCCTTCGGCCTCGAGCTCGGCCAGGTCGGCTTCGAGCTTCTGGGCCCGGGCCTCCAGGTCGGCGTCGCGCTGATCCTCGACGGCCTTCTTCTCGACGACCATCTCGGCCTCGAGCGTGGAGAGCTCGTTGTGGCGCATCTCGTCGTTCACGGCGGTGATGACGTAAGCCGCGAAGTAGATGATCTTCTCGAGATCCTTCGGGGCCAGGTCGAGCAGGTAACCCAAGCGCGACGGGACACCCTTGAAGTACCAGATGTGCGTGACGGGTGCGGCCAGCTCGATGTGGCCCATCCGCTCACGACGCACCTTGGCACGGGTCACCTCGACGCCGCAGCGCTCACAGATGATGCCCTTGAAGCGGACGCGCTTGTACTTGCCGCAGTAGCACTCCCAGTCGCGAGTCGGTCCGAAGATCTTCTCGCAGAACAGGCCATCCTTCTCCGGCTTGAGCGTGCGGTAGTTGATGGTCTCCGGCTTCTTGACCTCGCCGTAGGACCACTGACGAATATCGTCGGCGGTGGCGAGCCCGATCCGGAGCTCATCGAAGAAGTTGACGTCTAGCACGTAACTTCCTTTCCCCTTGCGGGATTAGTAACTAATAACAACGACGCTTGGCGAACAAGCGCTCTATGCAAGGTCCTCGACGGACGCGGATTCGTTGCGCGACAGGTTGATTCCGAGGTTGGCAGCAGCGCGCTCCAAGTCCTCGTCGTCGCCGTCGCGCATCTCGATCGCCGCACCGTCGCTGGACAGCACCTCGACGTTCAGGCACAGCGACTGCAACTCCTTGAGCAGCACCTTGAACGACTCGGGGATGCCCGGCTCGGGGATGTTCTCGCCCTTGACGATGGCCTCGTACACCTTGACGCGCCCGACCGTGTCGTCGGACTTGATCGTCAACAGCTCCTGCAGCGTGTAGGCGGCGCCGTAGGCCTGCATGGCCCAGCACTCCATCTCGCCGAACCGCTGACCACCGAACTGCGCCTTACCGCCCAGCGGCTGCTGGGTGATCATCGAGTACGGGCCGGTGGAGCGGGCGTGGATCTTGTCGTCCACCAGGTGGTGCAACTTCAGGATGTACATGTAGCCGACCGTCACCGGGTACGGGAACGGTTCGCCACTGCGGCCGTCGAACAGCTGCGACTTGCCCTGCGCGTTGACCATGACGTCGCCGTCGCGGTTGGGCAGCGTGGAACCCAGCAGACCCTCCAGCTCGCCCTCGCGGGCACCGTCGAACACCGGGGTGGCGACGATGCTGTCCGGCTCGGACGTCAGCAGGTTCTCCGGCAGGTTCGCGGCCCACTCGGGAGTGCCCTCGGCGACGTTGATGTTCCAACCCGCCTTGGCCACCCAGCCCAGGTGCGTCTCAAGGATCTGGCCGATGTTCATCCGTCGCGGCACACCGTGCGTGTTCAGGATGATGTCGACCGGCGTGCCGTCCGGCATGAACGGCATGTCCTCGATCGGCAGGATCTTGCCGATGACGCCCTTGTTGCCGTGGCGTCCGGCGAGCTTGTCGCCGTCGGAGATCTTGCGTTTCTGGGCCACGTAGACGCGGACCAGCTCGTTGACGCCGGCGGGCAGCTCGTCGTCATCCTCGCGAGAGAACACGCGGATGCCGATGACCTTGCCGGACTCACCGTGGGGCACCTTGAGCGACGTGTCGCGGACCTCGCGCGCCTTCTCACCGAAGATCGCGCGGAGCAGCCGCTCCTCCGGGGTCAGCTCGGTTTCACCCTTCGGGGTGACCTTGCCGACCAGGATGTCGCCGTCGCGGACCTCGGCGCCGATGCGGACGATGCCGCGCTCGTCGAGATCAGCCAGCACCTCGTCGGAGACGTTCGGGATGTCCCGGGTGATCTCCTCGGCGCCCAGCTTGGTGTCGCGGGCATCGATCTCGTGCTCTTCGATGTGAATCGAGGTGAGCACGTCCTCCTCAACCAGACGGTTGGAGAGGATGATCGCGTCCTCGTAGTTGTGGCCCTCCCACGGCATGATCGCCACGAGCAGGTTCTTGCCCAGGGCCATCTCACCGTTCTGGGTGCAGGGGCCGTCGGCGATGACCTGACCCGCCTCGACACGCTGTCCGGCGTCGACGATCGGACGCTGGTTGGCGCAGGTGCCGTGGTTGGAGCGGGCGAACTTGCGCATCCGGTAGGTGTGCCGGGTGCCGTCGTCGGCCATCACGGTGATGTAGTCGGCCGAGACCTCTTCGACCACGCCCGCCTTGTCGGTGACGACGACGTCGCCGGCGTCGATCGCGGCGCGCAGCTCCATCCCGGTGCCGACCAGCGGGGCCTCACTACGCACCAGCGGAACGGCCTGGCGCTGCATGTTGGCACCCATGAGGGCACGGTTGGCGTCGTCGTGCTCGAGGAACGGGATCATCGCCGTCGCGACCGACACCATCTGGCGCGGCGAGACGTCCATGTAATCCACGTCGTTCGGGACCACGTTCTCGACCTCGCCACCCTTACGGCGGACCATCACCCGTTCTTCGGTGAAGCGGCCGTCGTCGTCGATCGGCGAGTTGGCCTGCGCCACGACGTGGCGGTCCTCCTCGTCGGCGGTGAGGTAGTCGATCTGGTCGGTGACGATGCCGTCGGTCACCTTGCGGTACGGCGTCTCGATGAAGCCGAACGGGTTGACCCGCGCGTACACCGACAGCGAACCGATCAGGCCGATGTTCGGGCCCTCAGGGGTCTCGATCGGGCACATGCGGCCGTAGTGGCTGGAGTGCACGTCGCGGACCTCGAGGCCGGCGCGCTCACGGGACAGACCGCCGGGGCCCAGCGCCGAGAGACGACGCTTGTGGGTCAGACCCGACAGCGGGTTGTTCTGGTCCATGAACTGCGACAGCTGGCTGGTGCCGAAGAACTCCTTGATCGCCGCCACGACGGGACGGATGTTGATCAGGGTCTGCGGCGTGATCGCCTCGACGTCCTGGGTGGTCATCCGCTCACGCACGACACGTTCCATACGCGAGAGGCCGACGCGGATCTGGTTCTGGATCAGCTCGCCCACGGTGCGCAGACGACGGTTGCCGAAGTGGTCGATGTCGTCGACCTCGACGGGGACCTCGGTACCACCGGGCACCGTCATCATCGTGTCGCCCTGGTGCAGACGCACCAGGTACTCGATGGTGGCGACGACGTCCTCTTCGGTCAGCGTCGAGCTGGTGATCGGCTGGCCGACGTTGAGGCCCAGCTTCTTGTTCACCTTGTAGCGACCCACGCGAGCCAGGTCGTAGCGCTTCTCCTTGAAGAACAGGTTCTCCAGCAGGGTCTGCGCCGACTCCTTGGTCGGCGGCTCGCCCGGGCGCAGCTTCCGGTAGATGTCGAGCAGCGCCTCGTCGGTGCCTGCGGTGTTGTCCTTCTCCAGCGTGCTCATCATGATCTCGCTGAAGCCGAACCGCTCGGTGATCTGCTCGTTGCTCCAGCCGAGGGCCTTGAGCAGCACGGTGACCGGCTGGCGGCGCTTGCGGTCGATGCGGACGCCGACGGTGTCGCGCTTGTCGACGTCGAACTCCAGCCACGCACCGCGGCCGGGGATCACCTTGACGCTGTGCAGCGTCTTCTCGGTGGACTTGTCGATGTTCTCGTCGAAGTACACACCCGGCGAGCGGACCAGCTGGCTCACCACGACACGCTCGGTGCCGTTGATGATGAAGGTGCCCTTCTCGGTCATCATCGGGAAGTCACCCATGAAGACCGTCTGGCTCTTGATCTCACCGGTGTTGTTGTTGATGAACTCGGCCGTGACGAACAGCGGGGCCGCGTACGTCATGTCCTTGTCTTTGCACTCGTCGACGGGCGCCTTGACTTCGTCGAAGCGCGGGTCGGAGAAGGACAGCGACATCGAGCCGGAGAAGTCCTCGATCGGCGAGAGCTCGGTGAGCACCTCTTCGAGGCCGCCGGTCGGGTTCACGTCACCGCGTGCGGTCGCCCGCTCGCGCCAGCTGTTGGCGCCGATCAGCCAGTCGAAAGACTCCGTCTGCACGTCGAGAAGCCCCGGAACCTCAAGCGGTTCACGGAGCTTGGCGAACGAAATGCGATTTGGTGCTCCGGGAACGGAGTTATTGGTGATAACTTTTGCTGACTTGCTCTGGCTCGAGACTGCCAAGATGCATCCTTCCAGCACCTCAAGCGACTGTGGGGGCCGGAATCCACCGGACCTTGCGCCGCGTATCTGCTTCGGTTCGGCTGGCTTGACAGCCTGTCCGGACTCCCGAAGTACGGCACACGCCTAGATCACTGAGCAGAGTTCGGGCTCAGGCTAGGACTACGGTGTCGGGTGCAGGTGAGGTGGGCAGGATGCAGCCAGCGCAACGTCCAACAGTACCGCACGTCCGCCTATTCCTCAATCAGCACCCTCAATTGCCCACAACTGCCGTATGACACGACCTGTCAGGCGCTGGCTGGCGTCCTCAATCCGTGCATACATGCTGCCCAACAGATTGGCCCGTCAACCGCCTTCCGTCAAGAGATAACGCGGTGTTTGGTGTGGACTTCTCCGCCAAGATCAGTCGATCCCCAGGCTCGGGTTGCCGCTGAACTGATTCAGGAGGGCGGTCCCGTGGAGGTCTCGACCGTGATCACCTTGCCTTCGTAGCCCGACGGGCTCCGGCGTGGGATCGGTGCGGAACCCGTCGGTGATCCGAGAGGCTGGGCGGCCGCGCCGGACTTCGGCTCCCCGACCCGGTGCAGCAAACGCGGGCGCGGAACCTTTGGGCGCGGAAACCTTTGGGCGCAGCAGCCTCCCGCCGGACCACAATGCGAAATGCCCACCTAAGAGCGACAGTGTCGCTGACAGGCGGGCATTTCACCTACGCACCCGGAGACGGGTGGTACTGCTGTGGTCAGGCTTCGCGGGCCACCGGGATCGACGCGGTCGGGGCGTCGTCCTCGTGGCGGTGGTGACGGGTCGTCGACTCGTCCGGGTAGTCCTGCGCCTGACCACCACCGCTCGTGGCGTCGAGGTCCTCTTTGATCGCCTGCTGCGCCTTGGGCGGCAGCGTGTGCAGGATGTCCCGCACGCGGGACTGCCGACGCCCGACCGCACGACGCTCCGGCATACCCGGCGTCGCCTGGATCTGCGGCGGCACACCCTCGATCTCCTCGACACCCCCGTCGTGGTGACCGGCGTCGACCATGGCCTGCTCTTCGGCCATCGTCGACTCGTCCTTCTCCTCCGACATACCGATCGGCCCGAGGCGGCGGCCGTTGAGGAACTGACGGACCACCGGCTCGTCACTGGTCAGCAGCACCTCACGCGGCCCGAACATGACCAGGTGCTTGCGGAACAGCATGCCCATGTTGTCGGGCACCGTACGGGCGATGTTGATGTTGTGCGTGACGATGAGGATCGTGCAGTCGATCTGGGCGTTGATGTCGATCAGCAGCTGCGACAGGTAGGCGGTACGCACCGGGTCCAGACCGGAGTCGGGCTCGTCGCAGAGGATGATCTGCGGGTCGAGCACCAGGGAGCGGGCCAGGCCGGCACGCTTGCGCATACCGCCGGAGATCTCGCCGGGGAACTTGCCCTCGTCGCCGCCGAGGCCGACGAGTTCGAGCTTCTCCATGACGATCTTGCGGATCTCGCTTTCCTTCTTCTTGGTGTGCTCACGCAAGGGGAAAGCGGTGTTGTCGTAGAGGCTCATCGAGCCGAACAGCGCACCGTCCTGGAACATGACGCCGAACAGGGTGCGGATCTCGTAGAGCTCTTTGGCCGAGCACTCGATGATGTTGGTGCCGTCGACGATGATCTTGCCCCGCTCGGGACGAAGCAGCCCGATCAGCGACTTCAGGAACACCGATTTACCGGTACCGGACGGGCCGAGGAGAACGCTGACCTCACCGGGCGGCACCTCCATGGTGACGTCTTCCCAGATTCGCTGGGGCCCGAAGGACTTGGTCAGCCCCTCAACTTGAATGCCAATGCCCACGCGCGATCCTTCCAAGAGTGTTCGAGCCACGTCTCCCTGGCCTGTGGCTTGAGTCACTGTAGCGCACACGGCATGGGCCTATGGCGACTGTGGCGAACCACTCCCCAAGCCGTATCCGCTGTCCAACAGACGCGCGCGTCCGTCTCGGTTTGAATGGAGACCCCGGGACCGGTGACCCCTGCTACGACGAAACCGCCCGGGATCGAATGATCCCGGGCGGTTTGCGTAAAGGCGCGAACTACTTGACGGTGACCGTCGCGCCGGCGGCCTCGAGCTTGGCCTTGGCGTCGTCGGCAGCATCCTTGGGAGCCTTCTCCAGGATCGCCTTGGGAGCGCTGTCGACCAGATCCTTGGCCTCCTTGAGGCCCAGGCCCGAGACGATCTCGCGGACGACCTTGATGACGCCGATCTTCTTCTCGCCGGCACCTTCGAGGACGACGTCGAACTCGGTCTGCTCTTCAGCAGCCTCGGCCGGTGCGGCGGCGCCGGCAGCGGCGACCGCGACCGGAGCAGCGGCGGTGACCTCGAAGGTCTCCTCGAACTGCTTGACGAACTCCGAGAGCTCCAGCAGCGTCATTTCCTTGAAAGCGTCGAGCAACTCATCAGTGGACAGCTTGGCCATGATTGGTCCTTCCTAAATTTGTTTCGGTTCGTGGGGTGATGCGGTTTGAGCGGCTGCTGCTAAGCAGCTTCCTCAGCGGCCTTCTTCTCCTGCAGCGCCGCGGCCAGGCGGGCGACCTGCGATGCGGGAGCGTTGAACAGCCCGGCGGCCTTGGCCAGGTTGCCCTTCATCGCGCCGGCCATCTTGGCCAGCAGCACCTCGCGCGACTCGAGGTCGGCGATGCGGTTGACCTCATCGAGGCTGAGCGCACGGCCTTCCATGTAGCCGCCCTTGATGACCAGCGCCTTGTGGTCCTTGGCGAAGTTCTTGATCGCCTTGGCGGCGTCGACCGGTTCGCCCTTGACGAACGCGATCGCCGTCGGGCCGGTGAACAGGTCGTCGAGGCCGTCGATGCCGGCTTCGGAAGCGGCACGTTTGACCAGAGTGTTCTTTGCGACGGTGTAGGTGGCGGACTCCCCGAGCGAGCGGCGCAGCGCGGCGAGGTTGGCCACCGTGAGCCCGCGGTACTCGGTGACGACGGTGGCCGTCGCCTCCTTGAACTGCTCGGCAATGTCGGCAACCGCCGTGGCCTTGTCAGCCTTGGCCATGCATGCCTCCTTGTGGTGGGTATCGGATGCACCACCGAAGCGAAGGCCGGCCGGAAAAGACGAACGCCCCGACGCAGACAGGTCGGGGCGCGAAGAGTTCAGTGCCTCGTCCTCCTGCGTGGGCCGTCCGGTGATCTGATGAGCCGCTTGCGCGAAGAACAACAGATCCGTCCGGACCTTCAACCGATTCCTCGGTGACCGACGGTCTTCGGTGGAACCTGGCAAGGATAGCGGAGGAGGTCGAGATCAGCCAAAACGCTCACCGTCTCCCGCGGGAGGTCTACGCGGGTGTGAGCCGTTCCGGGGACTCCGCGGGCGTCAGTCGCTCCGGGGTCTCCGCGGGGACGAGGCGTTCAGGAGTCCTGTCGGGTGTACCGGGGTTGGGCGTCTCGGCCGGCTGGGGGTCATTGGGGGTGGTCATGACGGTCGCGTACCCGATCCGCTCATGCGGCAACCGCGAGCGCCGCCGCGCCGACGAGTCCGGCATCGCCGCCGAGTTGGGCGGGCAGCACCCGCAGGCCGCGCAGGAAGTCGAGACCGGCGTAGTCGGCCAGCGCCGCCCGCAGCGGGTCGAACAGCAGCGCCCCGGAGCGGGCCACTCCCCCGCCGATCACGACGAGATCGAGGTCGCACACCGCGCCGACGGACGCGATCATCGCGGCGACCGCCCGCGCGCCCCGCTCGTAGGCCTGTTGCGCGACGGCGTCACCGGCGACCGCCGCGTCGGCCAGTTCCAAAGCGTCGGCCTCCGGCGGAGCGGCCCACCCCTGCGAGCGCGCCCACTGCGCCATCCGCGGGCCCGCCGCGACGGTCTCCACGCAGCCGTGCCCGCCGCACGAACACAGCGCCCCGCCCGGGTCGACGACGACGTGGCCGACGTGGCCCGCGTTGCCGGTGCGGCCGTCGTAGGGAGCGCCGTCGAGCACCAGCCCGCCCCCGACACCGGTCGACACCACCATGCCGAGCAGGAACTGCGCGTCCCGCGCGGCGCCGCGCCACCGCTCCCCCATCGCCATGCACAGCCCGTCGCCGCCCAGGCGTACCGGCACACCGGTCACCGCCGCCACCCGGTCGACGATCGGAAAACGTTGCCACGCAGTGAGATTGATGGGGCTGACGGTTCCCGAAGGCAGGTCGATGGGCCCGGCCGACGCGATACCCACCCGCCGCACAGTGCCACCGCCTGCCGCCAAAGCCCCCTCAACCAGGCGTTCGGTGACCGCCCACACCGCCTCGGCGTCGGTTCTCGGGGTGGGCCGCGTCGCCTGGTGGACGAGGGTGCCGTCGGCGTCGACGAGAGCGGCGGCGATCTTCGTGCCGCCGACGTCGAGCGCGAGCGTCAGGTCGTTCCTCACTGCTCAAGGATGTCAGTCGCGGGAGATGTCGACGACGAGCGCGCGGTGATCCGACAGCGGCAGGCTCACCGCCTCGCAGTGTTCGACGCGCAGCCGCGGATCGTCGGTCAGCACGTGGTCGAGTTGGCGGTCGGGGGCGTCGGCGGGGAAGGTCAGCGCCTCGCCGAGCGGACGCATCCCCGACCACCGGGCGGGCGTCGGCGGGCTCATGTTGAGGTCGCCGACCAGCATCCGCGGGCCGCTGAAGCCGCGCAGGTCCCGCACCAGGTGCCGCATCTGGACGCGGTTCCAGCCGGGCACGAACGACAGGTGGGTGTTGGCGACGGTCAGTGGCCCCAGCGGGGTGTCGAACGTGCCGATCATCGCGGCGCGGGGTTCCTCGTTGACGATCTGCACGCGGTTGGGGCCGGGCAGGTACATCGGGAACCGCATCGGGATCCGCGGCAGGCGCACCACCTGCCACGTCTCAGCCGGGAAGCGGGACAGCAGGGCGATTCCGTAGGCCGCGGTCCCGGGCTGTTCGCGACCCGTCGCGGCCATCCACGTGGCGCCGGGTGTGCCCGCGATCGCGGCGACGAAGCGGTGGCTGACCGCCCGCATGGCCTCGGCCGCGACGGCGGTGAGGTCGGCTTTGCCGGAGCGTTCCTGGTCGAGGTCGACCTCCTGCAACGCGACGATGTCCGCGTCGAGTTCGCGGACGGCCTCGGCCAACCGATCGAGGTTGACGTCGCCGTCGTGCACGCTCCGCCCGTGCAGAATGTTGAATGTCGCTACGCGCATGGGGTACTTGGTACCCGCCACAGGGTCTGACCGACACCCGACCGACACCTCTGAAAGTAGGCCGATGTCTGCCCGAAACGACGCGCTGCGTGATGCGTTGCGCCGCTCAGCCTCCGCGCTGCGCGCGCACGGACCCGATTTCGCGTTGGCGGGCAGCTATGCGCTGTGGGCGTACGGCGGTCCCGAACCGGTGCACGATGTGGACTTCGTCGTCGCCGAGGAGGACACCGAAGCGGCGGCGCTGACGCTGGAGAAGGCCGGGTTCCGCATCGAGCGCACGCCGGAGGACTGGCTGTTCAAGGCGTGTGTGGGCGACGACTTCGTCATCGACGTGCTGCACGCGCTCAACGGCATACCGGTGACGGCGCAGGATGTGGCCGCCGCCGAGGAACTCGACGTGCTGGCGATCCGGATGCGGGTGCTGCCGCCGACCCACGTCGTCACCGAGAAGCTCAACTCGTTCAACGAGCACAACTGCGACTATTCGGCGCTGCTGCCGGCCGTGCGCGCCGTGCGGGAAAGGGTGGACTGGGACAAGGTGCGCGCCGGCACCTCGGATAATCCGTTCGCCGAGGCGTTCCTGGTGCTCACCGACCGGCTCGGCATCACGGCCTGACGGCGCGGCGCACCCGTTCGGCCACGGTGACGGCGGCGGCGACCACCTCCGGCGGTTCGAGCACCTCGAACTCCGCACCGGCGACGGCGAAGTAGAGCACCATGCGTTCGGGGTCGTCGGCGCCCGCGGTGACGATGCATGCGTGGGGGCCGTCGGGTTCGATCTGCGCCGAGGCGGGCGGGAAGTGCGGGGCGATCACGTCGGCCGGCACCTCGTAGCGCACCCGCGCGACGTAGCGGTAGGGCGAAGTGCTGATGGAATGACGCACGTAGTCGGCCGCGTCGGGCGCCTCGCGCGGGATGAAGGTGGTGCCCGCCGCGGTGACGTCAGCCATCCGGTCCAGCCGCAGGCTGCGCCAGTCCTGCTTGTCGCGGTCGTAGCCGAGCAGATACCAGCGCCGTCCGGTGGTCACCAGCTGGTAGGGCTCGAGGCGGCGCCGGGTGGCGTTGCCGGCCCGGTCGACGTACCCGGCGGTGACGTTTTCGTGGTCGCGGCACGCGCGCGCCAACGTCATCAGCACATCGGGGGCGACGACTTCGGCGGTGCTCGACGTGAGCGTGACGGTGGCGTCGTGCACGGCGGACACCTGTGAGCGCAGCCGGGCGGGCATCACCTGGTCGAGCTTGCTGAGTGCGCGCAGCGCCGACTCCCCTACTCCGGCAACCGATCCGCCGGCGGCCAGCCGCAGACAGACCGCCATCGCGACGGCCTCGTCGGGGTCGAGCAGCAGCGGAGGCAGCGCCGCCCCGGCACCCAGTTGGTAGCCGCCGCCGTGGCCCTTGCTGGCCGCGACCGGGTAGCCGAGGTCGCGCAACCGGTCGATGTCGCGGCGCACGCTGCGGGTGGTGACGCCCAGCCGCTCGGCAAGCTCCTCACCACTCCACACCCGACGCGCCTGCAGCAACCCCAGCAAGTGCAGCACCCGGCCGGTCGTTTCGGACACGCACCCAGCCTGCCAGAGTCACCGGACAGGTTCTGTCCTCTGAAGTAGCGATCGCAGGCCGCGCCGGTAGAGCAGCCACCCGCCGGCCATCAGCAGCGCCCCGAAGATCAGGAAGCCGATATCCCACGACAACGGTCCACCCAGGTCGTCGCGCACGTGGTGCACACCGAGCAGTTGGTGGTCGATGACGCCTTCGACGACGTTGAACACGCCCCAGCCGAAGAGCAGCAGCCCGAGGTGGAACGACCAGTTCGGCGCGAGCCGGCCCTGCCGCCACGACACCACCAACAACGTGGTTCCGGCCATCACCAACAGCCAGGTGGCGACGTGGAAGAACCCGTCGGCGACGGTGTTGAGCTCCAGGCCGGCAACGGTGTCGGTCGGTTCGGTGCCGCTGATCATGTGGTGCCACTGCAGGATCTCGTGCAGCACGATGCCGTCGACGAATCCGCCGAGACCCAGGCCGAGGAGGAACCCGGGGAGCGGACTGGGTGCGCGCGTGTCAGCCATGCCGGTGCGGTACCCGGACCGCGGTCGATCAATCCGACTCGGAATGCGATCGGCAAAAGTGACGTTGGCCTGAAAAGGTTGCCGCATCAACGACGATGCGGCAATACGGGCTGCTCGTTCACAGCAGCGAGCTACGCGTCGGGCCAATACAAGGCGAACCAGACCGAGCATTGGTTCAATGACATGCGGAGAGATAGGGGTTAGACGTGGGTCTCATCAAGGTTCTGGCGTTGCCCGGCACGGTGGCTCTGGCGCTGCTGACGATGTCGACGGGTCTGGTGTCATCCGCTTCGGCCGCACCGTGCTCCGATATCGAGGTGGTCTTCGCTCGCGGTACCCATGAAGCGCCGGGTGTGGGTCCGACAGGCGAAGCGTTCATCGACGCGCTGCGCCCGCAGATCGGATCTCAATCACTGTCGGTGTATCCGGTGCAATATCCCGCCACCGACCAGTGGGCCACCGGTGTCGACGGTATCCGCGACGCCAGCGCTCGGATCCTCTCGACCGCCGAGACCTGTCCCGATACGAAAGTTGTGCTCGGCGGCTATTCGCAGGGCGCAGCGGTGGCAGGCTTCGTCACGTCGGCGGACGTCCCCACCGGTGTCGATCCCGCGACGGTCCCCAAACCTCTTGAACCCGAAGTCGCCGACCACGTCGCCGCAGTCGTGCTTTTCGGCTTGCCGAATGTCCGCGCGATGAACTTCCTCGGCGAGCCACCGGTGGTGATCGGCCCGCTCTACGAGTCGAAAACACGCCAGCTGTGCGCCTTCGATGATCCGGTCTGTTCTGACGGGCTCAACTTCGCCGCGCACAACCCCAATACGTATAACGGCGATCTGACCAACCAAGGGGCGGCTTTCGCCGCTGGTCACCTCAATGCCACGCCGCAGTTGATGGCCGGCTGACGCCGTCGAACGCGGGACGACAATCCTTGTCCGACAGAATGATCGCACGGCTTCCCAGCGCGTCCGCTGAGGACACCTCGTTGACGGCACGCATCACCGCCTGGTGAACGGCGTGTATGCCGAGTGCTGGCAAGCGATCCCGCGGCACGGGGCCGCGGCGTCGGTCGCGATCTCGTGCGGTTCGCGGAGCAATCGGCGGGCCGACGGCCGGCGGTACATGCAACTCGAGCTTGTGACCTCGACGGGCGCACGCCTCAGCTCGCCGATCAGTTCTTAGGACAGAAGCTGTCCTAAGCGGGTGCGATGCTCATTGCATGACCACGCCAGCCGACGTCACCACGCAGTTGGTCGACCAAGTCGACTTCCACTGGGCGCAACAGTTGCGGCCGCGCCTGGACAGCTTGTCCGACGACGAGTACTTCTGGCAGCCGGTGCCGGGCTGCTGGACGGTGCACCGCGACGGCGGGATCGACTTCAGCTATCCACCGCCGCAACCGGACCCGTTCACAACGATCGCGTGGCGGATGGCCCACGTGATCGTCGGAGTGTTCGCGATGCGGAGCCATTCACACTTCGGTGGCCCGCCCGCTGACTACGAGTCGTGGCGTTACGCCACCGACGCGGCGACGGCGCTGCGTCAGCTCGACGAGGAGTACGCCCGCTGGATCACCGGGGTGCGCTCGCTCGACGATGACGGGCTGGCGCGGCCGTGCGGCCCGGCCGAAGGTCCGTACGCCGAGTACCCGATGAGCGCGCTGGTGCTGCACATCAACCGTGAGGTGATCCACCACGGCGCCGAAATCGCTTGTATCCGAGATCTTTACGTCCACACCAACAAGGAGAACCACTGATGCCCGGAATGCCCCCACCCGCTGCCGACGAACGCCAGAGCCTGATCGAATTCCTCGCGTTCAACCAGAACGCGTTCTTCGCGGTCGCTCACGGGTTGACCGACGAGCAGGCCCGCTCGACACCGTCGGTGAGCACGCTGTCGATCGGCGGCCTGATCAAACACGCGGCCGGTGTCCAGCAGGGCTGGGCGCAGCGGGTGGCCAGCGCACCGGAGTTCCCGCCGCCGGACCCACGGCCGGTCGAGGAGCAGATGCGCGATTACCAGGACCAGTACGTGATGCGCTCGGACGAGTTGCTCGACGAGTTGCTGGACGCCCTGCGCGCGCAGAACGCCGAGACGCTGCGGGCGTTCCGGGAGGCGGACCTGACCACGCCGGTGCCGGTGCCGCACGAGGTGCCGTGGTTCCCCAAGGACGTCGACCACTGGTCGGTGCGGTGGGTGGCGCTGCACCTGGTCGAGGAGTTGACGCGCCATGCCGGGCACGCCGACATCATCCGCGAATCGATCGACCGGGCGACGATGTACGAGTTGATGGCCGCGCACGAGGAGTGGCCGGAGACCGACTTCATCCGGCGCTGGCGGCCGACGCAGCCCGCGTAAGCGCCGAGCGCACGGTTGGTGACGGCCCTACTCGGCCGATGCGTACAACAACCGTGCGCTCAGCGGTCGAGCACCAACCGCAGCGCATGGTCGACGACCGCGTCGAGGTCTGACCCCAGCGTGCCGGCCAGCCACTGCTGCGCCAGCTCGGCCATCGCGCCGGTGTACATCGCGGCGCCCACCTGCGCGGCCACCGGATCGGAATCCGGATGCAGTCGCCACCCTTCGACCAGCACCGCCTCGCGCAGCAGGTCCTGGGTGGCGGCGCGGCGGGCGGCCAGCACCGGGTTGGCCTGCGCGTCTGTGAACAGCACCCGCCCGCGCCGCGGATCGGCCGAGCTGAACCCCAGCACCGCCGCGATCCCCGCACGGGTACGCGCCCGCAACGACTCCCCCGCCGCGGCCATCGCGGCGGCCACCTCGGCGGCCAGTTGTGCGCTCACCTCGTCGTACACCGCGCCCAGGAGTTCGTCGGTGCCGGCGAAACTCTCGTAGAAGTAGCGGGTGTTGAGCTCGCATTCGCGGCACACCGAGCGCACCGCCACCGCCGCCTCGCCACCGGAACCGAACAGCCGCAGCGCCGCGTCGATCAGCAGCGCGCGGCGTTCGGCGCGCCGGTCGGTCAACGGCACGCCGGCCCAGCGGGTGGGTGTCGGCATCCGCTCAGCGTACGTCTTCGCGGCCAGATCTGGTCACAGATGTAGCCAAAGCGGTACGGTGGACGCATCCGTCGCCAAGGAGGCACCGCCGTGGACATGCCGCACGAGATCCTCACCCAGTGGGTACGCGGACGCATCGACTACGGCGGCATGCGGCGCAATTACTTCCGCGGCATCGAGTTCGCTGCGCCTGTCGGCGACCCGGGCTGGTTCGGCCCGAAAAGCGCTGTGTGGCACGTGCATTCGCATATGGAGGCGCTGATCTTCGGCCTGCAGTGCGCGGCGTACATGGAGCGCCTCGACCCGAGCATCTTCTGGATGGGCATGCACCACTCCCGCCTGGTCGCACGCGACGAAACAGGCACCGCCACCGGGCGCCTCGACCCCGCCGGCGCGATGGCCCGCCTCGGCCATTCGGTCGCGTTCTTCATCGGCACGGCCTACGGGTCCACCGAATCCGCGGAGAGACTCGCCACCACCGTGCGCTCCATGCACCACACCATCAAGGGTGTCCGCCCCGACGGATTGCGCTACGACGCCGACGATCCGGACTGGCTGCGCTGGAACTACGCCACCGTCGTCTGGGGCATCGCCACCGCGCACGAGATGTATCACCCGAACCCGTTGCGCGGCAAGGACATTGACCGCTACTACGGCGAGTTCGTCCGCATCGGGCATGCGCTGGGTGCCACCGACCTGCCCACCACCAAGGCCGAGACCGCCGACCTCTTGCGCTCCTACCTACCCCGGTTGGCCGTCACGCACGGCACCGCGATGGCGACCGGCCCGAACGTCGGACTGCCGCACAACCTCGTCGACTGGGCCATCCGCGACACCATGCCGAAGTGGGGCAAGCAGCTGATCCAGCACAGCGATCCGAACATCGTCGAGCGCACCGCCCGGCGCGCCGCGGTGTGGGGCATCATCAACGGCCTGCACACCGCGGCCGGTCCGGCGCCGGAGTTCCAGCAGGCCCGCGCGCGGGTCAAGGGCGGCACTACTAGTCCGCATACCGTGCCGACATACGTGCCCGGCTCAGATCCAGAGCGCAGCCGCGAGGAGATCGAGCACAGCTTCGCCTGAGCGGCGACAGCGGCGGCGACATCAGGATGACACTTGATATGACGTCATAGTGGTGTCACTATGGTGTCATGGATTTGCAGCCGTACGTCGACAACGTGCGCCATGAGCTCGGTGTCGCCGCGGCCGCCGGTGGCGCCGACGCCGAGGCGCTGGCCGAGCGGCTGACCGCCCCCTTGGACTCGGCGCTGCGGCTGGCACTGCTCGAAGCGCTGTCGGAGGCCGCGGAGCATCTCACGCGACAGCTGGCCCCCGGGTCGGTGGAGGTACGGCTGCGTGGCCGGGATCCGGAGTTCTTCGTGGCGGCGGCGCCCGATCCGGAACCGGAACCGGAACTACCGCTGCCGCCGGACGGTGACGACGGCGGCACCTGGCGTGTGACGCTGCGGCTGCCGGAATCCATGAAGCCCGCAGTCGAATCGTCCGCGCGGCGGGCGGGGGTGTCGGTCAACGCGTGGCTGGTCCGCGCGGTCTCCAATGCAGTCGGCGAGGCGGCACCCACCCGGCGGCCGAAATCGCACACCGACAAGTCGTTCAACGGCTGGGTCCGCTGAACCTCACCGAATGGGAGCCACACATGCCGGAATTCCACACCCCCGGGCCCATCACCGCTGTCATCGAGATTGCCGCCGGTTCGGTGCACCTCGCTGCGGGCGACCGCAGTGACACCGTGGTGGAGATCCGCCCTCGCGATCCTTCCCGCAGCTCCGACATCCGGGCGGCCGAACATGCCCGCGTCGATTTTCGACACGGGAAGCTGACCGTATCCGCCGGACCGAAGTTCGTGGCACTCGGACGAGGTGGTGCCGTCTCGATCGACGTTGCGCTGCCGGCACATTCGCGGGTGCAAGTCTCGTCGGCCTCCGCCGCCATCTCCAGCGACGGCGTCCTCGGCGACTGCCGGTTCTCCTCGGCCGGCGGCGACGCACACTTTGACGTGGTCGAGGGAAACCTCAAGGCGGACACCGCCTCCGGAGACATCGCCGCGCGGAACGTGGCGGGCAACGTCGCGATCTCGACGGCGTCAGGGGATGCGACCATCGGTCGGCTTGAGGGTGATCTCACGTTCCAGGCCGCCAGTGGCGCGCTGGCCATCGAGCGTCTGCGCGGCGCGGCGCGGGCGCACACGGCATCGGGAGGCGTGTCAGTCGCCGTGGCCGTCAGCGGCGACGTCACCGTGATGACCAGCAGCGGTGACGTAGGGCTGGGTATACCGGAGGGCACCGCGGCCAAACTGGATGTGCACACCCGCTCCGGCACCCTCTCCAACACCCTGGACCCGTCGAGCGGTCCGGCCGACGGCGACGAAACGCTGGTCGTCCACGCACGCACCGGTTCCGGCCACATCTCCGTACGCCGCGCGGTCGGCATCACGAACTGAGCGGACCTACTCGCACTCGTTGGGCCGCGCGACCTCGAGTTCCGGCGGCGCCTCCGCGGAAATCTGGCCACCGGCCGAGGGCGACTGCGCGCACACCACCCAGTTCGTCAGGTTGATCTGCTCGTAGGGAGTCCCGTCGGCGGCGGAGGTCTGGGGCACCACAGCGCCCTCGGTGGTCGACACGATGGCGTCGTGGGCCTCCTGCAGGATCGCCCCTTCGACGTCGGGCATGGGCCACGCCGGTTGCGCCGCCGCTGGGCCGGCCAGCCCGACCGTGCCTGCGACGAGCAGAGCCGCCCCCGCGAACCGTCCCGTACGTCAGGCGCTGCGATGAACTTCCACGGTTTCGCGCGTGAACAGTTACTGCACCGGTTAAGCAGACAACATAACTGCACTCATTGAGCAATGATCTTGTACGTGCTCACCATCGCCGCACGAATGGCGGGCACACTTTGCGGACATTGTCGATGGGGGTCTCGTGGCAACAATTGTGGATCGGTATCGGGAGACGTCGCGCCGACGGCGGCGCCGCGCTGAGCGGTCGAATCAGCGCCTCGACGTCCAGGGCCTTCGGATGGTCGCGGTACTCGCCGTGTCCGCCCACCACCTGTGGGACTGGCCGCGCGGCGGATTCGTCGGCATCGACGTCTTCTTCGTCCTCACCGGTTTCCTGCTGACCACCGGCCTACTCGCGGCGGGCACCCTCAAGGACTTCTACGTGAACCGGGCCCGCCGCGTCCTGCCCGCCGCGGCCGTCGTCGCGCTGGCCACCTACGCGGCGAGCGTTCTGATCCCCACCCCGGCCCTGTTCGGCGACCCGGATTCACCGCTGGCGCACTTCTGGCCCTTGGCGGTCGGCGCGGTGATCGTCGTCGTGTGGCCGCTGCTGCTGGCGACCACCGGCTATCGGGCCCACTGGGCCGCCGTCGCAGCGGCCGTCCTCACGCTGGCGGGCTTCGCGGCAGCATTCATGCAAAGTAGCGAGTTCACCTGGGTGGCGGCGTTCGGCGTCGGCGCGCTAGTGGCGCCGGCGGTCACGCTACTCGGCGATCTCCCGCCCGCGCTCAAAACGCTGCTGTCTTGGTCGGGAGTGCTGCTGATCGCCGCGAGCCTGTTCCTCATCGGCGACGGGTCCGCCGGCGACACCGCGACGTGGGCGCTGCTGCCGGTCGCCGGTACCGCGCTGGTTCTCGCGGCCGGCGTCGGCGGCGAACCGCGATTCCAGCCGCTGCTTCGCAACCGGGTCAGTACCTACGTGGGCGACCTGTCGTATTCGCTGTACCTGGTGCACTGGCCGGTGATCGTCGTCGTCGCGGCGCTGATGGACCGCACCCCCTACTTCTCTCTCTGCGTGCTCGCGTTCGCGTTCGGTCTGGCCGTCGCATGCCACCACTTCGTCGAAAACCCTTTGCGCCACGGCAGTTTCGAGGCCCTGCGCACCGCGATCAAGGATATGGAGCGCGGCCTGTTCCACATCGAGCGGCGGACGAAGGTCGCGGCGGTCGGCGCGCTGGTGCTGCTGGCGGTCGGGTTGTGTGCGTTCGCGGCCCGACCGGACGCCTACGAACAAGCGCCGCAACCCGCGATCGTCACCAACCAGGGACTGTGACCCGGGGCACACCCTTTTTCCCCTGACCGCGCCTTTTGAGACACTGGCTGCTATGAGTGTCACGCGAAAGACCCAGCACCGAGAGGTTGCCAGGCTGGACCGGGTGCCGTTGCCGGTCGAGGCCGCCCGCGTCGGCGTGACCGGTTGGCAGCTCACCCGCACCGGCGCCCGCGTCGTCACGAACCTGCGCGGACGCGGCAACCTCTCGCAGAAGATCCTCAAACAGGTTCCGCAGACCTTCGCCGATCTCGGACCCACCTACGTCAAGTTCGGGCAGATCATCGCGTCGAGTCCGGGCGCGTTCGGCGAAGGGCTGTCCAAGGAGTTCCGCAGCCTGCTCGACCGGGTGCCGCCTGCCGACCCCGAGCAGGTGGCCAAGCTGCTGCGCGAGGAACTCGGCGACGATCCGAAGAGCCTCTACAAGAGCTTCGACGACAAGCCGTTCGCGTCCGCGTCCATCGCGCAGGTGCACTACGCGACCCTGCACACCGGCGAAGAGGTCGTCGTCAAGATCCAGCGCCCGGGCATCCGCCGCCGGGTGGCCGCGGACCTGCAGATCCTCAAGCGCGGCGCCCGCCTCGTCGAGTTCGCGAAACTCGGTCAGCGCCTGAGCGCCCAGGACGTCGTCGCCGATTTCGCCGACAACCTCGCCGAGGAACTCGACTTCCGGCTCGAGGCGCAGTCCATGGACGCGTGGGTGGCGCATATGCACGCCTCACCGCTGGGCAAGAACATCCGGGTGCCGCAGGTGTACTGGGATCTGACCAGCGAGCGGGTGCTGACCATGGAACGGGTGTCGGGCATCCGCATCGACGACGCCGCCGCGGTCCGCAAGGCCGGGTTCGACGGCACCGAACTGGTCAAGGCGCTGCTGTTCAGCCTGTTCGAAGGCGGTCTGCGGCACGGCCTGTTCCACGGTGACCTGCACGCCGGCAACCTCTACATCGACGGTGACGGCAAGATCGTGTTCTTCGACTTCGGCATCATGGGCCGCATCGATCCGCGCACCCGCTGGCTGCTGCGGGAACTGGTGTACGCGCTGTTGGTGAAGAAGGACCACGCCGCCGCGGGCAAGATCGTGGTGATGATGGGCGCGGTCGGCACGGTGAAGCCCGAAGCGCAGGCCGCCAAGGATCTGGAGAAGTTCGCCACGCCGCTGACCATGACGTCGCTGGGCGATCTGAGTTACGCCGAAATCGGCAAGCAGCTCGGAGCGCTGGCCGACGCCTACGACGTGAAGCTGCCGCGTGAGCTGGTGCTCATCGGGAAGCAGTTCCTTTACGTCGAGCGTTATATGAAGTTGTTGGCGCCGAAGTGGCAGATGATGAGCGACCCGCAGCTGACCGGGTACTTCGCCAACTTCATGGTGGACATCAGCCGCGAGCACAAAGAAGAAGGGCTGGAGGTCTGACTTGCAGGTCCGCGAAGGTAAGGCGTCCAACAAAGACGTCCAGATCCATTACGAGGACATGGGCAACGTCGGCGATCCGGCGGTCCTGCTCATCATGGGCCTGGGCGCGCAGCTGCTGTTCTGGCGTGAGGAGTTCTGCCGCAAACTGGTCGACCAGGGTCTGCGGGTGATCCGCTACGACAACCGCGACGTCGGGCTGTCCAGCCATTTCGACGGTCAGCGCACCAAGGGTTCGCAGGTCGGCAACATGGTCCGCTCGGTGCTGGGCGTCAAGAGCCCGTCGGTGTACACGCTCGAGGACATGGCCGACGACGCGGCCGCGCTGCTCGACCACCTCGACATCGACGAAGCGCACATCGTGGGCGGGTCGATGGGCGGGATGATCGCGCAGATCTTCGCGGCGCGGCATGCCGAGCGCACGAAGACGCTCGCGGTGTTCTTCTCGTCGAACAATCAGCCGTTCCTGCCGCCGCCCGGCCCGCGCCAATTGCTGGCCGTGATCACGGGCCCGTCGCCGAACTCACCGAGGGACGTGATCATCGAGAACTCGATCCGGGTCAGCAAGATCATCGGCAGCCCGGGCTACCCGTCGACCGACGAGAAGCTGCGCGCCGACGCGATCGCGTTCTACGACCGGGCGTTCTACCCGCAGGGCATCGCGCGGCAGTTCAACGCGATCACCGGGAGCGGCAGCCTGCTGCACTACAACAAGCAGACCACCGCGCCGACCGTCGTCATCCACGGTAAGGCCGACAAGTTGATGCGGCCCACCGGCGGAAAGGCGATCGCCAAGGCAATCCCGAACGCGCGGCTGGTGATGTTCGACGGCATGGGCCACGAACTCCCGCAGGCGTTGTGGGACGACGTCGTCGGCGAACTCAAGACCACGTTCGCAGAACGGCCCTGACCAGCGACAAAATTTCGTAATTGGGCTGGTGGCATCACATCGGATAGCATCCCCACTCGAGTGCAGGTGGGCCCCATACGGCTGTCAAAGGGTGACGTCGACGGGCCCTGCCCGCCAGGAAAGGCAACATCATGGCCCCATCGGGCAAATTGAAGCCACATTTCGAAGACGTCCAGGCGCATTACGACCTGTCTGACGATTTCTTCCGGCTGTTCCTCGACCCGTCGCAGACCTACAGCTGTGCGTACTTCGAGCGTGACGATATGACGCTCGAGGAGGCTCAGCTCGCCAAGGTCGATCTGGCGCTGGGCAAGCTGGGCCTGCAGCCCGGCATGACGCTGCTCGACATCGGCTGCGGCTGGGGCGCGACGATGATGCGGGCGGTCGAGAAGTACGACGTCAACGTCATCGGCCTGACGCTGAGCAAAAACCAGCACGCGCATGTCGAGAACGTGTTCGCCGCCTCGGACAGCCCACGCAGCAAGCAGGTCATGCTGAAGGGCTGGGAGGATTTCGATCAGCCCGTCGACCGGATCGTGTCGATCGGCGCGTTCGAGCACTTCGGCCGTGACCGCTGGGATGACTTCTTCCCGATGGCCTACCGGGTGCTGCCGGATGACGGTGTGATGCTGCTGCACACGATCACGGCGCTGACGATTCCGCAGATGATCGAGCGCGGCATTCCGCTGACGTTCTCGGTGGCGCGGTTCATCAAGTTCATCCTCACCGAGATCTTCCCCGGCGGTTACCTGCCGACGATCGAGTTGGTGGGCGAGCATGCGGACAAAGCGGGCTTCACGCTGACGCGTGAGCAGTCGTTGCAGCCGCACTACGCCAAGACGCTGGACCATTGGGCGGCGGCGCTGGAAGCGCACAAGGACGAGGCCATCGCCGTGCAGTCCGAAGAGGTGTACGACCGCTACATGCACTACCTGACCGGTTGCGCGGATGCCTTCCGGAAGGGCTACACCGACGTGAACCAGTTCACCCTGGTGAAGTAGCCGGTCGTACAGCTAAGACCCGAAGTGTCGCGGGCGTCAACCGTCCTGCGACCGGGGTGACCGACACGTGCCATGGTGGCCTGAAGGGCACCTGTGGGCGGGTAGGGTGCGGGCAACCAAACATTCGGTAACGACGAATTGACCTGTCGCGAGGAAGGCCAACAGCGGACTATGTCTGACAACTCAACGAGTACCGAGGAGCTGCGGCCGCACTTCGAGGACATCCAGGCGCACTACGACCTCTCCGACGATTTCTTCGGCGTGTTCCAGGATCCGACCCGCAAGTACAGCTGCGCGTTCTTCACCGGCCCGGACGTCTCCCTGTCGGAGGCGCAGCTGGCCAACATCGATCAGCATCTGGACCGGCTGGATCTCAAGCCCGGGATGACGCTGCTCGAGGTGGGCTGCGGCTGGGGTATGACGATGAAGCGGGCGATGGAGCGCTACGACGTCAACGTCGTCGGGCTCACGCTGAGCAAGAACCAGCAGGCCTACTGCAACCAGCTGCTGTCGCAGGCGGACAGCGACCGCAAGTTCGATGTGCGGCTCGAGGGCTGGGAGCAGTTCCACTCCCCCGTCGACCGGATCGTGTCGATCGAGGCGTTCGAGCACTTCGGCTTCGAGCGGTATGACGACTTCTTCACGACGTGCTTCGAGATCATGCCCGACGACGGCCGGATGACGCTTCAGAGCAGCGTCGCCTACCACCCGTACGAGCTGGCCGAGCGGGGCAAGAAGATCACGTTCCAGATGGCCCGGTTCATCAAGTTCATGATCACCGAGATCTTCCCCGGTGGCCGCCTGCCGTCCACCCAGATGATGGTGGATCACGGCGTGAAGGCCGGTTTCGCGGTGCCGGAGACCCTGTCGCTGCGCAACCACTACATCAAGACCCTCGGCATCTGGGCGAGCCGGCTGGAGCAGCACAAGGAAGAGGCCATCGCGGCCACCGACGAGGAGAACTACAACCGCTACATGAAGTACCTCAACGGCTGCCAGTACTACTTCATCGACGAGAGCATCGACGTCAGCCTGGTGACCTACCTGAAGCCGGGCGCCACCGCCGCCTGATCCTTACTTACGAAGTCGCCCCGCCACTTTCGAGTGGCGGGGCGACTTTCGTTGGTGAAGCGGTCAGCAGTTGTTGGGCCGGTTGACGCCGACAGCGGGCTGCGACTTCGCCCTGATGGTTCCGCCTGCGCGCGGTGACTGCGAACAGACGGTCCAGTTGGAGAGGTTGATGACCTCACCGGGTCCGGACAGGTTCACCGGCGAAAGTTTGACGCCGCTGCCTTCAGTAGCCGCGGTGAAGGCCTTCTCCGCTGCCGCGAGGTTCATCCCGCGGACATCCGGCATCGTCCACGTTGTCGGTTGCGCCATGGCGGTAGGAGCGCTGAGCCCCACCGACATCACGAATGCGGCCGCGCTGACGGCAATGCGAATTTTCATTAGATCCCCTCCCAAGTTCTCACCCGCCACCGTAGCTGACGGCCATCGGCTAGTGGTTGGCTTCGGTGCGCGTGTCGAGCAACGGCGCGGCATATCGGAAGGGGCTCAGGCAGCGGCCTTTTCGTCATGCGAGTTCGCGTCGTCGGTCTTCGTGTCGTCCGCGGTGTCGGCGTCCTCGTCTGTGACGGGGTCAGCGGTGCCTTGCTCCAGGGCGCCGTCGGGATCTTCCACGGCTTCGTCCTCAGCGGGACCTTCGGTCTCCTCCAGCTCCGCGGCGTCCTCTTCGGCGAGGTTCGCACCGTTGTCGGTGATGACGTCTTCGTCGAGTTCCTCTTCCTTGCCGTCATCATCGTTGGCAATGCCGTCATCGCCGGCCGCGACGTGCGGGGTCTCTTGAGGCTCGGTGACGGGAAGCGGGTTGACGGTGGCGCCGTCTCCGGTCGCCACCGGCAAGATCTCGTCCGCCTGCGTCTCGCCTTCGGCCGAATCGTTCGCGAGGCGGGAGAACGACCTCAACGCCGACGGCTCGTCCGATTCGGTTTCGTCTTCTGTTGCGGGTACTGGGACGGCGATCATGCTCCCGCCGCGGACGGCGTCTTCGATTCCTTGAACGACGGCTTCGACGAAGTCGACCGAGAATTGGATCGGATTGAACGTGAAGGGGTCGAACGGCAGGATCGACAGGTTGCGCGCGACGCCGGGGTCGGCATTGCGGTCGTAGCCGAGGTTGATGAGCAGCTTGGTCACCGGCTGCAGCAGCCGGACAACGGGTTCGATGAACGCCGATGTGCCGGTGGCGTTTCCGATATCCACGAACGGCTGGAAGATCGGCAACGTGCCGCGCTGCGGGATCAGCACGAAGGTGGCGTCGCCATGAACGCGCTTCGGCGCGGCGGCGATCGCGGCGGCCAAGCTCACGTCGTCGTACCCGTAGGGCAACCCGTCAGTGGGCGCGTTGCTCGTGGGGTCGAGGTAATAGCCGTGCACGTAGGCGAACCCGAAGAGCGCGTTGGCGACGGCCAGCGGGTTGCCCCAGTACTGCGGGGCGTCGCCGACGGGGTCGTACTCGAAGGAGTAGTTGGTGCTCTTGACTCCGATGTCGGTCGGGAGCTGGGGCCCGAAGGACACGTTGAGGATCGGGATGTAGCGCAGGAAGCTGAATCGCGACCACAGGCCCTGTGGGTTGTTGATGTTGCCGATGGTGACGACGGTGACGCGATCCCTGTCCTCGACGGGGATGTCGTACATGGCGCGGGAGACGACGGCGCCGCCCTGGGAGTAGCCGAAGACGATGATCTGCTCGTTGTCGGGGGTGGCGGGGTCGTCGAGGATGTCGTCGAGTTGGGCGTTGACGTTGATGACGCCCTCCCCCACCGACTCGTCCCAGGTGTCGCAGGTCAGGCCGGGGCACCAGCCGGGCAGTGGGATGGGCCAGAAGCTGGCGGGATAGTCCACGCCGAGCAGATCGCAGCCGTCAGTCGAGGTGCAGTCGACGCCTGATGGATTGATGAAGCGGTCGGCGGCGTTCTCCTTGTAACCCTGAACTGCGTTGGGCGGGTTGATGTTGTGGGTCCCGGTGCCGGGGACGATGAGCGCAATGGCGCCGAAGGCGAGCGCCGCGGCGAAGGTGGACGCGATCCAGAGACCGACGGTGGCGACGAGCGCGGTGATGACGACGATCGTTGCGCTGGCATACTTACGCATGGGTCAAAGGTTCACATATGGTCGTGTGCTGGCGAGGCCGATTTGACCGACTTCGCCAATCGCGATGATCACCTCGGCGCGCGGATCGACTTCGTCGTGGTGGATGCGAGCGCGTGCGAGCGTCCCAGCGAAGGCGGGTGCGGCGAGCCGATGGCGTCACCGTCGTTGTAACCGTTTGGTTCCACACATGTCTCACCTAATTCGCACGGCTGGCCTGACGCCCACTTGCTCCAGGTGCGACCAAACACTATAAGAGCCGAATTGCCCTCGGGGAGTTCACGATTGTCTACTTGCAACCAAGACACCCGACGTCACCGATACTCGACCTCCCGGCCTCTTGGAATCAACAGGTGCAACATCTGTCCCGTAGAATCGAGCCGGCGGCAGGTGTGGGGGGAGGTTCGCCGGTGTCTACGCAATCGGTGGAATGGATGGCCGCCGCGCGCCTATTGAGGCGAAGCGGCTTCGGTACTACCGGTGCGGCTGTGGACACTTTGGTCGCCGAGGGAACCGACTCATATCTCGAGTCGGCACTGAGCGGGGCGGAAGACTCCGGAGCAACGTCTACACCAGTTCCGGATCTCGAGATCAGCGCCGCGAAGCCTGGCAAGGACGCGACGACTGCAGTCCGGCAGAGCTACAACAAGAGGATCGTTGAGCGGCGCACGGAGCTCATGGGTTGGTGGGTCCGGCGCATGGTTTCCGTCGAACAGCCACTCACCGAGAAGCTGACCCTCCTCTGGCACAACCACTTCGCCACATCGCTCGACAAAGTCCGATATCCCGCGTTCATGGCCATTCAGAACGAGACCATCCGCTCGCTGTGCCTCGGAGATTTCCGCTCATTTGCGTTCGCCATGTTGACAGACGCCGCCATGGTGCGGTGGTTGGACGGACAGACAAATCAGGTGGGCTCACCCAACGAGAATCTGGCCCGAGAATTCCTCGAACTCTTCGCTCTTGGTCATGGCAACGGGTATTCGGAAAAGGACGTGCGCGAGGGGGCTCGCGCACTGACCGGTTGGACTATCGACGACGCCGGGACCACCACCCTCGTCACCAAACGCCAGGACACCGCGCCGAAGACGGTCCTCAAGACCACGGGAAACCTAGATGCGGACGCGTTCTGCAACGTCGTGTTGGCTCATCCGAATTCTCCTCGATTCGTGTGTGGCAGGTTATGGCAGCAACTCGCCTCGGATTCCCCACCCACAGGTGCGACGTTGAAGCGCCTGCTCAGTGCCTACGGTGAAGAGTTCGATCTGGGCACCCTCACCAGGGCGATACTGACCGACCCCGAGTTCTTCGATCGAGAGACCACCCTGATCATCGGCCCGGTGGAGTGGTACATCGGCCTCCATCGAGCCATGCATGTGCCGATCGACAGCGCGAAGAAGGCCAAACGCGTGAACGCGACGCTGAAATCGCTCGGACAATTGCCTTTCTACCCCCCGAGCGTCGGCGGATGGCCCGGCGGGCAGAGCTGGTTGTCGGCTGCAGCCGCCGGGATCAGATTGCGCGCGGCCGCAGCGCTGGTACGGGAGGGCGATATCAGCGCTGTAGAAGACGCGCCAGCAAGCGATCGACTGGACGCGGCGGGATACCTGCTGGGAATCGGCGCGTGGTCGAACACCACCGCTGAAGCGCTGCAGCCTCTGAGGAAGAACGCCTACGCGTTGGTCGCTGCTGCCGCCAACACCCCTGAGTACCTGGTGTCGTGAGAGGCCAATGGTGAACCTCAACCGCCGTAGGTTTCTAGCGAGTTGCACCGGGATCGGCGCCGCCGGGCTGTTGTCCGCAACCACGACTTTCACGTGGGACGAGCTGATGCAGGCTGCCAACGCCTCTCCGCTCGCCGAGGGAAGCGGAATCCTGGTACTCGTCACGTTGTACGGCGGCAACGACGGCATCAACACACTCGTTCCACTGGGCGATGACGCCTACCATGACGCCCGTCCCGAGCTTGCATACGCGCCGGAGGAACTCCTCGCGCTTGACGACGAGTTCGGTCTGAACCCGGAGATGCGCGGGATGGCCGAGATGTTTGACGACAAGTCCCTTGCGATCATTCGAGGGGTCGGTTATCCCGAACCCGATCGAAGTCACTTCCGATCAATGGACATCTGGCAAAGTGGGTCCACCGACAATGGAGTGACCAGCGGTTGGATCGGCCGTTGGCTCGACACAGGCAACGGTGCCGACCCGCTGCGTGCACTCAACATCGGCTCGGTGTTACCCATGCTCGCGGTCGGAGAAACAACGATCGCCGCAGCCTTTTCAACTCAGATCATCCCACCGAAGAGTTCGGCCGGCTTCATCAAGTCGATGGCCCGTAAAGACCCGGACGACAACCGGGCGATGGCGCTGGTCCGGAATTCATACCGCGCGGTTCCCACAGTCGCCGACGCCCTGGCACCACTCTTCGCCGACACCGACGACGACGCACCGGTCAGCGAAACGGGCGAAGGCAGCAATGGACTCGACGTTCAACTGAATGCCGTGGCGCAGTGCATATCCGCAGGATTGCCCACGCGCGTGTACAGCGTGTCCATCGGCGGCTTCGATACTCACTCCGAGCAACGTGACGATCACCGCCGTTTGATCGGCGTCGTGGATCGCGCCGTCAGCCGGTTCATGAAGAAGATGCAGAACGATCAGTACGGCAAGCATGTTGTGCTGATGGCTTACTCGGAGTTCGGCCGACGAGTCGAGGCGAATGCATCCGACGGCACAGACCACGGCACAGCGGGGCCGGTCTTCGTCGCGGGCCAAGGAATTCGCGGAGGATTCTACGGCGACGAACCGAGCCTCACGGATCTCAACGATGGAAACCTGAAGGTGACAACGGATTTCCGGGATATCTACAGCGAACTGATCTCGGTGACCCTCAAGTCCGACCCCGAGCCGGTGCTCGGCGCGGGCCGGAAGAAACTCGGCTTCTTCAGGGCCTGAAAGCCATTGAGAGAGCTATTCGACGGCACCGAGCAGCCGGCGGCCGGGAGATCTTCCGTCGCCGTCTATACGACCCCCGATTGCACTGCTCAGCGCAGGTTGACGCGACAACACAGCTATCCTCTATATACAAGGATCGCTCACGATCTACCGTGACCGGACGCCGCGTTGTCGGGCCCCGGTCGAAGCGGTACGTAGGCAGTCCGGGGGACAACAGGGGATCGGGGACAACGGGATCTATGCGATCTATCAACACCAAGAGCTTGTACACCGAGGGCTTCGGCGTTGACGGCCGGGAGCGTCGGACATCATCCAATCTCTTCGCATTGACGCTTGCTTTCGTCTTGGCGTCGGTGGCTTTCGACCTCAATTTGGGCTTCGCATCCATTTTCGGCGATATCGCGACTGCGGCGTTGTTGGGAACCTTTTTTGCAATGGTCCTGCGCTCCTTGGGCGGAAACGACGGATCGGGTTTCCGCGCGAACCTATTAAGCCAGGATTGGGCATATCTGGGCTGGCTTGCACTGATGAGCGCATCGATGCTGTGGAGCGTTTCCGCGAGCGCGAGTTTCAAGACGATCGCGCCGCTGGCCCTTGTCTGGGTCGCCACGCTTTTCCTTTGCAGGCTTCCCCGCGCGTACGCCGTTCGGGCGGTCCTAATCATCGCGGCCGCGGCAGCAATATTGTCTCTGATTGCGATTCCGCTCTTGGGCGAGTTCGCCTATCAACCGGCCAGCTCCACCGGCGCGCCAGAGTTGCGGGGCATTTTCCGGCATCAACTGCGGCTGGGAGCATTTATGGCTCTGGCGTTAGGGCTCATTGTCATCGCCCGGTTGAACGGCGACATCGCGCGAATACGCACGAAGTCCAGCGTCCTCAACGTCGGATTGGTGTTACTTCTGGTGACGTTGCTGTACTTGTCAAGGGCCCGAGGTTATGCCGGGGAAGCAGCTATTGCACTCGTGCTGACGATATTGCTCTCGCGGCGTGGCCTCAAGAAGTGGGTGGTTCTCGTCATAGGGTCACTCTCGGCCCTAGTGGTCGTGGACCGCTTCAATGCGGTCTGGCAGGATCTGCAGGACTCTGGATTCGACACCGACCTGACCGGTCGCGCACAAGTCTGGCAGAGGACGCTCAACGGCGTCACCGACGAGACGCGCTTACTCGGCCATGGCTTCGGGACGCTGAAGTTGTCCGAGTTCGATTATCTTTTCCCCTCGACATATCGCGCCGGCCACGCACATAGTTCGTACATACAGGCATACTTCGAGACCGGGTTGGTCGGCCTCGTGGTGCTCTTCGCTCTCATCGTTGTCCAATTGGTTGTCGCATGGCGCTACTCCGTAAGATGTAACACCTATTCCTACAGCCTTTTTCTGGTGCTGTATACCGCCACAGGCAGCCTTACCGGCCTCAACTACGCGGGCACACTATCGGCGCTTTTCTGTATCATGATGCTTTTCTTGGCTATCGAGAGTCGCATATCGCCATCGACGACAAATGCGCAAGAACGAACGGGCATCGGCTTATCTGGTCCCGAGCGATTGACCTCTCGACATAATTCTTCGCGCAGGCCTAGCGGGGCTACGACGGTTCGCCTCACTCGATGATGCAAGGTCGGGAGAACGCCGGTAGCGTCGAAGTGCAATGCTGCACTGCGGTGACCGACGTGGACTGGCGCTCGCACTGAACGCGTGCCATATCAGCCAGTAAGGGGAAGACGGTGAAAACTGTCGGGATAATGTCGATGCAGCGCATCCACAATTACGGGTCGACGCTGCAGGCATACAGCCTCCGACGCCTGATCGAGGAGACTGCCCCGGACGCGCGCGTATCGTTTCAGGACTACCGCCCGGGCCCAGTTCTCGTGGAAGACTCTGCCGCGCCAACGTCGAAGTCCGGCCGAATTCTCGCGAAACTGCGTGAGTACAACGCAGTTGACGCACCACTTGGCGACCGGCTTCGGTTCTTCGATCACAAGCGGGCGTACGGGACCCGGTACTTCGAGGCAGTCGGCATACCGTCGACGCCGAATCACGACCTCCATGTTGACTGCCAAGTCATCGGAAGTGACGAGGTGTTCAACTGCGTGCAAGCCAACAGCAACGTCGGATATTCGCGTGACCTGTTCGGCCACGGGTCACCCGCAAGGCGTCTCATCTCGTACGCCGCATCCTTCGGGAACACGACGCTAGCCAAGATCCGCGCCGCTGGCATCGAAGGCGAGCTGGCACGAGATCTCGAGCGCTTCGATGCGCTTTCAGTCCGCGACGGGAACTCCCGCTCGATCGTTCGCGAGCTGACCGGCCGCGAGCCTCTCCTGCACGTCGATCCTGCGCTAGCCCACGATCTCCTGGCCGACCTGCGCGTGCCGAAGAGTCGGCTACACGCCGATCCATACCTCATCGTGTACGGCTACTCAGGCCGGCTGACACCACATGAGAACGCGTCGCTGCGCGACTACGCCCGTCGGATCGGAGCGCGGGTCCTGACATTCGGCGGAGTACAGGAGTGCGGCGACGCCTTTGTCGAGTGCAGCCCGTTCGAACTACTCGCCTACTTCCGTGACGCGGTTGGAATCGTGACAGACACGTTCCACGGCACCATTTTCTCGATCATCAATCATCGCCCGTTCGCCACCATCGTCCGCCCGAGCACCGCAGGAGGGTATGGCAACGAGGAGAAGCTCAAGTTCCTTCTGGAAACGTTCGGGTTGTCGTCACGCCGGCTCAACGGTCCGGAGGCGATCGACCAATTACTGTCCACCCCTCTGGACGATGGCGCGATCGACGCGACTCTCGCTTCGGAGCGTGCCAGCGCTCGAAATTACCTCGCCGCGAACGTCCTTTTTCCGACCGCCCAGGAGATGCCGTGAAAAGGAATACGACCAGGTCGAAGCAACAGGTCAAGAAGGTTCTTCAAAAGATCCGGCTGCGGTATCTCGCGCACAAGGATGTCGCTCGCTTCTCAAGGACCGCCTCGTTCTCCATCTTCGACACCGATTACGAACAAGTGGTCTCGCGCATCATGTACAACGTCCACGCGATAGAGAAGGGTCTTGCTCGTACGGCTGACTTCCGCCCCGGGTTCGGCCGTAAAGCCTTGTCCGATCTGAACGACACCTTGGTCGTCTACCGCACCGCGGGTCATGATCTCGACGGTTTCGCATACGGACAAGGTGTCTCGATACTTCAGCGGTACCGCGAGTTGCACGCCAAGTTCGATCACGACGTGAGCTTCCTCGAAGAGATCGTCGATCCGGTGTTCCTAGATGCCGTCGCGGACAGAGGAGTCGCGGGAACCAAGATTCTCCGACGTGCCGAAAAGCAAGACAATGATCAGAAGAACTTCTACCAGTTGGCGGCCGGCCGCAGCAGTGTCCGCCAATTCTCCGGCCGGCCGATCGATACTTCGAAGGTGATGGCCGCGCTGCGCGCCGCCGAGAAGACACCCTCAGTGTGTAACCGCCAGGGTTGGCGCGTCTACTGGGTGGAGGACAAGGACCTCGCGGCACGAGTCCTCGAGCACCAGAGAGGGTTTGGGCAACGACTGATGCCCGAGGTGCTACTGACGATCACGGTGTCGAACAGCACGTTCCTCAGCCCGGTTGAGCGTAATGAGGCCTTCGTTGACGGTGGACTCTTCTCGATGTCCGTAATGTACGGCCTTGAACATGAAGGGCTCGCCGCGGTGCCGCTCAACGCAATGATGTACTACAAGGATCAAGCTGCGGTGCGCGAGTTGCTGTCCATCGACGACTCGGAGATGATCACCATGTTCATCGCGATCGGAGACTTCCCGGAGGAAACGGTTGTGCCGATTTCCGATCGGAAGCCTGCAGCCTCATTCGTCCGTCGACGCGGCGAAGGGTCGTCTGCAGCGCAGCCAGCAGTGATCGCCGGGCAGTGAAACGAGCACGGCTGTCGGGGATTACCCGTCTCAGCTCATCACCTACGCCGTAGACGACTTCTTCGCGCTGTGCCGCTGGCGAAGCGTGACTCCGGATTCTGCTTTGGATGAAGATGCCGCGCTGTCTTCGCCGTAGTAGCTGTAGCTGTAGCTGTAAGCCGAGCCGCCTCGAGTCGGCGTCATGGTGAATACCGCACCGAGAACTGAAGCTCCGACGTCCGTAAGACTGCCGACCGCGTGGGTCAGCTGGTCACGCCTAGTCTGTCCGAACCGCGCCATGATCAGCACACCGTCGGCCCCTGCTGCCAGAATCGCAGCATCGGTGACCGCTAGCAACGGGGTGCTGTCCACGATGACGTAGTCGAAGCGAGTGCGCAGTTCTTTGAGCACCTTCTTCGCCGCCAACGAACCCAGCAGCTCGCTCGGATTCGGAGGGATTGCCCCCGACGTGAGGACACTCAGACCAGGGAAACGGCTCTCTTGCAGGGCGTCGTCTAGGGAGGCTCCGCCGCTGAGTACCGTGCTGAACCCGACGGGACCCACCATGTCGAGGTACTTGTGCAGTGTGGGGCGCCGCATATCGCCGTCGACGACCACCACACTGTGCTCAGCTTCCGCCAAGGCCAATGCGATATTGATTGCCGTGGTCGACTTCCCCTCGCTGGGAACAGAACTCGTCACAACGATCACACGCGGAGGATTGTCCACCGCTAGGAATTGCAGATTCGTCCGCAACTTGCGGAACGCCTCGGCGATGGACGAATTGTCGCTCTCAAACGGAATTGCCGGTTGCTTGCGCCGCTCTTTGTCGAGTGGGATGGTCCCTACGATCCCGGCACCTGTGATCTCTTCAACGGTCTTTCTGTCCTTGACCGTGTTGTCCAGAAGATCGCGCAGAAGTGCGAGTCCAATTCCGACGACTACGCCCAGCGCCAATCCGATTGCGAGGATCCGCTTCGTCTGCGGGACCACCGGTGCGTCAGAAATTGATGCACGCTGTTCCACCACCACCCGGGCGTCTGGCCGAGCACCGGCTTCGGGCGTCTCCAATTCCCGTACGAGCGTGACGAACTCGTCCGACATCGTATTCGCGATGTCGCGGGCCCGGACGGGCGAAGAATCCAGCACCGAGACATTTATCAGCACCGTGTCCGCTTTTGCGCTCGCTTTGACCTTCTGCCGCAGCGCTTCCGAGCTCATATCGAGGCCGAGCTTGTCAATTGTGCGCTGCGCCAGCGTTTCGCCTTTGATCAGCTCGCTGTAGGAAATCACCCGCTCCTGAGAGAAGCGGTTGCCCTGGTAGGTCTCGGCAAGTGTGGATCCGGCGGACGTCGACACGAAAAGTCTCGTGGACGCCTGATACAGCGGGGTGGTCAGCAAGATCGTCGCTACCGCGCCCAGGAGAAAGACCACAATCGTCGCACAGACGGTGATCCACCTAGATCGCAGCGACTTAACGATGTCCTGCAGGTTCAACGCAACCCCTTAATAAAAGAACCATGCGGCTTCGATGTCCACGCAACGAACATCGGAAGCCTCAAAATCAAACTGCCTGGCGCCACGCCGCGACCTGCATAGGTGTACAGCCAACTTGGTGAACTCACGACACGATAGTGCCGGGAGGGGCTTGGACTGGGAGCTGGCGGACGAGCCCCATGGAACCGGCCGCATATTCCGGCAGCGACTGAGTGGATTCCGTATTGATCAACCGCATGTTCACGGCCGACATACTTGTGTCGCCACTACATCCCTCGGCGACGTACTCGATCTTCCGGTCGAGGCGGCAATCGAGTTTGTCGCCGGCCAAGTTTTTGATCACAACTTCGGTGTGAGGGGCCGCGCGATCAGAGATCGTGTGGGCCAATCGGGATTCCCCCAGAAATTTCCGCTCATCGAGGGAAGAGCTCCAGACCGCTATTTGCCTCTCACTCACTGCCTTCCCCAACGCATCGAGCAGCTGGTCGCAAGTGCAGACATACCCCCCCAAAGGCAAAGATCCTGAGTGGATCGCAGTGAGCATCTCAGAATGCGCTCAGGTTGTCAACGCGAACCATGGTTGCCGGGCGCGCCAATTATCACGGCGACTTAGTTGGCCAAGGAGCTGTTTGGCACGGCCGCGCTTGATCGAAAAATCGTGCGCAAATCACCATTCCTGGCAACAGCTTCACAGCCCACCCGGAACTCGACACTGTGCCGACGTGAACACGAAATACTATGCCCCCCAGTGCTTTTAGGCTGACGGCCGATGCGGATCAATGCCGGACCTCGGCAACTGCGCGACGCTCTGCGATATTCAGCAACTTTACGAAGACTTCCGCCTACGATCCGGCCGCCTATCACGTAGGAAGCCGCGGTTCACGCCGTGTCAAGTCGTTAGCTTGGGCGAACGGCTTAGGAAAGGAAACCATCGAGCCGGAAAAGGTTAGCTAAAAGAAAGATAGAGAGGCTGACGTCAACTCCATCATCCGGATGCTGAGCGGCTGATACTTTGCGGCAGCGAGTTATGGCAAGGCCTCGAGCGCTCATCCCAACGGCCCGGTAATCACACGGCTTCTCCCAAGCGCGTGGCGACCTGTCGGACACGAGGTTGAACATGCAGACGAGGTCGACAACGACTCGCCCCAATCCTGATGCCCGCAAGAATAGCGACGCCGTTCACCAAGGAGCTGCTGCCTCGCGGGTGATCGGCTAGCGCAATGAGTTAGGCGTGGCACCGACCTCTATGCCGCGGATGCCGTTTCAGGCCTTCGCCGCCTCGAACACCTTCTCGCCACGGAGAAGTCCGTAACGAGAAACATATGGCTCCTCGGCGGTGAACTCAGCCAGCTCGAAACCTGCAGTCTTAATCCGGTCGCGCACGTCGCGTCCGAACATTCTGACGTGGTCGTCCTGGCCGAAGTATCGAACGCGGTCAGCCTTGGAGGTGTGAGTCGGGTCCTCGTAGGTCCGATCCCATCCCTCTACGATCGGGAACATCAACAGTGCATGTCCGCCAGGCCGGAGAATGCGGTGGATTTCTCGAAGTGCCTTCGTGTCGTCGACATGTTCGAGAACGTGGGAACAGACAACTAGGTCGACGGATGCGTCCGGCAGGTCGATCGCCTCTATGTTGATGACGATGTCGGCGGCACCTGGTTCGAGGTCTGCGGACTGGTACGCAGATGATCGGCTGCGAAACAGCTTGGCGAGCACCTCTTCAGGCGCGAAGTGCAGAACTCGGGCGCCGTCCACCGCATCCGGGTGGGCCGAAACCCACAAGCCCATGAGGCGGTGGCGCTCCTTCGAGAAACACTTCGCGCAAACCGCACCTCCGCGAGGAGGGTTACCGAAGGGCAGGAATTTGCCAGAGTATCCGCAGAGATTGCACTCATATCTCTCGACCCGCAAGAGGTTCGCAGTTCCCTTGAGTAAATAGAACGCCGATGGGCTTGCGTGACGGATCCCCCTGCTAAGCCTCGTCTTTAGTCCTTGCGCTGTCGCGGTCATCCCCATTGGATCAACTTACCAACTACAGGCATAGTGCGGCGGCCTGAGGCAGCCTGTCACAGCGCTGATGTCCATAAGGCGGTGCAGCGAACTGGTCACCAGTCTGAATGTCGATCACTCTGACCGACGCCCGTCGACTCAACGGCCTGCCGGGATCGCCGTGTGAGCTTCGTCGGTTACGGCACCGGCCAGCGATATGAGCGCTCAGGCTGGGCTGAGCTTTTCCTCTTCTCGCCTCGATGGCCGCGCATGCCCTAGCTTTTTCGCTGCCCACGCGATGACTGGAGCGAAGAATATCGCGTACGCGAGCAGGTTGTCTGCGAAGTTGATACCGAGCCCCAGATACACTCCGACATGGAAGCCGATTACGAGCAGGAGCCATATTCTAAAAAGAATTGGAAAGAAGACCACAAGAATCAGTCCACCTTCAGCGATCAACGTAGCGTAGTCGAGGAATTTCCAGAACACGCTGCTGTCGATGTTCAGGAGCCACGGACCGAGCGGACCCAACTTTTCGCCGAGGGCCAGGTCTCTTGCCACATAACCCCGCGTCGCAAACCTATCTGGCGAAACCCATCCGCCCGCAACCTTCGGCACGGCTGCCGAAAGCATGGCCCAGCCGATCGTCATTGCATAGAGGAGAACAGGAAACCCGCTGACAGCGACCGGATTCTGCATCCGGCGCCGCCTGAAGATCGCGTCGACCGACCACATGCAACCCCACCCCGTGAAGGCCAGGAAGACCGGGGCCAACTCGAAAAGGATGAAGTGGTCGACTTTGGAGAAGGAGTACGAAATCCCAGAGCTGCATATCAGGGCGATCGAGAGCCCCACCGACGCCGGTAGCGTCCACAGCCCTACCGCGACCATCCCTCCGAACAGGACTTTTGCTGCCATGAGCGCATACAGCGTTGTGAGGTCAGGAGGTGCGGACAGCCATGCGAATAGTCCAGGGCGTGGGTTGACGAAATCCGCTGGCACATTGGCGATCCAGGTTACGTCGCCGGGGAAAATGATCACCCAGATACCGAAGACAATTCGAAGTGCGGCCAAGACTCGTGGGTCTGGAGCGTACGCACGCGCAACCCTCGCCAGGCGTGATTCGATCCGGGCGATCACAGGACCATCGTCTTCCAGGTACACGGCTGTTCGCCGGCTACGGAAGAATCGGACACGCGCACTCTAGACGCTTGCCAGCATATCCGAACGGCCGTGGCGTCGATCCCTGAATCAATTTCGTCGATCCGCTCCCGTAACCACATTCTGACCGGGGGTGAAATATGTGACGGTTCGCTGTCTCGGAAGACATAGTCGAATGACGGGCGCGCAGTCGAGAAGCGGAAATCAGCCATGAGCTCGACGACCGGGATTTGTCGTATCGAGCCATTGCTTCCGATCGCCTCTACGTGAGCGAAAGTGACTCCGACTGTTCCGTCACCCTTCGCGGCAGGACCGAAACTCGGCATTCGAATACTCGGATAGGGCTCGGGCCTTATCGCAAATGATAAGTAACCCTGTCCAATGAGTAGCAACGCAAACGCGACGACGACGATCAATCGCCAAGGCGTCTTGTTCGTACTCTGCCCCGTGACCACAAGCTCCCCCTCCGCCTCCGCCTCCGGGTACTTCGATATCAGAGCATGCTGCCGACCGTTGGCCGACCTCGTTCGAATAGTAGTGGGCTCGAGCGATCCGCACTCGGGTGGCGTACAACAGATTCCGCCGGATCGATGCTTGGCCCGTAGACGGGTAACCAGGCGGTGCAGTCGACTTGACATCCACACCGTCTCATCGTTCGCGTTCGACGAGGTCGGTGGCGCACCGACGTCGCGGTATACGGACTCGTCACAAGGGGGTCCGCCCGGCGGTCAGGACGCAGCGCTACTCGAAGTAGGTCTCGCGTACTCGTGGATTCGATAGTTGAATAGCGCCGCCAGGCGCCCATACCCTTTGAACAGATTGACAAATGGCTCCGCCTGCAGCCCTCTACCCATGGCCAGCCCGAGCCCGAGCGCAAAAACGCTGTACCCCGCGCGCAGGACGCTCACCGCCAGCCACGCCGGCGACAGGTCCCCGTGCTTCCGGCGTATCCGGGTCTCGGCGATGCCATTCCGGATGGCTCTGCGGCGAGTCCATCGCAGGGACAACCGATTGTTCGGTACGTCCTCGTACACCACCGCCTCGGCGCAGAAGACGATCCTGCACCCGGATTTCCTTATCCCCCAGAACAAGTCCCAATCCGAACCGCCAGTCAGGGAGAAAGACGGGTCGAATCGGGGAGAGCCCGCCCGGTGCCAGGCTTCACGGGTCAGCAGCGTGTTGTTGGTAGCCGCACTCGGAAGTTCAAGACCACTCTCCTGAATCCGGCGTTGCAGGAAGCCTCCTCGCTCAACCCACTTGGGTGTCTCTCCAGGAAATACGCTCACTACAGGGCCTTGTACGACATCGGCTTGGGCGCGTCGAGCGTATGTGGTGAGCGTGGAGAGCCACTCGGGCGAAACCCACTCGTCGTCATCCACGAAGATGATCGCTTGATGACGGTCGCTGAAGTGATCCAGCGCCCGGTTTCTCGCTGCCGCGATGCCGGGCTCGGGCTCTACCAGATACAGGGGCCGAAGTGGGTGGTTGGTCGCAACGGCGCGGGCTGATTCCTCGGCGTCATTATCGACCACGACAACTTCCGCTGCGACTGAACCGACGGCTGTTGCAAGGCTATCCAGCAGATGCAGCAGCGCTGATGGTCGACGATATGAGGCAATTGCGATCAGATAGTTGTCCGTCATCTTGCCATTCTCGTCGGTGTAGGCGGGAGCACGCAGTCCCCTGACTGTCACGGAATCATGCGATGGTTGGTTCGGCGTCATCGACTTGACCACAGCACCCCGATCGACCACCATCATGTCGAGGGTCCTTGACCGGGCGATCCGGTCCGACTTGTGGTGCGCTTACAGGGGGGCGCGGGCTATAAGCTACACGAGATCGACGGGGAGGAGTCGGGGGTTGGGACCCGGTAAAGAGTTACCCGCCCTTTTCGTCCTTGGAAGTGGCCAGGACGACAATGTCGGCGATGTGGTCCTGCGGCGCGAATACTTCGACCGCCTTCGTCGATTCGGGCGACTGCATATCTATCTCGGACCGGCGTCAGATGATTTCCTCAAGAGTCTGGCGCTTCAAGAATCCGACGTCATCTACGGCGACCTCCGGAAGTGGCACTCAGCCGCCTGGGGAGCCCTTTTCCGTGGGCCAGTTTGGTTCGTCGACAAGCCCGGTGAGCTTCTGGTCGACGGCCGTAGCTTCCGCCGCAACGTGAAGTTCCTGCCGTTGATCCTCGGCGTCAGGGCTCGCAGAGGGCAGGTGCTCCGCTTGGGAGTGGCAATGCGAGCGGAAAATCAGTCGTACGTGAAGATTCTGCGTCCGCTCTTCCGGTTATCGACGTGCGTTCGATGGCGCGACACTGATTCGAGAACAGCTTTCGGCTTCGGTGAGGTCGGTCCGGATTGGGCGTTCGGTTGGGAGTCGGCCGCCCGGGACGTCTCGGACGTCACTGGTGGTGACATCGCGGTCACGTACCGGGCAGACCGAGAGCCGCCATCCGACACCATCATCGACTCGATCCGCGCGTTGGCACGCGCCGGTTCGAGGCGCGTGGTCGTGGTCACCCAGGTCCGCAGAGACGCAGAACGTAGTGCCGACCTGGCGTCACGCCTTGGCGGAGAGCTCATTCCGTGGCCCGCCGAGCGGTCGTTAGCAGAACACGAAAATGTTCTTCGCGAGGTCTACCGAAACAGCGCCATGGTGATAAGCGACCGCCTCCACGCTCTGATCGTCGGAATGACGGAAGGTGCAGTCCCCGCGTGCGTCACTGACCACAGAGACGCCAAGGTCGGCCGGCACCTCGACGCGGTGGGGTTCCACCGCTCCACAATCGCCGTCGGAGACACAAGCCCGGCTGCACTGACCGATAATCTCGCGCAGCACCTACTGAGGCGTAAAGAGGCACTCACCGCGGTGCGTGCGGCGCTCGATTACCTCGACAATCTCACTGAACAGTTCGCAGCCCTCGCGTTTGCGCGATGGCCGAAAGGGACTTTCCCTTGAGCTCTTTGGCGCGAAAAGCGCTCGGCGGTGCGACCGCGACCCTGTTCTGGCAGGGAACGCGCATAGCGTTGCTGGTCATCTCACTCGTCGTGCTCGCGCGCTTGTTGTCGCCGGACGACTTCGGGCTCATTGCCATGGTGACCGGTCTGATCGGCATCGGGGAGTTGCTCCGCGATTTCGGGCTGTCAGTGGCATCCCTTCAGTCGAAGACGCTCAGCCCGGAAGAGAAATCAAACCTGTTCTGGCTCAACACCGTATTCGGCGCCTTACTCTCGATCGCGGCTTTCGCGGCGTCCTGGCCTATTGCGCACCTCTACGGTGATGCCAGACTTGTGGGAATCACACAGGCCCTGTCCGTGACGTTCTTGATCAACGGCATCGCAACCCAGTTCAAGGCACAGATCAATCGGGACCTCCGGTTCGTCGCTCTCGGGGTGACGGAGGCGGTACCGCAAGCTGCGGGTCTGGGCGCTGCAATCGCGCTCGCCACGACACTTCACAGCTATTGGGCTCTGGTAGTTCAAGCGCTCGTCACGGCCGTTCTCGGAGCCCTGCTTTGCATCGCGATTGCTGGTTGGCGTCCGGGCATGTACCGCTGCGATGTACCGATTGGCCGCTTCGTCCGGTTTGCCGGCGCACTCGTCGGAACACAGGGTCTTGCGTACCTACCCAAGAATGTCGACAGCGTATTGCTCGGCATCCTTGGGGGACCCGCTCAACTCGGCCTCTACAACCGTGCCTATCAGGTCGTGGTACTTCCGCTCAACCAGGTGACAGCACCACTATCCCGTGTCGCCATTCCAGTGCTGTCGCGCCTGCAAGACTCTGTGCAGACTTTCATGAAGTATCTCACGGCAGCCCAGTTCGCGACTGTGGCAGTCACTTCCACTGTCTACGGTGTGATGATCGGGATGGGCGGCCCACTCGTCGGCGTCGTGCTCGGTGATCAATGGGTCGAAGCAGCACCCATTCTGCAGATCCTCGCCGTATCCGGCATCTTTCGCGCGCTCAGCCAGGTTCCATACTGGGTGTTCGTAACGCTGGGTGAGACGCGCAAACAGCTGTATCTGTATGTGGCCGGCCAGCCATTGATCGTTGCGGCCATCGCCGTCGGAGCGTTCTGGGGCGGCGGCATCGGCGTAGCAACGGGATGTTCCGTTGGGTACGGCGGCTTCTGGGTGCTCAACATGTGGTGGGCGCGGCGAGTCACCGGGTTTCCCATCGGTCAGCTGGCGCTGTCAGGGCTAACACTTGTCGGAGTGTTCGGGCTTCCAGTCACCGCGGTAGGAGCCACCGCCTCGTTCTTGATCGACAGTGACCTGCTGGCGGTAGGCGTCGGCTGCCTCGCGACGGCTCTCTGGGTGGCCGGCGTCGTATACCTGGTTCCCCGTTACAGAGCGGAGGCCGTACGGTTCGCAAGGCTTGCGCTTGATCGCAAGTCACGGAAGAGGCGCACGGAATCCGTTACCGACGTTCAATAAGTGGTTGCGCGCCAACGGTGCTCGGGCAACGAGCAGCGACGGCGAGCACTTCGCAGGTCAGCGAAACCTACCTCGTTCACTCTCAAGTCTGACGCAACACCCGAGGCACCACTCGACGAAGCAGGAGCACGGGTTCGATCAGGTATCGGTGGGCGAGGCGGCGTGGCTCGTTGAGAAGGCGCCATAGCCATTCCAGACCAAGACTGCCGAGCCATCTGGGCGCCAGCCGCGTGCTTCCTCCGACATAGTCGATGGCACCGCCGACTGTCGCGTAAGTCGCCGCCGGAAGCCCATCGAAATTCCTCAACAAGAAATGCTCTTGACGAGGCATGCCCAGACCGACGATTACGAGATCGGGGTTGAAGTCTGTGATCGCCTTGACGGCGACTTCGTCGTTCACGTAGCCGTCCACACCGGAGATCGCCCAGTTCGTGAGTCTACCCCGCAAGACGTCGACAGCCTTCTGATTTGAGTCAGCAGTAGCACCGAAGATGAACAACCGTCCCGATGAATGGACCCGGGTAAGCGCTTCAAGCCAGTCCGTCGATGAGACGCGCCATGAGGTGCCGAAGGTGTCCGTAGAGAACTGGGAGGTGAGCCAGAGAATTGGCGCGCCGTCGACTATGACCCAGGTCGCCCGTCGGTAGAGCTCTCGGAACCGGCTATCGACATCGTGCAGATACGCGCTGTGCAGATTGTGATTGAGCAGCAGCCGCTTGCCTGATGCGTTGGCGACAATCTCCGCCACCTCGGGTGCGGTAAGCGGCGTTACCGAGATGTCCAGTGGATCAATCCGTACCCATTGCCCTGCGCAGTTGGTGGTCAACGCGAATCCCCCCTGGTCACGTCAAATCCAGAACGCACCCCACCTCGCCGAAACTTCTGCTGAAGTTGTTCGCTTGGCCAGTTGCAGATGCAAAGACCCACATTAACGTCTATTTGAGTAGACAACAACTTCACTCGCGCCAAAGCGATCGGTCAGCGTGGCGAACTCAGCACCATCAAGGCGCGAATGGCCGCGGTGTTCTTGGCCCCGAAAGGTGTCTCGACGTTCAGTCCGAACAGTCGGCTAATGTATCCCCGACGTTGAGGGGGCTTGCTGTGTACCGATGGAGCTGGGTGCTTATCGCCACTCTGGTGCTTACTGCCTGCGGAGGCGCGCGGCCCGCCGCAGTCCACACGAATCCTCCACCACCTCCACTTGAGGCGACACCGGAGCCGGGCGTGGATTACATCGCCATCATCGGAGACGGCTTTAGTGTTGGAAGCAAGGGTTCCGGCGGCGATCCAGATGCGTGGCCCAGTTTGATCCGGCCGCTGCTGCAACGACAGGGCCACGTGATCCAGGCCAACACTTCGGCCGCGTCGACGTACGGATACATACCGCGCGGCCCAGAAGGTCGGAAGTTCCACGACATTGCACCGCGTGTGGTTGGAAAGAACACAGACGTGGTGGTGCTGTTCGGCGCGTCCCGCGACAAGACAATGCTGCCCGACGGTGCTCGTTTGGCATCTCTCGTGAGTTTGACCATGCAGCGCGTTCAACACATCGCCCCCGACGCGCGCCTGCTCGTCATCGGGCCGGCGGTGATGGGTCCGCAGCCACCGGACGATGTCATGCAGGTGCGTGACATCGTGCGAGAGCAGGCGCTCGCGTACGGCGCCACGTTCGTAGATCCTCTTGCCGAAGGCTGGTTCACAAGCCAAGAGCTGGCCAACGACAAAGGGCGGCCGAATCCTGCCGGTCAGATTCTCCTTGCCGAGAAGATTGCTCCGCTCATTGCGGAGCAACTAGCAGGAGCGCCGGCGCCGCCGTCGTAAGCGCAGCTCACCCACACATTGATTGCAGGCTCTAAACGGCGCGCGCCGGTTCACGCAGAGTCGCGCTAAGCGACCCTGCGCCCCCTGATTCGCACCACACCGTTGGCAATCGCCTGGTAAAGGCGATACGGGACGACTACTTGGGCGGCGACGATGATGGCATGCCTCAATGGGAACGCCCGTTTCACGACGGCCTGGGCAAACAGCATGACTGCATAGGAGCGATTAGATGTGGATGCGACTCGCGCACACGGCCAACCGCGGCCCGCCCAGTAAGCGCGATCTGATATCTCACCCGTTCTTCTCATCCGGTCGAAGTACGCGAGCAATGGCGCGTAACTCGCGTTCCTGGACACGCGTGCATAACCGACTTTGTCTTCGAGCACAATCAGCGGCTCATCAACGAATTCGAACAAAGCACCGGCGTTCCCCGCGCGAATTGCAAAATCGCTGTCCTGAAACCACGGCAAAGACTCGTCAAATCGTACGCGGCGTGCAAGAGCGGCTGATACAACGATCGTGGACGTTCTGATGGTGCCGGGTGTACACAGGATGTACTCGTCGATGCGTTCATCTTCCTGAGCGCCTTCGGCAGGGCGGACCCACTTCTTCTCCATCCCCCTCTCCACGATCATCTGCGAATACAGCAACACTTCGCCGCCGTGCCGCTGGAGCACCTCCGCGCATTTCTCCAGCTTATTCGGCAAAAAACGATCATCTGAGTCCAGTAGCGCAATATAACGCCCCTTCGACAGCTCGAAACCGTGGTTCCTCGCACTACTGGCGCCACCGTTATCTTGTCGAACATAACGGAAACGGCTGTCGTCCATCGAATGAACCACAGCCGCTAGTTCATCCCCGTCACGCGAGCCGTCATCCACCACGATGCACTCGAAATGTGGGAACGTTTGCGATTGAACGGACTCCAACGTAGAGCGAACCACTTCGGATCGGTTGTAGGTCGGGATGATGACGGAGAAAAGCGGTGGGTCGGTGTCATCGACCATGGCTTTGGGGTCTCCTTCGCCTGAGGGCATGCACAGATCGACGTATCGACAACTCCGAGAATCGGCGCAGATCTGCACATTGTCTCGCAGAGTATATCCGGGCCTCCGCCCGGACGTGCGCTCCCCTGCTGGCGCGAAGCATGATCACGCTATCGCTCTCTGTGGACGAAAGTACTTGCGGCGGAGAGCCATCCAGGGCAAGCTCCTCAGTGAAAGCTGTCGACGTGCGGCACCGAGCCGTCCGTGTGACAAACTGCGCTCACGACAATCACGCCGTTCCGTGCGTCGCACCTCGTCGAGCACCGCGCGAATGGAGAAACGCCGTGAAGATCCTGTTCGTCTGCACCGGGAACATTTGTCGTTCCCCGACGGCAGAGCGGCTTGCGATCGCGTACAGCGCTCGATCGCAGGCTCACGGCGACATCGAAGTGTCCAGCGCTGGAACGCGAGCCGTGATCGGGCACCCGATCCATCATGAGGCGGCAGTGGTACTGGAGGAGATGGGCGGTCAGACGACGGATTTCGCCGCTCGGCAACTCACATTCAAGATCGCCTCCAAGGCCGACCTGATCCTCACCATGACGAAGGCCCATCGAGACGCCGTATTGGAAGTCGCACCACGCCAACTGCGTAGAACCTTCACCCTTGGAGAAGCCGCCCGGCTCGCAACAGATCACGACGCCCGAAACGTCGCTGACCTATCAGCGCTCCGACCGCAACTGGGCTCGCACGAGGCGGATGACATCCCCGATCCGATTGGGCAAGATGCGGAGGTCTTCGCGATGGTAGGTGCGCGTATCGCCGAACTGCTCCCGCCGGTTCTTGCGCTTTGCCAACAGCAGGACGCCTAGGTTCCGTCCGCCTTTTTGCCGCTACGGTCTGCCGATACCGCGGTACGACCAGCCCGCTCCGCGCCACTTGACCGGATCAAGGCAGTTTCGCCCGTCGATCACGACTCTTCGGCGCACCGCACCCGCGAGGTCTGTGGGCTCTACGGCAGTGAACTGCGTCCACTCCGTCAGAATCATGACCACATCGGCGCCTGCGCACGCTGCAGTCATATCCGGGGCGTACTGCAACGTCGGAAAGAGCTGTCGCGCATTCTGCATCGCCTCGGGGTCATAAACGGTAACCGCGGCGCCCTGCAGCTGGATCTGTCCTGCGATGTTCAACGCCGGCGAATCGCGAACGTCATCGGAGTCCGGTTTGAACGCAGCTCCGAGAACGCCCACGCGCGCGCCGATGAAGGAACCGCCTACGGCCTCTCGCGCCAACTCCACCATCTTGTTTCGCCGACGCATGTTGATGCTGTCCACTTCCCGGAGGAGCGCGAAGGCTTGTCCTGCACCGAGTTCCCCCGCCATGGCGATGAAGGCACGAATGTCCTTGGGCAGGCAGCCGCCTCCGAAACCGATCCCTGCGTTCAGGAACCGCCGTCCGATTCGGGCATCGTGCCCAATGGCGTCTGCAAGTACCGACACGTCCGCGCCCGTCGCTTCGCACACCTCAGCGATTGCGTTGATGAACGAAATTTTAGTTGCGAGAAACGCATTCGCGGATGTCTTGACCAACTCAGAGGTCGCCAAGTCGGTCACCAGGAACGGAATCTGTTCTTCCAGCAGCGGCGCATAGACGTCACGAGCGACAGCCTCAGCATTGCCGGGGCGGTCTCGATCCACACCGAGCACAATGCGATCGGGATGCAACGTGTCCTTCACCGCGAAGCCCTCCCGCAGGAATTCGGGGTTCCATGCGAGTTCTACCTGCCCCGTAGCGGGGGCAAGAGTGCGGACTCGAGCGCCCAACCTCGCTGCCGTGCCGGCCGGCACCGTTGACTTTCCGAAGATGACCGCCGGGCGGGTCAGCAGTGGTGCCAACGACTCGACAACAGCCTCGACGTGCCTCAGATCTGCGGCAAGTTCGCCTTGCTTCTGCGGAGTACCGACGGCGATGAAGTGCACGTCGGCGAATTCGGCGGCCTCCTGATAGGAGGTCGTGAAACGCAGCCGGCCAGCATCGATATTGGCCCGCAACACGTCCGGCAGACCCGGCTCGTAGAACGGCAGCTCTCCCATGGCCAGCTTGGCTAGTTTGCCTTCGTCGATGTCTACGCCAAGCACGTCATGGCCGAGTTCTGCCATGCAGGCGGCATGGGTCGCACCGAGATAACCGGTGCCGAACACCGCGATTCGACAGCTCATGAGTCCCCCCTTTGAATTCCTCCCACGCGTCATCCTAACTATCCGTCCGGGAATCCGCTCCGATGGGCGTTGCGACGAGGAAAGACACCCCCCGTCGCCCCCATCGCCAGACCAAATCGTCGGTGCGGCAGCGATGTCGGCAGTGGGTCCCAGCGATGCCGCAGAGGAGACGATGACGTCGGACAGCCGAATCGCCGTTGAGTAGCGCTTCTTGGCATGACGCCTCCATGGTTGATGGGTGACGGCATTGCGTCGGCAGAACTGCGAGGCCGGCACATCAGCGATCGAAGATCCATTGACTATCGGCATCTTGCAACGGGAAAGACACATCTGAGTAGAGTTTGCTGCCTCCATCCCAAGACACGGATAGCGTGCGTGCCTACCCGACCTCTTGTCAGCTCTACCATCGGGCACAGTGAGCGTGTGGCAGTTAGGGCAAACGGCGCTGATTTCGCGAGGATGCGAGCGTCGAGGTCAGCGAGCACCGCCGATGACCAAGCCGAGTACACACTTGGGGAATCGAAGCTCGATCGCCGTCGGAGAACACCGCTTCTAGTCGTGGCCGTTTGCTGGAGCTTAGTAAGGGATCTCGGGTGCGCCTCATGCGGCGCACCCCATTAAGCCGCAGCCCCGGCAAAGAGCGTCCCGGGCCACCGGCGCGTCGAAGATGATGGCGCTGCCACCCCTGGCACCGAGGTCGCCGAGACGGTGACCTCGGTGCGGCTGGGCGCGACTACTACGCGCGGGTAGCCGGCAACGACTACTCCGTGGACCCGCATGCAATCGGCCAACGCGTCGACGTGACCACCACCCTGGCTCAGGTGACGGTGACCCGGGCAGGGACGCCTGCTGGCGGCCCATGACCGCTGCTGGGCGGCGCGACGAACCGTCACCGACCCAGCCCCGTGGCGGCCGCTGCGGCGTTGCGCCGACAGTTCCAAGTCGGCCCACCGCCGGCTGCAGGTGATCAGCTGGTTCGGGACTTGACCGACTACGACCACACCTTCGTCGTCGACTTCGCCACGGCCACAGTCACTCCGACGACGAGGTGGTCTGATCATGGACGACGATCCGATCACGGTGGTCCTGCACTACGCCCAAGCTCTCAAGGCGCCGCGCATCCGCGAGTCGGCCGCCTACCTAGCCGAGCAGGCCCGCGACGCCAACCGGAGTCATGAGGAGTATTTGGCAGCAGCGCTCTCCCGGGAGGTCGCCGCCCGCGAGGCCTCCGGTGCGGCCACCCGTATCCGCTCAGCGGGGTTCCCGACCCGCAAATCCTTGGAGGGCTTCGACTTCGACCATCGGCCCGCCTTGAATCGCGACATAATTGCCCACCTAAGCACGGGAGCGTTCCTGGCCAAGTCCCACAACGGGGTGCTGCTCGGCCCACCAGGAACCGGCAGAACCCACCCAGCTATGGGCAATCCCCGCTGCCTCGAGATGCCGCCGACATTTACACAATCGTCGACGCCGCGCTTATCTTCGGTGCTGGAACTAACCGCGTAACGAGCGCTAGTGCTCCGATACGCGGCTCGCGTTTTGCACGTAATCCGCTAGCGCCTCGACAGCGTTTCCGGGTACGTACCCTGTAGATTCAATCTTGGCTAGGTCCAGCACACTACTGCTCGGTCGCGGAGCGACAGGATCCGCTGAGGACCCGAAGTAGTCTTCGGTGCTGACGCCGGTCACCCTGTCCGGGTCATGGCCGGCGGAAGCGAAAACGCACCTCGCGATCTCTGCCCAGGACATAGCGGGTCCACCGCCGGTAACGTTGTAGGTCCCGAACGAAGCACCCGTTTCGATGAGGTGTCGGATGGCCTGGGCGAGTTCTGAAGTGAAGGTCAACCTTCCATGCTGGTCGTCGACGACGAAGGGGTCGACGTCACGCTGGGCTAGGTCCAACATGGTTCGCACGAAGTTGCGGCCGTCGCCAGTCACCCATGAGGTGCGCAAGATGTAATGGTGCGGGACGGCGGCCACAATTTGATCACCGGCGGCCTTCGTCTGCCCGTAAACACCAAGGGGGCACACCGGGTCTTCCTCGCGGTACGGCCGCGTTGCGGTGCCGTCAAATACGTAGTCACTAGATATGTGAACAAGCACGATCTTGTACGCGTCGGCGACACGCGTTAGGGCGCCCACGCCGGTAACGTTGGTCTCCCATGCACGCACGCGGCCATCCAGAGTCTCTGCTTCGTCCACCGACGTGCAGGCCGCGGCGTTGATGATCACGCCGTAGTCGCGCCACCTGCGGGCAGAACCAAGATTGGTGGCGGTGATATCGATGTCGGCCCGGTCAGCGTACTCGACGTGAGGTGAGTCCGCGTACGCCTCGCGCAGCGCGCGGCCCAGCTGCCCACCCGCGCCAAGGACCAATACTTTGGGCGGCAGAATGGGCGAGATGTCAACCAGATAGGGGTGGGCTCGGTCCTTCGCCGATAGTTCCGCGCGATCCAACGGGATCGGCCAATCGATGGCGATGGTTGCGTCAGCGAGGTTCACCGATGTGTATACGGCGGCCGGTGAGTAATGGTCGTTGACGAGATAGGTGTATGCCGTGTTGGGCTCCAGCGTTTGAAACGCGTTGCCGACTCCACGAGGCACGAATACCGCTCGAGACGGATCAAGCTCTGCGGTGAACACGGTGCCGAATGAGGGCCCGACGCGCAGGTCGACCCACGCGCCGAAGATACGTCCCGTCGCGACCGAAACAAACTTGTCCCACGGCTCGGCATGGATGCCTCGCGTCGTTCCCAGTGCGTCGTTGAACGAGATGTTGTTTTGGACCGGCGAAAAGTCGGGCAGCCCAGCGGCCATCATCTTCTCACGCTGCCAATTCTCTTTGAACCAGCCGCGATTGTCACCATGGACGGGAAGGTCCCAAACCGACAATCCTGGGATTGGAGACATGGTGCGCCGCAACGATCCGCCATACTCTGTCAATTGCTCACCTCTTCGGTCACTGGCCGAGTAGGGCGTAAAGCGCCTCCGTGGCGTCCTTACCGGCCGACCACCAATCCTCATGGTGGCGATACCACTCGATCGTCGCGGCCAAGCCTTGCGCGAAGTCGCGGTATTCCGGCTGCCAGCCGAGTTCACTGCGCAACTTGGTGGAGTCGATGGCATAACGCAAATCATGGCCGGCGCGATCGGCGACACGGTCGTAGGCATCCGCGGGTTGGCCCATAAGAGTCAGGATCAGTTCGACCACCGTCTTGTTATCCTTCTCGCCGTCGGCGCCGATTAGGTACGTTTCCCCAATCCGACCTTTCTCCAGTATCGCCAGCACCGCTGACGAGTGGTCGTCGACGTGGATCCAGTCGCGTACGTTGTGCCCACTGCCGTACAGCTTGGGCCGGATGCCGCGGAGGACATTGGTGATCTGGCGCGGGATGAACTTTTCGATATGCTGAAAGGGCCCGTAATTATTGGAGCAATTCGAGATCGTCGCGGCGACGCCGAACGACCGGGTCCATGCACGCACTAACAAGTCGCTGCCGGCCTTCGTCGAGGAGTAAGGCGAGGACGGGTTGTATGGGGTGGATTCGGTGAACCTGCAGGGGTCTTCGAGCGCTAGATCGCCGTACACCTCGTCGGTGGAGATGTGGTGAAACCGAGTGTCGTGTTTGCGTGCTGCTTCCAACAACGCGAATGTGCCCACCAAGTTGGTCTGTAGAAACGGGTGTGGGTTGCGCAACGAGTTGTCGTTGTGCGATTCGGCCGCGTAATGCACCACCGCGTCTGCGGACGCTGTCAGTCGGTCCACGAGCGCAGCATCCACGATATCGCCCCTGACGAAGTTCACTCGTGACTCTGGCAATTCAGACAACGACGCGCGGTTACCAGAATACGTAAGTTTATCCAGCACGGTCACATGGTGATCGGTGTGGTTGATGACGTGGTGCACAAAATTGGACCCGATGAATCCCGCGCCTCCGGTGACCAGCAGCTGCGCCATACCCCCCCATTCCTGCAAGTTCAGCAAGCGATTACATTGCCGCGGAGCGACGCCAGTCTCGCCGTTATGCGGAAATCATCGCCTACAGCAACAGGATGACTGGCTTGCGTCGAATGTACCGGAATCCCCACGTGGAGTCCTGTCCTGTGACGCCGACTCGATCCGGTCGGATTTCGGCCACCCGACCTGGAACAGCGGTACCTTGTGCCCTTGATTGGCGAGGGCCTAGCACCGCCGAACCTCTCTGGCTGCGCCACTACGCTGGCCCCATTTGTCCCGTGGATTAGATCCGCCGATGATGAGCGTTGACGGTTCGCCTTACCAGATGTGGCACCGGCGCAAACGTAAGTATCCCGCCCACGACGTTGGCATCTACCTTGCCCAACTTTTCCACGGCTGACTCAAGCTCACTCTCCGCCAGATCGCCGTACCGGGCGACGATGACTACAGCATCACTATGAGTCGCGGTCACCGCCGCGTCGGTGAATGCCATCAACGCCGGTGTGTCCATAAGGATGAAGTCATAGAGCTTGCTCAGTTGAAGGAGAATTTTTTCAGCACCATCGGCGCTGAGGAGGTCACTCGGGTGTCGACACGGATAGCCCGCCGGAATCACTTCGAGCGGCATGGAGCTTGGCGTGACGACGATGTCGTCGAGCCCGCACCTTCCCGCGAGGGCGTCGGCCAGACCTACATGGCCAGCCAGACCTAGGAGTTCCGTCAAGTCCGCCTCGCGCAGGTCCGCATCAACGACAGCGACCCTGTGGCCAGCATCAGAGAGCGCGATTGCCAGACCGACGAGCGTCGTGGTCTTGCCTTCACCAGGGCCGGCACTGGTTATCGAGATAATGCCTGATGGACTGTCTTTGAGCGCATGAGTGAGGTTGGTTCGAACTTCCCTGAAGCCCTCCATCACGTAGTCGTCGCCGGTGACCATCTCGACAGGATCCTTAGATCGGTTTCGCGACCGCGGGACTGAACCCAGTGGCGGACGGCCTATGATCGCGGCGAATTGCCTGGCGTCACTAACGCTCCGACTCGTCCCCCTACGGAGATTGGCTACCACCAAACCGATCGCGAGTCCCGCCAGCGCGCCAAGCCCGGTGTTCCTAAAGGTATTCGGCGACACCGGAATAAGCGGCGTCGCGGCGGGTTGGACTAGAGTCACCGTAGGTCGCGGCGTGGAAGGTGCCGTCTTGAGTTGTAACTCAGCCACGAAATCTGCGAATTCGAATGCCGTGGCGTTTGCGATTTCTCGCGCCATCGTGGGTGATGAGTCAGAGACTGTCAAATTGATTAGCACCGTTTCGGGCTCGACAAGCGCCTCCACCTTCTTTGCGAGTTCGGCGGGCGCCATGTCGAGCTTGAGACTTTGCACCACTCGTTCGGTGACGACCTGACTGGATGCGAGTCGCACCAGCGACAGCGCAATCTGCTGCGATGCCGTGGTCTCCTGGTAGGAGGCATTGCTCACCGGTGCGCCCCCGGTGGTCGATACGAACAGAGCCGCGTGTGCCTTGTAAACCGGTGTTGCAGCTGCGGATACAGCAAAGCCGATCAACGCGCCCAGCAGACCGAACGCAAGCCCGAGAATCCAATAACCAGCGAAACTATTCGGTAACAAAGTTCGGATCTTCACTTGGATCCCCCATCGTATGATTAATTGACACAGAGTAACTAGAATCGCGTTCCGGCACTGCTTAAGACATGTTCGGTCGCCGGGTTCAGGTAACAGCGCATCGCACTCGTCGGCCCATACAGATTTTGAGTACTCAATGTGCTACCGGGCGCGACTCTGCGCGGACGCACGCTACCGTTCTTACGACTGGAGCGGCTGTGCCTCAGCACGACCCTGATCCTGTTTCTGGTCTGGTTCTGTTTTGCGTTCCCGCGCCACCGAAAAGACCCGAACCATGTGGCTGAAGGTGCCCTGAACTTCGCGCGGGCGGAACGGGAGCCTATGCGGGCGTGCGCTTTACCAGAGCGGACGAGGGAGACCACGCGCGGGTCATATTCCACCAACGGACGCCCGCCGACGATTGGATTGAGCCTGCCAGACTTCGGTATTCCGATGACGCTAGCGTGGCATCGGAGCAGCCCCGGGTGCTGCCTTCGGCAGTTGCTGTGACCATGAATTCGACGAGCCTGCGCTAGGGCTGAGTTCTGATAGCTCTCGTCGCTGCACACCGTTCCACTCCTCCAGGCGCGATGCGCGACGGCCTGAAGCAGCTCACGAGGCCATGAGGCGTCAGCGCGCACCGTGCACCGCCTGAATACACCAATCTGGCCCACTGTCGAACCGCACCAGAGTGAGGGTTCCTCCTGTCGTCACCTCGATCGGCGAGGCCGTCGCCTCGAAATCGATGTTCCCGCCGGAGTCGAAAAATACTGAGCCTCCCGAGGCTTTGAACACAATGGTTTCGCCCGGGAATCGGTTGGCAGTCACGACCCGTACAGGTGTCGGTGATGCCTTAAGCGCAACCGTGGTCGCCGCTCCGACGTTGATCTCGTCAGCAGGGTCAATGAGTGTGGTGAGATTCCGCGTCGTCAACTCGCCACTGCTCATCGTATTGGTCAATGACACAGTGGCTCCGCTGTCGTCCGCAGCCGCCGCGACACCGAATCGGCCAATGAATACATTCCCGGAACCGGAAATCTCCGAACCGCTCGCGGCCCGTATCGAGAATGCCTCACCGTCTCCCTGTGCCGCATTGGCAAAATGGCTGCGAGCGACTCGGTTGCGCCCCGCATTCACGAACAGCAAGCCGCTATCCAGCCCTTCGAAATGGCACGTGTCGAATGTGATCGATTCCGCGCCATCGACATAGACACCTAGCTGCGCCTGCTGGAATGACACGCCCGCGAACAGGTGGGTGTGCCCCGACTTATCGGACAGATATCGGGAGAAGCCGTCGGCCGACGGATCGTAGTGATCGAGTTGCCTGCAGATTTTTGCGTTCGTGCCGGGATGCGGGCCCTCCGATCCGAATCCGTCGATCCTGCCATTGAGCCACACCGTCTGATTCACCTGGCCAGACATCAAAAGGCTCGTCGAACGTTTGGAGTCGTGCGGACGCTCCAGCACCACGTTGGTGAACGTCAGGAACTGCACCGGATCTCGCGAGTCGTTGCCACCGCCTTGGAGCCACAGTTGCGCACCTCCGAAGCCCCACACACGAATGCTCCTGAAGTCCGAGTGCCAAAGTCCGGAGGCGTCGTCACTGTCGGCTCGGCGGGCCTGTACGTGAATCCCATGTCGTTCATTGCTGTCGGCAGCGTGAAAACCGATGCCTTCCACGAGCACGTTGCGGACACGACCGGAGTCGATGGTCAGTAGCGCGCCGTTGCCGGAACCTGGCACCGCACGAATCACCGTGCTCTCCGGGCCGGCGCCAACCAGTCTGGTCTGATCCCGGAGTACCAGGTTATCCGCCACGTACGATCCGGCGGGGAGAAACAGCGTCAGCCCATGGGCTCTGGTGAAGTCGATTGCATCCTGAAGATGGATCGATTGATCCGTCTCACCGGGCATGACGCCGAAGTCTCGTGCATTGGCCATGACACCGCCTAGGTCGGAGACCACTTCAGGTGTTTCGCGGGGAACCTTTGCGCCACACGCCGCACCCCCGAGCGCGACCGAAGCAGTCAGACCCGCCATCAACACACGTCTTCGACCACCAGATACTGACCTGTCAGACACTTTCAAATCGCTTTCTCCGCAGGGTCATCACCGCTTCCGGTTGCGGTTTACTAATCTCTGGGTTCGCCTCCGCGTTCCATGCCGGTCCGTAGCACGCTCCGAGGATGAGGACGAGCCCGAGGTAGGTTGCTGGGAAGCCGAGCCCGCCTGTAGTGACAGTCCCTACGGCTAGCCCGGTTGCTACTACCAGCAGTAGCTTGCGCCGAGTCAGAGCGGAGGGCGTGGTCGGCCAGGTGTTACGGGATGCCGCCCGTGCCAGGGCGTGGAGCATGAACCCCAAGTACAGAACGAGGCCCACGATCCCCGTTTTCATCAAGAAGTAGGCATACCCGTTATGCAGGAACGCAGCTCCGGTCCGGCTGAAAGTAGACCTGGTAGAGGCGGTCTCGAACCCGAAATTCACGTGACTCCCCCAGCCCTGACCGATCCACTGTGCATATGCTGGCTGCGCTTCGAACTGCACCATCGCCCGATTGAGCTCGAAAGCGCGGTAGCTGTCCGCGATTTGGGTCCGGGTTTCGAGTTTGGTACCGGACACTTCTGTCACAGAGTTCGCAAGGCGAGTTATGAAGTACTCATCGATGAACAGATGGGCTACCGGTAAGCAAATTCTTGTGAGCACATAGATACTTGCAGCCGCCGCCATCGCGGCAGCCACGGTGATCAGCAGCCTGGGTACATTGACGGAGAGTCGGTTTCTTTGGCCGACCGTCAGCCCGGTCGCTCCGACCACGAGGATGATCAACAGAAACATCAATCCGCGCGACAGTGTCATCAGCATCGACATCACCAAGACGGTGGCAGATCCGATGATCAGGGTCCGGTGCGTCGTCTTTGCCGAATCGCGAAGCAGGACAAGCGTAGAACAAAGCGCGGCGAACTGCGTCACAGAACCACGGCCGGCCTCGAGCCGGAACAAATACAAGTCAGTCGCGCCGCTTGACAAGACCTCGCTGAGCCTCACCAGATGCACGACGGAGATGAGCAAGCCGGCGGCAACAACCGCGATCAGTAGCAGTCGGAGCGTGTGGCGGCTATATGAGAAGTAGCACCCAACCGAGAGATAGAGCAGGTAGGACAGCGAAATTCCCAGGTCTCGCTGTACATCTACATCAAGGCTCGTCTGGCCACGGACGTCGGCCAGAACGGCTGATCCCAGACCCAAAATTAGAATCCCCACCAGCCACACAGCCGCGCCAGGAAACTTCGGCACGGGCAGTCCGGCGCTGCATAGGATCGCCACGCCAATCGCCGTCACCGAAACGGCGATGCCGATGATGGGCCCCTGATACTCCGCTACCACCAGTGAAATGAATACCGCCGCCGCGAGGAAGACCCAGCCTCGCGAAAAGCAGCCGGACGCCGACGGATTGGTTGAACTAGCCAAGGCGATCATCCATCCCGTTTCACTGCGACCGCGTCGAGCATGCGCTGAGAAATAGCGGCATGTCCTCGGTCGTTGGGATGAAAAGAGTCGGACAGCCCGTCGAAGGCGGCGACGCCCGCGGGGCCCGTGTTTTCCGCAATCTCCGCGATGTCACTGATACTGCGGAACACACCCCCACGGGCTTCACACAAGTCCTTGATGATGGTGTCGAACCTGGCGCTGACATCCCTGGGGCGCCAAGCTCCCATACACAGTAACGCCGCGTGAGGCGCGGCACTTCTAATCCGGTCGAGCAGCTCGGCGTAGTCCTGCCGAAAGATCCTGTGAGTCACCCGCACGGCGTCATTGGTGCCCAGCTCGATAACATAGAGATCCTGATCACGTGGCATGCCGGGACTCTGGAGGGCGAGTTGGACGGTGCCACCATTCGAATTGAGCGAGTTGTCAGCCACGGGTCCATCGGCCCGCCAATCCTCCACCATCAGTTGGTGAAACCCGTTCTCCTGCGAGCTCGCATAGAGGCCGCGATCCAGGGAATCTCCGACGAAAGTTACATGCAGCGGTTCACCCGGTGCCAGCGTGACTTCAGCTTTCTGGGGACTCAACGCCGTCGTTTCCGGAGACCCGAATAGGTAGGCGACGAGGGCAGTGCACACCAGCATCAGCGCCAAGCTGGCGACCAGGAGGGCTGAACCGCGGTTCCAGCGAACAGCTCTCATGGGCGCATCCGCTCCTTTAGGACTTTGGCCGGGACTCCTCCAATGATGCAGTTCGGCGGGAACTCCCCCCTTACTACGCTTCCCGCTGCTATTACGGAGCCGCTGCGCACATGCGACCCCGCTAAAAGCGTGACGCGGGCACCTATCCAAACATCGTTCTCCACAATGACTTCCGACTCAAAGGTGCCCTGACTGCGGATGGTCTGGTCCAGAGAGTTGGTGATGTGTTCCTGCGAGTGGAAGGTGACGTAGGGACCTACGATCACGTCGCGTCCGATCGTCACTCCGCCGCTGCATCCTATATGCGCGTAGTCGCCGATCCCGCTGTAGTCGCCAATGGTCAGGCCGACACCGCGTTTGGAGAGCTGACTCGTCGTCGTGACGATCGATCTTCTACCAATCTTGGCACCTCGTCCGAGGTGGACGCCTCTGACACCGCTGGCGTCCACAATCGATCCGGCCCCGAGCGTGGAGAAGTGTCCGGCGACGAGATTGCGCTTACACATAATGTGGACAGATGGACCGCGGAACACTCTTCTGCGGAGTGTTAGGAGTCCACGTAGCAATTGCGACGCTCGCGCGACGTACTGGGCGTATAGAAAACTCCTCGGAATCTCGGTGTCGACGGCATAGTTCCTGCCGGACTGCATGATCACGTGATCGACCAGCCTCATGGCCCTTACTCCCCACAGCTTGAAATTCGCGACCAGACAAGGAATCCAACGTGAAGCAACGTCACCGACAGCCATGCGGATGCCGATGCCAGCGCAGCTCCAAGTGCGCCCATCGTGCCGACCGAGTGAACCGATACCACGACGAGAATGAGTGCGCCGATGGTCGAATTGACCGATGCAGCGAGGTGATGTCCGCGCAGGATCAGTTGCATACCGATTACAGATGCGGCGCACATGCCCGAACTAGCCACCGCAGCGAAAGTCACTACAGTCGAGTCAAACTCGAAATTCGGCCAAACCGCTTCACCCAGCACGATCAGCAGCACCGCGATACCTGCGCTACCTGCAATCCCCACTCCTACGCTGGTGATCGTCAGTCGTTTTACCCGTCGCCGAGCAGACACGTTGTGCGCAGCTTGTATCAACGCAAGGATCGGAAGGTATACGTACGTCACTCCCGTCAGCGGGCGCAACACCGCCTGGTACTGGCCAGCTTCAGCAACTCCGGCCATCAATGACAAGATGTAGGTGTCGGTCCATGTCAATAGAAATGCACTCAACGCAACCCCGAACCCTGGCAGCCAGAGCGCGTAGTTGCTTCGTACGAACGTCCAGCTGACCTTTCGCGGAAGGCTCGGCCTACTTGACAGGAGCGAAGTCAGGATCGCCCCAAGCATTGCCGCGAGCGCGGAATGGGCGAAGCTACCGGCAATCGAGCCCAGTTTGGGAGAGTTCTGCCAGACGGCATTGAAACGGGTGGCAGCCTTCTCATCGCCGTTCTGTACCGCTGCCGATGCATGCGCCTTATCGCCGACGACCACCACCGCGCAGGCGAATGCTGCTGCTGCAACGTATCCGAAGGACGAGCCCGCCATCCCCGCGGCTATCGACACGATGACGCCCATCGAGCACATGACCGAACTAATCGCCACGGCGTTGTGTCGGAGAGATTCGCGCAGATGCCCCGGAAGGTCCGAGCGCAGCGACGCATTCAGCGACCCCAGGTCTGAAAACTGCAGGGCTCCTTGGACTACCGACAGCCCTAGAACTACCAGTCCGAACTCTGCGGCTCCTAGGTTGTTCGGGAGAAAATAATACTGGGCGACGGCAAGGCATCCGGTAAGCAGCACCACACCCGCGTACACAACCGGTGAGAGCCTGCCCGCACGGTACTTTGCCGGTTGCTGTGCCACCTGATGCTCCGCATGCTCATCGATTTGACCTCCTGCACGGTCGCGGCCCTCAGCCGGCCCGTACTCCTCAGCGCCAGACGGCAAGCGCATTTTTCATCAGGTGTTTCGCCCTGCGGTCGTGCCGATCTCTGGCGAGTCGCAAGAAGGCACGAGACGCATTTCCTAAGGTAAACGTTATCCGCCATGCCAACCGGTTGACCGACGTCGGCTGAAACTGCCGCAGGTAGTAGTCGTACAGGTTTCTGCCCCACATCGTGCTTACGTCGAGCGGTGAACCATCAGCACCTTGTGCCGGCTGCGCGCCTCGATTAGTCAGGTTTTGCACCGAATTTGCAGACGGTTCGTCGATCTCTTCGACCGGTGGCGATGAAGACCGGCCCACCTCGTGATACGCGTGTGCTGCCGCCAACACCTTGATGTTTAGGCCCGCATCGAGTACACGTTGGCAGTACTCGATGTCCTCGCCGTATAGGAACCACCTCTCACTCAGAACGCCAACCCGCTCGATCGTCGAGCGGGGAATGTACAAGCAACATCCCGACGTCCACTCCACCAATTGGTCCTCGCTCGAGTGATGGCTCAGGAAGAGGTGGCGTCCGCGTAACGCGCGCACTCCCGGGAACGCCCGACTCAACCCGGAGTAGTGGGTGAACATGGGCCACAACCGTGGTTGACGGCCGGCCGACATCACGCTGATTTCTTCGCCGCCAGTCACTAATGGAGCGACCATCCCCAGCACCGGATCCCCGCTGACGGCCCGCCGCATCATCGCGATGGCCTCCAGATCGGTTCTGGCATCCGGATTAAGCAACAGAATGTCGTCATTCCCCGATCGCGAGATGACGTCGTTCGCGGCGACCGCGAAGCCCCCCTTGTTGTCGGACATGATCACGTCATCGACATAGCCGTCGGCTGCCAGCTTCCGGAGGACTTGAGGTGTCTCATCAGTGGACCCGTTGTCCCTGATCCGGAGCGTGACATCTGCCGGGCGGTCAACGAACCACTTCACGCAGTCAGCGATGTGGCTGCGCGAGTTATAAGTCACCATGGCGATCGTGAGCGGATTCATTTTCTGCGTCATATCGATATCACCTCCAGGCTTTCAACGGCTTTCACAATCTCCCGCCCATAGCGATCCAACCCGAACTTCTCGTGTACATGACGCTGGCCGGCTACTGCGAGGGCGGCCGACTCTTCGGGATTGGCCATAGCCCAAAGGCAGCGCTGCGCAAGTTCTTGGTAACTTCCCGCGCGGAAGGTCAAGCCGTTCTGTCCGTCATTGACGATCTCAGTGAGTCCATCGACATCGGCCACGATGGTCAACAGGCCAGCTGCCATGCACTCGGCGGCCACCGTCCCGAAGGGTTCGATGCGGGACGGTACGATGGCGATATCAGTATCCTGTAGCACCGGCCGGATGTCCTCCTGGAATCCTAGAAGCGCAAGACGGTCGTCCACACGGAGATCGACTGCGGTTCGTTGCAGTTGCTCGGCAAACCACTCGTAGCCGGGGAAAACATCGCCAGCCAGCGTCAGCGTTGCATTGTGCCCAGCGGATACAATTTCAGCCAGAGAGAAGACGGCCAAATCTTGTCCTTTGCGCTGACTTAGACGTCCTACCACTGTCAGTCGAGTCGGACGTTGTGCGTCAGACGCCCGAGCCACCTGCCCAATTCCATAGTGCGACCAATCCTTTCCGTTGTAGATCACCGTCGCCGTACTCTCCAACCGCGGCAGGACCGAGGTGATCTCCCGCTTGGTCGATTCGCTGTTACACACAACCAGGTCGGCCATCAAGAGCGGTGCATAGAGCACTTTGCGGATGATCCGCGCGGACTGTCCTTCAGCCTCACGAACGTGCACCACCACCCGGCGACGCTGAAGCCTGGCGGTGACGATCCACCAGGGCTGGACGATGGTGTTGACGTACACGACGTCCGGGTCGGCGGAACGGATGAACGTAACCCTGCAAGCTTCGGTTCTCAGTACGTCCCAGATCAGTCTCAGGCCTCTCAAGGGGCTTAGCGCAGACTTTCGCAGAACAGGGATGTTCGCCACCACGACCTCCGCCGCACATGCTGAAATTCTTCCGACAAGTGGTCCGTCCACCGGGGCAACTGCCGTCACCACGTGTCCCTGTTTGACAAGCGCGTGCACAGTTATCACTGCCATGCGATCGGCACCGTACAGTTCGGCGGATGGGTGGGTGAAGAGGATTCTCATACCGGCTGAACCGCCGGCTCCACCATGCTGCGTGTGGCCATAGCCTCAATGGTTTGCAGGTAGCGCTCGCAAACCGAATCCCATGTGTAGGACTGCTGCTGTCGCATCCTTGCCGCAGTGCTGAGTCGGTTCTGCAGTGCACCGTCCGACAACACACTGTCGAGCATGGCCGCGATGGCACTCCCGCGCGGTTGAACGAATAGGCCGGCGTCACCGAGGACTTCACGGTTATACACGGTGTCTCGTGCCACCGTGGGGGCGCCGCATGCCATGGCCTGGACCAAAGCCGGATTCGTGCCGCCCACGCTGTGTCCGTGGAAGTAGACCCCGGCATTCTTCCAGAGCCCGAACAGCTTGGCGTCGTCGCTGATGTGACCGAACCACTTTATCCGGTCGTTCGCGTCGGCCAATTCCCTCGCCTGCTCGTCCAAAGGGCCGCCGTAGCCACTCGACCCGACTATTGCGATATCCCACCGAGTACTGAGGTACGTCGCGGCGTCGAAGAACTCGTCGACCGAGTTCTCAGGGACGAAGCGTGCGACCATGAGCGCGTACCGCCGAAGGGAAAGCTCCTCGCTGAATGTTGTTTCGATGGAATCCGACGCGCCGTACGGAATGAAAACGCCTTCTCGGCCGAACCCTTGGCGCCAACGCCGGCCGATCTCCAGCGAGTCATAGACAAGATTGTCGGCATATCTAGCGGTCAGCGTGGCGCCAGTCTTAAAGGCGGTCTTGGCTGCTCGGCCCCATTTTGCGCGCTCCCACTCGATGCCGTCCACATTCACGATCGTCGGGATGCCACGTTGCTTGAGTACCGGCAGCCAGAAGCCGTTGGCCACGTTCATAACCAGCGCCACGGATGGCTTGGCCTTGGCCGAGTCCAACGCCGACGTCAAGCCGTATGACAGGGTGCTCAGGGACTTCGACTCGACGCCTCGCGTCATGACACGCCTGATCCGACGATCACAGTCGGGGCCTTCCGGGCTAACGGAGCCAGGCCGGCCGTACACAGTGACGTCCCAACCGTGGTCGGCCAGATAAGGTGCCAGACGGCGTACCAGCGTCTCGAATCCGCCGTAATAACTCGGGTATCCCCGAGTACCGATGATTGCAACCGACCTTCGCGTCTCGTCAGACACCGAGTACCTCCAAAGTGGAAATCGGAACGACGAACTTGCCGCCCCGATCGTGGACTAACGACAATTCGGCGACAATCGCGTCGCGTGGGCGCGAGCGCTGGATGTCGATGTAGTGCTGCCACGTCTCGCGCGGGTTAGCGATCACTCTCCGCCAGAGGATTTCTCGGCAGATCGCAACTACTGATGCCGCACTAGTAGTTGAGTCGCGGGACACCTTTGGTCGAGACTCTGTACGTGGCGATTCGCTTCGCTCTGCCCTTCGGCGTCGATGGGGGCTTGAGGCGGTCCTGCCTGACTCGCTCCACCTGTCGGCAGATCGCGAGGCGACCCCCGAAAGCGTCGATTTCAGCGGCGATCTCTTTTCGGAGCGCGTCCGCCGCAGGTTCCAACAGCGGGTACAGGCCACACTCGGCAAGGCAAGGATAAGGCCGCGCCCAACCGCCAGGTGACCGCGACATCTCGGCGTTGAGCACCCGTACGTCGAGCCTCGCCAGCACCGTCGAGGCGGCCGACAAACATCAGTATGAGGAGTCTTCGTGGTAAATCGTGTCGAGCCGGGTGCATTCGATCTGCTGTTAGGACAGGAGGACCTGAAGGTGGCTCGGTCCGCCGGTGTCGACACCATCGCCATATCAGCTGCGGAGCTGATGGGAGGGGTGATGCGTGAAAGTAGGTCAAAGATGATGAGTAGGTCGGCGCAGACAGCCCGCCCTCCAGGATCGGCTGCTAGTTCAGCGCCGAAGAGCCCCAACGGTGGTATGCCGCGTTCCGCGGGGACGACCGCGACATCGGCGGCGCTATCCAGCGGTGAGATTCCGCCAGCGACGGCGCTATTCAGGATATCTGCGTTGTCGCTGGCGGCGTCGATTACAGCTACCTGGTATGGCCGCGCCATGTCGGAGCCTAGGATCATCGTGCACCAGAAATTCGGCTCGTTTGCCGGTCTCCACCATGGGCTTGGGCCGCGTCCCCGACGCCCGGCTGATCCGAGTCGGCGTCCGCTGCGAGAATCACAGCTTTCGTCGCGCACCCTAGCGTGTGACAGGATACTGGCGGGATCAGTTCTCACTCAGGGACTTCCGTTTGATCAATAAGTCCGAGCAGGTAGTCGCCGTAGCCAGATTTATGCAAGGCTTCTGCGCGACAGCGCAATTCGTCATCGCTAATGAACCCGCGCCGCCACGCGGCCTCCTCCGGTGCACCGATCTTGAGCCCTTGCCGCTGCTCAACCGTGCGGACGTAGTTTCCGGCGTCGATCAGCGAGTCAAACGTCCCGGTATCGAGCCAAGCGGTACCGCGCGGAAGCACTTCGACGGACAACGTGCCTCGTTCCATATAGATGCGGTTGATGTCGGTGATCTCGTACTCTCCGCGCTCCGACGGGGGCAGTGAGGCGGCGATCTCGACCACTTCGTTGTCGTAGAAGTACAGGCCCGGCACCGCATAGTTCGACTTCGGCAACTTGGGCTTCTCTTCGATCGAGATCGCCGTACGCTGGTCGTTGAATTCAACAACGCCGTACGCCCGCGGGTCAGCAACCCAGTAGGCAAAAATGGTGCCGCCTCGGACGTGGTTGAAGCGGCTCAGCTGCGAACCGAGCATCGGCCCGTGAAACAGGTTGTCACCCAGCACAAGAGCGACAGGTCCGTTGGCAATATGGTCCTTGCCGATCACGAAAGCCTGCGCCAATCCGTCGGGCGAAGTCTGCACTGCGTAAGTGATGGAAATCCCGAACTGCGAGCCGTCACCCAGCAGCCGGACGAACGACGGGGAATCGGCCGGAGTACTTATGATGAGGATGTCGCGAATTCCCGCGAGCATCAGAGTGGACAGCGGATAGTAGATCATCGGTTTGTCGTAAACAGGCAGCAGCTGCTTGCTCGTGCCCGTCGTGATCGGATGGAGGCGCGTCCCAGCGCCACCCGCGAGGATGATGCCGCGCAACTTCTGTTCGGTCATTACCGGAGGAGACTGGTTCACAGTCAGTACGCCCCTTTACTCGTTCGCGCTGCGCGCAGCGTCTTGGCCCGCCGCCAAATCAAAGAAATGTCGCTTGGACGTTCGGCGTGGCCGCTCGATTCGGCGACACCGAGTACATGTCGGAACGCGCGCCCTCACCTTCGGGTCGTATGCCCGCCCGGCTGCGCAAGAACCTGACCCTAGGACCCAGCTGAGCAGATCCCAGGCCGTCAATCCCCCGGGCGATTAGTAATCGCAAAGTAACGGACATTCGCTGTAGCTGCGCCCCCATGCGCATTTCGCACGAAGTTATCACCCGCCCCCAAGCCTTACAACTCGACAAGGCTGGGTCCCGTTGCATTTGCAACGAAAACCCGCGCGGACGCACTAGTGCAAATATCGGTTGGTCTCTGTCGCACGCTAGCTGCGATTACTCGCCAGTTCAGCGACGTTTCTGTGCAGAGCGAGCAGTTGCTGGATCACCCAGATATCGATGGGCCGGATTACCAACGGCAGTTGCTAGCGCGGAGCCAATTAGCCTCCTTCCCGGCGCACCTGCTCACCCATCTGCCCCGGGAGCGCCGCATGTTCCAGCGGCACGTTTATTGCCTACTCAAGGTTCCGCAACAGTTGTCCAAGCTGCGGGTTCACTCGGCCGCCCCTCGCTGGATGGCGGCCTACCGACAACTTCTCTACTTAGGGCCCGATTTGCCATCGGTCACTCGCATGGCACACCGGTGTGCGGCAGTGCAGAGGACTTGACAATCAGACCGGTTGCGGAGCTGAGCACAACCGACTGACAAATCGGTGCATGACCGTGGCTCCACTCAGAAGCCGCCGCCCGACGCTTCATCGTGGCCTTCTGCGACGAGACACACCGGAACGAATCAGACCGAACCTGAACCCGACAAAGATTTGGTTTCTCTAGGTCGGCCAGGGCTCTCAGTCCGCTTCAGGGTCGTAGTGGCCTCCCGGAGTCGTAGTTGACGGGTCATAGCCTGTCTGTGGCGCCGCCTTGTCACTGGTCGATGCGACGAACGACGCACTTGAATCGTTAAGTGCCGCAACTACATAGGACCGCGAAGCCATTGCGCAGGAAACTCCCACTCCACGACGAGACGGATGCATCAGCTAACCAGCCGTCAGTCGCCGAGAGGTGGTTGTTACCGATGACGAGGCTGCCTTCCCGGTGGCCGTCGTCAGACCGAGAAGGACCGGTCGTGGATGGTGAGCAGCGCTGCTGGAACCGCGGCCGCTGGCGCTCGCGCTGGTGCACTCGTGACGATCACGCCCGGAGGCAGCGGTGAATGGCGCCCCGCGCAACCGCGGCTGCCGTATGAAGCGCGAAACGATTGTTCGACAGCCTCATTGAGGGGGACCCGATTTGGTGGACCAGTCGCTATGCGACTTTGGGGTTGGTGGGTCGTGGTCCACTGTGGAGCGAACTCGGCTGGAGTGAGTTCGCCGTGGGCGGAGTGGGGCCGGTTGGCGTTGTAATCTCGGCGCCACTCTTCGATGATCACCCGAGCTTCCAGCAGCGAATCGAAGCGCCACGAGTTGAGCAGCTCGTCACACAGCCTGCCGTTGAACGGCTCGATCCACGCGTTCTGCCACGGCGACCCGGGATCGATGAAAACTGAACCGGCACTGTTGAATCGACACCAATCATTCACGGCGTTCGCCACGAATTCGGGTCCGTTGTCGAAACGCACATAGTGCGGCGTCCCGTGCATGAACGCCAGGCGATCCAAGAGATCGACGACGGCGTCGGCATCGATGCTGCGATCGACCTTGATCACGAGGGCCTCGCGGGTGAACTCATCAATCACGTTCAACATCTTCAACGTGCGGCCATCGGCGGTCGTGTCGAACTGAAGTCCATCGCCCAGATCACGTTCGGACGAATCGGCGACATCGCACCGACAGCAACTCCGATGCCCGTCAGCCGCTTCTTCCTGCGGCGCTGCGGTTCCCGCAAGCCCTCCTCACGCCACAACCGGCGGATCCGTTTGTTGTTGACCTGCCAACCGGTTCGGCGAGCCATCTTCGCCGCCGGCTCCACACGCGCTAGATGAGTCGTTGGCGCAAGGCATTATCATCTGAGTTCATGTCGGTCCGGAAAGTCCCGGGACGCTTTCGTTTAACCCGTTTGAAGCGTCGGCGAGCGCTCGCACGGACAGAGCAATCATTGCCGGCCCGCGCGCAAACAAGCCGCTTACCAGAAGGACTCCGCCAACCATGTGGCCGTTCCAGCGTGCTGACGTTTGCTTTGCCGCCCCTTTACTTATCCGTTGAGTCCGGCTCCCGTTTCAGCAGTGAACGCCGAGATTTTACCGGTCGGTGGTCGGCGCTGAAGCGACTAATTGGCCGCCGCGCCGCCGGGCTCAACGTGGCCGCCTCGCCCTCCAGTCATCCTCGCGGTCAACTGATAACCTTCAGCCAACCGGACGCGAGGAGGAGCCTTCCAGTGTTCGGCAGGCGCAGTGTGCTGTGGACAGCGCTCGCAGCTGCAGCTTGCGGCTACTGCGTCTTCGTACTCTTCGTACGCGTGTTGCCACTGCCCAACATCGTCGCTCTCTTGGTGTCCGTCGGAGCGCCGTTCACTTCGTTAGTCGCCCTCCTCGGCCTTGCGCTGTCTATGGTGGGCCGCCGAATCATCCTGTCCATCGCTGCAATGGCGGTGTTGGCCGCCACCGTGGCGGTTCAGGTGCCGTGGTATTACTTCGGCAGCCCTCCCCCAGTCGGTCAGCACACCGACTTGCGGGTGCTTTCGTCAAACCTCCGCAAAGGGCGTGCCGATGCAGCGTCCTTCGTGGACTTGGCAAAAGAACGAGCAGACGTCATCACGGTCTCGGAACTGACGCCGGAGGAGGCCCGACGCTTCTCCCGCGCAGGTCTGGAATCAACCTTTCCCTACGCTGTGCTCTCGCCCGCTCCCGGGGGCGGGGGAATTGGTCTGTGGAGCCGGTTCCCACTCGCCACGGTTTCACCTCCGAAGCGCCGCGACACCACCATCGCCGCAGCCAAGATTCAAATCCCCGGTGTGCGATACGACCTGGTAGTCGCCAGTGTCCACGTCACCTCTCCACTGTCCGTCGGCATCGACATCTTCGACAGATGGCGTCGAGGCATCACTGACCTCAAGGCCAGCATGGACGGCTTCGTGGAGACTGCCGGAGCCGGTGCTGTCGTTGTCGCCGGTGACTTCAACAGCACACCTGACATGCGGCAGTTTCGCGATCTGCTCACCAACGGTTACCGCGACGCCGTCGAGCAGACCGGGGCCGGCCCCGGTCCGACGTTCCCCTCCTACCCTTGGTTCCGCCCGCTGATCACCATCGATCACGTTCTCACCCGCAATGCTGCCGCCTCCTCCCTTCGGACACTCGACATTAAGGGCTCCGATCACCGCGCCATCTTGGCCACCATCGAAGTACCGCTCGATCCCACGGCTTCCTGACGTTGCCGAACCGCTCGGACCTGTTGGTCGAATGCACGACCAGAACGGTTTGGCGAAATCCTCATTCTGCCAACGCAATTAGCTCCAATCCCGAGAGCTCGGAGTCCAGCGGCGATCGTTCGGCGGCTGGGCGCTCCATCACGGAACTGAAGGGAATCTCTTGGCCAGTTGCGGGGTCAAGCTGCGCGAATAGGTGGCAGTCATGTGGGTGTTGTCCCGAAAAACCAGCACCCCACCGATGACAGGACTGCACTGTGACCCCGGGCAGATCCAGTCGGTGAGATCCACCATTTGCACACCGGGCACTGCTTCCACCGCAGCTGCCTGAGACTGGTCGCGTTTGGCCAGAGCCTCATCCCTCGAGCGGGCGCAAGCTGTGAGCCTGTCCCCGTGCTCAGCTACGCAATCCGGCACGTTCCTACCCGGCGCCGGGGTGTCTCGGATCACGATGACCTTCGTTCCCTGCGCGACGAGCGGGCCCCAGCGGGCCTGTGCGCCAGAGATGAGAAGATTCCTGTCGCCGGTGTTGTACACGCCGTATGACAACACCACCGCATCAGGCTTCCCTGGGCCCGTCAGATAGGCGCCCATCTGTTCATTCCACGCACGGCATTCGTCGTAGGGACGGTTGAGATTGTCCGAGAACACCGCAATGTCGAGGTAGGGGCAGGCGCTCTTCGTCGCGACCACCAATTTCCATCCGCGCTCAGCGGCCACTGCCTCCATCGCCGGGATCCACTGACCGGCGTGCGAGTCGCCGACCAGTGCGACTTCGATGTCTGATTCTTTATCTCCGTACTCGCAGAACTTCGGAATGACCTGTGTGTAATTGAGCTGACAGTCGTTCACATCGGGGTTATCGGCATTCGCTGCTTGAGGGCTGGGGGTGATCGACGGAACCTTATCGACCAGGGCAGCTGCGGTACTGGTGAGCGGATCATCGCCTAGGACCTCAGCGCCCATTGGCTGATCCGCAGCCACCACTTCGTCGGATTGCGACGGTACGTAACTGGACTGGTAGGCGTCTGGAGCTCGAGGAACAACGGCCGTGACGAGAAGCCCGACGACAACGCTGATGCCGATTCCCAGGAAGGCCAACGCCATGGAGTTCTTGACTGAATCGACGAACGTCTCCGCCCGTCGAATCGGGTCCTCGACGAACTTGAGCGAGAGCCACGCCGGCAGGACCGACAACGCCACCAGCACGACGCCTTCAATCACGCTGATTTCGCGGAGCCCATCGGTGATCCAATAACCGCCGATGACGAGTACCGGCCAGTGCCAGAGGTACATCGAGTAGGAGCAACCGCCGATCCATTGCGTGGGTTTGTTCGCAAGGATGCGGACAGGTCCAGCATTACCGGCGGCTGGACCAGCGGCAAGGACGAGGGCGGTCGCCGCGGTGGGGATCAACGCGATGAACCCGGGGAACGGAACCGCGGTGGTGAGCAAGAACCCGGTGCCGAGAATTCCCGCCACCCCGATCCAGGCCAACGCGGCCGCAGACATTTTCGGCATCTTGTGGAACAACGGCATGGCCAGCGCCACGAGGCCCCCGAGCGCGAGCTCCCAGAGCCGGGTTGTCGTGACGAAATATGCGCGGGACGCGTCCGCGTCGGTGAGATAGACGGACCAGGCGAGTGAACCCGCCGCGATGATCACAAGAGCGGCGAAGGTGACCGCGGTGGCTGAGCCGCCTGTGCGCTTGATGACCCAAGCCAGAAGCACGATGAGCAGAGGCCAGAAGATGTAGAACTGCTCCTCGATCGACAGGCTCCAAAAGTGCTGAATCGGGCTGGGCGCAGTGTCCTGAGCGAGATAGTCGACCGCCCGGTCCGCGAGCCGCCAGTTCACCAGGTAGCCGCCGGCCGCGGCGATGTCGAGACCGATGTCGCGCCACCGTGTGTCGGGAAGGACCAGGAAGGTGGCGAGGCCGGTGGCGAGCAGGGTGAGTGTGCTGGCGGGAATGAGCCGCCGTGCACGCCGGCCATAGAACTCCGCGACGCTGATCCGTCCATACCTGACGTGCTCACGGTGGAGGATCGTCGTCATCAAGAAGCCGGAGACGACGAAGAAGACGTCGACGCCCACGAATCCGCCAGGCAACCAAGAAACGCCGGCGTGCCAGATGAGCACGAAGAGCACGGCGATCGCACGTAAACCCTCGATGTCCGGGCGGAACGCTGCCTTATCCTCTTTCCGCTTTCGGCGGCGCTTTCTTGATGAGCCAGAGCTGAGCGCTCGATCCAGCCCCCGGATCAGTGAAGTCATGACATCCCCCATGGAAGTCTCGGCCCTCAACGCGCACCGTTCCCGCGCAGGGTATCTGACGGCGATCTGCCACGCAGAAGTCCAGGCCCGGCCGCTGCGCGCTCGCGCTGTCCCGCAATTCAACACGCACGAACCGACGAAATCCCGCCAGCCTGCGCGACCGCAGCGCGTTCACAAATCCCGTGCCCGCAAACGCAAACACACCGCACCGGAAGGTGCGGGGGTCACGCCCGGTGGCAGCGGTGAGCGACCGTGCGGCGCGAATTCGGTTGATATACGGCCTGTTAAATGCTCTCTTGGCACAAGCTCCGGGAGGGCGAGCTCATCATGGCGACAACCACCTTTCAGCGATCGGCACACTGGTTGAGCGCCATACTCGGATGCTGCGACTGGTGAAACTGCTCCGCGCTGACTCCGAAACCCCTGTTCCGCCGACCTATTCGCCGCCCTGCCAGCCGCGCACTGCCCGTCGGTGTTGCCGCGTTGACCAGAACCCACCCCGCCGCTACAGGCCGGACTTTCAACCGTCGCCAACAGCGCCACGGTTAGTCGCCCAGGATCACCAGCCCAAGCGAGAAAACCATCATGCCGACATCAACGCTAGCTTCAAGCTGCGAAAGCCAGAGGAAGCAATGAGTATCCACACGCCGAGGTTGGTTCTAGAACAGTTCTTCCCTCGATTCGGATGGCACTATCCCGAGCACTGGGGGACCGAGATCTTCGGTTTCACCGTGTCGATCAAGGGCTGCACCGGAACACGTGCGGTGCCGGCTGAAGTCGGCTCCGAGAGCCGGAAACTCAGCACACCGGATTGCCCGGGCGGTATACCTAGTTGCACTTCGAAGGTCGGGTGACCACGTTCCGTCCCGCTGAAGACAGGCACCTGTTGCCCGTCGACCAATGCGCTGATCAATGTCGCGCCTGTCGTCGCCAGCAGACGAACGGAGGTGACCATCGCACCCCTCGGCACATCGAGGGGGATGTCTGGGCGAATACCTGGCGCCGTGGCGACGTAGTCCGGAAGTCCAGTCGTGGGCGCCTCATTCGACAGCCGTATCGTGACAGTCGAATTCCTCGTCTCCGCACTACAGCCATCGGCTACGTACTCGATTTGTCTTCTCAAGTAGTAGTCGAGCTTGTTCCCGCCCAGATTGTTGACGACGACTCCGGCGTACGGGGCTGGATCGTCGGGAACCACGTGAGCCAAGGGAGTCTCTTCGAGGAGCTCCTGGTCGGCGGGCACCGAACTCCACACCGCGATCCTGCGTTCGCCCACTGCCTTACCCAAGGCGTCGAGCAGCTTCTGCGGCGATTCCACTCGCCCGGTGATCTTTCGGACGACCTCGCTGGCAATGTCCTGCAGGTACATTTTGCGCGCCGTCTGATCCGTGGGGAAACGGCTGTACGCGGTGGATTCAGTGAGTTCGACGACGTTGTCCTTGGTGATGACCTCACCATCAGGCATCTTCACCGAGCCTACTGCGCCGAGCACGTAACTCAGCGCCACCGGATCGAGAGCGATCACCCCGTCGACGTTCATTCCGGTCTGCTCCGCCCACATCGATTTCCAGATCTGGGCTGCGTAGGGGAAGTGAGAGCTCAGGTTGCTGTTACGGAAATCCGTTGTCGGATTGGTGAACCCGTACATTTCCGTGAACTCACGTCCGAGGTCCACCGAAGCTGTAGCGCCAGCCAGGTCTCGGTTCGATGCCAACGTGTCAACGGTTGCGGTGCCGTTGTCGAACCGTAGAACGCCGAACCCACCCAGCAGGCCCCCGGTGCCACGCGCCTCGGCGTTCGTCTGGAAAGCCATGAAATACGTGCGTGCGCCGTCTGCCCCCATCATCGAGGGCACAATCCGTGCGGCCAGCGCGGTGTTGTCGAGCAAGCCGGCGACGTTGGCCGTCTGTTCCTGCAACTGCGAACGAGCGTCGGCCAGAAGTGAGACGTACGTCGGGTCCGATATCGCCCTGGCGTTCTCGTTGAGGTTTGTGGCGGCCGCGGCCAGTGTGCTCAGCTGAGGTTCGCGTTCACGGAGCGCCTGGACGTCTACACGGTTGCCCTGCAGCAGCTGATCGGGTGAGAGGACGGCACCGACCTTTGCTGCTGGCTGCAGTACATCGGCGGCGAGACCAAGTACGACATCGGAAATTTCCTGACCCGAGGTGAATGGATCGCCCAACAACGGAACTGCCGAAGCAATATTCCACGGAATCGAATGAGTCGCGTCGCGCGCCTGCTGCGCATGAGAATGCGCGTCGTTCGCAAACTCGGATGCGCCCTCGGTGTCACCCTGTAGCAGCGCGTCTTTCGCCTGTTGAGCGCTGTTCCGCGCTGCCTCGAGATTCGATTTTGCGTCAAAGGCCCGAACAGCAAGCCAACAACCGAAAGCCACCACGAGTAGCAAGACAAACAACCCGGCGAACGCCACGTGTCGGCGCCGAAGATGTCGCAGCATCTTCGGCCGCCCCTCTCCCTCGTCCACTCTCGAAGAACCGTCTAGCGCGCCGTCGTCACCATTCGTTTCACGCATGAACGACCAACACGCGAATACGTGAAATCAACGATGACTCGCGTTCAATTGAAGCTCTGGTTCGCATAACCGCCAACGCTGGTGCGGTTCACCAATTGGAGATGAACCGCACCAGACGTGTCGCTAAGGGCAGATCTCTAGCCGCGGCCCGTGGAGTACGGCCCGATCTGGAAGAAGCGCTGCACGGCAGTAATGGCTGCTTGTGCTGCGGCGGCGAAGGGCGCAATGATGGCCCCGGCGACGGCAAAGACCAGCGCGCCGAACCGCTCGATTATCGTACGGCCGTTCTCCAACCAGGCCGGCTGCTCGGCCAGATCAGCGATGCTCATTATCGGGCTCAACGGCGCGTCGATCAAGATCTGCGTCACCGGCGCGATCGGCGCCGGCGCAATGGGATCAGCATTCGCAACTACCGCCGGGAAGGCAGCAGCGGCGGCCACTGCGCACGCTGCGGTACCCACCTGCAGTCGAGTAACTCCCCCGCGAAAATGTGTCGCCATAGTCGACATGTCCCCCCCTTTATGTTCGAACGACTTTAGTGAGCAAAGCTTCTCAGACCCTAGTGACCGTGTCAACCGGAACTCGCGGAGCACACACAGTTCCGATATCTTTGCGGCCGATTCAGTGACGGCATCCATTTCGCTGCAGCCTGAAGGCGTCGACGACGCCAATGCACCGGTCAGACTACTTCGCCAGGCGGTTCGCGCAGGTCAACCGTTGCGAGATGAGCGTGACCGCGTCGAGCGACACCCGCGCATCGGCCGCAATTTGCCCATATCCACGCTATTTCGGCGCTTAACGGCAACGCTGGACCCCCAGGCGCTCCAGACCACGCGTTTGCCAAATATCGTCTGGATTGCACCAGACGTGGGCAAACCAATCCTGTCGGTCGCGCTCGATCGCGACAATCCGTCTTGTGGCCGTTACCAGAAGTAACGATTAGTTAAAAGTGCGTGAACTCGTGCGCATGGCGCCGCGATTGTTTAACTCTCGGCGGACGCCCGCCTAAGCGCCAGCGCCCGACAGATCGGTCACCCGCCGCAAGCCCAGATCGCCGTGACTCGATATACCACGTCGTCTTCGGCATTCGGTGTCGGCATCCATACCCGGACCCCCTCCCTACCGCACCAGCGGCTAGCGGACCGCGGGTCTATCGCTTGTCGTCATCGCACACCGAAGCGCCGTGCCGGCGGTCACCCTCAACAACGCGACACCCGACAACCCAATTCTTACGAAGTCCTCGATTCTCAGCCGCTTATTATTTGCTATCGATACCGTGGCGATGTGGCACCACCTAACGCCTACCTGGTCACTTCCTGGCTCAACAACCGTGCACAGTGCCAATGCGGCTACGAAGGCAAACGACGCTGGTTTCGCGGTAATGCCGTCATCGATGTCATCGAGCACTGCCAGCTGACCGAGCACAAGCCGGTCGGCCTCCCCGCCATCAGGCAGATGCAGTCGCTCTGAGGCGCCCACAGACACACGAGACAAGCAGAAAGCCCTCGCCCAATTGGGCGAGGGCTTTCTAGCGGTTTGGAGGACTCAGGCCTCGGCGAAGTTGCGCGTCACCGCCGGGTCGACCGGGATGCCCGGGCCCGTCGTCGTCGACACGACGATCTTCTTCAGGTAACGGCCCTTCGACGCCGACGGCTTGGCGCGCAGGATCTCATCGAGCGCGGCACCGTAGTTCTCGACCAGCTTCGACTCGTCGAACGAGGCCTTGCCGATCACGATGTGCAGGTTGGCCTGCTTGTCCACGCGGAAGTTGATCTTGCCGCCCTTGATGTCGGACACAGCCTTGGCCACATCGGGGGTCACCGTGCCGGTCTTCGGGTTCGGCATCAGACCACGCGGGCCCAGGATGCGCGCGATGCGCCCGACCTTGGCCATCTGATCCGGGGTCGCGATCGCCGCGTCGAAGTCGAGCATGCCGCCCTGGATCTGCTCGATCAGGTCGTCGCTGCCGACGATGTCCGCACCCGCGGCGATGGCTGCCTCGGCCTTGTCACCCACGGCGAACACCGCGACGCGCGCGGTCTTACCGGTGCCGTGCGGCAGGTTCACCGTGCCACGCACCATCTGATCGGCCTTACGCGGATCCACGCCCAGCCGGATCGCGACCTCGACGGTGGCGTCCTGCTTCTTCGACGACGTCTCCTTGGCCAGCTTCGCGGCCTCGATCGGCGTGTAGAGCTTGTCCTTGTCCACCTTCTCGGCGGCTTCGCGGTAGGCCTTGCTGTTCTTGCTCATTGATCTTCCAATCGTGTGTGTTGGAGTCGTGGTGCGGGCCGATGCCAGCCCTCCCACATTTCGGGCCGATCCGCTTCGCTTCTCGGCCGAAGACGGTCGAACTATTCGACCGTGATGCCCATCGACCGAGCAGTGCCGGCGATGATCTTCGCGGCCTGGTCGATGTCGTTGGCGTTGAGATCTTCCTTCTTGGTCTCGGCGATCTCGCGCACCTGATCCCAGCTCACCTTGGCGACCTTGGTCTTGTGCGGCTCACCGGAGCCCTTCTGCACACCGGCAGCCTTCAGCAGCAGCTTCGCCGCGGGCGGCGTCTTGAGCTGGAAGGTGAAGGTGCGGTCCTCGTAGACGGTGATCTCCACGGGGATGACGTTGCCGCGCTGGCTTTCCGTCGCGGCGTTGTACGCCTTGCAGAACTCCATGATGTTGACGCCGTGCTGACCGAGCGCCGGACCCACGGGCGGGGCAGGGTTGGCCGCCCCGGCCTGGATCTGCAGCTTGATCAGCCCGGTGACCTTCTTCTTCTTCGGGGCCATGCTGTGGTGTTCCTTCTCTTTTTCTCGGGTCTTAGATCTTCGAGACCTGGGTGAACGTCAACTCGACAGGCGTTTCGCGGCCGAAGATCGACACCAGCACCTTGAGCTTCTGCTGTTCGGCGTTGACCTCGCTGATCGAGGCCGGCAGCGTCGCGAACGGACCGTCCATGACGGTGACCGACTCCCCGACCTCGAAGTCGACCAGGATCTCCGGACGCTCCAGCGTCGCCTCCGACGAGGCCGCACCCGACGAGGCTGCCTTGCCCGGCTTCTTCGCCGCGGCCGGCGGCAGCAGGAACTTCACCACGTCGTCGAGGCTCAGCGGCGACGGCCGCGAGGTCGCGCCGACGAAGCCGGTGACGCCCGGCGTGTTGCGCACCGCGCCCCACGACTCGTCGTTGAGTTCCATGCGCACCAGGATGTAGCCGGGCAGCACCTTGCGGTTGACCTGCTTGCGCTGGCCGTTCTTGATCTCGGTGACCTCTTCGGTCGGCACCTCGACCTGGAAGATGTAGTCCCCGACGTCGAGGTTCTGCACGCGGGTCTCGAGGTTGGCCTTCACCTTGTTCTCGTAACCGGCGTAGGAGTGGATCACATACCAGTCGCCGGGCTGCCTACGCAGTTCCTTCTTCAGCGCGACGGCGGGATCCTCATCCTCGTCCGGAACCGGCTCAGCGGCGGGCGCGTCAGCGGACTCGGCGTCGTCAGCCGTCGTGGCGGCCTCTTCGCTCACCTCGCCGCCCGCGACGTCGGCATCCTCGGTCGCAGGGTCGGTGGTGGCGTCGGTGGTCGACGCGTCGGTCTCATCGGTATCGACCAGATCGACGCTCTCGGCCGAAGGCGTATCGCCCTCGAAGCTCGTCACGGTTGTAGTCCTCTCTTGTTACTGGCCGATCCTCGGCTATTCGCCGAACACCAGACCGACCAGTCGGGCCAGGCCGTAGTCGGCCCCGGCGATCAGCGCCACCATGAAGGCGAGGAAGACCAGCACCACGCTGGTGTAGCTGACCATCTGCTTGCGGTTCGGCCAGATGACCTTGCGCAGCTCGGCGATGACCTGCCTGATGTAGTTGACGACGTAGAGGAACGGATTCGGGAACCGGCCCGGTTCCTTCTTCGCGGTCTTCTTGGCCGTGCCAGAGCCGTTCTTGGTGGCCTTGGTGTCCGTCGACAAGGCGTCGCCATTGGATTCGGCGTCGGTCTCGACCGCCGCGCGCCGCGTCCGCTTGCCGGTGGGGCGCAGTGGCCGGGTCACCACGGCGGTCTGACCGCCGGTGTCCTCGACGCCGTCGTTCTCTGCGTCGTTGCCGGTGCCTGCGGAGCCGGCACTATCGCGCTCGTCGCTCACCGCATGCCTTTCGTCTCAGGTTCCTGTGGACTGTTGTCATCACTGTCCAGTGTCCACACGTTGTCCAGTATTCAGTTGGCAGGGGCGACAGGACTTGAACCTGCAACCTGCGGTTTTGGAGACCGCTGCTCTGCCAGTTGAGCTACGCCCCTTCAGTGCTGGCAATGCCGGCATGCTGCCGACGCTGTCCTCACTGTGTACGGGGCTCACACAATTCGCGCGCTTCCAGACGATCAGTCTGAAGCGCGCTGTAATGGGAAAACCCCGGTTACCGAGTTTAGCGCGCAGCCTGTCGGACTTCCTAATCCGCTGCCCAGCGACTACTCGCCCTCGGCCTTGCGGACCACCTGACCCGTCTCCGGATCCCACCTCACCGAGATCGAGTTGTCGCCCTCATGCCCCATCAGGGTGGTGAACGACTCCATCACGACCATGTCGTTCTGGTCGACGAGCACGTTGCGGGTCGTGACGATGTCGGCGCCGAAGCGCTCGTCGACGGTCTCGATGTGCATCGTGCCGGTGAGCGCGTCGCCGACCATGATCGGCCGGTGGAAGAGGAACTTCTGATCGACCTGGACGATCTGCATCGTCTCCAGACCCACGTCGACGTTCTGGAAGAAGTGGTTCTGGATCATGACCGCGAAGATCGACATGAAAGTGGGCGGCGCGATCAGCGCATCGTGGCCCAGTTCGGCCGCGGCGTCCTCGTCGAGGCTCGCCGGATCGGTGACCTTCACGGACTTCGCGTACTGCCGGATCTGTTCGCGGCCCACGACGAACGTGTCCGGGTATTTCCAGACCATGCCGCGGATGTCGGTTTTGAGTGCCATGTGAACGACCCCTACGCCAGCGTCGCGATGGCGACGGCCCGGCCGAAGATCTTCTTGCCGCCGGCGGTGGCCGCCAGCGCGATCGTCACCGTCTTCGTCTCGGGTTCTGCGGACTTCACGCGGCCGGTGAACACGATCTCGGCGCCCTTGCCGTCGTTGGGCACGGGGACCACGGCGGTGAAGCGCACGTTGTACTCCTTGACCGCGGCCGGATCCCCCACCCAGGAGGTGACGTAGCCGCCGCCGAGGCCCATCGTGAGCATGCCGTGGGCGATGGCGGTGTCGAGACCGACCTGCTTGGCGATCTCGTCGTCCCAGTGGATCGGGTTCAGATCGCCCGAGACGCCGGCATAGTTCACCAGGTCCTGCCGGGTCAGGGTGATCACCTTCTCGGGAAGTTGATCGCCCACCTTGACGGAATCGAACTCACGCAGTGCCATCGCTGAAGCCACTCTCTCCGTTGTCGTCGCTGCGGCCCGCCAGGGTGGTGTAGGTCTCCTGTACGACGTCGCCGTTCTCGTTCGTGATCATGTTCCTGGTGGTGATGATGTCGGTGCCGTGCGCCGTGCGGATCGAGTCGATGTGCACGTCGCAGTACAGCTTGTCGCCTGCCTGGATCGGCCGGACGAACTTGAGCACCTGGTCGACCTGGACGATCTGGGCATCCGAGATGTTGATGTTGGCGGCATTGAACATCGCCAACTGCGCCTGGTAACCGAACACCGAGATGAACGTCAGCGGTGCGAGCAGCCCCGGGTATCCGAGGTCCGCGGCGGCCTTCTCGTCGAAGAAGGAGGCGTCGTCGTTCTGCACGGCGACGGCGTACTCGCGGATCTTCTCTCGCCCGACCACATAGTGATCGGGATGCCGGTAGTGCAACCCGACGTAGTTGTCCAAGAAAGACACGAGTGATGAACCTATCTGTCAGCCGACGCCGAAGCGAACGGGCCGACCGATCAGCGCGACTCCTTGTGCGCCCGGTGCGTCCCGCAGTTCGGGCAGAACTTCTTCAGTTCCAGCCGATCAGGGTCGTTGCGGCGGTTCTTCTTCGTGATGTAGTTGCGGTGCTTGCACACCTCGCAGGCCAAGGTGATCTTCGGCCGGACGTCGGTACTGGAGGCCACGTCAGCTGCCCTCTTTCAAATCTCGTGTCGTTGCTCGTGCTCTGTAGCGGTGGGGGGGCTCGATCCCCCGACCTCACGATTATGAGTCGTGCGCTCTAACCAGCTGAGCTACACCGCCATTCCAGGCGCCTACCACTCGTCGGTCGCCGAGCCCCCTAACGGAATCGAACCGTTGACCTTTTCCTTACCATGGAAACGCTCTACCGACTGAGCTAAGGGGGCCTTACCCGCGGCGTGGTCAGCGCCGTGCCGTGGGCCTTAAAGAGACTACAGTCTGGCCCGGGCAGTCGCCAAACCGCTGGTCACTGCGAGGCTTCGCTGCCGTGGATGCTTAATGTTGAGCGTATGCCCGACGCTGATCGCCTCTACTTCCGCCAACTGCTGGCCGGGCGCGACTTCGCCGCCGGCGACATGATCGCCACGCAGATGCGCAACTTCGCCTACCTCATCGGCGACCGGGAGATCGGCGACTGCGTCGTCGTCGATCCGGCGTACGCGGCCGGTGATCTCGTCGATGCGCTCGAGGCCGACGGTATGCACCTGTCCGGCGTGCTGGCCACCCACCACCACCCCGATCACGTCGGCGGCTCGATGATGGGCTTCGAACTGGCCGGGCTCGCCGAGCTGCTCGAGCGGGTCAGCGTGCCGGTGCACGTCAACAGCCACGAGGCGGACTGGGTCTCCCGGGTCACCGGGATCGCCCGCAGCGAGCTGACCGCTCACGACCACGGTGACGTGGTGAGCGTCGGCAGCATCGGCATCGAACTGCTGCACACCCCCGGCCACACCCCGGGCAGCCAGTGCTTCCTGCTCGACGGCCGCCTGGTCGCCGGGGACACGCTCTTCCTCGAAGGCTGCGGACGCACCGACTTCCCCGGCGGGAACGTCGACGACATGTTCCGCAGCCTGCAGGCGCTGGCCAAGCTGCCCGGCGACCCGACGGTGTTCCCCGGCCACTGGTACTCCGCGGAGCCCAGCGCCGCGCTCTCGGAGGTGCGGCAGAACAACTACGTCTACCGCGCCGGCGACCTCGACCAGTGGCGCTCGCTGATGGGCGGCTGACGCGTCGTTCGCGGTGTTCCCGCACCGGATGACGTCACAATCATGACGGTTTCGCCGAGGGCGTGTAAGGCGCTCGTCAGCGGGCAAACTCGGTTACGAACAGCATCGTTAAGGGCCGGGGGTCGCTGTGAAGAACATCGTTATGTGCTTCGATCGCACACAAGATCATTCCGGCCGACGGGCGTCCACCAATGCCGGAGCGCTCTTCGGACTGGTCGAGAGCTCACCGCGTCAGCAAACGTGGTACGACGCCGGCAGCATGCAGCGCCCCAGCGTCGGCGCGTTACGGTGGCGGCACACCGCCGCTGAATCCGCCCGCGCGAGCATCGCCGACGCCTACCGCTTCCTGGTCGACGTGTGGATCCCGGGTGACGAGGTCTACCTGTTCGGCGTCGGACGCGGAGCGTCGTGCGCCCGTGAACTCGCCCGGCTGATCGGCACGATCGGGGTCTGGCCCTACCGGCGCGATCGGCTGCTCGACTATCTGCTCGGCGCCTACGTGTTGCCGCGCACCGTCCGCACCGCCGCGGACTGGGGCCGGATCAGGCTGCTGACCGCATCTCTGACGGGTCGGCGCACGGTGGCAGCGCACGTCGGCTATCTCGGGCTGTGGGACTCGGTGACGGTGCCCGGTGTCCCGCATACGGCGAACGAGGAACTGGCCAACGTCGCGGCCGGGCGGCACGCCATCGCGATCGACGGCGGCCACTTCGGCGAGCACGTCGACACCCACGCGGTCGAGGAGGTCTGGTTCCGCGGCGCCCACTGCGACGTGGACGGGACGCGGGGCGCCTGCTGGCAGCTCGCCGACATCCCGCTGGACTGGGTTCTCGACGGCGCGGTCCGTGCGGGGCTGCTGCTGCGCGGCGGCTGCCGTCTGCCGACGCCGACGGAGTTCGATGCGCTGGCCGGCGGCGGCAGCCATCCGCTGTCGATGCGCAAACTGCCCGAGGACGCCCGCGTGCACGCCAGCGTCGAGGTCTTCCTGCGGGCGCACCCGCAGTACTGGCGGCGACTGCCCGCCCGCATCGAGTGGGACGACGTCGAATGGCTGGCTCGCGGGGAGCGGTTGGTGCACGCCCACAGGCCGGCGCCGGTTCCGTCGCGTGAACTCGCGACCGTGCACTAGACGCTCAAACGTCCTGTCACCTGTCGACGGGCTGATCACCCCAGCCGGAGTTCTCCAACACGTCCGGGAACGTGATCGAGCTGCCGTTGAGCAACCTGTGCAGGTGGGCGGGGAAGGTGAACGGCGGCGCCTTGAGCGGATTGGCGGCGGTGCCCTGCGCGATGAGGTCGGCGATGGCGTACCCGAAGTCGTGGCGCGGCCACGCCGCATGCACGCGCTCGACGAAATCGGTTGACACCAGCGTCTTTTCGGCACCGTCGATGTCGAGCGAGATCCCGAAGAACGACACCGCCTGCTCCGCACCGAACCGGTCCGCCAGTCCGAGGCTGGTGTGCAGCGCGATGCCCTCCCACACCGTGCGGGCTCGGTCCTCGGCGACACCGCGGTCCCTGAGGAAGCGCACCGCGGCGTCGGCGCCGTCGACCTCGAATCGCTGATCGCCGTCACCGTGCTCGGTGACCCCCAGATCGTGCAGCAGGCACGTGAGGAAGACGAGTTCGTCGTCGTAGTCAGTGCCGCTGCGCAACCCCTTGGCGGCGGCCAGTTCGCGGGCGAACAGGTAGCTGCGGACGGTGTGGTTGGCGATGACGGCCGGCGAGACGTCCATCACTAATTGCAGTGCGGCGGAACAGACATCGTCGTCCGGCAGATCCCACTGGGACAGGTCGACTTCTTGGGGCAGCGTCATACCCCTCACTGTGCCGGGGTGGCGGGTTTCGCACGAGTGGCTAGATCGCCATCATGCAACGGGATCTGGCCACCCGGTTGGCATTCGTAACGCCGTTACGTAACGTCGGGCCGATGAGCGACACCGTGCACTACGACCTGACCGAGTCGATCTCCACCATCACGATGGACGACGGTAAAGCCAACGTCCTCTCGCCGACCATGCAGGCCAACCTCAACGAGGCCTTCGACCGCGTCGAGTCCGACGACTCCAAAGCCGTTGTGCTTGCGGGCAATCAGAAGCTGTTCAGCGGTGGGTTCGACCTGGCGGTGTTCGCCTCCGGTGACGCGCAGGCCGCGCTCGGCATGCTCTCCGGCGGATTCGAACTGGCCGTGCGCTGCCTGACCTTCCCGAAGCCGGTCATCATGGCCGCGACCGGACCGGCGATCGCGATGGGCTCGTTCCTGCTGCTGTCCGGCGACGTCCGCATCGGCTCACCGCGCACCCGCTGCCAGGCCAATGAGGTCGCCATCGGCATGGTGCTGCCGATCTCGGCGATCGAGTTGATGCGGATGCGCCTGACCCCCGCGGCGTTCCAGCGCGGCATCTCGATGGCCGCCACGTTCTCCGGCGACGCCGCGATCGCCGGCGGGTGGCTCGACGAGGTCGTGGAGCAGGACGCGGTGCTGGCCCGCGCGCAGGAGGTGGCCACCGAGGCGGCGGCCACACTGCACCTGCACGCCCACGTCGCCAGCAAGCTCAAGGCCCGCGACCACGCGCTGCAGGCGATCCGCGCCGGGATCGACGGCCTGGCAGCGGAGTTCGGCGGCTGAGCGTCCATGCCGAGGGCCAAACAGCGCACGCCTGAACTACGGGACCGGTTGCTGGAGGCCGCCGTCGCGACGCTCAACGAGGAGGGCGTCGCACGGCTCACGACGCGCCGGGTCGCCGAGCGGGCGGGAACGTCGGTGCCCGCGGTCTACGAACTGTTCGACGACAAAGCCGGGCTGGTGCGGGCGATCTTCTTCGAGGGTTTCCGGCTGCTGGGCCGCGAGTTGGCGGGGGCGCCGGTGACCGACGATCCGGTCGCCGACATCGAGGCGCTGGTGCCGGTGTTCCGCCGCTTCTGCCTGGACTCGTCGCGGCTCGCCCAGGTGATGTTCTCCAGACCCTTCGCCGACTTCGACCCGGGCCCAGAGGAATTGGCGGCCGGCGAGTCGGTGCGCGACATCTTCCTGCGCCGCATCCAGCGCTGCCTCGACGAAGGGGCGCTCGCCGGCGATGCGGTGGACATCGCGCACGTGCTCCTCGCGCTGGCGAAGGGGCTGGCGGTGCAGGAGGCCGGCTGCTGGCTGGGCACGACGACACGTTTGGTCGACCGGCGGTGGCAGCTCGGGGTGCACGCGCTGCTGGCAGGATTCCGCCCCGCCGCCGCGGTGTGATTTCGGCGTGCTGAGTCGCGCTGGGCGCGACCACCCACGCCGAAATCGCCACGAAAGTTGAGGCGGATGCCCCATGCCGGGAGCGCGATGAAGGCGGGCCCGCGGAAGCTCAGTACTCCTGCAGGCTTTCGCGCAGCGTCGTCCCGGGGTAGCGGGTGCGGAACCGGCCGCGCCGCTGCAACTCTGGCACCAGCAGTTCGGTCATGTCGTTGAAGCAGCCCGGGGTGTCGGTGGCCAGCATCATGAAGCCGTTGCAGCCGCCGTCGTCGAGGTACTGCTCCATCTGGTCGGCCACATCCGAGGGGGTGCCCACCGCGACCGGGGCGCCCATGGACACACCGTAGATCTGCGCGGCTTCCCGCACGGTGACGGGCGCGCCGTCCTTGGCCTCGAGGATCGCGTCGAACAGGCCGCGGATGCCCTGCACGTCGGCGTCCACCACGTTGTCGTCGAGCCCCAGGGTGGAGAAGTCGAAACCGGTGTGGCCGGACAGGATTCCGAGTGCGCTCTCGATCTGGACGTTCTCGACGAATTCGGCGTAGCGGTCGTTGGCGCGGGACTTGTCGCGGTCGATGATGGTCTGCAGACCGTAGATCAGCTTCACCGACTCCGGATCGCGGCCGTGGTTGTCGGCGCGGGTGCGGATGTCGTCGGCGTAGGTGCGCATGCTCTTCGGGGTCGGGAAGATGCCGAAGACGGATTCGGCGTGCTTGGAAGCGAATTCGCGGCCCTGGTCCGACGAGCCGGCCTGCCACAGCACCGGACGCTTCTGCGGTGAGGGGGCGACGAAGTGGCGGCCCTTGGACTGGAAGAACTCGCCCCGGAAGTCGACCTCGCGCACCTTGGTGGGGTCGGCGAAGATCCCGTTCTCCCGGTCGTAGACGATCGCGTCGTCGTCCCAGGAATCCCACAGCTGGTACAGCAGCTGCATGTACTCTTCGACCACCTCGTAGCGCTTGTCGCGCGGGGTGAGGTTCTCCTTGCCCATCGCCTGGAACTCGCTCTTGGAGTACGACGTGACGATGTTCCAGCCGACCCGGCCGCCGGTCAGGTGGTCCAGCGTCGAAAGCTGGCGGGCCATCATGTACGGCGGCACAAAGGAAGTCGACAGCGTGATGCCGATGCCGAGGTTCTTGGTGAACGCACCCACGATCGGCACGACGCTGGCCGGTTCGTGCACCGGGCACTGGCCGGCGAACTTCACCACCGGATCCGAATTGCCCTTGTAGGTGGTGTACGGGGCGAGTTCGTCGGCGATGAACATCGCGTCGAACAGCCCGCGTTCCATAGTGCGGCCCAGATCGCGCCAGTACTCCGGGCGCGACCAGTGGTAGCCGACCTTGTCGCGGGGATGCGCCCACATGGTCGACGCGTGATTCATCACGCCGTGCTGGACGAAGCCCAGCAGGTGCGCCTTCTTCTTGGTCATCGGAGACTCCTGCGGTCGATGAGGAATGCGGCGACGACGGCGACCGCCGAACCGATTGCCAGGACCGGCGGAATGTACCAGAACAGGCCGTTGAGCCCGAGCAGCACGATGACCGAGGTCGACAGCACGACCGCGCCGAGCGCCTTCCACGTGAACGTGGCGGTGTCGTCGTCGAGGCCCTCGAGGTCGAGCACCGGCGCCTCACCGGATGCCGCCAGCGCCAACACATCCCGCCTCACACGCAGGAACGCCTGCACGCCCAGCGCCAGGTAGAGGACGCCGACCACGACGCCGACGACCACGGCGATCCAGAAGGCGATCATCGGACCGGATCCGGGTCGGCGGTCTTCACGGCCTCGGTCTGCGGGCCGGCTTCTGCGAGCGCCTCGTCGCGACCGCGCAGCGTGGCGAAGTCGAACGATTGCTTGGACAACAGGCTGATACCGACGGCAGCCACGAGTGAGATCGCCTCCAGGGTGATGATTCCTTGCAGTTCGCCCACCGTCTCGCGGACGGGGTAGCCGACGGCGATGGCGAGCAGCAGGCTGGCCACAAAAGCCGTGGACGTCATCCGTCGCCAGAAGATGGCCAGGGCGAGCGGGATGATGAGCGCGGCCTTGAAGAAGAACACGGTGTTGACCAGGTCCACATAGTCGATTCCCGAGCTGACCACGATCCCGCCGATCACACCCGCGACCAGGATCGACGACTTGGTGTAGCGGAACAACGACTTCGGCGCGATGTCGGGTTTGGCGCGTTTGAGGATGTCGACCGCGACGATCGAGGACAGCGCCGAGAACGCACCGTCGATCGAGGAGTAACAGGCGTTGAGGATGATCAGCACGTAGAGGGCGACCAGCACGAGCGGCAGACCCAGGTGGCTGACCACGTAGGGTCCGATACCGCCCGATCCGGCGTCGCCCAGATCGGCCGGGTTCACGTCGAACGCAAGGCCCACCAACCCCAGCAGGCCGAGCACGATCGGAATGGGATAGAACCACAGCCCCGCCCACACGAACGTGCGCCCCATCGAGGCCGGCTTGAGCGCCCAGGCCTTCTGCCAGAACGTCTGGTCGGCCATCGTCGAGGCGAGCAGGCCCAGCGCCAGCGAGATGCCGAACGCCGCGGCCGCCGACCCGTCGAACGCGTTGAGGGTGTCGGCCCCGGCTTCGTCGACCTTCTGGAACACCAACTCCGGACCGCCGACCTTCTGCAGGACGTAGAGCACCACGATCGCGGCGGGCACCGTGATGAGCAGGGTGTTGAAGGTCGCCGTGATGGCGGAGGTCCACAGGCCGCCGAAGTACGAGTACACCGTCACGGTGGCGAGCGTGACGATCAGGACCACAGTGGGGTTGATACCGAAGACCACGCCCATCACGAGCACCACGCCGAAGAGGTTGATGAAGATCTCGGCGAGCAGGCCCAGCAGCATCGCGACGAGCATGACGGTGGTGGCCGGCTTGTTCTGGAAGCGCTCGCGGATGAACTCGACGATGGTGTATCCGGCGGGCATCTGGCGGCGCAGGCGCAGCGCGAACGGCACCATCACCATGACGGCCAACCCGTTGGGCACGACGAACCAGATCAGCCCGGACGTGCCGAAGGTGAACGCCTGCGCCGAGGACATCATCACCGCCATCGACCAGGTCCACACCGCGATGACCGAGCCGACACCGAATCCGAAGCCGATGCGGCGGTCGGCGATCACGAAGTCGTGGGTGTTCTTCACCATCGTCCGGACCGTGAACGCGACGACGAACATGAAGGCGCCCAGCCCCAACATCAGCGCGAAGCCGATACCTGGTGACAGGTTGGACGGTTGGAACACGCAGCCTCCTGGGACACGACGTAAACGCACTTATGGCGGACGACAGTGTCCCAGCCCGCGACGGGATCGCGAGATGGTTCAAATCGTGATGAGTCGAGCTATCGCCACCGGCCGCGACTCACTGTAACCGCGGTTATGACGGCCCGCAGGGTTCAGACGGCGTGAGGGTGTGTGGCGTCCGAATGCTCGGTGCGCCATGACCGCTCGATGCGCAGCACCCGCCGGTGCTCCAGCGCGATCAGGCCGCCACCGGCGGTGACGACCGCACCCGTGACGAGCGAAAGCGGCAGCACCAGGTGGGTCTCCCCGTACGCGGCGGATGCCACGATGGCCGCCAGCCCGACGACGCCGAGCGCGATCAGCAGCAGCCCGGGAAACCAGAGAGTGTCGATCATCGATTCGCCGGCGTGCGGCTGACAGGTCCGCGAATGGTCCGCGGGATCGTGATGCGCGCCCTTCATCGCATCCTCTTTTCCTCGAGGGATGAGGCCAGCGTACGCCGTAGTGACGCAGGTCACATCAGGTTGCTTTGGCAAGCTGTCCCGATGAGCGACGTCCGGGGCCGGGTCTGGCGTAACGGCACACCGCAGGATGATTTCGAGTTCTCGATGATCTCGGATCGTCTTGCCGAACCAGGCACCCTGGTGTGGGCCGACGTGTACGCCTCCGATCACGCGATCCTCAAAGACATCGCGCGCGAACTGGGTCTCAACGAGTGGGCCGTGGAGGATGCTCTACGTGACGTTCAAACGGCGCGACTGGCTGTAGGAACGGGACGCCGGGGTACGCGGCGGGCGCTCAGCCCTTCTTCACCTTGAGCACCCGCTTGCGCAGACCGTCGGTCGCGGTTTCCATCAGACCCTTGGCGCCCTTCTTGACCAGGAACCCCGGCAGCGGCACCGTCGGGTCGACGGTCAACTCGAAACGGACCCGGGTGCCGTCGCCTTCGGGCGTCAGGAAGTACCGGCCGTCCTGGGCGCGTTGCTGTTTCGAGCTCACCAGCGTCCAACTCACCCCGTCGTCGTGGACGGAGTAGTCGAGCACCTGTTCGTCGCTGACGCCGACGATCTTGACCACCTGGCGGGAGCGTTTCGGCCGCCCCTCGTCGTCACGTTCGAGGATCTCGACCTTCTGGTGCGCCGAGGACCACTCGGTCAGCGACTCGAGGTCGAACAGGACGTCCATGATGTCGTCGGCGGGGGCTTCGATGACGACTTCGCGCGATTCTGTGATGGCCATGGGAATCTATGTGCCACCCTTCGTCACCTTCAAAACCTGTTTACGCAAGCCGTCGGTCGCGGTCTCCATCGCACCCTTCATCGCCCGCTTGAGGACGAAGCCCGGCAGCGGCACCGACGGATCGACGGTGATCTCGAACCGCACCTTGGTCTTGTCCCCGTCGGGGGTGAGTGTGTAGGTGGCGTCCTGGCTCTTGAGCTGCCCGGCACTGACCAGCGTCCAGCTCGCGGAGGTGTCGGTCCAGGTGTAGTCGACCACCTGTTCGTCGGTCAGACCCGCCGCCTTGACCTTCATCTTGACCCGGCGCGGTCGGCCGTCGGGATGGGCGTCGAGCACCTCGGCGCTCTGGTACTGCGACGACCAGTCGGGTGTCGAGCCGACGTCGGCGATGACGTCGAGGATCTGGGTCGGCGTTGCTTCGATGACCACTTCACGCTTGTCGCTGACTGCCATGCGGTGACCATAGCGACCAAGCCGCCGTCGCGGGATCAGTTGGCGCGCTTGGCCACCTCGAGTACCCGTTTGCGCAATCCGAGGGTCGCGGTGTCCAGGACGCCCCGCGCGGCGCGGCGCAACAGGAATCCCGGCATCGGCACGACCGGGTCCACGGTGACCTCGAAGCTCACCCGGGTCAGGTCGCCGTCCGGGGCGAGCCGGTAGCGGGCGTCCTGGGAGCGCTGATAGGTGGAGCTGATCAGCGTCCAGCTGTAACCGTCGTCGTGATAGTTCAGCGCGATTTCCTGGACGTCGGTGATGCCGACCGTCGCGACCGTGGCCCGGCTGCGCAACGGCCTGCCCTGCCCGTCGCGTTCGAGCACCTCGGAACTGCGGTGCGCCGACGACCACTGCGGCAGCGCTTCGAGATCCAGCATGACGGCGAGGATTTCGTCGACCGGAGCCTCGATCACGACCTCGCGGGATTCACGAATGGCCACAGCGGCGACCCTACGCGCGGCGTAGGGTCGCCGGGTATGACCGAGGCGATCAACCCCGCCGCGCCGCCGAGCGGAACCGGCTGCGCCGAATGCGAAGCCGTCAGCGGCTGGTGGGTACACCTGCGCCGGTGTGCGGCGTGCGGGCACATCGGATGTTGCGACGACTCGCCGGCTCGCCACGCGTCGGCGCACTGGCGCGAGACGGGGCATCCGATCATCCGGTCGTTCGAGCCCGGCGAGGACTGGTTCTGGAACTTCGAGACCGACAGCTATTACGACGGACCCGCACTGGCCGATCCGCAGAGCCATCCGGACGACCAACCAGTGCCCGGACCGCGCGGTCGGGTGCCCTCGGACTGGGTGGCACAGTTGCGCGGCCGGTGAGCGGATCGTTTCCACGCCGCTCCGGCAGGGTATGAGGCCGTGGTGAGCGACGAGCCGAAGACCACCGAGTCCGCCAAGGGTCCCGACAACGCCAGGGACGACGTCATCAGCGATCCGGCCGAAGGCGCCGGCGACCGCGTCGACTGGTCCAGTGAAGGCGGCGCGACCCCGAGCGGGCCCGCCGACACCGGCGACGACTCGCAGTAACCGCTCAGTAGATGGTGCTCGCCGGCGACGAAAGCGCCTCGGCGGCACGGTATCTCGGGGTCCAGCCCAGCTGATCCCGGCCTTGCCGGTGGCCCCGTCGCCGGCGACTCTCAACGACAATTTGCGAGCTTTCCCGCAGGGCGAACGGGCAAAACGTTGATGATGGGCGCGACGGGGAATAGAAAGAAGATCCATCACACGAAGGGGACCGCGATGCAACTCATCTCGCCGACGGATTCGATGTTCCTACTGGTCGAATCGCGCGAGCATCCCATGCACGTCGGCGCCCTGCAGTTGTTCGAGCCGCCGGAGGGGGTGTCGGGGTCGGACTTCCTCCGTGAAGCCCATCAAGCGATGGTCGACGAACAGGATTTCCAGCCGACGTTCCGCAAGCATCCGGCCAGAGTGCTCGGGGGGATCGCGAACCTGACGTGGGCAGAGGACGACGACGTCGACCTGGACTACCACCTGCGCCGGTCCGCACTACCCGCGCCGGGGCGCGTGCGCGATCTGCTGGAGCTGACCTCCCGCCTGCACGGGACCCTTCTCGACCGGCACCGCCCGCTGTGGGAGGCGCACCTGATCGAAGGGCTCAGCGATGGGCGCTTCGCGGTCTACATCAAATTCCACCACGCGCTGATCGACGGGGTGTCGGCGCTGAAGCTGACCCAGCGCGCACTGTCCACCGATCCCACCGACACCCAGTTCCGGGTTCCGTGGAACCTGCCGCACGCACCCCGGCCGGCTCCGGAAGAAGCCTCCACCCTGCAGAAGATCACCCGCACGATGGGATCGGTTGCCGGGCTGGCGCCCTCGGCACTGTCGCTGGCGCGTTCCGCGCTGCTCGAACAACAACTCACCCTGCCGTTCGGGGCGCCGCGGACCATGTTCAACGTGCCCATCGGTGGGGCCCGCCGCGTGGCGGCGCAGTCCTGGCCGTTGGAGCGCATCCGCAACGTCAAGGCCGCGGCCGGAGTCACCGTCAACGACACGGTGCTCGCGATGTGTGCCGGCGCCCTGCGCGGTTACCTCATCGAGCAGGACGCGCTGCCCGACGCACCCCTGATCGCCATGGTTCCGGTCAGCCTGCGGACCGAGGCCGAAGCCGACACCGGCGGGAACATGACCGGCATCATGCTGTGCAACCTCGCCACCGACATCGTCGACCCGGCGAAGCGCCTCGATGCCATCAGCACGTCGATGCGCAACAACAAGAAGGTCTTCTCCGAGTTGCCACGGACGCAGCAGTTGGCGTTGTCGGCGACGATGCTCGCGCCGCTGGGTCTGGGTGCCGTTCCGGGATTCGTCTCGACCGCACCGCCGCCGTTCAACATCGTCATCTCCAATGTGCCCGGCACCCGGGAGCCGATGTACTGGAACGGCGCCCGGCTCGACGGCAACTATCCGCTGTCGATCGCCCTCGACGGGCAGGCGGTCAACATCACCCTTGCCAACAACGCGGACAATCTGGACTTCGGCCTGGTCGCCGCCCGAGGCAGCGTGCCCCACATGCAACGGTTGCTCGGCCACCTCGAGGACTCGCTGAAGGAACTGGAGCGCGCCGTCGGCGTGTGACGGGTCAGGCCTGGTCCGGGCGCAGCAGGGCGATCGACGCGGCGACGGCCTCGTCGGTGATGTCGCTCATCGCGCCGCCGTCCTCGACGGTGATGGCGGTCAGTTCGCGCAGGCCGCCGAGCAACATGACGACGCGCGGACGCGAGACGGGGCCGATGCCCGCGGAGTGGAACTCGTCGGTGTCGCCGAGCGCCTGCACCATCGTGATGAAGTTCTCCGTCACCTCGCGCTGCAGATCGCGCGCCGCCGCGCCGATGGCCGGCAGGTCGCGGGTGGCGCTCAACATCAGCGCTGAGCGCGACTCCGCCGAGGAGATCCAGGCCTCGATGGCCTGCCGCACCTGGACCCGCCACGGCGAGTTGGGGTCGACCGCGGCCGAGATCTGCTGGACCTGGTCCGCGTAAGCCTCGGCGAGCAGCGCCAGGAAACAGGCCTCGCGGCCGTCGAAGTGTTCGTAGAAGGTGCGCCGCGACGTGCGGGCCCGCCGCACGATGTCGGCGACGGTGGTCTTCTGGTAGCCGTCCTCGGCGATCGACTCTTCGAGCGCGTCGAGGAGCCGCTGGCGGAAGTTGTTCTTGTCGTCCAGCGCGCCGGGCGCCTCCGATGTCACGGTCATGTCAGCGAGAATCGTACGGCTGCGCGTGACGAGAACAGCGGGAAGGACCACTGTTGTGGTGGCCAGGGCCGGGATCGAACCGGCGACCTTCCGCTTTTCAGGCGGACGCTCGTACCAACTGAGCTACCTGGCCGGAAGGCACCGGCCCGTTGAGAGCCTCAATGCCTCGCCGTGATGGCGACCCTGACGGGACTCGAACCCGCGACCTCCGCCGTGACAGGGCGGCGCGCTAACCAACTGCGCCACAGGGCCTTACTTTCCTGCGTGTACTACCTCGCTCCGACGTTGCCGTCGCTGCGATGTACCCCCAACGGGATTCGAACCCGTGCTACCGCCGTGAAAGGGCGGCGTCCTAGGCCACTAGACGATGGGGGCCTAATCCGAATTCCTCCGGGGTACTCGCAACTTCGTTCCGCTGGGAGCTTCGATAGCTTAGGACACCGGTAGCTCAAACCCAAAACCAGGGTCGGCACCGGACCCAGTATTGTGGTGCACCGCGCCCCTATAGCTCAGTTGGTAGAGCTACGGACTTTTAATCCGCAGGTCGTAGGTTCGAGCCCTACTGGGGGCACCACGGAATCGTCGCAGTCAGCGGCATTCCGCCGTGCCGCACGCGTCTACTTCAACGATGCGACGTGATCCGCGACGACGAGTTCCGCGACCTCGGTCAGCTTCGTGTTGGTGTCCTGCGAGACCTCGAGCATCATCCGGAAAGCCTGCAATGAATCGACCTGAGCACGGTGCATCAGGATGCCCTTGGCCTGCCCGATCGCGTCACGACTGGCGAGCGCCCTGTCGAACTGCGCTTCAGCTGCCGAACCTGCCATAGCCACCGAGGCGTGTTGGGCCAGGACGTCGCCGACGAGGGTGGACTCATCATCGAAGACACGCGCTTCATCGGCGTAGAGGTTGAGCGCGCCGAGATTGCCCCTCTGAATGAAGAGCTGAAACGACAGAGAGCTCTTCACGCCCCGGTCCAGCGCTGCAGCGGTGAAACGCGGCCACCGACCGTCTGCGGCCATATCGGCGATGTGGACGGTGCGGTGTTCACGCAACGCGCCCAGGCTGGGACCCTCGTCCATCGCTGTCTGTAGAGAATCCAATTGGGCGACGACGTCTGAGCTCGGCACGACCGGGGTCACCTCACGTCCGTGAACGACGGAGATGCCTGCGTGCCGCACGCCCGGAATGATCTTCACGGCGGCGTTGACGATCACCCGCAACGTGGCATCACCTTGCGAAGTGCCCTGCAGTTCCACGGCGAGGTCGCCGAAGGCCCGTATCAGTCTTCGCTCGTGCGACGCCTCTTCCCCCACCTGCCCACCGTAGGCGATTTCTCATGGGCTGACGGTCCGGAAGGCAGACTTCATGAGGCCGTAAGGAGTGCGCGGGAGACGCGGTGCGAGCCCTACGCGGTGCGCGCCGTCGCGATGTCGTCGGCCAACGGCGCGACCACCCCGATGATCTCGGTGACCAGCGGCTTGGGGACTCCGGCGGCGTTCAGCGTGTCGGTGAGGTGGCCGGCGACGAGATTGAAGTGATGCACCGTGATGCCGCGGCCCTGATGGACTTGGCGCATCGGCGCCCCGGTGTACGGCTCCGGCCCGCCGAGCGCAGCGGCGAAGAACTCCACCTGCTTGCCTTTGAGCCGGGCCATGTTGGTGCCGGTGAAGAACCCCGCGAGTTGGCCGTCGGCCAGGACGCGGCGGTAGAAGTCCTCGACGACGCCCTCGAGTGCCTCGGCGCCGCCGATCTGCTCGTAGATCGTGGTCATGCACCGAGCAAAGTCGGCCACCGTTGCATGGCAGTTGCGCCGTTGTACCGGCGGCGCTAAGAACCGCTCACACCTTCGGGCTGTAGTGCATGGGACTGTCCCGGTATTCGACGGGCGGAAGGTTGCGAGCCGGCGTGTGCACCAGCGGCGCGTCGGCCGGCAGCCGGCCACCTTCGCGGTCCCAGCCGGCGCGGGCGCGCGGGTGGTAGCGCCTGCGCTCGGGCATCAGCTTGAACACCCGGTTCACTACGCGACCGAACAGCCGGTGAAGCCGCTCATCGCGCCGGGACCAGCTGTACCCCATCAGTTCCCGCACCGGCGGGTCGTACAGGCCGACGGTCACCCACACCGCGAACCGTCCGAGCACCTCGAGCTGCATTTTCCACAGCCAGTCCGGAACCCATTGCAGGGACGGATGTTTCGGCATCGTCGACAGGTCGAGCACTTCGCGCGCCGCCCAGTTGTTCTCCAACACGTTGCGGCACATGTGATCCCAGTACTCCTGGAATTGCTCCCACGTCTCGGGCACCGGCCGCATGCTCATCCCGTACATCCGGTACCAGGTGAGGTGCTCGTCGAACAGTTGGCGTTTCTGCGCTTCGGTGAGCCCGTCGCCGAAGCGCTCGGCGGTCAGGATCGTGCCCATGAAGAACGTCGAGTGCGCCCAGTAGAAGACGTCGGGGTTCAGCGCGCTGTAGCGACGCCCCTGATCGTCGACGCCCTTGATGCCGATGTGGTAGTCGCGCACCTCGGCGCCGGTCTGCGGGGCGCGATCGCCGTCGAACACCACCCCGCCGATCGGGTAGAGCGAGCGCAGCAGACGCGGCATCCGCTCGAGGAAGAAGATCGAGTGCTGCTGTACGGCGGCGCCGAGCTGGGGATGCATGTTCTGCATCGACCCCGCCCACGGTCCCTGGAGCAGACCGCGCCAGTCTCCGAACAGCTTCCACGTCAGGGAGTCGGGCCCCAGCGGCGGCGGGCCGTCGTAACCACCCGAGGACACCGGACATCCGCCGGCCACAGGCGCGGATTCGCTGGCCGGGACGGGTACCGCAGACGTATCTTGACTCACTGGTGCACTTCCTGTCGGCGTCAGTGACTAACTTTTGACTACATGCGTTGTCACGGCGAGCTTAGGAGCGATGTGAATTCCGGTCAACGACGCGGACGCTGGTCCGGGGTCCCCCTGCAGGACCGCCAGGCGTTGCGCCGCGACGAGCTCATCGCCGCCGGCGTGCAGCTCCTCGGCAGCGCGGCCGGTTCGGGACTGACCGTGCGCGCGGTCTGCCGCGAGGCCGGGCTGACCGAACGCTACTTCTATGAAAGCTTCGTCGACCGTGACCAATTCGTGCGCGCGGCCTACGACGACGTCTGCACCCGGGCGATGTCGACCCTGCTCAACGCCGAGACGCCGCGCGATGCCGTCGAACGCTTTGTGGCACTGATGGTCGACGATCCCACCCGCGGGCGGGTGCTGCTGCTGGCGCCGGCCTCCGAGCCCGTCCTCACCCAGTCCGGCGCGGAGTGGATGCCGAACTTCATCGACCTGGTGCAGCGCAAGCTCACCCGCATCACCGACCCGGCCGTCCAGGCGATGGTGGCCACCGGACTGATCGGTGCGCTGACCGCGTTGTTCACCGCTTATCTGGACAGCCGGCTGAGCGCCACCCGCGAACAGTTCATCGACTACTGCGTCGACATGCTGCTGAGCAGGGTGTCGAGCCACTGACACCGGGGTGGCCACGTCAGATCCGGGTACTCCGGGCGATATCGGAGAGCCCGAGAAAGTGGTCCCGGGTGCGTAAATGCGTGCTGGTGACCCACGTGACAGTCGCCGGACGAAACTTGATGTCACCGACGTACACAGATATGTTGAGTGCAACCAAGAGGCACAGATAGATAGCGCCGACGGGCTCCCGACGCGAGGAGGACAACGGGAATGCACGAGAACCTGACCGACCTGCACCTGCTGCACGAGTTGGAGCCGGTGGTCGAGAAACTGCTCAACCGGCACCTGACCATGCGCAAGGACTGGAATCCGCACGACTTCATTCCGTGGTCGGACGGCAAGAACTATTACGCTCTGGGCGGTCAGGACTGGGACCCCGAGCAGACCAAGCTCTCGGAAGTCGCCCGGACCGCGATGGTGCAGAACCTGCTGACCGAGGACAACCTGCCGTCGTATCACCGCGAGATTGCGATGAACATGAGCATGGACGGCGCGTGGGGTCAGTGGGTGAACCGGTGGACCGCCGAGGAGAACCGCCACGGCATCGCGCTGCGCGACTACCTCGTCGTCACCCGCTCGGTCGATCCCGTAGAGCTCGAGGAGCTGCGCGTCGAGCAGATGACCCGCGGCTTCTCCCCGGGCCAGAACCAGCAGGGCGACCTGTTCGCGGAGAGTGTGTTCGACTCGGTGATCTACGTGACCTTCCAGGAACTCGCGACCCGTGTCTCGCACCGCAACACCGGTAAGGCCTGTAACGACCCGATCGCCGACCAGCTGTTGCAGCGCGTCTCGGCCGACGAGAACCTGCACATGATCTTCTACCGCGACGTGTCCGAGGCCGGCTTCGACGTCGCCCCCGACCAGGCCATGCATTCACTGCACCGGGTGCTGCGCAACTTCAAGATGCCCGGATACACCGTGCCGGAGTTCCGCCGCAAGGCGGTGATCATCGCCGTCGGCGGCGTCTACGACCCGCGGATCCACCTCGACGACGTGGTCCGTCCGGTGCTCAAGAAGTGGCGCATCTTCGAGCGTGAGGACTTCACCGGCGAGGCCGCCCGCATGCGTGACGACCTCGGCGTGCTGGTCACCGAACTCGAGGAGACATGCGAGAAGTTCGAGAACGCCAAGCAGAAGCGCCTCGAACGCGAAGCCAAGATGGCCGAGAAGAAGGCCAGTAAGGTCCTCGCGTCATCAGCGTCGTAGCCCCGCCCGCCGATACGGCCCGGTCCGCGCCGATGAGCCGCTTGCGCGAAGAGCAGGCAGTCCTGCGGATCGGGCCGATGGCGTTGGCGAGCCCGGTGGTGCTGGCCCCGATGGCCGGGGTCACCAACATCGCCTTCCGGACGCTGTGCCGCGAACTGGAGGAGGCACGGACGGGAACCACCAGCGGCCTGTACGTGTGCGAGATGGTGACCGCGCGGGCGCTCGTCGAGCGGCATGCGTCCACCTTGCACATGACCGCTTTCGCACCGGACGAGTCGCCGCGCTCGTTGCAGCTCTACACCGTCGACCCGGCCACCACCTACGCCGCGGCCAAGATGATCGCCGACGAGAACATGGCCGACCACATCGACATGAACTTCGGCTGCCCGGTCCCGAAGGTGACCAAGCGTGGCGGCGGTGCCGCGCTGCCCTACAAGCGCAAGCTCTTCGGTCAGATCGTCGGCGCCGCGGTGCGCGCCACCGAGGGCACCGACATCCCCGTCACGGTGAAGTTCCGCATCGGCATCGACGACACCCACCACACCCACCTCGACGCGGGGCGCATCGCGGCCGAAGAGGGCGCAGCCGCCGTCGCCCTGCACGCCCGCACCGCGGCGCAACGCTATTCCGGCACCGCCGACTGGGAGCAGATCGCCGCGCTCAAAGCCCACGTCACCAGCGTTCCCGTGCTGGGCAACGGGGACATCTTCGACGCCGACGACGCGCTGACGATGATGGCCGCCACGGGGTGCGACGGTGTGGTGATCGGTCGCGGCTGCCTGGGCCGCCCGTGGCTGTTCGCCGAACTGTCGGCGAAGTTCACCGGCCGGCCCCTACCGGTGCCGCCCACGCTCGGCGAGGTCGCGGACATCATCCGCAGGCACGGCGAGCTGCTCACCGACCACTCCGGTGAGGACAAGGCCATGCGCGACATCCGCAAGCACATCGCCTGGTACCTGCACGGATTCCCCGCCGGATCGGATCTGCGCCGGGCCCTTGCGCTGGTCAAGACCCGCGCGGAGCTCTCCGAACTGCTCGACCGGCTCGATCCCGACGTCCCGTTCCCGCCCGCCGCGACGGGTCCGCGCGGACGTCAGGGCTCGGCCGCCTCGGTGTCCCTGCCCGACGGCTGGCTGGCCGATCCGGACGACTGCACGGTGCCCGCGGGTGCGGACGTCATGCACTCCGGCGGCTGACCCGTCGCGATACCGAGACGTTCTCGAGACGTCGCCGGCTGGATGACTCACAGGATCTCTCAGTACGATGTGGGTCTCGTTGTAGTCCGGCTCCGGTGGCGGAGTTCCGGTCGTGCTGCTACAAGACAGTGAGCACTGCGCAGATTCGCGACGCGTACAACGCTGGACACAGTCGGAGGCCGGTTGGAGATGAGTGATGGCGAGCGCCCAGGTGCTGATGCCACTCCTGACCCTCGGCGTCCCCGCGAGCCTCGGTCCGACTGGGACAACCAAAGGCATACCCGACCCGCACGGCGATCACCAGGTGCCGCGCCGTGGGAGCGCAAGCGCGCCGACCCCGAACCTGACCCCGGGGCCGACGAGTCCCACGAGCCCGACGAATCCGACGAGAGCACAGGCAGCCACACCGTAGGCGCCGTGACCGTCGCCGATCTGATCGCCAAGCTCAACGGCGACGGCGCCGGCCCGGTCGAGGTCGCCCCGAAGCGTCGGCGCGCCGAAGCCGAGCCGGAACCCGATCCCGTACCCGAGCCGCCCGCGCCGGCCACCGAGATCATCGAGCAGATCAACGAACCCGTCCTGGAGCTCATCCGGCGCCCCGCCGATCCGGACCGCCAGGACACCGAGATCATCCCGGCGGCCACCAGTGCCTACGCCGGGGAACTACCCATCCTGGCCGCGGAGCCCGACGACCGCGTGCCGCCGTACCGCATCGGCGACGGGGGCACGGTCACCGAGATCGACGAACCACACCGGCGCCGCCGGGTCATCTTCGCCGGACGCTCCGCGGCCGCACTGCTCGCGATTCTCGCGCTGGTGCTGACCGGCGGCGCCTGGCAGTGGCAGTCGTCGAAGAACAACAGCATGAACAAGGTCGCGGCGCTGGATCAGGCCTCCCGCGACATCATCGACGCCAACGCGCAGTTCGGCGACGAGAACTTCCTGATCGTCGGCGTGGACAGCCGCATCGGCCAGAACAGCGGCATGGGGGCGGGCACCACCGACGACGCCGCCGGGGCGCGGTCGGACACCGTGATGCTGGTCAACATCCCCGCCAACCGCAAACGCGTGGTCGCGGTGTCGTTCCCCCGCGATCTGTCCATCGATCCCATCGAATGCGAACCGTGGAACCCCGAGACCGGCCTGTACGGGCCGATCACCGACCCGGAGTCGCCGATGTACGGGCGCGAAACGGTCTACACCGAGTACAAGCTCAACTCGGCCTACGCGGTCGGCGGACCGAAGTGTCTGGTCAAGGTCGTGCAGAAGCTCTCCGGCCTGTCGGTCAACCGCTTCATGGCCGTGGACTTCGCCGGGTTCTCCAAGATGGTCGACGCAGTCGGTGGCGTCGAAGTGTGCAGCACCGAACCGTTGGAGGACTACGAACTCGGCACGGTGCTGCCGGTCGCCGGACGTCAGATGGTCGACGGGCACACCGCGCTCAACTACGTGCGCGCCCGGCAGGTCACCACCGAGATCAACGGCGACTACGGCCGCATCAAACGTCAGCAGCGGTTCCTGTCGTCGCTGCTGCGCTCGCTGATCTCCAAGGAAGTCTTCTTCTCGCTGTCGAAGCTGAACAACGTGGTCAACATGTTCATCGACGACAGCTACGTCGACAACATCGACACCCGCGACCTGGTGACGCTGGGCCAGTCGATCCAGGGCGTGACCGCGGGACGGATCACCTTCGTCACCGTGCCGACCACCGGTTACGCCGACGAGTACGGCAACGAGACGCCCCGCACCGACGACATGCGCGCACTGTTCGACGCAATCATCAACGACGACCCGCTGCCCGGGGAGAAGAACGCCGACAACACGCCCGTGCCCGGCACACCGGGGTCCACGACGGCGAACCCCGAGGCCGAGGCACCCGCAACCGGGCACGACTCGTCGGCCGAACTGGTCAACGCGGTCACCACTGAACCGCAGGACGTCACCGTGCAGGTGTCGAACTCCACCGGGCAGAGCGGGTTGGGCGCCACCACCGCCGACGCCCTGCAGCAGCACGGATTCAACGTCACCACCCCCGACGACTACCCGAGTGCGCTCAACGCGACGACGGTGTTCTTCTCCCCCGGCAACGAGCAGGCCGCCGCCACGGTCGCATCGTCGTTCGCGAACCCGACCATCGAACAGGTCACCGGGATGGGCGACGTCGTCCAGGTGGTGCTCGGCAGCGATTTCGACGCCGTCGGCGCCCCGACTCCCAGCGGTTCGCCGGTGCAGGTGAACGTGTTGCATGGCACCGGAAGCGCGCCCGGTCCCCTGCCGGAGGACCTCAACGTCACCAACGCCGCCGATACCACGTGTGAGTGACGCTTCCGGGAGCGTTTCGGCAGGTGGCATTCACCTTCAGTTCATCCGCGCCATCGTGACGATGCACCGTCATTACCTCTAGGCTTGACGCATGCGAACCGCGTACCACGAGCAACTAGGGGCTCTCACCGGTCAACTCGGCGAGATGTGCGGCCTGGCCGGCGGCGCGATGGAACGCGCGACGCAGGCCCTGCTGCAGGCCGACCTGGTGCTGGCCGAACAAGTCATCTCCGACCACGATCGGATCGCCACGATGAGCGCCCGCGCGGAGGAGTCGGCCTTCGTCCTCCTGGCCCTGCAGGCGCCGGTCGCCGGGGATCTGCGCGCCGTGGTCAGTTCCATCCAGATCGTCGCCGACGTGGACCGGATGGGCGCCCTGGCGCTGCACGTCGCCAAGATCGCCAGGCGCCGGCATCCGCAGCACGTCCTGCCCGAAGAGGTCAACGGCTACTTCGCCGAGATGGGGCGGGTCGCGGTCGAACTCGGCAACGCGGCCAAGGAAGTGCTGGAGACCCGCGACCCCGAGAAGGCGGCGCGCATCCAGGAGGAAGACGATGCGATGGACGATCTGCACCGTCACCTCTTCACCGTGCTGATGGACCGGGAGTGGAAGCACGGGGTGACCGCGGCCGTAGACGTGACGCTGCTGAGCCGGTTCTACGAACGCTTCGCCGACCACGCCGTCGAGGTGGCGCGCCGCGTCATCTTCCAGGTCACCGGTGCGTACCCGACCGAAGAGGTCATCCCCTCCGCGCGCTGAGGGGTGCGGATCTCTTGCTCGCGCAGAGGAACGGTCAGCCGAACCGGCCGGAGATGTAGTCCTCGGTGGCCTTCTGCGTCGGATTGGAGAAGATCCGCTCGGTGTCGTCGATCTCGATGAGCTTGCCGGGCTTACCGGTGGCCTCGAGGTTGAAGAACGCCGTCTGATCGCTCACCCGCGCCGCCTGCTGCATGTTGTGCGTGACGATCACGATGGTGAAGTCCTGCTTCAGCTCGGCGATGAGGTCTTCGATCGCCAGCGTCGAGATCGGGTCGAGCGCCGAACACGGCTCGTCCATCAGCAGCACGTCGGGCTGCACGGCGATCGCGCGCGCGATGCACAGCCGCTGCTGCTGGCCGCCCGACAGCCCGCCGCCCGGCTTGTCCAGCCGATCCTTGACCTCGTTCCACAGGTTGGCGCCCCGCAGCGATCGCTCGGCGACTTCGTCGAGGGTCTTGCGGCTGCGCATCCCCTGCAACTTGAGCCCGGCGACCACGTTGTCACGAATCGACATGGTGGGGAACGGATTCGGCCGCTGGAACACCATGCCGATGGTCTTGCGGACGCCGACCGGGTCGACACCGGCGCCGTAGATGTCCTCACCGTCGAGCAGCACCGACCCCTTGACGTAGGCGCCGGGGATCACCTCGTGCATGCGGTTGAGCGTGCGCAGCACCGTGGACTTGCCGCAGCCCGACGGGCCGATGAACGCGGTGACGCTCCGCGGCGGCACCGACATCGACACCTCGGCGACCGCGTGGAACGACCCGTAGTAGATGTTGACGTCCTTGAGGTCCAGACGCTTGGCCATGTCAGTAGCTCCGCTTCTTCTAACTGATCAAATCTTCTTGGGGGAAAAGAATTTCGCGAGGTAACGCGCGCCCACGTTGAGCAGCGCGATGAGCACGACGAGCGTGAGCGCCGCACCCCACAGGCGGTCCGTCGGCACCGGGTTGGCGCCTGCGCCGGCGGATGTCTGGTCGTACATCATCCCGGGCAGCGATCCCATGAAGCCGCCGAACATGTCGAAGTTCATCGCCTGGGCGTACCCGACGAGGATCAGCAGCGGCGCCGTCTCACCCATCACGCGGGCCAGCGCCAGCAGGATTCCGGTCACGATGCCCGACAGCGCCGTCGGGATCACGATGGCCGAGATGGTCTTCCATTTCGGTACGCCCAGTGCGTAACTGGCCTCGCGCAGGTCCATCGGCACGACCCGCAGCATCTCCTCGGTCGAGCGCACGATCACCGGGATCATGAGCAGCACCAGCGCCAGCGAGACCGCGAAACCCGACCGCTCGAAGCCCAGCGTCGCCACCCACAGCGCGTAGATGAACAGCGCCGCCACGATCGAGGGCACCCCGGTGAGGATGTCGACCATGAACGTGGTGATCTTGCCCAGCCGCGTCCCGCCGCCGTACTCCACCAGATAGATGCCGACGAAGACGCCGACCGGGATCGAGATGACCGCACACACCAGCGCCTGAAGGACGGTGCCGACGATGGCGTGGTAGGCACCGCCGCCCGCCTGGAACGCCGTCATCCCGGCCTGTGAGTTCGTCCACCAGTTAGCCGACGTCACCGCACCGATGCCCTTGGAGACCACCGTGAACAGCACCCACAGCAGCGGGACGATGGCGACCACCACGGACGCCGTCACCAGCAGGGTGGCGAGGTTGTTGGTGATCTTGCGCCGCGTGCTGACGCCCTGGAAGGTGGGCACCTTGACGGGGCTGTCGAGTGCCGGAGTCGTCGTCACGATGCGGACCTGTCCTTTCCGGAGACCGCGGCACGCGCCAGCGAGTTGACCACGAACGTGAGGATGAACAGCACCAGGCCCGCGGCGATGTAGGCGCCCGCCTTGTACTGATCGTTGAATTCCGATGCCGCGGCGGCGATCTTGCTGGCGAACGTGTAGCCGGCGTCGAACAGCGACCACCCGAACGCCTGCTGGGTGCCACGCAGGATGATCAGCAGCGCGATCGTCTCACCGAGCGCACGGCCCAGGCCCAGCATCGCGCCACTGATGTAGCCCGACATGCCGAACGGCAGCACCGTCGTGCGGACGACTTCCCAGCGGGTGGCGCCCAGCGCGAGCGCCGCCTCGATCTGGCCGCGCGGCGTCTGGACGAACACCTCGCGGGTGACCGCGGTGATGATCGGCAGGATCATCACCGCCAGCACGATGCCCGCGGTGAAGATGGTGCCGCCGCCGGCCACCGACGCGGTGCCGGTCTGGAACAGGAAAAGCCAGCCGAGGTTCTCGTTGAGCCACACCGCGAACGGTTTGATCGCCGGGGCCAGCACGTAGAGCCCCCACACGCCGTAGATGATCGACGGCACCGCGGCCAGCAGGTCGACCATGTATCCCAGCGGGCCGGCCACCCGCTTGTGGGCGTAGTTGGTCAGGTAGATCGCGATGCCGAGGGCGACGGGCATCGCCAACACCAGCGCGAACACCGATACGAACACGGTCACCTGCAGCAGGTCGAGGATGCCGAACTGCATCGCCGACGTGTTCGTGGTGACCCAGTTACCGCCGTAGAGGAAGAAGTTCGCCTCGTTGCGCGCCAGGGCAGGAACGGCGCGCCACAGCAGGAACAGCCCGATCGCCACGATGATGGCGACGATCAGGACGCCGGATCCCTCCGCGAGTCCGCGGAAGACCCGGTCGCCGAAGCGCACCCTCGAGTTCCTCGACGGGTCGGTGGAGATAGGTTCCGGCTCGGGGAAGGGCGCGGCTACTGCCTCGCCCGACCCCCGGTCCGTCGGATTGGGAAATGTCACATCCACCCTGTCGGTCATCGGATTCGCATCCCATCCTCACCGTGTTCGTGTCGCAGCGCCAGCAGGGGTCAGGCAGTTGAGCCGATGGCGTCGATCGAGCCGAGCAACCGCTCCTTGAAGCGGTCGGGCAGCGGGACGTAGCCGGCGTCGGAGAGACCGGCCTGTCCGTCGTTGGCGGCCACCGTGAGGAAGGACTTCACCGCGGCGGCCGTCTCGGGGTCGTAGCCCGTGGAGCAGACGATCTCGTAGGTGGCCAGGACCAGCGGATATGCGCCGGCTTCCTTGGTGCCGTAGAGGGACTCGAGGTCGAGGGTCAGGTCGTTGCCCTCGCCCGCGAACTGCGCGGCGTCGATGGCCGTGCCCGCGGTCTCGTCGGTCAGCTCCACCGCGCCGCCGCCGTTGTCGATCTGGGCGTAGGGAAGACCCGCCTGGTCGGCGAAGCCCTTCTCGACGTAACCGATCGCACCCGGGGTGGCCTGCACGGCCTGCGCCACACCAGCCGACTTCTGGGCACCCTCACCGGCGCCGCCCTGGAACTCGCTGCCGTCGCCCTTGGTCCACGTCTGCGGGGCCGCGGCGGTCAGGTACTTCTGGAAGTTGTCGGTGGTGCCCGAGGAGTCCGAGCGGAAGATCGGGGTGATCGCGGTGTCCGGCAGGGTCTTGCCCTGGTTCAGCCCGGCGATGGCCGGGTCGTTCCACGTCTTGATCTGTCCCTGGAAGATCTTGGCCAGCGTGTCACCGTTGAGCACCACATCGTCGACGCCCTCGATGTTGTAGGCGAGCGCGATCGGGCCGAACACCAGCGGAAGGTTCCACGCCGGGTTGCCGCCGCAGCGCTGTGTGGCCTGCTGCGCCTGCTCTTCTTTGATCGCCGAGTCCGAACCCGCGAAGTCGACGTTGCCTGCCACGAACTGCTCACGGCCCGCGCCGGATCCGGTCGGGTTGTAGGAGAGGTTCTTGCCCGCGCACTTCTGGCCCCACACCTGGTTGAACACCGCAATCGCGTTCTGCTGGGCGGTGGAGCCCTCGGCGGTCACCGAGTTCTTACCGGCGCAGTCCTCGGCGCTGGCGGAACCGGTATCGGATGCTCCGGGGCTGCTGGTGGTGCCGGCGTTGTTGTCGCTGCCGCAGGCGGTCAACGTCAGCGCGGCGATCGCCGTCGCGGACCACACCATGCCCATGCTGTTGAGCTTCACTTATCCCACTTTCCGTTGACGGCTCGAACCCAACGGCAACGTATGCGGCGCTGGTGGACGGATCGCGGATCGTGGGTGAACGCCCAGTGAACAGGTTCAGTGATCTCACAGGTTGGCGGCGGGCGCGGCGTACGCGGCGTCGACGCTGTACACGTCGAAGCCCAGTCGCCGGTAGGTTTTCACCGCTGCGGTGTTGTCGGCCTCGACGTAGAGCATCACCGTCGGATGGGCGGAATCCGACAGGCGATCGGCCAGATGGTGCAGTCCGGTCAGCGTGAGCGTGGCGCCGAGGCCGCGGCCCTGTGCGCCCGGATCGACGCCGACGACGTAGACCTCGCCGAGGTCGGGTCCGTGGATTTTCGTCCAGTGGAATCCGAGCAGTTCGCCCGACGCGTCGTCGAACGCCATGAACAGACCTTCGGGATCGAACCACGGTTCGCCGCGCCGCTCGTCGATGTCGGCGTCGGTCCAGCCGCCCTGCTCGGGATGCCAGGCGAACGCAGAGTTGTTGACCCGCAACAACTCTGGATCGTCGGAGGGGCCGGAGTAGGTGGTGAGATGGACACCGTCGGCCACCGTCACCGGCGGGAGGTCGGTGAGCGGACGGCGCATCTGCAACAGTTCGCGCACCACCCGCAGGCCCAGCGTCCGCGCGGTCGCCCGGGCGGATTCGAGGTTGCCGTGCGCCCAGATCCTCGCCCCGGCGCCCGCTTCGGCGAGTCCGGCGCGGGCCAGCGCCGCTCCGATCCCGCGGCGACGGGCGTCGGGATGCACCACGAGTTCGGCCATCGGCGGCGCGGTGTCCGAGGCGGGCGCGAGGTTGAGATAGCCGACCAGGCGACCGTCTGTGTCGGCGGCCAGCAGGTGGCGGGTCCGGTCGGCGGGAAGCTCGCGCAGCACCTGATCACCGACCGGCGCCACACCGTCGACGCGTGTCGCGGCAGCGATCACCTCGCGAACCCCGGCCTGCTCGTTCTCGGTCAGGGCGGTACGCCATTCGAGGGACGTCACGGGGCGCGCAGCGGGTCCGCCAGCGACGGCGGCACACTGTCGGGCGTTTCGTAGTCGTCGTCCTCGTCGTCGGGCACGTCCGCCTCCGGGGCGGGTGGCCGTCCGCGCGCGGGCCGCACCGCCTTGTAACCCACGTTGCGAACCGTGCCGATCAGCGACTCGTACTCGGGGCCGAGTTTCGCGCGCAACCGGCGTACGTGGACGTCGACGGTGCGGGTCCCGCCGAAGAAGTCGTATCCCCACACCTCCTGCAGCAGCTGGGCGCGGGTGAACACCCGGCCGGCGTGCTGGGCGAGGTACTTCAACAACTCGAACTCTTTGTAGGTGAGGTCCAGCGGACGACCACGCAACCGGGCCGTGTAGGTGCCCTCGTCGATCACGAGCTCACCGAGGCTGATCTTGCCGATGTTCTCCTGGTTGGCGATGCCGCCTCGGCGGCCGACCAGCAGCCGCAGGCGCGCGTCGATCTCCGCGGGTCCGGTGCCGGGCAGCAGGATCTCGTCGAGTCCCCACTCGTGGTTGACGGCGACGAGGCCGCCTTCGTTGACCACCGCGACCACCGGCACCGAGGTACCCGTCGTGCCCAGCAGCCGGCACAGTCCGCGGGCCGCGGCAAGGTCGGTTCGGGCGTCGACGATCGCGACGTCGGCGGTGCCGGCTTCCAGCAGCGACGAGACTTCGGTCGGGGCGGCCCGCACGTTGTGCGCGAGCAGAGACAATGACGGCAGAACCGACTCAGGGTGCGGGTCGACAGTCAACAGCAGCAGATCCACAGGCCCTCCAGCAGTCCGGGGACGTCGCCCGACGTCGATGTCTGTGGTGATCTCCCAGATTTGTGCCTGACATGCGGCCGTTACCGGCCGTTGGTCACGTAACGATAGCGCGGACTCGGCAAATGAGCCGCGTCAAGGCCGAACACGAGTTATGGGTGAGTCAGAATGTGGCGATGCGCAAGGTGCTGATCGGGCTGGCAGCGACGATGACCGCAGTGGTCGTCGGAGCGGTCGGAGTTGACTTCGGCACCGCCATCTACGCCGAATACCGCTGGTCACGGACGTTGCGGGACGTCGCGCACCTGGACTTCGACCCGTGGGTCGGCATCATCGGTTTCCCGTTCGTCCCGCAGGCGATTGGCCACCACTACGGCGAGGTGGAGATCCGGGCCAGTGGCGTTGATCACCCCGTGGTGGGTAAGGAATCGCTGGAAGCCACGCTGCACGACGTCGACCTGAGCGAGGCGTCCTGGCTCGTCCGGCCGGACGCGACCATGGCGGTCGGCAAGGTCGAGAGCCGCATCATCCTCGACTCCACCCACCTCGGCCGTTTCATCGGCATCCCCGACCTCCTCGTCGAAGCACCGACCGGGGAGACCAACGACGCGACCGGCGGCACCACCGAATCCGGCATCTCCAGCAACAGGGGGGTGGTGTTCACCGGCACCCCCGAGTCGGCGGGTTTCGACGAGAGGGTGTCGGTCGCCGTCGACCTGTCCGTCAGCGGACCCGACCAGACCACGCTGGTGGTGACCGCCACCGGCGTGCTGACCGGCGCGGGCACGGCCGGCCAGCCGGTGCCCGACGACAAGACCGCCGCCGTGCTCGAGGCGTTCAGCGCCACCCTGCCGGGTCAGAAGCTGCCGTTCGGCATCGCCCCGACCGCACAGGGTGCGCGCGGTTCGGATGTCATCATCGAGGGCATCACCGACAACATGACCATCACGCTCGACGGGTTCAGGCAGTCATGAGCTCGTCGTGGATCGTCGTGATCGCGGTGCTGATCGCGGTGTTCGGGGTGGCGATGGTGGTGGGCCGGTTGGTCAACCTGCGCGCCGGCCTGTTGAAGGGCGAGGCCGCCGCGGCCAACATCGACACCTCCGGGCTGGGCCTGTCCGACAGCGGCCCGACCGTCCTGCACTTCAGCGCCGTGTGGTGCGGCCCCTGCGAGGCGGTGCGCCGCGTGGTCGACCAGGTCTGCCGGGAACTGCCCGCCGTCTCCCACGTGGAGATCGATCTGGACGCCAATCCGGAAGCGGCCAGGCGGCTTTCGGTGCTCTCCCTGCCGACGACGATCATCTTCGACGCGGGCGGCCATCCGCGCTACCGGACCTCCGGCGTGCCGAAGGTCGCTGACCTGCGGTCGGTGCTGGAACCGCTGTTGGCTTGATCACCCTGTCATTGGGTAGGCTGTCGGCGTGTTCGCCCGCCTCGAGCTGATGCTCACCAAGCGCCGCGCAGTGGATCTGTGCCGCGTTGCGGGTTGTTGCTGTTGTTGTAGCTGCTGAACGCGGTTTTTCGCCGCGAACCGCGCTCGTGCGGAGCAGTCGATCTGGCTTGTCCGCCACCAGACCACCAACGCAACAGGAGTATCACGCCATGTCCATCGCCCCGGGGATGCACACCGATACCGCCAACGCGGTGCCTCAGGTCGACGTGCGCGGCCCCCGGTTCGCCGCCTGGCTCACCACCGCGGTGCTCGTCGTGGTCCTGCTCGTCTCCGCGGTGAGTTCACACGCCGCCGCCGTCATCCTCGGCCTACAGGCCGTCGTCTTCGCGATCGGCGCACTCCGCGGCCCCCGTGCACATCCCTACGGCATCGCGTTCGCTCGGCTCATCGCTCCCCGGCTGGGCCCGGTCACCGACCG